>NZ_JBNAJK010000001.1:0-1431236 GCF_052047755.1 Candidatus Pelagibacter sp. HIMB1593 | reverse complement strand
AAATAAAAAACTATTAAAAAAATTAATTATAAAATTATTTGTAAATATTAAATCATACATCTTACAAGCTTGTTGTCTAATTTAGTCTTACTTTAGATATCAAATTATTATATTTAATTAACAAAGAAATTTGTATATTATAAATTTTTTTTCGCCTCTTTAATAAATGTATTAATTTGTCTTTCACAAACTTTATGCATGTCCTGTTTTTTTTTCAAATGTTTATGCCAATCTATTGTTTTATTTAAAACATCTTTAAGTTTTAAAGTAGTTTTCCAATTAAGGACAGATTTAGTTTTTTGTGTATCAAGATCTAAGTAATTTGCTTCAGGCACATTAGTTTTCTTATCATATTCCCAATTAAGTTTTAATCCTGAACGCTTTATCATGTACTCAACAATCCATTTAACAGTTTTTGTATTTTTATTGTTAGGACCAAAATTCCAACTTTTTGAATATTTTTTTTGATTTTCATACAACTTTTGAATCAAAATCATATATCCTGATAATGCTTCTAAAACATATTGCCATGGACGTACAGACTCAGGGCTTCGAATTATAATTTTCTTGTTGTTATTTATTGATCGCAATATATCAGGGACCAATCTATTTTTAGACCAATCTCCACCCCCAATAATATTACCACTTCTAGCAGTTGCAAGGGCAATCTTAGAGTTTTCAAAGAATGAAGATCTATAAGCTTTTGTAATTAATTCAGAACAAGCTTTGCTACTACTGTAAGGATCATCTCCACCCATTGGATCAGTTTCCTTGTATTTTTTTTTTAAATAATCTTTATTTTCATAACATTTGTCAGATGTAACATTCAAAAAGACTTTTACTGATTTGACTTTCCTTGCAGCTTCTAAAAGATTTATTGTACCCATAACATTTGTTTCGTATGTATATTTTGGTTTTGTGTATGAATTACGAACTAGTGGTTGAGCCGCAAAATGTATAATAATTTCTGGCTCAACTTTTTTAACTACTTTAAATATAGATTTGAAATTTCGAATATCACCCTTTATGCTCTTCATACCTTTTTTTACTTTAGCCACTTCAAAGAGAGATGGGTTTGTTGAGGGTAAAAGAGAATAACCAGTTAATTTCACTCCCATTAATTTTAGCCAAATACTTAACCAGCTACCCTTAAAACCAGTATGTCCAGTCAACAAAACTTTTTTACCTTTCCAAAAACTAGGATATACAAAACTGTTTCTATTTAGCTCCATTTTTTCCAAGGTGCTTTGCCACTTTCCCATAACGTTTCAAGTAATTTTTTTTCTCTTAACGTATCCATAGGCTGCCAGAAACCATCATGTAGATAAGCCATTAACTGATTTTTTTTAACTAAATTTTTTAATGGTTCATTTTCCCATTGTATAGAGTCATTTTCAATTAGGTTTAAGCATTTAGGTGATAAAACA
This sequence comes from Candidatus Pelagibacter sp. HIMB1593, assembly GCF_052047755.1. Taxonomy (NCBI): domain Bacteria; kingdom Pseudomonadati; phylum Pseudomonadota; class Alphaproteobacteria; order Candidatus Pelagibacterales; family Candidatus Pelagibacteraceae; genus Candidatus Pelagibacter; species Candidatus Pelagibacter sp. HIMB1593. The sequence continues at coordinate 1,429,809 of NZ_JBNAJK010000001.1, read as the reverse complement.
AAAAAACCACCATTGATTAAACTTCCATCCCCTCTAGGTTTTTCTGTAAATTTATTCACTTCAGCACCAGATAATTCTAAAACTCCAAAACGTCCAGGTTGTACTACCGCTGTAATAGTTGCAAGTTTTTTATGATTTTTGTGAAACTTAATTAATGATAAAATATCAATGTCAGAAAGGCCATCTCCATAAGTAAAGCAAAAAGCCTTTTCGTTTTCTAGGTATTTACTAACCCTTTTAAGTCTACCACCTGTATTTGTTTTTTCTCCAGTATCAACTAAAGTTATTTTCCAAGGCTCACTATTTCTTTGATGCACCTCTAGATTATTATTTGATAAATCAATTGTTATATCTGAATTGTATAGAAAATATTTTGAAAAATACTCTTTAATTGCCTCTCCCTTGTAACCACAACAAATTACAAAATTATTTACACCACCTAGAGAATAAGTTTTCATTATATGCCAAAGCAAAGGTTTGCCACCTATTTCTATCATTGGCTTTGGTTTTAACTGAGTATCCTCAGATATTCTAGTTCCTAATCCACCTGCTAGTATAACTGCTTTCATAATTTTATATTTAATCTACTTTAATCTATCATGAGGTAAAATTTATTTATACTAAAATTTATAATTATTAATTTTTTCTTCAAACCATCAATAATTTTTAGCTTTGTTTTTTTTCAAAAGAACATTTTTTTTTATTTTAACAAATATATTTTTAGTCTTGATATTGCTAAACAATTTAAAAAAATTTTCTTGTGGTAAAAAAACATAAAAAAAATACAGAGACAATTTAATTATTTTTAAATTTAAAAATCAAATGTAGATCTGTTTATTGATTTTAGGCTTGTATTTTAATGATTATGATCATAAAACTCAATTTTATAGTTCATCAACTTGGTTCAGAAATAATTAGTAAAAATCAGAGAATTACTAATATAGAGGAATTGATAAAAAAATGAAAAAATTTTTAAAATAAAAATAAATGAGAAAAAACAATAATAAGAAAATTTATGTTGCTGGTCATCTTGGAATGGTAGGTTCTTCTATAATTCGAGCATTAAAATCCAAAGGTTTTAATAACATTATACTTCGTTCAAAAAAAGATTTAGATTTAGTTAATCAGTTAGCCGTAAATCGTTTTTTTAAAAAGGAGAGACCTCAAGAAGTCTATTTAGCTGCTGCAAAAGTAGGGGGAATATTTGCTAATAATAAATTTCCTGCAGAATTCATTTATCAAAATGTTATGATGCAAACCAATATTATTAATGCTGCATTTGAGAATGGAGTTAAAAAAATTTTATTTTTAGGATCGAGTTGCATATATCCAAAATTTTCTAAACAACCAATTCTTGAGGAGTATTTGTTAACTGGAAAACTTGAGCCTACAAATGAACCGTATGCAATAGCTAAAATTGTTGGGATAAAAATGTGTGAAAGTTATAATAGACAATATGGAAAAAGCCATGGAGTTGATTATAGATGTGTAATGCCCACAAATTTATATGGCAAAGGAGATAATTATCATCCAGTAAATAGTCATGTTATACCAGCATTAATTCGTAGATTTCACGAGGCAAAGATTAACAATAAAAAAAATGTATTAGTGTGGGGTACAGGTTTACCAAAGAGAGAATTTTTGTATGTTGATGATCTGGCTGATGCATGCATCCACGTTATGAATATTAGTAAAAAAAAATACAAAAGTTTAACTGATGAAATGTGCAGTCATATTAATATTGGTTCAGGTAAGGATGTAACAATTAAAAAATTAGCTGAAACTATAAAAGAGGTGGTTGGCTTTGAAGGAAATATAAATTTTAATACAAAAATGCCTAATGGAATTCCAAGAAAACTTTTAGATTCCTCAAGAATAACTAAATTGAAGTGGAAACCAAAAGTCAATTTATTTAAAGGATTAAAGGTTACTTATAAAAGTTTTTTAAAATCTTTATGAACCCAATATTAAAAATTTTTAACTTATTATCATCAAAAGAAAAAAAACGTGCTGGCATATTAATGATCTTAATTTTAATTATGTCAGTATTTGATATGTTAGGAATAGTTTCAATATATCCATTTCTAGTTATTCTTACAAATCCAGAATTAATACAAACTAACAAAATATTAAGAACTTTATTTGAAATTTCAAATTCTTATGGAGTTAAAAACCCAAATGATTTTATTTTTGTTATAGGTATCTTGGTTTTCTTGGTTTTCACTTTCTCTCTAGCCTTTAAAGGGATAACTAATTATTTTTTACTGCGTTTTGTGATGATGAGAGAATATAGTATTGGTAGAAGGTTAGTTGAAGCTTACTTGGCTCAACCATATACTTGGTTTTTAAATAAGCATAGTGCAGACTTAGGAAAAAATATTTTATCAGAAGTTAATAATGTAACTGATAGAGTATTAGCACCATTTATTAACTTAATTGCACAGTGTGCAATAATTATTTTAATTTTACTTATTCTGTTATTTATAAATGCAAAAATTGCCCTGATATCATTTTTTGGATTTGGAACTGGTTATTTCATTATCTATTTAGTTGTTAATAAAAAGCTTAAAAATATTGGAATAAGCAATGTTCAGAGAAATAAGGAGAGAGCGTTGGTATTGTTAGAGACTTTTGGTGCAATAAAAGAGGTTAAAATGGGAGGCTTAGAAAAAGTTTTTATGAAAAGATATGATCTTCCTGCCGTTCTTTATGCAAAAGGCTATTCCCTTGCAACTATCTTATCTTTAATACCAAGGTTTGCTATGGAAGGTTTGGGTTTTGGAAGCATGCTCATTGTAATACTTTATTTAATGACAATTTTAGATAATTTTTCAATTATAATTCCAATTTTATCGATATATGCTGTCGCAGCTTATAGAATTTTACCAGCTATCCAGCAATTATATACTTCAATTTCCACAATTAAGTATTCTCAGCCAGCTATTGACTTACTTTATGCTGACATGAATAATATGATAATTAAAAACGATGTAGTTCATGAAAATGATCAAGACGAAATTCAACTTAAGAAAGAAATCAAACTAAATAACTTAAATTATAAATACCCTGCTTCTAATAAATTCATTTTTAAAAACCTAAATATTTCTATCAAAGCAAATACATCAGTAGCTTTTGTTGGAAAAACAGGATCAGGTAAAACAACCTTGATTGATTTAATTATAGGTTTATTGGAACCTTACGAAAGCAAATTAATTGTGGATGATAAAGAGATTAATAATTCAAATGTACGAAATTGGCAAAAATTGATTGGTTATGTTCCGCAACAAGTTTACTTAGCAGATGATACAATTACAAATAATATTGCATTTGGTGTTAATAAAGAAAATATTAACATGAAAAAAGTAGAGCAGGTAGCAAAAGTTGCAAATATATATGACTTTATAATTAATGAATTATCTAATGGCTTTGAGACACCAGTCGGTGAGAGAGGTGTTCGTTTATCTGGAGGACAAAAACAAAGAATTGGAATTGCAAGATCATTATATTTCTCACCAAAAGTTCTTGTTTTAGATGAGGCAACTAGTGCATTGGATAGCATTACAGAGCGCTTAGTTATGCAGGGACTAAAGAATATTAGTGATGAGATGACTATAATAACAATTGCTCATAGAATAAATACAGTAAAAAATTGTGATATCATATATCTTTTGGAAAAAGGTTTAATTGCAGACTTTGGATCATACGATGAACTGAGTATAAGAAATGACTATTTTAAAGAATTATCGTAATTAAAAAATACTTTTAAATTTATAAAATAACTAAAACGAAGAGTATTAATTATTAATTATTGCTTGTTTTATTTTTATTAATAAAAGTGATAAGTCTAATAATATGACAGATCAAAAAAAAGGAATTAAATATATTAAGAAGTTAGATAAAATATATGCAATAATTTTACAATCTGATTTTTCTTCAGATAATGAAAGTATAGAATTTTTTACACCAGGTGAATTTTCACAGCAACTTGGATATATGAAAAGGCCTAAAAAGTATGTAATTAAACCTCACTTGCATAATCGCATCCAAAGAGAGGTACATTTTACCAATGAAGTCTTATTTATAAAGTCAGGAAAAGTTCGTGTAGATTTTTATGATCTAGATCAAAATTATTTTGAAAGTCAAATTTTGTACAAAGGGGATGTAATTTTATTGGCATTTGGTGGTCATGGATTTGAAATGTTGGAAAAAAGTGAAATCATTGAAGTCAAGCAAGGGCCATACATGGGTGATGAAGATAAAATTAGATTTGATCAAGGTAACAGTGTAAAAATTAAAATTAAAGAATAAATATTTAAATCAACAATGAATAAAAAAGTTTTTGATAATTATAGTAACTTTTATGATATTTTTTATAAAAACAAAGATTATATTAGTGAAAAGAATTATATTTTAAATTTATTCAAAAAATACAAACTAAAAAAAAATAAGTTACTTGAATTTGGCTCAGGCTCAGGTAAGCACGGTCGACTACTAGCAAAGGAAGGTTATTCTGTTCATGGTATAGAAAAAAGCAAAAAAATGATTTCTCTTGCTGAACAAGGTGACGGTTTTACTTGTGAAGTAGGAGATATATGTAAACTAAACTTAGGTAAAAAGTTTGATGCTATTTTTTCATTATTTCATGTAATGAGCTATCAAACAATTAACTCTCAAATCAACCAAGTATTTAAGTCTGCAAATATGCATTTGATAAAAAATGGTCTTTTTATATTTGATGCTTGGTTTACTCCAGGTGTAAATTATCAACAACCAAGTGTTAGATATAAAAGAATTAAACATGAAAATTTAGAAATTTATAGAATAGCTGAGCCAAAAAATATAACAAATTCAAATATTGTAGATATAAATTATACAATCTTAATAAAAGATACTAATAATAATAGCCTTGAAACAATTACCGAAAAGCATTCAATGAGACACTTTTCAGTTCCTGAAATTAAATTTTTTGCTGAAAATAATGGGTTTGAACATTTAAATAGTGAAGAATTTTTGACTGGCAAAGTTCCAAGTAAAGATACTTGGACAATTTGCAATGTATTTAGGAAAAAATGATCTTTATAAAAAATCTAACTCATAAGATTAAAACTATCATTAAACCCACACAAAAAAAAAACTGGGAAGATCAAGCATTGATACTTTCTGCAAAATCAATAATGAATAGTTCAACTTGGACTGAAGTTCCAGATTTATCAAACCCAAAGTGGTTACAAGAAAAAGAATTTAGTGTTTATTCTCAATTTGGTGATGATGGTATAATTCAATTTTTGATAAATCTACTCAATTTAAAAAAAAATGGTAAATTTATAGAATTTGGTGTGGCAGATTATTTTGAGAGTAATACTCATTTTTTGCTTATTAATAATAGATGGGAAGGTTTTGTTATGGATGGGGATAAAAAAAATATGAATATATTAAAATCTTCACCAATTTTTTGGAAATATAATCTGAAGGCAAAATCGGAATTTATAACTAGAGAAAATATTCAAAGTTTATTAAAAAGTAGTACATTTGACAAGATTGAACTTCTACATATTGACTTAGATGGAAATGACTACTGGATTATTGAATCTTTAGATCTAAATATATTTAATCCTGATATTTTAATTTTAGAGTATAATGCGGTATTTGGTGCTGATAAATTTATCAGTATCCCATATGATCATAAATTTAGTAGGTTCGACTCACATTATTCTGGTAAATACTTTGGGGCAAGTTTAAGTGCTTTGAATTATATTGCTGAAAAAAAAGGATATTATTTTATTGGTTGTAATAGTGCAGGTAACAATGCTTATTTTATATTAAATAAATATATGTCCAAAATACCAAAAATTAATATATCAGAGGGCTATCAATCAGCAGGCTTTAGAGAGGCTAGAAATAAAAATGGTGAATTAATCTACACTGATACCAACGAAGAAATCAACGCTTTAGATGGCATGTCAGTAATTAATGTTATTACTAATAAGAAAGAAATAATATAGGTTTAATAATATTATGAACTTCATTCCTGTAAATGAACCATTGCTAGAGGGTAATGAAAAGAAATATTTAAACGAATGTATAGATACCGGATGGATTTCATCCGACGGGCCTTTTGTTAAAAGATTTGAAAAAGAATTTTCTTCTAAATTAGGTAGAAAATATGGTGTTGCAGTATCAAATGGTACTGCAGCAATTGACATTGCAGTACAATGTTTAGAAATTGGAGTAGGAGATGAAGTTATAATTCCTTCTTTCACAATAATTTCAACTATTTTACAAATAGTCAGATCAGGTGCAAAACCTGTGTTAATTGATTCTGATCCATTAACTTGGAATATGAACGTAGATCATATTGAAGCAAAGATCACATCAAATACTAAAGCTATTTTAGCAGTGCATATATATGGGTTGCCAGTTGAAATGGAAGATTTGATTAACCTATGTAGAAAATATAATTTAAAATTAATTGAGGATGCTGCCGAAGTAATTGGTCAAACTTATCGAAGTATTTCTTGTGGTTCTTTTGGAGATATTAGCACTGTTAGTTTTTATCCAAATAAGCATATCACCACCGGTGAAGGTGGAATGGTGCTTACTGATGACAAAACCTTAGCTGAGAAATGTCGAAAACTTAGAAATTTATACTTTGATGATAATAATCGCTTTGTACATACAAAACTTGGATGGAATTATAGAATGTCAAATCTTCAAGCAGCAGTGGGAGTTGCTCAATTAGAGCAACTTGATTTTTTTATCAAAAAAAAACGTTATATAGGAAAACTTTATAATGAAAAACTCTCAGAATTAAAAAGCTTGCAACTTCCTTTAGATAAAACCGATTATGCAACAAATATTTATTGGGTATATGGAGTTATTTTAAAACCAGAAATTAAACTTAGTGCTAAAGAGGTTATGAAAAAATTATTAGATAATGGAATAGGCTGTAGACCTTTTTTTTACCCCATGCATTTACAACCTGTTTTGAAGAAACTTAACTTATTTGATAATCAACATTATCCTGTTGCAGAAAATTTGTATGAGCGTGGTTTTTATATACCAAGCGGCTTATCTTTAGATAAAAAAAAAATTTCAAGTGTTGTAGATGTTTTATTTAAAATAGTAAAAAAATGAAATAATGACCAAGATAAAAATTGCTATTATTTTAGATCAAAAAATTTTGGCTGGTGGGGGTTATCAGCAAGCTTTAAATGCAATTTTGTTAGCAAAAGACTTAAAAAATGATTTTATAGATTTAGCTTATTTTACAACAATAAAAGATAATATGAATGTATTATCTGATTATGGGATTAAATTTAATTATATAAATATAAATTTCACAAATAAATTTTTCTCTTTTTTGAAATCTAAATTTTATCATCCAAGAATTTTAAAGTTTTTAAAAGTAATAAATAAATATTCTAAATTTGAAAAAATTATGATTTCAAACAGTATTGATTTAATTTACTTTGTCTCCCCAAGTAGTTTGGCTAAAGAAGTTGATAAACTCAATTATATTTTAACAGTGTGGGATTTAAATTATTTATATAATAATGAGTTTCCTGAATTTAAAGAAAACAAAATTATAGAAACTATTCATGATTTCTATACCTCAACCATAAGAAAAGCCACAGCAATAATAGTTGATTCTGAAATGTCTAGAGAAGATGTTTCAAAATATTTTTTAATTGATAAAAAAAGAGTGCATTCAATTCCATTTCAACCAGGTCAAAATATACAGAAATATTTAATAAAAAAAAATTTAAATCAAATAGAAATCAAAAAAAAATATTCTATAAAGTATCCTTATATATTTTATCCAGCCCAATTTTGGGCACATAAAAATCATACTTACATTCTTCAAGGAATTAAATCTTTAGAAAATAAATTTAAAATCAAAATTTCTGCGATATTTGCAGGTGGAGATCAGGGAAATTTAAGTTTTGTCAAAAATCAGGTTAAAAAATTAAAATTAAATGAACAAATTCATTTTATTGGATTTGTAAAAAATGAAGAGATACCATTTCTTTACGAACAATGTTTAGCACTTGTTATGCCAACTTATTTTGGACCAACTAATATTCCTCCATTGGAGGCATTTGATTTAGGTGCGCCAGTTTTATATCCTGATTTAAAAGGTTTAAAAGATCAAGTAGGTGATGCTGCTTTACTAATGGATTTAAAAAATCCAGAAACAATGGCTCAGCATATTAATAATCTAATAACTGATAGTCATCTTAGAGAAAGACTTGTAGAAAAAGGATATGAGAGAGCTAGTTTTTTTAAGCAAATAGATAGAAAAAAAATTTTAGAAAAAATTATAGATGATTATAAGTTTAAATTATTGAGTTCAAAAAACTTGAATGATAAATAATTTAATTCAATTACTAAAGTTTGTATGGAAACATCCATCAAATAAAAATTCTAAAATTTCTGCAATATTTAGAGTTTTACGTTGGCAAATTGCATCTAGAATAATGCCTGGTCTGATTGCCTTACCATATTATAATAAAACTTATTTGTATGGAAAAAGAGGAATGACCAGTGCAAGTAATGCATGGTATTGTGGACTTTATGAGTACGAGGAGATGAATTTCTTATTTGATTATTTAGATGCTGACGACTTATTTGTAGATATAGGAGCAAATATAGGAGCGTATACAATTCTTGCTGCAAGTAAGAATTCAAAAGTTATTGCTGTGGAACCTATACCTTCATCATATGAAATTTTAAAAAAAAATATTTTACTTAATGATTTCAGCAACACTGTTGATATTTATAATGTTGCAATTAGTGATAAAGATGAAAGTTTAAAATTTTCAAATAATTTAGATGCTCTTAATCACGTATTAGTAAATGGTGAAAAATATTCTGATATCATAAATATACCTGCAGTTAAACTGGATCAAATTTTAAATGGACGGATTCCTAAATTTATTAAAATTGATGTTGAAGGATATGAGTCAAAGGTAATTGATGGAGCTGAAAATATTTTTTCACACAATGATTTAAAATGCATAATTATTGAATTAATTGGTGGTGGAAAAAATTATAGTTTCGATGAGGATGCATTGCATAAGAAATTACTAAATTATGGATTTAGTACATATACCTACATCCCATCTTCAAAAAAACTAGTTAGTCTTCAACAAAAAAAAAATAGTAATAAAAATACTATATATTTAAAAAAAGATTTTTTTTAAAAAAGTTTTATTTATGAATAAGATAAATTATTTTAAAAATGGTTTTCTTGAAAAAAAATTATCAATAAAAGATTTCAATCAAGAGAACATTTGGCCTAAAATTTCGATTGTGATGCCAAGTTTTAATCACTCTCAATATATTGAAAAAAGTATTTTGTCAGTTTTAAATCAAGGTTATCCAAATTTAGAATTTATTATAATTGATGGGGGTTCTTCTGATGGAACAGTTGAAATTATAAAAAAATATTCAAAATATATTCATTATTGGATAAGTGAAAAAGATTATGGGCAAAGCGATGCATTAAATAAAGGGTTTCAAAAAGCAAGTGGACAAATTTATGGATGGCTAAATTCTGACGATATATATCTACCAAAATCATTTTTTTACATAACCGAAGCTTTTTTAAAAAATAATGATAAATTACTTGTATTTGGTGATTGGTTAACAATTGATGAAAATGATAAAATTATTGATTTAAACCATGCGTTTAATTTCAATTTAGATCATTTTAAATACGAGGGGTTCCATTTAAATTCTCAGTCTATGTTATGGAAATCAGAACTACACAAACAATTCTCAGGATATAATTTAAACTTATATAATACAATGGATTATCAGATGATTTTAGAGTTTGGAATTATTGCTGAAAAAAATTTTCTACGTATTGACAAAGTTTTGGGAGCTTTTAGACGACATGAATTACAAAAAACTGGCCCCATAATCTCACCAAAAATAGTTGAAGAGCATTTAATAATGTCAAAAAAATATAATTATACAGACAAATATAATATTATTGGTAAGTTAAAGAGATTTTATTTTCGTTTTCGTCGTGCTTATTGGTATTTAAAAAGAGGTGGAATTAGAAATTTAATTAGGCGTTTACTTTTGTCTTTCAATTGATTTTTTTTTATATAAAAAATATTTTTGAATAATCAATATTGTTAATAAATAATTATTTATGGTAGTTATAATTTCGAAGTTTTTAATTTCTATTTTTGGATTGTTGGTAGGTTATATACTTTTAAAAAATAAAAAATTTAAAGATTTTGAACTTTATCAGTTTGTAATTTATGGTTTTTTAACCAGATGGATAATTTTATCAGTTTGGTTTTTCTTTTTTGAAGGTAGAGTTAGTGGAGATCTTTATGCTTATGAACTTCATGTAAGTTGGGTTTTGGAAGGTAAAATTCCTAACCGTGATTTTTCAACACCATATGGTTTTTATTTTAATTACTTATTATCTATTCCGTATTATTTATTCAAAAATCCAATTGCAATAATGTTAATTTTGCAATTATTTGAATTATTTGGTTTTTGTTTATTTTTTTTGTCTATAAAAAAATTACTTTCAATAAATCGAGCTAAACTATTTGCTATGTTGTATATCACTAATCCTCTAGTAATTGGTTGGTTGGCATTTGATGGTCAAGACGAAGCCTTAATGATTTTTGCATTTGGAGGAATATTTTATTCAATATCACACTCAAGTAGATTATTAAATTCTTTTTTTTCTAGTTTCAGTTTGTTTGCAGTAAAAATTACAGCACTTGCAGCAATACTACCCATTGTAATGGTTTCTAACCGAAAAGAAATATTGCGTATCATATTATTTTTTTTATTATTTTTATTAATTCCAATAATTTTAAACTCAAAAGTATTTGGTTTTGGATTTGAATGGAAACATGGTGTCGATGATTTAACAGCATATTTTTTTCCAGGAAATATTTGGTTTTTAATAGATAAATTTTCCTTAAATCAAAACTTACTTTTATATTCAAGATTTCTAACATTAGTATTATTTTTAATTATTTCTTTATTTTTATTTAAATTTAAAAATAAAATTTCTAAGCCAATATTTATTTCATTTGGAGTTTGTCTATTTACATTTTCATTTCAAATAGGATCAAGCTATGTATCACCAGGATTTATTGCAACAGTTATACCTTTTTTAATTTTCTTGCTTCTAATAAATAATATCTTAAATGATAAACATATTTATTTTTTTAACTTATACTCTTTGCTTATACCATTTGATTTAGCAACTTATCTTATTTGGGAAAAAAATTATAAAAATGTTCTCTCTGAGGATCTGTTTTATTTGATATTTTATCCATATGAAATATTAATAATTTGTTTGAATGTTATTATTTATATTATTTTAATTAAATTCTTTTTAAAAATAGTAGATAGACATATTTCAATAAAATTAAAATATTAATGTAAATATGAATTTAAAAATAAATCGTTATTATTTTTTTACTTTTTGTGTTTATTCTTTGGGAAGTATAAGTTTCTATTTTGATAATTCTTTAAGATATAATTTTGGATTTTTATTTTATTTTTGGTTTTTTTTAATTTTTAGGGAAAATTTAAACAGCAAATTAAATGGCCAGGATTTAATTTTTTTAATTTATAAGATTATACTTCTATTAATTCCAAGTTTTGCAATTTATTATTATCATAGACAAGATTTTACTCATATCTTATTTGTTATAATATTATGTTTTGATATTTTGGAATATTTGTTTGATAGACCAAAAACTTTAAATAATGTCTCAAAAAACAAATATTTGGATAAAAAAGATTTAATTATTTATTTTTCTTTGTCATCTTGGACTGTAATTGGTCCATTTTTTTTTGGTCAGGGTAATCACTTGATCGGAATGTCATCCTTCATGTTTCCATTTTCAATTTCATTGATTTATTTAGAGAAAATACTCAAAACTTTGAAAAATCCCATATTTGGAGGGATTTTCTTAATTTATCATTTTTCATTTTCTGCAGTTTATCTTTATTTCCACTGGGTGGGTATGGGAAGAGTGTTTTTGGCTGTTTTATTTTTATCTCCAATTTTAATCTATTTCCATTATTGCAGAATATTCATTTCACATTTTATCTTTTATATTGCTTGTCCTATTGCCTTAATGATCTTGCAATCATCAAGATATAAAAACTTCAGTTTTGAAGAGTATTTAATTGGTTCTGCAGGATATCATTTGCAAATAACAGAGATGGTACAATCAACTAAATATTTTGCACAAACACAATGGAATGCTTTTTTCGATCAATATTTATTGATGTATTTTATACATGTGCCAAGAGAAATCTGGTCATCCAAACCTATCCCCATTGGATTTTGGGCTGTTGATGTTATTTTTGAGGAAAGCGTAAGAACTAACCCAACAATTGGAGTTGATAAAGAATTTTCAATTTCACTAGGTTTTGTTGGCGAGCAAATGCTTATGTTTGGAGAAAAATTTTATATAGGATTAATTTTTACATTAATAACTATTGTCGTTATACGTAAATTAGTATCTTATTTGAGTTTTAACTCTATAGTTCCTTTGTTAATTTTTGATTTAAATTTAGTTAGTTATTTTTGGGGAGGAATGTCTATCTTTGGATCAAGGTTGTGGGTATTGCTTATTCCGTGCTTAATTCTTTTAATTACACAACATAGTTTTAGTTTACTAAATGAAAAAAGTAAAAGTAATATTTGATTAAAAAACTTATGAAAATTTTTTTTTGGCAAGAATTTGTTTCACCACATATTGCGTATCTTATTGATAGAATAGCTTCAAAGAGAATACAAGTAAATCTTGTTGTAGATAAACTTATCACAAAAGATAGAAAACAATTAGGATGGGAAAAATTTAAACTATTTTTTGCAAAAATAATTTATTTTAAAAACATTGAAAATAAATTCTCAAAAATTTTTTATTTGAAAGATTCAATTAATATTTGCCAAGGTTTAATTTTTAATGGATTTATTCAAAACGTCCAAAATTATCTTAGAAAGAAAAATTTAAATCATTGGATAATCATGGAAAAAATTAATGATCAAGGATTAAAAGGTAAATTAAGAAAATTGTTATATAATTTTTTATTCATTTTGTGGAAAAGAAAAATAAATGGCATCCTAGCCATAGGAAGTGGTGCAGCTGAATGGTATAAAGATAGGGGATTTGATAACAAAAAAATTTTTCCTTTTGCTTATTTTCTAAATGAAGAAATTTTAAAAACTAAATCAAGCAGTACAATTAATCGAAAATTTAAGTTTATATTTGTTGGTCAAGCTATAAAAAGAAAAAATATTGATTTATTATTAGATGCTTTATCTTTATTGAAAGAAAAAGAGAAAGAAAAAATTGAATTAGAAATAATTGGTAATGGTCCGTTAAAAAAAAATTTAATAAATAAATGTAATAAAAAATTACCAAAAATAGTAACATGGATTCACAAAATACCTATAAGTCAAGTTCCAAAAAAAATTGCTGATGCTGATTGTTTGGTTTTGCCAAGTTATTTTGATGGCTGGGGAGCAGTTGTGTCTGAGTCGCTTATGGTTGGAACGCCTGTAATTTGTAGTGATAAATGCGGATCCTCAACAATTGTCAAAGCAAGTAAGTTTGGTTATATTTTTAAGAGCAACAACCGCAAGGACCTTCTTTTGAAATTAAAAAAAACAATTATAAAAGGCAAAATTTCAAAAAAAAAAAGAGAACATATAAAAAAATGGGCAAATTGTTTGAGTTCTAAAGCGGGTGCAGAATATCTAATTAAAATATTGGAATTTGCAATGAATAATGGAAAAAAACCATTACCACCATGGGAAATTAAAAAATAATATTATTGTGAAAATTATTAAATGCATAAGTTCATTGAAAAAAAAGAGTGGAGGCACTAGCTTTTTAGTATCAGACTTGAGTGATGAACTTGTAAATAATGGTACTGAAGTAATATTAATTTCGCAATTTTTAAAAAAAGAAAAATTTTTTTTAAATGATTTTTACTTTCCATCTCAAAAAAAAGTACAAATTGAACTTAGTGAGATTGAAAATAACTTTTTTAAAAAAATCTATGCATCGTCATATCGTCTAAAACTTAATCAGTTTTTAAATAAAAATGTTGATTTACTTCATTTGACTGGAATTTGGGAACCATTATCCCATGCATCAATTATTCTAGCGAAAAAAAACTTTATACCTATCGTTATAAGTCCACAAGGTATGTTGGAACCATGGGCATTGAATAATAATTTTTTAAAAAAAAAAATTGCATGGTACATTTATCAAAAAAAGGATCTTAATTTAGCTGATGTAATTCATGCTACCGCAGAACAAGAGGCAGAAAATTTGAGAAAAATTGGCTTAAAACAGCCAATTGCAATAATTCCAAATGGAATTAACTTTAGTAATTATACTGATACTAAAAAGTTTAACCTAAAAAAAGATGATCGAAGACAATTACTTTTTTTAAGCAGAATACATCCAAAAAAAGGTTTAATCGAGCTAGTTAAAGCATGGGAAAATTTAAATCCAAAAAAATGGAAAGTAGTAATTGCTGGTCCAGATGAAGATGGACATAAATCAGACGTTGAGGCTTTAATAAGGGAAAAAAAATTAAACCATCATTTTGAGTTTATTGGTCCAGTAGATGGTGATAAAAAATTTGATCTATACAAATCCTCTGACTTATTTGTTTTACCAACTTATTCTGAAAATTTTGGAATTGTAGTTGCTGAAGCTTTAATGTCTGAACTGCCAGTTATAACAACCAAAGGTGCCCCATGGGAAGGTTTGATCAAAAATAACTGTGGTTGGTGGATTGATATTGGTATTGATCCTTTAACAAATGCTTTGAATGAAGCTATATCAACACCTAGTGAAAAGTTAAAAGAAATGGGTAAAAGAGGCAAGATATTTGCACAAAAAAACTTTGGTTATCCTACAATTGCTAAAAAAATGATTGATGTTTATAAGTGGATATTGGATAAAAAAAATAAACCTGATTTTATAGTGTAAATGTATAAAAAAAATAATTACTCTAATTTAAAATTAGATATTTCAAGTTCAAGAAAATTGTATCCTTATACTATTAAAGAGTACTTAGGAAGAATCTTATGGTCATTTTTTAATATTTTTTTTCGTTACAGCCCTAGAATTTTTTTTGAATGGAGAAATTTTTTATTAAGAATTTTTGGAGCAAAAATCGGAAGTCATGTTCATATTTATCCAAGTGTAATAATATATATTCCTTGGAATTTAAAAATAGGCGATGACTCAAGTATAGGTGAGTGGACTCTAGTTTACAATTTAGGTAAAATTGATATTGGATCCCAAACTACCATATCTCATCGCGCTCACTTATGTGCCGGAACACATAAATATTCTAATCCAAAACTACCATTGATGCGTTTACCTATTAAAATTGGTGATAAAGTGTGGATTTGTTCTGAGAGTTTTATTGGTCCAAATGTAAATATTGGAAATGGTGCAATAGTTGGTGCAGGTTCAGTTGTTATGAAAAATATTAAACCAATGCAAATTGTTGGTGGTAATCCAGCTAAATTTATAAGAAAGAGAACAATAAAAAATGAAAAATGAAAACATAACTTCATCATTTGAATATATTGATAATTCTCATATGGAGCACCATTCTGTATTATTGCCAACAGTGGAAAGAATTTTAAATGATGTTGATTCTAATCTAGTTAAAACAAGACGTATCTTTGATTTGGGTTGTGGAAATGGATCGATAGCAAATTACTTAACAAATAAAGGATGGGATGTAACTGGAGTTGATCCTTCAAATGATGGAATAAATCAAGCAAATTTATCTTTCCCAAAACTTAAATTATACAATGGCTCAACAGTTGAAAATTTGGCAGATAAGTTTGGTAAGTTTCCAATTTTAATAAGTTTAGAGGTAATTGAGCATGTATACGCTCCACGTGATTATATGAATAATATTTTAAATTTATTAGAACCAGGTGGTGTTGCAATCATTTCAACCCCTTATCATGGTTATTTAAAAAATCTTTTAATTTCATTATTTGGAAAAATGGATGATCACTTCACGGCTTTAACGGATGGTGGGCATATAAAATTTTGGTCATTTAAAACTTTAACTAAATTATTGAATGAATTTAAATTTCAAGATATTAAATTTTATAGAGTTGGACGTTTCCATCCCTCAATAGCAAAGTCAATGATTGTTAGATTTAAAAAACCAGTACAGTGAAAATATCTATTTTAATTTTAACATTTAATGAAGAATTGAACATTTCAAAATGTATAGATTCTATATCAGATTTCGATGATATTGTTGTTTTAGACTCTTATAGCACCGACTCCACAGTTTCAATTGCAGAGTCAAAAGGAGCAAGAGTTTTTAAAAAAAAGTTCAATAATTTCGCTGATCAGAGAAATTATGCATTAAAAAATTTTGAATTTAAAAATGAGTGGGTACTTCATTTAGATGCAGATGAAATTTTAACACCGGAGCTTGAAAAAGAGATAAAAAATTTAAATTCAAATGTAAGTTTTGATGCATTTAAAATAGCCTCAAAAATGTTTTTTTTAGGTAAGTGGTTGCGTTATTCCAGCATGTATCCAGTATATCAAGTAAGATTAGGTCGTTATAAAAAATTAAAATTCAAACAATATGGACACGGACAGATTGAGGATATGGATGCAAAAACTGTAGGTGTTCTGAAAGAAGCTTATATTCATAATACTTTTTCAAAAGGGATAGACGAATGGTTTAATAAGCATAATAAATATTCTTCTGATGAAGCAGATTTAGATCTTAAAATAAAAAAGAACAAATTTTTTTTTGAGTTAATGAATTTTGTATCAATAAAAAATACAGATCGAAGAAGAGCTTTAAAAACACTATCAGTTTTTTTACCTTTTAGATCATTTTTAAGATTCTTATATATGTATATTTTAAAATTTGGTTTTCTTGACGGCTATCCAGGGTTTTTATATTGCAGACTGCTTTCAATTTACGAAAATATGATTGATATTAAAACTGAAATTAATAAAATCGATGATATTAATATTTCGAAATAAAAATATAATTTTTATCTAATTAGTTTAAATTTTAAATAAATTGAAAGTTTCAATAATTACCGCAACTCTTAATAGTGAAGTTTTTATTGAAAGTTGTTTAACATCTGTAGAGAAACAAAATTATAGCGATGTTGAACATATTATAATTGATGGCGGTAGTACTGATAAAACAATTGAAATAATTAATTCTAAGAAAAAAAAAAATTTAATACTTTTAAGTGAACAAGATAAAGGAATTTATGACGCTTTGAACAAAGGTATAAGAATTTCCACAGGAAGTGTTATAGGTATTTTACATGCAGATGATATTTTTTCTGACGCTTCAGTTTTAGGTCAAGTTGTAAAAATAATTAAAGAAAGAGAGTTGGATATTTTAACCGGAAATATAGTTTTTTTTGATCCTAAAAGAAAAAATATTCAAAATAGAGAAATAACTTCAAGTTTGTTTAGACCCTGGATGTTTCGTTTTGGTTTTATGCCAGCTCACACTGCTACATTTGTAAAAAAAAATGTTTTTAATCTAATAGGTTTATACGATTCATCATTTAAAAGTGCTGGAGATTTTGATTTTTTGTTAAGACTTTATTTGAAAAAAAAATTTAAAATTTTTAATTTAAACAGAACTCTAGTTCACATGAGAACTGGTGGACTAAGCACATCAGGTATTAAAAGTTATATAAGAACTTCACAAGAAATTTTAAAAGCCTTAAAAAAGAATAATATTTACTCCAATTTTTTATTTGTATCATTGCGTTTACCTTTTAAACAAATTAAAAAATGGATTTTTAAATTAAGGAATTCTAAATAAGTGTTTAATGTTTTAGTTACAGGTTCTTCTGGATTTATTGGAAATGCTCTAGTTTTAGCTCTTAAAAAAAAGGGTTACAATGTAAAAGGAACAGCAAGGCACAATAGTAAAAAATCAAATCTAAAATCTAAAAGTATATTTTATTGTAATATCAACAGTAAAACTGATTGGTCAAAAATTCTTAAAGATATTGATTGTGTAATTCATTGCGCGAGTCAAAACACAAATATTTCTTATAATAAAAAAAAAAATTATGAGAGATATAAAGAGGTCAATATCGATGGTACAAAAAATTTAGCTTACCAATCAGCAAAATTTGGTGTTAAAAGATTTATATTTTTAAGTACAGCT
This sequence comes from Candidatus Pelagibacter sp. HIMB1593, assembly GCF_052047755.1. NCBI lineage: Bacteria > Pseudomonadati > Pseudomonadota > Alphaproteobacteria > Candidatus Pelagibacterales > Candidatus Pelagibacteraceae > Candidatus Pelagibacter > Candidatus Pelagibacter sp. HIMB1593. The sequence continues at coordinate 1,411,590 of NZ_JBNAJK010000001.1, read as the reverse complement.
AAAATAATTCTTTTAAATAAAGAAAATAAAGAAATTCACAAAGATCATTTGTACGAACTTTCAAAATTTGAAGGAGAAAATGAATTAAAAAAGATATCTAAAAATACAAATTTAGAAACAACAATAATAAGACCACCAATTGTTTACGGTACAGCTGTCAAAGGTAACTTCAGTAGACTTATAAAGTTAATTGAAATGGGTATTCCATTTCCTCTGGGATTGATTAAAAATAAAAGGTCTTTTATAGGACTGGATAATTTATTGGATATTATTATAAAAAGTATAGATCATCCAAAAGCTGCTGATCAAACTTTTTTTGTTAGTGATGACAATGATTTATCAACTGTGGAACTTATTACCAAAATCTCCTTGGCCATGCATAAACCAGTTAAAATTTTGTCTTTTAATCCATTTTTAATTAAAATTTTTGGAAGTTTAATTGGAAGATCTTCTGACATAGAAAAATTAATAAATTCTTTCCAAGTTGATATAAGTTTAACTAAAAAACTTTTGAATTGGTCACCACCATACACAGTGAACTATGGTATTGAAAAAATGGTTAATAATTTAAAATCAAAGGAACTATATGATTAGATTTTTTGACCTTATTTTAAGTATTTTAGGTATATTTTTTTTTATACCTATTATTCCATTAGTTTACTTTGTGGCTCGTATAGATACAGGATCAGGAATTTTTAATCAGTTAAGAATTGGTAAAAATCAAAAATCTTTCTTAATTTATAAATTTCGCACAATGAAAATTAATACACCGTCAAAAGGAACCCATTTAATTAAAAAAAAAAATATTACAAAATTTGGAAATTTTTTAAGATCAAGTAAATTAGACGAAATATTACAATTATATAATGTGTTAATTGGAGAAATGAGCTTAGTTGGTCCACGCCCCTGTTTACTAAATCAAAAAAAATTAATTGTTGAGAGAAAAAAAAGAGGGGTGTTTAAAGTAAAACCAGGAATTACTGGACTTGCTCAGATAACAGGTATTACTATGAAAACTCCAATTTTACTTGCAAAGACTGATTCATCTATGATTAAACAAATGAATTTATTTAATTATTTTTACTACATTATAATAAGTATATTAATTGTTTTTAGATGCAAAAAATAAAAAATTTATCAGCTTTAAGTATAGCATTGATAATACCTCTGCTTATTTGGGGACCTTTTTTTCCAGATTTAATTGTAAGTTTATCTGTTATATTTTTTTTGTATTATGTTATTAAGAACAAATCATATTTTTATTTAACATCCAAACCTTTAATCATTTTTTTTGCTTTTTGTTTTTATTCGTTAATGTTAAGTATTTTTGTTGCCAAAAATACACTTTTAAGTTTAGAAAGTTCTTTATTTTATTTTAGGATCGGAGTTTTTGCATGTGTAGTCTGGTACTTGATAAATAATAATAATAAAATTTTAAATTATTTTTATTATTTGCTAATTATTAGTTTTATTTCCTTGGTAGCTGATGGGTATTATCAATATTTTTTTGGATATAATATTTTTGGAATGCCAATGTTTGCGACTAGAGTTTCCTCTTTCTTTGGTAATGAATTGATTATGGGATCTTATTTATCTAGATTATTTCCATTACTGTTTGCTCTTTTTATTATTAGAGAAAATACTAAATATGAAAAATATTTTATTAGTATTTTATTCATATTAATTGATTTACTAATTTATATATCAGGAGAAAGGACTGCCTTTTTCTTTCTTAATTTATCTACAATATTTATTATAATACTTATTAAAAAGTTTCAAAAATTGAGACTTTTTACATTCATTATTTCTTTTATATTAATTGCATTCATCACTTTTAATAATGATAATATTAAAGATCGGATGGTAATTAGTACCGCAAAGAGTATTAGTACATCTATATTCACTGAAGGCCACGAAAGTTATTTTCGTACAGCTACAAATATGTTTAAAGATCAACCTATACTTGGACACGGACCCAAGATGTATAGAGAACTATGTAATAATGAAAAATATTCATCAGGTAGTTATCCTTGCAATACTCACCCACATAATTTTTATATACAATTATTAGCCGAAACTGGAATTATAGGTTTTTTTTTCTTATTTAGTGCCTTTATCTATGTAGCTTACTGTTCAATTAAACAATTTATGACTGTAATTTTAAATAAAAAAAGATACTTAACCGATTATCAAGTTTGTTTACTATCAGGTATGCTTATAACTGTTTGGCCTTTTTCACCTAATGGAAATTTTTTTAATAATTGGCTCGCCATATGTTATGTAATGCCTGTTGGTTTTTATCTTCACTCAATATACAGTGAAAAATTATCGAAGAAATAATATTTGTAATGATCAATAGAGAAAATATAACTGAGAGTATTCTAGGCTTACCGCGTTCAGCAAAACAAATATTGGCACTTTCTTGTGATTTGAGCTTATGTTTAATTGCGGTTGTTGGAGCTTTTTATTTAAGACTTGATCAATTCGTTCCCTTAAAAGGGCCTGTTATAGTCGCAGCCTTAGCATCAGTTTTATTAGCCTTACCTGTTTTTTGGTTAATTGGTTTATACCGAACTATTTTTAGATATTCAGGTTTGAGCATAATGTTTTCAGTTTCCATAGCTATTTTGGTATACGGGTTATTATATTTTTGTCTATTCACCTTATATAGAATTGAAGGTGTTCCAAGATCAATTGGAGTTTTGCAACCAATGCTTTTATTTTTTGGAATATTTATTTCCAGGTTAGGTGTTAAATTTATTTTAGGAAATAATATTAATAATTTTAAAAAAAATAATTTATCCATAGAAACTTTAATTTATGGTGCTGGTAACTCAGGTAGACAATTGGCAATATCACTAGAAAATAGTCTAGAATTTAAAGTTTCAGGTTTTTTAGATGATGATAAAACACTCCATAGTCAAGTTTTGAATGGTTACAATATTTATGACCCAAAATCATTAAATGTATTAATAGAGAAGAAAAAAATTAAATTAGTTTTACTAGCCTTACCATCAATTAGTCGATTTAAAAGAAACAAAATTCTTGAAAAGCTCCGTAAATATAAATTAAAAGTTCAAACTTTACCTTCTGTAAGTGACATTATTGACGGCAAAATTACTTTATCAGATATAAAAGAACTTGATGTTAACGATATTTTGAACAGAGAAATTGTTCCACCAAAAAAAGATTTATTATCTAAAAATATAAAAAATCAAGTTGTTTTAGTAACTGGGGCAGGTGGATCTATTGGCTCAGAGATATGTAGACAAATAATTAAAGTTAAACCCAAAAGACTGATTTTATGTGAGTTAAATGAATTTGCACTTTATAACATCTATGAAGAGCTTAAAAATTTTAATAAGAATATCGAGATTATTCCCATTATATCTAATATACAAAATCAGGATAAAATAAGTGAAATCTTAAAAATATATAAAGTAGAAACAATTTATCATGCTGCAGCTTATAAGCATGTTCCTCTTGTAGAGTATAATATTTGTGAAGGAGTGTTGAATAATGTTTTTGGAACTTATTCTCTTATTCAAGCTTCCTTAATGGAACAAGTTTCTAATTTTGTTTTAATATCTAGCGATAAAGCCGTTAGACCTACAAATATAATGGGAGCAACAAAAAGATTGTCTGAACTTTGTTTGCAAGCAATGTACCATCAAAAAAAAAATCAAAAAATTAATATGTCAATAGTTCGTTTTGGAAATGTACTTGAGTCATCTGGATCTGTAATTCCGAAATTTAAAAAACAAATAAAACAAGGAGGTCCAATCACACTAACACATCCAGAAGTAACAAGATACTTTATGACAATAACAGAGGCAGCTGAACTAGTAATACAGGCGGGAGCAATGAGTAAAGAATGTGATGTTTTTGTTCTTGATATGGGTGCTAGTGTAAAAATTAAAGATTTAATTTATCGAATTGTGAGTCTATCGGGACTTAGTATTAAAAATCAGTCAAATCCTGAGGGAGACATAGAGGTTAAAATAATTGGACTTAGAGCAGGGGAAAAGCTGTATGAAGAGCTATTATTAGGAGATGATCCCCAACCAACTGATCATGAAAAAATTAAAAAAGCTCAAGATCCATTTATACATTTTGATAATTTAAAGAAAGATTTAGATAAACTTAAATTATTTTCATTAAATAATAAGGCTGAAGAAGTTAAAGAGCTTTTAGAGAAAATAATAGATTCATACCACTCTGAATATAAAATAGTTGATCTTATTCACACTGAAATAAATAATACAAATCATATAAATATTGAGAAAGCCTCAAAATTGAATTTATCTTCAAATATAATTAAAATAAAAAAATAGTTTAATTAATACTTTGACTATTTGAACTTATATTGTATAAGTCTAACGCCTGGTGATTATTGCGGAAGTGTTATACCCGATCCCATTCCGAACTCGGAAGTCAAGCCTTCCAGCGCCGATGGTACTTTGTCTTAAGATATGGAAGAGTAGGACATTGCCAGGCATTACCTTTTAGTTAAAATTCATAAAGTACGAAAAATCTAAAGGCAAAATGATTTATGAAGCTTTTAATTGTAATTCCAGTTTTTAATGAAGAAAAAGCTATAAAAAAAGTGTTGGATGAATGGAATTTAGAAATTGATAAATATAATATTAATCACAAATTTTTAGTTATTAATGATGGTTCAACTGATAAAACTAGAGATGTTTTAAAAAAATTTAAAAAAAAAAATATATTAGTTATCAATAATAAAAATATAGGTCATGGAAAAAGTTGTATGCTTGGATACTCTTATTCTATTAAAAATAAATTTACTCATGTTTTGCAAATAGATGGAGATGGTCAATGTGATCCTAAATACTTTAAGTTTTTATTTAATAATATAAACAAAAGCTCAGCTATTTATGGTTATCGATATTCAAGAGAGGATGGTGTTTACCGAAAAATTTTTACAAGATTTATGGAGATGTTAATTTTTTTAAAATCTTTAAATTATGTTAAAGATCCAAATTCTCCTTATCGATTGATAAATGTTCAATTATTAAGATCAATTATTAATCTTATACCTGATAAGATACAACTATCGAATGTATGTTTAACTTTACAATTAAGCAAAAAATACAAAATTACTTATGTGCCAATTAATTTTAGAAAAAGATATTTTGGTCAATCGAAATATAACTTTTTTAGTATGTTTAAATCCTTAACAAACTTAATTATATATATTTAAAAAAAGTTAATATTTATTACCCATAAATTACTTAAATGTGTAAATATACTTGAAAAATTGATTTTCATTAAGGTACTAGGTTAAATTTATAATAAAAGGCTATAAATCAATAATATTATTTTAAAAATATAGAAGTTTATAATTGCAAGATTAATTAACTTCCATTAATAACTCTTTCAATTATGAAAATTAAAAGTTCACTAAAATCTATTAAAAAAAGAGACCTCAATTCAAAATTAGTCAAAAGAAGAGGCAGGGTATATATTATTAATAAAACAAATCCAAAATTTAAAGCAAGACAGAAATAATTTCATGGACAATGAAAACCATAAAAATACTTGGAATAATTTTACTAAGTTTGTTTTGTGGGGTACAGTTGCTGTAATTACAGTTTTAGTTTTAATGGCAATATTTCTTTTATAATATATTAAATTTATTTTTTATGAATTTAGCTTCAATTTCAGAAGATCATAATATTGAAAAGCGAATAGCTGTAACTCCTGAAATTGCAAAAAAATATATAAGTTTAGGATTTAATTTAACTTTACCAAATAATTATGGAAAACATTTAGGTTTTGTTGATGAGGGGTATAAAAATTTAGGTGTTAATTTTTTAGATAATGAAAGTGAAATAATAAAAAACTCTGAGATTGTTATTCAATTAGGATTGCCAGATAAAGAAAAGTTGTCATTATTTACAGAAAACCAAACTTTAATTGGTTCATTAAATGCTTTTTTGAATAAAGAAAAATTAGAGAATTTAAAATCTAAAAGAATAAATTGTTTTTCACTAGAGTTATTACCAAGAATAACAAGAGCACAATCAATGGATATTTTATCATCACAAGCTAACCTTGCTGGTTATAAAGCTGTTGTGGAAGCTTTCCAAGTTTATGAAAAAGCAATTCCAATGATGATGACAGCAGCAGGAACCATTCCTGCAGCAAAAGTATTGGTGGTTGGAGCAGGTGTTGCTGGATTGCAAGCAATTGCAACTGCTAAAAGAATGGGGGCTGTTGTATTTGCCACTGATGTAAGAATGGCATCTAAAGAACAAGTTGAAAGTTTGGGAGGCAAATTTTTAACTGTTGAAGAATCTGAGAATTTAGAAACTGAAGGTGGTTATGCAAAAGAAGCTTCAGATGAATTTAAAAAGAAACAAGAAGAATTATTAACAGAGACGTTAAAAAAAATTGATATCATAATTTGTACAGCTTTAATTCCAGGTAGAGAAGCTCCAAAAATTATTAAAGAAGATATGTTTAAAAGTTTACAGCCAGGTTCAGTTATTTATGATTTAGCAGCCGTTCAAGGAGGAAATACGGCTTTTACTGAAGTTGACAAAACTGTAGAAAAAAATGGTGTTAAAATTTTAGGGGAGGCAAATATATTAAATAAATTGCCCGTATCAGCTTCTAATTTGTATGCTAAAAATGTATTTAATTTTATCTCTAATTTATATGATAAAGAAAATAAGAAATTAAATATTAATTTAGAAGATGAAATAATAGAGAAAACACTTATTAAATAGTATTATGGAAATAGATCCCTTTATATTTAGATTAAGCATATTTATTTTATCAATATTTGTCGGTTACTATGTTGTATGGAGTGTAACACCTTCTTTGCATACTCCATTGATGTCAGTTACGAATGCAATTTCCTCAGTAATTATTGTGGGAGCAATAATTGCAGCTTTGTCTGGAAGTGATGGGGTGGTTTTTTCATCATCCAGTATTTATGGTTTTTTTGCAATTATTTTAGCAGCAGTTAATATTTTTGGTGGGTTTTTAGTCACACAAAGAATGTTGGCCATGTATAAAAAAAAGAAAAAGGATAAATAACTAATGTCAGCAAATTTATCTGCAATTTTATATTTAGTATCTGGAGTTTTGTTTATCTTAGCTTTAAGAGGATTATCATCTCCAGAAACCTCAAGACAAGGAAACCTATTTGGAATAATAGGAATGGTTATTGCTGTAACAGTTACATTTCTTTCTGTCGGAAATTTTTCATCAGGATTTATTTATGTTCTAATATTTTTAGCAATTGGTGGAAGTATTGGAGCATTTATAGCATATCGTATACCAATGACAGCAATGCCAGAATTGGTTGCCGGTTTTCATAGTTTGGTTGGACTAGCAGCGGTATTTGTTGCAATCTCAGCATTTTTAAATCCTACGGCCTTTAATCTTGGAACACCAGGAAATATCAAACTTGCAAGCTTAATCGAAATGGCAATAGGAGCAGCTGTTGGTGCGATCACTTTTTCTGGATCTGTTATAGCGTTTTTAAAATTACAAGGAATAATGTCCGGTGCTCCAATAACTTTTAAAGGTCAGCACTTATTAAACGCTTTATTGTTAATATTGATTGTAATCTTGACAATTTATCTTTGTTCGTCACAATCATCTAATCTATTTTGGATATTAATTGCAGTTTCTTTTTTAATAGGATTTTTAATTATAATTCCTATTGGTGGTGCAGATATGCCGGTTGTAATTTCGATGCTGAATTCTTACTCTGGTTGGGCTGCAGCAGGAATTGGATTTACTTTGGAAAATACAGCACTAATTATTACTGGTGCTTTAGTTGGATCATCAGGAGCAATACTTTCTTATATTATGTGTAAAGGAATGAATAGATCGTTCTTTAATGTAATATTGGGTGGTTTCGGTGCTACTGACCAAACAACTGGAGGTCAAAGTAAAGAACAAAGACCAGTAAAAAGTGGTAATGCAGACGACGCAGCTTTTTTAATGAAAAATGCTTCTTCCGTTATAATTGTTCCTGGATATGGAATGGCAGTTGCGCAAGCACAACACGCTTTAAGAGAAATGGTAGATACATTAAAAAAGAACGACATAAAAGTTTCTTATGCAATTCATCCTGTTGCAGGAAGAATGCCCGGTCACATGAATGTTTTATTGGCTGAAGCAAACGTTCCGTATGATGAGGTGTTTGAATTAGAAGAAATAAATAATGACTTTGCAAATGCAGATGTAGCATTTGTAATTGGTGCAAATGATGTAACTAATCCAGTAGCAAAAACAGATCCACAAAGTCCAATTTACGGAATGCCTGTTTTAGATGTAGAAAAATGCAAATCAGTATTGTTTGTTAAAAGAAGCTTATCCCCAGGATATGCAGGAATAGATAATGATTTATTTTACAAAGAAAACACTTTAATGTTATTTGCAGATGCAAAAAAAATGACAGAGGATATTACAAAGAATTTATAGTTGATCTAATGAGTACAAAAATTTTTTGTGATATTGCAGACATATCATTAATAAAAAAATTTAACAAGAAACAGATTGTAAAAGGATTTACAACTAATCCAAGCTTGATGAGAAAAGCAGGCGCCAAAGATTATAAATTATATTCAAAAAAAATATTAAAATTTAGTAACAATAAACCTGTTTCTTTGGAAGTGTTTGCTGATGATCAAAAATCTATGATTGAGCAAGGAGAGGAAATAAATACTTGGGGAAAAAATGTATACGTCAAAGTTCCAGTGGTTAATTCTAAAAATATATTTACCGGTCAAGTTATAAAAAAACTAAATAATAATAACATTAAGTTGAATATTACTGCAGTATATTCTGCTAAACAGACCAAAAACATTTTAAAAGTAATAAATAAAAAGACAAAAGTAATTATATCTATATTTGTTGGAAGAGCAGCGGATGCAGGAAATGATCCAGTTCCAGAGGTTGCTAAAAGTATTATGTTAGCAAAAAAATTTAAAAATGTTGAGATATTGTGGGCCAGTGTTAGAGAACCTTATAATTATATACAAGCAAAGCAATTAAAGTGTCATATTATAACCATACCACCAGCGATTATTGAAAAGATTGTTAATTTTGGAAAAAGCTTTGATCAATTGACCACCGAAACTGTTAAAGCTTTTCTTACGGATAGTAAAAAATCTAAATTTAAAATTTAAATGAGCTATGAAAATAGATATAATTGGTTATGGTGTTTCAGCTTTGATTATACCTAAGCCATTTTAAGAATTTAATTATAGTATATTTTTAATTTACTTAGTAAATGTTTCAGAGAAAGAGAAAAATTGAAAATATAAAGCAAAATTTTGATTTTTTTAATAACGTTTACAAGTTATCTAAAGTTAAAAATTTTTTAAAAAAAGAAAAAATAATTTAATTCAAAGCTTTTAATAAAAGTAAAAAAGCATGATAAAGAAAACGAGAATAAATATTAATACTTCATTAAAAATTTATATTAAGTTTTTCTCAAACTTATTTTTAAAAAAAGGTGAAATAAATAAAAAAAAATTTGAAAAAAAATTAAAAAATTTTCTTTTAACAGATAATTTGTTGCTTACATCCCAAGGCAGAGTAGCAGCTTATAATATTTTTAAAGTTATTTTATCAAAAAAAAAAAGAGAAATACTAATTTGCCCCTATACACTAACTGAGATAATTAATGCCATTATATATGCGGGTGGAAAACCAGTTTATGTAGAAATAGACTTAAATACTGGATTACCATTAGAAAGAGATCTAGATAAAAAAATAAATAATAATACAGCAGGGTTAGTTTTGACTCATTTGTATTCCAATGAAAGTAATATTTTTAAATTCCATGAAAAATATAATGGCAAATTAAAAATAATTGAAGATGTAGCAATCAATATTGGTGCAAAAATTAAAAAAGAAAAGTTTCTTGGTACAATTTTTGATTATGGTTTTTATAGTTTTGGTATTATGAAGCATCTTTTCACTTTTCATGGGGGCGCTATATACTCAAAAGATAAATCTAAGCTAAATGAAATAGAACAAAATTTAAAAGAAAATAATAATTTTCCTTTACTTTCATCTTTTAGATTAGTTTTTTTCTGCATGCTAATTGATATTTTTTACAGTAAGTACATATACAATTTTTTTACACACCATATACTTAAACTATCTCTAAAAAAATTAGACAATCTAGTTAATCCAAATCTTTACCCCAAGTTATTTAAATCAACTCCAAAGCATTATGAATATAATTTTCAAAATAATTTTGCTTTTGCAGGAATAGAAAGTTTAAAAACATTGAAATATCAAATCATAAAAAGAATTGAAAAAGTAAAGCTATATGAAAAATATATAGACGATAGTTTGAAAATTAATAATTATAAATTTTATGAAATTAATTCTTTTTTGGAATATCCTTTGTTATTAAAAAAAAATAATAATAAATTTATGAGTAAAAAATTGCTTAAAATTGGTTATGATATAAGACGTACTTGGTATGTTAATGCCCTTAGATATTTAAAATTAAACTTTAAGCCAAAAGAATATTTAAATTGTGATTATTTACATGAAAAAATTTTAAGTTTACCAACTCATAACAATATATCGGAAAAAGATATAATAATTATTTGTAAATTAATTAATTTCTATGAAAGAGGTAATGGTTAAAAAAATCTGTATAGTAACAACTTCAGAGGAAAAATTTTTTACACCATCATTTTTAAAATATTGTGTTTTACAAGGAAAACTTGATGTTGAAATAGTTTTTGTTCCTGGTTTTTTGAATTTTAAAAAAATTATTTACATGATGTTAATGTTAAGTTTTAGAGAGATGTTAAAAGTTTTTGTTTTTATTTTTTTTAAAAATAAAGTTAACTATAATTTTAAAAATCATAAGTTTAAAAGTATTAATAAACAGGAATTTTACAAATTTGTTAATAAGAGAGATTTTGATTTATTAGTTTCGTATAATTGTAATCAAATATTTAAGAAAAATGCGTTAAAAAAAATTAATTGCGATATTGTAAATTTTCACCCAGGTTTATTGCCAAAATATAAAGGCCTTTTTCCAAATTATTATTCACTAAGGAATAAAGAGAAATTTATAGGTATAACTTTTCATGTAATAGAAAAAAAAATTGACAGTGGAAATATTATTAAAAAACTTAAAATTAAAATTAATAAAGATGACACAATTTTTAATTTATATAAAAAAATTTTTTTAAATGAACACTCGCATAAGTTCATGTTTAATTGTATTTATAATTACAAGAAACTAATTAAACATAATTTTAAAAGTAGTAACTTTTATAAATATAATGGATATCCAAAGTTAATTGATATTATTAAATTTAAGTTTAATCTATAATACTTTATAATTAATTAGTTGTAATTCTATATTTGTTTTTTAAATTTTAAACAATTAAATACATAAATAAAATTTTAAATGTCTTTTTTTTATATTTGTGAATCCTCCATAGTAAAACGTTTTAAAATCTTTTAAATTAAATTGGTTGCGGGGGACGGATTTGAACCGCCGACCTTCAGGTTATGAGCCTGACGAGCTACCAGACTGCTCCACCCCGCGATGTTTTTAAATTCTATTCTTAAGTTTATTTAATTTTTTAACTCTTTTGATATTTTCTTGAAGAATTCTTTTTTTCTTTTCAGAAGGCTTTTCATAAGTATTTTTTAATTTAATAACTTTAAAGAAACCGTCTCTTTGCAGTTTTCTTTTTAATACTCTTAATGCTTGTTCAACATTATTATCTTTTACTTCTATTTTAATAACTACCTCCAAAAAAGTGGTTTGTTATCACTTTTATTAATTTATGTCTATTAATTTTGTTCATTAAATGCTTGTTTGATTAACTTTATTTTGTTTTTCTTTTTCTTTTTTCTCTCTCTTAATTCTTCTTTCAGCTTTTTCTATAGCGTCTATCAAATCTTTTTGTGAAAATAAATTTAATGCTACAGGATCTTTAGGGTTAAGATTATTGTAATTCCAATAACTTTTATTTCTAATGGAAGTTACAGAATTTTTTGTAATTCCAACCAATTTAGCTATTTGTGAGTCTTTCAAAATATTGTGTTGTCTGATAAGCCATAAAGCAGAATCTGGCTTGTCTTGTCTTTTTGAAAGAGGGATATATTTTTTAATTTTCTTTTCATCATTAGAAATTTCAATATCACTACTTTTGATTTGTAATGGTCTATTCTCATCTTTAGATGATAATTCTATTTCCTCTCTTGAAAGTTGTCCTGAAATAATTGGATTATAAGCTTTAATTCCTTTCGCAACCTCTCCATCTGCTATACCTTGTATTTCTACCTCATGTAGTTTGCAAAAATCTGCAATTTGTTTAAATGTTAGAGTTGTATTCTCTACTAACCAAACGGCAGTAGCCATTGGCATTAAAGGTGCATTTGACATTTAATTTTTCTTTTCTGATTTAAAATTTTGAAATTTTTTATTAAATTTGCTTATTCTACCTTTATCCATTAATTTCTGTTTTCCACCTGTCCAAGCAGCGTGTGATTTTGGATCAATTTCAAGTTTAAGCAAATCACCTTCAGCACCCCAAGTTGATTTTGTTTCAAATTGTGTACCATCAGTCATTTCTACTTTAATAGTATGATAGTTTGGATGAATATTTTTTTTCATGCGGAGACTTATAGCAAAAGAATTTTTTAAAACAATTAAAAGTTAACTAATTTTTCAAGCATTTTATCGTTAATTGCACTACTTGAAGCTCGGATATCAATATTTTTTATATCAAACTTGTTGATTTTGTTAACTATTCCACCAGCCTCTTCAACCATTAAAGCACCAGCAGCAACATCCCAAATATTAATTTTATTGTGAAAAAAACCATCAAGTCTTCCAGAAGCTACATATGCTAAATCAAGTGCTGCACATCCACTACATCTCATATTTAGGTCACTAAATTTTGCACCTTCATGATTACTTGAAAATAAGCAATCTTCAGTAGAATTTTTTTTTGACACTCTTAGTCTTTGATTATTTAGATATGCTCCTTTGTTTTTTTCAGAAAAAAACATTTCATCTTTTATGGGATCGAAAATTAATCCACTTATAATTTCGTTTTTAGACATATGAGCAATACAAATAGCAAAGTGCGGAATACCATGAAGAAAATTAGTTGTACCATCTATTGGATCTATAATCCAAAAATTTTCTTTGTCCTTGTTGTTTATCTTACCAGTTTCTTCAGTTATAAATGAGTAATTTTTTTTTGATTTGGACAATTCATCTATTAAAATTTTTTCTACATTTTTATCTGTTTTTGTAACAAAATCGTAAGGGCCTTTTTTAGAAACTTGTAATTTTTCAACTTCGCCAAAATCTCTGATCACAGATTTAGATGCTTTTTCAGCAGCCTTTATCATTAAATTAAGATTTGATGATATTGATATCATTTTAAATTTTTTTAACGTATTCTAAATTTCGAGTATCAACAATTACCTCGTCTCCTGCCTCTATAAATGGTGGAACTTGAATATTTAAACCATTATCTAAGGTCGCAGGTTTATAAGATGAAGATACGGTTTGACCTTTTAATGCTGCATCAGTAGTTTCTATCTTACACTGTACCTGATTTGGTAATTCAACTGAAATTGGATTTTCATTATAAAAACTTACAGATACTTCAAGATTTTCAGTTAATAATTTACCTTGCTCTCCAATAATTTCTTTTTTAATTTCAATTTGTTCAAAAGTTTTTGGTTCCATAAAAAAATAATTAACATCATCCTCATACATATAATTATATTTATTCTCATCTAGTGATGCTTTTTCCACAGTTTCACTAGACCTAAATCTTTCATTTAGCTTGGTATTTTTACCAACACTTTTCATTTCTACCTGTGCAAATGCACCACCTTTTCCAGGTTTTACATGTTGTGTTTTTAGAACTTGCCAAAGATCATTTTTATATTCTAAAAGTATCCCAACTCTAATTTCACTTGCATTTATTTTCATATTAAACTTTCTATAGCTTCTTTAGCTTTGTATTTTTTATTATTCCAAATGTAGCCTGAGATAGCTAAAAAATTTGCATTGTTCAATAAAAGTTTTTTATAGTTTTCATTTGTTATTCCACCTATAGCGACTATGGGAATATTTGTTAATTTCTTTACTTTATTCAAGGTTTTTATATTAGCGCTGTATTTAGCTTTTTTTGTTTTTGTTGGAAAAAAAGCACCAAACGCAATGTAATTAGCTTTATTTTTAATTGCCTCTTTTGCAAGTTTAATTGAGTTGTGACATGTTACTCCAATAATTTTATTTCCAATTATTTTTTTGGCCTCTTTAATATGCATATCTTTTTGCCCCAAATGACATCCATCAGCGTTTAATTTTTTTGCAAGAATTGGGTCATCATTAACAATAAATTTTACTCTATTATTTTTACATAGTTGTCTAATTTTTTTTCCTATCAAAATTTTTTTCTTAAAAGAGTATTTTTTAAATCTCATTTGAAAAAAACTAATTTTATCTGATTTTAATACCTTGTTTAGATTTTGGTAAAAATCCTTCTTAATTTTATTTGGAGAGATAAGATAAATAAATTTTTTTTTATTTATTCTCAAGATCGCTTGCCCATTTGCCTTGAGCGGCTAAAGTACACATTCTTGCTCTATGATTAAACACATCCTGTGTTTCGTTGGTTTTAGCCATGTCTTTAGACCAAAATTTAAGTGCACTTTGTTGTAAAGCTCGACCATATGAATAGGTCATTATAAAATTTGTACTATTGTTTTTGCTAATTAAATTGAGATTTTCTGTTGCTTCTACTTCGGATTGACCTCCAGACAGGAAAGCAATTCCTGGTACTTCTGTAGGTACTGAATTTTTAAGACATTCAAGTGTTTTGTCTGAAACTTCTTCATTAGAGATTTTGTTTTTTGAATTACTTCCAGCTAAAATCATATTTGGTTTTAATATGATCCCTGATAAATCAATTTTATGTATAATTAATTCCTCAAAACATTTTTTTATAACTTCTGAAGTTTTTTCCAAACACTCACCAGCTGAATGATCACCATCCATTAAAACTTCTGGTTCCACTATAGGAACCATTTCACATTCTTGAACTAAAGCGGCATATCTTGCAAGTGCATGTGCATTAGAATGAATTGCAAGTTTGCTAGGATAGTTATTGCTTATCGAATAAACACCTCTCCATTTTGTAAATCTTGCACCAAGCTCATAGTATTTTTTTAATCTTTCTCTTAGCCCGTCTAGCCCTTCTGTAATTTTTTCCTCTGGAGAGTTTGCTAAATTTTTTGCACCTGTATCTACTTTAATTCCAGGTACTGCTCCACTAGCAGAGATTAATTCAGGAATCGATTTACCTAAATTTGAAATTTGGTTTATTGTCTCATCGTATAGGATCACACCACCGATACAATCTTTCATACTTTCTGAACTAAAAAGAGTTTCTCTAAAAGCGAGTCTGTTTAATGGCGTAGATTCAACATTAACAGCCTCAAGTCTTTTCGTCATAGTTCCGTTACTTTCATCTGCCGCAAGTATTCCTTTGCCATTTGAAAGTATTTTAAGAGCTATTTTATTTAGTTCTGACATATCAATTTAAAGCGCTTATACCAGGAAGTTCTTTTCCTTCAAGATATTCCAAAAATGCTCCACCTGCAGTTGAAACAAAATTAAAGTCTTTAACAGCATTTAAAGAATTAATTAATGAAACGGTATCTCCACCACCTACAACAGAGTAAATTTTATCTTCTTTATTTTTTTCAACTATTTTTTTTGCAATTGCAGTACTTCCATTAGCAAAATTAGGATTTTCAAAATATCCTGCAGGACCGTTCCATAATATTGTGTTAGTATTATCAATAATACCACATATACTTTCAACAGTTTTTGGACCTATATCTAAAATCATTTCATCTAATTTAATTTGATTCAATTCTTTAATTTTAGGCTGACCATTTAAATCATTTGCCACTATTACATCTTCTGGAAAAATTATATTACATTTTTTTTCTTTTGAATATGAGAGGATGTCATTAACTATAGAATTAACATTTTCTTCTTTAAGAGATTTTCCAATATTGTATCCATCGTGTTCAATTAAGTTATTCGCCATTGCGCCTACAATTATTATATTGTCAAATTTTGAAATTAAGTTTTTTATAATATTAATTTTAGTAGAAATTTTAGATCCTCCTATTATGCAAGTAACAGGTTTAGTTATGCTAGATGTAATTTTTTTTAATGCATTAATCTCCAAATCTAATTGCAACCCTGAAAAAGATGGTAAAAATTTTGAAATTTCACAAACAGATGCGTGCGCTCTATGTGAACATGAAAAAGCATCATTTACATAAATATCACCTAAGCTTGCTAAATGTTTTGCAAAATTAGTATCATTTTTTTCCTCATCTGGATAAAATCTAATATTTTCAATTAATAAAATTTTTTCATTAAAATTATCGAGCATATCTTTTTTTATCTCATAAATATTTTTTTCAATAAGTTTTATTTTTTCATTTAATTTTTTTTCTATATCTTTTTGAATTGGTTTTAACGAAAGATCTTTAATTACTTTTCCTTTGGGTCGACCAACGTGAGATAAGATAATTATTTTTGAATTTTGCTCTAATAAAAATTTGATTGTTGAAAGAACTTTGTCAATTCTCGTTGTATCAGTTATCTTCCCATTATTAAGAGGGACATTTAAATCCAATCTTAAAATAACTTTTTTACCTTGTAGGTTTGTTAGTTTGGAAACACTTTGCATTAAGAATTTTGATGAATAAATTCTGCAATATCACACATACGATTTGAAAAACCCCATTCATTATCATACCAGGCTGAAATTTTGCCCATATTGTCTCCAACAACATTTGTAAGAGATCCATCAACAACCGCAGATGCAGGGTTATGATTAAAATCTATTGATACTAACTTTTCATGAGTGATTTCTAATACATTTTTAAGATTATTTTTTGATGCTAATTCAAATGATTTATTTATATTTTCTTTGTTGATATTTTTTTTTGTACAGAAAACTAATTCTACAAGTGAAACATTTGGGGTAGGTACTCTCATTGCAACTCCCTCTAATTTACCTTTCAAGCTAGGAATTATTTCGCCAATTGCTTTTGACGCACCAGTAGATGTCGGGACAATTGATTGACTTGCTGATCTCGCTCTTCTTGGGTCTTTATGAGAATTATCTAGAATTCTCTGATCACTTGTAAATGCATGGATAGTGGTCATGAACCCTTTTTCAATTTCAAAATTTTCATTTAGTGTATGTACAACTGGAGCCAAACAGTTTGTGGTGCATGATGCGGCTGAGATTACTTGGTCCTTACTAGTTATATCTTTTTCATTTACACCAAATACAATTGTTTTATCTGCGTTTTTACATGGCGCAGATACTATTACTTTTTTTGCTCCATTTTTAATATGAGCTAAAAGTTTTTCTTTAGAATTAAATTTTCCTGTACACTCAAAAACATAATCAACATCAAATTTTTTCCAGTCTATGTTTTCAATATTAGACTCCTGTGAAAATGTAATTTTTTCATTATTTATTATTAAGTGATTTTCATCAAAATCTAAATCAGCATCAAATTTACCATGAATTGAGTCATATTTTGTTAATGTACAAGTAGTCTCAGTATTTGATCGATTGTTTATATGTTGTAATTTTATTTTTTTATCTTGGCTTTCTATAATTGATCTAACTACCATTCGACCAATTCTACCCATTCCATTAATTCCAACTTTAATTGTCATAATTAATTTTTAATTAAATTTTTTGATTTGTTAGTTATATTTTCTTTTGTTAGCCCAAAATATTTATATATTTCTTTAAACGGTGCACTTTTACCATATTCATTAATTCCAAAATTTTTTCCATTTTCTCCAACATACTTTTTCCAGCAATCCCTAGAGCCAGCTTCTATAGAGATTTTATTTTTGGTTTCATTTAGTATTTTATTTCTATAAGTTTTACTTTGCTTGTCAAAAAGCTCCATACAAGGTACCGAAATAACCTTAGAATAAATTTTATCTTTAGCAAGTTTATGACTCGTTTCGATTGCAAGATTTACCTCTGAACCACTTGCTAAAATTGTTAATTTAATTTTCTTATTTGTTCTAAGCACCTCATAAGCACCAAGTGAACATTTATTATTTAGAGAATATTTTTTTCTAATTGGATTTAAATTTTGTCTTGTTAAAGACAAGACACTTGGAGTATTTGCAGTTTTTAATGCATGCTCCCAGCATTCAATTGTTTCAATTCTATCTGCAGGTCTAAATACATTAAGGTTTGGAATTGATCTTAAACCAGATAATTGCTCAATTGGTTGATGTGTTGGTCCATCTTCACCTAAGCCAATTGAATCATGCGTCATTACATAAATAACCCTTTGTTGCATTAGAGCCGACAATCTTATTGATGGTTTACAGTAATCAGAAAATATTAAAAAAGTTCCGCCATAAGGAATAAAATTACTATGGAGTGCGATTCCATTCATAACTCCACTCATTGCATGTTCCCTGACACCATAGTGAATATAATTTCCCTCAAAATTTCCTGGAGTAATAATTTTATGTTTTTTTGTTTTTGTATTGTTAGATCCTGCCAAATCTGCAGAACCACCAATTAGATTGTTATTTGAATTGGTTAATGCGTTTAAAGTTAACTCAGAACATTTTCTTGTTGCTAAGCTTTTAGGTTCTTTGATTGCAAGTTTCTTTTCTGAATTTAAAACATTTTTAAAGTTATTATTTTTTTTGATTAGATTTAATTTTTTATTTTGTTTTTTAGTTAATTTGTTCCATTTTTTTTCAATTAACTGACCCTTTCTTCCTATAACTCTCCATTGTTTCAATAACTTATTTGGAATTTCAAAAGGTTTATATTTCCATTTAAGTACTTTTCTTACTAATTTAATTTCATCTAACCCCAAAGGACTACCATGTGAAGACGACTTACCAGATTTATTTGGAGAACCATATCCAATTTTTGTTTTACAAGAAATTACTGTTGGTTTTTTTGCATTTTGAACTCTTTTTAAAGCTCTATAAATTTGATTTTCATTGTGACCATCAACTAATATGTAATCCCATCCATAGCTTTCAAATCTTTTTTTAAAATTATCTGATACAGCAAGGCTTGTTGGACCATCAATTGAAATATTATTATTATCGAAGAGCATCACCAAATTTTTTAATTTGAGGTGACCAGCTAAACTCATTGCTTCGTGACTAATACCTTCCATTAAGCAACCATCGCCAGCTAGAACATAAGTTTTGTGATTAATTAGATTTTTGCCTAATTTTTTTTTGAGGACTTCTTCAGCTATTGCAAATCCAACTGCATTAGCTATTCCTTGTCCAAGTGGTCCAGTGGTTGTTTCAATTCCAGTTTTTGGATGATACTCTGGATGACCTGCACAAATAGAGTTTAGTTGTCTAAAATTTTTAATCGAATTTAAAGAAATACTTTTATAACCAGTCAAGTACAGCAAAGAATAGAGAAGCATTGAACCATGCCCGGCTGATAAAACAAATCTATCTCTATTTAACCAATTTGGATTTCTCGGATTAAATTTTAAAAAATACCTAAAAAGTACAGTGGCAACATCTGCCATACCCATTGGCATCCCAGGGTGACCAGAATTAGCTTTTTGAACTGCGTCAATAGATAAAAATCTGATACAATTCGCTAAATCGTTATGTATTTTACTCAAAATTATCCTGACTAGACTAAGAAGATTCTATTTAATATTATAAGTATATATATATGAATTCTATAAACGAAAAAGAAAAAAAACTTAATCTGGCTTTAGAAGAATTAAAAAATTTAGATCTAACTAATCCAGTTTTGGAAAATAATATTGAAAATCTTAACTTGCAAAAAAATCAATTAGAGATTGAAAAAAATGAGCTAGAAAAAAAATATGAAGAACTATCAAATCAGAACGAAATTTTGTCAAAAAGATTAGATGAGTTTAGAAGCAAAGAAAAGGTTGAAGAAAGAAAACAAATAGAGTTTTCTGAGAAAATCGATGAATTAAATCAAGAAACAGATAATTTGTTGGAAGAGATTGATAAATGGCAAATGTAAGTATTAAATTTAATAGTAAAGAGTTTTTATTATCTTGTGATGACGGACAAGAGGAACATCTAGAAGAATTGTTAATACAAATAAACCAAAAATTTAATCATTTAAAAAACGATCTTGGTAACTTAGGAGAGAATAAACTCTTATTAATTACAGCAGTTAAAATAATGGATGAATACTACGAAACAAAAAAGAAAGTTGAGCAAAAGAAACAAGAGTTAAAAGATTTATCAAATAAATTTAAAGAATTAAAAACTCTAATTTATGAATATAAGGATAAAAAAGAAGAAGAAATAAAAGAGTTAAATTTAAATCATGACAAATTAAAAATCGAGATTGAAACTAATCAAAAAAAATATGAAGATTTAATTGATACTGCTGCAGAGAAAATTTCAAGTTTTGTTGAAAAAGCAAAACAAGGAAATTTATCTCAATAAATTTGTGAATAAATCTAAATTAAGAAGAAAGATAACATCACTTAGAAAAAAAAATTTTAATGAAAATTTGAAAATCAATTCTTTAAAATTAATAAAATTTCTAAGGGATAATAAGCTTAAAACAAAAATTGTTGGAGGATATTATCCATGTAATCATGAAATAGATGATTTAGAAATTTTAAATTTATTTAGTAAAAATAAAAAAATCACCTCATTACCAATCATCAAAAAAAATAACCAAATGGACTTTTATGAATGGTCCAAAGATAATCCATTAAAGATAAATAAATACGGGATAATTGAACCATTATCTCAAAAAAAAGTTTATCCAGATATATTACTAGTTCCACTATTAGCTTTTGATAAGCAATTTAATCGATTGGGTTATGGCGGTGGTTTTTATGATCGTTATATTGAAAAAATTGAAAATAAAAAAAAGGTCTTTAAAATAGGATTTTCTTTTTCTTTCCAAGAATTAAAAGAGGTACCAGTTAACAATTATGATAAGAAGCTTGATTTAATAATCACTGAAAAAGGTTTAATATTTTGAGAATTTTATTTTTAGGCGATGTTGTAGGTATTTCAGGATGTTCTAAACTTACTAGTAGCTTGCTTAGTGAAATTAAATCAAAAAAAATTGATTTTGTTATAGCTAATGGTGAAAATGCTGCGGCCCAAGGAGTTGGTTTGACAGAAGAAATTTGCAGAGATTTTTATAACTGCGGTGTTAACGTAATCACAACTGGCAATCATGTTTGGGATCAAAAAGAAATCATGAAGTACATAGAAAAAGAAGAGAGATTGTTACGTCCTAAAAATCTTTTTGAGCCTGCCCCTGGTCGAGGTTTTCAAATTTTCAAAACAGATAAAAATATAAGAGTCGGGGTACTTAACCTCATGGGTAATGTTTTTATGAAAAAGTGTGATGATGTTTTTGAAACTTCGAAAAAATTTTTAAGTGAATATAAATTTAAAGATGACTACGATTTATTAGTGGTTGATTTTCATGGTGAAATTACCAGTGAGAAAAATGCTATAGGCCATTTTTTTGATGGTCATGCAACTTTAGTTGTTGGAACTCACACACATGTACCAACGAATGATGCCAGAATACTAAACAATGGCACTGGATACCAAACAGATGCTGGGATGTGTGGAGATTACGATTCTGTAATTGGAATGGATAAAGAAAATTCATTAAATAGATTTCTTAAAAAAGATTCAGTCAAACATTTTCCTGCAGTTGGAGAAGGGACTTTGTCTGGTGTTATTGTTGATTGTGATATAAATACTGGTTTAGCTAAAGATATTAATAGTTATATATTTGGAGAAAAATTAAAAAATTTTTAATTTAGATATGGCAGGTCATTCTCATTGGGCGGGTATTAAACATAAAAAAGGAAAAGCTGATAAGCAACGTTCAAAAATTTTTTCAAAGTTGTCTAAAGAAATTACTGTTGCCGCAAAGCTCGGAGACAAAGATCCTGCAATGAACCCAAGATTAAGATCAGCAGTACAGGCTGCTAGATCAGCAAATATGCCAAAAGATAATATAGAAAGAGCAATAGATAAATCTTCTGCTGCATCTGGTGCAAATTTTGAAAATTTGAGATATGAAGGATTTGGACCAAACAAAATTGCTGTAATTGTTGAAACTTTAACTGATAATAAAAATAGAACAGCTTCCAATGTGAGAACCATTTTTCAAAAATCTGGTGGAAGTTTAGGTACGCAAGGATCAGCATCTCATAACTTTAAACAACTTGGGATAATAAAGATTGATAAAAATGAAATATCAGAAGACAAAATTTTTGAATTGGCTATAGAAGCTGGTGCAGAGGAATGTATTTCTCACAAGGAATTTCATGAAGTTCAATGTGTTTCAAATGAAATTTATAATGTTAAAAAAAATTTAGAAAATATAATTGCAAATTTTATTTCCACAGAGATTGAGTGGGTGCCAATCAATAGTGTTGATGTTCAAAATGATGAAAAAGAGAGTGTGATTGAGTTTTTAGAAAATCTAGAAGATGACGATGATGTTCAGAACGTTTTTTCAAACGTAAATTTGGGAAATATTTAATGTTAATAATAGGAATTGATCCAGGAATTTCAGGATCTATATGTTTCTTAGAGGATGGCACAATTAAAGATGTCCTTGAGATGCCAACTATGACCGAAGGAAAAAAAAATAAAAAACAAGTCAATGGGTCTCAAATATTTAATGAAATATCTTCACAAATAAAAACATACGAAAAAAAGGATATCAAAGTGGTAATCGAACAAGTTTCAGCAATGCCAGGTCAAGGGGTAACCAGTATGTTTAATTTTGGTCAATCTTTTGGAATTTTAAAAGGTATTTGTAGCGCAATGCAATTGCCAATTTATTTTGTAAGACCAGCTAAGTGGAAAAAATATTTTAATTTAATTAACTCTGAAAAGGATGCCAGCAGAACAAGAGCTATTGAAATATTTCCTTATTTTTCGTCAAATTTATCTAAAAAGAAAGATTCTAACAAAGCTGATGCAATTTTAATAGCTAGTTATTTTCACGAAACATACAAAAATGAGTAATCTTTAAAATTATATAGTCAAATTCATGACACAATTAAGTGTGATGAGTGATTATGGAAGCAGACATAGCCGCAAATGCATTAGACTTAGGAACAAATACAGATTTTTCACTTCTAAGTTTATTTTTAAAAGCAGACATAATTGTTAAAGCAGTAATGATTAGCTTAATACTTTGCTCAGTATACTCATGGGCGGTGATTATAGAAAAATATCGACTTTTTAAAAAAATAAATAAATCTTCAGAAGAATTTGAAGAAAAATTCTGGAACTCTAAATCTGCTGAAAATTTTTATAACAGTTTACCAAATAATTTAGAAGACCCAATGTCTTTGGTATTCCAAAATGCTATGGAAAACTTACTTAAGAAAAAATCAAAAACAAATATAAGTGAAAGAATGACTGCGTTCCTTGAGGGAGGAATAGAAAAGGAAATGTCAAAAATTGAAAAGGGATTTACATTTTTAGCAACCGTAGGTTCAACTGCTCCATTTATTGGATTATTTGGGACTGTTTGGGGTATTATGAATTCTTTTCAATCAATTGCAATTTCAAGAAATACTAGTCTTGCAATAGTTGCACCTGGTATTGCAGAAGCATTATTCGCAACTGCATTAGGACTGTTAGCTGCGATACCTGCTGTAGTTGCTTACAATAAATTTAATACAGACGCAAAAAAATATTCAGAAAAATTAGAGAATTTTTCAAAAAGATTTTTAACAATAATTTAAATGGCTTTTAAATTAAATCGCTCATCAAAAGAACCAATGAGTGAGATTAACGTAACACCTTTTGTTGATGTGATGTTGGTTTTATTAATTATATTCATGGTCACTGCACCGCTTTTAACAGTAGGTGTTCAGGTTGATCTACCTGAGAGTTCAGCAGATTCTTTGCCTGAGGAAACAGAACCTTTAACACTTTCTATTAATGCGAAAGGTGAAATTTTTATTCAAGAATCAAAAGTAGAGTATGACAATATAATTGCTAAAGTTTTAGCTGTTTCAAAAAATAGAACTGACACAAGAATTTATGTAAGAGGTGATAAAACAATAAACTATGGAAGAGTTTTAGAGATAATGGGTTTATTATCTGGATCTGGTTTTACAAAGGTTGCGCTAATCTCTGAGCCCCTTAAACAAAGGTAGTTACAGTGAAGAGTAGTAGTATCGCTATATCCTCAGCTTTACATATATCATTAGTTGTTCTTACAGCTTTAAGTTTGCCTTTTCTCTCAAAAAAACCCATTGATATTCCACCCATAGTCTCTGTTGAATTAATTCAAATAACAGAAGAAACAAATATTCCTTTTGCGCCTAAAGCAAAAAAAATTATTGAAAAAGTAAAAGAAAAAGAAAAAAAACTGGTTTCAGAACAAGCTCCACCGAAAAAAGTAAAAAAAACCAAAACTAAGACTGTTGTCTCAGAGAAAAAAAACAAAACTATAGAAAAACAAAATCCTGAAGCTGTCCCTTTGCCAGATAAAGAGGTAAAAAAATTAAAGACCAAAGAGGAAAAAAAACAAAATCCAGAAAAAGTGGATAATGAAGTAAAGCAAGTATCTGAGTTTGAAAAAAAAGATTTATTTGATCCAAACAATATTGCAGCATTAATAGATAAATCAAAAGAAGAAACAGCAGAAAAAGTGAAAACCAATAATGATGTTACTCAAGATCAAGTGAGAAACATTGAAAACTCTAAACTAACTTTAAGTGAGGAAGATGCTTTAAAGGCCCAAATATTTGGTTGTTGGAGCATACCTTTAGGTTTGCCTTATGATGAAAATTTACTAGTTAGAATAAAGTTAAAGCTTAAACCAGATGGTTCAGTCACCAAAACTGAGATTTTAGATCATGCTAGAATGAATAAACCTGGACAAGGTTTTTATAAAGTCTTAGCAGAAAGTGCCTTAAGAGCAGTAAGATTATGTCAACCTTTGAGAGTTCCAGCTTCTGGTTACGAGAGATGGAAAGAATTACAATTAAATTTTGATGCAAGAGAGATGTTAGGAGGTTAGTATAAAGAATTTATGATTAAAAAATTTATAATTTTCATTTTTGTTTTTTTTCCATTAAAAGCTTTAGCGTTAATTGAAGTTGATATTACAAGGGGAAATTTAAACCCTCTTCCACTTGCAGTCTCACCATTATCAATAGATGAAACGTCTAGAAAAAATTTTGAGCAAATTTTAGATAAAGAGAACATTGGATCTGAAATATCATTAATTGTTGAAAATAATTTAAGAACTTCAGGTTTATTTAATCCTTTGGATAAAAAAGCATTTTTACAAGCTCCAGATATAGCAAATTTAAAACCAAGATTTGAGGATTGGAATTTAATTAAAGCTCAAGCTCTTATCACCGGTAAAGTAAATTTTATTAATGATAAATTAAGAGTTGAGTTTAGACTTTGGGATGTGCTTGCTGCAAAAGAGATGATGGCTTTAGCATTTACAACTGTACCAACAAATTGGAGAAGAGTTGGGCATATAATATCAGATAAAGTATATGAGAGGTTAACAGGAGAAAAAGGGTATTTTGATACAAGAATAATTTATGTAGCTGAAGAAGGACCAAAAACACAAAGAATAAAAAAATTAGCTATCATGGATCAAGATGGTGCAAATAACAAATTTCTAACTTTAGGAAATGAGCTTGTACTTACTCCACGATTTAACCCTGCTAGCCAAATGGTTACTTATCTATCTTATTTTAAAAATATGCCACGTGTTTATCTTTTAGATATTGAAACCGGAACACAGGAAGTAGTTGGAGATTTTCCTGGAATGACATTTGCTCCTAGATTTTCACCTGATGGTAAAAAAATAATCATGAGTTTCGCAAAAGATGGAAAATCAGATATTTATACAATGAATTTAGAAACTCGATTAGTAGAGAGAATAACAAATCATCCTTCAATTGATACATCACCTTCTTATTCTCCAGATGGAAAATATATAACTTTTAACTCTGACAGAAGTGGTTACCAACAAATTTATGTCATGAAAAATGATGGAAGTGACGTGAAAAGAATTTCTTTTGGTAATGGTTTGTACGGAACACCAGTTTGGTCTCCTAGAGGTGATTTAATTGCATTTACAAAATTACATAAAGGAAAATTTTATATTGGAGTGATGAGAACGGATGGAACTGGTGAAAGATTGTTAACAGAAAACTATTATCAAGAGGCCCCATCTTGGTCACCCAATGGAAGAGTTTTGATATTTTATAGAGAAACAAAAACTAATTCTAAAGGCGAAGGTTTTTCTGCTAAATTATGGTCTATTGATTTAACTGGTTATAATGAAAGATTGATAACAACTGAGACGGACGCATCTGACCCATCTTGGTCGTCTTTATTAAGTAATTAATATCATTTTATCTTTAAATACGATGAAATTTCTTGATTTTTTGGGTTGAAACATCTAATTAGTTGTGAAAAAAATAGTATTTGAAAAAGCAGCAAGGAGCAAATTAATGAGATTAAACAAAATTTTCAAAAACACGTTATTAGTTATTTCAGCTGGAATAATCTTAACAGCGTGTGCAACAAAAAAAGAGGTAGCTGTAGAGGCGCCAAAAGAAGAAACTAAAAAAGAAGAAGTAACTAAAATTGAAAAAATTGCAGGTCAAATGCAAGGAGACGTTTACGTTGGAACAGATAGCGTAAAATATTTAGCAGATGGTGTTGCTGATAGAGTGTTCTTTGCAACTAACGAATCTATATTAACTACAGCTTCAAGAGAAACTTTAAGAGCTCAAGCTGCTTGGTTAAGAGAAAATTCTAACATCACTGTAGTTTTAGAAGGTCATGCAGATGAAAGAGGAACAAGAGAATATAACTTAGCACTTGGAGAAAGAAGAGCTAACGCTGCAAAAGATTATCTAATGACTTATGGTGTTTCATCAGACAGAATTACTGTAATCAGTTATGGTAAAGAAAGACCTGTTGACTCAGGATCAAATCCTTTAGCATGGTCTAAAAACAGAAGATCAGTTACTGTTAAAGCAAACTAAAGAATTTTTAAAAAAGACCCTAAAATTAAAAACTTTTAGGGTCTTTTTTTTGCCTTTTTATAATCATATAAAAATTTAATGAGATCACTTTTTAGATCAACATTATTTAATTTAATAATAATATTAAATTTCTTTTTTTCGGGAATTGCTTACTCAGATAACCATAATATTTATGAAATTTTAGATTTAATTAAAAAAGATTTAAAAACTCTTGAAAGAGCCGTTTACTCAGGATCAATAGAAATAGAAAGTACAACAAATAATCAATCAGTATCAAGTCTTGATAATAATTCTGAGGATGTCTTAACTAGACATTTGTTAAAGTTATCAGAGGTAGAGGAGCAGTTTAGAGAACTTACTAATAAATTTGAGGAAATTAATTTTAAGCTTGATAAACTTTCGAACAGAGTATCCAAGCTACAGTCTGATAATCAGATAAGGTTTCAAGATATAGAAAATGATTTAAGTTCTGTTAATGTAATTGATAGCAGTCAACAACTTAGTTCTGCGCCTAAAATTGAGAAGCAAATTCTTCCTGGAAGCTCGCAGCCTCAGGACTTAGGTACAATTTCTTATAAAGATATGGAAACTTTAGAGGAGAATCAACAGATTCAATCGGTTGATACTACAGCTTCTATTGTAGAAGAAACTTTTCAAGCTGAAGATAAAATTTTACCAATAGATTTAACTCCAAAAGAACAATATGAATTTGCAACAAGTTTCTTAAAAGTTGGAGATTACAGTACAGCAGAAAGAGCTTTTAGAGAATTTGTGTTATCAAATCCTGAAGATGAATTAGCAGGTAGTGCTCAATATTGGTATGCAGAAACTTTCAGAATAAGACAACTTTATACTGATGCTGCTTCAGCTTATCTCGAAGGATATCAAAAATATCCAAAAGGAAAGAAAGCTCCAATAAATTTATTAAAACTTGGAGTTTCAATGGTTCAAATTGGTGAAAAAGATCAAGGCTGTAAGATGATTAATGGTGTTGAGTTGCAATATCCAAACGCAAATCAGTCTGTAATACAAAAAGCAAAATATGAGTCTAAAAAATTTGAATGCGTCAAGCAAGATTCATAAACAACTTCTTAATAAGCTAAGAGATAAAAGAATTTATAAAATCTATAATAAATTTGAAAATAATTTAAATTTAAATAACGATTTTACAGTTGCTGTGTCAGGTGGCCCTGATAGTCTTGCTTTAGCTTTTTTTTCAAAAATTTATTCAATTAAAAAATCTTTAAAAATTAAATACTTTCTAGTTGACCATAAATTGAGAAATAATTCATCTGTAGAAGCTTTATTTGTAAAAAATCTTTTGAAGGATTTTTCTATAGATTTAGATATTTTAAAATGGAATGGGAAAAAACCCAAAAATAATATCCAATCTCTTGCAAGAAAAAAGAGATATAATCTCTTAATTAACCAATCAAAAAAATTTAAAATTAATCATATTTTATTTGGTCATCATGAAGATGATGTTTATGAAAATTTTTTAATTAGGCTTTTAAGAGGTAGTGGTTTAAAGGGTATCGTATCTTTAGACAAAACGACTTTAATTAATAATGCAAATATCTTAAGACCTTTAATAAACGTTGAAAAAAAAGATTTAATCTACATCTCAAAAAAGGTGTTTAATAAATATGTAGAAGACCCTTCAAATGAAGATGAAATTTTTACAAGAGTGAGAGTAAGAAATTTAATTAAAAATCTTGAAAGTGAAGGTTTGGATAAAAGTAAATTTAAATTATCAATTAGTAATTTAAAAAGTGTCGACCAATCAATCCAGTTTTTTTGTGAAAAAAATTTAAAAGAAAATTCGATTATTTCTCAAAATAAAGTTGTATTAAAAGAAGAATTTTTTAACTTTCCTCAAGAAGTTTTGTTCAGGTCATTTTCAAAGATCTTACAGTTAGTTGGGAAAAAGTATTTTCCGCCCAGAGGTAAAAAAATTACCAATATTTTAGAAAATCTACAGAGTAAAATTACTTTTAAGTCTACACTTGGGAATTGTGTAATAAAAAAAATCAAGAAAACTGTAATTGTATATAAAGAGCGTTAATATCACTAAATTTATAGTTATTTTGTCACTTGTTTAATTTGCAATAATTCTTATCTTTACACCATGAATTTTAAAAATCTGGCTATGTGGGGAATAATAGTTTTTTTAACTATTGGTCTTTATAACATGTTTAAAAATCCTCAATCAAATATTAGAGGAGGAAATCAAATAATTTTTTCAGATTTTTTAACTTCAGTTGAAAATGGAGAAGTTTTAAAAGTTGAGATACAGGGAAACAACATCAAGGGTGTTTACTCAAATGGAAATTCATTTTCAACTTATGCTCCAAACGATCCAAATTTAATTGAAAAATTATCAGACAAAGGAGTAAGTATTTCAGCGGCTCCGTTAGAAGAAAAAATGCCATCTTTATTTGGCGTACTACTTTCTTGGTTCCCAATGCTTTTATTAATTGCTGTTTGGATATTTTTTATGCGACAGATGCAAGGTGGAAAAGGTGGAGCAATGGGATTTGGCAAGTCAAAAGCTAAGATGATGAATGAACTTAAAGGCAAAGTAACATTTAATGATGTTGCTGGAGTAGAAGAGGCAAAAGAAGAAGTAGAAGAAATTGTAGAATTTTTAAAAGACCCTAAAAAATTTAGTAGACTTGGTGGAAAGATACCTAGAGGTGCTTTATTGGTTGGACCTCCAGGAACGGGAAAAACTTTGTTAGCAAGAGCTATTGCAGGTGAAGCAGGAGTTCCTTTCTTTACTATCTCTGGTTCAGATTTTGTTGAAATGTTTGTTGGTGTTGGAGCATCAAGAGTAAGAGATATGTTTGAACAAGGTAAAAAAAATTCTCCGTGCATAATATTCATTGATGAAATAGATGCAGTTGGAAGAAGTAGAGGTGCAGGTTTAGGTGGAGGTAATGATGAAAGAGAGCAAACTTTAAACCAATTATTAGTAGAGATGGATGGGTTTGATACTAATGAGGGAGTTATCATAATTGCAGCAACAAATAGACCTGATGTTCTTGATCCAGCACTATTAAGACCTGGAAGATTTGACAGACAAGTAGTTGTTTCAAACCCAGATATTATTGGAAGAGAAAAAATTTTAAAAGTCCATGTGAAAAAAATTAAGATGGCACCCGATGTAAACTTAAGAACTATTGCAAGAGGGACCCCCGGTTTTTCAGGAGCAGATTTAGCTAACTTAGTCAATGAAGCTGCTTTATTAGCAGCTAGAAAAAATAAAAGAATTGTAACTTTATTAGAATTTGAAGAGGCAAAAGATAAAGTATTAATGGGTGCTGAAAGAAGATCAATGGTAATGACTGAGGATGAAAAAAAACTTACCGCATATCACGAAGGTGGCCATGCTTTAGTCTCGTTTAATATGCCTAGTTATGATCCAATTCATAAAGCCACTATCATTCCAAGAGGAAGAGCTTTGGGAATGGTTATGAATTTACCAGAAAGAGATAAACATGGATATTCAATCAAATATTTAAAAGCTAGACTAGCAGTTTGTTTTGGAGGAAGAGTTGCAGAAGAATTAATTTTTGGAAAAGATAACATTTCTACAGGAGCAGGTGGAGGAAGTGGTTCAGATATTAATCAAGCTACTCAACTTGCAAGAGCGATGGTAACTAAATATGGTATGAGTGAGGAAATGGGTCCAGTTGAGTATGGAGAAAATCAAGAGGAAGTTTTCTTAGGTAGATCTGTTACTCAAACACAATCAGTTTCTGAAGAAGTTGCTCAAAAAATTGATAAGGAAATTAGGAAACTAGTCGACGAAGGATATAATCAAGCAAAGAAAATTTTGACTGAGAAAATTGACGATCTACATAAAATTGCTAAAGCATTAATTACTTACGAAACCTTAACAGGTGAAGAGATAGAGAACATAATTAACAAAAACTTATATCCAAAAGATAAAATTTTAGAAAATCAAGACTCAAAAGATGATCATGACTCGGCTTTAGGAGCCATGGGTCTAAAACCAAAAATTGTTCATTAATTTATAATGCGAAGATATTACACAAGAGCGTGTAATTTCTATTATGGTGATCAATCAAAAATTTTAGTAAGTAAAAAAAAAGCCATACCATTACATCAAATTAAGGAAATATCGTTTGATCATATTGAAATAATAACTAGAAAATCAAAGAAAAAAATTTCAATTAATCAAATAAAATATTTACCAAATGATTTGAAGAAAAAAGTTAATTTAGATTTAAAAAAAATTAAAACTAAAAAAAAAAATTTTTCTAACTTAGAATTTAAAAAAGTTCCAAATATATTAGGTGTCTTAAATCTTACCCCAGATAGTTTTTCTGATGGAGGAAAATTTAATACAAAACAAAGAGGAATAAGTCATGCTTTTAAACTATATAACGATGGCGCTGATTTAATCGATGTTGGAGGAGAGTCAACAAGACCAGGTTCAAAGACAGTAAATAAAGAAGATGAATGGAAAAGAATTAATGAAATCTTAAAATCTATTGTAAAAAAAATTCCGATTTCTTTGGATACTAGAAAATCTGATATAATGAAAAATGGAATTAAATTAGGTGTAAAACTAATTAATGATGTTTCAGGCTTAAGTTTTGATACAGAAACAATAAACGTATTAAAAAAAAATAAAGTTCCTTTTGTCATTCAGCACACGCTTGGAACACCAGAAAATATGCAAAAAAATCCAAAATATAATAATGAATTACTAGATATTTATGATTTTTTTGAGGAGAAAATAAAACTTCTAAGGTCTAAAGGTATTAAACATAACAATATAATTTTAGACCCTGGAATCGGGTTTGGAAAAAAACTGAAACATAATATGAATTTAATCAGAAGTGTTTCTATTTTTCATTCATTAGGATTTCCTATACTTGTAGGAAATTCTAGAAAAAGATTTATTAGAGATATTTCCAAAAAAAATGATAGCTTTACTAGAATTGGAGGAACAATATCGTCATCATTATATTTGATGACACAAGGAGTTCAGATTTTAAGAATTCATGATGTTAATGAAGTTATGCAAGCAATTAAAGTTTTTAAAGAGATAACAAATAAATAATGGCAAAAAAATATTTTGGAACAGATGGAATAAGAGGAGCTATTAATAGTAAAAATATTAATGGAGATATGTTTTTTAAGTTTGGACTAGCTAGTGGTACATATTTTAAATCCCAAAAGAAAAAAAAACAAACAGCAATAATAGCAAAAGATACGAGATTGTCAGGATATACACTTGAACCTGCGCTTGTTTCTGGTTTGGCTTCTGCTGGCATGCATGTTTACACATTGGGTCCTTTACCAACCAATGGATTAGCTATGCTTACAAAAGAAATGAAGGCTAATATGGGTATTATGATTACAGCTTCTCATAATCCCCATTATGACAATGGATTAAAATTATTTGGTCCTGATGGAATGAAATTATCAGATAAAATAGAAAAAAAAATAGAAGCTCTTATAGATAAAAAAATATCAAATAACCTTTCCAGTCCTGAAAAGTTAGGAAGAGTTAAAAGATTAGAAACAGGTACTAAACAATATATTAAAATATTAAAAAAAAATTTCACAAAAGAGTTCAATTTAAGAGGATTAAGAATTGTTATAGATTGTGCCAATGGTGCTGGTTATAAAGCAGGGCCTGAGTTATTAAAATCATTAGGCGCTAAAGTTATAGCAATAGGTGTAAACCCAAATGGTTTAAACATTAATAAAGATTGTGGCTCAACTTTTCCAAGAAAAATTAGAACAGCTGTAAAAAAATATAAAGCTCATATTGGCATTTCTTTAGATGGAGATGCTGATAGAATTATAATGTGCGATGAAAAAGGTAACATTGTAGATGGTGATCAAATAATAGCTGCTTTAGCTGCAAGATGGAAAAATAAAAAAATGCTAAAAGGTGGTGTTGTTGGAACTCTAATGTCGAATTATGGATTGGAAAAATATTTAAAATCTAAAAGAATAAAATTTTTAAGAGCTAATGTAGGCGATAGATATGTTAAAGAAAAAATGCAAAAATATAAATTTAATTTAGGTGGTGAACAATCAGGACATATTATTTTAGGTAAATTTGCAACAACTGGAGATGGGTTGCTTGTAGCTTTAGAAGTTCTTTTTGCTCTGAGAAAAGGTAAAAAAACGAGTGAATTTTTTCAGAGTTTTAAGAAAACTCCTCAATTATTAGAAAATATAACTGTTAAAGATAAAAATATTATTAATAAACCTGAAATAAAAAAAGTTATAAAACTCGCAGAAAAATTAATTCATGGTAAGGGAAGAGTTTTAGTTAGAAAATCGGGAACAGAAGCTAAAATTAGAGTGATGGCAGAAAGTGATAATAAAATACTTTTATCCAGATGTGTAAACATGATATCCAAAAAAATAAAATAAATTGAAACCAAATTCGAAAATTTTAATTATTGCGGGTTCAGATTCATCTGGTGGGGCTGGTATACAAGCTGATATTAAAACTGTTACAGCTCTAGGTTCTTATGCGATGACAGCTATAACTGCAGTTACAATTCAAAATACTACAGGTGTGAAATCAATAGTAGGCATCAATCCAAAAGAAATTTTCAATCAAATAGTTTTTACTTCAAAAGATATTAAGCCTGATGCAATCAAAATAGGAATGTTACACTCATCTAATGTTATCAAGATGGTAATTAAAGCATTAAATTTAATTAAAGTTAAAAGTATTATTTTAGACCCTGTCATGGTTGCAAAAGGTGGTGCCAAATTAATAGATAATAAAGCAATTAAGTTATTAAAATCGGAATTAATAAAAAAAGTTTCACTAGTTACCCCTAATATTCCTGAAGCTGAAATTTTGACTGAAACAAAAATCATATCTGTTGAAGATATGATTTACGCTGCAAATAAGCTTATGGAATTTGGAGCTAAAAATGTTCTTATTAAAGGTGGACATTCAAAAAATAAAATAGTTAAGGATGTTTTTGTTAATAAAAAAGATATTAAGATTTTTAATAGTACGCGTTATAAAACAAATAATACTCATGGTACAGGTTGTACTTTATCAAGTGCAGTCACTACATTTGTATCGTGTGGAAAACCAGCAAAGAAATCTTGTGAGCTTGGAATTAAGTATGTAAATTCAGCTATTAAAACAAACCCAAATTATGGAAGAGGTCATGGTCCAATTAACCATCTCACTTCTATAAAAGTAAATAAAAAATTTAATTAATGAAAAACATAGTTGTTGTTGGATCTCAATGGGGTGATGAAGGAAAAGGTAAGATTGTTGATTGGTTATCTGAACAGGCAGATGTAGTTATTAGATTTCAAGGTGGTCATAATGCGGGCCACACTCTTGTTATTGATGGCGTTACTTATAAGCTAAGATTACTTCCATCTGGCATTGTTAGAAAAGGTAAAATATCAATAATTGGTAATGGTGTTGTTGTAGATCCTTGGGCCTTATTGGAAGAAATTGAAGAGATTAAATCTAAAGGTGTAGAAGTAGATGTAGATAACTTCATAATATCAGAATCTGCAAATCTGATTTTGCCATTCCATAGAGAAATGGATGAAATTAGAGAAGATACTGCAGGAAAAAGTAAAATAGGAACTACCAGAAGAGGAATTGGTCCTGCTTATGAGGATAAAGTAGGAAGAAGGTCAATAAGGGTTATGGATTTAAGATCAGAAAAAAATTTAGATCAAAGATTAGATTCTGTATTGATACATCATAATGCAATCAGAAAAGGACTTGGAAAAAAAATTTTTGAAAAAGATCAACTTAAATCTGATTTACTCAAAATTGCTCCTAAAATATTAAAATTTTCACAGCCTGTATGGCTTAAAATTGATCAATTTAAAAAGCAAAAAAAGAAAATTTTATTTGAAGGTGCCCAAGGTATTTTACTTGATGTAGATCATGGAACTTATCCTTTTGTAACTTCATCTAATACAGTTGCTTCGAGCGCAGCTACTGGAACAGGCTGTGGTCCTAATTCAATAAACTATGTTTTAGGAATTACAAAAGCTTATACAACAAGAGTAGGGGAAGGGCCTTTTCCAACAGAACTAACTGATGAAGTAGGTGAACTTTTGGGCACACGTGGAAAAGAATTTGGAACAGTTACAAGTAGAAAAAGGAGATGTGGGTGGTTTGATGGTGTTCTAGTAAGACAAACAATTAAAGTTTCAGGTATAGATGGTATAGCTTTAACAAAATTGGACGTTCTTGATGAATTAGATGAAATTAAAATGTGCATTGCTTATGAACTAGATGGAGAAAAATTAGATTATTTGCCTGCTGCTGTAGAAGATCAAATTAAAATAAAACCAATTTACAAATCTTTTCCAGGCTGGAAAGTATCTACTAGTGGAATTAAAAATATGGACTCATTACCTGATAATGCAAAAAAATATATTTTTGCAGTAGAAGATTTTATAGGTGCAAAAATATCAAGCGTCTCTACTAGTCCTGAAAGAGATGATACTATTTTAATTGAAAATCCTTTTGAAGCTTAATTTGCAGGTAATAAATTTTTAGATTTAGCAAGAAGTAGCATTTGTTTTTGAAGTTTTTCAAATGCTTTATTTTCTATTTGTCTAACTCTTTCTCTACTAATTTTATATTTTTTACTTAAATCTTCCAGGGTAGTTGGATCATCATTAAGTCTTCTTGAATACAATATCTCTCTTTCTCTATCATTAAGCACTGTAATAGAATCTTTTAATAAGTCTTTTCTTTGCTCCATTTCCTCATGTTGAGCAAATTTTAAATCATGATCAAGCTCTTTATCTACTAACCAGTCTTGCCATTCATCACCATCCTCTCCAACTTGAGCATTCAATGAAAACTCTTTTCCAGAAAGTCTTCTGTTCATTGAAACAACTTCTTCTTTACTCACATCAAGTTTGTTGGCAATATGGTTTACGTGTTCGTCCCTTAAATCACCTTCAGTTTCAGGGGATATTTGGTTTTTAATTTTTTTTAAATTAAAAAATAATTTTTTTTGAGCAGTTGTTGTTCCAATTTTTACAAGACTCCAAGATCTTAAAATATATTCTTGGATGGATGCTTTAATCCACCACATAGCATAAGTTGCTAATCTAAAACCTTTTTCAGGTTCAAATTTTTTAACAGCCTGCATCAAACCAACATTTCCTTCTGAAATCATTTCATTAATTGGCAGACCATAGCCTTTGTATCCCATAGCAATTTTTGCAACTAATCTTAAGTGACTAGTTACTAATTTTTCAGCAGCTTTAATATTTCCAGTTGTTTTCCAATTTTTGGCTAACATATATTCTTCTTCTGCGGCCAACATTGGGAATTTTTTAATCTGTTCTAAATATGCAGAAAGACCACCCTCATTGGATAGTGTAGGAAGATTGTTGCTCATAGTTGTGTTCATAGCAGAGTTTATTTAGTTAATTATACTTAATTTTCAATAATTTATTCTTCAGTGTTTCTAAGCATTTTTAAAATATTATTTAGTTCTTGAGGCAAAATTGAGGTAAAAATCAGCTCTTTCTGAGTTCTAGGATGAACAAAGCCTAAAGTCTTTGCGTGTAGAAATTGTCTGTCTAAATTTGTAATTGAATTTTGAATGTCAAAATCAACGTTTTTTAATTTTTTATATTTTTTTTTATATTTGTCATCACCAACTAAACTATTTCCTTTATAGTTCATGTGCACTCTGATTTGATGAGTTCTGCCAGTTTCTAATTTGCATTCGACTAAACTTAATGTAGGTATTTTTTTATTTTCGAAAATTTCAATTGTTTTATAGTTTGTTACAGCTTTCTTACCCTTTGAACTGCTCACTTCCATAAGTTGTCTGTTTTTTGAACTACGAGTAATAAATGTTTCTATCCTACCAAAAGATGGTCTTAGCTTTCCCCATATTAAAAGTTGGTATTCTCTAATAATTGTGTGCTTACTGAATTGTTTTGATAAATTTTCATGGGTCTCATTATTTTTTGCCACAACAACTAAACCTGAAGTATTTTTATCAATTCTATGGACAATTCCTGGTCTTAATTCATCCCCAATAGTTGATAAAGATTCTTTATCGTAATGCATCAATGCATTTACAATTGTTTTGTCATAATTGCCTGCTCCAGGATGCATTATAATTCCTGAAGGTTTATCGATGACTAATAAATCAGAATCTTCATAAACAATATTTAATTTAAAATCATAAGGCTTTAGAGATGCAATCTCTGGTTCTGGAATCGTAAGATTTACAACATCACCAATCGAAACTTTTTTAGATGGACTTTTAATTATTTCATTATTTAGTTTTAATTTTTCTTTTAAAATTAAATTTTTAACTCTGGTTCTACTAATAATTTCGTCTCTTTTGTTAATTAATACATCTACTCTTAAATTCTTTTCTTCTTCTTCAACTATAAAATTAATGCTTTTTTCCATAAAATATAATATTAATACTAAATGCGCTTGTAGCTCAACTGGATAGAGCGCCAGATTTCGGCTCTGGAGGTTCAGGGTTCGACTCCTTGCAGGCGCACCATTTACTCTCCAATATTAATTAATGTCCCTTTTTCTCTAGCTTTATCAAACGAAAAATAAAAAGTTGCTATAGCAACTGTGAAATAAAATGCATTTAATGAAAGTGCGATACGAATATTTTCATAGCTAACAATTCCATTGACCAAGATATTTCTGGTTTCTTCAAATATATAAACTAATGGCAATGCGAAAGCTATTGATTGAAATATTTCAGGTAAAATTTCAACTGGATAATAGATACAGCCAAAAGGTGCCAATAAAAACATTGTAGACCATGCAATATTCTCAAAAGATGGCCCAAATCTTAGCAACCCAGCTGATACAAAAAGCCCCAAAGTAATTCCAAAAATGTACAAACTTAAAAAAAGAAAAGCTAATGGTAATCCCAAGTTTAATATAGATATGCCAAATAATGGTGAGGTTAAAAGTATCGCTGGAATTAATCCGATTAAAGCTCTTATTAAAGCGGTGATTACAAGTGCAGTAATTATTTCACTAATTTTCATTGGAGCAATAAATAAATTAGTAAAATTCCTACTCCAAATTTCTTCTAAAAATAACATATTAAAACCAATGCTTGTTCTAAAAAGAAAATCATAAAGAATTGCACAAGACAATATAACTCCAACAGCTCCACTATAGTATGAACTGTGTGCTACAAAAAAATTGGAAATGAAACCCCAAAGAGTTATCTGTATGGAGGGCCAATATATTAAATCAAGTATTCTTGGGAACGATCTAGTAATTAAATAAAAATGCCTTAAAAATAATCCATATATTCTTGTAATATTCATTTGTCTTTCCTAACAATTTCTAAAAAAACTTCTTCGAGGTTTTTTTGTCCATATTTTCTTATTAAATCTTCTGGAGTACCACTGTCTACGATAGTACCATCTTTCATCATCATAACAGAATTACATAATCTTTTTACTTCATCCATGTTATGAGAAGCCAGCAAAACAGATATTTTTTTTTCTTCTTTATACTTTTCTAAAAAGGTTCTAATAAAATCTGCTGTTTCGGGGTCTAGAGCAGCAGTTGGCTCATCTAACAAGAGCACAGTAGGATCATTAATTAATGCTTTCGCAAGACTGACCCTATTTTTTTGTCCTGATGACAGCTCTCCTGTAATTTTATCTAAAAGATCTCCCAATCTTAATTTTTCTGAGAGAAAATTAATTCTCTCATTCAAATTTTGAATATTATATAGTTTCCCATACACAATTAAATTTTGGTTTACTGTTAATTTTTTAGGCAATTCAATATAGGGAGAAATAAAATTCATTTTGTGTAGAATTGAAATCTTATTATTTTCAATATTTTTACCGTTAATTAATACTTGGCCATTTGTGGGTTTTAATAATCCTAGTATCATTCCGATTGTTGTTGTTTTTCCGCAACCATTTGGACCTAACAGTCCTACTATTTCATTTTCATTAATTTTAAAATTTATATTATTAACTGCATTTTTAGTCTTATATGATTTTGATAGATTTATGACTTCTATTGAGTTTTTCATTTGAAGTTTGATGCTCTCTTGAGTCTGTCGTTTATTGTTTTTCCAATTCCTTCATTTGGTATTTTTTCTACAGCTATTGATTTATATTTATCTTTTTTTATTTTCCTTAAAACACTATACAGGTTTCTGGCAGCTTCATTTAAGTTACTTGTTTTGCTTAAATAATAAATATCTTTAGATATATTTTCTCTTTTTTTTAAGAGTACAAAAGCTTCATTTTTTTTGTTTTTTTTTGCATTCATTCTTAAAGGTAATCCTGGAGAATAGTGTAAAGGAAAAAGACCAGGAGAAATTTTATCTTTTGAATTTATATTAATTATTATTTTTTGATTCAAAGTTTTTTTAATCTTTGAAACACTCAATCCTCCATATCTTAGTAATCTAGGTTTATTTGTTATATTTAATATTGTAGACTCGACACCAATTTTACAAACACCACCATTCAAAATAAATTTTATTTTGTTGCCAAATTCATCTTTGACGTCTTCTGCTTTTACAGCACTTAATCTTGAAGAAATATTAGCACTTGGTGCCGCAACTGGATATTTTAAATTTTTGAGTAATTTTCTAAATAGAGGATGTTTTGGAAATCGTATAGCAACTGTTTTTTTATTATTAGTTACAAACTTAGATATTTTAGAA
This sequence comes from Candidatus Pelagibacter sp. HIMB1593, assembly GCF_052047755.1. NCBI lineage: Bacteria > Pseudomonadati > Pseudomonadota > Alphaproteobacteria > Candidatus Pelagibacterales > Candidatus Pelagibacteraceae > Candidatus Pelagibacter > Candidatus Pelagibacter sp. HIMB1593. The sequence continues at coordinate 1,371,745 of NZ_JBNAJK010000001.1, read as the reverse complement.
TTTTTTTTGAGCTTCAATATATATGTTATTGGTCCTGGAGAAAATTTTTTATAAAGTTTAATAAAATTATCATTTATCTCGCAGTCTTCTGAAATTTTTTTTAAATTATAGTAGTGAACAATTAGTGGATTGTTAGTAGGTCTTCTTTTTAGGTTAAAAATTTTTTTAACAGCGGCGTCCGAGTATGCGTTACCTGCGAGTCCGTAAACAGTTTCTGTTGGAACAGCCACACAATGACTTTTATCTAAGTAATTTTTCGCTTTTTTGATGTTTGATTGAATATTTTTCATGTAATAGTAATGATTAATATATGAAAGATAAAAATTTACCACTCGATTATGACAATAGAACACTTGAAGAGTTAACAGATGAAGTAAATCAAATGATAAAGTCTTTAGAAGAAAAAGATGATCTAGACAATTCTGTAGAGAGCTATCAAGAGTTACTAAAATTAAATAATTTAATTGAAAAAAAATTTCAAAAAAATTTAAAATCTATTAGTGAAAATACGAATAAAAAAATTAAGGATATCATTGAGAGAAAGTGAAAAATCAACTTAATAAAATTGCAAAAGATACTAATTTATTCTTGAAAAAATACATTCAGGAACAAGAAAATTCCAAATTAATTTATGCAATGAAGTATGGATTATTTCCTGGAGGAAAAAAAATTAGATCTAAAATATTAATTGATATTGGATCGTTATTCTCAATTAACTATCAGACATTAATTGCCATAGGTGCTGCTGTAGAATGTATTCATGCTTATTCTCTTATTCATGATGATTTACCATGTATGGATAATGATAATATGAGAAGAGGTAAACCATCAGCTCATATTAAATTTGGTGAGTCGACAGCTGTTCTCGCTGGAAATTCATTATTAACAATGGCTTTTGAAATTTTAACTAGCTCTAAGTTAAAGTTGAGGGATAAAATTAAAGTTAAATTAGTAGACAAACTTTCTATGTGTTCAGGACATTTGGGTATAGCGGGTGGTCAATATTTAGATTTAGATTTTGAAAAAAAGAAAGTTTCAAAAAAACAAATTATAGATATGGAAATTAAAAAAACAGGAAAACTTTTTAGTTTTTGTTGTGCAGTACCAGCAATCATTAAGGAGAAAAGTCTCAAGGAAATAAAATTTTTTGAGAAACTTGGTTCTGATATTGGTCTTCTTTTTCAAATAGCAGATGATTTAATAGATTTTAAAGGTAATTCTAAAATTGCTGGGAAAAGAACAAAAAAAGATCAAAAAAAAGGCAAAGCTACACTTATAAGTTTACTAGGCTATGATGCTTCAATCAAATATTGTAGTAAGATTATTTCAGATATTAATAGAAATTTAAAAATTTATGGTTCAAAATCAGAAAATTTAAATGATACATTAGAATTTATAATGAATAGAAATAAATGAAAAATAATTACAAGTATTTAGATAATATTAACTTTCCATCCGATTTAAGAAAAGTTTCTGAAAATGATTTACAACAAGTAGCTGATGAAGTTAGAGAAGAAATGATCAGTGCAGTATCTAAAACTGGTGGACATTTAGGTGCAGGTCTAGGGGTTGTTGAGCTGACTGTAGCTCTGCACTATGTTTTTGATACACCTAATGATAGATTAATTTGGGATGTAGGACACCAAGCATACCCACATAAAATTTTAACGGGAAGAAAACAAAAAATTACAACCTTAAGACAAGGCAACGGTTTATCAGGTTTTACTAAAAGATCTGAGAGTGAGTATGACCCATTTGGTGCAGCTCATAGTTCCACATCTATATCATCTGCACTTGGCATGGCTGAAGCAAATAAATTAGAAAATAAATCTTCAAATGTAATAGCTGTTATTGGAGATGGTGCAATTAGTGCAGGTATGGCATACGAAGCTATGAATAACGCTGGTGCATCAAAAACTAAAATGATCGTTATTTTAAATGATAATGATATGTCTATTGCAAAACCAGTAGGTGCAATGAGAACATATTTAGCAAAGTTATTTACTGGAAAAATCTACTTTAGCTTAAGAGAAACTTTAAAATTAATTACCTCAGCTTTTTCAAAAAGATTTAGTGCTAAAGCTGGTAAAGCAGAAGATTTTTTTCGTTCTGCTGTCACCGGTGGAACACTATTTAGCTCACTTGGTTTTTATTATGCAGGACCAATAGATGGACATGATCTTTCCACACTTGTCCCTATTTTAAGAAATGCTAGAGACTCAAAGCATGAGGGTCCAATTATGATACATATTAAAACTCAAAAAGGAAAAGGATATTCATATGCTGAAAAAGCTAGTGATCACTACCATGGAGTATCGAAATTTAATGTTGAAACTGGAGAGCAACAAAAAAGTGGTTCTAATTTACCCGCTTATACAAAAGTATTTGCAAATACACTTGTTAAACATGCAAAAAAAGACAGTAAGATTGTCGGAATAACTGCGGCAATGCCAGGTGGAACAGGTATGGATATCTTTGGTAAGGAATTTCCAAAAAGAATGTTTGACGTTGGTATAGCTGAACAGCATGCAGTTACTTTTGCTGCAGGTCTTGCAACAGAGGGGTATAAACCCTATGCCGCTATCTATTCTACCTTTCTTCAAAGAGCTTATGATCAAGTAGTACACGATGTAGCAATACAGAGTCTACCTGTAAGATTTGCAATTGATAGGGCTGGTTTAGTTGGTGCAGATGGGTCAACGCACGCAGGCTCTTTTGATATTACTTATTTGTCAACTTTACCAAATTTTATCGTAATGGCAGCTAGTGATGAAGCTGAATTAGTAAAAATGATTAATACTTCGGTTGATATTAATGATAAACCCTGTGCAATAAGATATCCAAGAGGAACAGGTGTTGGAGTTGAGCTTCCTTCAATAGAGGAAAAAATAGAGATAGGTAAAGGAAAAATTATTCACCAAGGAACTCAGGTTTGTTTGTTGAGTTTAGGAACTAGACTTGAGGAGTGTAAAGTAGCTGCAGAAGAATTGAAAGCAAAGGGTATTTCAACAACAATTATAGATGCCAGATTTGCTAAACCTTTAGATGAAGATTTAATTTTAAAATCTGCAAGAGAACATGAATTAATGATTACAATTGAAGAAGGTTCTATAGGAGGATTTGGATCCCATGTTAAAAATTTATTAGCTGAAAAAGGAATATTTGATAAAGGTTTAAAATTTAGATCTATGACTCTTCCAGATGAATTCATAGAGCAAGATAATCCAAAAAAAATGTATGATATTGCTGGATTGAATAGTCCACAAATTACAAAAAAAGTTTTAGAAGTTTTATTTAATAAGGACTCAATTAGAGTAGTAAAAAACTAATTATTTATCCGCACTGAGCCCGATTCATTAGATAGTGGTCTAATAAAACACAATTCATCATAGCTTCTCCAACTGGAACAGCTCTTATTCCTACGCAAGGGTCATGTCTTCCTTTAACAGATATTGTGGTATTTTTTCCGAATTTATTAATTGTTTTTCTTGTGGTTAAAATTGAAGATGTAGGTTTAACTGCAAATGATGCTATTATTTCTTGTCCAGAAGAAATTCCACCCAAGATACCGCCTGCATTATTAGAGTTAAATTTTAATTTATTATTTTTTAATGATATTTCGTCAGAGTTTTGCTCGCCACTTAGTTGTGCAGAATTCATTCCAGCACCAACATTTACTCCTTTAACTGCATTAATACTCATAAACGCTGATGCGATATCAGAATCTAATTTTGAATAAATAGGCGCACCAAGACCTGCAGGAATACCTCTTGCTCTAACCTCTATTACAGCACCACATGATGACCCTGATTTTCTTACACCAAGTAAATATTTTTCCCATAATTTAATCATAGACTTATCTGGACAAAAGAATGGATTTTTTGAAATAATTTTATCATTCCACTGTGACGTATCACATCCTAAGATTCCTAATTGAGTTACAGCACCTATAACTTTAAATTTTTTTCCTAATTTTTTTTGGAGTACTAGTTTAGCTATAGCACCAGCCGCAACTCTTGATGCCGTCTCTCTAGCTGAAGATCTTCCTCCACCTCTGTAATCTCTAATTCCGTATTTTTTGAAATAGGTAAAGTCCGCATGACCTGGTCTGAATTTATCTTTAATATTTCCATAATCTTTAGATCTCATGTCTTTATTATAGATAATTAAAGAAATTGGTGTGCCAGTAGTTTTTCCTTCAAATACACCTGAAAGTATTTGGACTTTATCATCTTCCTTTCTTTGTGTGGTAAATTTTGATTGTCCAGGTTTTCTTTTATCTAATTCTAATTGAATATCTTTTTCATCTAGATGTATGTTTGGAGGACAACCGTCAACTATGCAGCCAATAGCAGGTCCGTGAGATTCACCCCAAGTTGTGAAACGAAATAGCTTTCCAAAAGTGTTAAATGACATTATTTATGTTATATAGATTATTTTGTTTAAATTATGAATGAAAAAAACCAACTTGGTATAAACAGCTGCTTTTTAAATTTAGATGACCCAATTAAGTTATTTGAAATATGGATGGAAAAAGCTAAACAGACTGAACCAAATGATCCAAATGCAGTTGCGTTAGCAACTTCAAGTAAAAATAATGTTCCATCCGTCAGAATGGTGCTCCTTAAGGATTTTAATAAAGATGGATTTGTTTTCTACACTAATTTAAATAGTCGAAAAGGTAATGAATTAAAGGAAAATCCTAACGCTTCAATGTGTTTTCATTGGAAAAGTCTTTTAAGACAAGTCAGAATTACTGGAACTGTATCATTAGTTTCTGATGATGTTGCAGATGAATATTATTCCTCGAGAGCATATGAAAGTAGAATTGGTGCATGGGCATCAAATCAGAGCCAAGAATTAAAAAACAGAGATGAATTAATAAATTCAATTAAGGTATATAAAAATCAATATTCTGATGAAACAAAAGTTCCTAGACCAAAACACTGGTCTGGATGGAATTTAAATCCACAAAATATAGAGTTTTGGCTAGATGGAGAAAATAGAATTCATGAAAGATTACTTTATACAAAAAGCCAGAATGGATTATGGAATAAAGCTTTATTGAGTCCTTAAAAATTTCTCGCCAAACTGAAAGATGTAAGTTTTTTAAGAATTTCTTTTTCTTTAGTATCCCTGAACACACTTAAAGAATTTGATGCTAAATTAATATAGTGCTGAGCTTTTTGGTAGCACTCATTTATAATCTTATATTTATTCATCAAAGATATAATATTATTAAAATCTTCTTTTGTTCTCTCTTTTTTATTAAATATTTCTTTTAGTTTATTTTTTTCATTATTTTCTAGTTTTTGGTAAAGCAAGATTATTGGTAAAGTTACTTTTCCTTCAAAAAAATCTTTTCCTATTTTTTTTCCAAATAACTTTAATTCAGAATTATAATCTAATGTGTCATCTGCAATTTGAAAAGTTAACCCTAAATTTCTTCCATAAAATTCTAGCGCATCTTTTTCTTTATTTTCTACTTCAGCTAAAATTGCACCTACTTTTGTTGAAGCAGCAAATAGTTCTGCAGTTTTGGCAGAGATAATTTTTAGATATGTTTCTTCAAGCATATCAACTTCATTATTATGTTGTAGTTGCAATACTTCTCCCTGGGCAATTTTAGATGAAGTTGATGATAATAATTTTAGTACCTCTAAGTTTCCATCTTCAACCATCATCTCAAAACATCTACTTAAGAGATAATCTCCAATTAAAACAGAGGAATGATTGCTCCAAATTTTATTTAAAGTTTCTTTACCTCTTCTAATCTCGCCTTCATCGATAACATCATCATGCATCAAAGTTGCACTGTGAATAAGTTCTACACAAGCTGCTAAATTTACGTCTCTTGAACCTTTTGAGTAACCACATAACTTAGCACTTCCTAATGTTAATAAAGCCCTAAGTCTTTTGCCACCAGTCTCTATATGATAATTAGTCATTTTTTGAACTAATTGAACATCACTAGTTAATTTGGATTTTATTCTTTCTTCAGTTAAAGCTAGTTTTTCTTCAACAGAATCCCTCAATTGGAAATATGAATTATTTATCTGGTTTTTAAGCTGTACTACAGTTCCCATATTAATTTTAAATTATTATAAATAAGCTATATTTATTACTTATCATTTGACGCACCTATTTCTTCAATTATAAGTAGGCTTTATAATCAACTAAATATTCTGTAAGAGATAAATATGTTCTCCTTTTTAAAAAAGAAAAAAATTGTTTCACATATTAAATTAAATGGCGTCATTGGTAATGCTGGTAAATTTAAGCAAGGTATTGATTTTGCAGGACAGGAAGAAATTATTAAAAAAGCTTTTTCACTAAAAAAAGCTGCTGCAGTAGCAATATCAATTAATTCTCCAGGAGGTTCACCTGTACAGTCACATTTAATTTATAGTTTTATTCGTCAGCAAGCTAAAAAAAGTAATAAGAAAGTTATTTTTTTTGCAGAAGATGTTGCTGCATCTGGGGGATATCTTATCTCATGTGCTGGAGATGAAATTTATGCAAATTCAAGTTCAATTATTGGGTCTATAGGGGTTATATATTCATCATTTGGTTTTACTGAATTAATCAAGAAAATAGGCGTTGAGAGAAGAGTTCACACAGCTGGAAAGAATAAGAGCACACTTGATCCTTTTATGGAAGAAAAGGAAGAAGACATTCAAAGACTAAAAAATATTCAATTAGATTTACACCAAGATTTCATAAATGTTGTTGAAAAAAGTCGTGGAGCAAAATTAAATAAAACAGAAGTAGAATTATTTTCTGGTGAATTTTGGTCAGGTTCAAGAGCTAAGAAATTAGGATTAATAGATGGCATAGGAGATGCACATGAAATCTTAAAAGAAAAGTATGGTGAAGATGTTGTAATTAAAAAATTTGAAAAAACAAAAGGGTGGTTAAGTCAAAAACTTTCATCTTCAAATCATATTGACCAATTTGCAAATATTTTAGATGAAAGATCAATCTGGCAAAGATATGGTTTCTAAATCAAAAGAAAAAATTCTTACATTTCAAGATACAATTTTAAATCTTCAAAAGTTTTGGAGCAAAAAGGGATGTGTAGTTCTCCAACCTTATGACATGGAAGTAGGAGCAGGTACATTTCATCCAGCAACTACATTGAGGTCATTAGGGACTAAACCTTGGAAGACAGCATATGTGCAGCCATCAAGAAGACCTACAGATGGAAGGTATGGAGATAATCCAAATAGACTTCAACATTATTATCAGTTTCAAGTTCTTATAAAACCTTCACCTGAAAATATTAAAAAACTTTACCTTAATAGTTTATCATCTATAGGAATTAATCATTCAGATCATGATATTAGATTTGTAGAAGACGACTGGGAAAGTCCAACATTGGGCGCTGCTGGTCTTGGTTGGGAGGTATGGTGTGATGGCATGGAAATTACTCAATTTACTTATTTTCAACAGATGGCAGGATTTGAGTGCAAACCTGTTTCTGTAGAAATTACATATGGATTAGAAAGAATATGTATGTTTATTCAGCAGCAAAAAAATGTCTACGATCTGTTATGGAATGATGATGGTGTAAAATATAAAGAAGTATTTCATCAAGCTGAGAGAGAATTTTCGGCATATAATTTTGAACATGCAAATGTAGAGTCACTTTTTAAAATGTTTGATATGCACGAGTTGGAAGCAAAGTCATTAGTTGAAAAAAAAATTTCACTACCAGCTTACGATCAATGTTTAAAAGCAAGTCATGTATTTAATATATTAGATGCACGTGGAGCAATTAGCGTTGCTCAAAGAGCAGGATATATTGCAAGAATAAGAGATATTACAAAAGCAGCTGCTAGTATTTGGTTAGATAGTCAAAAATAATGTCTGAATTTTTCTTAGAATTGTTTAGCGAGGAAATACCTTCAAATTTACAAAAAAATTTAAGAGAAAATTTACTAAAAAGTTTTAATGAATTTTTTTTAGAAAAATCTATTAAATTTAAAAAAAGTTCGTCTTACTCAACACCCAATAGGTTGTTAATTTTGTTTGAGGGGGTTGAAAAGAAGATAGTTTTAAAATCTGAGGAAATAAAAGGTCCGAGTACAAGGTCTCCGGATGCTGCGCTGGAGGGATTTGCGAGATCAAATGCTGTTTCAAAAAAAGAATTGTTCATAAAAAAAACAGATAAAGGTGAGTTCTATTTTTACAAAACTAGATCAAAAAAATTAGATACTCATACTTTATTAGAAGGAGCCATACCTCAAATACTGAATAAAATTCAATGGAAAAAATCAATGAAATGGTCAAATTATGAACTATTATGGGGTAGGCCGTTAAAATCTATCTTATCCATCTTTGATAAAAAAAAACTAAATTTTAAATTTCATCATTTCATTTCATCTAACTCGACATTTATAGATAAAGAATTTGAAGAAAAGAAAAAACTATTTTCAGACTTTAAAACATATAAAAATTTTTTTAAAAAAATGGATATACTTATCGATCACACTGAGAGAAAAGATTTAATAGAAAAAAAATTCGATATTATTTTAAAAAAAAGAAATATAAATATTGATATCAATCCCAAGCTTCTTCAGGAAGTAGTCGATTTAACTGACCAACCTAACGTAATTGTTTGTGAATTTGATAAAAAATTTTTAAATATACCCAAAGAGATTTTAATACTAACCATGCAATATCACCAAAAGTATTTTCCTACTTTTGATAAAAAAGGAAACATTACAAATCAATTTTTGGTAGTAGCAAACAATAAAGATAAAAAAGGATTAATTAAACTAGGAAATGAAAGAGTAGTTGAAGCAAGATTAAGTGATGCAGAATTTTTCTGGCAGAAAGATAAAGCTCAAAACATGGTCAAAAAAATTTCTGATTTAAAATTAATGAATTATTTCAAAGGTCTTGGAAATTATTTTGATAAAGCTCAAAGAGTGAGAAAGCTTGGTGCTAACATTTCTGACGAGTTATTAATTAGCAAAGAAAAAGTAGAATTATCAGCATCTATAAGCAAAGTAGACTTGTTATCTGAATTGGTTGGTGAATTTCCAGAACTTCAAGGAATTATGGGAGGTTATTTTGCAAATGAGCAAGGTTTTGATAAAGAAATATCACTTGCTGTTAGTGAGCAATATTTACCCGTTGGATCTGGAACAAAAATTCCAAAAAAACCTTATAGCATTGCTTTATCCTTAGCTGACAAGATTGATACTTTAGTTGGATTTTTTGGAGTAAACCAAAAACCAACAAGTTCCAAGGATCCTTTTGCCTTAAGAAGATTAGCATTAGGGATTGTTAGAATTATGATTGAAAATAAAAAAGATTTTAAAATTAGAGATTTAATAAATTATTCCTCAATTTTGTATCAGGATCAAGGATTTGAATTTGAGAATAAATTTTTACAAAAAGAATTACTAGATTTTTTATTAGAGAGATTGAAATATTATATGAAGGAGGAAAATATCCGAAACGATATAATACAAGCTTCAATTAGTTCTTTTAACTTAGATGAATCTGTAATTATTTTTAATAAAGCAAAAAATTTAAATAAAGTAATAAATAAACAAAACGGAATAGATATTATTGCAAGTTATAAAAGAGCATCAAATATTCTAGAAAGTGAGCTAAAAAAAGATAAAATCGAATTATCTAATACAACCGACCCTGGTATTTTTAAAACTGAGCTTGAAAAAAATTTATTTAAAAAAATTAATGAATTGAGGAAATATTTTTCTAGTATTAATAATGATGAAAATTTTGTTCAAACATTGGACAATTTAGCAAGTATTAAAAGAGAGGTATTTGATTTTTTTGATAATGTAATTGTGAATGAGGATGATCTGATAATTAAGAAAAATAGGCTAGAACTAATTCAAATGATGTGTAAAACATTCGACAATTATGTTAACTTTTCTTTAATCGAGTCTAGCTAATGACGAAACTCATATTAAACTTTAATTCGAAACAATCTAGAAGTATTAAAAATCCAAAAAATTTTTTAGGTGGCAAAGGTGCTAATCTTTCTGAAATGGGCAGAATGGGTTTGCCAGTTCCTCCTGGTTTTACAATATCTACTAAAGTTTGTGAGATTTTTTATAAAGACAAGAAAAAATTGAATAAAAATTTAATTTCTCAAATTAAAAAAGAATTAAAAAATATAGAAAAAGATGTTTCTAAAAAATTTGGAGACTTAAAAAATCCTTTGTTATTATCGGTTAGATCGGGTGCCAGAGTATCTATGCCAGGAATGATGGACACAATTCTTAATTTAGGTTTAAATGATAAAACAGTAAACGCGTTAGCTTTGAAAACTTCCAATGGGCGATTTGCCAAAGATAGTTATAGACGGTTTATTCAAATGTATGGAAACGTTGTGATGGGTGTTGAGGGTTATCATTTTGAAGAGTTAATTGAAAATTATAAATTAACAAAAGGTGTTTTGTTAGATACGGACTTAGATGAAAATGATTGGGATGGTTTAATTGAAGATTTTAAAAGAACTGTAAAGGAAAAAACAAAAAAAGAATTTCCTCAAGATGTGTTTCAACAACTATTTGGAGCAATTAGTGCTGTATTTTTATCATGGGAAAGTAATAGAGCAAAAGTCTATAGAAAATTAAATCAAATACCAGCAGAATGGGGAACAGCAGTCAACGTTCAATCAATGGTTTTTGGTAATATGGGTGATGATTGTGCTACTGGAGTTGTATTTACAAGAAATCCATCAGATGGATCAAACGAGATATATGGTGAGTACTTAATTAATGCACAAGGCGAGGACGTTGTTGCTGGTACAAGAACACCTCAATATATAACGAAGAAGGCAAGAAAAAATGCTAAAGTTGAAGAACCTTCAATGGAGGAGTCATTGCCAAAAGTTTTCAAAGAATTAAAAAAAATTTTAAAAAAATTGGAAAAACATTACAAAGATATGCAAGATGTAGAATTTACAGTTGAGAATAATAAACTGTGGATGCTTCAAACTAGATCAGGAAAACGAACTGCAAAATCTGCGGTAAAGATTGCAGTTGATATGGTTAAGGAAAAATTAATATCAAAAAAAGAAGCAGTATTAAGAATTGATCCAAATTCTTTAGATACACTTTTGCACCCTACACTTGATGAAAAGAGTACAATCAATGTTATAGCAAATGGTTTACCTGCTTCACCAGGTGCAGCGAGTGGGAAAGTGGTATTTACTTCAGAGGAAGCAGAAAGATTAACATCGATGATGCAAGACACTATCTTGGTAAGAGTAGAAACGTCACCTGAGGATATACAAGGAATGCATGCTGCAAAAGGAATTTTGACGGCTAGAGGAGGAATGACGAGTCATGCTGCAGTAGTTGCAAGGGGCATGGGAAGACCATGCGTATCTGGTTCTAGTGAAATTGATATAAATTATGAGATGAAGACATTTAAAACATCTTCAATGGAAATTAAAGAAGGGGATGTCATTACTATAGATGGATCAACAGGTAGAATTATATCAGGAAGTGTGGCAACAGTTAAACCAGAGATATCTGGAGATTTTTCCAAGATAATGACTTGGGCAGATAGTTTTCGAAAATTAAATATTAGAACAAATTCTGAAACACCCAAGGATACTAAAACAGCAAAAGATTTTGGAGCAGAAGGAATTGGTCTTTGCAGAACAGAACACATGTTTTTTGATGAAGAAAGAATTTTATCAGTAAGGGAAATGATTTTATCAAAGACTAAAGAAGATAGATCAATTGCATTAAAAAAACTTTTACCTCATCAAAAAAAAGATTTTATAGAAATATTTAAAATTATGAGTGGATTGCCAGTAACAGTAAGATTGTTAGATCCACCTCTTCACGAGTTTTTGCCTCGAACAGATAAAGAAATTAATGAAGTTGCAAATATTGTTAATCTTCCAGTAAAAGAAGTAGAGTCTAGAATTGATGAATTGCATGAACAAAATCCCATGTTGGGTCATAGGGGATGTAGACTTGGAATATCTTTTCCTGAAATATATGAAATGCAATGTAGAGCAATATTTGAAGCTCTAGCAGAGCTCAAAAAAGAAAAAATTAGATCTGCTTTTCCAGAAATTATGATCCCATTAGTATCTACTGAAGCAGAAATAAAAATTATGAAAGATTTAGTAATTAGAATTGCAGGTGAAGTTCAAAAAGAGCATAAATTAAAAATTGAGTTTATGGTAGGTACAATGATTGAGCTTCCTAGAGCGGCTATAAAAGCCAAAGATATTGCAAAACATGCTGAATTTTTTAGCTTTGGAACTAATGATTTAACTCAAACTACATTTGGAATAAGCAGAGATGATAGTGGAAAATTTTTAAATGATTATATAGATAATAAAATTTTTTCAATTGATCCGTTTATTTCGATAGATGATGGAGTTGGAGATTTAATCAAAATAGCTGTTGAAAAGGGAAAAAGTCAAAATAAAAATATTAAACTTGGAATTTGTGGAGAACACGGTGGTGATCCTAACAGTATTTTATTTTGCTCAAAAGCTGGATTAAATTACGTTTCTTGTTCTCCATACAGAGTTCCTGTAGCAAGATTGGCTGCTGCACAAGCTGAATTAAAAGATAAATAGAGAGAGTTTTATGAAGGGATACAGATTTATTACAGATGATGACACATCAAAATTTTGTCACCGTGTTACTGAGGCATTGTCAAATGGTTGGACTTTATATGGAGAGCCAAAAATGACATTTGATAAAAAGAGAGGTGTTATGCGTTGTGGACAAGCAGTAATAAAAAATTCACCTAAAAAAAAATACTCAAAAAAAATTAATTTATCATCAATTTAAAGTAGGGGGCGTTCTGTTGCCAGGTGCCCCGGACCCCGTGCTTAATTAACTAAGTTAATTATGCAGCAAGTGCGTAACTTTCGTTAGCAATTATAAATTAGCCCGTTACGGTGGAACAATCCCGAACGAAAGAATAGCCTTTAGTCACCCGTCGATTCTAGTTCACCCCCGTAAGTTGTAATGGTGGAGGTGGTGGGTACTGCCCCCACGTCCGCAATGGTTATTACGAAATTCGTTTATCGTCGTAGTTGGAAATCCAACATTAATAATATAAAAGTAATTACAACAGATTCAATAACAATCATGAAATTAACAAAAGAACAATCAGAAGAAATAAAAAACCAGCAATCCCAAAGCAATCAAACTAAAAGAGTTACCGCTCCAGAGCTTGAAAAAATACTCTATGAAGCGCTGCCAGCACTAGATCATGGATTTGTAAGAGTAGTTGATTATATGGGTGATGACACGTCTATAGTTCAGTCAGCTAGAGTATCTTATGGAAAAGGGACAAAGCAAGTTTCAACAGATAAAGGTTTAATAAAATATTTGATGAGACATTGGCACAGCACGCCATTTGAAATGTGTGAAATAAAATATCATATTAAACTTCCAATATTTATTGCAAGGCAGTGGATCAGACATAGAACTGCCAACGTAAATGAATACTCTGCAAGATATTCAATTTTAGATAAAGAATTTTATTTACCTACTAAAGAAAATTTAGCAGCGCAATCTACTAGCAACCGACAAGGAAGAGGAGATGTCCTTGAAGGAAAACAAGCAGAAGAAGTTTTAGAACTTTTGAAAAGTGATGCAGAGAGAACTTATGACAATTATGAAACAATGCTTAATGAAAGATATGATGGTTCAACAATTGACGAGAACAAAAAAGGATTAGCAAGAGAACTTGCAAGAATGAACCTAACATTAAATACTTATACTCAGTGGTATTGGAAAACTGATTTATTAAATTTAATGAACTTTTTAAGGTTAAGAGCTGATAGTCACGCTCAGTATGAAATTAGAGTTTATGCAGACATAATGTTGGATACAGTTAAAAAATGGGTACCGATAACTTATGATGCATTTATGGATTACAGAGTAGGAGGAACAGAGGTTTCTGCTAAGGGAAAAGTTATAATTCAAAAACTTATTAAAGGTGAAAATGTAGATGTTGAAAGCTCAGGTCTATCTAAAAGAGAATGGAATGAATTAATGGCTGCTTTTGATCTTAAAGATAAGTTGATTTAATCTTCTCAGCAAAATCTAGATATATTTTTGAAATCTCATGGTCTGGGTTTGATTCGACTATTGGTTTTCCTTGATCACCAGAATACCCAACATCAGGATTTATTGGTATTTCACCTAAAAAATCTTTTTGAAATTCTTCTGCTGTTTTTTTTACTCCACCTTCTCCAAAAATTTTGTACTTCTTTCCATCATCTCCAACAAAAAAACTCATGTTATCAACTAGACCTAAAATTTTAACTCCAAGCTTATCAAACATTTTAATCCCTCTTTTTACATCCAAAAGAGCAACTTCTTGTGGAGTTGATACTATGATTGCACCATCCATTTTAATTTCTTGTGAAAAAGTTAATTGAGTGTCACCAGTTCCTGGAGGCATATCAACAATTATAAAATCTAAATCTTTCCAATTAACCTTCTGAGTAAAAGTTTTAATTGCACTCGTCACCATTGGACCACGCCAAATCATTGGAGTTTGCTGATCTGCTAAAAATCCAATTGACATACATTGAATGTCATATTTTGTTATGGGGTCTAATTTTTGACCGTCACTTTTTGGCTTTTCATTAATATCAAACATTTTTGGAATTGAAGGGCCATAAATATCAGCATCTAACAATCCAACTTTGCATCCAACTTTTTTTAAAGCCAAAGCAAGATTCGTTGCAAATGTAGATTTACCTACACCACCTTTTGCACTTGATATAGCAATAGTAAACTTAGTTCCTAGAATTGGATTTTTTGTAAAAACTCTAGGCTCCACCTTCTTTTTCATTGCGTCACTTAGTTCTGGCTTTTTATCTGACATAAAACTATCCTTACTTGTTTTTTGCGATAAAGACACTATATACTTTGACATATGTCAGATGATTTCAGAGGCAGAGGCCCATGGGGAACACCTCCAGGAGGTAGTAGCGGAGGCAATGGTTCAGGAAGAGGACCAACACCACCAAACGTAGATGAAATCATCAGAGAGTTTCAAGATAAAATAAGAAAGTTTTTACCTGGTGGAAAATCTTCAGGTGGAAAGTCTATAGGATTAATTTTATTAGTCTTAGCCTTTGTATGGCTTGCAAGTGGGCTTTATAGAGTATTACCTGACGAACAAGGGGTTGTTCTTAGATTTGGAAAATTTGTTAAAACTACTCAACCTGGATTGAACTATCATATTCCTTTTCCAGTTGAGACTGTTCAAACTCCAAAAGTAACAAAAGTAAATAGAATCGACATTGGATTTAGGTCTGAAAGAGATAGTGGTTTTTCTACAGGTGGAGGAGTTGCAGATGTTCCTCAAGAAAGTTTAATGCTTACTGGTGATGAAAACATTGTAAACATCGATTTTTCGGTATTTTGGGTTATCAAAGATGCTGGAAATTTTTTGTTTAAAATTCAGGACCCTGTAGGAACTGTTAAAGCAGCTGCAGAAACAGCAATGAGAGAAGTAATTGCTAAAAGTGATATTCAACCAATATTAACAGAAGGTAGATCAAGTATTGAGATTGAAACTCAAGAAATTATTCAAAGCATTTTAGATGATTATGAAAGTGGAGTACAAATTACTCAAGTACAAACGCAAAAAGCTGATCCACCTGATCAAGTAATTGATGCATTTAGAGATGTTCAAGCTGCAAGAGCAGATATGGAAAGATCTAAAAACGAAGCTGAAGCTTATGCAAACGATGTGATCCCAAGAGCAAGAGGGGAAGCACAGAAAATTTTACAAGCTGCAGAAGCTTATAAAAAAGAAGTTGTTGCTAAAGCTGAAGGTGAAGCTAGTAGATTTTTAGCAATTTACAATGAGTATGCTAAAGCAAAACAAGTTACACAAGAAAGAATGTTTTTAGAGACAATGGAAACGGTTTTAGCAGATATAAATAAAATTATCATAGATAAAGAGTCTGGTTCAGGTGTGGTTCCTTACTTACCGTTACCAGAATTAAAAAAGAAAGAGACAAATTAAATGAAAGCTGGAAAAATAGTAGCTGGAATATTAGTTTTAATTGGTGTTGTAGCGTTCCTATCAGTAATTATAGTCAAAGAAGTTAATCAAGCGATAATTCTTCAATTTGGTGATCCAAAAAGAATTATAATGAAACCAGGCTTGAACTTTAAGATTCCATTTATTCAAAACGTTGTTTATTTAGATAAAAGGATTTTAAATTTAGATACCCCGCCAGAGGAAGTAATTGCATCTGACCAAAAAAGATTGATTGTTGATGCTTTTGCGAGATTTCAAATAGTTGATCCTTTGAAATTTTATATTTCTGTTGGAGACGAAAGGGTTGCAAGATCAAGATTATCTACGATTATAAACTCAAGAATTAGAAATGTTTTGGGTCAAGAAGAATTACAAACTTTGCTATCACAAGATAGATCAAAACAAATGTCCTTGATTAAAGATGGAGTTAATAACGAAGCGCAAAATTTTGGAATAAATATTGTAGATGTAAGAATAAAAAGAGCTGATCTTCCTACAGCAAACAGTGATGCAATTTACAGAAGAATGCAGACCGAGAGGGAAAGAGAAGCAAAGGAATTCAGAGCAAAAGGTGCTGAGATGGCAGTAACAATTACTTCGACTGCTGACAAAGAAGTAACCGTGATATTAGCAGATGCTCAAAAACAATCAGAAATTATGAAGGGAGAAGGTGACGGTGAAAGAAATAAAATCTTTGCAGATGCTTTCGGACAAGACCCTGAATTCTTTTCTTTCTACAGATCAATGCAATCTTATAGTAAAGCGTTTACTGCAGGTGAAACCTCAATGATCTTGTCTCCAGATAGTGAATTTTTTAAATTTTTTGGAAATACAACTCCCGATATTAAACAATAATTTTTAGATGAATGAGCTAGTCATAGCTTTTGGTCTTTTTTTATTTATAGAGGGAATTTTATATGCCTTATTTCCAGCAAAAATGAAAAGTATGCTTAAAAAACTTGAACTTGTTAAAGATAGTCAATTAAGATCAGGTGGACTTATTTTTGCAGTTATAGGTTTTGTGATTATTTATTTTATTAAAAGTTAATATGAAAAAATTAAAATTTATTATTTTAACAATTATATTTTCTTTAAGTTTTTCATTACAATCAAACTCTAGGCCTGTTCCAGCATCATTTGCAGACCTTGCAGAAAAATTAATGCCTTCTGTAGTAAATATTTCTACATCAACTACTGTAGTTACAAACAATAACTCTTTTCCATTTCAATTCCCTCCAGGTTCTCCATTTGAAGATATGTTTAAAGAATTTGGAACCCCACAAGAGAGAAAATCAGCAGCTTTGGGGTCTGGATTTATTATAGATGAGAAGGGAGTGGTGGTTACAAATAATCACGTAATTCAGGATGCTGATGATATTATTGTTAGAGTTAACGGAGACCAAGAATATAAAGCAAAAGTGCTTGGCGCCGATCCTTTGATGGATATTGCGGTATTACAATTAGACACAGAAGATAAATTTAAACCAGTTGGCTTTGGAGACTCTGATAAAGCTCGAATTGGTGATTGGGTTTTAGCTATTGGAAATCCATTTGGTCTTGGGGGAACAGTAACTGCTGGAATTATTTCAGCAAGGAATAGATCAATTGGATTATCAAGATATGAAGATTTTATTCAAACAGATGCATCAATAAATTCAGGAAATTCAGGTGGACCTTTATTCGACATGAATGGAAATGTGATTGGAATTAACACAGCAATTTTAGGGAGAAATGGTTCTATTGGTATAGGATTTTCAATTCCATCAAACAGTGCTCAACAAGTAATAAAACAACTTATTGAGTTTGGTGAAACAAAAAGAGGTTGGTTAGGTGTAAGAATTCAAGATGTAACAAAAGAAATTGCTGAAGTTGAGCAGCTAGATAAACCAAGAGGTGCTTTAGTTGCAAGCGTTGCTGAAAATAGTCCCTCTGAAAAAGCAGGAATTCAGGCTGGGGATATTATTTTGGAGTTTAATGGAGTTGAGATTAAGCAAATGAAAGAGTTGCCAGCAATTGTTGCAAGAACAGAAGTTGGAAAAAATGTAGATGTAAAAATTTGGAGAAATAAAAAAGAAATAACTAAAAAGGTTTTGTTAGGAAGATTAGAAACCTCTGATGATTTTAAAGTAAGCGAAAATCCAAAAAAAGATGAAAATAATTCAGATGAAATTATTGAGAGTTTAAGAATATCAGTAAGACTTTTAACTAAAGAGGATATAAAAAACCGTAAATTACCCAATCAAACTACAGGATTAGTAATTACCAATATGGCTAATAACAGTCCTTTAGTAAATTCAATTGAGATAAATAGTGTTATTATTGAAGCTCAGAAGAAAAAAATTAAATCAGCAGATGATTTAAGAGACATTACTCAAAAAGCAATAAACTCAAATCAAAAAACTATTTTAATTGCAATTTATAACAATCAAAATCAACGAAGATACATTGGCGTTAAATTAGATTAGTAATGGATTTGAAATCCAAGATAATTTTAATTTCAGGACCCACAGCATCTGGAAAATCAAGTTTTGCAATTAAACTTGCAAAAAAAATTAAAGGAGAAATTGTTAATGCAGATAGTATGCAAGTTTATAAGCAACTTAAAATTTTGTCAGCAAGACCTAGCCCAAAAAATTATCAGTCAATAAAACATCATCTATATGGTTTCCAAGATGCAAAGAAAAGTTTTTCAACTGGTGATTGGCTTAAAATTGCAAATAAGAAAATAATTGAAGTTAAAAAAAGAAAGAAAATTCCAATTCTTGTAGGAGGAACTGGGCTTTACTTCAAAGCATTAACTGATGGTTTGGTTCAAATTCCAAACATTCCAATCAAATTTAGAAATCAAATTAGAAATCTAAACAAAAAAATTGGCCAAAATAAATTTTACAAGCAATTATTAAAACTTGACCCTCTTTCAAAAAATAAAATTAATTCAACTGATACTCAAAGGTCAATAAGAGCTTTTGAAGTTAAAAAGTTTACAAAAAAATCTCTTCATGATTGGTTTAAAAGTACCAAATCAAATTATTTAGAAAAGGATTTCTTAAAAATTTATATCGATTACCCTCGTGAAGAGTTAGTTAAAAGAATTCATCAAAGAACTGGGAAAATGATTAGAATGGGCGCTGTGAATGAGGTTAAAAGATTTCTAAAACTAAAAATTAACAGGCAGATGACTGCATGCAAAGCAATTGGAATAAATGAAATTCAGGAATATTTAGCAAAAGAAAAAAAAATTGATGAAATCAAAGAAAAAATATCAATAAAAACTAGACAATACGCCAAAAGACAAAGCACATGGGCTCGAGGACATATGAGCGATTGGGTTAAATTGAATCCATCTGAGATAAATAAATTTTTAAAAAAAATTTAAATTTTTTATACTTAACCTTGACCAATTAGCACAACTTCAGCTAGATTGCGAAATGCCAAAATTATTAAGCGGAGCAGAAATCGTATTTAAGTGTCTAGAGGACCAAGACGTAAACCATATTTTTGGTTATCCCGGTGGTGCTGTACTGCCAATATATGATGAATTAAAAAATCATCCATCTATTAAACATATTCTTGTAAGACACGAGCAAGGTGCAGGTCATGCAGCAGAAGGTTATGCGAGATCATCTGGTAAACCTGGTGTTGTTCTGGTTACATCAGGCCCTGGTGCTACTAATGTAGTCACTGCTTTAACTGATGCATATATGGATTCAGTTCCAATGGTTTGTATCTCGGGTCAAGTTCCAACACACCTAATTGGTACGGATGCATTTCAAGAATGTGATACAACAGGAATAACAAGACCATGTACAAAGCATAACTGGTTGGTAAAAGATATTAATGATCTTTCAGATGTTATGCATGAAGCGTTCAAAGTTGCAACAACTGGAAGACCTGGTCCAGTATTAATTGATATTCCAAAGGATATTCAATTTGCAAAAGCAAAATATAAAAAACCAAAAAAAGAAAAAAGTTTAAATAGCAAATCACATAATAAGTTTTCAGCTGATGAAATTGACCAATTAATTAATTTAATTAATAAAGCAAAGAGACCAATAATTTATAGTGGTGGGGGCGTAATTAATTCAGGACCAAAAGCAAGTGAAGCTCTAAGAAAATTTGTTGAACTAACAGGATTTCCAATTACTTCAACTTTGCAAGGTCTAGGTGCTTATCCTGGAGATGATAATCAGTTTTTAGGAATGCTAGGAATGCACGGAACATATGAAGCAAACAACGCAATGCATGACTGTGATTTATTAATAAACATTGGTGCAAGATTTGATGACCGTATCACTGGAAAAATTGATGAGTTCTCTCCTAATTCAAAAAAAGTTCATATTGATATTGATCCGTCATCAATTAATAAAATTATTAAAGTAGATCTAGCAATCGTAGGTGATGTAACGAAAGTAATTGATAAAGTAAATAAAACAATTATTAAAAAGAAAAATGGCAACGGTAAATCAAATAAACCTAATATTGCAAAATGGTGGGAACAAATTCAAAAATGGAGAAACAAAAATTCTTTGAATTTCATAAATAGTGAAGATAGCATAAAACCTCAGCATGCTGTTCAAAGACTCTATGAATTAACAAAAAATAAAGACACTTATGTAACAACAGAAGTGGGTCAGCATCAAATGTGGGCTGCTCAACATTATAAATTTAACAAACCAAATAGATGGATGACTTCAGGAGGATTAGGAACAATGGGTTATGGATTACCTGCAGCTGTTGGAGTTCAAGTAGCTCATCCAGAAAAATTAGTTATTGATATTGCTGGAGAAGCTTCAGTTTTAATGACAATGCAAGAGATGTCTACAGCTGTTCAATATAACTTACCAATAAAGATATTTATTTTGAACAATCAGTACATGGGAATGGTAAGACAATGGCAAGAGTTACTTCATGAAAAAAATTATTCTGAGAGTTACTCAGAAGCACTACCAGATTTTATGAAAATGGCCGATGCATATGGTTGTAAAGGAATTAAAGCCGATGATCCATTAGAGCTTGATGAAAAAATTCAAGAAATGGTTGACCATAATGGCCCTGTTATTTTTGATTGTCATGTGGATCCAAATGAAAACTGTTTTCCAATGATACCATCTGGCAAACCTCATAACCAAATGATACTTGGACCAAACGATCAAGAGAATAAAATAAAAGGAAAAGGCAAAGCCTTAGTTTAATCAAAATGCCAAAATCAAAGTCAGCTTATAGCTCTCCATCTATAAAACAAAAATCAGATACGTATATTTTTGTAGTTTGGGTAGATAATGAAGCGGGTGTTCTTGCAAGGGTGGTTGGCCTGTTTTCTGGTAGAGGTTATAATATTGAGTCTTTGGCGGTAGCAGAAATTGATGCTATCAAAAACATATCCAGAATAACAATTGTAACAACTGGAACACCACAAGTAATTGACCAGATTAGACTGCAATTAACCAAATTAGTTCCTGTACACAAAGTTGCTGAATTTAAAAGAGACGATAAAGATGTGATTTTTAAAGAGATGGCTTTATTTAAAATTGTAGGTAAAAAAAATAAAATTGAAAAATGTTTAAATGCTTGTAAAAAATTTAACCCAGTAGTATTGGATGAAACAAAATCATCTGCAGTTATTCAAATAACAGCACTTAGAAGAGAGATTGATAAAATGAACAAAAAATTAAAACCCTTGGGACTTATAAGCACTTCAAGAACAGGGGCTGTTGCAATGACAAGAGGTGCAAAAATTTTTAACTAATTAATAGGAGATAAATTATGAAAATGTTTTATGAAAAAGATGCAGATGTAGATTTAATTAAAAATAAAAAAATTGCGATTTTTGGTTACGGAAGCCAAGGCCACGCTCATGCACTCAATCTAAAGGATAGCGGAGTTAAAGAGATAGTTGTTGCTTTAAGAGAAGGATCATCAAGTGTTGCTAAAGCAGAATCAAAAGGTTTAAAAGTAATGAATTTATCTGATGCAGCTGCTTGGGCAGATGTTGTTATGATATTAACTCCAGACGAATTACAAGCTGAAATTTATAAAAACCATATCGAACAAAGAGTAAGAGAGGGAACAAGCATTGCTTTCGCCCATGGTTTAAATGTTCACTATGATTTAATTAAAGCAAGAAAAGATTTAGATGTGTTTATGGTTGCTCCGAAAGGGCCTGGTCATTTAGTAAGAAGTGAATATGAAAAAGGTGGTGGAGTTCCATGTTTGTTTGCAGTTCATCAAGATGGATCTGGTAAAGCAAGAGATTTAGCTCTTTCCTATGCTTCAGCAGTAGGTGGTGGAAGATCAGGTATCATTGAAACTACTTTCAAAGACGAAGTTGAAACAGATTTATTTGGTGAACAAACTGTTTTATGTGGTGGTTTAGTTGAACTAATTAAAAATGGATATGAAACTTTAGTTGAGGCTGGGTATGAACCAGAGATGGCATATTTCGAAACAGTTCATGAGGTAAAATTAATTGTTGATTTAATTTATGAAGGTGGAATTGCAAATATGAATTATTCAATTTCAAATACAGCTGAATATGGTGAGTATCAATCTGGTCCAAGAATTATCAATAAGGAAGAAACAAAGAAAAGAATGAAAGAAGTTTTGGCAGATATTCAATCAGGTAAATTTACTAAAGAGTGGATGGATGAGTGCAAAACTGGTCAAAAAAACTTCTTAGCAACTAGAGCAAAATTAGCTGAGCATTCTGTTGAAAAGGTTGGTGCAGAGCTTAGAGCTATGATGCCTTGGATTAGTAAGAAAAAATTAGTTGATAGCGATAAAAGCTAAATTTCTTAGCTAATTTATCACTACTATAATCTAATTATTTCACTTATACTTTTTAAATAAATTTAAAATATGAGGGTAAAAATGAATATTAAAAATATAATCAAAATATTGTCATTGGTTTTAGTATTTGGATTTTCTTCTGCATCAGCTCAAACAATTAAATGGTCTATGCAAGGAGACAGTTTAACGCTAGACCCACATGCACAAAATGAGGGTCCAACTACTCAAGTATCTAGACAAGTTTATGAAGCACTTGTTGAAAGAGGTTTAGATATGAAAATAGGACCTGCATTAGCTACAAAATGGAAAGCAATTGATCCAAACAATTGGATATTTACTTTGAGAGAAGACGCTAGATTTTCTGATGGTTCAGGAATGACATCCGAGGATGTTGTTTTTAGTATTTTAAGAGCCAAACAAAGAACATCTGATTTTAAAGAATATATTAGCACCATATCTGGTGTAGAAGCAGTCGGAGATTATGCTGTTAAAATTACAACAAGTAAACCAAATCCAATTCTTTTAAATCAATTGTCAAACATTTTTATAATGTCCAAAGCTTGGTCTGAGAAAAATTTTGCTATGGCACCTCAAAACTGGGACGCTGGGCAAGAAACATTTTCAGCTGTAAATGCAATGGGAACTGGACCTTTTAGAATAACAAAAAGAGAACCTAACACTAAGACAGTATTTAAGAAAAATAAATACTGGTGGGGAGAAATGAAAGACAAAGGTCTTTCATCTATAGAGTTACTACCTATTAAAAATGCAGCAACAAGAGTAGCAGCATTATTGTCAGGTGAAATTGATTTAGTAACAGATGCACCAGTACAAGACCTAGCTAGAATTGGTTTTTCTCCAAGTACTAAAGTTGAAAGTACCGCTCAAATGAGAACAATTTTCTTAGGAATGGATCAAGCTGCAGAGAAGTTAAGAACAGGAAACACTGGTGATAATCCTTTCAAGAAAAAAGAAGTTAGACAAGCACTTTATCAAGCAATTGATATTGAAGCCATTAAGAAAAAAGTTATGAGAGGTTTAAGTGAACCTGCAGGTATAATTACTTTCCCAGGTGTAAATGGTTATACAGCTGAACTTGATAAAAGACTACCTTATGATCCTGAAGCTTCTAAAAAATTATTAGCTGAAGCTGGATATCCTAATGGATTTGAAGTTGAGTTAAGATGTCCTAACGATAGGTATGTAAATGACGAAGCTATTTGTACAGCAGTTGTTGGAATGTTGGGTAAAGTAGGTGTTAAAGTTAATTTATTTGCTCAAACAAAAAGTAAACACTTCAAGGAGCTAAAAGATAATCAAGGTGATTTCTATATGCTAGGCTGGGGTGTTCCAACTTTAGATAGTCACTACGTTTTTCATTATTTATATGAAACAGGTGCTAGTTGGAACAGAGTTAACTTTAGTAACGCTGAAGTAGATGCTGCAATTAGAGTAATGGAAGGTGAAGTAGATTTAGAAAAAAGAAATGCTGCAATTGCAAAAGCTTGGAAAATTGTAAAAGATGATATTTCTTATCTTCCTTTGCACCACCAAGTAATTTCTTGGGCGTCTAAAAACAATGTTAGTGTTCCGATAAGACCTAACAATGAGCCATTATTTAAATTTGCCGTTTACGGTTCTAAATAAATAAAAATTATTACAAGCCCTTTAGTTTTCTAAAGGGCTTGTGAACATTAAATCCTCTTAACTTGATAAAATATTTCTTTAAAAGACTATTCCAATCAGCTTTGGTGATGCTTGTAGTTGCCTTTGTTTCTTTCTCTCTTTTTAATTTTGTTGGAGACCCAATAAACAACATGGTTGGGGAGGAAACTTCTGATGAAGAAAGGGCTGAATTGAGGGAAACTCTGGGATTAATGGATCCAATCCATATTCAATTTTCTAGGTTTGTGGTTAATGCTTCTAAGGGAGAATTTGGCATATCTTATCAATTAAGAAGACCTGTATCCGAATTAATTACTGAAAGATTGCCGGCTACAATTGAACTTGTAGTAATTTCGGCTTTAATAGCTTTGATAACTGGAACTCTTTTAGGTGTTTACACTGGTATTCATAGGAAAGGTTTTTTGAGTGACTTTATCTTGGCAGTATCTTTACTTGGAGTGTCTCTCCCCACATTTGTAATAGGTATATTATTTATATATTTATTTGCTGTAATTTTAGGAGTGTTACCCTCATTTGGAAGAGGAGAAGTGGTTGATCTAGGATTTTGGACAACAGGTTTTTTGACAGTTTCAGGTCTTAAAGCAATAATTCTTCCATCAGTTACATTAAGTCTTTTTCAAATGACATATATCATCAGGTTAGTGAGAGCTGAAATGATGGAAATTTTACAAACTGATTACATAAAATTTGCTCGAGCACGTGGAATTAGTGAAGACAGTATTAAATACAAACATGCACTAAAAAATGGCTTGATACCTGTAATAACTATTGCTGGAATTAACATCGGAACCTTAATTGCGTTTTCAATTATAACAGAAACTGTTTTTCAATGGCCTGGTATGGGTTTTTTATTCATCCAAGCTGTTCAGTTTGTAGATATACCAATCATGTCAGCATATTTAGTTTTTATCGCATTTGTTTTTGTGATGATAAATTTTATTGTAGATATTCTTTATTATTTCATTGATCCGAGAATCAGAATTAAGGGAGACACTGCAAGTGGATAATAATTTAAATATGACAAGATGGGAAAGAATTAAGGATAGTGACATTTATCACAGCTTTATTAAATCTCCGACAGCAATTATATCTTCGGCTATTTTATTCATAATTTTCTTCTGTTCTTTTTTTATTGAATTTTTAACACCATATACACCTTTTGATCCATCATCTTTATCCTTAATGGATGCATTTACACCCCCTTCTTGGACAGAAGATGGTTTGGCACAATTTATTCTAGGAACAGATGGTCAAGGAAGAGATATGTTATCAACCATATTATATGGATGTAGAATATCTCTTATTGTTGGTTTTGCTGCAATTATATTTAGTCTAGTTCTTGGTGTTGGTTTAGGATTAACAGCTGGATATTTTGGTGGCAAATATGAAATGGTAGTAATGAGGCTAACAGATGTTCAGTTAACTGTACCAAGTATATTGATGGCACTCTTGGTTGATGGAATTGCAAGAGGATTAATTTCAAGAGAAATGCATGATGAAATGGCGATCTATGTTTTGATTTTTGCTATTGGGATTTCTGAATGGCCACAATTTGCTAGAGTATCAAGAGCAGCAACTTTAGTTGAAAAAAATAAAGACTACGTATCTGCATCAACAATTATTGGTGTTTCAAACATTGCGATAATGTTTAAACATATTCTTCCAAACATCATGAGACCTGTTTTGGTCATTGGAACAATTGGTTTAGCCCTTGCTATCTTGGCAGAGTCGACTTTAAGTTTTTTAGGTGTTGGGGTTCCTCCAACAACTCCTTCTTTAGGAACCTTAATAAGATTAGGTAATGATTTTTTATTTTCAGGAGAATGGTGGATTACATTTTTCCCAGCAATTTTTTTGGTAATTTTAGCTTTTTCAATTAATTTATTAGGAGATTGGATGAGGGACACTTTAAATCCAAAATTAAAAAAATGAGTTTTTTAAAAATAAATAATTTAAGTGTTGATTATAAAATGCGTAAAGAGACTGTTTACGCAGCCAAAAACGTTAATATTGAGGTAAATAAAGGTGAAATTTTAGGATTAGTTGGAGAGTCTGGTTCTGGAAAAAGTACTGTTGGAAACGCTATAATTAATTTAATTGATGAGCCAGGAAAAGTATCGAGCGGCTCAGTAATTTTGGGAAACTTAAATATTCATGGAAATTCAGAGAGTATAATTAAATATCGAGGAAATAAAATTGGATTAATATTTCAAGACCCACAAACATCTTTAAATCCAATATTAACAGTTGGTGAGCAATTAATTGAAACTATACAAACTCATCTAAATTTAAACAAAGAGGAAGCAAAAAATAAATCTATTAATTTATTAAAGGAAGTTGGAATTAAGGATGCTGAAAAAAGATTTAATGATTATCCTCATCAGTTTTCAGGAGGAATGAGACAAAGAGTGGTTATTTCTTTGGCCTTATGTTGTGAACCGGAATTATTAATTGCCGATGAACCTACTACTGCTCTAGATGTTTCCATTCAATCACAGATTTTAGATTTAATTAAAAAACTAACAAAAGAAAGAAATTTAGCTGTGATTTTAATCACTCATGATATGGGTGTAATAGCAGAAACAGCTAATCGTGTAGCTGTGATGAAAAGCGGGGATTTAGTCGAAATTGGCGAGACAAAAAAAATTTTAACAACTCCTCAACAAAGTTATACCAAGAGTCTTGTGAGTTCGGTTCCACCTACGAATAAGAAAATTTCTAGATTTGTAATAGTAGAAAAAGAAAACAAAAATAAACAAAATAATATCAAAATATTGAATAGATGGACTAAAAAAGAAATTATCAATCAAGATTTAGTACAAGTAAAAAATCTCAATAAAAGTTTTGATGATAATTTTTTTACAGAAAATTCTAAAAATTCTGTATTAGCTGTAAATAATGTTTCATTTGAAATAAAAGAAGGTGAATCATTTGGACTAGTAGGTGAAAGTGGAAGTGGAAAATCTACTATTGCAAAAATGATTGTGAATTTATTTAAACCTTCTTCAGGAGATATATTTTTTGATAAAACTTGCATTACAAAAATAAAAAATAGATCAGAATTAATGAAATTTAGGAAACAAATACAAATGATATTTCAAGATCCCTATTCATCATTAAATAGTAGATTGAAAGTAAAAGATATAATTGCTGAGCCTATTAGACTTCACAACCCTTCTATTTCTAACTCAGATCTAAATAATTATATAAATGACTTATTAGACTCAGTTGAAATGACTCAAAAATCAGCAAATAGATATCCACATGAATTTTCTGGCGGTCAAAGACAAAGAATCTCGATTGCAAGAGCTTTAGCAACACAGCCAAGGCTCTTAGTTTGTGATGAACCCACATCTGCACTAGACGTTAGTATTCAAGCACAAATATTAAATTTGTTAAAAGATCTTCAAGAGCAATTAAATTTAACAATTTTATTTATTAGCCATGACTTACCGGTTGTAAGACAAATGTGTGATAGAATTGGAGTTCTAAAAGATGGCAAGTTATGTGAAGTTTCAAATACTGAAGATTTATTTTTGAACCCTAGCCATGAATACACAAAGGAACTTTTACACTTGATGCCTAAAATTGAGTCTATTTATAATTAATTTTTGTATCACCTAAAATTGACGAAAAAATTTATCTATTTATACTAATTATTTTGCAATCTCTCTTATAGATTGTATTATAGATCTTCCAAAAATTTTTATTATGAGCGACAAAGATAGAGTCTTTATATTTGATACGACTATGCGTGATGGTGAGCAATCACCTGGCGCATCAATGAGTTTGGAAGAAAAAATTCAGATTGCTCGAGTATTTGATGAACTGGGAATTGATATTATCGAAGCGGGTTTTCCTATAGCATCACCAGGAGATTTTGAGGCAGTTTCTGAAGTTAGTAAGATTTTAAAAAATTCTATACCAGCAGGATTGTCTAGACATTCAGTAAAAGATATTGATAGAGCTTATGAAGCACTAAAGCATGCTCCTAGATTTAGAATACATACTTTTATTTCTACAAGTCCATTACATATGAAGCATAAATTAAATATGTCACCTGAAGATGTTTATGAGTCAATTGGAAAACACGTTTCTTATGCAAGAAAATTTACTGATGATGTTGAGTGGTCATGTGAAGATGGGACAAGAACTGATATGGATTATATGTGTAAAACAGTCGAGCTTGCAATTAAAAATGGAGCAACCACAATTAATATCCCAGATACTGTTGGTTATACAATACCATCTGAGTTTACAACGATCATTGAAACACTTTTAAATAAAGTTCCTAATATTGATAAAGCAATTTTATCTACTCATTGCCACAATGATTTAGGTTTAGCAGTAGCTAATTCTTTAGCTGGTGTTCAAGCAGGAGCAAGACAAATTGAATGTACTATAAATGGTTTAGGTGAGAGAGCAGGTAATGCTGCATTAGAAGAAGTTGTAATGGCAATTAAGACAAGACCAGACTTAATGCCTTACGATACTGGAATTAACACAACTTTATTAAGCAAAGCATCAAAGATAGTTTCAAATGCTACTGGATTTCCAGTCCAATATAATAAAGCAATTGTTGGAAAAAATGCATTTGCCCATGAGGCAGGCATTCATCAAGATGGAATGTTAAAAAATAGACAGACTTATGAAATTATGACCCCAGAGAGTGTTGGAGTTAAACAAACTTCATTAGTAATGGGTAAACATTCTGGTCGTCATGCTTTTAAAGATAAATTAAACAGTTTGGGTTATCCAGATTTAACAGATGATGTGGTAGGAAATGCATTTGCAAAGTTTAAGGTTTTAGCAGACAAGAAAAAACATGTTTATGATGAAGATATTATTGCATTAGTCGATGATAGTTTGATAGTTGATAATAAAGTTAGCGCAATTAACTTAAAATCATTAAAAGTATTTGCCGGCACAGGAGAACCTCAAAAAGCAGAGATGACTTTGGATGTATACGGAGATGTAAAACAAGCTTCAGAAACTGGGGATGGACCAGTTGATGCAATATTTAAATGTATAAAAACTCTTTATCCTCATGATGTAAATTTACAGCTTTATCAAGTGCATGCTGTAACTGAAGGTACTGACGCTCAAGCTACTGTTAGTGTAAAAATTGAGGAAAATGGAAAAACTACTGTAGGTCAAGCAGCAGATACTGATACTTTAGTTGCTTCTGCAAATGCTTACATAAATGCTTTAAATAAAATGATAATTAAACGAGATAAAACAGCTCCAATGGAGCAAGAAAGTCAAAAGGTAAGGGGAATATAATGGGATTATTCGATAGCGTTAAAAAGGTATGGAGCCAAGATATGGCGATTGATCTTGGAACAGCAAATACACTAGTAGTATTAAAAGGAAAAGGTGTTGTTCTTAATGAACCTTCTGTTGTTGCGATTGTTGATCAAGGCGGAAAGAAAAATGTTTTAGCTGTTGGAGATGAAGCCAAAACAATGCTTGGAAGAACCCCTGGGAACATTAGTGCTATCAGACCTTTAAGAGATGGTGTTATAGCAGACTTTATAGTTACAGAAGAGATGATCAAACACTTTATAAAAAAAGTTCATAAAGGAAGTACTTTCGCCAATCCTAGAATTTTAATATGTGTACCAACTGGTTCAACACCGGTTGAAAGAAAAGCAATTCAAGACAGCGCATTAGCTGCGGGAGCAAGAAGAGTTCAATTAATTGAAGAACCAATTGCTGCAGCTATTGGAGCTGGACTTCCGATTTCTGAAGCCACAGGGTCAATGATTGTTGACATAGGGGGTGGTACCAGTGAGATAGCAGTCATGTCACTAGGTGGATTGGTTTATTCTAAATCTTTGAGAGTTGCGGGCGATGCAATGGATACAGCAATAGTTAATTATATGAGAAAAGAATACAATTTGCTTATCGGAGATACTACTGCTGAAAAAATTAAAAAGGAAATGGGTACAGCTGTTCCAACAGGAACTAACACTTATCCAGTAAAAGGTAGAGATTTAAGATCAGGTACTCCTAAAGAAGTAAATATTACCGAGGAAGATACTGCTGAAGCACTAAATGATATATTGAAAGAAATGGTTAGTGCAATCAAAGATGCTTTAGAAAACACTCCTCCTGAATTATCCGCCGACCTAGTAGATATGGGTCTTACTTTAACAGGTGGCGGAGCTTTATTAAAAAATATTGATAAAAGATTCTCAAAGGAAACAGGTTTACCAGTACATGTTGCTGATGATCCATTGTCTTGTGTTGCAGTTGGAACTGGTAAGGCTTTGGATCAGGAAGAAACTTTTTCTACTATGTTATCTGAATATTAAAAGATGGTAAAAGGCAGAGACGACTTTGTAATTGCCTTAAGATCAGTTTTTTTAAAAAAGAAAGATCAACAAAAATTTTCGCTTATAAGCTTAATTATTTTATCTGTTGTTATAATAATTTTAAGTAATTTTAATTTTAAACCAATTCAACTTGTTAAATTAGGAATTAACGAAGTAATATATAGATCTTCTTATGTTGTATCAGTGCCAGAAAATAAAATTGATGAGGTAATATCTAAAATTAAATCACACCTAGATTTTTATAAAAATCATCAAAACCAATTAATTAAAATAGAGAATGCAGATGAGATTAAAGTATTAAATACTATTTTAACTGCTGAAAATAAAAGACTTAGAGAGTTGATTGATGAAAGCATAAATTC
Source organism: Candidatus Pelagibacter sp. HIMB1593 (assembly GCF_052047755.1). Taxonomy (NCBI): domain Bacteria; kingdom Pseudomonadati; phylum Pseudomonadota; class Alphaproteobacteria; order Candidatus Pelagibacterales; family Candidatus Pelagibacteraceae; genus Candidatus Pelagibacter; species Candidatus Pelagibacter sp. HIMB1593. The sequence goes on along the minus strand of NZ_JBNAJK010000001.1, from coordinate 1,340,538 downwards.
AGAAGATATATTTGCAAGAGTTTTAATTGACAGAGAAAGTCCATATTTAAAATCAATAGTCTTGAATAGAGGGACTAAAGACAATGTAAAAATGGGAATGGCAGTAATGGATCGAAATTATTTAGTCGGTCAGATTATTGAGGTAAATTATTCAAATTCAAGAGCTCTACTTCTGTCAGATTTAAATAGCAAAATACCAGTAGTAATTCAGCCCCCATTTCTACAAGCTGTAGCCTCTGGAACTGGTAAGGATCATGGAGTAATCGAATATACCAAAGATGAGTACAAAGAAAATCAGATTGAAAAAGAGGCTGTTGTATATACCTCTGGTCTTGCCGGTATTTTTAAACCAGGTATTCCAGTTGGTAAAATAACGAATAGTTCAGATCAACTAAGTTTTTTTTCTGATTTTGGACAATTAAGTTTTGTAAAGATTGTAGAATTTAAAATAGGGGAGGGTCAATAATGGCTTCATTGAATAAAAGCACATTTTTTAGATCATTCCTCTCATATTTGCCAATTATTCTTTTGTTTTTTTCAGTGTTTAATGAATTTGACTTTAATTATTTAAAGTTAGATTATTTTTCATTCAACTTCATTTTTATTTTAATTTTTTTTTGGACCTTAAGAAATCCAGATAACTTAGGATATTTCTCAATTTTCTTAGCAGGAATTATTAACGACGTAGTAATTGGTATTCCAATTGGAATAAACAGTTTTTGTTATTTACTAATCTGTGCCATTACCTCGTATATTAGACAAATTACACTAAGTCCAAAATTCATAAATGATTGGCTTTCTTTTATTATTGCTGTTTTGCTTATCAATTCAATTCAAGTAATAATTTTAGACTTAGTATTTTTATATCAGGTAGATTATATGGACTACTTAATAAACTCTGGTTTTACTTTTCTATTTTACCCATTATTTTTTATTTTATTTAACATTTTAAATAACAATATTTCAAATAAACAGAATGATTAGTGGTAATTCAGGTATTAGAAAAACAGACGTAATTAATAGACGGATGTTTATTATTGGTGCTGCAAAAGTAATTATTTTTACAGGAATTATAGCCAGACTTTTTTCTCTGCAAGTTAATGAAAATAAAAAATATCTTACTCTTTCAGATAAAAATAGAATTAGAGAGTGGAAGTTGCCACCAATAAGAGGCGATATAGTGGATTATTTTGGCAATGTCATAGCTGGAAATTTAAAAGTATATCAACTTCATATAATTCCTGAACAAGTTGAAAACTTCAATTATTTGTTAAGTCGATTAAAAACTCTACTTAACTTGAGTGATAAAAAAATAGAAAAAATTGTAAAATCAAAAAATAAATTAAAACCTTGGGAAAGTATTATTGTTTCTGAAAATTTATCTTGGAGTGATTTTTTAAAAATAAATAATTATTTATATGACTTAGTTGGTGTTAAACCAGTTATGACTATTTCAAGAAATTACCCTTTTAGCGAAACTTATACTCATATTCTAGGATATGTCAGCCAACCTAATGAGGAAGAGATTTTAGCTAATGAAACTGTTCAAGAAAGATTTGTTCCAGGTATGAAAATTGGAAAATTAGGTTTAGAAAAAACTTTAGAAAATTACTTGATTGGTACAAATGCTATCCAAAGATATGAAGTAAACGCTTATGGGAAAAGAATTAATCAACTTGAGCATCAAAAAGGAAAACAAGGTTTAAGAGTAAGATTAACTGTTGATACGGAGGTTCAGAAAGCTTGTGGAAAACTTTTAAATGACCGAGCTGGATCAATAAGTGTAATGGATATTTATACGGGTGATATCATAGCAATGCACTCTTCTCCATCCTACGACCCAAACAAATTTTTATTTGGTATAAGCAATGATGATTGGGCATTAATTAGAAATAATCCATTAAAACCACTAGTAAATAAGACACTTGCAGGACTTTATTCTCCAGGATCTACAATAAAACCAATTGTAGCTTTATCTGCTTTAGAAAATAAAATTGTTAGTCCAAATTTTAAAGTTAAATGCACTGGTAAGATGGAACTCTATGGACAGACTTTTCACTGTTGGAAAGAAAAAGGTCATGGATTTGTAAGTTTAAAAAATGCAATGAAACAATCATGTGATACCTATTTTTATGAAGTTGCAAGATTACTAGGAGTAGATCGATTAAATGTTACAGCTGAAAAATTTGGCCTTGGTAAAAAAGTGTTAGGAGATTATTTTGATTTTGAAAAATCAGGTTTATTTCCAAACACTAAATGGAAAAAAAATAATCTTGGAAAAGGTTGGGTTCTTGGTGAAACATTAATAACTGGAATAGGTCAAGGATACACTCAAACAACTCCACTTCAATTATGCCTTATGACAGCTCAGATTGCTAATGGAGGCTACTCTATAAAACCAAGAATAATAGTTGATAATAATGCTGTTTCTTTCGAAGAAGCTAAAAATAAATTTGAAGAAGGGCCTTTATTTTCTGAAGAAAAAAAATTATTTGAGAATCCTAAAAATATAAAAATTGTTCAAGAGGCCATGTTTAGTTCAACTAATGAATTATACGGCACATCATACAAATCTAGAATAGACGATCCAAAATATCAATTTGCTGGTAAAACTGGAACTGCGCAGGTTAAGAGAATTAGTATGCGAGAAAGAGAACTTGATCTTAAAATTGAGCAAATCCCTTATAAAGATCGAGATCACGCATTATTCGTTGCTTATGGTCCGTATATTAATCCAAGATACGCATTAAGTATTATAGTTGAGCATGGTGGCTCAGGAAGTAAAACTGCAGCACCAATTGCAAAAGAATTGTTCAAATTAATAATTGATAGAAACGATCTAAGAAATAAACAAAAAAATTTTGAGGAAATAGAAATTTGATGTTTCAACATGATAGATTAAATAACGAACTTACTTTCTGGCAAAAGGTTAAAGAGTTAGATTATATTTTACTGATAAGTATATTTTTACTTTCAATATTAAGTTTATTTGTGATGTACTCAACAGATGGAGGAGAAATTCTATTTCATACAAAAAGTCATTTTAGTAAAATAGTAGTTTTTTTCCCTTTAATGATTTTAATTGCATTTTTTAATATTAGATGGTGGCACAACTTATCATACTTGTTTTATATAGCTGTAATTCTTCTACTAATTTATGTTTCTTTTTTTGGAATAAAATCATCAGGCTCAAGAAGATGGATGGATTTATATTTATTTAATTTACAGCCATCCGAGTTAATGAAAATAGCAATTATACTTTGCTTAGCAAAATATTATCACAGGGTTAAAATTGAAAATGTAAACTCAGTTACAAGTATCATGACAGTTATTACTATAATTTTAATACCAATTATTATGGTGCTCTCACAACCAGATTTAGGAACTTCAATTCTCATTGCATCAAGTGGACTAATTGTTTTATGGCTGGGAGGCGTTAAGATAAAATATTTTATTTATTCTTTTATAGTTTTTTTAATATCACTACCTTTTGTAATTTCTTTCTTAAAGCCTTATCAAAAATTGAGAATATTGACTTTTTTAGACCCTGATAGAGATCCATTGGGCGCTGGTTATCAAATAATTCAGTCAAAAATAGCAATAGGTTCTGGTGGCTTAGAGGGCAAAGGTTTTTTAAAAGGCACGCAAAGTTATTTGGATTTTTTACCTGAAAAACATACTGATTTTATATTCACTTTATTTTCTGAAGAGTTTGGATTTATAGGATCAGTAGGGTTATTAATTTTGTATTCAATTATCATTATCAGAATTTTGAGAATAGGCGCTATCTCAAGAAGTAATTTTTCAAGGTTATTCTGTTTTGGATTTGCTTTTGCAATATTCATTTACATTGTTGTAAATCTTTCAATGGTCTTAGGTTTATTGCCAATTGTTGGTTCTCCATTACCGATAATGTCCTACGGAGGTTCCTCTATGTTAGCAACTATGATCGGATTTGGTATTGTTCTTAGCGCCAAGATAAATCACAAACAGATGATTGCTTAAAATATTTAATTTAATTAAGCATAATTTGTCACTATGAAACTTTAATTTTTTAATTGTATAAAGCCCTTATGAATAAGAACATTAAGGTTGGAATAGTTGGTGCAGGTATCCAAGGTGTATCAAATGCATTGTTCCTTCAAAAAAAGGGATTTAATGTAACAATATTTGATAGAGATAATCCAGGAAGCCAAGCTGCCTCTTATGGAAATGCAGGACATTTTTCGCCTTATGCTTCACTTTCTTTAAATAGAACTGATGTCTTAGCGGATGTTCCGGCTATGTTATTAAGTTCAACTGGTCCTCTAGCTTTAAAATGGAATTACGTTCCAAAAATGATTCCATGGTTCATGAAATTTATCATGAACACTACAAAAACTAAGATGATGCATACTGCAAAAAATATGCATCAAATTTTAGATTTAGCATTACCAGCTTATGATGAATTATTTGATGAAATAGATCTTGAAGGATTAGTGGAAAACAAAGGAATACTTTATATCTGGAATGATCAAGATTTAAAAAGTAGGGAATTAGAAATTAGAGTTAGAGATGAACTGGGAGTAAAGCAGCAACTAGTTAATAAAGCTGAAATTCATGATTTAGAACCCCATATTAAACCTTTCTATCATGCTGGAGTTTACTATCCTTATGCAAGACATGCTCGAAATCCAAAAAGAATTCTCTTAAAATTATTTGATCTATTTTTACAAAAAGGTGGAAAGTTTAACAAAGTAAATATTAAAGATATAAAATTTGATGAGGAAAAACCAATTTTTAAAACTGAAACACAAAGTTATGTTTTTGATAAAGCAGTAATTGCTTGCGGCGCTTTTTCTAAAAAATTGACTGATAATTTAGATGAAAAAATTCCTCTAGATACTGAAAGAGGATACCATGTCCATTTTAAAAACTGTGATCATTTATTAAGCCGACCAGTAATATTTTCAAACCGTGGTTTTGGAATTACACCAATGGAACAAGGATTAAGGGTAGTTGGTACAGTTGAATTTGGTGGATTAGAAAATCCTTTGTCAAAATCTAGAATAAAAAATTTAATTAATAATGCAAAATATATGCTTGGTGATTTGCCCGAGCATGAGGATGAGTGGTTGGGATTTAGACCAACTTTACCAGACTTTTTACCTGTCATGGGGCCATCAAAAAATTATAAAAATGTTTATTATTGTTTTGGACATCATCATTTAGGATGGACTTTAGGCCCAATTTCTGGAAAGATTGTTTCAGGAATGATTGCGAACGAAAATACAAACTTAGACTTAAAACCTTATAGTTCGTTAAGATTTAGCTAAGTGGGTCAGAACGCCAAAGCATATTTAATGTTGGTTTGTGCAACATTATTTTGGGCAGGCAATTTTACAATTGCGAAGTTTGCATACTTGCAAAACATACCACCAAATACTCTTTCATTTTTAAGATGGTGTCTTGTGTGGATAATTTTATTTCCCTTTACCTATCAGGAGATATTTAAATTAAAGTATAAAATTAAAGAAAATTTATCTTTATTTTTTATCCTTGGTTTTACCAGTGTTTGTATATTTACTTCATTTACTTATAATGCTTTAAATCATACCCAAGTAATTAATGCATCTCTTTTTAATACTGCAATACCAGTTACAATAATTTTAGTTTGTTTTTTGTTAAAAATTGAAAAAACAAATATTTTTCAATTATCAGGCCTGTTTATTTCTGTATTAGGTATTTTAGCTATTATCACGAGATTGGATCTTAATATTTTGCTTTCTTTAAATTTTAATAAAGGAGATTTATTTATGATAGGTGCGATAATTGCATGGGGAGTTTATTCAGCATATTTAAAAAAAAGAAATTTTGATGTTTCTCTACTTGCCCTTGTGCAAATCATATGCACTTTTGGCCTAATATTTCTTTTACCTCTATTTTTTATAGATATAATTCAAGATAAAGTTGTAGAGATAAATAGTAACTTTTTTTATATTTTATTTTATATTGCTTTGTTTCCAAGTATTGGCTCTTACTATTGTTGGGCAGGTGCTGTTGCGATAATTGGAGCTAATCGGGCAGGAGTTTTTTTATCATTAATTCCATTATTCAGCACAATTTTTGCAATTATACTTTTTAATGAAAAATTTTTATTTTTTCATTTAATTGGGTCTATTTTAATTATATTAGGTCTATTTTTATCAAACAAAAAAATTAAAAATGCTTAAAGTTGCTATATTAGATGATTACCAAAATGTTGCTCAACAATTTGTTGATTTAGAAAAATTATCTGGAAAATATGAATTTAAAATTTTCAGTGAACCTTTTGTAGACGAAGCAGACGCTATTGAACAACTAGCTGATTTTGAGGCTCTTTTGATAATGAGGGAAAGAACTCCAATTACAAAAAATCTTATTGATAATTTAAGTGATTTAAAATTTGTTATCACGAGTGGATTAAGAAATAGATCTATAGACTTAGAAGCTGCAAAAAAAAGAAAAATTTTAGTTTGCGGGACAGATATTAATATCAATCCTACTCCTGAACTTACTTGGGCACTAATTCTTGGTTTAGCTAGAAACTTTAAAGAAGAGTTTGATAATATGTATCAAGGATATTGGCAAACTACTATTGGTGTTGAGCTAAAAGGAAAAATATTAGGATTAATAGGATTGGGAAGAGTAGGAAGTGAAGTTGCAAAAATTGGAAAAGCTTTTGGAATGCAAGTTATGGCTTGGAGTGAAAATTTAAGTTTAGATAAATGCAAAGAGCTAGATGTCTTGCCATGTAGCAAAGATGATTTAATTAAGAACTCAGATGTTTTATCTATTCATGTTCAAGGTGGAGAGAGATACAAAGATTGCATAACATTAAAAGAGTTAGACAATATGAAGAAGACAGCTTTTTTAATTAATACCTCAAGAGGTCCAATAGTTAATGAAGATGATTTGATTATAGCATTATCAACTAATGAAATTGCTGGAGCTGGAATTGATGTTTATGAAAAAGAGCCTTTGCCTGAAAATAATAAATTAAGATTTTTACCTAACGCTTTGTTAACTCCACATATAGGATATGTAACAGCAGAAAATTACAGTATTTTTTACAATCAAATGATTGAGGGATTAGAGGCTTGTGTTAATGGAAAGCCAATTAGAGTTTTAGAGTAACCATGGAGTTACCAGTTGTAAATCACGAAGATTATTTTGCAAAAATTGGAGATGATCATAAATTTCCAATAAAGAAATTTAGTGAACTTGCAAATTATTTAATTAAAAAAAACGTAGTCAAAAAGTTTCACAAACCTTATCCATGCTCATCTGAAACATTAAAGTTTGCTCACTCTGAAAAATATATAAGCGATATCAAAAATAAAACTTTAGATAAAGATGGTGTTAAAAAAATAGGTTTTCCTTTGGTAGATAGTGTTGTTAAGAGATCTTTGGTTGCAACAGGAGGTACTGTTTTGGCATCAAAACTTGCAATTAATTATGGAATTTCTTGTAATACGGCTGGGGGGAGTCACCACGCTAATTACAATGGTGGTGCTGGTTTCTGTGTATTTAATGATGTAGCGGTTGCAGCTCATTATTTACTTAACAGGGGTCTGGCCAATAGAATTTTAATTGTAGATCTTGATGTTCATCAAGGAAATGGCAATTCAGATATTTTTAAAGAAAATAGAAACGTTTTTACATTTAGCATGCATTCAAAAACTAATTATCCTGCAAAAAAATCTATTAGTGATTTAGACGTAGAACTAGAAGATAACACAGAGGATGATACTTACATCAAAACGTTAAAGCACTATTTAACAGAGTTAAATCAAGAAAATTTTGATTTTGTTTTTTATATTGCAGGAGTAGATATTCATTTTAATGATCGATTAGGTAAATTAAAAATTTCCGATCAAGGTGTAAAATTAAGAGATGAGCTAGTAATAGAAAATTTTTATTCAAAAAGAATACCTTTTTGTGGAGTTTTAGGAGGAGGATACAATAAAGATTTTGAAAAATTAGTAGAATTGCACTCTATACTGCATCAAACTTGTGCTAAATATATTTAAATGACAAAAAAAATTAATCCAAACCTGACAGCAGAACAAAAATTAATTTTGTTTGAGGAAGGCACAGAACTTGCTGGATCAAGTGAACTTAATCATGAAAAAAGAGAAGGAAGTTTTCATTGCGCAAATTGTGGTGAGAAATTATTTGATTCAAATTCTAAATATGAAAGTGGATCTGGTTGGCCATCCTTTTATGAATCTTTGCCAGATGTATTTGAAACAAAAACAGATTATCATTTAGGTTATGGAAGAACAGAATATCATTGTAAAAAATGTGGTGGTCACCATGGACATATATTCGATGATGGTCCAGAACCAACAGGGAAAAGATATTGTAATAATGGTGTCTGTTTAGTTTTTAAACCAAAAGTTTAAAAATAATTTTAATTTTTTAACAAATCTTGAAGTTTATTTTCTTTTTCTAGAGCTCTTACTTCGTCATAGCCACCTATATGCTGCTCATCAAAAAAAATTTGTGGAATTGTTCTTTTTCCATTTGCTTTTTTAATCATTTCATCCATTGCGCCTTCAACTTTTGAAATGTCAATTTCGGTATATGGAGCGTTGTTTCTTGTTAATAATCTTTTCGCAGCTTCGCAATAGTTACATAGCGGACCTGTATACATAGTAATTTTTTTCATGACCTATAGATAGTCACCTTTTTTAATTTTACTAGTGATTTCTTTTCTAGAATATTCAAATTTTTTCCTATGCTTAATGCTTTTTTGATTTACTCTTTTTCTCCACAATCTAAATGAAGAAGGTTTTAGAGATCTTCTCATAATTTTAATTACATCAGATTCTCGCTTACCTGTTTTTTTTTCAATTTCCTCAAAAGTAATGCGGTCTGCCCAAGCTGCCCAAATTACCCAGTCTGGGTCGTCAATGTTGGGTTCAGGATTCTTAACTTTGGTAACCGGGGTGTACCCTTTTTTTTTCATAAACCCTTTATATTTGAAAAAAAAATTTAATGCATTTTTTTTACCCTCTGATATTATTACCTAGATAGTCCTTCTTAGCCATCTTTAGCTCCCGGTTTTTAAGGACTATCTTCTCTTTAAAAATATGCTTCCTTTAGAATTTATACTCTACTTACAAATCATCATTTTTTTGTTCATTACCCCTGGTACTCCAAGAATAGTTATAATTTCTTATTCAATGAATTATGGTGTAGGGAAATGTGTTTGGTCAGCACTTGGTGATGTTACTGCAAATTTAATTCAAGCGACTTTGGTAATTTTTGTAATAGGTTCTTTTTTTTCAGAAAATTCATTAATTCTTAATATTTTCAAATGGATTGGAGTTCTTTACATTTTGTATCTTGCTTATGATATTTATAAGTCTCGCCCAAAAAACTTAAAAGATAAGGAAGAAATTACAAAAAGCAATTTATCTTTTTTTAGAGATGGGTTTTTAGTTGCAGGAACTAGCCCTAAGGCATGGATGTTTTTTCCTTTTATATTTCCACAATTTATTGATTTTAGTTCTAATCTTTTAAGTCAATTTATAATTTTAATTACAACTTACATTGTATTAGATTTTTTATCCTTGATTGGTTATGCAATACTTGCACAAAAATTGATTAAATGGATTACTGCAAATCCGAAAACTATTAATACAATTTCAGCGAGTGTTTTAGTCATTATTGCTGGAATTATTGTTATTACACAACAGTATTAAACTCATACTATGTCTTTATTCCCACTTGCATTGTGTGAAAATTGTTTATTTAATTAGTTTTTAATTAATTAAAGGGGAAATAAAATGAAGTTAAATAAAATAATTTTAAGTTTTGTTTCTGCATTAGTAATTTTATTTTCAACTTCTGTTGCATCTTTTGCAAAAGTAGTTGGTGACAAAATTATTTTAGGTGCTGCAATTTCCTTAACTGGTAAGTACTCATCAAATGGTGTTCATACTCAAAATGGTTATAACATGGCCGTTGACAGAATTAATAGCATGGGTGGTGTAAAAGTTGGTGGAAAAACTTATAAGTTTGACATTATCTATTACGATGATGAATCAAACCCTAAGAGAGCTGCACAGCTTGCAGAAAGATTAATTTCACAAGATGGTGTTGAGTTTATGCTTGGCCCATACAGTTCAGGTCTTACAAAAGCTATTGCACCTGTAACTGAAAAATATGGTGTTCCAATGGTAGAGGCGAATGGTGCTTCTAGATCTTTGTTTACCAAAGGTTACAAATATCTATTTGCAGTATTAGCTCCGGCAAACTTATATCTTGATGTAGCAATTGAAACAGCAGTTGAGCTAAATGGTGGAAAACCAGTAAGAATTGCTCAAGCATTTGAACAAGATGCTTTTTCACAAGATGTTAGATTAGGTATTTTAGATGCCGCAGAAAGAACTGGATCTGAAATCATCATCGATGACAAACTGCCTAAAGAGTTAAATGATATGGCTGCAACTTTGGTTAAAGTTAAACAAATGAAACCAGATGTTCTAGTTGTATCAGGTCATACTAAAGGTGCATTGACTGCAGTAAGACAAATTGCCGAAATGAAGGTTGATGTTCCGATGTTGGCTATGACTCACTGTGATGCAGCGAAATTATCAAAACAACATGGTGCTAATTCTCAGTATGCACTATGTGCTTCTCAATGGCATAAATCTCTAACTTATAAAGATGATTTCTTTAAGGATGGAATGACCTATGCTGCAGACTTTGAGAAAGAGTTTGGATATGATCCACCTTACCAATCTGCTGAGTCTTCAGCTGCGTTATTGGTGTTCAAAGATGCATTTGAAAGAGCCAATTCTTTTGATCAAAAGAAAGTAAGAGATGCTCTTGCAGCTACTAACATGCAAACATTCTATGGAAATATTAAATTTGCACCTGGCGGTCAGAACGTTGATAAGCCAATGGTACTTTTCCAAGTAATGTGTGATGATGCTGGTAAGTGTGAAAACAAAGTTGTTGCTCCATTAAAATGGGCATCTGCTAAGTTAATTCACCCAATGCCCAAGTGGTCTGAAAGATAATAATTAAAAATTGAGCCCCCTAGTAATAGGGGGCTTTTTTTTATATAAACCAAATAAAATTTTATGGATTTTCTTGTATTTCAATACCCAATGATAACTGTTCAAGCTTGCTTGGATGGTATTCTTTTAGGAGTATTGTTCGCATTAATTGCTTATGGAATGGCACTTCAATGGGGTGTTATGAATATAATTAATATTGCTCAAGGAGATCTTGTTATTTTAGGAGGATACATTGCGTACTTTATGTATCTTTACGGTATTCATCCAGCATGGGGAGTAATTGTTGCTCCAATTATAATGTATTTTGTAGGTATTGCGATCTATAAACTGGTTATAAATAAAGTAGTCGATAGAGATTTATTTATCTCAATTTTAGCTACATTTGGAATAAGTATTTTATTCATGCAATTAATGAACTTTGCATTTGGTGCAGATGTTGTACTTGCAAATTCACATTATGGTACAACTATGTTGTTTGATAATAATGTTGTTCTTCCTAATTCAAAAATATTTTCAGCATTTATAAGTATTTTATTTGCAGTTTGCTTAGTGATTTATATGAAAAAATCTAAGCTTGGACGAGCAATTAGAGCAACTGCTCAAAATGCACGTGCTGCAAAAATTTTAGGTGTAGATACTGAAAAAGTATATGCAGCAACTTTTGGAATTAATGCTGCTTTATGTGGTGTAGCTGGAGCTTTAATCTCTATAACGTTCACTATTCACCCATATATGGGATTACCTTATACCATTAGATCTTTTATGATTGTAATTGTTGCTGGTTTAGGAAATTTACCAGGAGTTGCAATGTCAGGTATGGGATTAGGAGTTTTTGAGGAATTTGCAGATTATATTTTAGGAACAGAATTTAGAATTGGATCAGTGTTTTTATTACTAGTATTAATTTTAGTTTATCGAAGATTTAAACTTTCAAGAAAGAGAGAGTACTTAAAATGAGGAAAGTTAAAATCAATGATAATCAAGGTCAAACGGTTGAAGTTGACATAGATAAATTTAAAAAACACTTAGATGAATATCATTCATCAGGCTCAAGTGTACATGATGAAGATGGTCATTATTTTACAGTAGATCAAAATTTCAGAGAAAAAATTAATAGTCTATATGAACAAAAATAATTTAATACTTTATATAGGAATTTTAATATTTGGTTTAGCAGCACCATTTATATTTCCAGCATTTAAAGTACAATTATCAATTCTTTGCATTCTAATTGTTCTTGCAACTACTTGGAATATTCAAGGAGGAGAGATGGGCTACAATACATTTGGAAATATTTTGTTCTATGGACTTGGTATGTATTTGTGTGCTTCAGTTCAGGTTGGAATGTTTTTTCCATTAGCAGAATGGACAGAAAGTGGTGGTGAAAAAACATTTGTACATACTCCTACACAATTTTTCCAAGGTATGGCGATGGGACTTGTTGTTGCTGCAGTAGTTCCAACTGTTGTAGCTGGTTTAATTGGTTATGCAATTTTAGGATTGAGAGGTCACTACTTTGCTATTTGTACTCTAGGATTAGGAGTAGCTGCTGGTGAAATTTCTGGAGGAATTGAAATTATTGGAGCAGGACAAGGTTTTACTACCCCACCTTTTCCTAATGTAGGAGGCTTAGAAGCTAGAGGAGAATTCTTTTACTTTTTAAGTTTTATAGTTTTAGTTTTGACATTTATAACTGTGAAAGCGATTTACTCTACTAGATTTAAGTTAATCCTTAATGCAATCAGAGACAATGAAGACAAGGCTGAAGCTATGGGAATTGCAACAATGAAATATAAAATTATTGGTTGGATGATTTCTGCATTTTTCTGTGGTCTGGCAGGAGGAATAATGGGTGGACTAGTTGGATATATCGACTCAACAGATGTTGCTTTTGATGGAAGAGAAATGGGAGTGTTCATGGTTTTAATGGCAATATTAGGTGGTAAAGGAACTCTTTGGGGACCAGTTATCGGTGCAACAATATTCCATATTTTTAAAGAAGGATTTTGGACATTCTTCCTAGGCTGGCAGTATGTAGCCTTGGGAGTATTAATTGTGGTGATCGTAATTTATTTCCCTGAGGGATTAATGGGATGGTTAAGAGAAAAATATCCTCACAGATTTGGAGAGGTAGTTGATGAAGCTGATCGAAAGGCTCAGGTAGAGATAAAATGAGTATTTTAGAAGTTAATAATGTTAGTAAATCTTTTGGAGGAGTAAAAGCTAATGTAGATATCTCCATGTCAGTTGAAAAAGGTAAAATAGTAGGATTAATTGGCCCAAATGGATCAGGAAAAACAACTTTATTTAATTCAATTGTAGGCACTTATCCAATAGACCAGGGTTCAATTAAATTTAATGGAAAAGAAGTTTCTGAACTTCCTGTTCCCGTAATAGCAAAGCTAGGTTTATTAAGAACATTTCAACAAACAAGAATATATGGAAAACTGAACTGCATTGACAATATGCTAATTAGCCATAAGGGTAGCGATGAAAACATATTAAAACTGTTTTCAAAAATACCTCAAGAGCTTACAGAAAAAGCAGAAAATTTACTAAATTTTGTTGGTTTATATCAAAAGAGAAAACTTAGAGCAGGTGATTTATCTTTTGGACAACAAAAACTTTTAGAACTTGCTATGGCATTAATGAATGAACCGGAAATGCTTTTACTAGATGAACCAACAGCAGGAATAAATCCAACTTTAATCAATGGAATTATTGATAGATTGATAAAAGTAAATCAAGATTTTGGTATCACTCTTTTGGTTATTGAACACAATATGAGAGTGATTATGCAATTAGCGGAGAATATATTTTGTTTAGCTCACGGTAAAATGTTAGCAAATGGTTCACCAGATGAAATTAAAAACGATAAGCGTGTTATCGATGCATATCTAGGAGCCCAATAATGTCAAATCAATATGAAGTTTTAGGAAAAGCTCCAACACCAGAAGATTTAAAAAAACTATCTCCAAATGAAATACATCTTACAATTAAAAATTTAAATGCTGGGTATGGTAAAATGGAAATTTTACATAATTTTGATTTATTCGTGAACAAAGCACAATCATTGTGTTTGATTGGACCAAACGGAGCTGGTAAATCTACAATTCTTCACTCAATTTATGGATTTACAAACATCTTCTCTGGTCAAATTGAAATAGAAGGAAAAGAAATTACAAATCTTACGCCAGCTGAAAAATTAAAATCAGTTGGAATTGCATATATCTTACAAGACAATTCTGTATTCCCAGATATGACAGTTGAAGAAAACTTATTAATGGGTGGATATATTAAAGATAAAACTGAAGAGTCTTTTGAAGAAGCTGAAAGAATTTTAGAAAAATACGAGAGATTAAGAAATAGAAGAAATCAGCCTGCTAAAGTTTTATCAGGTGGTGAAAGAAGATTGTTAGAAATCTCTAGAGCTTTAGTCATGAAACCATCCGTTCTATTAGTTGATGAACCTTCAATTGGTTTAGAACCTAGATATATTGATATGGTTTTTGAAATTTTGAGAGATCTTCAACAAAATGAAAAGAAAACTATTATATTAGTTGAACAAAATGCCAAAAAAGGACTAGAATTTGCAGACATTGGATATGTATTAGTATCTGGACAAACTGCAATTGCTGGCAAAGGGGATGAGTTATTGCAAAACCCTGATGTTGGTAGACTATTCCTTGGCGGCTAATGATAAATAAAGATTTCTTTTTTAAAGGCTATAAATCAATACTAGCTCACGATAGTCCGGCAATAGCTTTAGGTTGTTGTTTTATTGCTATAGGAGCTCTTTTAAAAAATCTTGGCTTCAATATTCAAGAAAGCATTTTTTCTACCATGCTGACTTATGCATTGCCAGGATCTCTAGTTATGGCAGAGTCTTTATTGGTTGGCGCTTCTTTGTTAAATATTTTTTTAGCAGTTTGGTTTGTTAATGCTCGTTTATATCCAATGGCTGTTTCTTTGTTTCCATTAATGATGCATGAAGATCAACCAAAGTGGAAATATTATTTTTCATGCCATTTCATAGCTGTATCAGCTTGGTTGATTATGAAGAGTAATTATAAGACTATTCCAGAAAAATATAGAATTGATTATTGGATAGGGATTGGAAGCGCTACTTGGAGTGTTGCTGTAATTGGGACTTTAATAGGTTTTTATTTTTCAGAATATTTAAACAAAGAAATGATGATGGGTTTAGCTATTTTAAATCCTGTATATTTTTTATGCATGATGGTAGGAGTGTCAAAAACAAGACAAGTAACTTTATCAGTTTTACTTGGAATTATTTTGGGACCTGTTTTTTATTTTTTTTCACCTGAATGGTCTATTTTATTAGGTGGAGTAGTTGGTGGCACTATTGCTTACTTAATAGGAGAAAAAAATGTCAACTAGTATCGTTTTAGCAATTTTGGTGACATCCCTTGCAACTTTTTTATCAAGATTTCTTGGAGCAATAAGCTCAGAAGGCATAAAAGAAACTTCTAAGATATTTAAATGGTTTAACTGTTTAGCTTATGCAACTTTAGCAGCCCTAATTGCAAGAACAATAATTTTTCCAGTTGGTGTAATGGATGACTCAAGCTACTTAGTAAGATTTGTTGTTGTTGTACTATCCTTAACTGTTTTTTTTATTTCTAAAAAAAATTATGTTTATCCCACAATTTTCTCTGCCATAAGTATGGCAATATTAGTTAATTATTTCTAAATAAAATTGATTTATTAAAAAACTTAACTTAAGGTTTCTTATGGAAAAAATACCTGGTTTAGAAATTCAAGAACATGATAAATCAAAAAGAATTTTGAATATTAAAATTACTGATGAGATTATTAAGAAATTAGTTTTTCCATTTAATAAATTTGACTTAACAGCTTTAGAACTAAAGCCTTTTACAAGGTTTACAATAGCAAAAAGTTTAGATGATTTAACAGAAAATAAACTTAGTAAACTAATGAACTCGATAATTAGAGATCGTTCAACTGGTTGTTTTATAATTGGACCAAAAAATATTTCACCAAAAATTAATGATAAATTTTTAGTAAAATTATCAACAGCTATTGCCTATTTAATTGGAAATCCTAACCATGATTCAATGGCAGGAAAATACTATGCTCGTTTTCATGTTAAACACGAAGACGCGAGTGACTCTTATTTAAGAAAAGCTTACCGTAATATGGATCTTCATACAGATGGAACTTATGTTAAAGAAATTACTGATTGGTTAATTATGACAAAGTTAGAAGAAGAAAATGTAGAGGGTGGAGAGACTGCGATGTTGCATTTAGATGATTGGGAACATTGCAAAGAATTATCAAATGATCCTGTTGGTAAACAAGATTTTCTTTGGAGTTCACCTAAGAGTAAAAATGTAGATTATAAAGTCGAGCATCCAGTTTTTTCTTCAGATGATAAAGGAAGACCACATATTTCATATATAGACCAATTTCCTGAACCAAAAAACATGGAACAAGGTAATTTTTTACAAAGATTATCTGATGCTCTGGAAGGAAGTGAAAATAAAGTAATTACAAAGTTGCCAGTTGGTTGCTCTATAATTGCAAATAATTATTTTTGGCTTCATGGAAGAAAACCTTTCAAAGAAAATAAAGAATTAAGCAGAGAATTGTTGAGAATTAGAGGATCTTTTTTTGTTAATTAATTCAATATAATCAATATAAAGTAACCAAAATATTATGATTTTAGGTTTTATTGGTACGGGTAAAATTGCATCTTCAGTAATAACTGGAATATGTAAATCTAACCTTAAATATAAAAAAATAATAATTTCTCCAAGGAATAAGCAGATTGCCAAAAGTTTAAAAAAAAAGTTCAAAAAAATAGTTATTGCTAAAGATAATCAACAAATTGTTGATCAATCTACTTGGGTATTTTTATCTATTACACCTACGGTGGGAGAGAAGATAATTAAAGATTTAAAATTTAAGTCTAGTCAAACAATTGTTAGCTTTATATCTACGATAACTCTATCACAATTAAAAAAAGCCATTAAAGTAAAAGCAAAAATAGTAAGAGCAATTCCTTTGCCACCAATATCATTAAAGAAAGGACCAGTTCCAATTTGTCCTCCAAATTCAAAAGTGAAAGCTTTTTTTAATCATTTAGGAACTACTGTAGAAATCAAAAATGAAAAATCTTCAATAAACTTTTGGTCTACTTCTGGAATGATGGCACCTTTTTATGAAATGCAAAGAGTAATGTCTGATTGGTTAGTTAAAAAAGGAGTAAAAAGAAATAATGCTCAAAAATATATAACTTCTTTGTTTTTAGCTTTGTCAGAAGATGCAGTTATACATTCTAAAGAAAACTTAAGAGAGTTAGTTAAAGAGTCGCAAACACCTAAGGGATTAAATGAGCAGGGTGTAAATGAATTGTCAAAATCTGGTTTTTATAAATCATTAGAGAAAACTTTAAATAGCATTTACAAAAGATTAGATAAATAAATGTCTGATAATATTTTAGAGATAAATAATTTATCAAAGTATTTTGGAGGACTTGCTGCAGTTTCTGATTGTTCTATAAAAGTTAAAAGAGGAACTATCACAGGTATAATTGGACCAAACGGATCTGGCAAAACAACTTTATTTAATTTAATTGCAGGAAATTTAAAATCTTCAGGTGGGAGTGTAACATTTGATGAAGAAAATATCACAGATGTTCCATCTTATGAATTATTTTCAAAAGGATTACTTAGAACTTTTCAAATAGCTCATGAGTTTTCAAATTTGTCTGTTCTAGAAAACTTGATGATGGTTCCAGGAAATCAATCAGGTGAAAAGCTAATGACAGCTTTATTCAAGCCAGGGTTAGTTGCAAAAGAGGAAGCAGAAGTTAAAGAAAAAGCAAAAGAAGTAGTTGAATTCTTAAATCTAGGGCATTTGTCAAATGAGCTTGCAGGAAATCTTTCTGGAGGTCAAAAAAAATTGTTAGAACTTGGAAGAACTATGATGGTTGATGCAAAATTAGTATTACTGGATGAAGTAGGGGCAGGAGTAAATAGAACTTTATTAAAAGATCTCGGCACTGCAATCGAAAAGCTAAATAAAGAAAAAGGTTATACTTTTTGTATGATTGAGCATGATATGGATTTTATAGGGAGATTATGTGATCCTGTGATTGTTATGGCTGAAGGTTCGGTTTTATTTGAGGGTACGGTTGATGAAGCTAAAAAAGATGAAAAGGTAATAGAAAGTTATCTTGGCAGAGGATCAAAATTAAAGGATGAAGTTTAATGGCATATTTTGAGGGAATAGAGATGACTGGTGGTTATGGAAATGGACCAGATATAATTAATTCTTGTTCTGTTGAAGTAAACAAAGGAGAAATTGTTTCTATTCTAGGACCTAATGGTGCTGGAAAATCTACAGCTATGAAAGCAATGTTAGGTTTATTAAATTTAAAATCTGGATCAGTTAAAATTGATGGTAAGGATATTTCAAAACTTTCTCCACAGGATCGAGTTAAACAAGGAATTTCATTTGTTCCTCAAACAAAAAATGTTTTTGCGGGAATGACGGTTGAGGAAAATTTAGAAATGGGCGCCTTTTTAGTAAACTCTGAGATAAAAAATATTATTGAGGAAATTTACGAACTATTTCCAATCCTTAGAGAAAAAAGAAACCAAATGGTAGGTGAATTATCTGGTGGTCAAAGACAACAAGTTGCACTTGGAAGAGCGTTAATGATTAAACCGACAGTACTAATGTTAGATGAACCAACTGCAGGGGTATCACCAATTGTTATGGATGAATTGTTTGATCATATCGTTAAAGTAAAAAGAACTAATGTTGCTATTTTAATGGTAGAGCAAAATGCTAAACAAGCATTAAATATTTCTGATAGAGGCTATGTATTGGTTACTGGAGAAAATCGTTATTCAGGAACAGGCAAAGAATTATTGAACGATCCAAGAGTAAGAAGCTCTTTCTTAGGAGGATAGTATGGATCTTATTAATGCAATAATTCTTTTACTAAATTATATTTTTATTCCAGGACTTACTTACGGTTCTCAATTAGCTTTAGGTGCAATTTTTGTTACTTTAATTTATGGAATTCTGAGATTTGCTAATTTTGCAACTGGAGACATGATGTCATTTGGAACCATGATGACAATATTATTCACTTGGTATTTTCAATCTTTAGGTATTTCTCTTGGAGTTCTGCCTACAGCATTAATTGCACTTCCATTTGGTATTTTTTTTATGATCCTATACATGCTTACAATCGATAAATTTGTTTTTAAGTATTACAGAACTCAAAAAAGTCCCCCAGTTCAGTTTGCTATGGTTAGTATCGGTGTGATGTTTGTGACCCAAGCAGTTGTTAGAATTATAATAGGTCCAGGAGATAGAAGGTTTTTTGATGGAGAAAAATTCATTATCAAGGCTAGAGAATTTAAAGAAATGACAGGTTTAAACGAAGGACTTGCCCTTAAATCTACTCAAGTCATTACTATTTTTGTTACAATAGTTTTAGTCTCTTTATTATTTTGGTTTTTAAATAAAACTAAAACAGGAAAAAGTATGAAAGCTTACTCGGATAACGAAGATCTTGCTTTGCTTTCAGGTATAGATCCTAAAAAAATAGTATTGGTAACTTGGGTAATTGCAGGAATTTTAGCTACTATTGGAGGAGCTCTTTACGGTTTAGATAAAAGTTTTAAACCTTTCACTTATTTTAATAATATGCTTCCTATTTTTGCTGCAGCAATTGTTGGAGGAATTGGAAATCCTTTTGGTGCATTTTTGGGTGGCTATGTGATTGCTTTTTCAGAAATTTTATTAACTTATGCATATAAGAAATTTTTTATGTATATATTACCTGAAAGTATGGAGCCAGAGGGCTTAGTTCAGTTACTTTCGACAGATTACAAATTTGCAGTTTCATTTTCAATCTTGGTGATTGTGTTACTTTATAGACCATCAGGGATATTCAAAGGGAAAGTATTGTGAGAAAAAATTTAAACGTTATTGCAGCATACAGTATCATGATGGTCCTAATCCTATTAGTTGGAATTTTTCAATCATGGAATATTGCATTATCTATATTTAATCTTTGCTTAATTTCAGCAGTTATGACCATGGGTGCAAATATACAATGGGGTTATGCGGGTTTAATTAATTTTGGAATAATGGGATACACTGCTTTAGGGGGTCTTGCTGCAGTAATAATTTCAGTTGATCCAGTTCAAGAAGCATGGAGAGCTGGTGGATTTGATATTTTAATGTGCTTATGGCTCATCATTGTAATGGTTTTAGTTATAAGATTTATTTTGAAAAATTTTGAAAAATCAAAATTAAGAACTTACAGTATTGCAGCTCTAATTATTGCAGCTATCATAATTATCAGAGTCACAGCGGAACCAGGTATTGAAAAAATTGAAGCTGTAAATCCTGCAACAACTGGTTTTCTTGGCGGGTTTGGTTTACCTATAATTTTCTCCTGGATCGTAGGTGCATTATTTGCTGGAGGTTTAGCTTTTATAGTAGGAAAAGTTGCCTTAGGTTTAAGAGCTGATTATTTAGCAATTGCAACATTATTGATTTCAGAAATTGTAATAGCAATAATTAAGCATGAAGACTGGTTAACTAGAGGTGTTAAAAATGTTATTGGCTTAAAGAGGCCAGCTCCATATGAGGTCAATCTGCAGACCACTGATTGGTTTATAAATTTAGTAGAAAAGTTTAAATCTAGTAAGTTAGATCTAATTACTGATTTATCCGAAAGACAAGCAGCGTTAAATCAATTCGTAATAGAAGGCTCTTCAATATTTGTTAAACTTTGTTACTCAGGTTTATTTTTAGTTGTCGTTATAATACTTTTAATTCTTACGCAGAAAGCTCTTTATTCTCCATGGGGAAGAATGATGAGAGCAATAAGAGATAATGAAGAAGCCGCAAATGCTATGGGTAAAAATGTTGTGAAACAACATTTGCTAATATTTATTTTAGGTTCAGCAATTGTTGGAATTGCAGGAGCAATGCTAGTAACTCAGGATGGATTATTTACACCAGGAAGTTATAGACCAATGAGATATACATTCTTAATTTGGGTAATGGTAATTGTTGGAGGAAGTGGAAACAATTTTGGTGCAATTTTAGGTGGCTTTGTTGTATGGTTTTTATGGATCGAAGCAGCACCAATTTCAATGTTTTTAATTAACTTCTTTACAGCAGGTATTCCTGAAACAAACGCTATCAAAGCTCATCTTATTGAAAGTGTTCCTTATTTTAGATTTTTATTGATGGGTTTAGGTTTGTTATTCATAATGAGGTACCGACCTAAAGGTATACTTCCAGAAAAAATAGAAATAAAATAATTAAACATGAAATATATTATTTTAGGTGCTGCAATTGCTTGGGCTATGTATATGGCTGACAAGTATATGTTTTAATGAACAGAAATCTTTCGCTACTTATTTCAAGTCAGGTTTTTGGTTTCACAGCAGCCAATGTAACAGTTTTTTTAAGTGGAATAATCGGAAGTCAGCTTTCAACTATTAAATCACTAGCCACTTTTCCTCCTTCAATATATGTAGTTGGTATAGCAATCTCTACTATTTTTGCTGCAAAAGTTATGTCAATTATTGGCAGACGTTTAGGTTTTGTTTTGGCATCTATAGGTAGTTCTTTAGCTTGTTTACTTGCTGCTTACTCAATTTTCATTAATAGCTTTATAATATTTTCATTTTCTTGTTTTTTGCTTGGTACTGGAATGGCTTTCATACATCAATATAGATTTGCAGCAGCTGAAACAGTTGAAAAAGATAAAGCACCCAAAGCAGTTTCTATGCTTTTGTTAGCTGGAATTGTCTCTGCATTTATAGGAATTACTCTAGCAAATAAAACAAAAGATTTGATTAGTGATCATGTTTATGTTGGATCGTATATTGCTTTAGCATGTCTTACTATTATGCCTGCAATTTTTTTAAGTTTTTATAAAAATTCAAAAATTATTGACAAAAATAATTCAACATATTCCAATGTTAGGACTTACAAAGAATTTGTTTCTGATCCAAAATTTTTACAAGCAATGGTAGCTGCTACTTTTGGTTATGTGGTTATGGCATTTTTAATGACAGCTACTCCAATTAGTATGCATTATGTCCATAAATTAAGTGTAGACAAAGTTGGACTGGTTATCCAATTTCACGTACTTGGAATGTTTCTTCCATCATTGTTCACGGGTAACCTAATAAAGAGATTTGGTTTTTCAAAAATAATGTACATGGGAGTTTTTTTTTATGCTTTGACAATATCATTAAGCTTATTTGAACCAACTTTTATAAATTATTTTGCCTCATTGATATTTTTAGGTATAGGATGGAATTTTCTATATATCTCAGGAACCAGCTTATTAGTTACCACCTACAATGAGCAAGAAAAATTTAAAGCCCAAGGATTTAATGATCTAATAGTTTTTTCTGCTACAGCAATTGGAAGTTTATCAGCAGGAATTTTAATTTCATTGTTGAGTTGGAAAATAGTAAATTTTATGTGTATTCCTTTTTTGATAATTATTTTATTTGTAATTTTGAGAGCAGATATAAAAAAAGCCCCAGCAAACTAATTTACCAGGGCTTTTTAAAATAAGATTTAAATTATCTTTGTTTTTTAGTTTTGAATTTTCCGCCTTTAACTTCTTGCTCTAAGAAAGAACCTTCAGCTTCACCAACTTCAGTAAAAGATACTCCAGTAGCACCTTCATAATTTATCTTTTTACCTTTTGCTAGTAAGTCTAAACCTTTCTTTAATTCACCTGGGTAGATTTTAGTACCAGGAGCGTTAGCAACATCCATTACATTTTTTGCAATAGATGCTCTGTCAGCAGAATTACCTGCTTGCATTGCAAGAACGATTAAAGCAGCTGCATCGTAAGACTCTCCAGTGTAAGGACCAGATGAATCTATACCACCAGCTTTTGCAACTTCTGCAAATACACCAGCACCTTTACCAGTAGAACCTGGTAGAGATCCAAATGATTTGCTTAAGTCTTTACCAAATGCATCAACTAATGATTGACCAATCATACCATCTGATAAAACAAAAGTATCAAACGCACCAGAGTCTAAAGAAGCCTGAATAATTCCTTTTCCTCCTTGGTCAAGATAACCAATAACTGCTACAGCATCACCACCAGCAGAAGCAAGAGTTGCTACTTCTGATGAGTAATCTGCTTTACCATCTTCATGAGCAGTTACAGTTGTAACTTTAATACCATGAGCTTCAACTGCTGCTTTATAAACATCAGCTAAACCTTTTCCATAGTCATTGTTAGTATAAGTAATTGCAACACTTTTTACTTTTCTGTCTTTAGTAATGTCAGCTAAGATTTGACCACCTCTAGCATCTGATGGAGCAGTTCTAAAGAAATATCCATTATCATCTAGAGTAGTTAATCCTGGAGAAGTTGCTGAAGGTGAAATCATTACTACACCGTTTGGTACAGCAACATTTGTTGCAATAGCACCTGTTACACCTGAACAGTCAGCTCCCATAATTGCAGCTACACCACCTGAAATTAAACCTTCAGCTGCTGCTGTTGCTGCTGCTGAGTCAACACAAGTTGAGTCTGCTCTCATTGCTTCAATTTTTTTTCCACCAAGTAATGAACCTGAATCTGAAGCTTCTTTAAATGCAAGCTCTGCAGATGCAGCCATAGCTGGAGTAAGAGATTCAATAGGACCTGTAAATCCTAAAATGATTCCCATTTTGATTGAATGTCCGTCTGCCATAACGTTTGAACCAAAGCTTGATACAAACATAAATGCAGCGATAAATAGTTTTCTCATTATCTTCCTCTTTATTGTTAACAATTTATAAAATCTAATTTAAGTATGAATAATCTGAATATTCAATGACAAAATTGGCTTATTTTAAACTATTATCTAATAGAGAATGGGTCTAAAGATGGTTCATCTGATGTGTAGAACCAAGTTGTTTTTACTCTTGTGTAATCTTTAATTGATTCAATTCCTGCCTCTTTACCGTATCCACTATCCTTGATACCTCCAAATGGAGCTGACGGTGAAATTAATCTGTAAGTGTTTACAAAAGTAATTCCTGCTCTGATAGCATTGGATACTCTCATGCCTCTTGCAAGATCACTGGTGTACACACCTGAAGAAAGACCATATTGATTATCATTCATTAATTTTATCACTTCCTCCTCAGTATCAAATTTCATAACGGATAATACTGGACCAAATAATTCATTTTCAGCTACTGGTAAGTTATGATTTTCACATTCAATAATTGTTGGAGGAAAATAATAACCTTCATTTGAAAAAGAATGTCTTTTACCTCCACATTTAATTTTACCACCTTGTTCAACAGTTAATTTAATATTTTTTTCTATTACCTCTAATTGTTTAAAGTTACTTAATGGACCCATCTCAGTATCGGGATCCATTGGAGCACCAATTTTAATTTTTTCTGCTCTAGCTGCTAACTTATCTAAAAATTCCTTATAAATTCCTTTTTGTAAATATAATCTTGAACCTGCGATACAACTTTGACCGCTAGCTCCAAATATTCCAGCAGTAATTCCATTTATAGCATTTTCTTGTTTAGCATCATCAAATACTGCTACAGGACTTTTTCCTCCTAACTCTAAACTTACTTCAGATAAATTCTCAGCAGAATTTCTAATTATATGTCTTGCTGTTTCAGGTCCTCCAGTAAAAGCAACTTTCTCAACTAAGTTATGAGTAGTCAATGCTTTACCACATGGATCTCCAAAACCAGAAACTACATTAATTACACCTTTAGGTATTCCAGTTTCCTCAACAAGTTTTGCAAATTCAAACATTGTTGCTGGAGCTAATTCAGAACATTTGATTACTACTGTATTACCCATAGCCAAAGCAGGAGCAACTTTTGTTGCAGTTAAAAACATTTGAGAATTCCAAGGAATGATAGCTGCAATAACTCCTATTGGAATTCTAGTTGTGATTGCTTGAATATTTGGTTTATCTATTGGAAGAACTGTTCCCTCAACTTTGTCAGCTAATCCTGCGTAATAATCATAATATTCAGCAATGTATTTTGCTTGTTGATAAGTTTCTCTGTACAATTTTCCTGTATCAATTGTTTCAATCTTACCTAGCAATTCAGAATTCTCTCTAAGCTTGTTTCCAATATCTCTTAAAAATTTTGCTCTATCTCTTGCAAGCATTTTTGGCCATTCACCTTCAAAAGCTTTTTGTGCAGCTTTTACAGCTCTGTCTACATCGTTTGCACTAGCTTCTGGAACTACAGCCCATGGCTTATTATCTTCTGGATTTAAAGTTTTAAAAGTTTTTTTTGTATCAGAGTCTACCCACTCACCATCTATAAACATTTGATATTTTTTTAATTTAGACATTATTTATATGTTTCATTATTGCATTATTTACTTCGTCTGCATATTCAATAGTACACAAATGCTTTCCATTTTTAATTTCAATATATGTTGAGTTTTGAATATCTTTATTTAAATTTTTAGACATATCAGGTGTAGATCCTGGATCATCTGAGCCTGTAATTATTAATGTATTAGTTTTAATATTTTTTACATTTTCAAGATTATCTTTGTAATTCGCAAATAACTCATAAGCTTTTATAAAATTTTCTTGGTCTTTTCCCTTTTTGTTAAGAATTTTCATAAACTCATCATATAATTCAGGATTTTGTTCAAGGTACTTATCTGAAAACCATCTCTTCATTGCCATTTGAGAAATAGGCATATTTTTTTTTGCTAAATTGACCCTATCAACAACATTTTGTCTTTCCAAATCTGTCCTTTTGTATGTAGTGGAAATCAATGTTAAGGAATTTAAATAATTTTCAAATTTTGATGCAAATTCTATTGCTATTAGCGATCCAATAGAAAATCCGATTAAATTAAATTTCTCTATTTTTAAGTTATTTACTAGATTTGACAATTGGTTGGTAAAATTTTGCATCGATAAATTTGGCTCTTTAAAGGGTGTTTTCCCATGTCCTAACAGATCGTAAGTTATAAATGAATTGTCCTTGAAAAATTCAATTTGTGGTTTCCACATTTGTTGATTTAAACCAACACCATGAATAAAGATCAAAGGTAAAGAATTTTTATTATTAAAATAATAATGATTTTGATTAGTATCAAAATTATAAGACATCAATTAATTATCAATGCCCATCTCTTTCATATCTTGATATCGATCACCAGTTCTTGCATGAGCTCTTCCCGTTGGAGCTCCACCTATAGCAATAACTATTTCATCTTCATTAGGCGCATCATGAATAGTAAATTCATGGGTTAAATAAAAAGGTCTTAATCCAGCATCAGTTTTATGCATCATTGGAATTGAAATTTTTGCTCCTGCAGGACCTCTAGTATTTGTAAAGCTTAAATAAGAAGTTCCACCGACAGCGTCTCTAAATTTATTTCCAAATCTAAGAGTATGAATAAATGCAGAGGCGTGTTCTATTTCACCATTTAATCCTACCATCGCCGCCTTACCGTAGGCTAAAATTTTTTCACCTGATCCAATTTCTTTAGTTAATTCTGGTACTAATAGGTCTCCTAATTGAGGTGCAAGATCTAATATTTCTGGTTTTAAATCTTCTACAAAACCTTTTCCAGCCCAAGGATTTTTTATAACAGCTGCAACAGAAACTAACAAAACAGGTTTATTTGCTTTTTTTCCACCTTCAATAAAAGTTTTATCTACAAACTTTGCAAATTTTCTAAGTTTTAGCTCCATGTGTTAACTCGCCTTTTGTATATTAGAATTAATAGGTTTTATATTTGGAATTACCTCTTCTGTAAATAATTTGATGCTTCTCATACAGTCTTCATGTTTGATACCAGGAAAGTTAGACCAAACTTGTAAATTTTGAAGATTTAATTCTTGCTGAAGTTCGTTTATTTTTTCTATTACAAACTCAGGTGTTCCAAATAAAAGATTTCTTTTATGAAGAAATTCATAATTTAATAAATCTAATTTATTTTTAGTCTCAGGCAATTTTTCATCTGGGTCCATATGGTTTCCTAACCCCCTCCAATGGCAGACCCATCTCATATAATTTACAATATGTTCTCCAGCCATTTTTTCTGCTTCTTCCATAGTTTCTGCAACAAACATGTCTCTAACCAAACTTATACCTTCACCTAAAGGAACATCTCTGTTTTCAGCTTTAGATTTTGCTTCTTTAAAAATTTCAAATCTTTTTTTCAAAGCTTTTACAGTTGGGATCCACATAATTGTATTAAGTCCATTTTCTGCTGCCCACTGAATTGATCTTTCTCCATCAACTACTTGTGATATTGGTGGAAATGGTTTCTGATAAGGTTTTGGTAATACAGATATTTGTTTTAGTTCGTTTGTTTTTAAATCCACAACATTTTCTTTGGGAGGACTCATGTCGTGTTGCCAAATAAAATTAGGAGATGGATAAGTATAAAATTCTCCTTGATGAGAGAAAAAGTCTTCAGACCATGCTTTTTTCATTATTTCTAATGTTTCTGAAAAAAGTCTAAAATTTTTTGCCTGATCTTTTAGGTCAGCTTCTTTATTCATGTTGATTGCTTCTCTACCGTAAACACCTCTACCAATACCGACCTCAACTCTACCTTTAGACATTTGGTCGAGTGTAGCTATATCTTCAGCAAGTCTTATTGGATTATGAAATGTGATTACGTTACATGCTTGCCCTAAACGAATATTTTTAGTTCTGGCCGCAGCATCTGTACACATCATTAAAGGATTAGTACAGGACTCCATCCCCTCATGATTAAAATGATGTTCTGTGTACCAAATAGAATTCCAATTATTTTGGTCGCAATATTCTGTGATTTCTCTAGCTTCGTCTAAAAGCTGAGTATAAGGTTTCTTGTCCCAGTTGGTAGTATTACAAAAATATCCAAAGTTCATAAAGCCTCCTTTAAAAATTAATTTAAAGACGACCGATCCCACTTTCGTAAATCTTTGATTTAAACGACGAGTTATGTATCGCTTTATAAATAACGATATCACTTTTTAATAGCAGTGGAAATCTAAAAAAGCTTCTTTTTATCTGTCCATGGACCTTTTTTTGTTTTAGGTAAAAACTTTTTAAGATCTAATAGGACTTTTTCAGACAGCTTTCTGTATGTAGTAAGTTTTCCTCCATAAATGTTTAAAAGAGGTAATTTTTTTACAATGTTTAAATCAAAAACATAATCCCTTGTAACTTTTGAGGCCTCTTTAAAATCCTCTATTAGAGGTCTTATTCCTGAATAAGTATCAACTATATCTTTTTTGCTTATTTGTTTTTTTAAATAATTATTTACTGATCGAATTAAATATTGAGTTTCTTGTTTTGATATTACAGTATTTTCTGGGGATTTAACCTCTACTTCAGTTGTTCCAATTAATGAAAATTTCTTTTTGTAGGGAATTACAAAAATTATTCTTTTATCTGTATTTTGAAATGTAAATGCAACATCTTCTTTATATAATTTCTTTGTAATTATGTGACTACCTTTAACTAATCTGATTTTATTTTTAGATTTTATTTTTATATTTTTATGCAAAGTTTCATTTATCCATGGTCCTGATGCATTGATTAAAACTTTTGATTTTATTTTTTTTCTATTTTGAAGACTAATGACCCATTCATTATTAATAATTTCAGCTTTTTTAACTTTATTGTATTCTAGTATTTTGGCTTTATTTTTTTTTGCATCTTGAGCATTTAGTTTTGTTAATTTTTTATCATCAATTTGAATATCATAATATTGAAAACCAGTTTTGTATTTCTCCTTAAGAATATTTGGAAATTTTTCATTAAGATCTAATGTTTTTGATTTTGGAATACTAGTTTTCCCACCTAAATTATCATACAAAAGCAAACCAAATTTAATTAACCATGCTGGTCTAATTTTATCAGTATGAGGGATAATAAATGGAATTGGCTTTGAAATATGTTTTGCAATTTTATAAACAATTTCTCTTTCTTTAAGAGACTCTCTTACTAATTTAAATTCATAATTTTCTAAATAACGAAGACCACCATGAATTAATTTTGTTGACCAAGAAGAAGTTGCACCTCCTATTTCTCCTTTGTCAACTAAACATACCGACAAACCTCTTCCAGAAGCATCTCTTGCTATACCAGCTCCATTTATACCGCCACCTATTATGAATAAATCAAATACTTTAGACATCAAACTTAAATGTTTATAAAATGTAATAATAAATTTTCAACGACTTAAATTATTTTAACGCTGGTATTCGATGAATTTTTTTAAAGATTGATTTAGAAATTTTTCGTAGATCTGACCTGTGTTAGAATATTTTTTTGAATTAAGGAAAGATTTATTCATTTTAAAGTCATAAGAGGGCTCAAAGAAGAATGGAACGGAAAGTCTCTTGCTTTTATTCCATAGTACTCTGTGATTTGTAGCTTTAAATTTACCTTTACTTAAAAACTCTAAAGCTCTTCCTGTATTTACTACCAAAGCTTTTTTATTAAATGGCACATCATACCATTTTTTCGTTTTTCTATTCTGTACTTGAAGACCACCTTTTTTATCTTGGTATAGAACTGTAAATATTCCACTATCTACATGCGTTTCACATCCAAGTGCAACCCCATCTTGTTTTGAAATTTCTACTGGCTTTGTTTGATTTGGATAATAATTAAACCTTAAAGTGCTTAGTGTTTTTAATCTTGAAAATGCTTTTCTTGAAAGATCTGGATTAAGTTTGTTTAATTTAATGACACTTTTAAACAAAGTTTCACTTAAATTATAAATATTTTCGAAATATTTATTTAAGGCCTCAATAGAATTTTTGTTAAAACATGTATTTAGATCTAAATATTCAATGTATTGGTTTTTGGTTTTTGTTGAATATTTCTTGGTAACTTTTAAATCTCCTATATCCAATCCTTCTTTACCATTTACGTCACTTGGAAAATATCCTCTATAGAGATTTTTATTTTTTTTATTCCATTTTTTTGGTGATAGTTTCTTTTTTTTGCTGTCTGACAAATTGAAGAACTTGTTTCCTATTTTACATATTTTATTAATTTCTTTCAAATTAAGACCATGTCCAGTCACTTGAAAAAAACCTATATATACACAAGCTTTCTCAATTTCTTTAATTGTTTTTAACGCACTCCGGGTCTCAAAATTATTTTTGATAAGTGATGATATGTTAATTCTGGGTATATAATTTTTGGTCATCTTCTAACAGGTGTTTCTGTAGCAATGTATTGCTCTCTCACTTTCTCTCTTAAATATATGTATATTCCAGCTGCTATTATACACGCAACACCTAGAAATGTTCTTCCAGATGGAATCTCGTTAAATAGGAAATACCCTGGTATCATCGACATTATAATTAGAGAGTATTCAAATAAAGAAACAACTGATGGAGATGCAACTATGTATGCAGAAAATATACAAAGAAAAGCAATTGATGCTGCTACACCAAAAAATAATATAAATTTCCATGTGTAATCAAAGTTAGAAAACCATTCTCTAAAAATAAATTGTGTTGTTGGATCAAAATTAGAATTGTTAAACTGACCATTGCCCATAAACAGATAAATAGCTCCACATAATATGAGCGCAATTAAATAGAAATAAAATAGTTGAGTATTTACATCATCTTTGTCGGAGGTATATTTTGTAATTGTCATAGAGGCTGCATAAAAAAATGCACATCCGACAGGAAGTAGACTTTTGTATTCAAAATCTGAAAAATTTGGATCTAAAACTATAAAAACACCAATAAAACCAAATACAATTGCAGACCATCTTCTAATTCCAATAAATTCCTTTAAAAAAAATTTAGCAAAGATTGATACAAAAAAAGGGCAGGAGAAAAAAAGTGCATTAGCTGTTGCTAATGGCATGTAAGTTAGAGAAATAAAAAATGCAGAAAAAGCTAAAAAATGTAAAATTACTCTTACCAAAGTTAATATTGGATAATGCGTTTTTAAACTAACTTTTTGCTTTTTAAATTTGATGTAGCAAAACAGTAAAATTGCAGCAACAAAGTATCTGCCAAAAAAAATTTCATATAATGCTGCTTTTTCAAATATAAATTTGATTAGTGAGTCCTGCATTGCAAATAAAGTCATTGCAATAATAATAAGAACAATTCCTTTAGAGTTATTATCGGTACTCATTTCGCACCTATACCAAAATAAGATAATGAATAATATTTAATTATTTCTTCAGTTTTGAAGAGAACAAAAGATTTTCACTTGAAAATTCAGCTTCATTTTCCTTTATAAAAGCAGCCATCAACTTCAACTTTTCTTCTTCGAATTCTGTTACCTTTCTTTTGCTGAGATCAATATATAGAGATATCCATTCCATTGATGCTGAGATTTTTTTTGTCTCTGTTGCAATCATTTCCATTTTTAAGTGTAATCTTTTTTTATCATGGTCAAAATAAGTAAGGTTTATATCAACAGACTCACCTTCTTTGACCTCATTAATATATTTAGTGTTTGTCTCGACAACCATAGTGCTTCTATTTAGATTTTTTGCTGCACTTGCTCCCATTTTAAATTTTTCAAGTGCTACTTCCCATGCTTCATCAAATATCAAAACATAATAAGCCATGTTCATATGATTGTTATAATCAACCCAGTTCTTTGTGATATTGAAGCTTTTAAGAAAAACTGACATTTAATTTTTTAATTTAATATTAATATCATATAATAAGGTTTTTATGAAAAAAGTATTAACAGCCAGTTGTTTATGCAAAGGTGTAAAGTTTAAAACACTTAATAAACTAAGAAGTGTATCTAATTGCCATTGTGTGCAATGCAGAAAAACTCATGGTGTATTTGGAGCTTATACAAATATTAAAGACAAAGAACTTAAATTTTTAAACAAAACTACTTTAAAGTGGTTTAAGTCATCTAAGAATTCCAAGAGAGGTTTTTGCAATAAATGTGGGGCAAGTATATTTTTTAAAGTTGATAAATCTGACAATGTTTCAATTTCTGCAGGGATGTTTGACGGTAAAACAAAACTAAAAACTTTTAGAAATATATTTGTAGGTTCAAAGTCAGATTTTTATCAAATCAATGACAAACTTCCAAAATATAAAAGATTTGCTAAATAAAATTATTTTAAGATTTAGTTAAAGAAGACTGTAATTCTTGATTAGTAATATAGCCCTTAATATTACCATTCTTATCAACCACTTCACAATTTGAATCTGAACAAACTATTTGAGGTAAAAATTCTTCAATAAATTGATCTTCATTTACTTTAATGACGTTTGATTTATCAATATTTTCAGATTCATTTAAATTTTTCATAATTATTTTTGCTTTGATCACTTTTGCTCTATTCACATCTTTAACAAAAGCTTTTACGTAATCATCTGCAGGGTTCATTATAATTTCTTCTGGAGTTCCAACTTGTACTAATTTTCCTGAATTTAAAATTCCAATATGGTCACCTAATCTCAATGATTCATCAAGATCATGAGTAATAAATACAATTGTCTTTTTTAATTCTGATTGAAGATCAATAAGTTGTTTTTGCATGTCACTTCTTATTAGTGGATCTAGAGCACTAAAAGCTTCATCCATTAACATTATGTCCGTATCTGTTGCTAATGCTCTTGCTAAACCAACACGCTGTTGCATTCCTCCAGATAATTGATTTGGATATTGATTTTCAAATCCATTTAATCCAACAGCATCAATTTTTTCCATTGAGATTTTGTTTCTCTCATCTTCTGCTTTACCTTGCATTTCCAAACCATATCCAACATTTTGCAAA
Organism: Candidatus Pelagibacter sp. HIMB1593; assembly: GCF_052047755.1. Classification (NCBI taxonomy): domain Bacteria; kingdom Pseudomonadati; phylum Pseudomonadota; class Alphaproteobacteria; order Candidatus Pelagibacterales; family Candidatus Pelagibacteraceae; genus Candidatus Pelagibacter; species Candidatus Pelagibacter sp. HIMB1593. Next base: position 1,307,694 of record NZ_JBNAJK010000001.1, on the reverse strand, counting down.
ACTGTTTTATGTGGGAACAAACCGAATCTTTGGAAGACCATACTCATTTTATGTCTTCTAAACTCAATCAGTTTTTCTTTATCAAGCGACATCACATTTGTGCCCTCAACTAAAATTTCACCATCAGTTGGATCTATAAGTCTATTTAAATGTCTTATTAATGTGGATTTTCCTGAGCCCGAAAGACCCATACAAACAAACGTTTCACCTTCTTCAATTTTAAGAGATACATTATCTAAACCAACTGTGTGCCCAGTTTTTTCTAATATTTCATCTTTAGTTGAACCTTCCTTGACCATTGGAAGAACTGATTTTGGATTATTGCCAAAGATTTTATAAACATTGTTGATTTCGATTTTTGACATCAATTAAGTTCTAACAGTTCATAGAGCATAATGTAAAACAATTTCTATACAACTTTAAATTGATTTTTATAAATTCGATTTTGTTTGATTTTGTTAGACTTTTAAATAATCATTTAAATAATGACCAAATCAGATCAAGATATTCGATGCGAACTATCTGCTCTTTATAGAATTTTACATATGTATGGAATGACAGATTTAGCCAATCAATGTGCAGGAGCTAGATCAGCTGAAGATAAAGATTGTTCTTTTGTTCATCCTTATGGAATGTTTTATGAAGAGATTACAGCGTCATCTTTAGTTAAGATTGATAAAGATGGAAGAAAAGTAAATTCAGATGGACCATGGTTAAATGATGGTTGTATTAATCTTGCACAATGGATTTTTAATTCACGTTCTGATGTTAACTTTTATGTTCACGGACATGCTAATGATGTTATGGCAGTTGGAGGAACCAAAGAAGGTTTGATGCATCTTTCACAAGCAGCAGTCTATTTAAATCATTTAATTGGATATATCGATTACGAATTTGTTGAGGATAAAGATTTTGGAAAAAAATTTGAAAATCTTATAGGGAAGCACGATATTTTAATTACAAGAAATCATGGATACTACACGGTAGGTAAAACTGCTGCAGAAGCATTTTTTAGAGCTTATTATTTAGAACAAGCATGCACTGTTCAGGTTAAAAACTTATCTATGGGACTAACTAAACATGAAATAGACAAACAAAAAGCTGCTTATTTTTGGGACAATATGAGTAGTTCAGATGATTATAATTATGATGGAAAAACAGAGTGGGCTGCATTATTAAGAAAATTAGATCGTGAAAATTCAAATTATAAAAGTTGATGGAACAAAATTATAAAATTGAAAATATAACTAAAAATTCTACAAATTTAGAAGTTGATTGGTGTGATGGAAAAAAAAGCAAGTTTAATTATTTGTGGTTAAGAGATAATTGTCCTACAGCACACGATAAAGTTTCTCGTCATAGAATGTTTAACATTCTCAAAGTATCTAAGGATATAAATCCTAAAAAATTTTCTTTGAACAATGATGGTAAACTTCAAATTGAATGGAGTGAAGGAGATCATGTTAGTTATTATGATCAAAAATGGTTGAGAGACAATTGTTATACAATTAAGAACAATTTAGAATACAAATCACCCTACAAGCTTTGGGACAATTCTCTTCAAGACCATTTAAAATCTGTAGAAATTGATCATGATGAAATCGTTAATTCAGATGAAGGCTTGATAAAATGGTTGGAACTTTTGCATCATACTGGAATTGCAATTGTAAAAAATGCACCGACAGATGAGAACTCTGGGTTTAAAGTTTTAAATAGAATTAGTCACACTAGAGAAACTTTTTTTAAAACTCCATTTGAGGTAATTAATATTCCAAAACCAAATAATTCTGCTTACACAGCACATGCTTTGAGAAATCATATGGATTTACCTTGGTTTGAAACACCTCCAGGATATCAATTTCTACACTGTTTAGTTAATTCTGCAAGTGGAGGAGATTCCTCAGCTGTGGATGGATTTGCGGTAGCAGATTATTTAAGAAAAAATGAAAAAGAAATTTTTGATACACTAGTTAATGTTCACCTCAAATTTCGAGATATGGATTATACACAAGAGTCAGTAAGAAGTTATTATGCGCCAGCAATTTCTTTAACTAAAGATAATGATTATCACGACATTAGATTTAGTGTTGCAACTATGGATGCCTTAGATTGCCATCCTGATTTAATGGACAAAGTTTATAAAGCTCATCATCGATTTGGAAATTTATTACACGATGATAAATTTCAAATTAAATTTAGATTAGGGCCAGGAGATGTATTTACTTTCAACAATAGAAGATTGCTTCATGGGAGAACTGAATTTGATCCAAATTCAGGTCATAGACACCTCCAAGGATATTACATGGATCGTGATGAAATTATTGGAAGATTGAGGTATTTGAGAAATTCAAATTAATTCCAACCCGTTACGTTCTTTACCTCTAAAAATTCTTCCAATCCCCAAACTCCTCCTTCTCTTCCATTTCCGGACTGCCTGTAACCACCAAAAGGAGTCCCAACATCAGCTGCATTACCATTTATATAGACACATCCTGATCTTAATTTTTTTGCAACTCTATGAGCTTTTTCTTTATCATCAGTTTGAAGATAATTTCCTAAACCATAAGAAGTATCATTTACAATTTTCACTGCTTCATCCTCAGTATCAAACGGAATAATTGATAAAACAGGCCCAAAGATTTCTTCCTTTGCAATTCTCATCTCATTAGTAACATCTGTGAAAATAGTTGGTTTAATAAAATATCCTTTATTTAAACCATTGGGTAATTCTGGTCCTCCAGCAGCCAAAGTTGCTCCTTCAGAAATTCCACTTTCAATAAGATTTATAATTTTATCGTACTGAACTTTTGAAATTACAGGACCAATGTGATCTCCTTTTTTAGTCGCTTGATCAACTTTAATTTTATTAGCTTCATCAACAGCTTCTTTTACTGCTCTTTCATAAATAGATTTTTCAACCAACATTCTTGTAGGTGCATCACAAGATTGACCTGAATTACTCATTACATTTCTAATACCATCTCTCACTGCATCTTTATAACTGTCAGCAAAAACAATATTTCCACCTTTGCCACCCAGTTCAAGACAAACTCTTTTGATTGTATTAGCAGCATTTTTAGAAATTAACTTTCCAGCTCTTGTTGAACCGGTAAAAGAAACCATATCAATATCTGGATGGCTTGAAATATCTGATCCAACTCCAGCACCATCACCATTTACTAAATTAAAAACTCCTTTTGGAAATCCAGCTTCATCAATCATTTCAGCAAATAGCATTCCTGATAACGGAGCAATTTCTGAGGGTTTTAAAATCATTGTACAACCAGTTGCAAATGCTGGAGCAACTTTAAGAGCAATTTGATTTATTGGCCAATTCCAAGGAGTTATTAATCCACAAACTCCTATTGGTTCATAACAAATATGATTATTTGATTTTTCATCAAAATGTTCTTCAAAGTTAAAATTTTTAAGTCTTAATATAAAATCTTCTAAATGATTTCTTCCTGATGCTGTTTGAACATCAGTTGACCAATCCATTGGAGCACCCATTTCTAATGAAATAGCTTCTGCCATTTCATTAAATCTTTTTTTGTAAATAGTTAATAATTTTTCTAATAATTTAATTCGTTCCTCTTTTGAGGTTTCTTTCCAAGTTTCAAATGCTGTTTTTGCAGCTTTTACTGCTCTATTTGTATCTTCTGTAGACCCTAGAGAAATTACTGCACAAGGATCTTCATTACATGGATTGATAACATCAAAGTCATTTTTTTTAATTGGATCTACCCATTCACCATCAATATAAAATTTTCTTTTATCTAACATGATTTTATTTTAGCATACTATTTAGATTTCATATCCTTTTTCCTCAGGCTCATTATCAACTAATTCTTCTGGAAAACCTTTAGCTCTAAAATCAATATTATTTAAATCTTCCATCCTTTTAACAATCATAGAAGACCACGCTCTAGACCCATATTTTTTTTGTCCATCTTTAAATATTTCAACAACTTTTGGAGATATCTCTAGTGGAGCATTTAATTTTTTGGCCAGATCATCAAATAAACCTGTATCTTTTAAAACTAAATCCATTGTAAAATTTATATTATAAGAACCATTCAAGATTACCTGACTTTCTGTTTCATGAACAAATGAATTTCCTGATGATGCAGCTATTCCTTTGAATGTTTTTTCAAGATCTAGATTAGATTTTTTAGCAACTGTCCAAGCTTCTCCTAAAGCAACCAAATGTACTGAAGCTAAATAATTTGTAATTACTTTAAGAGTACTTGCTGTACCCAATTCACCAGTATGTAACACTTTTCTTCCCATTACTGTTAAAACAGGTAAAATTTTTTCAAATGCTTTTCTCTCACCACCTACAAAAATTGCAATATTTCCTGTTGCAGCTCTATGACAACCACCACTTACTGGGCCATCTAAAGGTATAGCATTTTTTGCAATTACTTTTTCTCCAATTCTCTTTACCTCAGCTTCATCAGTAGTACTCATTTCAAGCCAGATTTTATTTTCAGAAAGGCCTTGAAGTACTCCATCTTCAGCTTCCATAACTTCTGCGCTTACTTTTAGAGATGGCAAAGAAGTAATTACAAGATCAACTTGTTCTGCAAGTTCTTTTCCAGAGTTTGCAACTTTTGCACCAGAACCTTTAAATTGATCTGTTAAATTTTGATCTACATCTCTTACTGTTAAGTCAAATCCATTTCTTAACAAACTCCCTGCAAGTTTAGCACCTACATTTCCTAGACCAATAAAACCTATCTTCATTATTTTACCTCTTCTTTTTTATTTTTTGTAAAAACAATTAATATGACACCAACAATTATTATTACTCCACCAATGAATAGTTCTTTTGTTGGCTCTTCTCCTAAAAGAAAAATTGCAGCTAATAATCCTGTTGGAGGAATTCCCATAGTTACAATTGGTAGAACTTTATAAATAGGATTATTTTTAATAACATAATAGAAACAACCATATGTAACTGGCTGCATTATAAAACCAATGTAAATTGCAATTATCCAATGATTAATTTCTGCGTTAGCAAAATATTCAATAGTATTTCCATCAATGATTGCTGATAAAAGAATTAAAATTGGACCAGAAAATAATGCCATCCAAGCAACTAATGCCAAAGGATTAATTTCTTTACTTAAAGGTTTCACCATTACTTGCCCAAGAGCCCAAATAGCAGAGCCTAATATCGTCAATCCAATACCAATAATTTTTCCATCTAAATTTGGTGAGCCAGTTAAAACATAAACGCCAATAAACGCTATACCAATACCAATTAGTGCTCTAACTGTTGGTTTCTCTTTAAGCATAAAGTAAGCAAAAATAACTCCAAACGGTACTTCCATTTGTACCAGCAAAACTGCTGAAGATGCATCAATTAAGTCTAAACCAGAGTAAGTAATACTGTACTGTAAAGTATTTGCTATTAAAGATGCTATGAATATTTTTAATAAATATCCTCTCGGTATTGGAAACCACCAGACTAAAATTGATGCCGCAAATATAAATCTTAAACCCATTAATAAAATTGGTGGAAAAGACTCGAATGCTGGTTTTGCAATTACAAAACCAAAACCTAAAAAAATTGGAACCAGTGATGCAATGAAGGTATCTTTTAAATTCATGTCGTTAATTTAATATTAATGATTATTAAAGAACTTCTGATATATTCATCTTTTAAAATATGAATTCAACAAAAATAGATCCAAAATACATTAGTAAATCAAATCCAAGAGTTGGCTTAATTGCACTTGCAAGTGATTTTATGATTGAGAGAGATTTTATTAATGTCATAAAAGACAGGGAAATTGATTTTTTTGTTAACCGTATTGAGTGTTACAATCCATTAACTCGAGAAAACCTGATTAAAATGTCTAATAAAGTAACTGAGGTTGCAAAAGATATTTTACCAGATCAAGATATTGATTGTGTTGTTTATGGTTGCACTTCTGGGACCATAGCAGCTGGATATAATTCTATTGAACAAAAAGTAAAAGCAGCAAAACCAATGGCTGATGTTACAACGCCTAGCACAGCAGCCATTAAAGCTCTAAAAAAATTAAATATAAATAAAATTTCTTTGTTCACACCTTACAGTAAAAAACTAAATGATGAGGTTTTAGATTATTTTAAAACAGAGGGTTTTGAAATTACTTCTAATTCTTACTTTGATATCGAAGCTGATTATGACATTGGTAAAGTAGATCAAGATTACTTATATGAAGTATTATCTAAAATTGATTTAAATGGGGCAGAGGCTTTGTTTGTTTCGTGTACAGCATTACCTGTGTTACCAATTATTGATAAACTTGAAAAAAAACTGAACACAGTAGTATTATCTAGTAATCAAGCATTAATTTGGGATACACTTGTAAAAATAAATAAAAATAACTCTGTTGAGGGATTTGGAAAACTATTTAAGGTAAACTAATGTCATTTACTAAAGAAGAATACAAACAAAGATTAAAAAAAGTTCAAAAAATGATGCAAGAAAAAGGCATCGAACTTTTAATTTCTCATGACACTAATAATTTATATTATCTAACTGGTTATGACGCCTGGTCATTCTATTATGCTCAATGTGCAATTGTTCATGTAAATGCTGATGAACCGTTATGTTTTGTAAGAGCTCAAGATGCGGGTGGAGCTTATATAAAAACTTATTTAAAAGATGAAAATATTTTAGTGTATGATGAGGAGTACATTCATACTTGGCCAAAACATCCTTACGATAGATTAGTTGAAATAATTAAAGAAAGAAAATGGGACAATCTATCAATCGGGCTAGAGATGGATGCTCACTATTTTACAGCTTTTTGTTATGAAAAAATAAAACAAGGTTTGCCAAATGCTAAAATAAAAGACAGTGATCGATTGGTGAATTGGGCAAGATTTACAAAATCTGATGCAGAAATAAATTATATGAAATCTGCAGCAAAAATTTCAGAACAAGGAATGAAAACTGCAATGGAAGTTATTAAGCCTGGTGTCAGACAGTGTGATGCAGTTGGTGAAATTCAAAAAGCACTTTTTTATGGAACTGAGGAATTTGGTGGTGAATATTCAAGTATTGCAACCCTACTTCCAACAGGAAAAGGTACTTCTGCTTCACATTTGACCGCTACCCAAGATAAGTTTGTAGAGGGAGAGGCAACAATTATTGAACTTTCTGGAGTTTATAAAAGATATCATGCGCCAATGGCTAGAACTGTACTACTTGGAAAGCCAAATCAATTAAAAATCGATACCATGAATAAAACCATTGAAGCTTTAAACTCAGGAATAGAGGCAATTAAAGCAGGAAATACTGTAGATGATGTTGCTCAAGCTTTTTGGAAAATACTCGATAAATATGGTATCGAAAAAAGATCAAGAACTGGTTATTCAATAGGGATTGGCTATCCTCCTGATTGGGGAGAGCACACTCTTAATATATATAAAGGAGACAAGACAGTTCTTGAGCCTAATGTTTGTTTTCATATGATTGCTGTGATGCAGTTTGGTGACTGGGGTGTTGAGGCGTCTGAGGCTATTAGGGTTACAGAAAACGGGTCAGAGTTATTTTGTAATTTTCCAAAAGAGCTTCATATCAAGAGTTAATTTACTATTGAAATCTACTTTCACAAATGTTTAATAATCAATTTTATGTCTAAAAATCCAGAATTCGTAAAATTTGATAAAGTAGATAAAAGTTATGACGGGAAAGTACTTGTCGTTAAAGACCTACAATTAGATATTGCTGAAGGTGAATTTATAACGATGCTTGGACCATCTGGTTCAGGTAAAACAACTTGTTTAATGATGTTAGCTGGATTTGAAACTCCAACTAATGGAGAAATTTTATTAGATGGAAATATTATTTCTAACATCCCACCTCACAAAAGAGGAATTGGAATGGTGTTCCAAAATTATGCACTATTTCCACACATGACAGTTTATGAAAATTTAGCCTTTCCTTTAAGAGTAAGAAAAGTTGAAAAAGATGAAATTGATAAAAAAGTAGATAAAGCTTTGTCGATGGTTTCTCTAAATGGATTTGAATCTAGAATGCCAGCACAACTTTCTGGAGGACAACAACAAAGGGTTGCTGTTGCAAGAGCACTTGTGTTTGATCCAGCCGTTGTTTTAATGGATGAGCCACTTGGTGCTTTAGATAAAAATTTAAGAGAGAGCATGCAGTATGAAATTAAACACATTCATGAAAGCATTGGAGTCACTGTTGTATACGTTACTCATGATCAAAGTGAGGCTCTTACTATGTCAAATAGAATAGCTGTATTTAATGATGGCAAAGTTCAACAGTTATCTGATCCAGCAGAACTGTATGAGAAACCAGTAAATTCTTTTGTTGCAGAGTTTATAGGTGAAAATAATACTTTTAATGGTGAGGTGTCTGATATTGATAAAGACACATGTAAAGTTAAATTGGGTAATGCAGAAATATTAGCTAACCCTATTTCTGTAAAATCAAAAGGTGAAAAAACTACAGTATCTTTAAGACCAGAAAGAGCTTTAATAAATCCAACAAACAAAATGGACAACATGTTTGCCGGTAAAATAGAAGAAGTAATTTACCATGGTGACCACACAAGAGTAAGACTGGACTTACTTGGTAGTTCTGAATTTATTTTAAAAGTACCAAACAGTACCTCAAATCTTGAGCTAAAAGTAAAAGAGGATATCAATATTGGTTGGAACAGTGTTGATGCTAGAGCTTTAGATCCTAAATAGTTTCTATTAAAAATTCAAAATAACATTAGCTAAAATGAGCTGTTGACTTCACTTGCTCATTTTGGTGTACTTTCATTATATAAATTAATTTATATTAACGTTTAAACGGAGGAATAATGAAAAAATTAAGTAAATTATTACTTGCTCTTTCTTTTGCTCTTTCAATAACTTCATCAGCATTTGCAGTTACTGTTGCATCTTGGGGTGGAGCTTATACTGAGTCTCAAAAGCTAGGGTATGGTGATCCAACTGCTAAGGCACTTGGAGTAGATATCAACTGGGTTGACTACTCCGGTGGTTTATCAGAAATTAAAGCACAAAAAGAAGCGGGTGCTATTACTTGGGATATCATAGACCTGTTTGCATTCGATACAATTAACGGATGTGATGAAGGTTTATTTGTTAAATTTGATTTTGACAAAGACTTCCCAGCTGCACCAGATGGAACTCCTGCAAGTGAAGATTTCTTCACAGGAATGCCAAGTGAATGTGCTGTAGGAAACATCTTATATTCTTGGAACTATGCTTACGACACAAGAAAATTTAGTGGTTCAAAAGCTCCTACAAAAATTAAGGACTTCTTTAACACTAAAAAATTCCCAGGCAAAAGAGCAATCTACACTAGTGCTTTAACTAATTTAGAAATTGCTTTAGCTGCGGATGGCGTGAAGCTAGGTGACGGCGGAACTAGAGTTTACAGAAAACTTTTAGAAGACGGTGGAATCGACAGAGCGTTAAACAAAATTAGAGAATTATGTACAGATCCAAATGGTGGATGTGTATTCTGGTCTGCAGGTGCTCAACCACCTGAATTATTAGTTGCTGGTGAAGTTGTTATGGCAACTGGTTGGAACGGAAGATTCTTCAATGCTGAAGTTGGTGAAGGTGCTCCAATTAAACAAGTATGGGATGGTCAAGGTCTTGACTACGAATACTTTGCTTTAGTTAAGGGCGGTCCAGATGAAGCGAATGCTAAAAAAGCTTTAGCTATGATGACTAACACTGAAATGTTAGCTGGTAGCGCTAAGTATATTGCATACGCTCCATGGAGAAAATCTTCTCTTGATGTAATCACAGCTGGTGAGCCATGGTACAAAGATGGTAAAACAGAAATGATGCCTCAAATGCCAACTGCTCCTGCTAACACTAAAAACTATTTCTTAGTAGACCCATTCTTCTGGGCTGACTACGGAACAGAGATTGGTGAGAAGTGGGAAGCTTTTAAAGCAGGCCTATAATTTCAGTTTTAATCACTGAATTTATATAATATATATTTAGGGCGGTTATTAACTAACCGCCCTATTTTTTTATGAGCTCTGAAGCAAAACAAATTTTAACAACTGACGGAATACCATTAGAAGTCAGTTTAAAGAAAGCTGAACGGAAGAATAAGATTAAAGCCTTTCTTCTAGTAGCTCCTCTATTATTATTTTTAGTCATCACCTATATATTTCCAATTGGAGAAATGTTTACGAGAAGTATTGATGACAAAATGATAACCAACATGCTTCCTAAAACATTTAAGGAAATGGAAAATTGGGATGGACAAGAACTACCTCCCGAAGAAGTTTATTCTGCTTTTTATTATGACTATAAAGCTCTTGTTGAAAAACAAGAACACGGAAAACTTGGTCAAAGATTAAATAAAGAAAAAAACGGGTTTAATTCAACAACTAAAAGATTGTTTAGAAATATTAAAAGAAAAAAGATAGACGAAAGCGCTAGTTTCAAAGAACAGATGATGAAGGTCCATAAAAACTGGGGTAAAGTCGAGTACTGGCAAGCTATAAAAAGAACAGCACCACCATATACATTAGCTAAATATCTAAAAGGTATGGATATGTATTATGCTGCTGATGGAAGTATCGCTCAAGTAGATGAAGATAGACGAATTCATAGAATTTTATGGTTAAGAACGCTTGAAATTGCATTTTTTGTAACCCTATTTTGCTTTGCAATGGGTTATCCTATTGCTCATTTATTAGCTACATTGCCAATGAAGTACTCAAATCTATTAATGATTTGTGTTCTTCTCCCATTTTGGACTTCATTATTGGTCAGAACTGCAAGTTGGATGATTTTATTACAGCAACAAGGAGTCGTTAATGATTTCTTTGTCATGATAGGATTAGTTGCAGACGATAACAGGCCTGAAATGATGTACAATAAAGTTGGAACTTATGTGGCAATGACACAAATATTATTACCTTTCATGGTTCTTCCACTTTATAGTGTTATGAAAACAATCTCTCCAAGTTTAATGCGAGCAGGGAAATCTTTAGGAGGAACACCTTTTGTTGCATTTTGGAAAGTTTATTTCCCATTAACTATTCCAGGTATAGGAGCGGGATGTTTATTAGTATTTATATTGGCAATTGGATATTACATTACTCCAGCATTAGTAGGAGGCGCCTCTGGAACTTTGATAAGTAACCAGATTGCATACCACATGAAAACAACTTTAGACTGGAGCTTTGCATCTGCAATGGGATTGATGTTGTTAACTGGAGTTTTAGTTGTGTATTGGATTTATAACAAATTAGTTGGAGTTGATAATATTAAATTAGGATAAAGATGGCATTACCAAGTTATACAGAAACTCGCTATAGAATTTGGCATTATGTTTATTTAGCTATTTGTGCTTTTGTATTTTTCTTTTTAGTTGCCCCTTTATTAGTAATATTCCCATTATCATTCAATGCTGAAGAATTTTTAGTTTTTTCTGAAGGAATGAAAAATCTTGATCCTGATGCCTTTTCTCTAAGATGGTACAAGGATATGGTTTATGGAACCAAAAACCCATGGGGACTAGCTGCAAAAAATAGTTTTATAATTGCAATATTTGCAACGATAGGATCGATAATACTTGGTACATTGGCTGCGTTAGGTTTAAGCAGTAGGCACATGCCTTATAAGGGAATTATAATGGCTACTTTAATTTCACCAATGATTGTTCCGTTAATTATATCAGGTGTTGCAATATTCTTTTTCATGGCAAAAGTTGGTTTAGCAGCAACACATACAGGAATAGTTTTTGCTCATATAATCCTAGGAACTCCATTTGTTGTAATCACCGTAACTGCAACATTATCAGGATTTGATCATAGTGTAACAAGAGCGGCATCTAGCTTAGGTAGCAACCCTGTAAACACTTTTATGAAAATTACTCTTCCATTGATATTACCAGGTGTAATTTCAGGAGGTTTATTTGCATTTGTAACTTCATTTGATGAAGTAGTTGTAGTTTTATTTCTTGCTGGTTTAGAAAATACTACAATTCCAGTACAAATGTGGACTGGTCTTAGAGAACAGCTTAGTCCAACAATTTTAGCTGTTGCAACATGTTTAATTATTCTTTCAACTTTAATATTAATTAGTGCAGAACTATTAAGAAGAAGATCTGAAAGATTAAGAGGAATTAATAGATAAAACTAAACTGCTTCAATTATTGTTGCAATTCCCATTCCCAAACCAATACATTGAGTAGCAAGAGCGTACTTTTTATTTTCTCTTTTTAAAAGTTGTGCAGCTTTTCCTGTTATCCTTGCACCTGTTGCGCCTAAAGGATGTCCTAAAGCAATTGCTCCACCATCCAAATTTACTTTATTAATATCTATTTCTAAATCTTTGATACAAGCTAGTGATTGAGATGCGAAAGCTTCATTTAGCTCCACAATATCAATGTCTTTTATTGAAAGTTTAGCTCTTTCTAAAGCTTTTTTGGTAGCTGAAATGGGACCTAATCCCATAAAATTTGGATCACATCCTTCAACAGCAGTAGATTTTATTCTCCCAAGAATTTCTAAACTATTCTCTATAGCAAAGTTTTCTTCACAGATAAGAGTTGCAGCAGCTCCATCAGTTAGAGGAGATGAAGTTGCAGCTGTTACTGTTCCATTTTGATCAAATACTAACTTTAAACTATCTAGTTTTTCCATTGTGCTACTAGGTCTAATATTTTCATCAATTTCACAATTACCTATCTTAGTAATTTCACTCTTAAATTTATCTTTTTGTTGGGCTTCATTTGCTTTTCTATGACTTTCTAAAGAGAACTCTTGTTGCTCAGTTCTTGAAATATTATATTTTTTTGCAACATTCTCAGCTGTAATTCCCATTGATAAATATAAATGTGGATTTTGTTTTTCTTTATCAGAATAAGGGTAAGGTAAAGGATCAAAGCCAGTTCTAACTCTTGTCATACTTTCAACACCTCCACAAACAAATATCTTACCTGATCCCATTGCTATTTTTCCTGCTGCAATATGAATCGCTTCCATTGAAGATCCACACCATCTATCTACAGACATTCCAGGAACTCTCATATCTAGATCTGATAAAAAAGTTACCAATCTTCCAATATTAAAACATTGTTCACCAACCTGAAAAGCGCAACCAATAACAACATCATCAATTTCTTTTGGATTAATTTTTGATTGTGAAACAAGATCTTTAATTACTTCAGCTAGTAGATTAACTGGTTTTACATCTATTAATTTCCCTTTATTTGCCATTGCAAAAGGTGATCTGGAGTAACCAGCTATTACTGAATTGTACATTTTTCTCTTTAATATTGTGTTAATTTATATAGCTTACCAATTTAATTAATCAGGAAATTTGTCTTATTTCAAGTTTTTGATTAATTCAATAAAAGTTTATTGTTTATGGATATAAAAAAAGTAGTTGTTATTGGATCTGGTACTATGGGTAGTGGAATTGCAGCGCACCTGTGTAACGCAAATGTACCTGTAACTCTTTTAGATTTAACGACAGAAATATCTGAAAAAGCTAGAGACAGAATTCACAAATCAAGACCTCCATTACTTTTAGATAAAACCAAAATTGAAAATATTAAAGTTGGAAATATTAATGATAATTTTGATGTCGTAAAAGAAGCTGATTGGGTTGTTGAGGCTGTTGTTGAGAGAATTGATATAAAGCACAATATTTATGAAAAAATATTTAAGAATAGAAAACAAGGAGCAATTGTTTCATCAAACACATCATCTATCCCAATTAAAGTATTATCTGAAAAATTAACTGAGGAGGAAAAAAAAGATTTTTGTATTACTCATTTCTTTAATCCAGTTAGATACATGGGGTTACTTGAAATTGTAAAAAATGAAAATAATGATTTGAATAAAATCAATTCTCTCAAAAAATTTTGTGAAATTGAATTAGGTAAAGGTGCTATCGTTTGTAATGATACACCTGGTTTCTTAGGAAATCGAATAGGGGTTTATGCAATGCAGGTAGCAATGACTGAAGCATTTAGAATGAAATTATCAATTGAAGAAGCTGATGCAGTCTTTGGAAGACCAATGGGTATACCTAAAACAGGAGTTTTTGGATTATATGATCTAATTGGAATTGATTTGATGGCTGATGTTTTAAAAAGCTTTATTAAAGAACTTTCTGATAATGACGAATTTCAAATTGTTGCAAAAGAAATTCCGTTAGTAAAAAAATTGATTGATACTGGTTATACTGGACGTAAAGGAAAAGGTGGTTTTTACAGAATGAATAAAAGTGGAAACCAAAAAGTATTAGAAGCTATCAATTTAGAAACAGGTGAATATCTAACCTCAAAAAAAATAGATTTAGGAGTAGAGACTGTAGATATTAATAATTTAATTAATCGAAAAGATAAATATGGAGAATATGCTTGGGAAGTAATTTCTAAAATAATTAAATACGCATCTTCTCTAGTTCCAGGAATTACAGATAAGTTCAATGATATAGATGAAGCAATGAGACTTGGTTTCAATTGGGCAATGGGTCCTTTTGAAATGTTAAAATCAATTGGAGTAGAAAACTTTTTTTCAAGGATAGATAATTTTGAAAATATTAAATTTTTAGAAAACTTATCTAAGTCAAAAGATGAAAACTTTTATGGAGAAAGACAATTATATACTGATATTGAAACACTAGGAAAAATTAGACCAACAGCAATAAAAGTAGATAAAAATAATTCTGCTGAAATTCATCGTTTTAAAGATTTTAATATTGTCGAGTTTACTACAAAAGCTTGTGCATTAGATTATGATTCAATGGACGCATTAAAAAATGCAACTGATAAACCGCTTATTGTTATGAATGAAAGTATGCAATTTTCTGCAGGTGTGAATTTGAGTTATACAATGAATTTTGCAGACAAGAATGATTTCAAATCTATAGAAAAATTTATTAAATATTTTCAAGATACTTGCAAAACATTAAAATATTCTAAATACCCAGTAGTTTCTGCACCTTCAGGTCTTACTTTAGGTGGTGGTTTTGAAGTTTTAGTTCAAAGTAACTTTGTTGCATCACACACAAATATTGTGGTTGGTCTTGTAGAAACAATTGTTGGATTGGTGCCAGCTGGAGGTGGATGTAAAGAAATGTTATGGAGATGGTCACAAACAGAAGAAGCAAAATCTGATCCTGATTATGCTCCTTTAAAAGTATTTGATATTATTGGATACGCAAAAACTGCAACCTCTCCTGTAGAAGCTGAGCCTTTAAAATACTTAAAACCTGAGGATAAAAAAATTATGAATAGAAATAGTCTTTTTGAAGAGGCGAGAAAACTTATTCACCAAAATAACGATTTTGTACCTCCAGAAGAGTGTAAATTTAATTTATCTGGAAAACCTTTGAAAGAGAAGATGATTAAAGTTTTAGAGAAATTATATAATGATAAAATAATATTAGATCATGGAATGCATGTAGGAACTGAACTAGCAAATGTTTTAAGTGGCGGTGATACAAATTTAGATAAAACTTTATCAGAAGATGATCTATATAAATTAGAGTTAGATTCTTTTATGAGATTGATAGAAACCAAACAAACTCAAGATAGAATTAAACACACTCTTTCAACTGGAAAACCTTTAGTTAATTAGTCCCTAATATTCTAAAAGTGTTTATATAATCAGGTCTAAGTACATAGATTGCTTTATTACCTGTTTTAATTTTCTTAAGAATATCTAGACCAAACTTTACTTTTCCAAGTGGAGTGTATTCTCCTTGATAAATTGGGATATCTTTCAAGGTAATAAAAAATTCACTATCTTCAGAGTCAAATTCCGTTGATCTTGCAAAACCAACACTTCCTTCAGTAAATTCAAAATCATCACTAAGTTCTGATTTTAATAATCCTAATCCTGATTTTCCACTTCCAATTTTTGAGTAATCTAAATATTCAATATTTCCAAATTCAAGATCACCAGCTTGCACTAAAGTATTTTCAACCACCTTATAGAAAGCTGAACCATCATACATTTTTTTTTCAATTAATATTTTAAATCTTTCAACCGCTTTAGGAGAGATTTCAGGATATAACTCAATAATAACATTTCCACATTCTAAATTCATTACCGCAATATTATCTGGGTTTTTAAAGTTTAATTTTTTTAAATCATTGTTGTCTATAAATAGACATTTATTTTTTAATAAAAAAAAAGATGAAAAAGCAGAAACGGCTAAAACTATTAAAAAAATAAATAAAATTTTTTCTGATTTTGATGCCTTAATTGTTTTAATCATAAAATATTTTCATCGATTTTAGATATATTTAATTTAATAAAATTAACCTTTTTGTTTAATATAGGGTCGTTTTTTATTTTCTCTTCAATCAAATTTTTATTAACCATTAAAAAAGAAAAGATTTCAGCCATATCTTCTGATGGAATTGATTTAGAGTATTCTGTTAAAAAACCATTAGTATTTTCATATAAATCTAAATTTAATCTATCTGAGCAAGTGGAGCATTCAGCGTATTTAAAATCAGAATTATTAAATAAAGAAAATTTTTTATCATTAAAATCATTCTCATAACTATTTTGAATCATATGAAAAATCTCATGATGAATCATTCTTTCAAAATATTTTTTGTTAAAGTTTATGTCTAATATTAAAGTTCTATTTTTATTATCTGGTATTCCGCCAGTATTGATGTTCGAAATAAATAAACCCTCACAAAATACAACATATTTTAAATTTATTTTTTTAAGAAATTTAGAATTATATCTTTTTAAATTTCTTTCAATTGTTGGAAATTTTGTATTAAGATTTTCTTGATTTGTCTTATTGCAAGTAATGTTGTCATCTACTCCTATTTTAAAATCTCCTTTTGCATTTAAATAACGGATATTGTTCTTATTTTTTAGTTTATAGATTTCCAAGTTCGGGATTTTGATTAGATTATATATTTCATCAGCATTTACCTGTGAAAACTGAAATATTAAGATGAATAAAATAATAATTTTCATTAATTTATTATAGACGAATTAGATTAGATAATATTATCTTAGATTATTAAAAAATGACAAAAGAAAGAAACAAAAATCCTATTCAACCAGTAAGTGGAACAAAAGTACCTCGATATGCTGGCCCAAGTACTTTTGCAAGATTACCAGAATTAAGAGATGTTGAGAGCTGTGATGTAGCGATTGTTGGTGTTCCGTTTGATGCTGGAACCAGTTATAGACCAGGGGCGAGATTTGGTCCTCAGAGTATAAGACAAGCATCTAGACATTTAAGAACAAATTATCATCCAAGTTATGATGTGGAACCTTTTAAAATTCAACAAGTTGCTGATGCTGGAGATATTTCATGCAATCCATTTAGTATTGATGAAGCTATTAAACAAATAGAAGAGGGAGCAACTGATTTATTAAATAAAGTAGGTGGAATAATTAGCTTAGGTGGTGATCATACAATTGCAGTGCCACTGCTAAGAGCAATTAATAAAAAAAATAAAGGACCAGTTTCTTTAGTTCATTTTGATGCTCATTTAGATACTTGGGATACTTATTTCGGCGCTCCATATACACATGGAACTCCTTTTAGAAGAGCAAGAGAAGAAGGTTTATTTTTAGATGATGCTTCAATGCATGTTGGCATAAGGGGACCTCTTTATAGTAGAGATGATATTAAAAATGATGAAAGTTTTGGTTTTAAAATAATTCACTGTGATGAGTTTCAAACCGAAGGAACAGACAAGATTGCTGAAAGGATTAGAAAAAGAGTAGGAGATAACCCACTTTATCTATCTATAGATATTGATGTGTTAGATCCAGCATTTGCGCCTGGTACAGGAACACCAGAGATAGCAGGAATGACCACACGAGAAATGGTTAATGTTTTAAGAGGTTTGTCTGGATTAAATTTAGTTTCAGCTGATGTAGTAGAAGTTTCACCAGCATATGATCATGCTGAAGTTACATCTCTTGCAGCTGCAACAATAGTTTACGAATTAACAAATTTATTTGCAAAATCATAAGGAAAGGATAATTTTAAATCATGTTAGATAAAAAAAATTTTTATATTAATGGTGCTTGGGTTAAACCAAACAGTGCTAAAGAAATTAAAGTAATTGATCCAGCAACAGAAGAAAACTGTGCTGTAATTACTTTGGGAAATAAAGCAGATGTTGATTTAGCAGTTGCTGCAGCAAAGGATGCTTACGAATCTTGGGCCTTTTCCTCTAAAGAAGAAAGAATTGCATTATTAGAAAAACTTTATGAAAATTATAAAAAAAGATGGGCAGATATTGCAGAAGCCATAACTCTTGAAATGGGTGCACCAAAAGATTTTGCCACAAAATTACAAGCAGGAACAGGAGCAAGTCATATTAAATCATTTATCAGATATTTGAAAAATTTCGAATTTGAAAAACCATTGGGAGAACACGCTCCTAACCAAAGATTAATTTATGAACCTAAAGGTGTTTGTGCATTAATAACACCTTGGAATTGGCCAATGAACCAAGTTTGTTTAAAAGTAATGCCAGCAATTGCGGCAGGTTGCACAATGGTATTAAAGCCATCAGAATTAGCGCCACTTTCATCAATGATACTTGCTGAAATTATTGATGAGGTAAAATTTCCAAAAGGTGTGTTTAATTTAGTTAATGGTGATGGAGCAACAACAGGCGATGCTCTTACAAGCCATCCAGATATTAATATGATCTCTTTCACAGGCTCAACAAGAGCTGGAGCTTTGATTTCTCAAAACGCTGCTAAAGATTTTAAAAGAGTAAGCTTAGAATTAGGTGGTAAAGGGGCAAATATAATTTTTAAAGATGCTGATCCAGAAGCAATTGAAAGAGGTGCTTTAAGATGTTTTAGAAATTCTGGACAATCTTGTAATGCCCCAACAAGAATGTTGGTTGAAAAATCAATGTATGATGAAGCTATAGAGAGATTAAAAAAATATAGTGAAAATTTTGAAGTGGGTGATCCTAAAAAAGAAGGGGAGCACATAGGTCCAGTTATTTCAGAAACTCAATACAATAAAATTCAAACTTTAATTCAAAAAGGTATTGATGAAGGAGCAAAATTAGTTGCTGGAGGAACAGGTAAACCTGATGGATTAGATAAAGGTTACTTTGTTAAACCAACTGTATTTGCAGATGTAAATAATGATATGGATGTTGCAAGAACTGAAATTTTTGGACCTGTTCTATCTGTTATCCCATTTGAAACAGAGGAAGAAGCAATTAAAATTGCAAATGATACTTCTTATGGATTAACAAACTATATTCAAACTCAAGACTCTGAAAAAGTTCAAAGAGTTGCTAGAAAATTAAGATCTGGAATGGTGGATGTTAATGGAGCCGGTATTGCAGTTGATGCACCCTTTGGAGGTTTTAAACACTCTGGTATTGGTAGAGAAGCAGGTGAACATGGCTTAGAAGAATTTTTAGAGGTAAAAGCTGTGGGTGGTTGGAGTTAATTTACTGATTTATCTTTTACACCTTCTAAAAATTTAAGGCATTTTTTCATTTCATTTAATTCTATGAACTCATCAATTTTGTGAGCTTGTTCTATAGATCCAGGTCCACAAACAACAGTACTGATTCCTAATTCTTGGAATAAACCAGCCTCCGTTCCAAAAGAAACTACTTCTCTGGAATTATCACCAGTTATATTTGATACAAATTCGCATGCTTCAGATTCATCTAATCTGTTAAACCCAACCACTTCACCAATTGTTTCTTTTTTAATATAAGAATCTGGAAATACTTTTTTCATTTCTGGTAAAAGTACTTCATTTGCATATTTATCAATTTCATTTGTTACAAATTCGCCATCCTCTTTAACAACTGGCCTTGTTTCCCATTCAACACTACATTTGTCTGCAATAACATTATGAGCAATACCACCTTTGATGCCACCAATTGATAATGTTGAATGTGGAGGATCAAAAATACTATTTTCTTTTACTCGTTTTTTTAATTGTTCTCTTATCTCTAAAAGTTTCCCAACATACCTAGTAGCATATTCTGCAGCATTTACTCCTAAATGTGGCTTTGAACTATGTCCTGCTAGTCCTCCAAAGTGAACTGTGTATTCATTCATACCTTTGTGAGCATCTATTATTTTCATTGTAGTTGGTTCTCCAATTATACAAATTCCATTTTTGATATCTCTTTTTTTCAATTCCTCTATCAACAGAGGAGCACCAATACATGCAGTCTCTTCATCAAAAGTGTAACAGAAATGTAAATCTCTATCTAAATTACTTTCTTTAAATATTGGTGCATAAGCAAGTGTACATGCAATAAAACCTTTCATGTCACATGAGCCTCTTCCATAAAGTTTATCTTTTTTAATTGTTGCAACAAATGGATCGGTGCTCCAACCTTTAGAAACTGGAACGACATCAGTGTGTCCTGATAGAATAATTGGTTTTTTTGTGCTTTGATTTTTTGCTTTTAAAGTTCCAAAAAGATTAACTCTTTTTTTATCATCATCGTAAACTTTGAAAGTATCTATTCCGATGTTATTTAAAATATTTTCACAATAATCAATTAAATTACTATTATCTTGGCCTGAGATAGTTTTAAATGCAATTAAGTCAGTTAAAATCTTGATTGATTTTTCATATAAATTGTTATCTATACTCATAAACTTAAAACACTATATTATATTATGATTAAAGAGCAAATTACCTATGACACTTTTGACAAAGTAGATATTAGAGTTGGCACTGTTATTTCAGTTAAAAAAAATGAAAAGGCCAGAAAGCCATCTTTAGTGGTTGAAGTAGATTTTGGAAGTGAAATTGGCGTCAAACAATCATCAGCTCAAATTACTCATTATTATAATGAGGAAAATTTAAAAGGAAAGCAAGTCATTGCAGTTTGTAATTTTCCTGAGAAAAATATTGCTGGTGTAGTTTCACAAGTATTAGTTTTAGGAGCAATAGATGCTGAAGGGAAAGTTACTTTAGTACATCCGTCACAAAAAGCTGAGAATGGTTTACCAATTGCTTAGCAATGCATCCTGAAATTCTTTCGATAACTTTATTTGGAATTGTTGCTGCATTTACACCTGGTCCTAATAACTTTGTAGCTTTTTATTCAGGTTTTAACTTTGGTATAGTTAGAACACTTCCACATATAATCGGGGTTACCCTAGGTTTTCCATTTTTATTATTATGCCTAGCTTTAGGTTTGATAAATATATTTAAGCTTTATCCTTTAATTCAAGAAATATTAAAATATTTAGGAACTTTATTTTTGATTTATTTAGCTTATAAAATTTCTTTTTCAGGTCCATCAAATCAAGAAAATAAAAATAAAAATCCGATTAAATTCCATGAAACTTTTATCTTTCAGTTTCTAAATCCAAAAGGTGTAATTGCATCTATAATTCTTGTATCTACTTATATAAACCCAGGAGAAACATTTGTGAGTTATACGACTCAAATTCTTGTTATGGCTTTACTAGTTTCGGTAACGAGTATAACTCTTTGGACATTTTTGGGTAAATTCTTTAGGAAATTTGCGACAAATCAGAAATTTATTAATTATTTTAATTATGCTATGTCACTGCTTCTTTTAACAAGCATAATAACTTTTTATTTATAAAATATGACACCAGGAAACAAAAATTCTTATAATTCTCTTAAAAAAATTAACATCAACAACAAAGAGTATAATTATTATTCATTAAGTGAAGCAGAAAAAAATGGGCTAGATGGAATTAATAAACTTCCAAAATCTCTAAAAGTTTTATTAGAAAATTTATTAAGATACGAAGATGATTTGAGTGTTACAAAATCTCAAATAGAAGCAATTAAAAATTGGCTGGAAACAAAAAAATCAAAAACTGAAATTGCATATAGACCTGCTAGAGTTTTGCTTCAAGATTACACAGGAATCCCTGCTGTTGCAGATTTAGCTGCAATGAGAGAGGCTGTTAAAGAAAAAAATAAAGATCCAAATACAATCAATCCATTATCAGCTGTTGATCTTGTAATTGATC
The DNA here is from genome assembly GCF_052047755.1 of Candidatus Pelagibacter sp. HIMB1593. Lineage (NCBI taxonomy): Bacteria > Pseudomonadati > Pseudomonadota > Alphaproteobacteria > Candidatus Pelagibacterales > Candidatus Pelagibacteraceae > Candidatus Pelagibacter > Candidatus Pelagibacter sp. HIMB1593. The sequence continues at coordinate 1,285,714 of NZ_JBNAJK010000001.1, read as the reverse complement.
ATTCTGTTCAAGTTGATCAATCTGCAAAAGCAGATTCATTTGAAAAAAACGTAGATATAGAATTCAATAGAAATGGTGAGAGATATTCATTTTTAAAATGGGGACAACAAGCTTTTGATAATTTTAGAATTGTCCCTCCAGGAACAGGAATTTGTCATCAGGTAAATTTAGAATACTTATCTAAAGTAGTTTGGTCTGAAGAATTTAAAGGTGAGAAATATATATTTCCAGATACACTTGTCGGCACAGATAGCCATACAACGATGGTTAATGGACTTTCTGTTTTAGGCTGGGGAGTAGGTGGTATTGAAGCAGAAGCAGGAATGTTAGGCCAACCTATATCTATGTTGATACCTGAAGTGATTGGTTTTGAAGTTAAAAATAAAATGCCCGAAGGCACAACAGCAACAGATCTTGTTTTAACAGTGGTTAAAATGTTAAGAGATAAAGGTGTTGTTGGAAAATTTGTAGAATTTTATGGAGATGGATTAAAAAATCTAACTCTTGCAGATAGAGCAACTATTGCAAATATGGCTCCAGAATACGGTGCGACTTGTGGTTTTTTTCCAATAGATGATGAAACTTTAAAATATCTAAAATTTTCAGGTAGAGATCAGCACACTGTTGAAGTAGTTGAAAAATATGCGAAGGAACAAGGGTTATGGGCTAGTAATGATTTAGAATTTACTGATGTAATTTCTTTAGACATGTCTACGGTTGTACCAACTATTTCTGGGCCAAAAAGACCTCAAGATAAAGTTTTGTTAACTGATGCACCAACTTCATTTAAAAAAGTTTTATCTGAAGCAACTAATAAAGATCAAAAATCAGTATCGAAAGTTTCAAATACTGATTATGAAATTCAAGATGGTTCAATTTTAATTGCTGCTATAACTTCATGTACCAATACTTCAAATCCAAATGTTTTAATTGGAGCAGGTTTGCTTGCAAAAAAAGCTGTTGAGTATGGATTAGAAGTTAAACCATGGGTTAAAACATCATTAGCACCTGGATCTCAAGTAGTGACTGACTATTTAGAAAAAGCTGGTTTAAATACTTATTTAGATCAATTAGGTTTTAATTTAGTTGGATACGGATGCACTACTTGTATTGGAAACTCAGGACCATTACCTGAAAATATAGTAGAAGCGATTCAAAAAGAAAATATTCACGCCGTTTCTGTACTATCAGGAAATAGAAATTTTGAAGGAAGAATTTCCCCACATATTAAAGCAAACTATTTAGCTTCTCCACCATTAGTGGTTGCTTACGCAATAGCAGGGCATATGGAGTTTGATTTATACAAAGACCCTCTTGGAAAAAGTAAAAATGGGAAAGATATATTTTTAAAAGATATTTGGCCATCAAATCAAGAAATAGAAGATACTTTAAAACAATCTTTGAATGCTGATATGTTTATTCAAAGATACTCAAATGTTTCTGATGGTCCTACTCAATGGCAACAAATTAAAACTGAAAAAAGCAGTATTTACCAATGGGATGAAGGTTCAACTTATGTAAAAAAACCTCCATTCTTTGAAGGTTTGTCTGATGAGCCAGAAGGATTTAAAGAAATTAAAGATGCAAGACCGTTATTAATATTGGGTGATATGATAACAACAGATCACATTTCACCAGCTGGAAGCATACAAAAAGATAGTCCGACTGGAGAATATTTTATGGAACATCAAATTTTACCTAAAGATTATAATTCTTATGGCTCAAGAAGAGGGAATCACGAAGTTATGATGAGAGGAACTTTTGCAAATATTAGAATTAGAAATGAAATGGCACCAGGAACCGAAGGTGGATTTACAAAATTATATCCTGAAGAAAAAGTAATGCCTGTTTATGATGCAGTTGTTGAGTATAAAAAAAGAGGAACTGATTTGGTCGTAATAGGTGGTAAAGAATATGGAACTGGCTCTTCGAGAGATTGGGCTGCAAAAGGAACTAAACTTTTAGGAGTAAAAGCAGTTATTGCTGAAAGCTTTGAAAGAATTCATAGATCAAATTTAATTGGAATGGGAATTTTACCACTGCAATTTAAAGATGGAGAAAACAGAAAAAGCTTAAATTTAGTTGGCTCAGAACTAATAAGTGTAGTTGATATTGAAAAAGGCATAAATCCTTCTGATGAAGTTGTTATAGAGATCAAATACATCTCTGGAGAAATTAAAAAAGTGAAGACTTTATCTAGAATAGATACTAAAAATGAGCTGGAGTATTATAAAAATGGAGGAATTCTCCAATATGTGTTAAGGAACATGATTTAATATGGACGAAGATTTATCAATAATAACTGCAAATACCAGAAACGAAAAAATTAAGAGCTTTTTTGTTAATAATAAAAAAATTCTAATTTCTTCAGTTATTATTTTAGTTTTGGTTGTAATAGGTGTTTACAGTTACGATAAATATACCACTGATAAAAAAAGACAGATATCTGATAATTTTAATGCAATTACTATTGATCATTCTGAAAGTTCTAAAGACACAACTTTAAATAAATTATTGGAGATAATTAATCAAAAAGATCCAACTTATTCTCCGCTCTCTCTTTATTTTATAATTGATAACAATCTCCTTTCTGACCAAAGCGAAGTTAACAAATTATTTGATGTCATAATCGATGAAACATCACTAGATAAAGAAATTAAAAATTTAGTTATCTATAAAAAGGCACTAATTAATGCAGATCAGGCAAATGAAGCTGATTTACTAAATATGCTAAATCCATTAATTAATTCAGAAAGTGTATGGAAATCACACGCATTATACTTAATGGCCGAATATTTTTATGCACAAGATCAAAAACAAAAAGCAAAAGAGTTTTTTCAACAAATAACAACTTTAGAAAATCCAAATCCAGATATAAGAATAGAATCAGAGAAGAGATTAAACAGAGATTTGAGTGATTAGACTATTAGCATTATTTATAACATTTTTTCTTCTAAATAATTGTTCTTTCAACGAAAATTCAAGAATTTGGAAAGATAAGGAAAAAGATTTATCAGAAAAAGAAAATGTAAAAAAAATATTTGCAGAGGAAGAAGTAAAAGCCTCTGAATTTAATCAAGAAGTTAAACTTGATTTATCTGGATTAAGAACAACCAACAAAATAATAGATAATACCAATAATTACGGTGCTCAAAGCTATGATGGCCAATTAGAAAAAATAGGTAATTTTAAATTTTCAAAGTTAGATGAAATAAATAATCTTAATTACAAACCAATTTTCCTATCAGATGGATTAATTTTCTTTGATAAAAAAGGTACAATTATTAGATATGATAATAATAAAAAAGTGTTATGGAAAAAAAATCATTACACCAAGTCAGAAAAAAAATTAAGACCAAAGTTAAATTTTGCAATTAAAGAAAATAGTATATTCATTACAGACAGTATTGCTAAATATTATTCGATTAATCTTGAAACAGGTGAATTGAATTGGACAAAAAATAATACCTATCCATTTAATTCAGATATTAAAAGTTATAAAAACAAAATTTTTGTTGTTGATTTTAAAAATACTTTGAGATGCTATAAAATTGAAGATGGATCTGAATGTTGGAATTTACAAACAGAAGATTCGTTTACTATATCAAATGCAAAATATTCATTAATTTTAATTGATGAAATGGTGGTGTTTAGTAACTCAATCGGAGATATCACAGCAGTTGATATTGAAAGTGGATTAATTACTTGGCAGTTGCCAACTCAAAGCAGTAGTATTATTAATGAAACTTATAATTTCAAAATATCAAAACTAGTATCAGATGGAAAATCTGTCTATTTTTCAAATAATAAAAATGAATTTTATTCAGTAGATGTTAAAACAGGAGTAGTTAATTGGATAAATGATTTAAATTCAAATATTACTCCAATAATTACTGGCAATTTGATTTTTACAGTTTCTAATGATGGATATTTGTATGTTGTTGAAAAAAACAAAGGCAATATTCTTAGAATTACAGATCTTTTTAATAACTATAAAATTAAAAAAAGAAAAGAAATTGAACCAGTTGGTTTTGTGATAGGTAATACCAATCTATATTTAACAAATACTGATGGAAAAATAATAATTGCTGACTTAAGTGAAGGAAAAGTTTTAAACGTAGAAAAAGTTTCTGGAGACATTATTTCAGAACCATTTATATTTAATAATAATTTGTATGTAGTTAGAAACGGTTCTATCGTACAATACAATTAAATATGATCTTGAAATTTTTAGAAAAGATCGGAAGAAAAAAAGTAGTTCTAGATAGAGGACCATCACACCCAAAATTTGAAGAAGCAAAACCGTGGATGAATAGATATTATGTGATATTCAGAAATAGACCAAAATGGTTTCCATTTAATATATTGATTCATGAAATGTTAGATGATGATCATGGTGATGGGGTGCATAACCATTTATGCCCATACATTACAATAATTTTAAGAGGAGGGTACTGGGAAACAACAAAAAATGGAAGATTTTGGAGAAAGCCTGGATACATTGGTTTTAGATCGGCAAATGCTTTTCATAGAGTTGACTTAGAACCAGGCACAAAACCAATGACAATATTCATTCCAGGACCATTTGGTTTACGAAAAGGACCACGTTCAGAATATGGTATCGATTTTAAAACTAAAAGAAGTTAATGGCCTTATCTTTTGAAAAAGAATTTATATCTCACTGTAAAAAACAAAATTTAGAAATTAATCCTAGTCAGATAGATTTAGTAAAAAAATTACAAGAATACTACGAGGGTAATTTTCAATCATTAATATCAAAAATTTTTCAAAGCCAATCTTTTAAAAAAGGATTTTATTTATATGGCGATGTTGGTGTAGGCAAAACAATGATTTTAGATTTCTTTTTTGATCAATTAGATCATAAGAAATTAAGATTACATTTTAATGAGTTTATGTTGAGTTTCCATGATTTTGTTCATGAAAGAAAAGGTAGTAATCAAGCAAATATTATTAATGAATTTGTTAAAGATTTAAAATCAAAAGCATTGATAATTTATTTTGATGAGTTTCAAGTAACCAACATTGTTGATGCTATGATTTTAGGAAAATTATTTGATCAAATCTTCAAAGAAGATATAAAAATAATCGTAACCTCAAATACTAAAATCTCTGAGCTTTACAAAGATGGTCTTCAAAGAGATCAGTTCAAACCATTTATAAAAATAATGGAGGATCAATCTTTTCAATACGAACTTGTAATTGAAGATGACTATAGAAAATCTAATAATTCTCAAGATAGATACTTTTTTCCACTTGATGAAGAGACTAATTTTAAAATAAATAAATTTTTTAGAACTATTACTAAGGATAAAAATAAAACTGAGAAAATAATTAATGTAAAAGGAAGAAATTTTAAAATAGAAAATTTTTATGAAGGAGTGTCTAGATTTGATTTTAAAACATTATGTGATCAGAATTTAGGTGCAGAAGATTATTTAGAAATTATTAAAAATTGTGTTTTTATAGTAATCGATCAAATACCACAGTTTGATAATTTTAATTCTAACCAGCAGCAAAGATTTATTACTTTATTAGATATAATTTATGATAATAGTGTTCCAATTGCAGTAACAGCTAATCAAAGTTTAGATAAATTTACATCATCAAAACTATTAGAAAAACCATTTGAAAGAACAATCAGTAGATTATACGAATTAACATCTAAAGTGATGAATTCATGAAACAAGAATTTTTTAATCTTCAAATAAACACAAATGGTCAAAAGTTATATGAATTTACAGATCAAACTCTTAATTGGATAAATGAAAATAATTTTAAGAATGGAATTTTAAATTTGAGCATCCAGCATACCAGTGCGTCTTTAATTGTACAGGAGAATGCAGACCCAGATGTACAAACTGATTTGATTAAATATTTTGACAAGTTAGTACCAATGGATAATTCGCTTTATGTTCATACAACTGAGGGTAAAGATGATATGCCAGCTCATATAAAATCTGTATTAACGAATAATCAAATTTCTCTTAGTATTAAAAATAAAGAATTATTACTTGGAACTTGGCAAGGTCTCTATCTATTTGAACATAGATTACAGTCTCAAAAAAGATCTATAATTCATCATTTTTTGGGAGAATAAGTTATTTTTTCTTCAGAGATTGAAATGCATCCAATGCAGCAGCTCTTGCTTTTTCATGAATAACTATTGGTTGTGGATAGTCTTTACCTATAATTGTTTTAATAGCTTCTTGATATTTGACTTCCATTTCCCAAGGTTTGTGAATAAAGTTTGCAGGAACTTTATTTAATTCAGGAACCCATTTTTTTACATAAATACCTTCCTTGTCAAATTTTTCACCCTGAAGAATAGGATTAAAAATTCTAAAGTATGGTGCAGCATCAGCTCCACAACCAGCAACCCATTGCCATTGTGCAACGTTATTAGCTTTATTAAAGTCAAGTAAGCAGTTTCTAAAATGCTTCTCTCCCTCTATCCAATTAATTCTCAAATGTTTTACTAAAAAGGATCCTACAACCATTCTAATTCTATTATGCATCCATCCAGTTTCGTATAATTCTCTCATACCGGCATCAACTATTGGATACCCTGTCATACCTTTTTTCCATGCTTTTAAAAACTTTTCATTTTTAGCCCATGGGAATTTGTCAAATTCTTTTCGAAAGTTTCCTTTTAAGAATTCAGGAAAGTAATTAATTAGACTATGAGAAAATTCTCTCCAACCAAGTTCGTTTATATATTTTCTATATCCTATTCCTTTTGATTTTAGCTCACTACACTTTTTCCAAATTGTATTTACATGAATTTGACCAAATTTTAAATATGGAGATAACCTAGAAGTACCATTAATAGAAGGGATATCTCTATTAGTTCCATAATCTTTAATTTTATTTTCTAATAAATCTTTTAGAATCTTTTGAGAATCATTTTCTGAAACTTTCCAATATTTATCAAATTTTTCATACCATTTTCTATTTGGTAAAATATTTTTGAGATCTAGAGAATTCTTAAAAAAATTGATGGCTTTAGTTTTCTTTTTTACAGTATAATTTTTACTTGGAGGTTGATTTAGATAAATTTGTTCAGCAGTTCTCCAGAAAGGTGTAAATACTTTAAATGGTGTACCATCATTTTTAGTTACTTCTTGAAATTCATTTAAAATATTTCCTTTAAAATATTTGTATTCTATTTCGTTTTTTATAAATAGATCTCTTATTTTTTTTCCTTTAGATATAACATCTGGTTCATAAATTTTATTCCAATAGATACATACATTATCTTTTTTTTTAAGCTTTGAAAAAATATCTAACTCATCACCTTTTAAAATTTCTAGATTGATTTTAAATTTTGAAAGTTCTGTTTTTATTGACTCTAATGATTTAAATAACCACCATTTCTGAGCTTCTCTTTTGTTGTCAAATTCATTATTGTTATAAATATATAACACAATCACATTCTCATGATTATTAGTTGCAAAGGAAAGAGCTGGATTATTATCAATTCTAAAATCTTCTCTAATCCAAAATATTCCAGTGCTTTTCATTATAATTATTTTTGATTTACTAATTTTTGATACATTTCTTGATCGGTATCACCCTCACAACCAAAAATTAATACATTAGAATTTTCATTAAGATCAATTTTTGTCTTAATTGTTTCATCTTCACAGCTTGCAATTAAACTAATTACACCTGGTGCAGCATTTTCACCTGCAATTATACTCTCTTCACTAAAGCTTGCATTTCCAAGTAATTTCATAGTTTTAGCGATATCATCATCCGGTAAACTTATACAGTGTTTAACTGAGTTTTTTAAGATTTCCCATGGCACAAGTGACACTTCTCCACACGACATCCCGCCCATTAAACTTTCTCGTTTAATATCAATTTTTTCTATTTTTCCAGTTTTAATACTTTCCATTACGCAAGCTGCACTATCTGGTTCTACGACAATTATCTTAGGAATATTATCTAGGTATCTCGCTATCCCAGCTACCATTGCACCAGCCATACCACCGACTCCAGCTTGTAGAATAATATGAGAAATTTTTTCATCACTAATTTGTTCAGCTATTTCTTTCATCATTACTGAATAACCAGCCATTGTATATTTAGGAACCAGCATATAATCTTTCCAAGCAACATCCTGAACAATTTGCCAATTATTTTCTGTAGATTGTTTTATGCATTCAATCAAAGAATTTTCGTAGTTACCTTTTACTTTTATAACTTCTGCACCAAGTGCTTCCATAGCTTTGCCTCTTGCATCACTTACAAATTCACTTATAAAAATTTTACATTTTAAACCTAATCTTTTTGCACCCCAAGCAACAGATCTACCATGGTTTCCAGCTGTAGCGGTCGCTACAACTATTTCTTTATTTCCTTTAGTAACTTTTTCAACTGCATAAGCTCCTCCTAGGGCTTTGAAGGATTTTAAATTAAATCTTTTATTTTCATCTTTATAAAAAATATTTTTTAAATTTAATTCTTTAGATAATTTGTTTAATTTAATTAGTGGTGTAGGGGAGTATCCTTCCCATTTTGAAATAGAGTTGTAAGCATCATCTATATCTGTTGAGGTTAATGAGCTAAATATTTGATCTTTATCAAATGAATATTTTTTATTATCTACAAATTCAGTTAATTTCCATTGATGACCGTTAGATAAAATACTCATAAACTAACAATCTAATGTATTATCTTTTTCCCACTTAGTGACTGCTTTGGTTTTATCAAAACTTTCTTTTGATTTAAATTCTTTAATTTCTGTATCTCTTAATTTTATATAACTTGAAATAACATCTGATCCAAAAGCTTCATTCATTCTTTTATTATCTTTTAATTGAGAAAGTGATTGATCTAACTCATCTGGTAATTTTGGTAAGTCAGGATATTTTGCAAAGTCTTCGTACATATTGCAATGCAAAGGATTGCCAGGATCGATTTTATTTTTGATACCATCTAAGCCAGCAGCCAAAATACTAGCTTGTAATAAATATGGATTAGCAGATCCATCCATTAATCTTAATTCAAACCTTCCTGGATCAGGAATTCTAATCATATGTGTTCGGTTGTTTCCAGTGTAAGAAATACTACTTGGTGACCATGATGCTCCAGATTTTGTAGGTGGTGCATTAATTCTTCGGTAGCTATTAATTGTTGGATTAAAAAATGCTGACAAGGATGATGCGTTTTTAATTACCCCACCTAAGAAATTATATGCAATTTTACTCAATCCAAGTTTATCAGACTTATCTAGAAACTTATTTTTCTTACTTTGCCAAACTGATACATGAGCATGACATCCATTACCTGTTAAATTATTAAATGGTTTAGGCATGAATGTTGCTCTTAATCCATGTTTTTCAGCAATTGTTTTTACCATGTATTTAAAAAAGGTATGTCTGTCTGCAGTTTCTAAGCAGTCAGAGTAATCCCAATTCATTTCAAACTGTCCGTTTGCGTCTTCATGGTCATTTTGATAGGGACCCCATCCCATTTCAATCATGCAGTCACAAATTTCTTTAATTAAATCATATCTTCTCATCAATGCAGATTGATCATAACAAGGTTTTGATTGAGTATCTCTTGGATCTGCAATTGATTCTCCATCAGGTGATATTAAAAAATATTCACATTCAACACCTGACTTCATCGTTAAATTTTGTTTCTTAAGTTTTTTAATTTGATTTTTTAACATTACTCTTGGCGAGGCTTCCACCGGTTTACCGTTCATCCATAAATCAGATGCTAACCATCCAACTTCTTTGTTCCAAGGCAATTGAATTAAGCTATCAGGATCAGGGATCCCAAACATATCAGAATCTGCTGGTGTCATATCTAGCCATGCTGCAAATCCAGCAAAACCAGCACCCGCAGTTTGCATTTCTTTGATTGCATGAGCTGGAACAAGTTTTGATCTTAAAACTCCAAAAAGATCGACAAAACTGATTAAAAAATATTTAATTTTTTTTTGTTTTGCAATTTTAAATAAGTCTTTAGCCATTACTTAGCTTAACATAATTATTTAAAAAAAGATAAGATAGTTTCTTTATAATAAATTAGATTGACAACTATAATAATTATTATTGCTAAAATTACACCGTATTTAGCCTTTGGAAATGCAACTCCTCTCATTTTTGAGGGTCTTAATTCTTCATTTTCATCTGTCATAAAAATTTAAATTAAAAAGGGCGCTATTAATTAAAACAGCGCCCAAATTTTTAGTTTAATTACCAATCGGTAATATTGCTTTTATGATCATTAGCACCATGTCTTTTCTTTGCTAATCTTGAAAGTTCATCACTTTCAGATTTCGCAGTTAAGACGTGCCAACCAATCCATAAAATTATAGCAATGATTACCAGTATACCTTCACTAGATCCAGCACCAGGGTAAACAGCGCCAACTACTTCCTCAGCCGGCTTGTTAAGGTGATCTATCCAGTTTGTTACTGTAGCCATATATTTCTCCTTTACCTGGTTGCAGATGAAACTGCTTTTTCATCTTCTTTAGCAGCTTCCATCATTTCATAATCTAGTCCAGCTATTTCTACCTCTCGAGGGATTCTTAATTTACCCATACCGTGAAGTACTTTAGCTATGACATAGCCTGGTATTAGTCCAAGAACAACAAACATAATTATTGCTCCGATGAACTGTCCTACAGGATTGATTGTTGCATAAGTAGTTCCATCCCACATAGCACCCACACTATAACCAGATGAAGGGTAGCCCCATAAAACAAAACCACAAATTACAAGACCAACAAATCCTGCATAACCGTGAACTGCTACTGCACCAACTGCATCATCGATTTTGAACTTTCGTTCAACCCAGTAATGTAGTTTGTATGCAATCACAACACCGATCATACCGATGATCATTGATTGAATTGGATGATATAAGTCATTTCCAGCTGAAGCACAGATAACACCTGCTAGTCCACTAGAGTATGTCCAGAAAGGATCACCTTTAGCAATCCAATATCCGGCCAATAATCCTCCTGATAACGACATCAAGAAGTTAAAGGTAATACCACTAAGTGTAGTAGGAGTTACGTAAATGTTTGTAGCTGTCCAATAAGATATACCTTCCATTCCATATTCTGGACCTAAGTCGAAAATTGGAATGTTGCATGCAGCATAAAATCCCCAGAAACCAGTATAAATTAAAAATAATCCAACTGTTACTAACCAAGGATTTCTAGGCCCTATGTTTCTAGGTTCACCACTTGATGAGAATTTTCCAATTCTTGGACCTAAAACCACAAGAACACCTAAAGCAAATCCACCTGCAATTGCGTGAATTACTCCTGATGCATATGCATCATGATACCCTAAAAGTTTTAACATCCATCCATCAAAGTGCCATCCCCAAGCAGCATCAATTGTCCAAAATACAGATCCAATTGCAATTGCTAAAATACCAAATGCAAATGTTGTAATTCTTTCAATGATTGCTCCTGAAACGATAGAAGCAGCTGTCCAAGAGAAAAGCAGGAATGCAGCCCAGAAGACACCAGAAATGTGATCTCCTAGATTGATCGCCATAAGTTCACTTGTAGCTGTATACCAAGTAGCACTAAACGCAGACTCATCTGTGATTAGAGCAGTACTTTCATTCATTATTGAAGGTGCCAATCCAGGTCCTGTTGGAAAAGCCCAGTAAATCCACCAACCAAATAAAAACCAAGTTACTGTTACCAAAGGTATCAGCATTGTGTTTTTCATAAGAGTATGTTGATGGTGTTTGTATCGAGAAGCTCCAACTTCATACATACAGAATCCAACGTGAATTAAAAACATCAGCACCACTGTTACCCAGTAGTAGAACTCTGTAAATATGGTAGTAAGAGCAGCTAACTGATCAGTCATATTCTCTCCCCATATTTGTTATTCTAAACCCTATAAAATTATTAGCTTAGTTACAAATATAAAGAGAGACTAAAAACCTAGTGTGGTCACTAGGTTTTTAGAATTGAAATCAACTATTGATTGTTATTTAAAATTTTAGATATGCCTTTTTCAAATCAACAAGAGGATGTTTTGGAGACATTTGAAACTTAACCAGAAGCTCTCTTGCAATCATGTCTCTGTCTTGTTGATTGTTAGGAAGTTTAATTGATTTTGGAATTGTTACCCATCCATTTGCATTTCTACAAAACACTGCAGGTCTTCCTTCTTCGTAACCCATGTGAACATCTTCCAACCAATTTAAATCATCCCATCCCATTGCCTCAATATATTTTTTTAAGAATGGAGTTATTTTTTTATAATCAGGCAACAGGTTAACGTCGTATCTATAACCAATCGACTGGCCTATCATTTTTTCTCTAGCAGTTTGTTTTTTTACTCCAAACTTAACTTTTGAAACTTTAGCTTTCGATTTAGTTTTTTTAGTTTTCTTTTTAGCCATCGTTACCCCTTATATTTTGTGATAGTTATCAACACCAACAGTGTAGTTTGTACCTGCAAGTGGAACTTTCGCTAATGCAGAAGCTTCAGAAGTTAAAGCCGCTAAATCTTCTGGTTCTAACGAATGAATATTCGTCTTACCACAAGCTCTGGCTAATAATTGAGCTTCCAAAGTCATTGAGTGTAGATAGTTATATACTCTCAACGCTGCATCATCAGGATTTAATCTTGCTCTTAATTTTGGATCCTGAGTAGCAACACCAACCGGACATCTTCCAGTATGGCAGTGATAACATTCTCCAGCTTTTACACCCATTTCTTTTTCGAAATCAGCTTCTGGAATATCTTTGTTGCAGTTAAGTGCAATCATTGATCCAGTACCAATAGCAATTGCATCAGCTCCAAGAGCTAAAGCTTTAGCCATATCAGCACCATCTCTTACACCACCAGCGTAGATTAACGTTACTTTTCCAGTTTTACCCACATCGTCAATTGCTCTTCTTGCTTCTCTAATAGCAGCAATTCCTGGAATTCCAGTATTTGCAGCAGCAATGTGTGGTCCTGCTCCAGTAGAACCTTCCATACCATCTAAATAAATAGAGTCCGGATCACATTTTGCAGCCATACGCACATCATCATAAACTTTAGATGCACCAAGTTTTAACTGAATTGGAACTTTATTTTTCGTTAATTGTCTTAACTCTTCAACTTTTAGAGCTAAATCATCTGGACCTAACCAGTCAGGGTGTCTAGCTGGTGATCTTTGGTCAATACCTGATGGTAGTGATCTCATTTCAGCAACTTGGTCAGTTACTTTTTGACCCATTAAGTGTCCACCCATACCAACTTTTTGCCCTTGTCCAATAAATACTTCAATTCCATCTGCTAATTGAGCATGATGAGGATTAAAACCATATCTTGATTGAATACATTGGTAATACCATTTCTCTGAATATCTTCTTTCATCTGGTATCATTCCACCTTCACCTGAACAAGTAGCGCTTCCTGCCATAGTAGCTCCTCTTGCTAAAGCAGTTTTTGCTTCATATGAAAGTGCACCAAAACTCATTCCTGTAATGTAAACAGGTATATCTAATTCAATTGGGTTTTCACATCTTGGACCAATTACTGTTTTAGTTTCACATTTTTCTCTGTAACCTTCGATTACAAATCTTGTAAGTGTTCCAGGCAAAAATACCAAATCATCGAATGTTGGAATTTTTTTCATTAATGCCATTCCACGCATTCTGTATCTTCCTAATTGAGATTTGATATGAATGTCGTCTATTACTTCAGGAGTAAAAATAGCATTGTGTCCTAGTAGACTTTTATTTCTTTTACCTTCTTCATGAACATGAACGTCAGCTTTTCCACCAACGCCTTTACCATTCTTTTTACTTTTTTTCTTAGGCATTAAATTGCTCCCTTCTTCTCTGTAGGTTCTAAATTATCGTAATTCCAAAGTTTTTTACCAGCTACAATTTTTTTCATTTTACTTACGTCAAAATTTTCACCAATTTCAGCAACTTTTAATTTTCTTTTTAGCCAATCTTGGTCGCTTGCTGTTAGTTCAGCATCTACAGCATCACTACCATAAGATCCAATTTCTCCTCCTACGAATATTGTCCCATCGTACATTGAGTCACCCAGGTTAATTCCTACATCTCCAAGAATTATTATTCTTCCTCTTTGCATCATAAAACCAGTAAAAGCACCAGCGTCACCACCAATGATGATAGTTCCACCTTTCATATCAATACCAGTTCTAGCGCCAACACTACCTTTGCAGATTAAATCTCCACCTCTGATTGCTGCACCAAAACAAGATCCAGCATTTTTTTCAATTACAACTTTACCGGCCATCAAGTTTTCTGCACAAGACCAACCAACTCTTCCATTGATTCTAACAATTGGTCCATCACACGAACCAATTCCAAAATAACCTAAACTTCCTTCAAAAATTAAGTTTAATTTATTAAGGATACCGACACCCAAACTATGTTTTCCTTGGGGGTTTTTGATTACAATTGTTCCGTAACCTTGGCTCATTAAATTATCAATTTCTTTATTAGCCTCTGCAGCAGTCATATCTTTAACATCAAGATCAGTTCTTTTGTTAAAGTCTACGTCATAAGTACCGAAGTAATAAAAATTCTCTGCCTCATCTGGGTTAAAGAATTTTTGTTGAGTTCTTCCTGTTAGAACTTCGGTATGCATACCCATTGATTGGGCTTTAGATTTTTTTGATACTGTTTTTAGATTTGCCATACTTTAACCTCCCCATCAAATGGATCATATGTATCTATTTCTTGTGGTAACACTGATCTAATAGCTATTTCTTCTGATCCCATTGCAACTAAATCATCTGATTCATATAAAACTAAAGGTTTTGCAGCCATAGTGTCTTTAGCCATTCCCAAAGAGTCTTTTGTCGCTACGAAGTAAGTAAATACACCGTCTAAACCAGTTAAACTCTCTTTCATGCCTTCTTCTAAAGTTGCACCATCTCTCATTTTTTCTGCAAGATAAACTGCGATTAATTCTGAGTCACACTCAGACATAAATCTCATTCCTTTATTTTCCAACACTCTTCTGTTGTTCCAATAATTTGTTAATTGACCATTGTGAACTACAGAAACGTCACTAAAAGGATAGCCCCAGAAAGGGTGGGCAGATTTGATATCAACACCAGACTCAGTCGCCATTCTAGCATGACCTATCGCATGAGTTCCAACAACTTTATCTAGACTATATCTATCACAAACCATTTTTGCGTTACCTAAATCTTTAATAACTTCTAAAGATTTACCCATAGATAAAATTTCTACACCTGGAATACTTTCTATTCTTTGAGAAAAATCTAACAAATCTTTTGTGTTATAATCAATCTCATATCTTAAAGAATAGGGAAGTGTTCTTTCTTCTTTAACAACTTTAGCTCCCATTTCAGCTAGAGTTTGATCTACAACTTTTTTTCTTTCATCGTATACAGAAACATCTTCCATAACAGACGAACTTCCTTCTCCTACGTTTTCACCAACTTTAAAACGCATGATGAAATTTTTGCCATCTGTATCTCCATACAAAGCATATCCAGTTGAGTCTTCACCTCTATGTTTTAACGCCTGAAGCATTCCTTGTAATTCGCTTCCAACATTTGAGGATTTTCCTCTATGAATTAATCCTGCTATCCCACACATATTTTTATACCCTTTCTATTATTTTATGACCTACGGTAAGCAATCAAGATAAGTATCCAGATCCCATTGAGTTGTAGCACCCAAGAATCTTTCCCACTCATCATTTTTGTACCAGTGGAAAACTTTATACATTTCATCTGGCATTGCAGATTTGATAACTTCATCTTCTGCAAGTCTAGCCAAAGCTTCACCAAGACTTAATGGAAGTTTTTTAACATCTTTACCAGCCTTTTGAGCTTCGTAAATATTTCTAGACTCAGGAGCAGCTGGTTTTAATTTTTTACTAATTCCATGATCACAAGCTTTTAGTAACGCTGCACCTAATAAGTATGGATTATGCATAGAGTCTACAGATCGGTATTCAAATCTACCTGGTGCAGAAACTCTTAATCCACATGTTCTATTTTGGTATCCCCAGTCAGCATACACTGGTGCCCAGAAACCTTGGTCCCACAATCTTCTATAAGAGTTAACAGTAGAAGATCCTAATGCTGTTAGTGCTGGTAAGTGTTCCATGATACCCGCAATTGATTGCAAACCAATTTTACCTGGTAATTGCATATCTTTAGTATCAGGCATAAAAGTATTCGTTCCACCTTCAACGTAACTAAACACTTCTTCAACACCTGGAAGATTTTTATTTCCAAGTTTGTTTACTTTAACTTTTCCACCTTTCCACAAAGACATATTTGTATGACATCCACTTGCAGAAACTCCCATAAAAGGTTTAGTCATAAAGCAAGCTATCAAGTTATGTTCTCTTGCAACTTGAGCACAAATTTGTCTGTATGTTGATAATCTATCTGCGTTTCTTAAGACGTTATCATATGTCCAGTTTAATTCTAATTGACCTGGTGCATCTTCATGGTCTCCTTGAATCATATCAAGACCCATTGCTTTTGCATATTCAATTACTTTCATAAATACTGGTCTTAACGATTCAAATTGATCAATATGATAACAGAATGGTTTAGAAAAACCTTTACCAGTAGGGGTTCCATCCTCATTTTTTGTTAACCACATCATTTCAGGCTCAGTACCAACTCTTAATTCAAGACCATGTTTTTTCTTAAATTCGTCCATGAAAATTCTTAGATTTCCTCTGCAGTCTGAAGTTAAGTGACCACCTGGATTTTCTCTTTCTTCTCTGTTTCTAAAACATGTTACAAAAACTCTTCCAACTCTTTTGTCCCAAGGTAGTTGAACAAAAGTTTCAGGATCAGGTATTCCAACAAGCTCCATAGCCTCTGGACCATAACCAATGTAGTTATTATGACGATCTAAAAATAAGTTTGCTGTTGCTCCGTAAACTAATTGAAATCCTTTTTCTGCTGTTCTTTCCCAGTGATCTGCAGGTATACCTTTACCTACGACTCTTCCTGTTACAGAAATAAATTGATAATAAATATAAGTTATTCCAAGTTCGTTAATTTTTTCTCGAACTTTTTTTACTAGTTTAGCTCTACCTGGCTGGTTAACATGTTTTTCTAGATCCGTCATTTTCACCCCTCAATGAATTATTAATTATTCAAGCGTAGCTGAAAACTTTATTCGTGTCTAGGCTTAGAGTTTAACTCCAAGGGAACGGACTGTTAGAAGTCGGATGAAGTTCACCCTTCTCGTAACGGTTGAATCTAAACGGCTTCAATAAATCACTTTCAGTACCAAGAATTTCTTTTGCAACAAGTTCACCAACACCAATCATTTTATATCCGTGATTAGCATCAGCAATCATGTAAACGTTTTCAAAAAATCTATCGAAGATAGGAAAAGAGTCAGGTGTCATACATCCTAAACCACCTGATGGTCCTTTTCTGTATAAGTCTGATTTTCCTTCAAATCTTTTTTGGCAATGTGCAAGTGCTGAACACCACATTTCACTAAAAGCGTCTGTTGTTTGATACTCTGGAGACTCAATTCCATAAGGGTCAACGTTTACTTCATCAAAATGTTTTTTAACAATGTAAGGAGAAGTTCCACCTTGTACACCTAAACCTTCAATATCAGGTTTATAATAAATTCCCCAAATTTTATCTGTTAATAATTTTTTTGTTTTGTCAGAGTATAAAGGTGCCGTCGAGTCAACGTGAACTACAGGTGGTTGTTTACCATCATTTGTTTTTAAGAAATCTGGCTCAACACCGATAACTCCTTCTTGAAGCATCCAGTAAGTCCACATATCAGTTTCATGCATCTTACCATCTTTACCTTTTATGTGAGCTGTCTTTGGTAACTCTAACATATTCCAAAAATCTCTTGCCCATGGTCCTGCACCAACAACTACTTGTTCACACTCAATAGTTCCTTTGTCAGTTTCAACACCAGTTACTGCTTGACTGTTACTTCCTTTTTTAAAACCAGTCACTCTTACACCTTTCATAACTTGGACACCATTAGATGTAGATTTGTTCTCTAAGGCTTTAATTGAATCTTTATTAAAAGCGTATCCACCTTTTTTTTCATGAAGTACAGAAGTGATACCTTGAGCTTGCCAATCATCAAAAATTCCCTTCATGTATTTAGTGCAATCTTTTTCACCTTCAATAAAAACTGACTCATATCCAATTGCTTTTTGTTGCTCATAAATACTTGCAACATCTTCATGCATTACCTCTGGAGATATCTGTAAGTATCCAACTGGATTATATTTGAATGCTTTAGGATCACTTTCCCAAACTGAAACTGAATGAGCCATCAATTCTCTCATTGCTGGCTGAAAATAATTATTTCTAACAACTCCACATGCAATTCCACTCGCACCAGCAGCTGTATCTTTTTTCTCTAAAACAACTATGTCACCAGGATTTTTGTAAGTTTCTGAAAGTTTCCATGCAGTACTTAAACCGTGTATACCACCACCGATTATCACTACTTTTGCTTTTGAGGGTAATGTCGTCATATCAAAACATTATTTTTTGATAATGTTAATTAATATAATTATTTATAGAAGTAAAAATTATATATAAAAATTAGATACTTTTTAAATCAGTCAAAAAATGAATTAATAACTGATGTTTTTTAGTGTTTCTAAGTAGTCATTAAATTCTTTAATAAATGACTCACTTGGGACTATATTTTTAATTCGCTGATCAGTTGAAGTTTTTTCTAGTTTAAAGAATCCTTTTTCACAAGCTTCAGTAATTATTAATGCTGATTTTGGCCTAGATGTTTTAAATAATTTTGTTTTTAATTCTTCAACAGATATTCTTGTTCCTTCTTTAAAAGCTGACATAACTAATAACATCATGTGATAGTGAGAAGGTGACTTTCTGAAAAAATAATTACTAGAAGTATGAGATTGTTTCATTTGTTCTTCCCAAAAATCTAATAGGGTTTTTTTTTCTTTCGGCATTTTTTTAAGATCTTACTCTAGACTTAGTTGGATCGTAGAATGGGAAGCCAACAACTTTAGCACTAATTCTTTTTTGGTGACCATCAATTTTTCCAACTTCAACTTCAGTTCCAATTTCTGAATATTGAGCATCTATTCTGCAAAGAGCTACATTTTTATTTAGAGTTGATGATAGACACCCACTTGTAACAACACCTACTTGAGCTCTGCCAATATGAACACAATCACCATGCCCAGCAATTTCTTTTCCAATTAATTCTAAGCCAACTAATTTTTTTTGTGGATTGTTTTTTCTTTTAATCAATTCTTCTTTACCAATGAAATCTTCTTCTTTAGTTTTCAAAGGAACCGCAAATCCAATTCCTGCTTCAAAGGGATCTTGTTGACCATCAAATTCATTTCCAAATAAAATTAATCCAGCTTCAATTCTAAGTTTATCTAAAGCTGCAAAACCAGCAGGAATTAAACCATCATCTTTTCCTGCTTCCATTAACTTATCCCAAACCTCAGGTGCATGATTTGGATGACACCAAACTTCATAACCAAGCTCACCTGTATAACCTGTTCTAGAAACAATTAATGGAATACCTTGTAATTCTTCAATTCTACAAATTGTAAATCTAAACCAACCAAGTTCATCAATAGATGGTTGAGTAGGTGGTGTAAAAATTATCTTTTTTAAAATTTCTCTACTTTTAGGACCTTGTATAGAAACATTACTAATTTGGTCAGTTGAATTTTTAACATTTGCATTAAAATTTTTTTTCTTAGCAACTTCTTTTAACCATTCTCCAGCATACTCATCACCACATATCCATCTAAATCCTGTTTCACTTAATCTTAATAATGTTCCATCATCAAACATCATTCCATTTTCATAACACATTGCAGAATACACAACTTGGCCAACTGATAATTTTTTGATGTTTCTAGTAAGTGTATAGTTTAATAATTCTTCAGCATCTGGGCCAATTATTTCAAATTTTCTAAGCGAAGATAAATCAATTAATACAGCATCGTTTCTGCAGGCATTATATTCATTTACTATTCCGTGTTTTGTATAATCATTTGGAAGCCAAAAACCTCTTGCATCAACAAAATTTCTAGTTAGTTGAGATGTACGTTCGTGGAAACCTGAATTTCTAGTTAGTTTTTTTTCTGAGTCTGTTTTCATTCGAAAAGCAAAGGACTTTCTAAATTCTTTATTTTTGTCGTAAGTTCTAACAAAAATTTCAGTAGGATTCCACGAATTACAAGCATCAATATCGCTAGGACAAGCTGTAGTACCAATTGTTAAATCTTTTAAAGCTCTAAACATTACGTAGTCGCCTGGTCTAGAATAAGATTCGTCAGATATTACTGAGTTTAATCCGGCAGCTGAAGTATTAAAAAATAAATTAATTGCATGCCATCCTTTTTGTTTTTCAACTCCATATTTAGACATACTGTCAGTTAAATTATCTGAGCAATTAGGATGACCAAAGTAACCAGCATCTTCATAATATTTTGAAGTACATGCAAGATTAAAGGTATCATGTTTACCAACTGTATCTCTTATTACTTCTACCAAAGGTTCATGATCAGTATCATAAAATTTTGAATGTAATCCAGGTCCTGGAAAAGTATTTCCCATAAACGTTCTGGTTGTTTGCCAATCTAATCCTTTTTCTATTCCTTTTTCTAATTTTTTTGTATCAAATGCTACAAAATCTGAACATTGTCTTCCAGTTGGACTTATTACTTGAATGTAATCTCCTTCTTTAACTTGGTAAGATGTTGAGGTTTCTTTATCTATATTTTTTTCATAAAGTGGTTCAAAAACTGGATCGGGTATAACACTTAATTCTTTATCATTTATAATTTTTGCTCTTTTAATAAATATAGTTAAATCTGTCGGTGGATTTTGTTTGGTGACATCCATGTCTTCACCAGGTGCAGCAAAGATTGCATAACATTTATCTTTTGATTTAAGTTTAATCTTTTCTTCAGCTTTTGTATCAATATCAAAAATTATAGATGATTTAGACTCTTTTATATTTAAGTTTCTTTTTTTTAATTGATAATTTGTTGCTAAGATTGTTTCATCTTTTCCGTTTAAAATATCTCGTATGAAATTTTTTTGACTGTTTTCTTTTAAATTTAAAATTCCTAATTCTGACTTTCCATCTTTATTAAAACAAATTATTTCACAAATTTGATTTCCCTCATCGTTGATTATTTCTACTTCATCATCTGGAAAAATTTGAAAAGCAGTAAGAGCGCCGCCATTTACAATATGTCGTTCAATCCCAGGTGGTAAAATATTTAGTCCAGGATTTTTAATGTCTTTACTTGTTTCAAACATTTTTAAAATTTTTTAATATTGATATATTTTTTATCATCATTTTTATTGATTAAATATATATATATATTTTAGAACTAATAATTCTTTACCTAGCTATTCGTTTTAACATAGAGTGTTAATATTAATATTAATAGAGGGGAAAAAAATGAAAAAAATAATGTCATTATTATCTGCTCTAGTTATTTCTGTAGTAAGTTTCTCAGGAATTTCTAACGCTGATAGCAAAAAGCCCATCGTAATCCCAACTCATAACTGGTCATCTCAAATTGTAATGGCTTACGTTATTGGTGGAATTTTTGAAAGCATGGGTAACAATGTAAAATATGTAAACGCTGACTCACAAGCGGTTTATGAATCAATCAGAATTGGAGACGTAACTATTTCTCACGAAGTATGGGAGTCTGCATTCGGTAAGTCATTTACTACTGCTTTAGACAAAGGTGGTTTACTTGACTGGGGTGATCATGAGGCAAGAACTCTTGAAGATATGGGTTACCCGAACTGGGTTGTTGAAAAAGGTTTGTGCCCAGGTCTACCAGATTGGACAGCTTTAAAAAATCCAGACTGTGCTAAAAACTTTACAACACCTGACTCTCCAGATGGAAAAGGAAGAATGTTGGAAGGACCTCAAAGTTGGCATGGTGATTTAATTCCGCAAAGAGTTGAAGCTTTAGGCTTAGGTGATCTTTGGTGGGTTAAATTTGCTGGAGGTGCAGATGCACTTTGGGCTGAATTAGCAGCGGCTGAAAAAGAAGGAAGAGGAACTATAATCTTTAACTGGACACCAAACTTTACAGATGGTGCTGGTTTTACATTTATTGACTTCCCTCCATACACAGCAGGTTGCAGACCAGAAGATGGTGGTGATGGTAAATGTGGTTCTCCTGATGGATACTTGAAAAAAGCAGTTCATGAGGATTTCCCAAAAACTCACCCAGACGCAGCAGCAGCATTTAAAAAGATGTCATTCTCAACAAGTCACATTGGTGCGATGGCAGCTTTAGTTGATGTTGATAAGATGACTCACGAAGATGCAGCTAAAAAATGGTTAGCTGACAACGAGTCAGTTTGGAAACCTTTTACTAAATAAGGGTAAAAGTTAAAAAAATTAAAATCTCCCCCAACTTGTTTGGGGGGGATTTTTTTTTATTCTAATTTGTGTAAAGTGACAAAATGAAAAAATTTCTAATTTTCATATTTTTAATTTCTTTAATTAACTCATCTGCATTTGCTCGAAGTACAGGATGCAAAGAAGGAAACTGTGAAAATGGTTTTGGCAAATGGATTTATACCGACAAGACAACTTATGAAGGTGAGTGGGTTGCAACAAAAAAAGAAGGTCAAGGAGTTGAGACATGGCCTAACGGATATATTTACAAAGGTGAATTTAAAAATAGTCAATGGAGTGGAAAAGGAATTTTAACTTTTCCTGATGGATCTACTTATGAAGGTGAATGGTCCAACGGTTTCATGAATGGACAAGGAACATTTACTTGGGCAGACGGTAAACAAAAATCAGGTACTTGGATAAACGGAAAGTTACAAGAGTAATGTCGAACGAAAATAGTTTAAATAAAACTGAGGACAATTCAAATTCAACAAAGCAATTTATTGGTTTAGTTATTGTTACTGCAATAGTGATAGCTTTTTTTGCTGTTTTAAATGGAATATTTGGAGGGGGAGACGAGCTTGTAGAAAAAATGAAATTGGAAGAACAAAGAATTGCTGAAGAAAGAAAACTAAGTGAATTAATATCTAAATTACCTTCAGGAATTTTAGTATCCTTCGATGGAACTGACCACTATAGATTAACTGATGAGGTATATGAGCAAGTATGTAAAGCTACGAAATTAATTCCACAACGAGCAATTATGGGTGCTAATTTTTTAAATTTTAGAGCACACGAGATTTATACAATAAACGGAAATAAAATTGATGAAACTTTTGTCAAATGGGATCAAGAAAAAGGCAAGTGTTATGCAGGTTTTACGGTAAGTGGAAACAATGTTGGGGTAGATGAAACTATTACTGTTAGTGGAGAAGCTTTGAGTTTTTTAAGTACAGGTATTGATACTAGAGTTTACTATATTAAGAATTTTTAATGATGAAAGGTTATAATAATTAACATTTAAATTTTATTGAATTTCATATAACTTTGAGAAGATTTATGTCTGAGACCGTTATTAAGTGTGAGTCAGTTTATAAAATTTTTGGTGAGAATGCCAAAAAAATGCTTGAAGAATCTAACGGTAATGTAGATGCAAAAACATTTCAAGAAAACGGCTGCATAGTTGGAGTTAACAACGCTTCGTTTGAAGTTTCAAAAGGAGAAATGCTAGTAGTAATGGGTTTATCTGGTTCAGGTAAATCAACATTACTAAGATGTATTTCAAGATTAACAGACGCAACTGGAGGAAAAATTTTCATAGAAGGTCAAGATCTACTTCAATTGAATAATAAAGAATTAATTGAGCTTAGAAGAAATAAAATGGGAATGGTTTTTCAAAGCTTTGCCTTGTTGCCTCACAAAACGGTTGTAGAAAATATTGCTTTCCCACTTCAGATAAAGGGTATTAAGACTGAGGATAGTATTAGTAGAGCAATGGAAATGGTTAAACTAGTTGGACTTGATGGAAGAGAAAATTATTTTCCAAGAGAGCTTTCAGGAGGTCAACAACAAAGAGTTGGGATTGCTCGATCTTTAGCAGTGGAACCTGATATTTGGTTTTTAGATGAACCGTTTTCAGCATTAGACCCACTAATAAGAAAAGAAATGCAAGACGAGTTTTTAAGATTGCAAGAAAAATTACAAAAAACAATTATGTTTATTACTCATGATTTTGACGAGGCTTTAAAATTAGCTGATCGAATTGCGATCATGAAAGATGGCATTATAGAACAGTTAGATACACCTGCCAACATTGTTTTAAATCCAGCTACAGAATATGTAAGAAAATTTACTGAAGAAGTTCCAAGAGAAAAAGTTTTAGTCATTGAAGATGTAATGGATAGTTCAAATAAAGATAATTTAGGAGATATAAAAGTTTCAAAAGACGACATTATCGAAAATGTTGCAGAAAAAATTCTTACCCAAGAAAAAATTGTAGGAGTGGTTGACTCTAATAACAATATTATTGGTTCAATAAAACCTTCAACAATCATTGATACAGTTTTTGGAGGAAGAAAAAATAGTAGCTAAACCATGGAATATTTAAAAAAATACCCAAAGTTGTTTCAATGGATATTTTTGCTGGTTGTATTTTTTGCTCTATGTTTTGCAATAGATGTTCCTGAAACTTATAAATTTATAAGAGGCCAAGCAGAATTTGTAAAAGATCCTAACCAAAGTGTTTATTTTTTTCTAGGTAAAGAAGTCCGATATTATGCGTTTGATGTGTTTTGGAGATTACCACCTTTACTTGGTTGGTTGCCCATTTGGATAAACGACACTTTATTTTTCTTGATGAATGAGTGGATGCCAATGGAGTTTTGGAATGAAGATACTCAAGAGTTTAAAACGAGACCACTGTTATTAGAAATTAGTAGAAATTTAACGTCTTTTATGACGTTTTTGATTGAGTTGATTAGAGAAATTTTGCTTGGTGGATTAGAAACTATAGTAGCATTCACTAGCTGGGATTTTATTGATGCTTATCCTTGGTTAGAATTACCAGGTTTACCTTGGACTATCGTTGCAGCCGGAGCGACAATACTTGCATATAAACTGAGTGGTATAGGACTTGCTTTATTTGCAGGTTTAACAATGGTCTATATTTCAATCTTTGGTCAGTGGAAACCTTCAATGCAAACACTTTCTTTTATATTAGTAGCTGTTCCTCTGTCATTTGCATTCGGTATCAGTTTAGGTATTGCTGCTTACAAAAGTAAAAGAGTTGAAAATGCTTTGTATCCAATTCTTTTAGTGATGCAAACAATGCCTCAATACGCAGTATTAGTTCCTGCCCTTGTTTTGTTCGGTGTTGGTGATCATGCAGCTGTAATAATTACAATGGTAGTAGCAGTACCTCCAATGATTTTATTAACTATTCTTGGACTACGAGCAGTTCCTCCAGAAGTCATCGAAGCAGGAAGAATGAGTGGTTGTACAAATTGGCAGT
This sequence comes from Candidatus Pelagibacter sp. HIMB1593, assembly GCF_052047755.1. Classification (NCBI taxonomy): domain Bacteria; kingdom Pseudomonadati; phylum Pseudomonadota; class Alphaproteobacteria; order Candidatus Pelagibacterales; family Candidatus Pelagibacteraceae; genus Candidatus Pelagibacter; species Candidatus Pelagibacter sp. HIMB1593. Next base: position 1,260,285 of record NZ_JBNAJK010000001.1, on the reverse strand, counting down.
TAATGACCAAAGTTCTTATCCCAACTGCAAGGAGGGATATCTTAATTGGAGTTAACCAAGTGATAATGGTTTGCTTTTCAATGGCGGTAATCTCTGCGTTTATTGGTGCTAAAGGATTAGGATTTAATCTATTGCTTGCTTTAAACCAACTTAACATCGGGTTAGCTCTTGAAGCAGGTTTATGTATTAGTTTGATTGCAATTCTATTAGATAAAATGTCATTAGCGTGGGCAAATCAACAACAAGATTATTTCGGCAATCTTACTTTCTTCCAAAGAAATAAAAATATTATATTTTTTGGTGGATCAGTAGTTGTTGGAGCTATTCTTGCTTATATCGGAACATTTATTTTTAAAGATACATTTAATTATTTATTTGAAGTTCCACATAACAAAGGATTTTCAACAGCTGATTTTTGGAATAAAGGTGTAGATTGGATTTTTGATACATTTTTTGTTTATATAAAAGCATTTAATACATGGTTAATTACAGAAGTGCTTCAACCAATGAGAGCTTTATACTTAAGAATGCCAGCAGTTGCCACTTTAGTATTAGCTGTAGGTGCTGGTTATCTAATTGGAGGAATTAGATCAGCATTAGTTGTTGCTACTTTAACTTTATTTATAGCGTTAAGTCCGTGGTGGGATAGGGCATTGGTTACATTGTACATGGCAACTTTTGGAGTAGTTGTTTCTTGCATAATAGGTTTCACAGTTGGAACTTTATGTTTCCAGAATAAAAAGTCTGCAGCATTTATGTTAGGGGTTTGTGATATTTTTCAGACGTTCCCATCGTTTGTGTACTTAATTCCTGTAATGATGCTATTTGGAATTACAGATACGTCAGTTTTAATTGCAGTAATTGTTTACGCAACAATTCCAGCAACCAGATATACTATTGAAGGGTTAAGAAGTGTACCTGCTGGTTTGCATGAAGCAGCAACGATGTCTGGCGTTAATAAATTTCAAAGATTAACTAAGATTGAATTTCCATTAGCTTTCCCACATATGATGCTTGGGATAAATCAAACAATCGTATTTGCTTTATTTATGGTCATAATTGGAGCTTTTATTGGAACAGAAGATCTCGGACAATATATTTTAAAAGCTTTGTCAGATAAAAATGGAGCTGGAATAGGTCTAACTCTAGGTATCTGTGTTGCTTTCATAGGATTGATTTTTGATAATTTAATCAGAACTTGGGTTGAGAAAAGAAAAAAACACCTAGGTATAGCTTAGTCCATTGAAAAAATTTATTATTTCTATTGATCAAGGAACGACATCTTCAAGAGTAATTTTATTTGATACAAAAGGCAATATTGTTTTTGTTTCACAATTTGAATTTAAACAATATTTTCCAAAAAATGGATGGGTAGAACATAATCCGAATGAGATCTGGTCCACAACACTTAAAGCTTTAAAACAAGTAATAAATAAAGCCAAAAAATTAAAAGGCCACATACTTACAATCGGAATTACAAATCAAAGGGAAACCACAATTTTGTGGAATAAGAAAACAGGAAAGCCAATTTATAATGCAATTGTATGGCAAGATAGAAGAACCCAAGATTATTGTAAACTGCTTAAGAAAAAAAATTATGAAAATCTATTTAGAAATAAAACTGGATTATTTATAGATCCATATTTTTCAGCAACTAAAATTAAATGGATCTTAGACAATGTTAAAATTTCAAAAAAACTTCTTAATTCAAATGATTTATTGTTTGGGACTGTAGATACATTTTTAATTTGGAAATTAACAAAAGGTAAGCAGCATTTAACCGAAGCATCTAATGCAAGTCGGACAATGCTGTATAATATTAATAACAATAAATGGGATAAAGAAATTTTAAAAAAACTAAATATTCCACAAAAGATTTTACCAGAAGTCAAAAACTCAGCAGATAATTTTGGAAAAACAGATAAAAAAATTACAGGAGTTGAAATTTCAATTTCTGCAGTTCTTGGTGATCAGCAGGCTGCAGCATTTGGACAAACTTGTTTTGAAAAAGGATCTATAAAAAGCACGTATGGTACTGGTGCGTTTGTTATTATGAATACCGGTCCAAAGAAAATTAATTCAAAAAATAAATTACTGACTACTATTTGCTATCGATTAAACAATAAAAATACTTACGCCTTAGAAGGATCAATTTTTATAGCTGGCGCTGGAGTACAATGGTTAAGAGATAAAGTAAAATTGATCAAAAAAGCACCTGAAACTGAAAAAATTTCAAAATCATCTAAAATTAATGACGGTGTTTTTGTTGTACCAGCTTTTAGCGGAATGGGAGCACCTTATTGGAGACCAGATGCAAGAGGAGTAATCACAGGACTAACAAGAGACAGTGATTGGAAAAGTATAGTAAGAGCAACCGTAGAATCTGTTGGTTATCAAAGTTTTGATTTGTTTGATTCAATGAACAAGGATGGTTTGAAACCAAGAATAGTTAAGGTAGATGGTGGAATGGTTGCAAATAATTGGTTCACACAATTTTTAGCTGACATTATTAATTTAAAAGTAGTTAGACCAAAAATATTAGAGACAACTGCTTTGGGTGTAGCTTTGTTAGCTGGACTTCAAATAGGAGAATATAAATCTTTAAATCAAATCAAAAATATGTGGAAAAAAGATCGTGTTTTCTCTCCAAATATTAAAAAAACATTAAGAAACGAACTTTTAGCGGGGTGGAAACTAGCAATTAAAAAAACTTTAGCGTAATTAGTCTCATGAAAAAAGTTTTAATAATAGGAGCGGGTGCAATGGGTGCTGCATTCACTTTTCCCCTTGCTGATAATAATCATAAAGTAACTTTAACCGAGCCTTACAGTAAAGATCTATTAAATAAATTAATAACCAAAAACAAATTTCATCCAGCATTAAAACTTAAGTTATCTAAAAGAGTTTCTGTCAGAAAATTTTCATCAGACTTACTTAATGAAAAATGGGACCTAGTTGTTGTTGGAGTAAGTTCTATTGGAATTGAAATGGTTAGACAGCATTTAAAAAATATAAAGAGAAAAGTTTCTATTCTCGTTTTGACCAAAGGTCTTAAATATGATCGAAATAATAAAAAAATTATTACTATGTCGGAGCAGCTAAACAAAGGAAATCAAAATTTAAATATTTCAGTTTTAAAAGGACCTTGTTTGGCAAAAGAGTTAGCAAAAAAAATCAAAAGTTACACCGTGATAGCTAACAAGAATATTAATATTGCAAAAAATATAGGAAAATTAATCTCAACTAAATATTACAAAACAGAATATTCAAGTGATGTAAAAGGAGTTGAATTTTCATCTGCAATTAAAAACATATATTCAATGATTATTGGATCGGGTGAAGGTGAAAATACTGCTTCAGCCTTATTTAGAAAATCGTTAGATGAAATGGAATATTTGATAAAATATTTTAGAGGTAAAAAAGAAACGGTTCATGGGTTAGCTGGAGTGGGTGACTTATACGTTAGTGCAGTTGGAGGAAGAAATAGTAAAATGGGTGAATATTTAGGAGAAGGTTTTACTTTTAAAGTTGCAAAAAATAAATTTATGAAAAATGATACAGTAGAGGGCGCAGATCTAGCTAAAGAGATTGCACCCTACATATTGAAAAAAATTAATAAAAATAAAATACCACTTATGCATGCACTATTAAGTGCAATCACAAAAAATAAAAAATTAAAAGTTAACTATTAATTATTTATTTAAAAAAGTTTTCATCGAGTCATCCATCGCAGTTTCCCATGGAGTATGGTGTATAGGTGCAACAGAACCTGTAACAGGTGATGAAAACGATTTGTTTCTGTAAGTTAAGATATCCTCTACCTTATGATGTTCCCATTCTTTGAAATGTTTTCTGATTAATTCAAAATCTATTTTTGGATAATCAGACATATCATGAAGTTCTTTTGTGTACTCGGTTTGAAAATCAATCATTTGATCTGGGTTTTCTAATTTTTCCTCCATAGCAACCCATTTATTGATATCTTTGTTGATTTCATCAGCACTTGGCATTTTAATTTTCCCCATAATCACATCTCTTGCAAACCATGCTTGGCAATCAAACATATTAAAAGTATGGAATTGGTCTTGCATACCAAGATATAAAAGTTTTTGATTATCTTGCCAAACAACTCCTTTATATAATTTCGGCGGATATAATCTGTTATGTGTTTTTAACTTAATACTTTCATCTAAAAATGGAAAATGATGCAGGTAACCAGTGCACAAGATTATTGCATCTGCATCTTGTTCAGTACCATCTTTAAAAATTGCTTTTTTTCCTTCCAATCTATCTAGATAATGAACTTCTTTCATACCTTTAGGCCATTTAAATCCCATAGGTGCATTTCGATATCCAATAGTTACACTTTTAGCTCCGTATTTATTACACTGCAGAGCAACATCCTCAGCTGAATAACTGCTTCCTAAAACAATCACATCTTTTCCTCTAAACTCTTCTGCATCTCTAAAATCATGTGAATGCATTATTCTTCCTGGAAAAGAATTCATTCCTTTATATTCAGGAATAAAAGGAACAGAAAAATGACCAGTAGAAACAACTAAATAATCAAATGTATTTTTTGAAATTTCATCTTTAGCTTTGTCTTGATAAGTAATTTCAAATTTTTCATTACTGAAAGTTACATTTGTAACTCTTGTGTTTAGTTTTATTTTATTTTTAATTTTGCCTTTGCTTACTCTCCCAAGAATATAATCTTGTAAAACTTCTCTTGGCGGAAAAGAAGGAATTGGTTGCCCAAAATGTTCATCAAAAGAATAATCTGCAAACTCTAAACATTCTTTAGGGCCATTTGACCACAAATATCTATACATACTATTATGAACTGGGTCTCCATATTGGTCACTACCTGTTCTCCAATTATAGTTCCACAAACCTCCCCAATCTTCTTGTTTTTCAAAACAAACTATTTCAGGAATTTTTTCACCTTTATTTTCTAAGTGTTCGAATGCTCTTAACATTGATAGACCGCAAGGTCCTGCTCCAATAATTGCAATTTTACTCATTGTGTTTTCTCCAGTTTATAAATATGCTTTCTAAATATAAACAAATTAAAAATAAAATTACAATATAATTATTAACTCAAGATGGCAGAGATAAATATTTCTAACATAAACAAATCTTTTGGATCTACGCATGTGATCAAAGACGTGTCTTTAGATATTAAAAGTGAATCTTTCACTGTATTGGTTGGGCCAAGTGGATGTGGTAAATCAACAATGTTAAGAATGATAGCTGGCTTAGAGGAGATCAACTCAGGAACAATTTCAATAGACGCACAAGTTGTGAATGATCTTCCACCAAAGGAAAGAAACATAGCAATGGTCTTTCAATCTTATGCTTTGTATCCACATATGACTGTGTTTGATAACATGGCTTTTGGATTAAAGATTGAAAAAAAATCTAAAGAAGAAATTACTGAAAGAGTTATGGAGGCTGCTAAAATTCTTCAAATTGAAGAATACTTAGAGAGAAAACCAAAACAATTATCAGGAGGACAAAGACAAAGAGTTGCAATTGGTAGAGCCATTACAAGAAAACCAAAAGTATTTTTGTTTGACGAACCTCTGTCTAACTTAGATGCAGCTTTAAGAGTTCAGATGAGAGTAGAATTAGCTAAATTGCATGATCAATTAAATGCAACAATGATTTACGTTACTCACGATCAAACAGAAGCAATGACACTTGCAGATGATATAGTTGTATTAGATCAAGGTATTGTTTCTCAGAAAGGATCACCTTTAAAACTTTACAACGAACCTGAAAATTTGTTTGTAGGTGGATTTATTGGTTCTCCAAAGATGAACTTTATTAATTCTAAAGTTATAAGTTCCAATAATTCTGGAACTGAAGTTGAAATTTCAGGACAAGGAAAAATTATTGTTCCAAAAACTTCAGATAAAGTTTCACCTGGAGATAATGTAAAGATTGGTATCAGACCTGAGCATATCTTAATAAATAGTGGTGAAAAATGTTGGGAGAGCAAAGTATTCGTAATTGAAAAATTAGGTTCATCTACTTTTTTGTATCTTGAAAAAGAGGGAGAACCTCTAGTAGTTCAAACTGATGGAGCCAGCAAAGTTAACGTAGGCGACAATCTAAGCTTAAATTTCGATCTAAACAAATGTCATTTATTTGATAGCAATAATTTAGCCTTTAAATAAAGGTTTTTTTCATTTCTTGTTGAAACTTACTCAAACGAGATATGACACTATTGCATAAGAAATTTCTTTTTAAAAATAATAAGGTTTAATTAAAATAATAATAAGGAGATAACAATGTTTAAAAAAACATTAATAGTATTATCTGCTTTAGCATTTTTTATTAATAATGTTGCTTTTGCAGATATCAAGTTTTGGACAACTGAAACTCAACCAGCAAGAATGGCTAAGCAAGAAGATATGGCTAAAGCGTTTGAAGCAAAAACTGGTATTGCAGTTGAAGTTATTCCAATCGATGAAAAAGAGTTAGGTAAAAGAGCAACAGCTGCAGCTGCAGCAGGTGATTTACCTGATGTAATTTATCATACACTACAATATGTATTGCCATGGGCTGAAGCAGGAATTTTAGATGTTGATGCTAACAATGATGTAGTTAAAGAATTAGGCAAGAAAACATTTGCACCAGGTGCATTGAACATGGCTAAAAAAGGAACTAAGATAGCTGCTGTTCCTGTAGATGGTTGGACACAAATGATCGTTTATAGAAAAGATCTATTTAAAAAAGCTGGCCTAGAACCACCAACAAGTTATGAAAACATCGTTAAAGCAGTAGAGGCATTATCATCTGACGATATGTTTGGTTTTGTTGCTGCAACTAAAACAGATGAAAACTTTATGAGTCAGGTTTTAGAGCATGTTTTGTTGGCAAACGGAGTGAATATAGTAAAAAGTGGTAATCAAGGCTGGAAATTAAAAAGAGCTTTAGAGTTTTATAAAATAATCGCTAAAGCGAGTCCTCCAGGAGAATTATACTGGAAACAGTCAAGAGAACTGTACTTTGCTGGAAAAACTCCAATGATTATTTGGTCTCCATTTATTATGGATGAACTTGCTGGCTTAAGAGATTCAGCTCCACCAACAATTAATGATGATCCAACATCTCCAGAGTTAGCATCAAGAACTGGTTTTATAACTAACTTTAGTGGACCAGGTAATAAAAGTGGTGCTGCTTGGGCAGATGTAAGGTATTTTGGAATTACAGCAGACGCTGATACAGATGAAGCAAAACAATTTATAATGTATTCAATGGACGAAGGTTACACGAGCACATTATCAATTGCGCCAGAAGGTAAGTTTCCAGTAAGAAGAGGAAACTCAACTGACCCTGAAGCTTTCACAAAAGCTTGGAGTAAATTGCCTGTTGGTGTTGATAGAAAAGCTGCTTTAACAGATTTGTATTCAGAAGATGTTATCAACAATATTGTTGCTGGTTTAGATACTGCAAGCAGATGGGGAGTTAAAGAAGGTAAGCTCTCGATGGCTTCTAAAATAATCAACTCTCAATTTTTAAACCGTATCACAAGATTATATATTGATGATCAAATTGACGTTGATGAAGCAGTAGATATGATCAACAAATCATTAAAGCAATTCAAATAATTTTAATTTTTTGAAAAAAGCGGATAATATTAATTATCCGCTTTTTTTATGAGTAATTCACTTTCAAAAATAGAAAAAAGAACTGCTTATGCTTTAACTTTGCCAGCAGTTCTAATTGTATTTGCAATAGTATTATTTCCAATATTTTCAAACGTTTGGATTAGTTTTAAAGAAGTTCAATTAAAAGATATAAGAATTCCAGAGCCAAGAGCAAAAAAAATAGTCAAATCTATTAAAAACGAAGATACAAAAATTAAGATTATCTATAAATTAAGAAATAGTTCCTTAATTCAAGATATTAGAAATGTTAAATTTCAAGACAAATTCCCAAGCAATGTTAAACCAATTGATTTAGATGAGAGATGTAAGGTCACCTCAAATAATGTTCAGTGTGATTTTGGTAATTGGTCAAAAAAATATAGAGAGCAATTTGTAATTTTTTTTGAGACAAAAAATGGTGAAAAAATTGATAAGAAACAATTTAAACTAAGTAAACCCAATTTAAAAGGAAAAGCAGAAAATATTCTGCTCACAAGTGATTTTACTTTTTCAAATTTTAAAAAAGTAATCACAAATTATGAATTTAAAGATTTATTATTAACAACATTTTATTATACTTTTTTTGGAACAGTGGGTGCAATTGTTTTTGGAATTTTGTCAGCCCAAATGGTAAATCAAAAATTTAGAGGTCGAAGCTTTGTTAGAAGTACATTATTGTTTCCTTATGTAGCTCCTGTTGTAGCCTTGGCGTTTACATGGGAACTTTTATTAGACCCTAATAGCGGTACTTTAAATAATCTATTACTAAATTATAGTATAATAGATAAGCCAATAAATTTATTGGGTCAAAAGTATGTATCAATTTTTGTTTTTGGTTTTGAATTTAAATTAAGATTAGCGCTAACAACTGTTATTATCTTTGAAATTTGGAGATATTTTCCATTAGCTTTTCTTTTTATATTAGCAAGACTTCAAGCAGTGCCTAAAGAACTTTATGAGGCAGCAGATATTGATGGAGCAGGCCCTTACACTAAATTTATGAATATAACATTGCCGCAGATTACAGCAGTGATTTCAATTTTATTCATGATTAGATTTATTTGGAATTTTAACAAGTTTGAAGATATTTTTCTTTTAACTGGTGGTGCATCTGGCACTAGAACACTTCCAATAAATGTTTATGAACAGGGATTTTCAATAGGAAATATTGGTATGGGGTCGGCTGTATCAATGGTGATTGTACTATTACTTTTATTTTTCATGTTAATTTATTTTAAACTGATAGGAAAAAGAGCCAATGAGAGTTAAATCAATTATTACTTTCAGTTTAATTTCTTCATTTTTTTTATTTTCTCTAATTTCTATTTGGAAAATTCTTTCTACATTACAAGGAATTGAACTTAAAACTTTAAATTTCAATTTTTATTTTTTAAGTGGAATTATAATTTCTATTATTTCAATTTTCTTAAGTGAAAAATTAAACAAGTTATTTAAAGTAATTTTATTAGCATCTGTGTTTGTTTTAGTTGATTATTTTATTAATAGCTCTTTACCTATTTGGCATTATATAGGTACATTTTTGATCCTATTATTTTTTGTTAATAAGCTATCAAATTATAACAAAAAACATTTTAGTTATGATTTTTCAGCACAAATTATATTTTTTGATTTTTTAACTTTATTTGGAATAATTTTTTTTTCTTTTGTAATTTTATTCCCATTTTACTTGATGTTAGTAACAAGTTTCAAAACCCAAGCTCTTTTATTAATTAATCCTTTAGATTTTAGTATCGATTTTACACAAAATATAAAATCTTTATTCAAATCCTATATTATAGTTTTTACCGAATATAATTTTGGCAGGTACATGCTTAATAGTTCAATTGTCTCAGTAGGCACGGTTATAATTACTTTATTACTTGGGATCCCAGCAGCTTATGCAGTTGCAAGATTGAACTTTTTTGGAAAACACTTTTTGTCTACTTCTATTTTAATTATCTATATGTTTCCTGCGATAGTACTTGTAATTCCTCTATACACTGTTTTTAGCCAGTTAGGTTTAAGAAATTCTGTATTTGGATTATTGATTATTTATACAGCTACAACACTGCCAGTTGCAATTTATATGCTCCAAGGATATTTCAAAAGTATACCAAAGGAACTTGAAGAAGCAGGTATAATGGATGGGCAAAATTGGTTTGGAATTATTGTTAAAATCATTTTACCCTTAAGCTTACCAGCAATTGCCTCTGTAGCATTATATGTATTTATGATTGCCTGGAATGAGTTTTTATTTTCACTAATGTTTTTAGATAGTCCTAGCTCATTTACATTATCAAGAGCAATACAGTTTTTAAATGTAGGGGCTGAAACGCCTAGACAATATTTGATGGCTGGTTCAGTTGTTGTAACCTTGCCAATTTTATTTATTTTTGTTTATTTTGAAAAATATTTAGTTAGTGGATTAACATCAGGGAGCGTTAAGGGTTAATGAGTTTGTTAAAAAGAGAAGCTGAAAATATTTTATTAAATAATAGGCGTGACGGATATACTCTGCCTACAAATAATAAGTTATACCCAGCACAATGGAATTGGGACTCAGCATATATAGCTCTCGGTTATTCTTATTTTAATAAAGAATACGCAATAGTTGAGCTAGAAAAGTTGTTCGAGGGACAATGGTCTGATGGTATGGTTCCTCATATTTTATTTCATCATAAGGATGAAAATTATTTTCCAAACCATAATACTTGGCAGTGTGGTGAAAAAATTCCATCATCTGGAATAACTCAACCTCCTATAGTTTCAAGTATTTTAAAATTAATGTTGGATAAGCATGAATTTAGTTCTAGTGAAATGGAAAGAATTTTGAATTTAGTAAAAAAAACAAAAAATTATTTAGAATGGTTTTACAAATATAGAGACCCAAATGATACTGGTTTAGTTTCTATATTGCATCCATGGGAAAGTGGCACAGATAATTCACCTTTATGGGATTTTCCTTTAAGTAAAATTTTAATTGAAGAAAATCTTGAATACAAAAGAAGAGATTTAGATGTTTCAAGTAGTGATGTACGACCACTTAAAAGAGACTATGATTGTTACATTACTCTTTTAAATCAGTTCAGAAATGAAAAATATAATCCTGAAAAACTCTATGATATTTCAAAGTTTAATGTCGCTGATATTGGTTTTAATTCATTTTTTCTGAAAGCTTGTAAAGATCTAGTCGATATTGCATCAAAAAATAATATTGAATGTACATCAATTCAAAAAAAAATAACAAAAACTGAAAGTAAATTGATTAGTCTGTATAATCAAAAAGATAATTCGTTTTATTCATACGATGTTTTAAATAAGCAATCATTAGATATCCCTTCTATTACAAATTATTTTATTTTGTTTGCAGATATTCAAAATAAAGAAATTAATAACTCAGTAATTCAAAGTTTAAAAAAGTATAATTCTAATGAAAAATATTTCTTTTCTTCAATAAAGCCTGATAGCAAATATTTTGAGGAGATAAGATATTGGAGAGGACCTGTTTGGATTAATTGTAATTGGATTTTATACAAAGGATTATTGGAAAAAGACTTGGATTTTGCCAACAAAATCAAATCACATACATTAGATATAATACATGAAAAGAATTTTCACGAATATTACAGTTGTAAATCAGGAACTCCTTATGGTGCTAATAACTTTTCTTGGTCAGCAGCTTTATATTTGGATTTAATAAATTAAAAGTCTAGTGGAATGGAATTCTCTTCCACAAGTTTCTTGAAAAAATAATATGATTTTTTAGGTGTTCTTTTTAAAGTTTTAAAATCTACATGTACTATTCCAAATCTCTTTTCAAATCCTAATGCCCATTCAAAATTATCCATGAATGTCCATACAAAGTAACTTTTAACTTTGGCTCCATCATCGATAGATTTTTTTACAGCAGTTAAATATTTTTTAAAATAATCAATCCGATCCGTGTCATTAATTTCTCCATTTTTTTCAATTAAATCTGGATATGCAGCACCATTTTCAGTTAAATAAATATCTGGATTCCCATAATTATTTTTTAAATCCATAATTTGATCATAATAAGCATCTGGTACAATTTCCCATCCCATAAGAGTTAACTTTGTATCTTTATCTTCAAGACCAAAAGGTAATTCATCATTAACTGCCCCTCTTGCCTTGAGCAAATTATTGTTATCAGCTTTTATTCTATAATGTTGATAATGGTTTAATCCTATAAAATCATTTTTTTGAAAAATAGTTTTCATGTCATCTTGTTGAATATGTTTTGAGACATCATCAATTAATAATTCTGGATACTTTCCAAGATACATAGGGTCAGCAAATGATCTATTCCAATAAGTATCAAATAATTTAGTAGCATGAAGATCTTCACTTGATTTTGTAGCAGGAATGCAGGGTGCCATATTAAATGAACAGCCAATTTTAATTTTATCTTTTAAAGATTTCATTGCTTGAAAAGCTTTACCATGTGCAAGATTAACATTATGTATTGATGCAAAATACTTCTCTAAATCTTTGTATCCTGGAGCCATGTATCCATCTACATATCCGTAAATTGTAAAAACAGCTGGCTCATTAAATGTGATAAAATGATTACATCTGTCTCCAAAACTTTTAACAACAGCCTCCGAATAATCTGCAAATATATTTGTCATGTCTCTATTTGCCCAACCTCCTTTATCTTGTAGAGATTGAGGAAGGTCCCAATGATATAAAGTTATGAAAGGTTCAATATTTTTTTCTAAACATTTGTCTATTAACCTTGAATAAAAATCTATACCTTTTGAGTTTGTTTTTCCAATCCCGTCCGGAATAATCCTAGTCCATGCTAAAGAAAATCTATAGGAATTTAGATTTATATTAGCCATCAACTCAATATCTTCTTCGTATCTATGATAATGATCTACAGCAGTATCTCCGTTTTCATTATTTTTTACCTTCCCAGGTGTATGTGTGAAAGTATCCCAAATACTTTTACTCTTTCCATCTTTATCAATAGCACCTTCTATTTGGTAACTTGCAGTTGCAGTTCCCCAAAAAAAACCATCAGGAAATTTGTTTTTCATATTAATTAAATTTTGGTATCCAATTTTTGTGAGCTATTAATAATTCATCTACCATAGAACTTATTTGATCTAAACTTAATAAAGAAGAAGTAAGTGGATCCAACATAGCTGCATGATAAATAGCATCTTTCTTTTTAGTTCTTAAAGCTTCAACAGTTAACTGTTGTACATTTATATTAGTTTTCATTAGGTTTGCTAAATGCATAGGTAAATCACCAACTTTTTGTGGGTTAATTCCCTCATTATTTATTTTACATGGTACTTCAACACAACAATCATCTGGTAAATTAGAAATTAACTTATTATTTAAAACATTTCCATTAATTGTGTCTTCTTTTCCTTCTACAATTGATACAATTATTCGTGAAGCATACTCTAAAGACTTCTCACAAACAAATTTTTCTCCATCTAATAAATTTTGCTCTTGTTGATCCCACTCTTTAATTTGTTTTTTGCACCTTCTAATATATTCATTAATTGGAATATTGAATTCACTTAATAAGTCCTCTCTGTTATTTTTAATAAACCAAGGAGTATATTCTGCAAAGTGTTCAGATGATTCAGTAACAAAATATCCAAATTTTTCTAAAACTTTATATCTAACTTCATTCGTGCATCCATCCCAATTGGTTCCAAATGTTTTTTCTTTTCCAGCTTTAAAAATTTTAGGATAAAGATTTTCTTTTTTTCCATCAGAATTAATTTTTTCAAACTTAGTATAAAAAGACATATGATTGATACCTGAACATTCATAACTAATATTTTTAATATCCTCACCAATATCTTTTGCTAAATCTTCAGCAGTTCCTTGTACAGAATGACAAAGCCCAACATATTTAAGCTCAGGGGCAAATTTAGACAATGCTAAACAATTAATTGCCATAGGATTAACATACTGCAACATAGTTGCGCCCGGACAAACTTCATTCATATCTTTTGCAACGGACAACAAAGCAGGGACTGTTCTCAATCCTCTCATAATTCCACCTATTCCTAAAGTGTCACCAATAGTTTGTTTTAGTCCATACTTTGCTGGTATTTCAAAATCAATAACTGTAGAAGGCTCATAACCTCCTATTTGAAACATTAATATTACGAAGTTAGCTCCACTGAGTGCTTTTTTTTGATTTTTTTCAATTATAATTTTTGGATTTACACCTATTGATTTTGCAACTTTTTCTGCGACTAAATTTGAGGTTTTTAATCTTCTTTCATCAATATCTTGCAAAACTATTTCACAGTTACTGAAATTTTTTTCAAGTAAAATATCTGTAAGTATATTTTTCATAAATACAGTACTTCCTGCTCCAATAAATGTAACTTTAATCATATTAACCCTTAGTTGCTCCAAGAGTTAATCCAGCAATAAAATGTTTTTGCATTAAGAAAAACATAATAACGGGAGGTATCGCAGCAACAATGGATCCAGTTGATAACAAGTGATAAGCTGTAATCCATTGACCATTCAATGATTTTAATCCAGCAGTAATAGGCATTGCATGATCACCTTGAATTAAGACAGTTGCCCAAAAATAATCATTCCAAATAAATGTAAAAATTAATACACAAAGTGCTGCTATAGCTGGTCTAGTTAAAGGTAATATTATTTTCCAAAATATTTTAAATTCAGATGCTCCATCCATTCTTGCAGCTTCAATAAGTTCTTGAGGTAGAGCTTTAATAAAATTTCTCATAAAAAGTGTGCAAAAGCCTGTTTGAAAAGCTACGTGAAATAATACTAATCCTGTAATGGTGTTGTAGAGACCAATCTTAAAAGTAAGATCTCTAACTGGTATCATTAAAATTTGAAATGGAACAAAGTTTCCAGCTATAAAAATAAAAAATATTGTTAAATTTGTCTTAAATTTATAGTTTGCAAGAGCAAAGCCAGTCATACAACTTAAAGCAACTGCTCCTAACATTGTTGGTATAGTTACTTTAAAACTATTTAGAGTATATTTAATCATTGGAGTGTTAGTAAAAACATCGTGTAAATTTGAAAAAAGTAAAAATTCACTTGGTGTTCCCCACATGTTTCCAGCTGTAATATCTCCCAGGCCTCTGATAGATGTCATTAAAATACCAAATATTGGTATCAGCCAAATAATTAATGAGATAGGTAAAAATATTTTATAAATATATTGATTTACAACTGGTCTTTGATGAATAGGAGTAGGGAACATTTAGTTATTATCCTCTCTTTCATTTCGATACATTCTGTATATGAAAAACAAAATATAAAACATCATTATTGTAAATAAAACAGTTGCTATTGCTGACCCGTATCCCATTCTGTAACCATATTCACTTAAAGCTTGCTCAAACATGTAGTACGCCAAGACATTTGAATATCCATAAGGACCTCCTTGAGTCATTATTGCTACCATATCGAAACTTCTTAGTGCACCAATTACAGTAACTACAATTGCTAGAAAAGTTGCGGGTCTAAGCTGTGGGAGTACTATGTTCCAAAATAAATGAAACCCTTTAGCACCATCCATTCTTCCAGCTTCGATTTGTTCAGGGTTAATATTATTAAGTCCTGTTAAATATAAAATTAAACAATAAGCAATTTGAGGGTATAGACCTGCAAATATTATCCCATAAGTAGCAGTATCTTCATTTGCAAGAATTGAAAATCCCTCTAACCCAATGAAATTTAGAAAGGGTGCAATCACCCCGTAATTTGGTTGGTAAAACCAGGTAAATATTAGACCAATAACCACTTGAGATATAACAAATGGGAAAAAAAATAGAGATTTTACTAATCTTATTCCAAAAACAACTTGATTTAAAAATATCGCTAACCCTAGACCAATCGGAACAGCTAGCATGAAAAATATTAGCCATTTAAGATTATTCCAAAGTGAAATATAAAAATATTCATCATCTAGTAGCTCAACATAATTTTGTAGACCAACATATATCGAAGGGGATAGGCCATCCCATTGATAAAAAGATATACCAATAGATACAAATATTGGAGCTATTACATAAATGAAAAAAAATATTAAACCTGGAGCTAAAAAAATCCATGGGCTTATTTTAATTTGATTTCTTTGCCACCAAGTAATTCTTTTTGCTTTTGAATTATTTAGTTCCATTTAGTTCTATTTTAAAAATTGATGAAATCGATTTTTAAACTTAGGGGCCAATAAGCCCCTAAGTTAAATTAAAAGTTTATTTATAAACTCTTTGACGTACTTTTTCTAATCTTTCCAAGATTTTTTGTCTTCTGTCTGGATTAGACATGTATTCTTGGAAGCCCTTCATACCTTCTGATGCCATTTGAGCTGGAGCATCCCTATCGTAGAATTGCGCCATTGCATAAGCATTATTAAGCATATTTAATCCTGCTGATAAGAAAGGATCTCCTTCTTTAACACCAGAGTTTTTGTTAATAGGTAGCTGACCTAATATTTTATTAATCTCTTCTTGCACATCTGCTCGAGACATAAATATTAAGAAACGTTTTGCATCAGTTTTATTCTTAGCTTTTGATGGTATATGCACTGTATCAGTAGGTGCCTCTTCAGCCATTGGAATACCCGGAGTTATTTCAGGAAATTGAAAGAAACCTAAAGTATCATCATTTAAACCACCCTCTTTTAAAGGAGCAACTGCGAAATTACCCATAACATACATTGCAGCTTCACCATTAATCATTGGTGTTAGAGCTTCTTGCCAACTTAGAGCAGCATGATTTTCTAAAAAGTAACCAGGTTTAACTAATTCATCCCATTTATCAAAAACTGCTTGAACTTTAGCATCAGTATAAGGAACTTTTCCTAGAGTAAGATCCATATGGAATTCATATCCATTTGTTCTTAAATTTAAGTAGTCAAATACTCCTGCAGTAGTCCATAGATATTTTGATCCAATAGTTATTGGTGTTACTCCACTTGCTTTAATTGTTTCACAAGCTTTAACGAACTCCTCCCAAGTTTTTGGAACACTAATACCTAAGTTATTAAAAATATCTTTTCGGTAATAAACTCCCCACTGATAGTAAGTATAAGGAATTCCCCATTGCTTGCCACCAATTGTCATGGATTTTTTAGCATGCTCCATATTTTCACTTAAGTTTCCATCAACCCAACCTGAGTCAGACCAAATATCAGACACATCTTCAAACAAACCTGCTCTTACAAATGGTAACATTCTGTTTCCTGCATACCAGTTTGCCACGTCAGGTGGATCAGTGTTCAAGAAATTTCTAATAGATTGTTTGTAACCTTCATGGTCAAAAACATTCCATTTCACTGTGACATCAGGATTTTCATCTTCAAATTTTTTAATGATATATTCAAAAGCTGCTTTAGGTGCTGCATCAGATGTATCTGTGTTTATTACTAAAGTTCCAGCAAATGAAGTTGAAGAGATTATTCCAAACGTCATTATTAATGAGATAATAATCTTTTTCATTTATACTCCTTTTATTATGTATGAGTAATAGACTATGTATTTTTCAAATCGATTACAAACAAAAATTTCGATTACTATTTGTCGCAAAAAAAAATTGATAAATTATAAATAGTTTCTAATATTAAATTATAGAAAAGATCTATATAATTATACTAATTATAATTTTTTTATGCCTTGGAATTATCCCACTACTATTTGGTTTGGAGCAGGTAAAATAGAAGATCTTACAACCGCCTGTTTAAACTTAAAAATTAAAAATCCACTTTTTGTAACCGATAAAGATCTTTTAAATCTTCTAATGACTTCAAAAGTAATTGAAAAATTAAAAAATGACTTTGATAATTTAAAAGTATTTTCACATTTTTCAGGAAACCCAACCGGAAAAAACGTAATGGATGGGGTCTCTTTATATATAGGAAAAAAATGTGATGGAGTAATTGCCTTTGGTGGAGGTAGCGCATTAGATGTTGGAAAGGGAATAGCATTTATGTGCGGTCAAAAAAGACCTGTATGGGATTTTGAAGATATAGGTGATTATTGGACAAGAGCTGATGGAAATAAAATTTCTCCAATTATAGCGGTTCCAACTACTGCAGGAACAGGCTCAGAAACAGGAAGAGCTTCAGCCATCATTAATGAAGAAACAGGAATAAAAAAAATAATTTTTCATCCAAAAATTTTACCTTCTATTGTAATTTTAGATCCAAATTTAACCAAAGATCTTCCCCCAAGAATAACAGCTGCAACAGGAATGGATGCACTTGCTCACAATCTCGAGGCTTTTTGTGCACCTGGATTTCACCCAATGGCAGATGGTATCGCGCTTGAGGGTATGAGGTTAATTAAAAATTCTTTAATAGAGGTTTATAAAAATGGTACGAACATAGAAGCTAGATCTGAAATGTTAGCAGCATCTAGCATGGGCTCTACTGCTTTTCAAAAAGGTCTTGGTGCAATACATTCTCTAAGTCATCCAATAAATGCACAGTTTGATGTACATCATGGTTTAAGTAACGCGATATTTATGCCTTATGTTTTAACTTTCAATAAATCAGTTATTGAAAACAGAATTATATCTATTTGTAATTATCTTAATCTAAATAGTACATTTGAAAGCTTTTTAGAGTGGATATTAAATTTGCGTAAAGAATTAAACATTCCTCATAAACTTTCAGATGTTATGGACTGTAATGAAATTGATTTAGAAAAACTCTCTTTAATGGCATTTGAAGATCCATCTACAGGAGGCAATCCAAAAAAAATAACAAAAGATGATTTAAAAGAAATGTATAAAAAAAGTATTTCAGGAGACTTATTTTAATGAAGAAAATTTTGGTAGTAGAAGGTAATTTACAAGAGGAAAATAAAATTTTTACAGAAGCAGGTATTCAAACTCATACAGAAAGCTTAAAACATAGTCTTTCTCATTTTACTGATCAACTAAATATAGATGTAGTTAATCCATCTTCAGATGAAAATATAAGCGAGAATATTGATCCATTAGAAAGTTATGATGGTCTTATTTGGGGTGGAAGTAGTTTAAATATTTATAACAAGACACCTGAAATTTTAAGACAAATAGAATTTATGAAAGAGTGTCAAAAAAAAATTAAAAAAGTTCTAGCGATATGTTGGGGAATGCAAGTTGCAGTAACCGCTGCAGGTGGTGAAGTAAAAAAGGCAGAGAAGGGGTCACACCGAGGGATTGCAAAAGATATTGAAATTAATGAGAATGGTTTAAATCATCCATTATATAAAAACAAAAATAAAAAGTTTAATACTCCAGCATTTAATTTTGATGAAGTTGTAACTCTTCCAGAAAATTCAACACTGCTAGCTTCAAACCCAATTAACAACGTTCAAGGTTTAAATTTTAAAGTTGGAAATTGTGATGTGTGGGGCCTTCAGTATCATCCAGAAATTACTTACAACAAGATGATTAACTTAATTATTTTTAGAAAAGATAGACTTATAGAACGTGGTGCTTTTAAAGACCAAAATCATATTGATGACCACATTAAAAATATAGAAATAGAAAACAAAAAATTAGATAAAATTTCCAGAATGAGAGAATTAGAGAATTGGTTAGATTATCTTAACTTAGAATAATCCTTCAATCTCACCTTTTTCATTTAGTTTAATAGAGTCAGCTGCAGGAACCCTAGGTAATCCAGGCATAGTCATGATTGCACCGCAAATAACCACAATAAACTCTGCACCTGATGATAATCTCACCTCTCTAAGTGGTAAAGCATGACCTGTCGGCGCTCCTTTAAGATTTGGATCTGTTGAAAAACTGTATTGAGTTTTTGCAACACAAATTGGTAAATCACCATATCCAGCTTCTTCAAAGTTTTTAAGTTGATCTCTAATTTTTGTATCAGCGATTACTTCATCTGCTCTATATATTTCTTTTGCAATAGTCTCTATTTTTTTAAACAAAGGTGTTTTGCTTTCGTATAAAAATTGAAATTTAGCTTCATCTTTTTCACATAATTCTGAAACATGAGCTGCTAATTCTTTTGTACCTTCACCACCATTTGCCCAATGAGTACACAGACTAGCTTTAACACCTAAATTATCACAAAAATCTATAAGTGCTTTCACTTCATTATCAGTATCTTTTATAAAATGATTAACTGCTACAGCAACAGGTAAACCAAATTTTTTAACATTTTGAATATGTCTTTCTAAATTTACTAACCCTTTTTTTAAAGCTTCAACATTTTCGTTTTTCAAATCATCTTTAGCAACACCACCGTGCATTTTTAAAGCCCTTATAGTTGCAACAATTACAACACAGCTTGGTTTTAAATTTGATTTTCTACATTTAATATCTAAGAATTTTTCTGCACCAAGGTCAGCACCAAATCCCGCTTCAGTTACAACATAGTCTGCTAATTTTAAACCAGTCTTAGTCGCGATAACCGAGTTACAACCATGAGCAATATTTGCAAACGGACCACCATGAATAATTGCAGGATTATTTTCCAAAGTTTGTGTAACATTAGGTCTGATAGCTTCTTTTAAAAGAACTGTCATAGGACCTTGAGCATTTAGGTCTTTTGCATAAACTGGTTTTTTATCTCTAGTATACCCAATAGTTATATTTCCAATTCTTTTTTCTAAATCTTCCAAATCATTTGATAAGCAAAAGATTGCCATTATCTCTGATGCAACTGTAATATCAAAACCATCTTCTCTTGGAAAACCATTTGCTACACCACCTAAATTTATATTTATAGATCTTAACGATCTATCATTCATGTCCATAACTCTTTTCCAAACAATTCTTCTAACATCGATATCCAGTTTATTTCCCCAATAAATATGATTATCGATTAATGCTGATAATAAATTATGAGCCGATGTAATTGCATGAAAGTCACCTGTAAAATGCAAATTGATTTGTTCCATTGGAACGACTTGTGCATAACCTCCACCAGCTGCTCCACCTTTCATACCAAAAGAAGGACCTAAGCTTGGTTCTCTAAGACATACAATAGATTTTTTTCCAATTTTATTTAAACCATCATTTAATCCAACCGAAGTTGTAGTTTTACCTTCACCTGCTGGAGTAGGAGTAATAGCAGTTACTAAAATTAATTTTCCATCTGGCTTATCTTTTAGTTGCTCTAAATATTCTAAATTTATTTTTGCGATATGTCTGCCCATAGGACTAAACGCAGAGCTTTCATCAGGTACATTTATCTTTGCTAAAATATCATTTATTGGTTGCATTTTAGCTTCTCTAGCTATCTGTATATCTGATTTTACTTCACTCATTCGTTATCCTTTATTGTAAATTTTTTTGCATAATAATTATCTTATTTGAGATTTTCCGAAACTTCTAAAATATATATATAAAAAAAATAAGAACTATTTAAATTCATTAATATAAAATTCTTATATGCAAAAGTATTCTATTTTTAGCTTGGTTAAAAATGCATTAACAGGTCATCAAAATTGGGATTTAGCTTGGAAAGACCCAAATCCTAAAGAAGAGTACGATGTTGTTATAATCGGGGGTGGGGGTCATGGTCTAGCTACCGCATATTATCTAGCTAAAGAACATCAAATTACAAAAGTAGCCATCATTGAAAAAGGATGGATTGGTGGTGGAAACGTTGGACGTAACACTACAATTATCAGATCAAACTACATGCATGATGAAAATGGTCTTTTCAGTGAGTTTGGAATGGATCTATGGAGAAAGATGAGTCAGGACTTAAATTACAATGTAATGTTTTCTCCAAGAGGAATAATTAATCTTGCACACTCAGATGCACAAATGAATGCGTACGCAAGAAGAGGTAATTCGATGAGATTAAACGGAATTGATGCAGTTCTTTTAAACAGAGAAGAAGTAAAAGAATTAATCCCAATGGCTGACTTTTCAGACAACGTAAGATTTCCGATCTTTGGTGGATTGATGCAACCAAGTGCTGGAACTGCTCGTCATGATGCAGTTGCTTGGGGGTACGCTCGTCAAGCAGACTCGATGGGGGTAGATATAATTCAAAATTGTGAAGTCACAGGTTTTGATGTTTCTGCAGGAAAAATAAAAGGGATCAGAACATCTAGAGGAAACATTAAAGCAAAAAAAGTAGGTCTATGCGTTGCTGGTAGCACAAATATTTTAGCAGAAAAATTAAATATGACTTTGCCAATTGAAACTCATCTTTTACAAGCTTGTGTTTCTGAACCCGTGAAACCAGTTTTAGATAAAGTTGTAACTTTTGGTGCAGGTCACTTTTATATTAGTCAATCAGACAAAGGTGAAATGGTAATGGGTGGAGACCTCGATGGTTACAATAGTTACGCTCAAAGAGGTAATCTTCCAACATTACAACATGTTTTAACTGAAGGAATTGCGATGATGCCATTTTTAAGTAAATTAAAAATGCTAAGAACTTGGGGTGGGATCATGGACATGTCAATGGATGGTTCACCAATAATTGATAAAACTCATATTGATGGTTTGTATTTAAATTGTGGATGGTGTTATGGAGGCTTTAAAGCAACTCCAGCATCAGGATGGACATTTGCACATACTATTGCTCAAGATAGAGTTCATGAATTAAATGCAGGATACAGTTTGAATAGATTTAGTACTGGTCATCTTATTGATGAAAAAGGTCTTGGTACAAAAACTTGGATTTCATAAATGTTACATATTAAATGCCCACATTGTGGAATGAGATCTCAAAATGAATTTTCTTATGGTGGAGATGCTACTGTTAAAAGACCTGAGCTAAATAAAGAAGTCACAGATCAAGATTGGGATAATTTCGTATACAATAGAGTTAGTCCCAGAGGAAAACATTTAGAACTTTGGCAGCATTTATCTGGTTGCAGACAGTGGATTAAAGTTGAAAGAGATACTGCAACACACGAAATTTTTAAAACTTACAAAGCTAACGAAGAAATTGCTTAATGACTCAGAGTTATCGAATAGAAACAGGTGGCTTAATAAATAGAAATAAAAAAATTTCTTTTAAGTTTAATGGTACATCTTATTTTGGTTATGAGGGTGATACATTAGCTTCAGCTTTACTAGCAAATGGTGTTCATTTAGTTGGTAGAAGTTTTAAATATCACAGACCAAGAGGGTTTTTTGGTGCAGGAGTTGATGAACCTTATGCAGTTGTTCAACTTTATAGAAATGGTGAAACGGAGCCAAATATTAAAGCAACTGAACAAGAATTATTTGAAGGATTAGAGGCAAGCAGTGTTAATTGTTGGCCAAGTGTTAACTTTGATATTGGAGCAATAAATAATTTTTTAAAAATATTTTTACCTGCAGGATTTTATTACAAAACTTTTATGTGGCCAAAAAGCTTTTGGTATAAAATTTATGAGCCATTTATAAGAAAAGCAGCTGGATTAGGAGTAGCTTCAACAAAACATGATAAAGAAAGATACGAACATAAATATGAGTATTGCGATCTTTTAATTGCTGGATCTGGACCATCAGGTTTAGCGAGTGCGTATTCTGCAGCGAAAAATGGAGCCAAAGTTATTTTAGCTGAAGATAAACCAAGGTATGGTGGCTCACTATTAACGAGTGATGTGAATATCGGTAACCAATCTGGAAAAGATTGGGCAGACGGTATCATCTCAGAATTGAAAGAGATGCCAAATGTAACAGTAAAAAATAGATCTCAAGTTTTTGGATACTATGATCACAACATGTTAGTAATGTCTGAAAAAGTTAGTGATCATTTACCTAAAACTAAAAAATATCATCCAAATAAAAGACTTTGGTACATTAGAGCAAAAGAAGTTCTAATTTCATCTGGTTCAATTGAAAGACCAATTGTTTTTGGAAATAATGATACTCCTGGAGTGATGCTTTCATCTGCAGCTAAAGAATATTTAAAAGTTTATGGTGTCTTGGTTGGAAAAAAACCTTTAGTATTTACAAACAATGATAGTGGCTATGAAACTGCAATTGAATTTAAAAAACATGGTGTTGAGCCTATAGTTTTAGATTCAAGATCAAATCCACAATCAGAAATTATAGATGAAGCAAAAAATTTAGGAATTAATATTAAAAATTCATATGTAGTAGTTGCAGCACAAGGTTATAAACAAGTAAAATCAGCTGATGTAGCAACTATTTCTGAAGATAAGAAAACACTTGGCAAAATAGAAAATATAGTTTGTGATTGTATATGTGTTTCTGGATTTTGGACACCTACAATTCATTTGGCATCACAATCAGGAAATAAAACTAAATTTAATGAAGAGATAGACGCGTTTGTTCCAGGAGTTTCAAAACAAAATGAAACAACTTTGGGAGCTGCTAATGGTGTATTTACATTAGAAGAAACTTTAAAAACATCCTTTGAAAAAGGAAAAGAATTATCAAAAAAAATTACTGAGAAAGATAATGAAATATCTATTCCAAATGTAGTTGAAAAAAAATATTCTAAACACGATAAGTTTTGGTGTGTTCCATTACCAAAAGGTAAAAGTTATAAAAGATTTTTAGATTTTCAAAATGATGTTGCTGTTTCTGATGTAGAGATTGCATTAAGAGAAGGTTATAGATCAATTGAACATGTAAAAAGATATACCACTTTAGGTATGGCAACAGATCAAGGAAAAACAAGTAATTTAAATGGATTGCAATTAGTTTCTGAGATTGAAAATAAAGTTGTTCCTTCCGTTGGCCACACTACTTTTAGACCTCCTTATACACCTATTTCTATCGGTGCTATTGTTGGTAGAGAAGTAGGAAAGCATTCAAAACCAACTAGAAAATCTCCAATTCACAATTGGCATGAAGAGCATAACGCTGTTTTTGTTGATGCAGGAGTTTGGTTAAGACCAAGATATTATAAAAGAGGAAACGAAACTTTGTTTGAAGCATCAAAAAGAGAAGCAAAAAATGTAAGAACAAACGTTGGTGTTTGTGATGTAACAACTCTTGGTAAGATTGACGTTAAGGGTCCTGATGCTGCTGAATTTTTAAACAGAGTATACACAAATGCATGGTTGAAGTTACCTATTGGAAAAGCAAGATATGGAGTGATGTTAAGAGAAGATGGGATAGTGATGGATGATGGTACAACTACTAGAATTTCAGAAAACCACTATCACATGACAACAACTACGGCTCAAGCAGCTAATGTGCTTTCGCATTTAGAGTATTATTTGCAACTTGTTTGGCCTGAACTTAATGTAAATGTAGTTTCAACAACTGAGCAATGGGCAGGAGCTGCTATAGCTGGACCTAAATCAAGAGATTTATTACAGAAATTGTTTCCTAAAACAGATGTATCCAATGAAGGTCTTCCATTTATGGGATATGTAGAAGGCGATTTATTTGGTGTTAAAGCAAGAATTTTCAGAATTTCATTCTCAGGTGAATTAGCTTACGAAGTTAATGTTGAGTCTGATAACGGAAGATTTATGTGGGAAAAAATAATTGAAATTGGAGAAGAGTTTCAAATTCAACCATATGGAACTGAAGCATTGTCTACACTTAGAATTGAAATGGGACATGTTGCAGGTTCTGAATTAGATGGAAGAACAATTCCTTACGACAATGCTTTAGAAGGGCTATTGAGTAAAAAGAAAGATTTTATTGGAAAAAGATCACTACAGAGATCAGCTTTTGTAGCTGAGGATAGACAGCGAATTGTAGGCGTTGTTCCATTGGATAAAAAAACTAGTATTCCAGAAGGTTCACACTTAGTTAAAGACGCTAACGCTCCTTTACCGAATAAAAAATTAGGTCATATCTCAGCCTCTTGTTGGAGTGTTGAGCATGATAATCCATTTTCATTAGCAATATTAAAAGATGGAAAAAATATGATTGGAGAAAAATTATTTGTAATGTCTCCATTAAAAAACAAAGTTATTCCAGTAGAAATAGTTTCATCACATTATGTGGATCCAAAAGGAGAAAGAGTTAGATCATGAGTTTAATTTCAGCTTTAAATAATGTGCATGCAAAAGGTCAATTTGGAGATTTCGAAGGTAAAGATGATAATAATTTACTTTCAATATCTGAAACTACTAATTTATTAATTGTACAGATAGTTCAGTATAAAAGTTCAAACTCATCATTAGACAACATGCAGGTAGATGGCCTAAATTTAAGAGACAATCAATCTTTAGTTAGCTCCAATGATAACACAAGAATACTTTGGAACGGTCCAAGAAATTGGATTTTAGTTTCTAAGAAAAAGGACACTTTAAATGAAATAGAGCAAAAATTTAATGATAATGAATTTGCAATAACAGACATATCTCACTCAAAAGCAATAATTGAAATTGAAGGTAAGGAGGCTAAGGAAGTTTTAAAAAAAGGATGCCCATTTAATTTTGGTGAGCTAAAAAAAAATCAATGTTTAAATTCTACTTATAACGGAATGTCTGTCACTATTGATATGCTTGATAATGATCCAGATAAATTTAGAATATTTGGACTAAGAAGTTTTGGTGAATCTCTTTATCACTCAATAACAGACGCATCTTTAGAATTTGGATATATTGCAAAGTAATTATTTATCTCTAGTTGCAACATAAACACCAATAGTAGCTATAAAAAATCCTAAAAGATCTAAATTAGATAATTTCTCATTTAAAAATAACCATGCCATGAATGCAGATGTAGGAGGAATTAAAAAAAATATTGAAACTGTTTTACTTGCAGAATTTTTTTTAATTAAGAACATAAGTATTGTGAATGCTCCAAAGGACACTAAAAAAATTTGATGACTCATTGCAATTATAAATGTTTTTGAAAATTCAATGTAAGGATCTGCAAAAAAAATTATAACTAATAAATGAAATGAAAACCCTCCAAGTGCTTGGTTCATATTACTTACTGATAAGGGTAGGTTGTTGCTTATTGTTTTTTGCCAAAGAGTTGAACTTGTTATTGCTATCAAAGCTATAATCGTTGCAATTAATCCAGCAGTTGGAATTTTTGATCCTATTTCAAAACCTAGAACCATTGATGCTCCAACAAATCCCAGTAAAACACCTGCCCATTGTTTAACAGAAACTCTTTCTTTTAGTATTGGTCCACTTAATGCATTAGTTAGTATTGGTTGAAGTGTTACAATTAAAGCAGCAAGGCCAGTAGGCATTCCAATAGAAATTGAGTAAAAAACACCTCCTAAATAAAATCCATGAAAAAGAACTCCACTGAAAAAAGATTGTAAAAAATTTCTCTTACTTACAATTATTTTCTGCCTTGAATAGATAGAAAAAATTAAAAAACCAAATGCCACTAGTGCAAATCTAAAGGCTAATGCAGCAAAAGGATCGCTGTAATCAATGATTGGTTTTGTAGTTATAAATGCTGATGACCAAAGTAGAATAAAAATAAATGGAAAAATTTTAACCATTTTTGTTTTATAAATTAATAATATTCATAGTCTCGATAATAAAACTCAATTTGAACAAATTCTATCTTGAGTTGAAACTTCAGATGTATAACTTTTGAAGCATCTGTCTATGAGAAAATTAAAATTATATTTTATTCTTTTTAGTTTTATTTTTTTAACAGGTTGTTTCCAATCTTCTGCTCTTCTTGGTCCAGGAATGACAATTATTTCTACAGGAAATGTTGCGCAAGCAGGATTTCAATATGGAGCTAATAAAGCTGTTAAAAAAGAGACAGGTAAATATCCTATCACACATTTCAAAGAAACTATTGAAACCACTAATGGCACAAACAACTTTATAGCTGATATAAAACAATTCATTGAAGGACTTAAGGAAGTTAAAAAAAACTAATTTTAAATTAATTAAGATTTAATTTAATTAATTTTGTTTGCTTAGTTTCTTTACACCACATCTCATAACTTTCACAAACTCTCCAGAGATGATTAAAGGCTCTTTGAGATATTTCTAGAGGGAAATGAGTTTTTGTATAATATAATTTTGGTATCTTTAGCAAAAATTTAACCATTGAATCTTTTTGAATTTCCAAAAGTCTTAATGTTTCTTCGTTAATTTTTTTACCTGTAACTTTATCAATAAAATTGTTTTCTTTTAATTCTGACATCCATTTTTCATGAAATTCTCCTGAACTAATTAAATCATAATCTTTTGTTGTCATAAAAATTTCAAATGCTTGAATGTTATTAATTTCTGGATTTTGGTTTTTTATCTCAATAATTTTAGAATATATTAGTTCAGCAACTCTTAAAACGTAGGGCTTATCAATTTTAGATGTCACGATTTATCTTTTGTGTTTCTGCATCGCAGAGTGCGCAAGAATTAAATTTGGATCCAAAAATATCTTAGATGATTTAATATTCTTGAATGATTTAAAGGCAAATATTGCAATTGGCAACTCAGTACAACCTAAAATTATTTTTTTACATTTCATTTTTAGTAAATATTTTATAGCTGGTTTGATAGCTTTTTCAGCAGCTCTAACATTACCCATTTTTACAAACTTGATTGCTTTATTTACTGAATTTTTTTGAAGATTTTCAGATGGGTTAACTAATTGATAGCTTTGATCAAAAAATTTATTATACACTCCAGTTTTTAAAGTACCCTCTGTAGCCAATAAACCAACTTTTGAATTTTTTTTACAATTCTTTTTTGTAAATTTAAAAACTTCTTTTGGCATATTTATAATTGGGATGTTGATTTTTTTTTGTAGATCATCAAACCAGTAATGTGCTGTATTACATGGAATAACAATAAATTTGCATTTATTCTTTTCTAATAACTTACAGCCCTGAAGAAGACTCTTTAAAACTTTATTATATTTTGTTTTATTGGATTTATTTGTATTTAGATTTGATAAGTTTTTTGTTTGAGTACCTATAGACTCTGGTCTTCCAGGAATATTTGATTTGTTATACAAAACAAATAAAGGATACTCTTGATCAATTTTACCTCTGTTTAATACTGCAAGCTTATTGCAAAAATCAAGACCAGCTTGAGTACCCATTCCACCTAAAATTCCGATCATAAATTTTTTATTATTTTAAATACAACTTATATAATTAATTTTTTTGACTAAAAGTTGTTTTTTATAAGATTTGGTACTGGCTGAATAAAATTATTTATTAAAAAATAAAATTTTTTCAGCCAATAGGAAGTGTGAAATTATGCAGTTTTTAAGTTAACTGCTGAAGGACCTTTAGGACCATCTTCAACATCGAAAGTCAAAGCTTGACCCTCATCTAAACCGTTCATACCAGCATCTCTTACTGCTGAAACATGTACAAACACATCTTTTTCTTTATCTTCTCTTTCAATAAAACCAAAACCTTTGGTTGGATTGAACCATTTTACTTTACCTGTTAGACTCATATTATTTCTTCTTACTTTTTGTTATATTAATTATTACTTAAATTTTAATTAAGTAATGTTGGCTTTCTTTAGATTTTAATGGGTTTTGTCAACAAAATAGATAGATTAGCCAATCTTATTGTCAATCTGTAGCAATCAATTTAGTCAAATAAACAGAATTAACATCTACTTTATAATGAGCAAAAGGTTCGCAAGGCTCAAAACCACAAGATTTAAAGAGTTTTCTGGCAGGTATAAAAAAATCTCCAGCACCTGTTTCAATACTTAATCTTTTAATATCTAATTTTTTTGCCTCACTTATTAGATGATTAATAACAATAATACCGTGTCCTTTTTTTCTAAAATTATCATGAATTCTGATTGATTTGAATTCTCCGTGTCCTTTATCTAAAAATTTTAATGCACCACATCCCATTAATTGATCATCATTATATAAACTCCAAAATTTAATTGATGGAACTTTAAGACCAGGGATGTCTAAAACATGGGCACTTCCCTCTGGTGAGGCAGCTCTAAGCTCAACAAAATGCTTAGTTAAAAGTTTGTGAACTTCTGGATCATCAAAATTTCCTTCAATTGATTTTAACATATTATTCCAGAATAGTGATATGACCCATTTTTCTTTTATCTTTAATTTCTTTTTTTAAATAATCAAAAAAGAATTCATTATCTTTAAGTTTTGGAGAATTTCTGTAGTGAGATATTTGATCTCCTAGTAAATTTATCATTTTTGCATTTGATAATTTTTTTAAAGGTATCTGTTCAAGTCCACAAACAGCTCTGATGTGATTTTCAAATTGACTTACATTAAAAGCATTAATTGTTAAATGTCCAGAATTATGAACCCTTGGAGCAATTTCATTTACATAAAGATTATCATTTCTATCTATAAAAAATTCTACACATAGAGTGCCAACATATTTAAGTTCTTCAGCAATAAGTATTGCCCAATCTTTAGATTGATTAAATATTTTTTCATTTATATCCGCAGGTATCTTAGAATGTTTTAAGATCTGATCTTCATGAGTATTTTCTATAGGTTCATAGATTTCATATTTATTATTACTAAACCTAGTTATAATAATTGATATCTCTTTTTTAAGTTTGACTAATTTTTCTAAAATATATCCTCTTGATAAATCTAATTTAAGATTTTTTAATTCTTCTGATGATGAGACAGGGTGTTGCCCTTTACCGTCATAACCCAATGTAGTAGTTTTAATTATACCTGGTAAAAAATCTTCAAGGACATCAATATCAGATTGATTTTCAACTGAGACATATCTAGTCGTTCTTATATTTAATTTATTTACAAAATCTTTTTCTGCTAATCGATGTTGAATTAATCTATTTACCGAAGGTTTTGGTAAAACTGGTTTTAACTTGTTGATATCATTTAATGTTTCATATGGAATGTTTTCAAATTCATAAGTTACGATATCAACTTCGTTTACAAATTCATTTATTTTTTCTTTATCATCATATTTTGCACCAATAAATTCGTCACAAAAATTTTGAGCTGGTGCTTCCAAATCATCACAAAAAATTATTATCTTTATCCCTAATTTTTTTGCAGCAATTGCAAGCATACTTCCTAATTGGCCCCCTCCAATAATCCCAAGAGTAATATTAGACATTTTTATTTTGGAGCTCTTTTAACAGATTTAGTTTGGTTTGATCTCCAACTTTTTAACTTATTTTTGATCGATGAATTATTAATAGCCATTATTTCAGCCGCAAGTAATGCAGCATTAATAGCGCCATCTTCTCCAATTGCTAAAGTACCAACAGGAATCCCTTTTGGCATTTGAGCAATCGAAAGCAAACTATCTAAACCTTTTAATTTTTTACTTTCAATCGGTACACCCAAAACTGGAATTTGAGTTAATGCAGAAATCATTCCCGGTAAATGTGCTGATCCACCAGCTCCAGCAATAATTACCCCTATATTATTTTTTTCTGCCTTTAATGCAAAATCGTACATTCTCTTTGGGGTACGATGAGCAGAAACAATTTTAGTTTCAAACGAGACACCTAATTGTTTAAGAGTTTTTTCTGCTAATTGCATAGTTTTGTAGTCTGATTGACTACCCATAACTATTGAAACTTTTTTATTAGTATTTTTTTTCATGAAAATGGCTCTCTTGTTTATTTCAAAATTAATCAAAAATTTCAATAAAATTAATAGTATTTCAATTTAGATTGATTAATCTTATTTGGTTATGAATTTTAAAATCGATAATTTGCAATATTGCAATTGGTCTAGAAAAATTTTTGAAACAAACAGAGCTGCAGGTTTAGATGCAGTTCATGTAACTATAGTTTATCATGAAGATTATGATGAGCTACTAATAGAATTAAATAAGTGGGAAAAAATTTTTGAAGCAAATTCTGATCTTATATTTCTAGGAAAAGATTTTAAAGATATTGAAAAAGCAAGGCTTAAAAACAAAACTGCAATATTTTTTGGTTTTCAAAATTGTTCACCAATTGAGGATGACATAGGTTTGGTTGAAAAAGTTCATGAACTTGGATGCAGATTTATGCAACTAACTTACAACAATCAATCTCTTCTTGCTACCGGTTGCTATGAAAAAATTGATAGCGGAGTAACTAATTTTGGAAGAGAAGCAATAAAAGAAATGAATAGAGTAGGCATCGTTGTTGATATGTCTCATTCTGCAGAAAAAAGCACAATGGATGCAATTGAAATAAGTGAAAAACCAATTGCGATTACACATGCAAACCCTTCTTTTTGGCATGCTGCAAAAAGGAACAAGTCTACAGATTTGCTTAAGATGCTAAGTGATAGTGGAGGAATGTTAGGTTTATCTTTATATCCACATCACCTTAAAGAAAATACTAATTGTACTCTTGATAGTTTTTGCGAAATGGTAGCAAAGACTGCAGAAATTATGGGAGCAAGTAAAATTGGCATAGGGTCTGATCTTTGTCTTGATCAACCTGACAGCGTAGTGGAGTGGATGAGAAATGGTACTTGGACTAAAACTAAAAATTACGGAGAAGGATCAAAAAATAAACCAGGCTTTCCAAAACAACCTAATTGGTTTGAAGACACAAGAGGATTTGCAAATATAGAAAAAGGTCTCAAAAAGATTGGATTTTCAGATGATGAGACACATGGGATACTAGGAAATAATTGGTACAATTTTTATAAATCAATTTAAGTTATGCAAGTAGAACTAAGAGATCCAAATACTATTATGAAATTATCTCGTTTGGGATCTTTTCATCAATCTAAATTATCTTTTTTAAGAAGTTTTTTGAATGAATTTAAAGACTGGGAATATAAACAAGATTTGTTTAATTTAGATGAAAATGGTTATGGTGAGGCAGTATATTCATTTAAAAAAGACAGAAGAGTTTATTCTTTAGTTTGTTTTGCAAATCATATTAAAGATGAGGAAAGATCAGACAGAGTTATAGCTACTAAATGGGATGCGGCTTTTACTCTTCATGATGGAGTACCAGGTAAAAAAGATATTGAAAGATTAAAAAATGAAGTTCCCAAACAAGAAGTAGGAAGACTTTCTTATAAAGAACTTACATTATCAAGAGCGAATAAATCTGTACGTTTATTTAATCATGTAACAGAGAGATTAAGTCAAGGATTACAACCAGATTTAAATTTATTATCAAAAGTGGGCTATTTATACAGAACTACTGCTGTTTATGGATCTGGTAAATTTGGTTTAGCAGATAGGTTTAGAATAAAAAATCGTGAGGAAATTAACGGACCATTTAGATTAGAAATGATGCTGGTTTATCTTGTAAGACAGTTCACTTTCGACCAAGTAAATAATGTTGCTTATCACAAGAACCCAAAAAAAGCAGTCAAACTAGACGAGCAAATCTCTAAAAATCTAGGTATTGGAAATTCTACTGGATTAGGAATGGCACCTTTTATTGTTAATCATCCAACACTTTTAAATAACTGGATCTTAAGTAGAGAAATAGCATTAAAAAAAATTAGAGAAATTAAAGATGTAAATAAAAAAGATAGTGAACTGTTTGTTGATTGTGTAAAAAAATCATTAACAAATATCACAAGCTGGAACACTGATAGTGAGTATCAAAAAAATAAAATTAATAATCTACTAAAAGATGTTCAAAAATTTTTGAAATTCATTGAGAATGATTTTGATTTTACAAGGGAATATCCTTTCAATAGTATTTATGAGTGGCTTGAGCAAGAAACATGTGAAGAATGTATTGAATATGTTGTATCCATTATGATGGAACCATATAGTGAAATAACCGAACCTTTAGTAAAAGAAATGAGCTCTGATGAAGAAAAATATTTTAACATACCAGCCCATCGGACTGTTGAAGATTTAAGAAATATAATTGAGAAAAAATATCCAAACATTTTAGAAATTAATTTTGAAAAAAAAGAAAATAATCAAAATTTTTGGTTTATCTCAAAAAATAAAGAAGAGCCAAGATTAGCTGATAGATTTGAAGAACATGGTTCAGAATTAGAACAACCTTTATCTATAGCGAGAGACATAAAAAAACTTTACGAAATATTATTGGTTTCTAAAAATAGTCAAACTGTATCTGACTTTTTAATAAAAAACTCTGATTTGAGACATATTATTAGAAGAGTTTTTATAATTGAAAAATTTCCTTATTCAGAAATTCAAGATAATACAATTGGTAAAAACATAATGCCTATTGATATGTTGAGATTAAAGCTATCTTTCTTTGGGGCTTTAAAATTTGACCCAAGATCTGACAAGTGGTTGAGAATTT
The DNA here is from genome assembly GCF_052047755.1 of Candidatus Pelagibacter sp. HIMB1593. Lineage (NCBI taxonomy): Bacteria > Pseudomonadati > Pseudomonadota > Alphaproteobacteria > Candidatus Pelagibacterales > Candidatus Pelagibacteraceae > Candidatus Pelagibacter > Candidatus Pelagibacter sp. HIMB1593. The sequence goes on along the minus strand of NZ_JBNAJK010000001.1, from coordinate 1,226,564 downwards.
GTATGTTTCAAGGAGCACCCTTACCTCATGAATTAAAAAATTACGATGAGCAGTGGGTTTATAAAACTAGCATTTAACATGAAATCATTAAGTGAAATTGAAACTACTGTTAAAAGAGCAACAAAAGCTATTGGATATTCATGGGGAGTTGCTGAAGAAACAGCAAAGTGCGTAAGACTATTAGAGTCCTTTGGTCTTCCAGGTATAAAGCATATAAATAAATATTTTTCTGAAAGGAAAGAAAATAGTTTTCAAAACTTAAATCTAATATTAGAAAAAAATCAACCTTCAGCAAAATCTTATTGTCCAATAATCCTTGGAGTTAGTTTTTTAGATCAATCAAAATCTTTAGAATCTTTTAAAAAAATTGAACTAAATAACGTTGCTTACCCTTCAATATTTTTAGCTTTTGTAAGTAGAGCATCAGAAATTATTGGTAAAAAAATTCATCTAAATCTTGATAAAAAAGAAATTATTTTAAATTTAAATTTAAATATCTATTCTAATATTGCTAATTACGAATTTCCGACTGTTGCAAATCATTTAGAAATCAGTTTTCTAGAAAATATTGATAACTTTTCAGAGGAAGAGTGGAAGAATTTGTACAAATTATCCGAAGATACTTTTGTTGAAGAATCCGAGAGTTTAAAACAAGGTGGGGCAGGTGCAGGCCTAACAGATAATGACTGATAATTTTAATGAAATTAAGGATCAAGAATACAGTGAAGATTTAAATAATATTTGTGATGAGTGTAAAGAAGAGGATGAGAGTGTATCTCAAAATTTAATTTTAACTGGCTTTAAAATTTGTAAATCCTGTAGAGTTTCAAAAACTATTTTTCCAATCTAGCTAATCTGATTAGTTGGAAGCATGTTCATTCTACTCATTACGAAAGTAATTGATAGAAAAGCTATTATCAAAAAAGATAATAAGACTATACCAAAAGATTTAAAATTAGATTTTAAATTTAAAATTTCTTTTGTTGAAATGATCAAACCTGCAAAAATCCAAAATTGAGTAAGAAAAATTATAGGTATCATTAAATCTGGAGTTACTGCAAAAAATCTTAATAAACCAGGAGCATGAGCAAAACCAACTGCGGTTAGAACTTTTTTAAATGATATTTTAGTTTGTTTATCTGGAAAAAGTTTAACACCTATTACAAAAATGAAGATTGCCCATATTAACCAAGTAACTATTGCTGTTAGACCTGACATTCCTATTGCAGTTTTAATGACAGTGTTAGCTGCTACTGCACCAGCAACTCCATCTAAAATCATTATTAAGCCTGCAAAATATATGGAAGCTTCACCAAAATTTTTGTTATCAGAATAAAGCGTCTTATCTAATTTTATTGATTTGAAAACGATATTTAAAAATTCACCAAACATTAATTTTTATCTTTTTTATTTCTTTGAGCTTTGTAAGAAACGATTAATGGAAATACTATTAAAGCAATCGCAATAATAATGCAAACTGCTATTAGAAACCCTTTTGTCATTGAATTTTGGGGGAGCTTAAATCACTCCCCCTAAAATAGATTTAGCCTTCTACAACTTCTCTTGTATTTGCGTTGAAAGACTCTTTAAATGGAATATCCACTACTACAGCATCAACAGGTGTTCCAGGTGTGTCCGAATATTCTGCAGGTAAATGAACTTTAAATTTAGTTCCTACTTTTCCTTTTGGAAAGCCATTTGCATTTAATGTTCCATCAAAAGGAACGTATCCCATTGCAATGTTCGTTTTCTTTTCAGGATGCCACCATGGTGATGTTAAAAATCCTACTGGATCTCCACCACTTTCAGGAGAAACTAACCAAAAGTCAGGTGCATAATTATCAATAGGTTTACCACCTAATTCCATACCAACTAGTTGAAGTTTGTATGGTTTTTTACCTGCTTTTAATTCCTCTTTCATTTTTTCTAGTGCAGCCTTACCAACATAATCAGCGGTTTTGTTCCATTCTCCTTTTCCAGACAAAGAAACTTGATAACCTAAATTACATTGGAACGGATTGTGTTGTTGATCCATGTCTTGTCCCCATGAAAGAATTCCTGCTTGAATTCTTCTGTGGTGAGCGGGAGCAATGACCATCAAGCTGTGTTTTTTTCCAGCTTCAAGTACAGCATTCCACATATCTTCAGCATATAAAGTAGAGTTTCTTAGATAAATTTCATAACCAGCTTCTCCTGAGAAACCAGATTGTGAAATCACAACGTCTCTTCCACCAACTTTTGCTTCAGCTAATCCATAGAAAGGCATATTGTCGAAATCTACTTGATCTCCACATAAATCTTTCATTAATGCTTTTGATTTAGGACCTTGAATTTGAACTGGACTGACATCAATTTCTTCAATTTTACAATCAAATCTTCCATCTGCATTTACACCTTGAAGATATAAACCAATATCAGAGTCTGATAATGAAAACCAAAATTCATCTTCAGAAATTCTTAAAAGAATTGGATCATTTAAAACTCCACCATAAGCATTACATAGAATTACATATCTTGCTCTCATTGGTGAAATTTTAGTTGCATCTCTAGTGATTACATAATCAGTAAATTTTTCTGCATCTGGACCCTTAACTCTTATTTGTCTTTCAACAGCTACGTTCCACATTGTTACATGGTTTACGATTGCATCGTATTCAACCATAGCTCCACCATCTTCAGGTTTTACGTAACCTCTTGGGTGATAAATACGATTGTATACAGTTGCTCTCCAACAACCTGCCTGCATTGATAAATGCCAATAAGGTGATTTTCTTACCCTTGTTGAAATTAACATTTCAACTTTTGTTGGCCCACTTTGTCTTAAGTTGTATGGTACTTCTCTGTCTGACTGATCAACAGAAGTAACATGTTTTAATTTAGTATAGTCAAATTCATTAGACATAACTATTCTCCCTCAACCACTTGTTAGTTTCCTTCAAGCCGCCGAATGTATAAATGTGGAAGTTATCAGTGTGCGATTTAACTTTCCCAATTAAATCATTAGGGTCTTTAGGTTTCAATAAATCTAACGCCTTACTAAAATTAGATTTAAGAAAGTTTAAGGAATTTTTTGCCCCAACAATACTAGCAAATTTAATTAAGCTAGATATTTTTAAGGGCCCAGTGATTCCAACATGCACTGGCACGCTTTGTTTAGAAATAAAATCAATGATAGGCTGAGGATCTAATAACCACTGTGTTACTATATAATCAGCGTAAGGCTTTTTATCTATCATTGCTTTTTCTAAATCTGTGTCGGATATATCAGGACTCCCTTCAGGATGTCCAGCTATTCCTATTTTCATTTTTTCAAAATAACCTGTTTCTAAAAGTTGAAATGAACTATCAAATTTTCCAAGAGGCTCTCTTCCTCCTCCAATAATTAAAGCTTGTTTGACGCCTGCATCTTTACATCGTGTAACATAATCCTTAAGCTCATTTTCATCTCCCATAGATCTTGCCGGAAAATGTGGAACTGGATTAAATCCTTTTTTTACAAGCTCAGCTGCTTTATCTGCTGTTTCTTTATAATCTCCTCCTGGAAGCATAGTGATATAGACATCACTTAATGGAGGCACAGTTTCAAGATCTGTTTTAGGACCTATCTCCAAAGAAAAATTCATAATTCGGATCTTTATTGATTTTGAAATATGAGTCTAGAAAATTCGATTATGATAATTGGTCTACTTTTTAAGCTGACCTCTGTGCTTTTGAATTCTTTGACCGTACTGCTGAGTGACCCTGTCGAAGATAATTGCTAAGGCTACAATAGCTAAACCATTCATCATTCCTAATGCCAAATATTGATTAGAAATTGCTTGTAAAATAGGCACTCCAAGGCCTTTTACACCAATCATTGATGCAATTACTACCATTGCTAAAGCCATCATGATCGTTTGGTTAATCCCAGCAAAAATTGTTGGAAGTGACAATGGAATTTGAACAGATTTAAGTTTCTGCATTGGAGTTGCTCCAAATGCCTCACTTGCTTCAAGAGTTTCTTTATCTACTTCTCTAATCCCCAGATTGGTTAGCCTTACAATTGGAGGTAAGGCATAAATACAAACAGCTAAAAGCCCTGGAACTTTTCCTATACCGAGTAGCATTATTATAGGAATTAAATAAACAAAACTTGGAATAGTTTGCATCATATCTAATATGGGTAAAATTGCTTTTTCTGCTCTTGAAGATTTAGACATTAAAATTCCTATTGGAATTCCAACTACAATACAAACTAACGTTGAAACTGATATAATAGCAACAGTAGCCATACAGTTTTTCCACATACCAAAATAGCCAATTATCAAAAAGCAAACAATCGTTCCAATAGTTAATTTTATACTTCTTGAACCTATCCATGCTAATATTGCAAAGACTGCAATAACAATAGGCCAAGGACTATTTACTAAAAGTTTTTCTAGCCAAATTAAAAAATATAATAGGGGATCAAAAAAACCTTCAATCCCATCTCCATACGCTCGTGAAAATTCTTTAAAGCTAAAATCAATACCTTTTTTTAACTCTCTTAAGGCTGTCCTATCCATTACTGGAATTTTAGTAAAGAAATCCATAAATTTTTTTTTAATATCGAACCCGTTTTTCAACGGGTTCGATAATTTTATTTATTTAAAGTGCTTTTTTAATTTTTGCAGCAGCGTCACTTGAAACCCACTTAGACCAAACACCCTCTTGTGTTTTTAGGAATTCAATTGCAGCATCAGCACCTTCTGCTTGGTTTTCACCCATCCAAACTAACATACCGTTCATTACTGGACCAGGATAAGTTCTTTTCTTGAAATAATCCATACCAGAACTTCCAGCTGTGTTTTTGAAATTATCTGTTACGATAGTGAAAACTTCTGATTTAACCCATGAAGTTTTTTTAGGGTCAGCACATTCTTGCTCTGGTAAAACTATACAGTTGTCCCAGTTGTCTTTACCGCCCCATTCACCCATGTCTACAGCTCTCATATCATATTTTCCGATTAAAGCTGTTGGTGACCAATAGTAACCAAACCAATTTTCTCCTCTTTCAGCAGCCTTAGCAATTGAACCATCAAGTCCTGCAGCAGAACCAGTTTCAACAATTGCCCAACCTTTTTCTTCCATGCCCCAAGCTCTAAAATGATTCCTGTTACTTAATTCACAGTTCCATCCAGGAGGGCAAATGTGGAATCCACCCTTTGAAGGATCCTCAGGGTGAGGGAATAGATCTGGTCTTTCTAAAATTGCAGCAGCAGTTGTTAGTTCAGGATGCTTTTCTAGAGTAGCAGGTAATACCCACCAACCTTCACCTAAACCAGTGATTGGAGCCTTATTGATTGAATGCATTTTGCCTTCATCAACAGCTTTGTTCAATGCAATTATTGCAGCGTTAGCCCAAAATTCTGGAGCAACATCTGGCTCACCTTTTTCTTGCATAGATGTAAATGTAGGCATTGTTGCACCTGGCACCAATTCTACTGAACATCCATAACCTTCTTCTAATATAATTTTATCAACTTCAGCCATGAAGTTTGCTGAGGCCCAGTTCATATTAGCGATAGTTATATTTCCACAAGCAGCATTAGCTACACTTCCAAAAGAAGTAAGACCAAAAACAACGGCTAGGGAAAGAAGTATTCTTTTAATTTTCATTATATCTCCCAATATTTGATTCATTTAAAAAACAAATTGAACATATTGAGAGAAATATTGCAAATTAAATTCAATTTTAAGTTGAAGTCAAATTGTCTTTAAATATGCATTAAATTTAGTTATGGTTTTTAAATGAAATTTTCAGCAAATTTTTTTTTCAAAGAGTTTGTTTATATTTTAAATTGTAAAACAGTTTTTCAGCAAATCATTATTAGAGAGTCGTAATTTTTAAACCCTAAATTAATTTTTTAATTAATTAATTAAAGGAGGTTTATGAATTTAAATAAAAAATTATCAGACATCTTAGATCCTAAAAAAATAGAAGTTGTTAAAAATCCTATAGAGAAAGCTCATGGGTTACCTAATGAGTGTTATTTGAATCATGATTATTTAGAATTTGAAAAAGAAAAAGTATTTAAAAATAATTGGACTATGGTTGGTGTTGCAAGCTCTGTTCCAAATCCTGGTGACGCAAAGCCTTTTAATCTTTTAGATATTCCAATATTGATAGTCAGAAACAAAGAGAATGAAATAAAAGTTTTTCACAATGTTTGTAGTCACAGAGGTTTCAAATTAGTTGACCGAGAATGTAAATTAAAAAATGTAATAAGATGTCCTTATCATTCCTGGTCATATGATTTTAATGGCAAATTAACTGTTACTCCTCATATAGGTGGGTTAGGAAAACATGATGTAGGAGGATTTGATAAAAATAATAGCAACCTGAAAGAAATAAAATCAAAAGTTTGGATGGATTTAATCTTCATAAATATTAATTCTAACGCAAAACCATTTGAAGAATTTATTAAACCCTTAGAAGATAGATGGTCTAAGTTTATTTCTAAAAAAGACCAACAATCAATAAGACATGCTTCTGACAATGGTTACTTTAATATGATCGTAAATAGTAATTGGAAATTTGCTATTGAGAATTATTGCGAAAGCTATCATTTGCCATGGATACATCCAGAGCTGAATAGAGTTTCAAATATTTCAGATCATTACCACATAGAGGATGAAAATTTTAATTTTTCAGGACAAGGAAGTAATAAATATTCACAACAGTTCGATGGGAATATAAAATTTAAATGTTTTCCAAATTGGCCAAGTGATGTATCTAAAAAATCTGAATATGTATCATTATATCCAAATGTAATGCTGGGAATTCATATTGACCATTTTTATGCGTTTTGGTTAGAACCAATTTCAAATAATCAGACAAAGGAGCATTTTGAATTATATTATATTGGAGACGAAAGCGCTTCGAGCGACGAGTTTAAAGGTATAAGAGAAAAAAATTTTGCATTTTGGCGCGAAGTTATGAACGAAGATGTTACTGCAATAGAAGGAATGCAAAAAGGGCGAAGTTCACCGGCTTACAATGGTGGAAATTTTTCGCCTGTAATGGATACGCCTACTTTGATGTTTCACAAATGGGTTGCAACAAATTTAACAAAATGAAAGGATAAATTATGAAAAAAGATTTAATTACAAGGTTAAATGAGGGTCCTATCATGTGTGCAGAAGGATACCTTTTTGCAATGGAAAGAAGAGGTTATCTTTCAGCAGGTCCATTTGTTCCTGAGGTTGTGTTGGAGCATCCTGAAGTAGTAACTCAATTACATAGAGAGTTTATCAGAGCTGGTTCAGATGTAGTTCAGGCATTTACTTATTATGGTCATAGAGAAAAACTAAGAATAATTGGTAAAGAACATTTGTTAGAACCAATGCAAAAAGGCGCTCTTAAAATTGCAAAAGACGCTGCAGCTGAATTTAAAGATTTAGATTTGATGGTTTGTGGAGATGTTGCAAACACAAACGTATTTGATCCTGGTGATCCTAATACCCACAAACAATGTCAACAAATGTATGAAGAACAAGTTGCTTGGGCAAAAGAGGCTGGAGTTGATTTTGTTATTGCTGAAACAATTAGTTGGACTGATGAAATGAAAATTGCATTAAAAGCAATTAAGGACGCTGGGCTAATTGCAGTTTGTAATTTTGCAATTCCCAGAGGCGATAAAACTAGAGAAGGACACAGTGCTGAAGATGCATGTAAGATGATGGAAGATCTAGGTGCCGATGTAGTTGGTCTAAATTGTTATAGAGGACCAGAGATGACGATGAAACTTTTAAAAAAAGTTAGAGACAAAGTTTCTTGTCATGTATCAGGACTTCCAGTTCCTTACAGAACCACTGAGGAAGAACCTGGTTTTTTAAATATTACTGATCATAGTTGTGATTGTATTCCTGGTGGGAATGCATTTCCCGTAGCTTTAGATAATTTATTTTGCAACAGATTTGAAATGGCAGAATTTGCAAAAGCGTGTGTTGAAAATAAAATAAATTTTATTGGTATATGCTGTGGTGCTGAAGCTCATCATGTAAGAGAAATGTCTGTTGCAATTGGTAAAAAACCAATTTCAATGAAATACATGCCGGACATGAGCAAACATTTTCATCATGGTACTGATAAATCTTTAAAAAAAGTAAATAAAGAAATTAAATATTAATGGAAAAGTATGCCAAAGTTGTAATCATAGGTGGCGGTGTAGTTGGGTGTTCTATTCTTTACCATTTATCTAAATTTGGATTAAAAGATTGTATTTTACTTGAAAGAAATGAATTAACATCAGGTTCTTCGTGGCATGCTGCTGGAAATGTTCATGTAATTTCTTCTGACCCAAATATCTCTCGGATGATGGCTTACACAATTGGTTTATATAAAGAGATTGAAAAAGAGTCCGGTCATTCAACAGGATTTAAACCTAGTGGAGGTTTTTACTTAGCATCAAATGAAGTATGGGCTGATTATTTAAAGAGAGAAAGATCAAAAGCAAGATACATGGGACTTGACCAAGAATTTATTTCTTTAGAAGAAGTGAAAAAGAAACATCCTTTAATTGATCCTTCAAGATATCTACTAGCTTTATGGGATCCTATTGATGGTGAAGTTGATCCATCAGGTGTTACTTATGCTTTTGCAAAAGCCGCAAAAGTTCATGGTGGAAAATATTACACCCACACTGTCGTAAAAGACACAAAACAAAAAGAAGATGGAACTTGGGATGTCTTTACTGAGAAAGGAAACATTAATGCTGAAATAGTAATTAATGCGGGTGGTTTATGGGCAAGAGAAGTTGGTCAATTAGCAGGAATAAATCTTCCAGTTCAGCCAATGGAACACCACTATTTAATCACCGAACCTATTCCAGAAATTGAAGCAATGGGAGATCAAAGATTGCCTATCGGAACAGATTTTGAGGGAAATATTTATTTTAGACAAGAAGGAAAAGGTATGTTGCTTGGAACTTACGAGCCAAAATCAACTCCTTGGAAAGTAGAAGGAACTCCAATGAATTTTGGACATGAATTACTTGAGCCAAAATTAGATAATATTGAAGATCGATTAGCAATTGGTTTTGAGAGAATGCCAGCATTAGAGCGTGCAGGAATAAAAAACATTGTGAATGGACCTTTTACTTTTGGTCCAGACGGAAGTCCATTGATTGGTCCAGTACCTGGAATGAAAAATTATTGGGTTGCAGTTGGTGTTATGGCTGGGTTTTGCCAAGGGGGTGGTGTTGGAAAATGTATTGCTGAATGGATTATTGACGGTGAACCTTCAATTGATGTTTGGGCAATGGATGTTGCTCGTTTTGGAGATTATGCATCACCACAATATGGAACAATAAAATCTTCAGAAAACTATGAAAGAAGATTTATTATGACATTTCCTAATGAAACTTTACCAAAAGGAAGAAAACAAAAAACAACGGCACTTTATGATCGATTTGTTAATCAAGGAGCTGTGATGGGAGATAGTTTTGGATTAGAAAATGTTTTGTGGTTTGCAAATAATAAAGAAGATGCTCATGAAGAACCTACAATTAAAAGATCAAGATCACACGATTATGTTTCAAAAGAAGTTATTAATGTAAGAGAGAATGTTGGCTTGATAGAGGTTGCAAATTTTTCAAAACATGAGTTCAAAGGCCCAGATGCTAGAAAATTTTTAGATCACATAATGGCTGGGAGACTTCCTAAACCTGGGAGAATATCTTTATCACCAATGTTATCTTATAGGGGGAAATTGTGTGGAGATTTAACAGTTGCTTGCTTGGATGAAAATGAATTTATGGTATTTGGATCTGGTGCTGCTCAAGAAATGCACAGACGTTGGTTTGAAAGTCACTTAGATAAATTTAATTTAAATTATTCTAATAGATCTGATGAGTATCATGGTTTGTCTATTGCAGGACCTAACTCAAGGAAAGTTTTAGAAAAAATTGTAAGAGACGATGTTTCAAATGAAAAATTTAAATTTAGAGATTCTAGAAGAATGTTTGTTGGAGGAGTTCCTGCATTAGTGAATAGAATTTCATTTACTGGAGAGCTTGGTTACGAAATATATGTGGCACCTCATTATCAATTAAAATTATACGAAGAACTAATTGAAGCCGGAAAAGAATTTAACATTAAACCCTTTGGTGGAAGAGCATTAATGTCGATGAGGCTTGAGAAAAATTGGGGAGCATGGACATTAGATTATAGACCAGATTTTACCGCTAAAGAAACAGGATTAGATGTTTTTATCAATTGGGATAAAGAATTTATAGGTAAAGAAAGTGCACAAAAGGAAAACTCTTCAAACAAACTTATACCTTTAATTGTTGAAACTAATGATATTGATGTAACAAATAATGAAGCTGTTATGAATGGAGATCAAAGTATAGGTTACGTTACTTCAGGTGGTTTTGCACACTTTGTAAATAAGAGTGTTGCCTTTACTTTTGTAGATCAGGATAAATTTAAATCTGAAAATAAAGTGCAAGTAGAGATAAATGGAGATTTATTTAATTGCTCAATTATTAAAGAACCACTTTATGATCCAAGTGGTCAAAAAATGAGAAGCTAATGTCTGATCAAGACAAAGACGTATCTAAAAATTTAAACATTTATAAATTAGATAAAACAGAAGACGTAATGAATTATTACGCAGATTGGGCTGAAAATAACAAATATAATAAAGACATGATTGATTGGAATTATACAGGTCCAAAAGAAACAGCTGCAGCTTTTAAAAAACATCAGCAAAATAAAGATGCATTAATACTCGATGCGGGTTGTGGTACAGGGCTAGTTGCGCAAGAATTAGAGAAATTTGGATTTAATAATTTTCATGGAATAGATTTATCCCAAGATCTTTTAAATTCAGTTCCAAAAAATCTTTACAAAAAATTAAGTAAATTAGATTTAAATAAAGAAATTCCTGAAGCAGATAATACTTATGATAGTGTGTTATGCGTTGGAACCTTCACATTTGGTCATGTCAAAAATAATGCTTTAGATGAGTTTTTAAGAATTACCAAATCAGGTGGCTATATAGGTTTCACTATAAATGAGGGTATTTTTAAGAAATATAGTTTTGATACTAAAATAGATCAATTTAAACAGAATAAATTGTGGGAAGAAAAAGACTTCTTTAAATCAGATTACATTGCAAGTAAAAATGTAAACGCATGGTTAGGAATTTATAAAGTTACAAAATGAGATTTAGTAGAAAAATAGCTCCAGAATTTAAACCAAAACAGAATTTTATTACCAAAAAAAGATTAAGAGAAGATGAAATAGATTTTGATAAACTTAGATCATATCGTTTAGATAGAGTTAGAAAAGAATTAGAAAAAAATAATTTAGAAGCTTGCTTTTTATTTGATCCAGTAAATGTTCGATATGCATTAGACACAGTAAACATGAGTGTTTATAATATGCATAATTTAACTCGATACTGCTTTGTTCCAGTTAATGGTCCAGTAATTCTTTATGAATATTTTAATTGTGAAAAGTTATCTGAGCATCTTCATCTCATAGATGAATTGAGACCAGCAATAACTTGGGATTATTTTAGTAACGGAGATCAATCTGAAGAGCAATTAAAAAAATGGATTAATGAAGTTAAAGATTTATCTAAATCATATTTTAAATCAAAAAAAATTGCCATTGATGTTTTAAACGGTCCTGCGGTTTCTGCGTTAAATAAAGAACAAATTCAAGTGGTTGATGCTAAATTAATTTTAGAACAAGCAAGAGTAATTAAATCATCTGAAGAAATTAAATGTATGAGATCAGCAATAGATGTTGCTGAAATGGGCATTGTTAAAATGAGAGAACAATTAAAACCAGGAATGACAGAAAATGAGTTATGGTCAATTCTTCATCAAACAAATATAGAAAATTATGGTGAATGGATTGAGTGTAGATTATTAGCGTCAGGAGAAAGAACAAATCCTTGGATGCAAGAATGTGGAAACAAAGTCATTCAAGATGGTGAACTAGTTGCTTTTGACACAGACATGGTAGGACCTTATGGATACTGTGCAGATATTTCTAGAGCATTTGTAGTTGGTAATAAATTTAATGAGGAACAAAAAAAATTATATTCAATGGCTGTTGAACAAATAGATTACAATTCAAGACTAATTAAAGATGGTTTATCTTTTAAAGAATTCACAGATAAATCATGGGTTTTACCTGAAGATTACTACCCAAATAGATACTCTGTAATGGTACATGGAATAGGTCTTTGCGATGAGTGGCCTGCAATTAGATATCCAACAGATGGTGGTGAACGTAGTGGAATGTTTCAAAAAAATATGACTATAACAGTTGAGAGTTATATTGGTAAAGTAGGTGGTAAAGAAGGTGTTAAACTTGAGCAACAATACCTTATAGGTGAAAATGGACTTGAATTAATGTCCCATAATCCGTTAGAAGATATTTAATGAAAATTATTTTGGTTATGGGTTTACCTGGTGCAGGTAAAACAACTTTAGCAAATGAAATGGCACCTCATTTAAATGCTAAAAGATTAAATGCTGATGAAGTCAGAAAAGCAGCTGATGATTGGGATTTTTCAGAGGAAGGTAGAGTAAGACAAGCTAAAAGAATGGCTGAATTTGCTCTAAAATTAAAAGCCGAGGGTCATTATGTAATTGCAGATTTTGTTGCTCCTACACCGGAGGCAAGAAGCTTGTTTCCAGCAGATTTTAGAATTTGGGTAGATACAATAAAAAAAGGTAGATTTGAAGATACTAACCAAATGTTTGTTAATCCAAAAAACTTTGACTACCATGTAACAACTCAGGATGCTAAGAAATGGGCACCGTTAATAATTGAGGAGATTAAAAAATGACATATCAATGGGATAATAAAAAACCTACAGCGCAAATGTTAGGAAGATGGCAACCCTTTCATGATGGGCACTATAAACTGTTTAAAGAAATAATTAAAAAAACAGGACAAGTTTGTATTCAAATAAGAGATGTGCAAGGAGTAGATGATAATCCATTTGATTTTGAAACTGTAAAAAAAAATATTGAAGAAAGATTAAATCCTGAATTTGAAGGTCAATTTAAAATTATGTTAGTTCCTAATATTACAAATATTTGTTACGGAAGAGGCGTTGGTTACAAAATTGAGGAGATAGTTTTAGATGAAGAAACTCAAAAAATTTCAGCTACTAAAATTAGAGCTCAAATGAGAGAAGAGGGTAAATTAAAATAACCTTTAATGAACGATAGATTAAATACTATTGTCGATTTAAAAAAATATCCTATTCACGATTTAAATTCTCCAATCATTAAAAATTTAGTAAAAAAATGTAAGGAAGAATTAGATCAATATAGTTGTTCAACTATCCCAAATTTTATTTTACCTAAATCTTTAGAGGTAATGAATTCAGAATTAGAAAAACAACTTGATGAAGTTTATATGTCTAAAGAAAGCATCAATGCATATCTTTATGCTAAAGATGATCCAAGTTTACCTGATAAACATCCAAAGAGAAATTTTATGGAAAGGTATAATGGATATTTAAATTCTGATTGCTTTCCAAAAAATTCAGAAATGAAATATCTTTATGAAACAGAAGAACTTTTAAAATTTGTTTCTGCATGTTTAGGTATTTCGCCTATTTATAGATGGGCAGACCCTTTGGCTTGTCATGCGTACAATGTTATGAAACCAGATGGAATTCTTCCTTGGCATTTTGATAGTTGTGAATTCACTCTAAGCTTGATGATACAGAAACCTGAAAAAGGAGGTGTTTTTGAATATTGTCCAAATATTAGAGCACCAGGACACGAAAATTTTGATGAGGTAAAAAAAGTTTTAGAAGGAGATCGATCAAGAGTAATGCAGCTTAAATTAGAACCAGGAGATCTTCAAATTTTTAAAGGAAGATTTACTCTTCATAGAGTTACAAAAGTAGAAGGTCAAAAATCCAGATATATGTGTATTCCTGCTTATGTCTTAGATCCTTATAGAGTAAATACCCCAGAACACTCAAAAGCAATTTATGGTAAAGTTTTGCCAATTCATATAGAAAGAAATCAGGCTAGATCCGATGGATTAACTGATTAAATGATTAGTAATATTAAAATAAAGAGAATTAATTCTGAGATTTCATCAATAATAATTGATGAACCAAAAACATATAATTCTCTTTCATTTAAAAATCTTTCCGATTTATTAAAATCATTAAAAAAATTAGATGCTGATAAAAAAACTAAAGTAATAATCATAGAAGGTGCAGGAAAAGGATTTAGTGCTGGCCATAATCTAAAAGAAGTCAGAAGTCTAAAAAAAAAAGATAAATATCAAAAGTTATTTAATCTTTGCTCTAAGGTTATGTTGCAAATTGTTGAAGGAAAAAAACCAGTTATTGCAAAGGTTCATGGGGCAGCTTTTGCAGCAGGCTGTCAGTTAGTTGCAAGTTGTGATCTCGCATATAGCACCAAAGACGCTTTATTCGCGACACCTGGTGTAAATATTGGATTGTTTTGCAGCACACCAATGGTGGCGGTTAGTAGAAAAATTAATCGTAAACCAATGATGGAGATGCTTTTAACAGGAGAACCTATCAAAGCAAATTATGCAAAAGAAATTGGTTTAATAAATGATCATTTTTCTAAATCAAAATTAAACGATGAAGTTTTAAAAGTAGCAAAAAAAATTGCATCTAAATCAAATTTGACCATTAAAATTGGAAAACAAGCTTTTTATAAACAATTAGAAATGCCTTTAAGAAAAGCTTATGCTTACACTAGCAAAATGATGACTGTTAATATGATGGCAATGGATGCCAAAGAAGGTATTTCGGCTTTTTTAGAAAAAAGAAAACCAAATTGGAAACATAAATAATAATGAAGAATAAAAAAAATATACTCATTATTTTATTTATTATTTTTGGAATGTACTTTGTATTAAATTTTAAAGATCATAATTTTAAAAGAGCAGTGGATGCTTGTATTGCTGGAAGTCAAAAATTATCTGAGACTAAAATTACTGATTTGGAAGAAGCAAGAAAATTCTGCGAGGAACAAATTAAAAAAGAAAAGAAATAACAAAATGAGTGACATAAAGAGGATTTTAGAAAATTCTAAGTCTATAGCAATGATTGGTGTCAGTAATGATTTAAAAAAACCCTCAACTATTGTCATGAAATATATGCAAGAGTATGGTTATAAAGTTTATCCAGTTAATCCATCAGCTAAGGGTAAAAAAATTTTAGGTGAAGAAGTGTATGCTTCGATAACAGAGATTAAAGATCCTATAGACATTGTAGATGTTTTTAGACCTTCTAAAGAAGCCTTTGGCATAGCTGAAGATACTGTGAAAATTGGCGCTAAAGTATTATGGCTACAACTTGGAATAAGAGACGAAAATGCTAAGTCACTTGTAGAAAAAAATAATATAGAATACGTAGAAAACAAATGTACTAAAATGGAATATCAAAAATTTTTTTTAAAAGTCAGACAGGCTTTTCCTGTTTTGAGTAATTAATTTTATGAACATAGAAAATTTTACACCAATTCCTGCCTTTACTGGCGGATTGATAATTGGATTAGCAGTAGTGGTATTTTTTTTACTGAACGGTCGTTTAGTAGGAATAAGTGGTATCGCAAGTAATGCGTTAACAGAAAAAGAAAATAAATTTGATAATTTATTATTCTTATTGGGATTAATTATTGCACCATTTATTTATTCCTTATTTTCTAAAGGAGGAATTAACATTAGTATTTCTAATTCTTATGTCTTGATGATAGCAGCGGGTTTGTTGGTTGGAATCGGAACACGGATCAGTGGTGGCTGTACAAGTGGCCACGGTATAAGTGGTATTGGAAGATTTTCTTTAAGATCAATTATTGCAACAATTACATTTATGATTGTTGGAATATTAACTGTATTTATAAAAAATTTATTATGAACAAATTAGCTTCCCTTATTTCAGGTATAATATTTGGTATTGGTTTAGTGATATCTGAAATGGTTAATCCAGCAAAAGTATTAGGCTTTTTAGATTTATTTGGAAATTGGGATCCTTCTCTTGCATTTGTCATGATGGGAGCTTTGGCTGTTTCATCTCCTTTGTTTCATATAATTAAGAAAAAAGAAAAACCACTACTTGCAGAGAAATTTAATTATTCAAATAACAAAACAATTAATAATCAATTAATATTAGGTTCAGCATTATTTGGTGCTGGATGGGGCTTAGGAGGGTTATGTCCTGGTCCAGCGATAACATCTGTTGCTTTATTGAATATTTACTCAATAACTTTTGTTGTTTCAATGTTTGTAGGATTTTACTTAGTTAAATCATTCAATTTAAGCTCCTCAAGATAAATTTATAATTTTTCTTAATTGTTTATAATGAGTAGAAATAATTTTTATGAATAAAGTTTTAAAATTTTTAGACAGTACTTTTTTAGATTTAGGTCGACAATTTAAATGGACTTATTTACCTCCTTTGATGGTTTATGTTGCGGCTGGTATTTCTGGATTAACTGGAATAGTCGGAACTTTTTTTGTTAAAGATTACTTAAATTTATCTGCAGCTTTTTTAGCTGGACTTGGGTTCTGGGCTGGAATTCCTTGGGCATTAAAAATGCCTTTAGGACATTTGGTAGATCTTATATGGAATAGAAAAAATTATATGGTTTACTTTGGCGCTTCTTTAATCGCTTTAAGTTTGCTGATTATGTATGGACTTATAATTCATACAGAAGACATGTCTGAAATTTTCACAGTTGAGACTTGGTTTGTGATTAGCGTAATTTTAGCACCTGTTGGTTATGTAATTCAAGATGTTGTTGCTGATGCTATGACTGTTGAAGCTGTCCCATTAACTGATGAGAGTGGAAATGATTACAGTAAAGATCAAGTTAAAATTATGCATACAACAATGCAAACCTTTGGTCGTTTTGCAATTATTGGAGGCACTGTTTTAGTTGCGTTGGTGAATGTAATTTTATTTAGAGATGTAGATAGCCTAGAACAGTCTGCTAAAATTTCTCTATACGGTAAAATTTATTTATATGCGTTAGTTATTCCAATTGTTTCAATCTTAGGGGTATTTTTAGCAAAATATTTAAGGAATAAGAAAATTCAAAATTTAAAATCTAAAGGACTTGAATTTAAAGAAGAAAGAGGAACTGAGAAAACAAAAATTAATTGGTGGATCCTTGGAGGAAGCTTAATTTTTGTTATTTTCACTTTATCTATCGGATCGTTCAAAGTTCCTTTTGCACAAGAAATTGTTTTCATTGGTTCAGTTATCATAATTTTATTTTTGATGTTTAAGCTCATCAAAGAGTTGCCAGAAAATTTAAGGTTAACAATTGTTGGTACTGCAGTAATTATATTTATATTTAGAGCAATGCCAGGTCCTGGTCCTGGTCTAACGTGGTTTGAAATTGATGAACTTGGTTTTAATGAACAATTTTTTTCAATTTTGTCTTTACTGGCATCAATTTTAACATTGGCTGGAATTGTTTTATTGAGACCTTTTATGGCCAATAACTCAATTGCAAAAATTATTGTTGTATTAAGTATAGCTGGTGCAATTTTATTTTTACCAAGTGTTGGAATGTATTATGGATTTCATAATTGGACCGCTTCAATAACAGGTGGTGTAGTTGATGCTAAATTTATAGCGATACTAAATACAGCTTTAGAGTCTCCATTAGGTCAGGTATCAATGATACCTTTATTAGCTTGGATTGCTAAAAATGCCCCTTCACATCTTAAAGCAACTTTTTTTGCAGTTTTTGCTTCTTTTACAAATTTAGCTCTTTCAGCAAGTGCTTTAGGGACAAAATATTTAAATCAAATTTTTACAGTTACTAGAGAAGTAAAAGATAAAGTTTCAGGAGAAATTCAAACTACTGCTGATTATTCAGAGCTTGGGATATTGTTAATTGTTGTAACTTTACTTACACTTATTTTGCCTATTTTATTTGTCTATATAATTAACAATAGTAAGTACAAAACCTCAGAATAAACAATAATTTTATAGTTTTTTTGGTTTTTTTTGTTAATTAAAAATTATGAAAAAAATTTTCCTAGTTTACGGTCATTATAATGAAAATTCATTTAACGCAGCAATTAAAAATGAATTTATCAAACACTCTGAATTAAAAGGTAACAAAGTAGACGTTGTAGATTTATACAAAGAAAAATTTGATCCTGTATTTGCTGGAGAAGACCCAAGTGATGAAGTCTTAGATCATCGTAAGAGAATAGAAGAGTGTGATACAATTGTATTAGTTGCGCCAATATGGAATTTTAGAATGCCAGCAATTGTTGAAGGATGGATTGATAAAGTGTTGGCACCGCCATGGGCATTTAGATTTAAGCAACTAGTTGGAAACTATGGTTATCCAATTGGTAATTTAAGAAAAAAGAAAGCGGTAATTTTTTGCACATATGGTTCACCAAGACTAGCTATAACTACATTTTTTTTAAATTTACCGATTAGAAGACTTAAAAGAGGGGTATTTCATATGTGTGGCATATATAACATTACCTATCGAAGATATTTTGCAGTACCTTTTGTAAGCGACTCAAAAAGACAAGAGTTCTTAGAAGATGTTAAAAAAACTGCGAATAATATTTAGCACTTTATTAATTCTATTATTAACTACTGTTTATTCATATTCAGAGTTGATAAACCCAAGCAAAAATATTACTCCAAAAGAAGTTGTTGAAATTCAACTTAATGGTCTCAAACAAAATGATTTGGAATATAAAGATAGAGGGATAGAGCAAACATGGACCTTTGCTCACCCGAATAATAAAAGAGTAACAGGTCCCCTAGATAATTTTAAGCGAATGATCAAAGGAGCCTCCTATAAAATGATGATTAATCATCTAAGCCACACTGTCACTGAGCTTGGTAGTAGTGACAAATGGGCCCAATTTGAGGTCATCATTTTAGATAAGGACAAAATTTATCACAAGTTCAATTGGCAGGTTGAAAAATATACAGACGAAGGAGTTTTAAAAGATTGCTGGTTGACCACAATGGTCTCAAGTCCAATTCCACTTGGTAGCTCAATTTGATTATCCACAGATACATTTTTGTTTCGTTACTAATAAAAATTTAGTAGGAATCACGAAATGAAAACAAAAACTAAAGTCGTAGTAGTTGGTGGTGGAGTAGTTGGTGTCAGTGCTCTTTATCATTTAGCAAAAAAAGGTTGGTCTGATGTAGTTCTTGTTGAGAGAAAAGAATTAACCTCAGGTTCAACTTGGCATGCAGCAGGTTTATTGCCTTTATTTAATATGAGTTACTCTGTAGGTCAGCTACATAAGTATGCAGTAAATCTATATAAAACTTTAGAAGAAGAAACTGGAAAAAATGTTGGCTTTAGTGTTGTTTCAAATATTCGTTTGGCAAGTACAAAAGATAGGATGGATGAGTACCACCAGTACGCAGGTGTCGCTCGAACGATTGGAGTAGATGTAAAGTTTTTAACTCCACAACAAGTAAAAGAAATTTGGCCTCTATGTCATACAGATGATTTAGTTGGAGCAATTCAACACCCAGAAGATGGATACATCCAACCTGCAGATTTAACACAAGCTTTAGCTACTGGTGCAAGAAATAGGGGAGCAGAGATTTATAGAAACACAACTGTTCTATCAATGAGACAAACAAAAGATGGATGGATTGTTGAAACAGATAAAGGATCAATTGAATGTGAACATGTAATTTCTTGTTCTGGAAATTTTGCAAGACAAACTGGTGAAATGGTTGGATTAGATATTCCAGTTATTCCTGTTGAACATCAATATATCGTGACCGAACCTCATCCTTTAATTCAACAAAGAAAAAAAGACGGTTTACCAGAAATGGGAGTTTTAAGAGATAGCGATAGTAGATGGTATATGAGAGAAGAAGCGGGTGGATTAATTTTAGGACCTTATGAAGATGGTGCACCAGCATGTTATGTAGAAGGACCATCAAAGAATTCTGAATACGAATTATTTCAAGAAGATTTAGATAGATTAGCCCCACATATTGAAGGAGCAATACATAGAGTTCCAGCTTTTGGAGAAGTTGGGGTTAAGAAAGTTTATAATGGAGCAATTTGTTATACACCTGATGGAAATCCAATTGTTGGACCTGCCTGGGGATTAAAGAATTTTTGGATTAATGAAGGTCATAGTTTTGGAATAACTGCAGCAGGTGGTGCTGGTTGGCAACTTGCTGAATGGATTGTAGATGGTGAACCAACAATTGATATGTTGGGTGTTGAGCCAAGACGATATGGAAACTATGCAACAAAATCTTATTTGAAGGCTAAAAATGAAGAAGCTTATAGTCATGTGTTTATAGTTCACTATCCCGATGAAGAAAGACCTGCAGCAAGACCTTTAAGAACAGCTCCGTGTTACGAAAGAATGAAAAATTTAGGAGCAGTTTTTGGACAAAAATTTGGATGGGAAAGACCTAACTTTTTTGCAACAGATGGAATGGAACAAAAGGATGATTGGTCGTTTAGAAGATCAAAATGGTTTGATGCAATTAAAAAGGAATGTGAAAACGTAAAAGAAAATGTTGGTCTTTTAGATATGACTGCCTTTGCAAAATGCAGAATAAGAGGACCTAAAGCAGAAGAGTTTTTAGACTATTTAGTTGCAAATAAGCTTCCAAAAAAGATTGGAAGAATAAATCTATGCCACGCATTAAATACCAAAGGTGGTGTGCATTCAGAATTTACAATTATGAAAGAAGCTGAGAATAGTTATTACTTAGTATCTGCTGGAGCAAATTTAAGATTAGATCATGATTGGATTCAAAAATGGATGCCAGATGATGGATCTGTAATTTTTGAAGATTTAACAAATAGCACAGGTGTCTTGGTAGTTGCTGGCCCTAAAGCAAGACAACTAATGCAAAAAGTTTCAACAGATGATTTTTCTAATGAAAACTTTAAATGGCTTACAGCAAAAAATGTGAATGTAGGATATGCACCAGTTAATGCCATGAGAGTAAATTTTGTTGGTGAACTCGGATGGGAACTTCATCATCCAATCGAGTATCAAAATCATATTTTTGATAAATTAATGGAAGCTGGTAAAGATTTAGGAATTAAACCTTTTGGTATCAGAGCAATGAATAGTTTAAGAGTAGAAAAATCTTACAAATTAGTTGGAACAGAATTGTCGATTGAATATTCTCCATATGAATCAGGACTAGATAGATTTATTCATCCAAATAAAGGAAACTTTATTGGTTTAGAAGCACTTAATAAATGGAGAGAAAAAGGTTTTGATAATAAATTAGTAACTTTAGAAGTTCACAATACTAAAGATGCTGATGTTTTAGGAAATAATCCTATATTTAAAGACGGTAAGGTGGTTGGGAGAGCAACAGGCGGTGAGTTTGGTTTTAGATTAGATAAATCAATAGCTCTTGCAATGGTAAAACCTGATTGTTCTAATGTGGGCGACAAATTACAAGTTGATATATTGGGTGAAATGTATGACGCTACAGTTTTAGATGAAAGTCCATACGATTCAGAAAATAATTTGTTGAGAGCTTAATGAAAATCTTAGTAGCAGTAAAAAGAGTTATTGATTACAACGTTCAAATCAGAGTTAAAGAAGATGGAACTGGCGTAGTTACAGACAATGTAAAAATGTCAACTAATCCACCAGATGATAATGCAATCGAAGAGGCAGTAAAAATTAAAGAAGCAGGAAAAGCAAGTGAAGTGGTTGCAATAACTGTAGGAGAAGAAAAAGCTCAAGAAACTGTTAGAAAGGCTTTAGCAGTTGGAGCAGATAGAGGAATTCATGTTAAAGCTGATGGAATACTAGAACCTTTAGCTGTTTCAAAAATTTTACAAAAGATTGTTGAAAAAGAAAAACCAGATTTAGTTTTTATGGGAAAACAAGCAATTGATGATGATTGTAATCAAACAGGTCAAATGTTGAGTGCACTATTAAATTGGCCACAAGCAACTTTTGCATCAAAGATTGATGTAAAAGATAATAAGCTAGAAGTTACTAGAGAAATAGATGAGGGACTTGAAACAATTGAAATAAATGTTCCTGCTATTGTAACTTGCGATTTAAGATTAAATGAACCAAGATACGCCTCTCTTCCAAACATTATGAAGGCAAAGAAAAAACCAATTGAAGAAATTTCTGCATCTGATCTAGGTATTGATACTTCTCCAAGAGTAGAGCAAATTAAAGTAGAAGAGCCACCAAAAAGAAAAGCGGGCATTAAAGTGGCTAATGTAGCAGAATTAGTTCAAAAATTAAAAAATGAGGCAAAGGTAATATAATGGCAGTTTTACTTATAGCAGAGCATAATAATAAAGAGTTAAGACCATTTACATTAAATGCGGCTACAGCCGCTTCACAAATTGATAGCGAAGTTCATGCTGTGATAATTGGAAATGATAGTGCAGAGGCATCAAAACAATTATCAGAGCTTCCAGTAATTAAAAAAGTATTAAGTGTTGAAGCACCACACTATGAAAATTTCACTGCAGAAAATTTTGCTCCAGTTGTGGTTAAACTAGCGGAAAGTTATTCTCATATCATTTGTTCAGCAAATACATTTGGTAAAAATTTAATGCCAAGAATTGCAGCTCATCTTGATACTTCACAAGTTAGTGACATTATAAAAGTAATATCATCTGATACTTTTGTTAGACCAATTTATGCTGGGAATGCTTTTGCAACAGTTAAAAGTAATGATGCAAAAAAATGTGTAACTATTAGACCAACTTCATTTGATCCTTGTGAAAGCTCAGGGGGTTCAGCACCAATTGAGAAAATTGATGCTGGTGAAGAATTTTCAAATACAAAATTTATAAAAAGAGAAGAAATTAAATCTGATAGACCTGAACTAGGTACAGCTAGAATTGTTGTATCAGGTGGAAGAGGAATGCAAAGTGGAGATAACTTTAAATTAATTACTGAAATTGCTGATAAGCTTGGAGCAGCTATTGGAGCATCAAGAGCTGCAGTTGATGCTGGTTATATAAGCAATGATCATCAAGTTGGGCAAACCGGAAAAGTTGTTGTACCAGATTTATACATAGCTGTTGGAATATCAGGAGCAATTCAGCATTTAGCGGGCATGAAAGAAAGTAAAGTTATAGTTGCAATTAATAAAGATGGTGAGGCCCCAATTTTTAGCGTTGCTGATTATGGTCTTGAAGCAGATCTCTTTGAAGCTTTGCCTCAGTTCATGGAAGAACTGAACAAATTAAACACTATACAAAAATAATCCTTACAGTTAAAAATTAGATTATGTCTAGAGAATCTATGGAATATGATGTTGTAATCATTGGTGGTGGCCCATCAGGATTAGCGACTGCAATTAAATTAAAACAATTAGATTCAAATTTGAATGTTTGTTTGCTTGAAAAAGCTTCAGAAATAGGAGCTCATATTTTGAGTGGGAATGTTTTTGAAACAAGAGCTCTAGATGAGTTATTACCTAATTGGAGAGAACTTAACTCGCCAATTAAAACAAAAGTAACAAAAGAAAAATTTTTATTTTTAGGAAAAACAAAATCTTTAAGTTGGCCAACTTGGCTTTTGCCAGCAGTTCAACAAAATCATAAAAATTATATTATTAGTTTAGCTAACTTATGTAGATGGTTAGCTGAACAAGCAGAAGCTTTGGGTGTAGAAATTTTTCCAGGTTTCCCAGCAAGTGAAATTTTATATAACGATGACGGGTCTGTTAAAGGAGTAGCTACCCAAGATATGGGTATAGATAAAGAGGGCAACAAAAAAGATAGCTTTGAACCAGGCATTGAGCTTTTAGGAAAAGTAACAGTTTTTGCTGAAGGTTGCAGAGGTCATCTAGGAAAACAATTAATTCAAAAATTTGAACTGAGTAAAGGAAAAGATCCCCAGCAATATGGAATTGGTTTTAAGGAAATTTGGGAAATAGAAGAAAAAAATCATGAAGAAGGACTAGTAATGCATACAGCTGGATGGCCACTTGATAACAATACTTACGGTGGAAGCTTTATGTATCACGCTGAAAATAAACAAGTGTTTTTAGGCTATGTAATAGGATTGGATTACAAAAATCCACATTTATCTCCATATGATGAATTTCAAAGATTTAAAACTCATCCAGCAATTAAAAAAATAATAGAAGGAGGAAAAAGAATTTCATATGGCGCAAGAGCATTAATCGAGGGAGGATTTCAAAGTTTACCTAAAATGTTTATGCCAGGTGCCTTACTAGTAGGATGTGATGCTGGTACATTAAATATGCCTAAAATTAAAGGCTCTCATACCGCAATGAAAAGTGGAATGATAGCAGCTGAAACTATTAATGAACACTTAAAAGAAAATAAGGATTTATCTATTTATGAAGATAAATTTAAAAATAGCTGGTTATATAAAGAATTATTTGAGGCTCGAAATGTAAAACCTAGTTTTAGTTGGGGACTGATTTTGGGGATTATCTTTACAGGTATTGATCAAATTTTGTTTAGAGGAAAACTTCCTTTCACTCTTAAACACAAACATGCAGATCATGAAACATTAAAACCTGCGAGTGAAATGCCTAAAATTGATTATCCAAAGTACGATAATGTAATAACTTTTGATAAAACTAGTTCAGTTTATCTTACAGGAACTAACCATGCTGAAAATCAACCTGTCCACTTACAACTTAAAGATCCCGATTTACCAATCAAATACACTTTAGAAAAATTTGATGAACCTGCTCAAAGATATTGTCCTGCTGGAGTATACGAAGTGCAGAAAGAAAATGATGTTAATAAATTTGTAATTAATTCGCAAAATTGTATTCACTGTAAAACTTGCGATATTAAAGAACCTTCACAAAACATAACTTGGGTGACACCAGAAGGTGGTGGCGGACCAAGATATGGAAATATGTAAATTAGGACAAATCTATTGCAAACTTTTTTAAAGTTTCAATAGGCACATATTTAAGAGTGTTTTCGTGGGTTCTTTTCAAAAATATTGGACATCCTTTACCAGCTTCAACTGCTCTTGCATACCAACTAGCACACAGACACCATCCATCTCCATCTTTTAAACCTGGAAATCCAAATTCAGGATGTGGAGTAATTAAATCGTTACCTGCCTCTTTCATCCACTCTAAGCATTCAGTAGTAACTTTAGCACAAACTGTATGAAGTCCATGATCATTCTCGTCAGTGTTACAGCAACCATCGCGAAACCAACCTGTTAATGGATCATTGGAGCATTCTTCTAGATCTTCACCTAGAACATTTTTTTGTTTTTCACTCATTAAATTTTAGTAGGATTTGGTTGTCCCTTATAAACTTCTTCAGGATCAAATTTTTTTTCTTTTTCAAGAAATTCCATTTCTACTTTGCGTCCATTATCAATTGGTCCCATAGGAATAGATCTATAAAAGCATGATCTGTATCCAACATGGCAACTAGCTCCGTCACCTATATCAACTGTTAACCAAATTGAGTCTTGATCATCATCAATTCTGATCTCAGTAACTTTTTGAGTAAAGCCACTTGTTTTACCTTTGTGCCAGATTGCTTTTCTAGATCTACTAAAGTAGTGAGCTTCTTTGGTTTCAATTGTTTTTTTTAATGCTTCAACATTCATATATCCGTGCATTAAAATGTCTTTGGTTTTTGAACACATAGTAATGACAGGTATTAAGCCATCATTATCAAATTTTGGAGAAAGAAGATTTCCTTCCTCGATATCGTAGATATTTTCTCTTTTTTTGAACATAGAATGTGATTATGTAGCACATATCTAGATATAATAAATATTTTAAAATTAGGTAATTACTGTATAAAAAGGCGCTATGAAATTAGTAAAAGACACTGATAACAAGTTAAATGAAAATAAGCAAATTTCAGACAAAGATGCTGAAGAAGCTTTTAAAACAATTTTAACATGGATGGGCGAAGACCCAAATAGAGAAGGTTTATTAGAAACTCCAAAAAGAGTTGTTAAAGCATTTAAAGAATATTTTAAAGGTTACAAAGAAGATCCAGATAAAATTTTGGATAAAACTTTTGGTGATGTAGAGGGTTATGATGACATGGTTGTCCAAAAAAATATTTCTGTTCAAAGTCATTGCGAACATCACATGGCACCAATTATTGGAAAAGCTCATGTTGCATATATTCCAAAAGAAAGAGTTGTAGGTTTAAGTAAACTTGCAAGAGTAGTTGAAGTATTTTCTAAAAGACTTCAAACACAAGAAAGACTTACAATGCAAATTGCAAATACTTTAATGGAATCATTAGATGCCAAAGGTGTTGCAGTAACAATAGATTCAACTCATCAGTGTATGACTATGAGAGGAATTAAAAAAGAACAAGCAACTACAGTGACAAACTATTATTTAGGTCAATTTAAAGAAGATTTAAGTTTTCAAAATAGATATTTACGATTTATTAGCACTACGCTAAAAGATTAAAGTGTCTGATCAATTCAAAGCAATAGTTCTTAATCAAGAGGGTGAAAATTTTTCTAGAGAAGTAAAATCTTTAGATAGAAGTTTTTTAAAACATGGGGATGTAACTGTTCAGGTAGAATATTCTGATTTAAATTTTAAAGATGGAATGATTCTAAAGAATGGTGGAAGACTAGTAAAAGAGTATCCGCACATACCAGGAATAGATTTTTCAGGAAAAGTAATTGAAAGTGAAAATTCAAAATTTAAATCAGGTGACGAAGTAATATTAACTGGTTTTAGAGTTGGAGAAGTATTTTTTGGCGGTTATTCTCAGATAGCAAAAGTCAATGCAGATTTCCTAGTTAAAAAACCTGATGACTTAAGCAGTAAGCAGGCAATGATTTTAGGTACTGCAGGCTTAACTTCTTTAATGAGTGCTTTTGCAATTCAAGCAAGAGAAAGTATTTTGCTTGGAGAAAAAGTTAATCAAGTTTTAGTAACGGGGGCAACTGGAGGCGTTGGTAGTGTTGCAATAATGGTTTTAACAAAATTAGGATACAATGTAACTGCAGTATCTGGAAAAGAAAGTAAGTCAGATTATTTAAAATCTTTAGGTGCAAAAAACATTATAAATAGAGCTGAATTTGATAAAGACCCAAGACCAATAGATAAAGGTTTATGGGATGGAGTAGTAGACACTGTTGGAGGTAAAATTTTAGCAAATGCAATAGCACAAACAAAACCAAATGGAATTATAGCTGTATGTGGAAATGCAAATAGTAATGAACTTAATACCAATTTACTTCCATTTATGTTAAGAGGAATTAAGGTTTGGGGAATGGACTCTGCTAATTGCAGCATAAAAAGAAGAGAATTTATGTGGAGTGAAGCCACAAAGTTAATTGATTTTGAATTACTCGAAAAATCAGTTCAAATAGTAGGTTTAGATGAACTAATTGAAACTTATCCTAAAATTTTAAAAGGTGAAATTTCTGGAAGAGTATTGGTGGATGTAAATAAATAATGGATTGGGATAAATTAAAAATTTTTCATGCAGTTGCAGAAGCTGGAAGTTTTACAAATGCTACTGTTAATTTAAACCTTAGCCAATCTGCAATCAGTAGACAGATACAGTCCCTAGAGCAAGATTTGAAAGTACAACTATTTGAAAGACATGCAAGAGGATTAACTCTTACAGAAAATGGCGAGTATGTTTTTAAAACTGCACACGAAGTAATAAGCAAGTTAAAAGAAGTCGAAACATCTCTAGGTGATCAAAAAAATAAACCAACAGGAAAATTAACTATAACAACAGTAAGAAGTTTTGGTACTCACTGGTTAACGCCTAGAATTCAAGAATTTATGAGACTTAATCCAGAGATTGAAATAGAGTTAGTTTTCGATGACAAAGAATTAGATTTAAGTACAAGGCAGGCTGATATTGGAATTTTCATGAGAAGGCCAAAACAGCTTAATTATATTCAAAAAAAGCTAGTTGATATTAAATATTATATTTATGGATCAAATAAGTACTTAGAAAAAAATGGAATGCCGAAGACAATAAACGATTTAAATAAACATAAATTTATTTCATTTGGAAAAGGGGCACCTTCTCCAGTTTATAATCCAGATTGGGCACTAAAAATTGGAATGCATGATGGTAAAAAAAGAAAATCAATCATGAAGGTAAATAGTGTAATGGGGCTCTTGTTAGCTGTAGAATCTGGGGTAGGATTGGCTGCACTTCCTGAATATCTTGTAACAAACTCAAACAACGTAATTAAAGTACTACCAAAAGTAGAAGGACCTATAACAGAAGCACACTTTGTGTATCCTCAGTCATTAAAAAATACAGCTAGAGTTCAAGCATTTAGAAATTTCTTATTTAGTAAAATCGGCGACTGGAAATAAAAATTCCCCACATTTACCAATAGAAAAAAAAGTATTGATATATACGTCAATATATGCGATTGATAATCATTCTCATTGAGAATAATTCTCATTCGCAAATAAACTAGGGTAAAGAAAAGGATACAAATGAAAAAAATGACATTATTAGCATTAATTTTATTTTTTTTTGCCAAAACGAGCATAGCAGGTGAAGTAAATGTTTTTAGTGCAAGACATTACGACTCTGACATTCAGTTGTATGAAAAGTTTACTAACAAAACAGGTATAAAAGTAAACGTAGTTTCAGGTAAAGACAAAGCGTTACAAAAAAGAATTACTGAAGAAGGAAAAGATTCTAAAGCTGATTTATATATTACAGCAGATGCTGGAAGACTAGGTGCATTTGATGCAAAAGGGATGTTTCAGAACTCTATGTCAGCGCAAATTGAAGCTTCAGTGCCAGAAAACTTTAGATCTGATAATTGGACAGGTATCGCCAAAAGAGCGAGAATTATTTATTATTCACCAGAAAGAGTAAGTTCAGAAGATTTAAAAGGAATAACTTATGAAAGTTTGTCAGATCCAAAATGGAAAGGAAAAATTGTAATTAGAAAATCTAATAATATTTACAATCAATCTCTTGTTGCATCATTAATTAAAAATAATGGTAAAGAACAAACTTTAGAATGGGCAAAAAAATTAGTTTCAAATTTTGCAAGAAATCCTAAAGGAAATGATAGAGCTCAAATTTTAGCTGTTGCCGCTGGTGAAGCTGATTTAGCTATAGCAAACACTTATTATTATGCTTTGATGTTATCTGGTCAAAAAGGAGAAGATCAAAAAGAAGCTGCTCAAAAGGTATTACCTTATTTCCCAAATCAAAATGATAGAGGGACACATATGAATATAAGTGGTGGAGGTATTTTAAAAAATTCTCCTAATCCTGAAAATGCAAAAAAATTATTAGAATTTCTTTTAACAAAAGAAGCACAACAGCATATAGTAAACAATACATTTGAATACCCAATGATAGATGGTGTTGAACCACACCCTCTTATAAAAAAAATGGGTGAAAATTTTAAACAGGATTTAAAAACAAAAGTAGAAGACTATAAAAAAAATCAGGCTGATGCATTGGAGGTAATGTTGATGTCTGGTTGGAAATAAAAGAGGTTAACACTAAGTACTTTTGGTATAAAGTTTATTACCCTACTTTATATCATTAGTACTTCGTTAAAATGGGTAATAAAATTAATATTTGGTTTTTGAGCTCTTTGCTCATTTCTATTATAGTTGCAATACCAATTGTAACTGTATTTAGTAGTTTTTTTGAACCAACAGGTGAGTATTTATCAATTGTAAAAAATACATTTTTGTATGAGTATATTTCAAATTCAATAATTCTTGTAATTGGAGTTTTAATTACAACTTTTGTAATTGGTGTAGGATCTGCTTATTTAGTTTCATTTTATAAATTTCCAGGAGTTAATTTTTTTAAATGGGTGTTGATTTTATCTTTTGCAGTTCCAGCTTATATCTATGCATATTCACTAACTGCTTTTTTTGAAAACTATGGAACAGCTTTTTCAATTATGAAAAGCTTATTCGGTGATGGAAATTACAATAATGTTTTACCTAAATTTGATGGAATGCTAGGAGCTATAATTTCAATTTCATTTTCTCTATTTGGTTATGTTTATGTGTTAACAAGAACCTCATTTCATTATCAATCTCAAAATTTGTTAGAACTTGGTAAAAACCTGGGTTTTTCAACAAAAAAAACATTTTTTAAAATTATTTTACCATCAGCAAGACCAGCAATTATTGCTGGATTATCTTTAGTTGCTATGGAGACTTTATCAGATTTTGGTGCAGTATCTTTTTTTGGAATATCGACTTTAACTACTGGAATTTATGATGCGTGGATATCTTTTGATGATTTGGCTTTAGCGAATAGAATATCTTTTTTTCTTTTAATTTTCATATTTGGATTATTTTATTTAGAGAACTTATCTAGAAAAAAAGCACAGTATCATTCTCCTGCCAAAGGAAATTTTAAGACTAAAACTTTGAAACAATTAAATGGTTATAAATCTTTAATGGCATTAATATTTTGCTCATTTGTATTTCTTGCAAGCTTTGTATTCCCAGTTTTGCAAATGCTTTACTGGACAATCAAATTTCCAAAACATTTTATAGATTTAAATATTATAGAATTATTATCAAACACATTGATATTAGTCTTCTTATCGGGCTTTCTTTTGATATTTTTATCTTTCGTATCAAATTATGGAAATAGAATTAGCAAAAACAAGTTATTAAATATACTAACAACTTTTTCAATTACTGGTTATGCAGTACCAGGAATAATATTAGCTGTAGCTTTCATAACTTTTATTTCTTGGTTTGATGAAAATATATTTTATTTTTTTGATATAAAACAAATTTTTATTGGATCTATACTTGGTTTAGTAATTGTTTATTTTGTAAGATTTTATTCTTTAGCTAACAACGGTATTAAATCTGGATATTTAAAAATAAATTACTCAATTGATGAAAGTGCATATCTATTAGGTTATTCAAAATTAAAAACTTTTTTAAATATTCATATTCCTTATCTTAAAAACTCAGTTCTATTAATTGCTATATTATTATCAATCGAAATAATCAAAGAATTACCAATTACATTAATTATGCGTCCTTTTAATTTCGAAACATTTGCCACCCAGGCCTATATATTTGCTTCACAAGATTTACTAGAAGCTGCTGCTGCACCTTCATTAATACTTATTATGATTGCAAGTATTTTTATTTTAATTACATCTAAGTATATGTTTAAAGACAAATAAAATGAGAAATAATTTTTTAGAAATTGAGAATGTTACTTTTGCTGCAAGCTCTAAAAATAAAGTAACCAATGTTTCATTTAATATTGAAAATGAAGGAGACATAGTTTGTTTGCTAGGCCCTTCTGGAATTGGAAAAACTACAATTTTAAGAACAATAGCTGGACTTGAAAAAATTCAGTCTGGTAAAATTATCTTAAAAAATAAAATTATTTCATCTAAAGAGAGCCATGTTGAACCTGAGGATAGAAATATATCTTTGGCTTTTCAAGATAACTCTCTATTTCCTCACTACAATGTTTTGGAAAATATAAATTTTGGGGCTGAGAGAAATAAAAAAAAGAAGAAAGGTCTAAATTTCAAAGAAATAGTGAAATTTCTTCATTTAGAAAAAATCTTAGAAAAATATCCTCATGAAATTAGCTCTGGAGAAGCTCAAAGAGCCTCTTTAGCTAGATCTTTGTTATCAAATCCTGATTTGTTACTATTAGATGAACCTCTGTCTAATATAGATCAAAGTTTCAAAGAAGAAATACAGGTAAAGTTAAAGCAAATCTTAAAAGACTTAAAAATTACAACAATAATTGTTACTCATGACTCTTACGAAGCATTCTATTTAGGTAACAAATGTGGAATTATTTTAGATGGAGAACTCAAACAATTTGATGATCCCTATAATGTTTATCATTTCCCAAATTCTGTTGATGTAGTAAATTTTTTAAACAGAGGGATATTAATTCCAGCAAAAGTTACAGATGAAAATACTTTAGAAAATGATGATTTAGGTACAATTAAAGGCAATTTTACAAAACATTATCCAAAAGGATCTAAAGTACAGTTATTGTTACAGCCAGAAGATCTAGAACATGACGATAAAAGCAATTTAAAATTAGAAGTGGTTGATAGAAAGTTTAGGGGAACAAATTTTATATATACTCTTAAAACTAGTAGTGATTTATTAATTCCTGTTTTTGTTCATTCACATCACGTTCACCAACATGAAATTGATGAAAAATTTGGGATCAAACGTCCGATAAATATTGATCACATAGTTTGTTTTTAATAGAACCCAAATAAATGCTTACAAAAAAACAATTATTTACTAGAGGCATGTTGGATATTTCTCCACACATGTTGTCGGTGATTCCATTTGGAATAATTTGTGGAGCTATCGGTGTTGAATTGGGTTTTGACCCATTATTAGTTTATGCGATGTCTATAATAATTTTTGGTGGTGCATCACAAATTGTTTTTTTACAATTACTATCAGGTGGTGCATCTGGATTGGTAGCAGCAACATCTGTCGGTGTTATTAATTCAAGACATCTTTTGTATGGAGCAGTTTTATCAGAGTACTTGGAAAAATTATCATTAATAAAAAAATTGTTAATTTCTTATATTATTGTTGATCAAGGTTTTGCAGAGTCTAATAAATTTTTTAAAAAAAATAAATCAGAGCAGTACTTACATTATCATTTGATTGGTACAGGTTGTACAATGTGGGTTTGTTGGCAAATTGCTACTTTGTCAGGAATCATTTTAGGTTCATTTGTGCCAGAGGAACTTGGATTAAAGTTTGCAATACCACTTACGTTTATAGCTATTGTAATACAAGATTTAAAAAAAATTGATCACTTAATTGTAATGATTGTATGTGGATTGAGTTCGTTATTATTTTATGATGCTCCATTTAGATCTTATATAATTATTTCACCTATACTCGCTTTGTTTGTTGCAGCTTTAATATTGAGGTTAAAAAAATAAAATGACCTGGTTATCAATTATTGTTGCAGGAATATTAACTTACTTTACTAGAATGACGATGGTAGCTCTAGTAAGTCGAGACATGTTGGGAGATAAAATAAAAGCTGTGTTAGCTTATGTTCCATCAGCCGTGTTTCCTGCAATAATATTTCCAGGAATTTTTATAAATGACTACGGTCAGTTCATTGAAATGGATGACCCTAAAATATTTGCTGCAATTGTTGCTGTAATTGTTGGTTATTTTTCAAGAAATATAATCGCAACTATTTTGTCTGGTTTAATTTCTTATTGGTTTTTGATATTTATCTAAAATGATCTTTAGACAAATATTCGATAGTGTTTCTAGCACTTATACTTATTTAATTGCATCTGGAAGGGGACGTGAAGCTTTAATAATAGACCCAGTCTTAGAAAAAGTTGATCAGTATATTAATTTGTTAAATCAATTAGATTTAAAATTAGTAAAGGTGATA
The DNA here is from genome assembly GCF_052047755.1 of Candidatus Pelagibacter sp. HIMB1593. Classification (NCBI taxonomy): domain Bacteria; kingdom Pseudomonadati; phylum Pseudomonadota; class Alphaproteobacteria; order Candidatus Pelagibacterales; family Candidatus Pelagibacteraceae; genus Candidatus Pelagibacter; species Candidatus Pelagibacter sp. HIMB1593. The sequence continues at coordinate 1,193,196 of NZ_JBNAJK010000001.1, read as the reverse complement.
GATACCCATATTCACGCAGATCATATCTCTGGAATTGCTGAACTAAGAGATAAAACTAATTGTGTAACTGTTATGGGTAATAAAACTCCTGCCGATGTAGTTGCAATGAGAGTATCAGATGAAGAGATAATCAAAATAGATGGAGTTGATCTACAAGCTTTATACACTCCTGGTCATACTTCTGAGAGCTTTAGTTTTTTGATGGGTGATAGAGTGTTTACAGGAGATACATTATTAATTAGAGGTACAGGTAGAACAGATTTTCAAAACGGGGACGCTAAAGACTCTTATAATTCAATATTTAACAAATTATTAAAACTTCCTGATCAAACTCTAGTTTATCCTGCACATGATTATAAAGGAGAAATGGTAAGCACTATTATAGAAGAAAGACAATTTAATCCAAGATTACAGGTAAAATCAGTAGAAGAGTACGTTGATATTATGAATAATTTAAATTTACCAGATCCCAAAATGATGGATGTTGCAGTTCCAAGTAATCTTAAGTTGGGCATTGATTTAAACCGTCAAAAAGTAAACAATGGAATTGAGCCAGAGGAGTTTAACAAGATAAAAAAAGAGGAGAATACAGTTCTGATAGATTTAAGAGAGCAAAATGAAATAGATAAAGAAGGTAAATTAGATAATAGTAATATAGTCCCATTTCCTTCCATGCATGATTACATTGAAAAAAATAAAGATAGCTTAAAAAATAAAAAAATTCTTTTTTACTGTGCTCATGGACACAGATCTACTTTGGCAGTTCAGATTTCTAAATCATATAATTTTGGTAACTGCTTTCACTTAATTGGTGGGTTAGAAAAATGGAAAAAAAAAGGATTAAAAATTAATTAATATGATGAAATTAAATATTTTGAATCTTGTAAAAATAATTTTCCTATTATTTTTTTTTAATAACGTTTCACTTGCTCATAATCATTTTCCAATTACAACAGACTCTTCATTGATGATTAAAAGAGGAGAACTAGTGTATAACCAAAACTGTGTTTCATGTCATATGATAGATTTATCAGGAGCAAAAAATTGGAAAGATTTAGATGATGATGGACATAGAAAAGCACCTCCATTAAATGGCACTGGTCATACTTGGCATCATGACGATAAAACTTTGCATGCTATAATAAAGTATGGGTTAGCTAAATTGGTTAAAAATTATGAGGGGAAAATGATGGGTTTTGGAGATAAATTGTCAGATAAAGATATAGATAGTGTTTTAGCTTATATTAAATCTTACTGGCCACTTGATCTGTATGAAATTCAAATTAATATGAGTAAGTAATGAGCGCAGTTGCAACATTGAATTGGTCATGTAAGCACACTTGGAGAAGAAGTGCAAAAAATACTGCATGGTGTTTATTGGGATGTGCCATTGGTGATTTTGGTACAATTTTATATTTTCAATTAACTGGAATTCCGTGGCCAGTTATTGCAATAATGACCTTAGCAATTATAAATGGACTAATTACCAGTATAATTTTAGAGACAATTATTTTATTTAAACAAAACTTTACTTTTAAAGATGCATTAAAAACTGCCTTTGGAATGAGTTTTATTTCTATGGTAAGCATGGAAGTTGCAATGAATTTAACAGATTATCTTCTAACTGGCGGAGCTATGTTGACATGGCGGGTGGTACCAATAATGCTTATTGTTGGTTTTTTAACTCCATGGCCTTATAATTATTGGAGATTAAAGAAATTTGGTATTAGTTGCCATTAAATCTTAAATAAATCCTGTTTAAATAATAATATAAAGACAAAGCTCTCAAGATCATAAATATCGTTAAAGATATCCATACCCCATGATTTGAAATGTAATTTGTTAGAACTAAAGAAATTAGTAAATATAAAGAAACAGAAAAAAACATAGCATTTCTAATTTCTTTTGTTTGAGAGGCTCCAATAAAAATACCGTCAAATTGATAACAAAAGGATGCAAAAAAAGGCAAAATAATCATCCAAATTGAATAATCTAAACTTAAAGATCTTATTAAATCAATATCAGACATCATAAAGATCACATTCTTATGAATAAAATAATACACAATAGAAATACCTAAGCCTGTTACTGAACTTAAAATAAATGAATTTTTTACAATAGAACTAAATAAATTTTTATCTTTTTTGCCCAAAGAATAACCAATAATGCCTTCAGTTGAAAATGCATAAGCATCTAAAATAAATGCGGATAGAAAAACAAGATTAATTAAAATCGCGTTAGCAGCTATATACTCCTCTCCAATTTTTGATCCAAGGTATGTGAACCATAAAAAAGAAAAAGTAAGCAATATAGTTCGAATAAAAATATTAAAATTAATATCAAAAATATTTTTTAATTTATTTAGATCAACAATTTCCCTTATTATAAAATTAATTTTTGTAAGCTTGTTTAAATAAAAAAAAGTATAAATTAAAAATACAGTAGAGGTAATTATCCCAGAAAAAAGAGTTCCATAAGCAACACCTTTAATATTTAAATTGTATTGAGTTACGAGAATTATACTAAGTATAATATTTAATATTGAAAAAAAACCTACTGCAATACTTGAAATTTTTGTTTTTTGTAATCCAACAAAAAGACCTGTTATTATATAAAGAGTAAGTTCTCCAGGAGCTGAATAAATTCTAATTTTAAAATATTCCTTATAAAAAGTAGTAGTTTGTGAATTTAGATCAAATATTTGAAGACTTATCTTAAGAATTAAATTCTGAGCAAAAAATAAGACAATAGAAAGAATAATTACAAATAACAAATTTCTTAAAATAATATTTAGAATGTCTTTATAATTTTCTGCTCCATTTGCTTGAGAAACCATACCGACGGTCCCCATTCTTAGAAATCCAAAACTCCAAAAAATCATTGAAAATAAATTTGCTGCAACAGAAGTTGCAGATAAATAGGAAACATTTCCTAAATTACCCATTAAAGAAGTATCAATTATAGCCACTAATGGAATAGCTAGATTGGCAAAAAATATTGGAATAGATAATTTTAGAATATATCCAATAGATGATTTTTCCATGTCTGATGATAAAATATTATAATATTTTTTTTAATAAATTTTCTTTAAAGAATAATTTATGAATTATTACAGCACTTACATGTAAGGCAACTAAACCAATAAGTACATAGTTAGATATAATATGAATATTATAAAATTGATCAGCAAGCTCAAAATTGTCTTTTATTTTTATTTCTTTTAAAAAAATCATCAGAGGCTCACCATTGAAGAGTTTCTTCAATATTCCTGAAATGGTTACTGATAAGACAGTGATGTATAATAATAAATGATTGAGTTTAGCAATAAACCTTTGTCCTATAAAAGTAGCAGGTCCTAACTTTGGAACAGGGTTAATTAAATTATTAAGTAACCTAAAAATTATAACGTAAAATATCCCAAGCCCAATTGTCACATGTATATTTTCAATAGTTATTCTTTCCTCTCCAAAATCTAAATCTACTAAATAAAAGCCAAGAGGAATTTGTATCAAAAGTAAAATTGCACTTAGCCAATGCAGAGACTTGGAAATAAATCCGTATTCTGTTAAAGTGTTCTTAACATGCATAGCATATTAAAACATACCAAGAAGATCTTTGGTACAGTAATCTTATCTTTAATAATGGTATTTTCTGGTTCATTAGCTAATGCAGAGTTGTCAGTAGAAGATATTATTAAAAGTAGAAAAGCACTATTTAGTAAGAATTATAGTACTGCTAAGAGGGTACAGTCTTTTTCTTCAAATGGAGATTTTGATGAAGCAATAGAGCTAATGAAAGAAATGAATGAAAATTACATTACATTGTTAGATCTATTTCCAGAAAATTCTAAAGAAGGATTTAAAACAGAGGCTTTACCTATAATTTGGGAAGAAAAAGATGCTTTCAATGCATTAATGCAAAAATCTGCTGAAGACATGATAAAACTCACTTCAATTATAGAAGATGAAGATGATATTAGAGGAACTCTTGGAAAATTAATGTGGGCAAATTGTAAGGCCTGTCATTCCAAATATAGAAAACCTCATTAATAAATTCATATACCCATTTTGGTTAATTAAAATTAATTTTGGTTAATTAAAATTAATTTTGTTTAATTAATTTAAAATCTTAGTAGTTTCTTTTTTTATGGATAAAATTCAATCTCACGCAAAGCTCGTAATTGTTGGTGGTGGAATAATGGGAGTTAGTTTGCTCTACCATCTTACAAAAGAAGGATGGAGTGATGTCGTATTGATTGAAAAAAGTGAACTTACTTCAGGATCAACTTGGCATGCTGCAGGTCAATGTCCTCATATGTTAACGAGTTTAAATCTTGCAAAAATACATCTTCATTCAACTAACCTTTATAAGTCACTAGAAAAAGAAACTGAGCAACCAACAGGATTTCATGAAACAGGAAGTTTAAGGTTAGCATATACCAAAGAGGATCTTGAGTGGTTTGATTATACTAAAGGAATTTTAGATATAGCTGGTTCTCCATGTTCAATTATATCAACAGAAGAAATTCATCAATATCATCCCTTTATAAAGTTAGATGGAATTAAAGGGGCTTTTTTAACTCCAGAAGATGGCTATACAGATCCAACCAGCACAACAAATGCAATGGCTAAAGGAGCAAGAAATAGTGGAGCCAAAATTTATAGAAAAAATAGAGTAACTGACATTGAACAATTGCCTTCAGGAGAGTGGAAAGTAATTACTGAAAAGGGTGACATTATTTGCGAGCATGTTGTTAACGCTGCAGGAAGTTTTTGTCCAGAAGTAGCACAGATGGTTGGTTTAAAAAATGTTCCAAGTATAAATATGATCCATCAATACCTAGTTACAGAAGCACATCCTGAAATAGAAAAATTAAGTAAAGAATTACCAGTTGTAAGAGACCCAGATTCTTCTTCTTATCTAAGACAAGAGGGTAAAGGACTTTTAATTGGTCCTTATGAAAAAGATGTAGCAGCTTGGGCTTTAGATGGAATGGATTGGAAATTTGATATGGAGTTGTTAGATCCAGATCTTGATAGAATTGCAGAACACTTAGAAAAAGGAATGGATCGTATTCCACAGTTTAAAGATGTAGGTATTAAAAGAATTATATGTGGTCCTATTACACATACTCCTGATGATAATTTTTTAGCTGGTCCTGCACCCGGACTTAAAAACTTTTGGATGTTTTGTGCGGCAAGTATTGGAATTGCTCATGGAGGGGGAGCTGGAAAATATATGGCTCAGTGGATTGTGCATGGTGACTCAGAAATAAATATGATGGAATTTGAACCAAGAAGATACATGAGTTGGGTTGATAAAAATTATTCAGTTGAAAAATCAAAAGAGCAATATCGAAGAATGTATGTAACTCCAATGCCTAATGATGTTGTAGAGGTTGGAAGACCAATGAAAACAACACCAATTTACCAAAAGTTGAAAGAAAAAGGTGCTGAATATTTTGATTTATATGGATGGGAAAAACCAGCTTGGTTTAATAAAGATAATATTAAAGAAGAATTAAGTTATAAAAGAAATAATTTATTTCCTATAATTCAAAAAGAATGTCTACATGTTCATAACAATGTAGGCTTGATAGATCTATCAACTTTTTCAAAATATGAAATTACTGGAGAAGATAGTTATAACTTTTTAGATAGACTTTGTGTTAATAGAGTTCCAAAAAAAGATGGAAGTATTGTTTTAACTCATCTTTTAAATGATATTGGAAGAATTCAAACTGAACTAACTTTAACTAAATTAAAAGATAACCATTATTACGCATTATCAGGAGCAGTATCAGAAATTAGAGATTTGGATTGGCTAAATCAGAATAAAAAAGAAAACGAAAAAGTTGAAATTAAAAATATAACTTTAGACAAAGGTGTAATTGGTATCATAGGACCAAAATCAAGAATGGTTTTACAAAAATTAACAAATACAGATTTAGGAAATGAAAATTTCCCTTGGTTAAAAAGTAAGGAAATAAGTTTAGGCAACATTACTGTAACAGCCTTAAGAGTAAACTATATGGGTGAACTAGGTTGGGAACTGCATCATGACTTTAAAGATATGGAAAAACTATATGAGTTATTATTCGAAGCTGGTAAGGAATTTGATATTATAGATTTTGGAGCTCATGCAATGAATTCTATGAGAATTGAGAAGGGATACAGAGGTTGGGGGTCAGAATTAACTCCAGAAATTAGTGTAGTTGAAGCAGGCTTGGAAAGATTTTTTAATATTGAAAAAAAATCTGAATTTAAAGGGTCCAAAATTGTATCTAAATTAATAAAAAATGGCCCAAAAATTAAACTAGTTTATATGGAAGTTGATGCTGTAGATGCGGATGCTCATGGAAATGAACCAATTTACTTTAATGGTATTATAGTTGGTCTTACAACATCAGGGGCTTATGGGTATAGAGTAAACAAAAGTTTAGCCTTTGGATATGTCAAAACTGAATTTGCAAAAGTTGGAAATGAGTTTTTGATTAAAATCCAAGGAAAAGATGTTAAATCAAAAGTTATTGATGAACCTGCTTTTGATGTAAATAACGATAGGCTAAAATCTTAAAATAAACAATGCTTCCAGTATCAGTAACAGATCATATAGAGGAATACCTTTCTCAAGAGATATATGTTCAGGTTGCAATAATTAAGGGTAAAGAAAAAATTTCTACAGATTCAGCAATCAAAAAATATTTTGTTAGTAATCATTTTAAAGAATTAAGTTTAGGAAAACCTTACGATCATTTTATTGATGGTTTAAGAGACAAATGTTTGGGCAAATTAAAAAATTCTCCTATGAGAAATACAGAAACTGATGATGAAACAATTATAATGTTACAAAAAAAATTAAATGAATTAAGTGAAATAGAATTAGAGGATACTTACTGGGAAATAGAAACTGGAGAATTTTTTTCAGGTGAGCAAATTAAAGAGTTAGAAAAAGATCGAGATAAACTAATTACAAAATTAAACTCAAGAGACGAAAATGAAGTAGTAAAAACAATTTTTAAATTTTGTGAAATTTATGAAAAGTTGTGTGAAAAAAAATATCCAGAAGCACCACTTCCGCTAGAAATATTAAAGTCTAAAAATTAATTTTTTTAAGGGTTCGCTCTTTAGTTGATACCTAAAGAGCTCCCTTTTTATCGCCTCTTTGGCATTAAATCCAAACGGATTTTATTATTTTAAGTTTTTTTATATCTAAAAATCTTCAGCTAAGTATCAGGTGGTAGCAATTTTAACATAAACCTCCTTCATATAAAAAGATAATTATATCAAAATTATTTTCAATAAATTTATTTGCATTTAGTGCAAATATATAAGTTGAATACAACCCACTGCTTTAGTAGATTCCCGATATCTTATTTAACTTCCTTCAATTATTTTTTATTAATTAATTCACTAATAAAGTTTTCTCCATAACCATCATCAACAGCTTTTTGAAAATAATTTTTATTTAGTTCAGCAACTTTTTCAGCTTCAGGAAAATCTTTTAAAAGATCCTGAATGTAAGTTAAATCTTTAACAGAGTTACTTGCAGTAAATTTAAATCCTGTGTAATCACCTTTAAGTAAATTATCAAAAATTCTAATTAATGCTGCAGAATTTCCTGAACCAAGTTTTGCAACATCATATAATTTTTCTAAATCTAAACCTAACTCTTTAGCGCTTTTAGCCATATGATTAATCAATGCTGCATTTCCTAGAGTTAAAAAATTATTTAAAAGTTTTGATTTTGCTCCCATCCCAACATGTCCAAAATGAAAATAATCTTTACAAAATATATTAAAATAAGGCTCTGCTATTTTAAAATTCTCATCTGACGCTCCGACAATACCTCCTAAAACACCTTCTTCTGCTTGAACAGGTCCACCCATTACTGGACATTCAACGTAGTTGATATTATTTGATTTAAAAATTGCCTCAGTTTCAATAGAGCCAGTTTTATTGTGAGTAGTAATATCAATCACAATTGTTTTATTACTTAATATATTTGATAATTTTTCTGAAATAGACTTTGCAATAGGTGTGTTGGTAACACACATAAATAAAGCATCTAAATTTTTAGACGCAAAATCTTCAAATGACTTAACTTCTTCAGCTCCCTCACTTACTATCTTTTCAATAGTTTTACGATTTTTGTTAGCAATTACAAAAAGATTATTTTTGTGCTTAATGATGTTTTTAGCAATTCCATAACCCATATAACCAACACCAATAAAACCAATATTTTTCATCAAACCTCCAATTTTAAGTTTTTTTACCTTCAGTTCTTATAAATAATAAACCAAATATTATTACACCCACAACACCCACAATCTTATTTATATCAAATGGTACACCAAAAATGAAAAAATTAAAAATTGTAGACCAAACTAATTGAGAATATTGAAAATTAGTTACAAAAGATAAATTTGATAATTGAATTGCATAAATAATTAAAGAGTGGCTTACAAAGCCTGCAAAACCAAGTAGTGCTAAGTATAACCAAAAAATATTATTACTTAATGGTTCCCATTTAAAAAAAATATAAATACTAAATATTATTGCTCCCAAAATAGAAGTATAAAATATTGCTGCAAATGGATCGTTATCACTTGATACTACTTTTGTAAAAAATTGGTAAAGTGCCCAACATATAGGTGGAACGATTGGAAAAATTAAATCTACACTAAATATTTTCATGCTAGGACTTAAAGAATAAACAATTGAACTAAAACTAAGGAGCATCAAAAGAATTCCTTTAAAAGTCAAAATATCTTTTAAAAAATAAGCAGAAAGTAAAGCAACGATTAATGGGGCTGTAAAGAAAACTACATAAATATCTACTAGGTCAAACTTTTGAAGAGAAAAAAACATAAACGTTGTAGCTGTCACCATTAATGTTGATCTAATTATTTGAACTTTGAAATTTTTTTTTAAGTTTACTTTTGGCTTAAAAATTAAAAAAAACACAATTAAAGATACTAGATGAAAAAAAAATCTTCCCCATATAGCCTGTGGAATAGGCATGACTGTACCTAGGTATTTTGCACCAGAATCCATACAAACAAACATAAAGAAACCACCTGCAGCTAATAAAATTACGTTTAATAAAGATGTTTGATTTTGCACTTTAGGAAATTTTTTACATTACAACGCCTACTTGCCAAGGATTAAACTCCTCGTCACCGTAGCCATTGATTTCGCTTTTTGATTTATTTCCTGATGCAGTATTTACTACTAATTCAAATATTTTTTGACCAACTTCCTCAACTTTTTCTTTTCCTTCAGCTATTGTTCCGCAATTAATATCCATATCTTCTGACATTCTTTCAAACATTGCTGAATTAGTTGAGAGCTTTAAACTTGGAACTGGCTTACATCCAAAACAAGATCCTCTTCCAGTTGTAAAACAAATTACATTTGCGCCTGATGCAACTTGCCCTGTAACAGATACTGGATCATATCCAGGTGAATCCATAAAATTGAAACCTTTATTTTTTAAAGGTTCAGCATAATTCAATACGTCTTGTAAAATTGAGTTTCCACCTTTAGCAACTGCTCCTAAAGATTTTTCTAAAATAGTTGTAAGTCCACCTTTTTTATTTCCTGGTGCGGGGTTATTATCCATAGAACTATTATTTATCGATGTATAATGTCTCCACCATTCAATTCTTTTAATTAATTTATCTGCAGTTTGTTGTGAATTAGCTCTATTAATTAATAAATGTTCTGCTCCATATATTTCTGGTGTTTCAGATAATATTGAGCTTCCACCTTTTTTAACTAAAATATCTGCAGCAACTCCCAATGCAGGATTTGCTGTAATTCCTGAATAACCATCAGATCCTCCACACTGTAAGGCTAAAGTTAAATGACTAACAGGCTGAGATGTTCTTTGAACATTATTTGCTTCAGATAATAGGTTTTTTATTTGAGATAATACTTTATCAACAATTTTTTTAGTTCCACCTTCATCTTGGATAGTTAAGAAGTGAATTCTATTGTGCTTTTTAAGAGACTCATCAAATAAACTTACCTGGGCACACTCACAACCTAAACCAATAACAAAAACATGAGAAAAATTTGGATGATTTTTAAAACCATCAATCGTTCTTTGAAAAATTTGCATTCCTTCACTTTCAGTATTCATCCCACATCCTGTTGAGTGAGTAATTGGCACAATTCCATCTATATTTGGATAATCTTTTAAAATTTCTGAATACTTTATTTTTTCAACAATCATTTTTGTAACTGTTGCAGAGCAATTAACGGTACTAACTATTCCAATATAATTTCTTGTAGCTACTTGGCCGTTATCTCTTAATATTCCATTGAAAAAAGTATCTGCTTTTTCGTCAACATTGTGTGATTTATCAGTTACTTTGAAATCTCTTTTAAATTCTCTAAATTCTAAATTATGAGAGTGAACATGCTCTCCTGGTTTAATATCATTTAAAGCAAATCCAATAATTTGATCATATTTGATAATAGGATCACCTTTTTTAATCTCTTTTAAACATACTTTGTGACCAAAAGGGATTGGATCCAACGTACTTATATTATGTCCTTCAATTTTTGTTTTTTCTGGTATGATAAATTGACTTACGCCAACATTGTCATTGCCATTTAAAACTATTAGATTATTCATAAATTTATTATATAACCAATAACTTAAACAAACCATTATATTAATTATGCCTAAAAAAAGAAAAAAGAGTTTCCGAAGTCAACAGTGGTTCAATAATCCAAAAAACCCTGACATGACGGCCTTATATTTAGAAAGGTACTTAAATTATGGTCTTACAAGAAAAGAATTGCAATCTGGAAATCCAATTATAGGTATTGCTCAATCAGGCAGTGATCTTTCTCCATGTAACAGACATTTTATGTCTTTGACTAAAAGAATTAAAGATGGGATCAGAAGAGCTGGAGGAATTCCTATGGAATTTCCAACTCATCCTATTCAAGAAACCGGAAAAAGACCAACAGCTATGTTGGATAGAAATTTATCTTATTTATCTTTGGTAGAAGTTTTGTATGGTTATCCAATAGATGGAGTTATTTTAACTACAGGATGTGATAAAACTACTCCTGCAGCCTTAATGGCAGCAGCCACAGTTAATATTCCTGCAATAGTTCTTTCAGGTGGTCCAATGTTAGATGGAGTTTACAAAGGAAAACTTGCTGGATCTGGATTAGTAGTTTGGGAAGCTAGAAAAATGTTAGCTAAGGGAGAAATTAAATACGAAGAATTTATGGATATGGTTGCATCTTCTGCACCAAGTGCTGGTCATTGCAATACTATGGGAACAGCATCTTCAATGAATTCAGTTGCAGAAGCTTTAGGCATGTCTCTACCTGGAGGAGCTGTAATTCCTGCACCTTACAGAGAAAGAGAACAGATTTCATATGAAACTGGAAAAAGAATTGTCGGAATGGTTCATGAAGATTTAACACCATCAAAAATTATGACACGTAAAGCATTTGAAAATGCAGTAGTGGTTGCAAGTGCAATAGGTGGATCAAGTAACTGCACAACACATTTAAGTGCAATAGCTAAACACATGGGAATTAAGTTTGATTTATCTGATTGGCAAAAATTAGGTCATAATATTCCTTTGCTAGTAAACTGCCAGCCAGCTGGTGAATATTTAATGGAAAGTTTTCACAGAGCAGGTGCAATACCAGCGGTTATGAAAGAATTAATTAAGAATAAAAAAATTCATACCAACATAAAGACTGTAACTGGAAAGACAGTAGGTGAAAATTTGAAAAAGAAAATTGATGTTGATAGTAAAGTAATCAAAACATTTAAAAATGCTTTAACAGAAAAAGCTGGGTTTTTAGTTATGAGAAGTAATTTCTTCTCATCTGCAATAATGAAAACATCAGTAATTAGCAAAGAATTTAGAGATCAATATCTGTCAAATCCTGAACACCCTAATGCTTTTGAGTGTAAGGCAATTGTTTTTGAAGGTCCTGAAGATTACCACAAAAGACTTAATGACAAGAAATTAAAAATTGATGAGAACTCAATTTTAATTGTTAGAGGATGTGGTCCAGTAGGTTACCCTGGTTCTGCAGAAGTAGTTAATATGCAACCACCTGACAGATTGTTAAAAAAAGGTATTAGACATCTACCTACTTTAGGAGATGGAAGACAAAGTGGAACATCTGAAAGTCCTTCAATACTTCATGTATCACCAGAGTCTGCAGTTGGAGGAGATTTAGGAATAGTTAAAACAGGTGACAAAATTAAAATTGATTTAAATAAAAGAAGAGTTGATTTACTAATTTCTCAGGCTGAGTTTAAGAAGCGAAGAAAAAATAGAAAGAAATTTAAAGCAAATAATCAAACTCCTTGGCAAGAAATATTCAGAAATACAGTAGGTCAATTAGATGATGGTGCTTGTATTAATTCTAGAGGAAAATACTTGGATGTATCTCATACAAAAGGTTTACCCAGAGACTCTCATTAAATGAAACCAAAGATATTAGTTTCTAGAAAAATTTCAGATTTAGCAGAAGAAAAATTGAGTAAAGAGTTTGAAGTAACATTAAACCCTAAAGACGAACCAATTCCAGAAAGCGAGTTAATCAAGATAATAAATGACTATGATGGGATGATTTCTACAGGGTTTGATAAAATTGGAGAAAATTTTTTTAATAATCTAAATGGTAAATTAAAAATTATTGCTCAGGTGGGAGTGGGGTACGATAATATTTCTGTTAATTCTGCTTTAGAAAAAAAAGTAAAAGTTACCAATACACCTAACGTGTTAAACGAAGCTGTTGCAGAACTGACTGTTCTTTTAATTTTAGCTGCCTCAAGAAGAATTGGCGAAGCTTATAATTTAGTTAGAACTGATAATTGGAAAAATCAAAAACCTGACTTAACTAAATTTATGATTGGTAACTCAGTTACTGGCAAAACTTTAGGTATTATTGGTATGGGACGAATAGGAAGAATGGCTGCTAAAAGTGCAAAAGCATTTGGAATGAAAATAATTTATTATAATAGAAATAAGTTGTCTGCAGATTTAGAAGATGGTGCAAAATATTATTCAGATTTAAATTCGATGTTACCAAATTGTGATTTTGTAAGCATACACACACCAGCTACCGCAGAAACAAAATACATTCTTAATAAAGATACAATAAGTTTATTACCAAAACATGCAGTTGTCATAAATACATCAAGAGGATCAACAATTGATGACGATGCATTAATTGATGCACTAGAAAATAAAAAAATTTATGCAGCCGGTTTAGATGTTTTCAACAATGAACCAAATTTAGATAACAGATATTTAAAACTAGATAACTGTTTTGTTCTTCCTCATGTAGGTAGTGCGACACATGAAACACGTCTTGCAATGAGCATGATGGCAGTAGACAATATCTATTGTTTTTTTAATGAAAAACCTTTGATTTCAGAAGTAGTTTAGAACAATTCTATTCTCTGTGTTTATAAAATATATATAATTTCTATATATAATAATTGAACCGATTTAATTGAAATAGAAAATCATTTATGATTAACTTTCGAAAAAACATAAACGAGAGGAAGATAATGTTTAAATTAATATCTAAAACTTTAGCAGCGGTGGCTATGGTTTCAGTTGCTTTATTTGGCTCTGCAAATGCAAAGACTTTAAAGATTGAAACTCACTTTACTGCTAGTTCACCAAATGGTGAAGTTGCGGCTCAGTTCGCAAAAAATGTAGAAAAGTTTTCTGGTGGAAGCTTGAAAATTGAAATGTTCTACTCATCTTCAGTAACAGGTAAATCTGCTGAGGTATTTAACTCTGCACAAACTGGAATTATCGATTGTGATATGACTGGTGCTGGTTACCAAACTGGTAAAAATGCAGCGTTCCAATTCGCAGGTGATGTAATGGGTGGATACGATAACCCATACCAACAATATGAATTCTTGAACTACCCAGGTGCTCAAGATGCTGTTGATGCATTATACAACAAATATGGAATGACTTTAATTGGTTGGTGGATACCAGGACATGAGTCTTTAATATCTAGCAGACCAATTCCAGATGTTGCTTCATTGAAAGACTTTAAATTTAGATCACCTCCAGGAATGGAAAGTATGATCTTTACAACTTTAGGCGCTAAGCCAATCGTTATGGACTTTGGTGAAGTTCCTACAGCTTTACAAACTGGTCTAATCGATGGTGCTGACTATTCATCTTTAGCAACTAACTATGCTGGTGGACACTATGAGCAAAACAAATATGCTACATACCCAGGTTTCCACTCTATGCCGGCTGACCACTTAGCTTGTAACACAAAAGTATGGAACAAGTTAAAGCCACATGAGCAAGGTGCTATGAAAGCTGGAATAGAAATTGCTGGAAGAACTATTACTAGTCTAGTTGAGAGAAAAAACGCTGAAGCTGTAAAAGCTTTAAATGAAATGGGCGTTACTCTTCATGACTGGTCTAGAGAAGATAGACTTAAATTCAGAACAGCTGCACTTGCTGCTTGGGAAGAATGGAAGACTAAATCTCCAGAAGCTGCGGCTTTAATCGAAATACACAAAGCTTACATGAAAGCTAATGGTATTATGTAATAAATAAATTTTGAAGGGCCTGAAAAGGCCCTTCGAATAAAATCTAAAATTTTTACTCAATGATAGATAAAGAGTTACAAGAACAAAACGAAAAAGTAGCGAGTAAAGATGATTTTCCAATTAATTGGATTGATAGAGTTTCCTTATTTTTAAGTCACACAATAAAATATTTAATTCCTGTAATTGTAATTGTGATGATGTATGAAATTTTTATGCGATATGTTTTATTTAAGCCAACTTTATGGGCTAATGAGTTATGTTTGTGGCTTGCAGGTGTTTGCTATTTAGTTGGTGGAATATATGCAACAAGATTAAGAAGCCATATTAGAATAGTTTTACTTTACGACTGGGTTGGAAGACCAACTCAAAGAATTTTTGACTTAATTAGTACTATAATTATTGTTCTTTTTGCTACAGCAGTAATTTATGGTGGATGGGAAGATGCACACAGATCTTTCACTACCTGGGAGAGATTTGCAACTTATTGGGATCCTCCAATTCCAGCTACAATGAAACCACTTACACTTTTATGTGTATTTCTTATAGCAGTTCAATCTGTAAATAACCTAATCATTGATTGGAGAAATCCAAAAGAGAAACAATACGACCCTTCTAAAGAATTAAAGTAAGATGGAATTTGAAATAGGAACACTCTCGATAATATTAATAGTGGGATTATTAGCACTAATATCTATTGGTGTTCCGATGGGATTTGCATCAGGCTTCATGGGTGCAGTACTAGTATTTTTATACATAGGTGAGCATGCATTAGGAATATTGCTTTCAAGGTATTACTCACTGGTTGTTACTTATTCATTTTTATCAGTGCCTTTGTTTATCTTTATGGCCTCCTTGCTCGAACGCTCTAACATTGCACGAGATCTTTATGATGCTTTAAACGCGTGGTTAAGAAAAACTAGAGGTGGAGTAGGTGTAGTTACTGCAATCATGGCAACTATCATGGCTGCAATGAGTGGAATTATTGGAGGAGAAATAGTTTTATTAGGATTAATTGCATTACCTCAAATGTTAAGACTTAAATATGATCAAGACATGTCTATTGGTATTATTTGTGCATCTGGATCTTTAGGAACAATGATACCTCCATCAATTGTTTTAATTATTTATGGATTAACAACGGAGACTTCTATTACGATGTTATTCCAAGAAGCAATTGTTCCAGGTTTAATGATTTCAGGTTTAATTATTACATACATTCTTATTAGAACAAGGTTACAACCTCATTTAGCTCCATTGAGTGATGAGCCGGCTTTAACTTTAAAAGAAAAAATGTCTTACCTTCCAGGTCTACTTCCACCAATTGGAATTGTAATTATTGTATTAGGTTCAATTTATTCTGGAATGACTGGTATTACTGAAGCTGCAGGAATGGGTGTTGTTGCTACTTTAATTATTATTTTTGCTAGAAAAGAACTGACATGGTTTTTATTTAAGGATGCATTAACAAGAACTTTTAAAGCATCTGGAACAATTTTAACTATTACTTTTGGTGCAACGGTTTTAGCAGGAGCTTATTCTCTTGCCGGTGGTCCAAAATATGTTGCAGAAACAATTTTAGCTTATGATTTGAAACCAATGTATTTAATTTTCATGATGCAGATTATGTTCTTAATCATGGGAGCATTTATGGATTGGGTTGGAATTGTATTATTAGCGATGCCAGTATTTTTACCAATTGTAATTGCACTTGGTTTTGATCCTATTTGGTTTGGAATATTATTCTGTGTAAATATGCAAGTTTCATTTTTAAGTCCACCATTTGGGCCCGCCGCTTTCTATTTAAAATCGGTTGCTCCTCCACACATATCTTTAACAGATATCTTTAGAGGTTTTGCTCCATTTATAGTAATTCAGTTAATTGTATTAGCATGTGTTATGTTCTTCCCTGAAGCAATGACACAAAATTTCCACGAATTTAAACCTAAGCCATGATAACAATTGGATTTATTGGAACAGGTCTAATGGGCCTTCCAATGGCTAAAAATATATTAAAATCTGGATTTAAATTAAAAGCCTTTAATAGATCAATAGAAAAAGCAGAACCATTAAAAGATTTTGGTGCGGAAATTTCAAAAACGATAAGCGATGTAGTTAAGGATAGTGATTTTGTCATTACCATGTTAACTGATGATAGTGCTGTAGATGCAATAACCTCTAGTTCAGATTTTCTAGACAACTTAAAATCAGGTTCAACAGTTATAGATATGAGTTCTGTAAAACCTACGACAGCAACAAAACATGGAACTAATTTAAAATCAAAAAATATAAATTATTTAGATGCACCAGTTTCAGGAGGAACAATTGGAGCAGAAGAAGCTTCACTAGCTATCATGGTTGGCGGTGAACAAAGTGTTTTTGATAATTCTGAAAAAATTTTAAAAACAATGGGAAACCCAACATTAGTTGGACCTATTGGAAGTGGACAAGTTTCAAAACTAGCAAATCAAATTGTTGTTGGAGTTACAATAGGAGCTGTTGCAGAAGCCATAACATTATGTGAAAAAGCTGGAGCAGATCCAAATAAATTAATCAAAGCTCTTTCAGGTGGATGGGCGGATAGTAAAATACTTCAAACCCATGGAAAAAGAATGATTGATAAAGATTTTAGCCCTAAGGGTAAGACCTATACTCATTTAAAAGATATGAATAACATTTTAGAATGTGCAAATTCTTATAATACTCATTTACCTATTTCAAATTTAGTTAAAGAAATGTATAAAACATTAGTTGATAATGGTCATGGTAACACTGATCACAGTTCACTTTATAACGAGATTGAAAGGATAAATAAAAAATGAGTGGAAGACTTAATGGCAAACAAATTGTTGTAACAGCAGCAGGACAAGGAATTGGAAAAGCAACAGCAATTGCATTTCATAAAGAAGGAGCTCATGTAACGGCTACAGATTTAAACGATAAAACTTTAGCAGAATTAAATAAAGAATATCCAGATATTAAAGTTACCAAATTAGACTCAACTGATAACAACGCTATCTTAGAATTTACTAAAACTCTTGATAAAGTAGATGTATTATTTAATGCAGTTGGATTTGTTCACCATGGAACAATTCTTGAATGTGATGAAAAAGATTGGGATTTCTCATCAAATGTGAATGTGAAATCAATGTATTTTATGTGTAAGGCGATATTACCATTGATGGTAAAACAAAATGGTGGAAGCATAATTAATGTGTCTTCATGTGCTTCAAGTTTAAAAGGTTTTCCAAACAGATTTGTCTACGGAACAACAAAGGGCGCTGTAATAGGTTTAACTAAAGCAATTGCTGCTGACTTTGTAAAACAAAATATCAGATGTAATTCAATTGCTCCTGGAACAGTTTTCTCACCATCTTGGCAAGACAGAGTAAACCAGAGCCCAGATCCAGTTCAGGCAAAAAAAGATTTTATTGCAAGACAACCAATGGGAAGATTAGGAACTGCAGAAGAGATTGCTGCAGTTGCTGTTTATCTCGCAAGTGATGATGCAACATTTACAACAGGAACTACAATTTCTGTTGATGGTGGAATTTCAATATAATTTAATAACAAAAGGACAATTATGAAATTATTAAGAGTAGGTCAAAAAGGACAAGAAAAACCAGCAGCTTTAGACAAAGATGGTAAAATTAGAGATATCAGTTCACATATTTCAGATTTAAATCCTGATCATTTAAATTTTGAAACTATTTCAAAATTACAAAGTGCTGATTTAGCAAGTCTTCCAGAAATATCTTCAAGTGAAAGAATTGGCTCATGTATTACAAAACCAGGAAAATTTATTGCAATAGGTTTAAATTTTTCAGATCACGCTGCTGAAACAGGGGCAGAAGTTCCATCTGAGCCAATTACTTTTATGAAAGCAACAAGTTGTATCAATGGTCCTAACGATGATATCGAAATTGTGTCTGGTTCAAAAAAATTAGACTGGGAAGTAGAATTAGGAATTATAATTGGAAAACATACAAAACATATTTCTGAAGCTCAATCACAAGATCACATCTTAGGATATTGTTTAGTTAACGATATTAGTGAAAGAGAATGGCAAATAGAAAAAATGGGTCAATGGGTTAAAGGAAAATCTCATGACACGTATGGACCAATTGGACCTTACTTGGTAACCAAAGATGAAATTGCTGACATTAATAATTTAAAAATGAGTTTAGATGTTAATGGTAAAAGAATGCAGACTGGAAATACTAATACTATGATTTTTAATGTTAACGTTATTGTATCTTATTTAAGTAAATTTATGTCATTACAGCCAGGTGATATAATTACAACTGGTACACCTCCAGGAGTTGGTATGGGAATGAAACCACAACAATTCTTGAAAGCTGGTGATACAATGAGATTATCAATTGAAAATTTAGGAGAGCAAAACTCTAAAGTAGTTGCTTTATAATCTTTTGTGAAAATAACTTCTATTAAAAGTCATGTACTTAAATATGAGTTAGAGAAAGAACTAGGTTATTCACAAAAATATTATAAACACCGAACAGCCCATTTAGTTGAAGTACAAACTGACGAAGGCATTACGGGATGGGGCGAATGTTTTGGTCCAGGTAATATTGCTTTAGCCAATAAGTTCATTGTTGAAAAGGTAATTCAGCCTTTAATAATAGGCGAGGATCCTTTGAATAAAGAACATATCTGGCAAAAAGTTTACAATCTTTTAAGAGATAGTGGTCAAAAGGGAATGCCAATACAAGCTTTGTCAGGTGTTGACATAGCTCTATGGGATATCTTAGGAAAAAAAACAAACTCTCCTCTTTACCAACTTGTTGGTGGAAAATGTAATAATGAAGTTCCTGTTTATGGATATGGAATGATGTTACAAAAAAAATCAGTGGATGAACTAATTCCGTTGTTTGAAGAAGAAGCTAAACAGATTAAATCAAAAAATTTTAAAGCAATGAAAATGAAGGTTGGACTAGGTCCAAAAGAAGATTTAAAGTTAGTTCAAGCAGTTAGAAATTCTATAGGTGAAGATTTTAAATTAATGGTGGATGCTAACCATGCTTATAATCTGAAAGATGCTCTTTATGTTGGAAAAGGACTTGATGAACTAGATGTTTATTGGTTTGAAGAACCTGTCGCTCCTGAAGATTACAACGGTTACCGAGAATTAAAAAAAAATATATCAACCAGTGTTGCTGGAGGTGAAGCAGAATTTACAAAGTATGGATGGAATAAATTAATTAACAATGATTGCATCGATATAGCACAACCAGAAGTATGTGGATTAGGAGGTATTACAGAATATTTGAAAGTTGCAGCCTTGGCGCAGGCTAACTTTGTTCCTGTAATTAATCATGTTTGGGGATCTGCTGTAAGTATAGCGCTAAATCTTCATTTACTGACTGCACAACCAGATATGCCAGGGGGATTATTCCCAACAAAATCTATGCTCGAATTTGATACAACAGAGAAAAATATCTTTATTACAGATCTACCAAAAGAAAATTTTTCAATTTTAGATCAAGTTAAAAACAATAAGGGATTTGCATCAGTGACAGACAATGCAGGTATTGGTATAAACCCAAATGAGGACTTTATTAAGGAGTTTGAAGTAAATGAATAAAATTAAAACTACAGAGCCTAAACCAATTTGGAAAATAAGATGTACTTTAGGTGAAGGAACACTTTGGGTTAAAGAACACAACTCAATTTATTTTGTTGATATAAAGAAAAAGAAAATTTGTTCTTTAAATATAAAAAATAAAAAAAAGAAAATATTTAAAGTAAATAAAGAAGTAGGTTTCATTGCTCATGTAAGAGATCATATATTTATTTTAGGATTGCAGGGTGAAATAAGAATTCAAAATTTAAAATCAAAAAAAGTTTTAAAATCGATACCTATAGAAGCTAAATTAAAATTGAATAGAATAAACGATGGTAAAACAGATCCTGCTGGAAATCTTTGGTTTGGAACTATGGATAACTTAGAGAGAAAAATTGAAAAAGGATCTTTGTATAAATTAGATAAAAATCTTAAATTAACTAGAGTTGATAAAAATTATAGAATTACAAATGGCCCAGCATTTATTGATCAATATAATTTTTACCACACTGATAGTCCTAAAAAAACTATCTATAAAATTAAGATAAATAAAAATAATAAAATAGTTAGTAAAAAAATATTTAAAAAGTTAACTCTTGAAGAAGGAGTTCCAGACGGAATGACTGTAGATAAAAACAAAAATTTATGGGTTGCACATTTTCGTGGGGCTTGTGTCTCAGTATTTAATAGTAGAGCAAAATTAATTCACAGAATTAAGTTTCCAGCCAAAAATATTACTAATTGTGCGTTTGGTGGCAAGAATAATCAAGAACTGTACGTTTCAACAGCTACAAAAGGAATGGACAAGGCTGATTTGCGAAAATTTAGATATTCAGGATTCTTTTTTGGTGTAAAAACAAACACAAAAGGAGTTTTACAAAAAAAATTTATTTTAAGTAATGAAGCAGAGAGATCTTTACTATGAACGAATACCTACTAAGCTTTTAAGAGAAGATATAAGATTATTAGGAACTTTCCTTGGAAGAGTAATCAAAGATCAAGAAGGCACAAAATTTTTCAATATTGTTGAGCGATTAAGATTATTATCTAAAAACACCTTATTAGATAAAAATAAAAGTAAGGTATTTTCCAAAATTTCAAAAGACATAAGAAAGCTTTCACCTGAAATTACTTTTAAGGTCACTCGAGCTTTTTCACATATTCTAAATTTAATGAATTTAGCTGAGTCGTTAGATGCTTCTAGAAAACTTAATGAATACGATAATCCATATTTTAAGAACAAAAAACAAAATCTTTTTATTGAGGATATAATTAACAATCTATTTAAAAATAGAAAAATCTCTGACAAAAAAATTTATGATCAAGCAACAAAACTTGATATTGGAATAGTACTCACAGCACATCCAACAGAAGTTAAGAGAAGAACACTAATTCAAAAATACGCAAATTTAACTACCTTGATGGAACAACGTCATCTTTACAAAAAATACCCTGCAAAGATTATTGAAATAGATCGAAAACTGTATTCGGAGATAGCTATTATTTGGAAAACTGATGAACTAAAAAGAACCAAGCCATCACCACTTGATGAAGCTAGATGGGGCTTGGCTGTAATAGAAGATAGTTTATGGGATACAATTCCA
This sequence comes from Candidatus Pelagibacter sp. HIMB1593, assembly GCF_052047755.1. Lineage (NCBI taxonomy): Bacteria > Pseudomonadati > Pseudomonadota > Alphaproteobacteria > Candidatus Pelagibacterales > Candidatus Pelagibacteraceae > Candidatus Pelagibacter > Candidatus Pelagibacter sp. HIMB1593. The sequence continues at coordinate 1,171,425 of NZ_JBNAJK010000001.1, read as the reverse complement.
AGAGTTTACAAAAGGTTGAATGATATTTTTAGGAAAAATCTAAATAAAGATCTTCCTAGAAATTTTAATCCTATTCAATTTGGTTCGTGGATGGGTGGAGACAGAGATGGAAATCCAAATGTTACATCTGAAGTAACAAAAAAAGTAATTTTATTTTCAAGATGGCAGGCTGCAAAGTTATACGAAAGAGAACTTACAAAATTAATTCAAGATTTATCAATGGAAGAATGTTCACAAGCAATCAAAAAAGTTACTGGAAATAGTTTTGAACCTTATAGAGTTTATTTAAGACCTTTAAGAGACAAAGTAAGAAGAACACATCAGTTAATTGAAGCACATATAAATTATAATAAACCCTTAGATGAAAATAAATTACTAAAAGATAAGTATGAAATTATAAATCCATTAAGAGAAGTTAGAACTTCCTTGAACATGAACAAAGGTCAACACATTGCAAATGCAGATTTGTTGGATTTGATAAGAAGAGTTAGATGTTTTGGAATAAATTTAGCAAGATTAGATATCAGACAGGAGTCTGATAGACATGAAAAACTTTTAAATGAAATATTTAAAAAGAAAAATAAAATTAATTATTCACAATTACCTGAAGAGAAAAAAATTAAATTACTTAATAATTTAATAAAACAAAAAAAGTCTTTTGTTAATAAAATTAAATTAAGAGACAAAGAAAATTTGGAAGTTTGGAGAACATTTAAGCAAATATCTAAAGAGCCAGAGCAATGTATGGGTGCTTATGTAATTTCAATGACTTCAAAAGCATCTGATATTTTATCTGTTTATTTATTGCAATTACAGGCCGAAACAAAGAATTTGTTAAGAGTAGTACCACTTTTTGAAACTTTAGATGATTTAAAGAATGCCAATGGTGTTATGCAAAATTTATTTAAACTTCCTTGGTACAGAAAAATGATCAACTCAAAACAAGAGGTAATGATTGGATATTCAGACTCTAGTAAAGATGCAGGAAAACTATCTGCAAGTTGGCATCAATACAAACTTCAAGAAGAACTTAGAAATTTAGCTAAAAAATATAAAATAGATCTTGTATTTTTCCATGGAAGAGGAGGATCTCCAGGAAGAGGAGGAGGACCAATTCAGGCAACTCTTAAATCTCAACCATCTGGAACAGTAAATGGAAAAATTAGAATTACTGATCAAGGAGAGGTGATACAGCAAAAATATGGTTATAAACCTTTAGCTGAATACAACCTATGTAGTTATATCGGTGCAGTAATGGAGGCAACTCTAAATCCACCTCCTAGATCAAAACCAAATTGGCGAGAGCTTATTCAAAAAATGTCTGAGATTTCTACATCTGCTTACCGAAAGTATTTAAATCAAAGTGAAGATTTTATTAGATATTTTAAAACTGTTACTCCACATAAATCTCTTGGAAAACTTGCAATTGGTTCAAGACCCACCAAAAGAAAAAATGTTGATAATATTCAAAGTTTAAGAGCTATTCCTTGGGTTTTTGCATGGACACAAATTAGATTAATGCTTCCTGCATGGCTCGGTACAACTGAGGCTTTGAGATATGGATCAATTAAAAAATTTAAAAAAACTATGACAGACATGGAGAGGAACTGGCCTTATTTTGTATCAACAATGGATATTTTGGACATGGTGATTTCAAAGGTTGATCCTGAAATATCAGTAATTTATGAAAATAATTTAGCTGACAAATCTTTGATAAGAATTGGAAAAAGATTAAGGTTTCAATTTGATGCATTGGTCAAATTGCACAATAAAATTACTCCAAAAGAAGTTATAAAAGAGAGAAAAGAGTTTAGAAAAGCATTATTTATCAGAAACAACTACACTGAGATGCTAAACATTCTGCAGGCAAATATAATGAATAAATTAACAAATAAAAAATATAAAAATTTAGATAAGAAATATTTAGACGATGCTTTAATGACATCTATCGCAGGAATTTCTGCAGCAATGAAAAACACTGGATAGATGATTGAATATTTAATTGCTTTTGGGGCAGGGTTAATAAGTTTTTTATCTCCTTGTGTTTTACCTTTGATACCTGGATATATATCTTTTGTATCAGGCCAATCTCTTAAGGAAATAACAGAAAAACAAAATTTTAATATTGTTCCTTTAATTAAATTTTGTTTTGGTTTTTCATTAGTATTTATAATTTTTGGAGCTTCAGCATCCTTTTTAGGACAAGTATTGTTAGAGAACTCTCAATCTTTAAGAATAATTGCAGGACTTATTGTTATATTTTTTTCATTACAATTATTAGGTGTTTTTAATTTTGGATTTTTAAATATTGATAGAAGATTTGATTTTAAAAAAATTGATAGTTTTTTCTTTCCTGTGATAATTGGTGCTGCTTTTGGATTTGGATGGACACCTTGTATTGGTCCAATATTAGGATCAATTTTGGCTTTAGCTTCAATTGAGGATACTTTATCAAGAGCAATAATTTTATTAAGCTTTTACTCCTTAGGTTTAGCTATACCTTTTGTTTTATCAGGATATTTAATTCAAAAGTTTTTAATTTTTTCAAAAAATATGCGCCAGTATATAAATATTATATCAAAAGCAGGTGGTGCAATTCTTTTAGTAACTGGGATATTAATTATTACAAATAAATTGCAAGCAATTGGGTTTTATTTAATTGAGATCTTTCCTTTTATGCAAAACTTTGGTTAAAGTAATTAATGAAAATTTATCAAATAGATTCAAGTGCTAGAAAAAAAGGCTCAACATCGAGAGCATTAGCAAAAAAACTTTTGGAAAAAATTAAAAAACCAGAGGATGAAGTCATTTATAGAGATTTAGATGATGAAATGCTTTTTGTAAGTGGTTTAACAGAATCTGGAATGAAAATTGATGAGAAAGATCAAACTGCAGAACATAAGAAAATGTTTGAACTTTCTGACAAGCTTGTAAAAGAATTAAAAGAGAGTGATATTATTATAATTTCAGCTCCAATATATAATTACGGACCACCCGCAACTCTTAAAGCTTGGTCAGATTTAGCTGCAAGAATAGGGGAAACCTTTAAATTTAAACCTAATGGTAGAAGAGAAGGGTTATTAAAAAATAAAAAAGCATACCTTGTAATTACTTCTGGTGGTACAAAACTAAATAGCTCAGAAGATTTTTTAACGCCTTGGTTAAAATTTATTTTAAATTTTTTTGGAATTGAAAAAGTTGAAGTTATAAGCGCTGATCAAATGGCTTTAGACTATGAAAAATCTATTAGGGATGCAGAAGCTCAAATAGAAAATATTTCTATAGATTAAACTTTCTTTTTAAGTGTCTTAATTTTCCTTCGGTACTATCGTAGTCTATATAGCAACCTTGTAAAAATCTTTCTCCTTCATTAGCATCATAAACTGTTCGTCCATGAAGTAATCTATGATTATCCATCATCATTAAATCTTTTGGAGCAAGTTTAAATTCTATTCTATATTTATCTGAATTGTACATTTCAGACAGTTTTTTTCTTGCTTGATAGTATAAATCTAATTCTTCTTTATCTAAGATTGGAACAAAATCTAATCTTGGACTAAATCTTACTTGTTTAAAATTTTTATGTTCATCTAATTCAATCAAAGGACACAAAGATTCTAAAATTACTTCTTTATCAATAAATTTAAATCTTACTTTTACTTCTGTTAAGATTTTATAATAATCAGGATAACTTTTTTTTAAATCTTCAGTAACAGTATATCCATCAACCAGTGTAGAATATCCTCCTGAAACTTTACTCTCTATGCAATGCAAAAGTTGGATACATGGTACAGGGTTTCGATATGGATTATCTGTGTGCGGTGCAAGAGCTAAAGAAGTATATGCAAGATCATTAGGGTCAGGTTTTGATTTAACATCAAAATATTCTCCAAAGTTTGTTCGTCTAACACTGCCTATTGAGTTTGCAAACTCAACAATATAATTTTTAGTTGTTGGTATATTTTTAATTACAACAAATCCAAACTTATAGAAAGAAACCAGTAAGTCATGCATTTCTTTACTTTCATAAAAATTATCTTGGTATTCAAAATTTTTAATATAACTTAAACTGGAATCCCATTTAGTTTTTTCTATAGATTTTATAACCGTATCTTCTTTTGAGAATTCTAAAGCAATTTTACTAAGATTAAGCTTAGAACTAATTCCATCATTAAAGTTAACTTCTAAAAATTCATCATGAATAGAGGCTTTATTAATGATTATATCATTGCTCAAACTAGTTGGGTCAAAAAGTCTTTGTTGAGTTCCTTTATCAACAAATTCTTCACCATCCACTCTTTCTCTTAACCAAAAAGGATGTATTTCTTTTTTTTCAGTACCATTATTGAAGTAGACTTTATTTTCGTGAAGCTCAATTTTCATAAATAATCATTGAGCATTATTTAAAATTTAACTTTAATCAATATAAATTAAATAGTATGAGTTCTTTGTGAATAATTTTGATACAAAAAAATATCCAGTATTTTCAAGTTTTTTAAACCAGTTAGCAAAAGATCTAACAAAATTTTATTATGCTAAGTTGGATAAGCCATTCAAGATAACCAATAAGATGAAAGGTAAAGGTTACGATCCAGTAACTACATCTGACAAAGCTTTTGAAAAGTTTATAAGGTCTAAAATTTCTAAAAGATTTCCAGATCATCAAATTATAGGTGAGGAGTATGGTCACAAAAATACCAAAAGTGAATTTTCATGGGTAATAGATCCAATTGATGGAACTAGATCATATGTTGTTGGTAATCCTAGTTGGAGTAATTTGATTTCATTAAATTATAATGGAGAGCCAATTTTAGGATTAGCAAATTTCCCTAAAATGAAAAAATATTACTTAAATGTAAATAAAAACACTGCATACGTTTTTGAAAATAATAAAAAAAGAAAACTAAAAGTTAATTCTAAACTAAATTTTGCAAATTCGAAATTAGCTGCAGCTTTTCATAATCAACTAACCTTAAAACAACAATCCAAAATTCAAAAATTTATTAAAAGAATGCAATTTCCATGTTTTGATGCTTTAACATATTGTCAACTAGCTGAAGGTAGATTGGAAATGGTTGCACAGTGTGCAAACAAAATTTGGGACATTCATCCAATAATGCCAATAGTGAGAGCAAGTGGAGCCATAGTAACTACGTGGGGGAATAGAAATCCTGTAGTAGGAGGAAATATTATTGTCTCAAATAATAAAGCAAATCATAAACAAATATTAAAATTATTAAAGCCTTTAGCTGAATGATACCAGAACGAGCGCAATCAATTTTAGATTTCTGGTTTAAAGAAACTCCTTTTGAAATGAGATTTAAGAAGGATGATAAATTTGATCAAAAGATAAAAGAAAAATTTTTAAATGATTATGAGCTTGCTTGTCAAAATGAATATGATGATTGGCAGGATAATCCCATGAGCTGTTTAGCTTTAGTAATTTTGTTTGATCAATTTTCAAGAAATATATTTAGAGATAATAAAAAAGCATTTGCTCAAGATCAAAAAACTAGATTGATAGTAAATGATGCAGTGTATTCTGGATATTTAGAAGCTATGAATGTTGATCAAAGACTTTTTATGCTTTTACCTTTAATTCATAGTGAAGAAATTAGTGATCATGAAATGGCTTATTACTTATTAAATAAATATTTAAGGGAACATGAAGGATACAATAAGATTAAAAAATTTTGGCAAGACCACACCAAAACTATTAGACAATTTCATAGATATCCTCATAGAAATGAAATTTTAGGAAGAGAGTCTACTGAAGAAGAACTAGAATTTTTAAAAGGACCGAACTCTTCCTGGTAAAATGAATTTAGAATTTATTTTTAAAGTCATAGATAAAGAAGAATGGCAAAAAGCTAAGCAATCAGGAACTTATGGTGGATCTGAAAAAGATATTAAAGATGGCTACATTCATTTCTCAGAAGAGGATCAGGTCGAGGAAACCTTAAAAAAACATTTCCCAAATAAAGAAAACCTAGTTTTATTGAGAGTAAATGCTTTTAAACTTGAACACTTACTTTGGGAACAAGCATCAAATGGTGATATGTACCCACATTTATATTCTCCATTAGATATAACTACTGTTGTTAATGAATATGAACTATCTTTAAATGAAGATGGAAGTTATCAACTTCCAGACATTTTAAAAAAATATCAATTTAATCGACCCAAGTAATTAACCATTACAACGCCAATAATAATCAAAGCAATTCCAATTATCCCATAAATATTAGGAACTTGATTAAATTTTAATACAGCAAAAAGAACAACTCCTGTTACTGTCAAACCACTATAAATTGAATAAGCAAATCCTACAGGTATTGCATGCATAGCTTTTGCAATTGAAAACATTGTAATACACATAAACAAAATACATAAAATTGAAGGAGTTAGCTTTGTAAAACCTTCAGAGATTTTAGCAAAACTGTTTGAAGCTATTCCAAAAATTATACCGTTAGCTAAAAACAAATATCCTATAAGAGGCTTCATATTATTTACTTCCTAACAAATTAACCATTAAAACTCCAATGATAATAAATGCTAATCCGATCATGGAGTAAAGATTTGGAACTTGATTATATTTAATTACGCCTACTATAACTGTTGCAATGATTGTTAATCCTGCAAATGAAGCGTAAGTGATACCCATTGGTATATTTTTCATCACTAAGGAAAGGGCATACATGCACAGAACAATTGTAATTGCAGTAATTATACTTGGAAAGAGAAGAGTAAATCCTTCAGCACTTTTAGCAAAACTATTTGAAGTAACTCCTAGGAATACAGCAATACCTAGGAACAAGTATGAAGTAGCGAGACTCATTTAATAATATTAAATGAAATCCCGCTAAATATATATAATTATTTAGGCATTGGAGTAGCGCCAGTTTCTAAACTAACAATTTTTCCATTGTCATATTTATAAACTGCCATTACAGCCTCAACATTTCCATCGTTAAATGTAACAAAAGCATGATGAATTCCAACTTCATCATTCTCGTAAACAATTCTAACTTTATCTTGATTGATATCACCACTCATTGCCCATTTGATAACATCAACTTTTGTTAAAACATTTCCTGATTTATGCATTGTAAATTTAAAATCATCATGCAAAAGCTCATTCATCGCTGCTTCGTCTTTATTTTTTAATGCGGCACTATATTTTTCTAAGATGGACATTTATTCCTTTCTTTTATTCACCTGGTTTTTTAAAGTTTTTTCCAGCATCTGCAGCTTTATTGAAAGTTTTATTATAATCAAATACTTCATGAATCATAATATCTTCCATTAAACCTGCATTCATAATTGCAACCTTCATTCCAAGAACACTTTCGTAATCTCCTTCAATAACATTGATTACATCAAATCTTCCTCGAACCCACTCATAACTATGAAACTTTACTCCAACAGTATCACAAATAGCTTTGATAGCTGCTCCTCTGTCTGCATTAGGATCACTTTGCATTCTTAAAGCAAGATCACGACTAATCTTTCCAATAATATAAAATTTAGACATTTTTTCTCCTGTTGCTTAATTTAATAATTAAAGTCTAGCAGAGATAATCCAAAATGTGGAGTCTCTGTTCTTTTTATACTTTAGCTAATTCGTAAATTTCATAACCATCCATTACTTCATCAAATACAGGTTTTGAAACTGGGTTTGACCCATCCATAAATGAATGAAGTGCTGCCATGTCATGAACTACAATTTTAAACATTACTGTTGATTTATCAGGTGAAACACTAGCTATTGTTTTAGTAACATCAGCTACTTTTTTTCTTTCAACCATACCTTCATCTGATTGCATAAAGCCCATAAACTTTTCAAAGCATCCTTCTTTTAATTTTCCTACTACCAATATATCTTTCATTTTTTTTCCCTTATCTTTATCTTTTATTAATATAGAGTTTGAACTACTTTCTTAACTCTATCTTCTCCATTAGGTACTGTTGAATTTATAAAGTCATGACAAGCGTTAGTTTTAGCCTTATCAAATTTAGATCCATAAAACTTATCAACAGCTTTGTTTACTCCTTCATCCCATTGCTTTTCAGGGACTCCAACTTCTAGGGCATAAGCTTTTAAAACTTTAACTGATGCCATAGATTTTTCTTTCATACTATATTCAAATGTTTCACCAATTGGCAAGAAATAGTTAGCCATATAAATACCACTACATTCCCAAGCTCTATTCTTGTCACTATCAGACATATCCGCATATGCAGAGGTCAGAAATAAAACACTGAATAAAATCACTATTATTTTTTTCATAATTTTCTTCTATTTATTTTATTGTAACAACAGTTGTTCCGGGAAAAGTATATCCCACAACATAACTAAATAGCATTTTTTGAAATTCTTGTATCATTGGCCATTTGCTTCCAAGCTCTTGGTGATTTTGAAAACCAGCAGGATTTTCATAATACTCAGTTAAAATAAAATACATATTTCCAGTCATACCTTGTGAAGGATCTGCAGGATTATTCCATTCAGGTCCTTTGATAACTGAATATGAATTTAATTTTTTTTCACCGGTCATTGGATGAGTTTCTTTCATCCATTTATGGTGCGTTTTTAACATTTCTTCGACTTTAGCAACATCACTAGCTGGAACTTTCAAAGTAATAGCAAACGCATTTGCTTTTGCATGGCCGTCAGCGTTAGCAATTGTAGTAAATAAACTAAGCATCAAAATTATTATTATTTTTTTCATTTTATCTTTCTTTTTAATTATTAATTATAAGTAATCGAAGACTGTTACATATTCATGACAAAGTCTCTCGTGTTTATAACGCGCGTCAGTTATGCAATTAAGGAGCACAAAAATTGCTGATTATGTTGTTTTATCTGATGATAAAATTTGATAGGGTTTTAATATGATCGAAAAATTTAATGGAATTTTTTATTTAATTGTATTTTTAGTACATTTTATTGTTTTTGCTGTTTATGCATATCAAACCGTTTTCGCTACAAAGAAATTTTTAGATAAGTTCGGTATTGATGATACTGGTGCTGGAATGACCAGATTTTTTGGTTCTTTGTTTATAGGTGCTGTTGCGATGGCAATATGGGTTGGCTTTATTAGACCTGATGGTCTTCAAGGAACATGGGCATTTTTTAATTTAGTGTTTTTACAAAACCTTTCAGCTTTTATTGTTGGTATATATAATATTAAAATCAATAAGCTCGGTCACACACCACAAACATCTAATGAAGGAATTATTGCACCAGGTATTCTAACTTTGTTAAGTGCAATACTTTGTTACGGATTAGCAGATAAGATTTATATCTAAAACCAACTAGGTATTGGTAGACCTTTTTCTTCTAAGAATTTTTTATTGAACATTTTAGTTGCATATTTATCGCTTCTGTCACAAAGGATTGTAACGATGGTTTTACCAGGTCCTAATTCTTTTCCCATTCTAATAGCTCCAGCAATATTTATTCCACAACTAGTTCCTAAACTTAGACCTTCATTTTGAATTAAATCATAAAGAATAGGTAAAGCTTCATGGTCATCAATAGAGTAAGCATCATCAATTTTAGCCTCACCAAAGTTTGCTGTAACTCTACTTGAACCAATTCCCTCTGTTATAGATCCTCCTTCAGATTTTAACTCTCCATTCTTTATATAATTATAAAGAGCAGAACCTTTGGGGTCTGAAAGGTAAATTTTGATATCTTTATTCTTTTCTTTTAATGCATTACTTACACCCGAAATGGTGCCACCAGTTCCAGATGAACACACAAAACCATCTACCTTACCATCTGTCTGTTCCCAGATCTCTTGACCTGTTCCCTCATAATGACCTTTTGCATTTGCAGTATTATCAAATTGATTAGCCCAAATAACTCCATTGTTATTTGAAGGTCTTAATTCATCTGCAAGTCTTGCAGCAACCTTTACAAAGTTATTGTCATCTTTATAAGGCTTTGGTTCAACTAATCTTAACTCAGCACCAAGGTTTCTAAGTAAATCTTTTTTTTCCTGAGTTTGATTGTCGTTCATTACAATAATCGTTTTGTAACCTAAAGAATTTCCTAAAAGACCTAATCCAATTCCAGTGTTACCAGCTGTACCTTCAACAACGGTTCCACCTTTAGAGATTAATTTTTTTTCTTGTGCATCTTTAATTAATGCAAGTGCAGCTCTATCTTTTACAGATCCGCCTGGATTTAAAAATTCTGCCTTACCATAAATATTACAACCAGTAATCTCTGATGCAGCTCTAAGTTTTATAAGTGGAGTATTTCCAATCCCAGAAATAAAATCGTTTTGCGTATTATTCATTTTCTGATTTTTTATCACTATCAGGGGTAATTCCGTAAGGTTTAAATTCACTATCAGCTATTCCAACATTCTTAGCGGGAATTCCAACCATAACAGCATTCTCAGGAACATCTTTTGTAATTACAGCGTTTGCACCAATTTTTGCACATCTTCCAACAGTTACCGGACCTAGTACTTGTGCTCCTGATCCAATAACCACTTCATCTTTAATTGTTGGATGTCTCTTCATATTTCTTTGATCATTTGAATTTATACTTGGTGCAATTCCACCCAATGTAACCATATGGTAGATAGTAACATTATCTCCAATATCTGAAGTTTCACCAATCACAACTCCCATGCCATGATCTATAAATAAATTTTTTCCAATTTTTGCATTAGGATGAATTTCAATTCCAGTTAAGAATCTTGAAAATTGAGAAATGATTCTTGCAACTAGATAAAATTTAGCAGTACTAAAAAAGTTTGCTATTCTATGAAAGAATACTGCTTTGACACCTGGATAGGTTAAAATCAAACTAAGCTTTGATTTTGCTGCAGGATCTCTATCAATTATCGATTGTAAATAATCATTCATTGTATTTTATGCTCACTTGAAATTTTAATAAGTGGCTTATATAGTCATTATATTCTGTTATTAAAGATTAATTATGTACAAAAACACTAATTGTTTTCATTTAGCTATACCTTGTGGTGATCTAGAGGTCGCAAAAAAATTTTATAGCGAAACTTTAGGATGTAGATTGGATAATTCTGCACAAGAGTGGGCTGATGTTGACTTTTGGGGTAATGAATTAACACTTCATAAAAGTGATCATAAATTAGATAACGAAAGACATGATGTGGACATGGGAAATGTGTCTGTACCCCATTTTGGTGTACACTTATCTAGAAAAGATTTTGATGCACTTAAAAAAAGATTAAAAGATAGTGGTACAAAATATTATGACGAACCATACTTAAGATTTAAAGGCACAAAGTATGAACAAGAAACATTCTTTGTAAAAGACCCTAACGAAAATATACTAGAGATTAAAACTCTTACATCTAACCCAGAATAGTAAAAATACATCTAATTTTTAGATACTTATTTTCTTTGACACCTTCTCTCAATTCGCGATAGACTTTATCTATAAATAATTAAGGAGAGATAATGAAAATAATCAAATCTACACTTGTAGCTGGATTAATTTCAATTTTATCAATTTTCTCTGCAAACGCAGAAAAAGTTAAAATTGGAGATCCAGGTTGGACAGGTGCAACTGCAATTGCAAATTTACTTGCTGCAGTAGTTATAGACAAAATGGGTGGTGAAGCAGAATTAGTTCCTGGAAACAATACTGCAATTTATGCAGCGATTGACAGAGGAAAAGGTGAAATCGATGTTCACCCTGATATTTGGTTACCAAACCAAGAAGCTTACACTAATGATTTAGTTCCAAAAGGAACTTTAAAATTAAGCAGCAAACCATATGAAGGAAACCAAGGTTACTGTGTTTCCCAACAGTTTGCAAAAAAAATGAATATTACAGCTATTGAAGACTTAGCTAGACCAGAAGTTGTTAAAGCAATGGACAGCGATGGAAATGGTAAAGGTGAATTTTGGATTGGTGCTGATGGTTGGGCTTCTGCAAATGTTAACCAGGTTAAATTAAGAGACTATGGTTTATATGATGCTGGTATCGAAGCAGTTAGAGCTGCTGAAGCAGTTAAAAATGCAAGAGTACTAGACTCAATCAAAAAAGGTGAAGGATATGCATTCTATTGTTACAAGCCTCATGCAATTTGGGGAATGGCTGACGTAGTAATGTTAACAGAACCAAAATATGATCCTGCAAAATATAAAATGATTCAACCTAAAGCAGATGCTGACTGGTACAAGAAATCTTATGTTGCATCAAAAGATGCTCTTAAGCAAATCCAAATCGGTTGGGCTACTTCTTTAGAGAGTCAATCACCAGCAATTGTAGAATTCTTTAAGAATTTTCAATTAACAGCTGATGATGTTTCTGCAATGGCATATGCAGTTTCAGTTGAGAAAAAAGATCCAGCTGATGTAGCAAGAGCTTGGATGGAAGCAAATAAATCAACTGTAGACGGTTGGTTAGGACTATAATCTAAATCAAAATCTATACTCGGCAATTTAAGATTGCCGAGTATATTTTCCTATAATAAAAGACAAAAATGGATTCATCGAGTTCAGCAATACAAATTCAAAATGTTTGGAAAGTATTTGGAAATACTTCTAAAGAAGCATTAGATGCAATCCAAAATAAAAAAATTTCAAAAACAGAAGCCTTAGAAAATTACAACTCAGTTATTGGAGTTTCAGATGTTTCATTTGATGTTAAACAAGGTGAAATATTCTGTGTTATGGGGCTTTCAGGGAGTGGAAAGTCTACATTAGTAAGGCATATTAATAGACTTTTAGAACCAACATCAGGAAAAATTTTAATTAATGGTCAGGATGTAATGGCCTTAGATAGAGAAAGCCTTCAAGAATTAAGAAATAAAAAAATAGGTATGGTTTTTCAAAACTTTGCACTCATGCCTCACAGATCTGTTGTTGATAACATTGCAATGCCGCTTGAGATAAGAGGTGTAAGCAAAAATGATAGATTAGACGCTGCAAATAAAATTTTAGAAATTGTAGAGCTACAAGGTTGGGGTAATAAGTTTGCTCACGAACTATCTGGAGGAATGCAACAAAGGGTAGGTCTTGCAAGAGCACTAGCAGCTGATCCAGAGTTTCTGTTAATGGACGAACCTTTTAGCGCATTAGATCCACTGATTAGAAGACAGCTTCAGGCTGAATTCATCAAACTCTCAAAACAAATGAAAAAAACTACAGTATTTATTACTCATGATTTAGATGAAGCAGTAAGAGTAGGACACAGAATTGCTATTATGAGAGATGGAAAAGTAATCCAAATAGGTACACCTGAAGAAATAGTTGTAAGTCCTGCAGACGAATATGTTGCTGACTTTGTAAAAGGAATTTCAAGACTTAAAGTTGTTCAAGCAAAAACAATCATGCAATCTATTGAGAGTTACGAGAGTGCTAATGGAAAATTAAATGAAAACAACAAAAGTGTTGGAGAGAATGAATTATTAAGCAAGCTCATTGAGTTATCAAAATCTAGCGAAGGACCATTGTTAGTTAAAGATAATAATCAAAATAATGTTGGTGTGTTAACGCAATCAGATCTTTTAAAAGCGGTTATAGAGGGTGGAGATGGAGAATAAACAAATACACAATCCAACTAGATCAGAATTAATTACAGATTTTGTAAAATCTAATCCTGAATATTATATTAAAGAATTTCAAAAAATTGGTAGCAAACCTTCTTTTTCATTTTCATTCAATTTGTATGCTGGAATTTTAGGACCAATATGGTTTGGAATGAGAAATATTTGGAATTGGGCTTTGGCTTTCCTAATAATAGAGACTTTTTCTGTAGTTCAAATAATAAGAGGTTTGTTTGGTAATATTACCAAAGAAGCTGTAGAAAAAATCAAACAAGTTGAATCAACAATAGCTTTTAGAAATAAGCAGTTAGAAGCAGCCATTACAAATAATCCAGATAAAGTTGATGTTTATAAAAGAAATATCAAATCACTAGAAGATGCAATGCAAGGCTATATAGATGAAGTAGCAAGAATTGAAGCATCAGCTATTTGGATTACGATTTTTGGTATTGGATTGTTAATTGCCATTAAAATTGTTCAAGGAATACTAGCTAACTCGATATTAGAAAAAAGATATTCAGAATGGTTATCAGACAAAACCCTAAGACCTGGAATGCAAGTTAAGAATTTTGTATCAAGCGCAATGTTTGCTGCAGTTATTATGTTTTTTTCTGTAGTGCATTATAGTTTTCCTGGTGTAATTTCATTAATGGATGATTTTCCAACTCATCCAGATATCAGGTTAACATCAATAAAATGGGTAGAAACAATCTTTGATTATGCAGTATTGAAAGGAGATGCGTTATTTACAGCAATTACCATAGGTATTAGATCAGTACTAGATTTCTTAGAGTTACTTTTTGTAAAAACTCCTTGGATAGTAATTATTACAACCATCGTAACCTTAACTGGATTAGCGGCAGGACCTAGAGCTGCAATATATTCAGCAGGATTTTTGTGCTACATGGGATTTTTAGGTTTCTGGGTTAAAGCTATGACAACATTAGCTCTTTTAGGAACAGCAGCAGTATTAAGTATTGTAATTGGTATTCCTCTTGGAATTTTTTGTGCAAGGAGACAAAGATTTTATTCAATGATCAGACCGATTATGGATTTCATGCAAACAATGCCTGCTTTCGTATTCATGATTCCTGTAATAGCATTTTTTGGAACTGGAAAAGTTGCAGCAGTTATTATTACAATGATATTTGGTGGAACACCTGTAGTTAGGCTAACAGTTCTTGGTTTAAGAGGAGTGCCTGAAACAATTAGGGAAGCCGCAATCGCTTATGGTGCATCTAAATGGTACTTGCTTAGAAAAGTAGATTTACCATTAGCAACTCCATCTATATTAGCAGGTGTTAACCAAACAGTTATGTTAAGTTTAGCAATGGTAGTTGTTGCATCATTAATCGGTGCCAAAGGTTTAGGTCAAGATGTATTAGAAGCGCTTCAATACGCAAACGTAGGACAAGGTATTTTAGCAGGTGTTGCTATATTATTTGTGGCTCTTATTCTTGATAGAGTTGTTCAGGGTAGAAAACGAGTTTAAGAAAAATCAATGGAATACGCACTGTTAGGTTTTTTTACTGGCCTAAGTTTAATTTTAGCAATTGGTGCTCAAAACATTTTTGTAATTGAACAAGGTTTAAAAAAACAGCATGTATTTCTAGTTTGTTTTATTTGCTCAGTTTCTGATTTAATATTAATTTTTTTTGGAATTTTTTTATTTCATTTTTTTAATCAATTTTTTAATTCAATAGTTGAATTTATTTTTAACCTTCTTTTAGTGGTTTTTTTAATTCATTTTATTTATTCAAAAATTAAAACTCATTACAAAGAAGTTAATTTTCAAAGTAATGTTATTGCGGTATCAAAGTTAAATATTTTCTTAAAAACATTAGGGTTCACATATTTAAATCCACATGTTTACTCTGATACAGTTTTTATTCTTGGAAATTTTTCTAAGAACTACTTATTAAATCAAAAACTTTCATTTGCGATAGGTGCATCTTTTGCTTCATTTTTGTTTTTCTTTATTTTGGGATATTTATCAAATTATCTTTCCAAGTATGCTAATGACAAAAAAATATGGCAGGTAATAAATATATTCATCATAGCTTTTATGAGTTTTTTAGTTTTGTTTATTTTAAAGGAAATGATAATTAAGCTTTTATGAGTAATATTTTTGTAGATGATAAAGGTGAAGGTTTTCCATTTGTTTTAGTACATGGATATTTAGGCTCCTCAGAGATGTGGTGCTTTCAAAAAGATTACTTTTCAAAAAATTTTAGAGTTATTGCTCCTGCACTTCCTGGTTTTGGTGAAAGTCATAATGTGCAATCATTAAATTCTATTAATGCGATGGCAAAAAAAATAATTGAAATACTAGATGAAAAAAAAATCGAAAAATTTAATTTAATTGGACATTCAATGGGTGGAATGATTGTTCAAGAAATAACAAAATTAATTGGTGATAGAGTTAATAAATTAATCTGTTTTGCAACAGGATCTATTGGAGATATCCCCGGTAGATTTGAAACTATGGACGAAACAAGAGAGAAACTTAAGAAAGAGGGTGCTGAAGTATCATTTTCAAGAGTTCCACCTAAATGGTTTGTAAAAGGGGATAAAGATAAAAATTATTTTTTATGTGCTAATGCAGTTAAAAATGTTTCATTAGAAACTGCTGATAACGCTTTACTCGCAATGAAAAATTGGAGAGGTATTGATAATTTGAAAAACATTAAAAATGACACCTTAATTATATGGGGTGATAAAGATATCTCTTACAATTTTGAACAGGTCGACACGTTAAATAAAAATATTAAAAATAGTCGTCTAGAAATATTTAAAAATTGCAGTCACAATGTTCACTTAGAAGAACCAGATAGATTTAATAATCTGGTAAATGATTTTATTTCAGAATAATATTTTTATTTAATTTCTCTAATTTTTTAAAAGCGTTCTTAAACTTTTTATTTAAGTGAAACTTTCCTGGAAAAATTATGCATTTAATTTTTGCTTTAACTGCTGAATTTAAACTTTCTTGAGAATCTTCAATAGCTAAACATTGGTTAGGTTTTAATTTAA
Organism: Candidatus Pelagibacter sp. HIMB1593; assembly: GCF_052047755.1. Lineage (NCBI taxonomy): Bacteria > Pseudomonadati > Pseudomonadota > Alphaproteobacteria > Candidatus Pelagibacterales > Candidatus Pelagibacteraceae > Candidatus Pelagibacter > Candidatus Pelagibacter sp. HIMB1593. The sequence continues at coordinate 1,154,833 of NZ_JBNAJK010000001.1, read as the reverse complement.
GCTTTTTTAATGCAAGAAGGTATATGTCTGGATTTGGTTTTAAATTTTTAACTAATTTTGAATTTCCAATAAAATTGAAGTTTTTTGGACTAATTGATTTTCTTAATGAGAAAAGAATAGAATTAATATTATTTTTTGAGGTAGAAGTTACAAAAGCTAGTTTAATTTTTTCTTTATTACAAACATTAATTATATTTTTAACACCAGGTCTTAATTTTAAATGATTTTTTTTTAAATAATTATTGAATAGTTTAGTTTTTAAATCTCTTAATTGCTTAGCATTAACTTTAATACCTTTTGTTCTTGCATATTCTGTTATTCTATCTCTACCACCTGATTTGTTTAGAAGTTTGATATATTCTTTTTTAGTCCAATACCAATCCAATCCTTTTTTTTTAAATGCTTCATTAAAGGATTTTCTCTGAATTTCTGATGTTTCAACGAGAGTTCCAATAGAACCGAATAACAAGGCTTTGTAATTTTTCTTCAACCTTTTACAGCTCCAGTAGTTAAACCACTGATAACTTGTCTCTGGAAGAACATGACTAACATAAATAATGGTGCCGTTGCAGAAACTACCGCTGAAACTGCCCACATTAGATTACCCTCATGTTGGTTAGTTCCTAAATAACTTTGTATTTTTGGAACCATTGTATGATTTTCTTGATTAAGTAGTAAAGCTGTTACCGTGAAATCATTATAAGCAAGCATTAAACTAAATAGTCCAGCGGTAATAACTCCAGGCCACATCACTGGCATTATAATATGCCTGAATGCTTGAAAATATGAACATCCATCAATCAACGCACTTTCATCAAGCTCTTTTGGAATTGTTTTAAAGAATGAATAGAGTAACCATAAAGTAAATGGTTGATTAATAGCAACTAAAACAACAATAGTTGTTGGCAGTATTCCCCATATTTGTAATTCAAAAAATGGAAATAGATAACCCGAGACTAGAGTTATATGTGGCATAGCTCTAAAGATTAAAGCTGCCATTAAAATCCAAAATGCGTATTTCTCAGTTGATCTTGAAAGAGCGTACGCTCCCAGAGTTCCCAAAAACAATGAAATACTAACAACAAACACAGTAACAATAATCGTATTTTTGGACGCTTTCCAAAATTCACCCTCAAACCAAGCTTCATGATAAGCATTTGTTGTAAATTTTTCTCCAGTTTCAATCAAGGTATTAAAAGCTGAAACAGCATACCACCAGTCTGACCTTGAGAAAAAATCTGCTCTTACTTTAAATGATCCCCAAAAAGTCCAGATGAATGGAAAGCATGCAACTAATAACCAAGAAATAATAAATATGGTATTAAATGTTTTTAAAGTATTTGATTTTTTATCTAAACCGTAATCCATATTTATCTCGCAGTTTTAAATTCTTTCCATGTTCTAACTAATACAGGGGCAAGCAAAATAGCTATTCCGATGATTGTCATCATTGATGTCGCTGCAGCTGAACCAAATAAAATAACCTCTTCATTTACTAAGTTATCGTAAATTAACCATGAAAGAGATTGCGCACTACCTTCAGCACTAAAACCTATAATTGGCTCAAAAACTCTAAAATTGTCCATCAATGATATTAATGCAACAAATGTTACTACCGGGTAGATATGAGGTAGTACAATATGTTTAATTCTTTGAAATCTTGAAGCACCATCAATAATTGCAGCTTCAATAGGTTCCTGAGGAACTGTTTGAAGCGCAGCATAAAAAACTACAAATGCAAAAGGGGAGTGATGCCAAATTCCATATATAATAATTGTTATCCACGTGAGAGTTTTAGACGATTTCAAAGACAAATATGGATCATTCATTAAATTTTGAATATTAGCTCCAATTATTCCTTGAGAGTCTATCATCCAGAATAATACCAAAGACCCAACTAGTGGAGTTACAATCATTGGTAAAATAGTACCAAAAATTAAAGGACCTCTAATTTTTCTTGAGATTGCGTTTAAACTCAAAGCTATAATAAAACCTAACAACAAGACATTTGGAGTTACAAATATGCAATAAGTTAATGTAAATATTAGTGCTTTGTAAAATGGTAGATTAGTTACTTGGTCAACAAATTCACCAAAAGTTTCTGTTTCATTCCAAAATTTTTTTATTTCTTCTGTTGCTAAATGATTTCTATCTATATACGTCCCAAAACCATTAAATTTTCCAAGAGGTTTTGCCTCTCTTATTTTAGTAGTTGCTTCATTGTCGACTACAATTGAAACAGTACAGCCAAATGGATCACATTTTTTAACCTCTTTAACTACTTGATCATGTTGAGCATAAAAAGATTGAATTCCAGTAGAAATGATAGGAAGCCCAATAAATAGGACCATTGCTAATCCTGTTGGTAAAAAAAACCAAAAAAATGTTTTATTAGGCATTGAAAATTTTTGTTAAGTGGGGACCAAGTCCCCACTTAAAGATTAGATTTTATAGAAAGCCTTGTTCTTTAGCTTTACTAGTGTAAGCAGCTTCAACATCTTTCAATGCTTGTTCAGCTGACTCTTTACCTTGTAAAAACTCAACAATCTCACTTCCTAATGCGCCATGCATTAAACCCATTTGTGGTAACATTGGATATGGTTTTGCACCCATTTTTACAGCTTCAATTACACCAATAGATTTTGGTCCTGGAACAAATCCTTCTACTAACCAAACAGCTTGGTCAGCAGCATCAGCAACCATTTTCTTGTTCGATGCAGCATGCGCTAAAGCTCTAAATGTCGCTTCAGCATCAGCATCAGGTCTATTTTTTGCAAGTGTGAAACCATCCCACCATAAAGTTGCAGCAGGGATATTTCCACCAGCAACAGTAGCTGGACCTGTTAGTTTTGTAGCTTTAGTAATATTAGCATCACCTTCATCATCTAAAAGTGTACCTGATCTAGAAGCCCACAATGTCATTAATGCAACATTTCCAGCTTCCCATTCAACTTTGATAGCTTCACTATCATGTGTTAAATAATCTGGGTTACTTAATTCAGATAATTTTTTAAGCATGTTTAAAGTAGCAACACCTTTTGCGTTATTTATATTTGGTTCTGCACTTCCAGACTTAAAGAATTCACCACCATGACCAATGTACATGTTCACAAACTCTTCTGCTAAGTTCCAACCTGCTTTGTAAGCAGCAGCATATGGATATTGCATTTTTCCTGAAGCTCTAATTTTTTCAGAAGCAGCAACTACCTCTTCATATGTTTTCGGAATAGCTATACCAAGATCTTTTAAAACATCCTCTCTATAGTATAAGTGTTGAGTATTAGCCATAAATGCTACAGCCATTACTTTTCCATCAATTGTGATCAATTGAGAGTCTTGAATTCCTTTTCCATATTTTTTAACAAGATCATCCAAAGGTCTTATTAAGTCTTGGTTCATTAAAGGAACGATTGAACTGTTTGCTGCAATTCTAGCTGAAAATTCAGATGGATTTGCAGTAAGAGCTGGCACTGCGATTTTATTGTGCTCAGATGAATGAGTCACTTTAAAATCTGCACTTCCTTTACATTGTTTAGAAGTTTCAACGAAAGTTCTTAATGCAGGAAAATCATTAGCCAAAATATTTATTGAACCACTTTTAATGTTACAATCTGCATTTGCAGAAGTTCCAAAAAGTAAAAACAATAAAGTAACTAGTATTTTTCTCATATGTTTTCTCTCTTTATATTTGTTGTTAAATTATAATTTAAGTTCAAAAACTATATCTATTAAGAAGTTTAAATTAAAGAGGTAATTAAATCACTTTTGACGCAAGTTCTGCGCCATGCACCAAAGACTCTAGCTTCTTATAAACAATATTTTCATCAACATTTCCAAAGCCAGCAAAGGTACTAAAACCACAATCTGTTCCAGCAACCAGTTGATCTTTCTCAACAACTTTTGAATAAGTTACAAGTCTATTTTTTACAACCTCGGGATGTTCGACAAAGTTTGTGGTTGAGTCGATTACTCCAGGAGCAATTATTTTGTCGTTTGGGATTTTTAAATTTTCAAAAATTTGCCACTCATGAGAATGTCTTGGATTTGACGACTCAATTAAATAAGTTTGTATATTAGCCTTTAAAGCTATAGGCATAATTTTTTCTAGCGCAATGTCATGTAAATGGGGTCCTTCATAATTTCCCCAGCAAATATGCATTCTTATCTTGGAGCTATCTATATTGCTAATAGCGTTATTTAAACATTCTATTTGTTTTTCTGCTCTTCTTAAAAATTCTTCTTCTGATAAATCTTTAAAAGTCATGTGTCTTGCAAGAGCTAAATCTGGACAATCTAACTGAAGTTTTAATCCATTTGATGTAATTTCTTCATATTCATCTTTCATCAGGTTAGATAAATTTTCTAAATATTCATCATCATTTTTATAAAATTTATTGGGTAAGAAAGCTGAAATAACTCCTGGAGAAGCAGCATTCATGAACGCATCTTTATGATTATTTTTTTCTAAAGCTTGTTTAAAATTATTTATGTCTTTTGTTAGGGAAGTTTTATCTTTAATTTTTAATTCACTTGTACAACAAGGTCTTGTGTAAGTAGGAGTACCACCTGTTCTTGCAATTCTTTCTTTAAAAGATGGAAAGTCATCTAAATCTTTTGGTGCTTTTCTTTCACTCTCTCCTGAAAAGCCATCAATTCGATCTTTAACATAAGTTGCATAGCTAATCTTAGACATTTCACCGTCACTAATATAGTCAATTCCAACTTCTATTTGTTTTTTAACAATATTGTCTACATCTCTTTGAACAATTTCATCAAATTGATTTAAATCTATTTTTTCTTTTTGATCTTTCTTAAATAAAAGATCAGACAATTCATTTGATCTTGGTAAACTTCCTACATGTGTTGTTTTAATTTTACTCATAATTTATTTCATTAAAATTTGTTTCCAAATTGCAATCTCATCAAACAAAACCCATTCTCTTATAACATTTTCATCAATTATTTCTGCATGGTTTATACCCATTATAAAAATATTTTTATTTGATTTTTCTCCAAATTCTTCAGTGTCTTTAGAATGTTTACCCTCTAGAAACCATCTTATTGATGCTTTAGGATTTTTGTCTTCCTCTTCTAAATAACCAATGTGCTCAACAGAAAATTTCATATTACTCAAAGTATTTTTTAAAGCATTCCAAAATTTCATTATATCCTCTCTCCCATGTCCGATTTTGTTTCCAGGCCAATAAATAGTTGCAGCTCTTGCATAGTTGGAAAAATCATAATCATCTTTAAAGATATTTTTTAATATTTTGGAGTATTTACCTCCAGCAGAATCATTAGGTACAACGTCTTGTTTGTAATCTGAATTCATCTCAGAATTTGAATTAAATAATTGTTTTGCTTTTTCAACACCACCTTCTTTATCTATAAGCATTTGCGCAAAATCTTTTGGTGTAAATCCTATTTGTCTTACCATTGCACCTTGATCACGAACAATCCATTCATCATAGACTTGATTATTTTTGCATGCACAATCAGCAATTACTCTGTAATAAATATCTTTACCAGTTGGTTTGCCGTATGAACCATCACCAAGATGTGTTCCTTTACTTAAAATTCTATGAGATGAATGATAACCGATATCATCATTTCCATTCCAAATCACATCTTCACCAAGCAATTGTCTGTTAGGAAATTCTTTTAAGGTCGCATAAGTAGCATCGATTACAGGTTTGTTTCCATAGGTGACACCAAATGGTGATCTAACTGGAATGTTATCGCTATAAAATTGACCAATAGACTCAACATCTTTATTTTCCCAAATTTGTTTAGTTATTTTTAGTATGTAATCAGGAAAGTTTTTATATTTTGGATCAAAACCTTTCATTAGATTTGTGTTACACAATTTAAGTAACTGTCCTCATTTTCATCTATTTTAATATTAACTTTTGAATTAATTGGAATAGAAATTGTGTCTTTAGCATTTAAAACACACTTAAAATCATCAATCATAATTTCCCATTTTCCAGTTCTTGAGAACATTATTGTAGGTTTTTCAAATTTTAAATTATTAATATAGCCTTTACTGGATTTTAAAATTGAAAGGTTAAATCCTGTATCTTGATTTATTACTGGAGAGAACTCTTTTTTTTCAAATTTGCTTCCAAGAATTTGAATTAAATTAACATTCTCATTGAGTTTGTTTTCATGTTTTGAATTTTCATTACTTTTACATATAAATTTTTCTAGTTGATCCAATTTATAGTTATCAAATTTTTTTATTTCCTCTTGAGAAATAGGCTCGAGAATTGTTTTTCCGTCTGGAATTTGATTAACAGATAAATCAATTAATGAATTATCATTTAATAGTGCCATACCAGTTTTTTTTGCTTTTTCTAAAACACTTGGAACCCAAGTTATTATTCCAGGATCATCTCCACCTAAAACAACAAAAATTAGTCCTTCTTCGTCACCTGCGTTTTCAAATGCTCTAAACATGTTAGTTGGCATTGAAATTATGTCACCAGCATTCAAAATTGTTTCATCTTTTCCTTCTGCTCCCCAATAAAATCTCCATCTACCAGAATAAATAACAAATACTTCTGCAGTTGTGTGACTATGTAGGCCCGAACCATTTTGGGGAAGTGCTGACACAGCGCCTAAATTAAAACTATGAGGCATAGCAATTTTTATAAATTGTTTGCTATCTTCAGCTACACCAGGTCCAACTATAGAATAATTTTTTCTTTCTTTGTGACCTTCAAGTTTTCCTTCCACAAAGGGCAGGGTGCTTGGAACCAACTCATTAAATTTTGCTAACCTATTTTCCATATGTTTTTCTAATTGAATTATGTTATTAACCCTACTTAAATTATTATAAATGCCAATACAACAATTTGATACAGGTTTAAAAGAACGGCAAGGTGTAAAAAAATTAGAAATTACACCTGAAGAAAATTTCAATAATAAAACAAAAGTAAGAGGCTACTTAAAAACAATTATAGAAGGTGGAATATCTAAATTAGATCAAAATATAGAAAATTATTTTGACAAAGATGTAAAAGTTAATTGTTTTCACCCTGTTAATGAATTTGAAGGTGCAAATACATTTAAAGAAAAATTTTGGCTACCTCTATTTGAAGCTTTTCCAGACATTGAGAGAAGAGAACAGATAGTCATTGGGGGTACATTTAGAGATAAAGTTCAAGTTGGATCAGTATCGATGCTTTCAGGCACATTCAAAAAACCTATTTTTGGAATAAAGCCAATTAATAAAATGGTAAATCTTAAATGCTGCGAAGTACATGAATTGAAAAATGATAAAATTGTAGAGAGTTATATCTTAATTGATTTATTAGATTTAATATTTCAAACAGGAAAAAATCCAATAAATCCTTCAAGAGGTTCAGAAGGAAATTGGCTAAATCCAATTAATACCGATGGTGTAAATTATTTTGAAAAAGATATGAAAGTTTCTGAAGCAAGTTTAGACCAATCTTTAACGATGCAAAGAAGCTTGAACATAAAGCCAGAGTTGGAAACTAATTCAGATAAAGAATTAAAAGATAAACTAATTAATCATCCACAAAGTGAATTTTGGCATGATAAAATGATATGGTATGGACCAAGTGGAATAGGTACTGGAAGAAACCTGGAGGGATTTGTTGATAATCATCAGTTACCATTTAGAAAAACTTTTAAAGAAAGAAATTACTGGAAGCTAGGACATTACTGTGAACTTGGTGATGGAAACTTTTCAATGACTGCTGGCTGGCATAGTATACAAGCAGTTTACGGGTCAGAAGATTGGTTAGGATACAAATCTGATAATCAAAATGTAACTATGAGAGTAATGGATTTTTACCATCACCACGAAGGTAAAATTAGAGAAAACTGGGTACCTATAGACTTAATACATATACTTAAGCAAATAGGTATTGATGTTTTAGATTTAATTAAGGACTAATCTTTTAACTTATCCCACTCAGACATACCGCCTGAAATATTTTTAACGTTCTTAATTCCCATTTCTTTCATTGTTTTTGTAGCAAGAGTTCCTTGTCCTCCTAAACCACAAAATACAACATATTCTTTGTCAGGATTATTTTTAAAAGTATCGTTTTCAATAGGACTTCCTTCAGCTAAATAAAATTCTAGCAAACCTCTATCTAAATGCATTGCATTTCCAATAGTCCCTTTAGAATAACTTTCTTTATCTCTAACATCGATAAATTGAACATTAGGATCATTTAATTTCTTTTTTGCCTCTTCAGCAGTGATGTTTTCAATTTCATTGCTGACGCTCATTACATCTTCAAATTTTTTCATGTTAAATCCTATTTAATAAATTGTTTAGTAACCGTATTTTTTCAATCTAACATCACCAGTTCTTGCATGAGCTTCCATTCCTTCATATCTTGAAAGTCTAGCAGCAGCTGCTCCAACAAGTTCAGTAGATTCTTTGGTCATTCTTTGGAAACTTAAAGTTTTGATAAATTTACCAACAAACAAACCACCCGTATATCTTCCAGCACCTTTAGTTGGAAGAATATGATTTGTTCCGGAGCATTTATCACCATAAGCAACAGTTGTTTCTTCACCAATAAATAAAGACCCGTAATTTTTTAATCTTTTGTGGAACCACTCTAAGTTTTTAGTTTGAACTTCTAAGTGTTCAGGCGCGTACTCATCACTAATCGTAGCCATTTCCTCATCTGTATCACAAAGAACAACTTCTCCGTAATCTCTCCAAGCAGCTTCTGCATTAGTTCTTGGTAACTCAGGAAGATCAGCAATAAGTTCAGGCACTCTTTTAATTACCTTTTCTGCTAATTCTTTACTTGTTGTCCAAAGCCAAGCTGGTGAATTGTATCCGTGCTCTGCTTGACCAACTAAATCTACTGCAACGATTTCTGGATCTGCGTTTTCATCAGCAATAATTCCAATTTCTGTTGGACCTGCAAATAAATCAATACCTACTTTACCAAATAAAATTCTTTTAGCTTCAGCAACAAATTGGTTTCCAGGACCTACCAATATATCAGCAGGCGCATTTCCAAATAAACCATTTGTCATTGCAGCTATTGCTTGAACTCCACCTAAATTCATAATTACATCTGCACCACAAAGATCAGCTGTGTAAACAATAGTTGGATGAACACCAACACCAGGTTTTGGAGAGCTACATACTAAAATATTTTTAACTCCTGCTACTTTTGCAGTTGTTACACTCATTACTGCAGATGCAATGTGAGCATATCTTCCAGCAGGTACATAACATCCAGCTGTATTAACAGGAATTAATCTTTGACCTGCATATAAACCTTCAGATAATTCAACTTCAAAATCTTGACCATAATTTTTTAATTGAGCTTCCGCAAATTTTCTCACTCTTTCATGAGCAAATTGGACATCATCTTTTGTTTTTTGATCTAAATTTTTTTTAATATCTTCAATTTTTTCTTTAGAGATAACTACTTCACCTTCATACTTATCAAATTTTTTAGAAAGTTCTTTGCAACCTTCTTCTTTACTTGTCTCAATATCTTTAAGAATATTTTCAACTATTTCTCTAGTTTTTGTATCGTCAGTTGATGATGTTTTTGGTGATTTTTTTAAGTATGTAATTGCCATTTCTCTCCTTTTAAAATTTAAAGTTTTTAGGTTAATTTCTAATAAAATTCAATTAATCATTTAGTCCAAAGCTACTACTGCCGCAGCTATAGATGCCAATCTTGCTTGTGCTTCATCTGATCTACTAGTTATTACAACTGGGACTTTTCCTCCAACTACAACTCCTGCAGCACATGCACCCATAAAATAAATCATCATTTTAACTAAAGCATTTCCAGTTTCAACACTTGGAACCAATAATACATCAGCTTCTCCAGCAACTAAATTTTTAATACCTTTAATACCAGCAGATTTTTTTGAAATACTGTTATCAAATGCTAAGGGTCCAAATACATCTGCATTTAAATTTTCTTCTTTAGCAAGTTTTGTTATTTCAGCAGCTTCAATTGAGCTTGGTACACTTTCTAAAACTTCTTCTGTTGCAGACAATACAGAAACTTTTGGTCTTTCAATTCCTATACGATTTGAAAAATTTATTACATTTTTGAGAATATGCATTTTTGTTTTAACATTTGGCAATACATTTAAAGCACCATCAGTTATTATTAATGGCTTATCATCTTTTCCAATAGTCATATGCCAGATATGACTTAATCTTGTTTTACCCAATAAGTTGTACTCTCGCTTTAAAACTTCTTTCATAAGAACATCAGTATGAATATGTCCTTTAACAATTATTTTAACTTTACCTTCACTTGCAAGTTTAGCAGCAATTTTTGCCGTATTGTTTTCAACTGGCTCATGGATAAGTTCATATTTTGAAATATCCCAACCAAGATCCTCAGCACATTTTTGTATTTCAAATTCATGACCGATAAAAACTGGTTCAATTAGATTTTCATTTACAGCATCTTGAACAGATAACATGGGCAGGGGTTTCCCCGCATTTACAACTGCAACTCTTACTCCTTTTTTACTATGAGCTATATCTAATAGTTTATTTGGACAGACAATTTCTTTATTTGAAAGCATAATTTTAGTCGTTAAGAATTTTTACTTCTTGCTCATTTATACTCAAGAAAACTTCTTCTCCAACTTTAAAAATGTCATTTGTATCACCTGATACAACATATAATTTCCCAACTTTAGAATTTAAAATATATTGATAACTACTGCCCACAAAAGATGCATTATTTACAGTAGCATGAATACAATTATCACCTTTATTTCTATCAATTGATATTTTTTCTGGTCTTAAGGCGACAGAAATATCTCCATTTAATTCATTTTCACTTTGAATTTTGATATTCATTTCAGCTATTTTAATATCATATGAATTTGAATTTTTATTTATGACCTCGGCTTTCACAACATTTGCATCACCAATAAAATTTGCAACAAATTTATTTTTAGGAAAATTATAAAGATCTTTTGGGCTGCCTTCTTGAGCAATTATTGCATTGTTCATTACGATTACTTTGTCTGAGATAGCTAAAGCTTCCTCTTGATCATGTGTTACGTAAATAGTTGTTACCCCCAACTTTTGTTGGATTTCCCTGATGTCTTCTCTAACTTGTCTTCTTAATTTTGCATCTAAGTTTGAAAGAGGCTCATCAAATAGAAGCACTTTTGGCTCCAATACAATAGCTCTTGCCACAGCAACTCTTTGTTGTTGTCCTCCAGATAATTCTGAAGGCATTCTGTTTTCATATCCTTCAAGGTTTACTAGTTTTAATGTTTCTAATGATTTTTGAACGTATTCCTCTTTATTTACATTGATCATTTTTAAACCATAAGAAACATTTTCCAATACACTCATGTGTGGAAATAAAGCGTAAGATTGAAATACCATAGACACATCTCTATCTGTTGCAGGCAGTAATGTTACGTCCTCATCATCAACTAAAATTTTTCCACTTGTAGCTCTTTCTAGACCTGCAATAATTCTTAGTGAAGTAGTTTTCCCACATCCAGATGGACCAAGCAAAGTTGTCAACGTTCCAGCTTCAAATTTACAACTAACATTATCAACAGCTGTAGTTTCGTTAAATTTCTTTGTAATATTTTCAAACTTTACTTCAGCTTTTTTCATTATCTAAATTCCCTGTAAAATTGATGAGTTTTGATCTCTTCTTCCTAGTTTACGTTTTCCTATTATTAATTGCATTAACATAATTGTAAACAACATTACTACAATTAAAGCAGATGAATATACTATCGCTAAACCATAGTCATTATTTTCTAATCTTCCTAATATATAAGATACTGCTAGATCGTAATTTGCACTGACTAAGAATATAACAGCACTAATTGCTGTCATGGCTCTTACAAAACTAAATACTAATGAAGCCGTAATTGCTGGTTTAAGCAATGGAAGAATTATATTTCTAAAAGTTTGAGCACTTGATGCATTTAAAGTTGAAGAAGCTTCATCTAAATGAGGATCAAGTTGGTTCATGGCCGCTATTCCAGCTCTTACACCAACTGGCATATTCCTAAATACAAATGCAATTACTAAAATAATTCCTGTACCTGTTAACTCTAATGGTGGAACGTTAAAAGCAAAAACATAACTAACACCAATAACACTACCAGGTATTGCAAAACTTAACATGGTACCAAATTCAAAAGCATTTTTTCCTTTAAATCTATGTCTTGTTAAAAGATATGCAGTTAAAATTCCTATTGCAGCAGTTGGTAAAGATGAAATCAATGCAATTGTAAATGTTGTATTAAATGAATTCCACGCAGTTCCAGTCCACAAGAAGCCTCTGTCTTCTACCCATTCAACACTGAAGGCTTCAATGTAATGTTTTAAAGTAAAGCTATGATCAATGCCCCACATCTCCACAAATCCACCAAACATAATCATGACATAGATAATAAAAGTTAGTAAAGCCCATGGAAGCACTGTTGAATAAATGACCCATTTTGTTTTATTCGGTAGCTCAGGATGAACACCACTATCTCCTTTACCTGAAATTGAAATATAAGATTTTTTTCCTAACCACTGATTTTGAAGATAAAATACAACTAAGACAACAGACAATAAAATCATAGCAAGTATTGCTGCTTTAGTTTCATCATATTGTGCACCAACAATTGCAAAAAATATTTCGGTAGATAAAACATCGTACTCAGCTCCAAGCACCAAAGGGTTTCCAAAGTCTGCTAAACTTTCAATAAAGCCAAGTAAAAATGCATTGGCTATTCCTGGTCTCATTAAAGGCAAAGTAACAGTTTTAAAGACTTGCCACTTTGAAGCTCTTAATGTTTGTGATGCCTCTTCCATTGATGGGCTAACACTTTCAACAACTCCAATTAAAACTAAAAATGCAATAGGTGTGAAAGCAAGAGTTTGTGCAAACCAAATCCCTGGTAAGCCATAGATCCATCTTGAAGGTTCGATATCAAATCCCCATTCAAGAAACGAACTTACAACACCAGTTCTTCCAAATAAAATTATGATAGCTAAACCAATTACAAATGGAGGGGTAATGATTGGTAAAACAGATAATATTCTAACTGTTTTTTTAAATTTAAAACTGGTTCTTGCAATTAAAAGAGCAAAACCTAAACCTAAAATTGTCGATGAAAAAGCTGTAAGTGTACCCATGGTAATAGTGTTCCAAAAAACACCACAAGCATAATCACTATATAAACAATCTAATCCCCATATCCCTTTATTAAAAATCTTTTCTGAAAAATTACTAATTTCGTAACCACCTTCAGTTCCTTTAAAGGCTACTCCAAACATTCTAAATATTGGAAAAAATACAAAAGTAGATACTAAAATAATTATACTTCCAATACTTCCTACGATGAAATTATCTCCATTTAACCAGCCACGAGATGCAAGACCATGAGTAATATAGAATATAAAAGCACAACATGTTAATACAGCACCTGAGCCCATACCATATTGATTTTCTACTTCTCCAAAAATTGATTGGAATATTTCATAATTCCATCCTCTTATCCCAACAGAAAAACCTTGTAAGAAAAAATAAAAGAAACCAAATAAACCTGAGTACAAAAATATTTTTGAATACAGAGGATTGGTTTGATTTAATTTAATTGTGGTTAAAGGCAAAAATAATGGAAAGATTAATGGAAATAACCAATATTTTTTATTTATAAAAACTTGAGGTAGGGCAGAGCCGTAATCTTCTAAAGAATACTCTAAAATCCAATTGATTGAGAAAAACCCGTCACCTGTTACATACCATGGAAAGAGAAAGAAACCTGTTCCACCAATTAGTATCCAACAAATGACGAGCCCTCTCATTAATTCCTAAAATTATCTAGGAATTACAGATACGTCTTTATCCCACTTAGATAACAGACTCGCTCTTGTTGCTTTATCTCCATAAACTTTGAAATTGTAATCAATCAAGTTTATAGTTGATAAATCTGGAGCATCAGGATCAGCTTTTGCTTTAGTATTAGATGGTACTTGCAAAGATTTTCCTGAAGTGAACACCATAGTTTGTATTGCAGGACTTAATGCCCAGTCATAAAACTTTTTAGCTTCCTTCATATTTCTTGCACCAGCAATAATACTCATTGATCCAACTTCATAACCAGTTCCTTCTTCAGGAGAAACAGTTACTACAGGTAAACCTTTCTTAGTTTGTTTCACACCATCGTGTTGGAAACAAATACCAATTAAGTTTTCACCTCTTCCAGTAGCTTTAATTGGAGCAGAACCAGATTTAGTATAAGTGTTTATATTTGCATGAAGTTTCTTCATGTAATCCCAACCTTTATCTTCTCCAAAAATTTGAAGAATTGTAGCTAAAGTTGTGTAAGCAGTTCCAGATGAATTTGGATTAGCTACTTGGATTTCACCTTTGTAAATAGGTTTTGTTAAGTCCATCCATGATTTAGGAGCTGGAAGACCTTTTTTTGCTAAAAGATCTTTGTTGTATCCAAAACCTAATGCACCAACATAAATCCCTACAGATTTATAGTCAGCATTTTTTGCTTGGTTTTGTGCTGCTGGCAATAAATCATCAAAGTGTTTTGATTTATATTTTTCAGTTAAATTTTCCTGAGCAGCTGTTAAGTGTGGATCACCTGTTCCACCAAACCAAACATCACCTTTTGGATTAGAAGCTTCTGCTTTAATTTTTGCAAAAGTTTCTCCACTACTTGCTCTTGTCATAGCAACTTTTGTGCCTGTTTCTTTTTCATAAGCTTGTTCAAGCATTTCACAAACATCAATTTCAACGCTGCAATATAAAGTTAATTTTGCAGCAGAAGCTTTATTTGTTAAGCCAAACATTGTTAATGAAAAAAGAAGGACGATAGAAGCTATCTTAATTAGATTTTTCATAATTTCCTCTTTAAGTTAGTTTTTGAAACTAAATAATAATAAGAAATAAAAGTCACTAGTTTTATTGAGCAATTCACCCTCAGGTTTAATTTTTATTTTAGTTATTAAATTTGTTAACATGATATAATTTTAATAATTGTAGATATGGAAATAGTTACAAAAATTGCTCCAATTGCTCTAGCTTTAATTATGTTAGGTCTTGGACTTGGTTTATCTATTAAAGATTTTACAAGAGTAATTAGAAATCCAAAAGATTTTTTAATTGGAATAACTTGCCAATTAATTCTTTTACCAATTGTAGCTTACATATTAGTTTTGATTTTAAGATTACCAATTGAAATAGCCTTAGGTTTAATGATTATAGCTGCAGCACCAGGAGGTGTTACATCAAATGTTCTGACCAAGTTTGCAGATGGAGATGTAGCTTTATCAATTTCTTTAACAGCTGTTGGAAGTTTAATTAGTATTATTTCAGTTCCATTTATAGTTTTTACTTCAGCTGGAATACTAGGGGTTACTGAAATGTCTACAGATATTACGATGACAGGGATTGCACTTAAAATGGCTCTGGTTGTAACTGTTCCAGTAATTATAGGAATGGTTATAAGAGCATTTGCAGAGAATTTTATCTCTTCAAATATTAACATTGTCAATAGAACTACTAGTTTATTATTTGTTATTGTATTTGCAGCAATATGGATTGAGGAAAGAGAAAATATTTTTAATTATTTAGCTCAAGCTGGAATAGCGGTTTTAATTTTAAATATAGTGATGATGATTTTAGCTTTTTATATTGCTAAAGTTTTTGCAACTGGAGTTGCTCAGAGAAAATGCATTTCTTTAGAGTGTGGTCTTCAAAATGGAACTTTAGCAGTATTTGTTGCATCTCAAATTTTTAATGATGTTGCTTACATGATACCAACAGCTGCTTATGCTTTAGTCATGTATATTACGGGATTTATTTTTATATATATTTTAAGAAGATCTAGTTAATTGTAGCTTTATTTAAAATTTTATAAATTAGTTCTGAAATTTCTTTTATTGTTTGTTCTTGTATTTTTTGGGTTTTTGAAAAAATTTTTTCATCAATTTTAAGTGAAATTAATTTTTTTTGATCCATTTTTGCAAAACCTCTTTTAATTAAAAAATTAACTTTTCGAACAACAGTCGGTCTTGGAATACCTGTAATCTCTGATATTGACATGGAATTCAAACCAACTGTATCTGCATAAGATATTCGCTTTCTCCACTTTTCAATATCTATATCCTGGATAATAAAATTTTTACTTGATGATGCATTTGATATTATAAGCAAAGCTACGCATAATGTTTCTAAATCTTTTGTTTCTTTTCTCCATCTGAAAAAGTAAGAAAAAATAAATTTATAAAATTCGTACCAACAATATGAGAAATTATTCTTAATAGTATCTGTTATTTCATTGGAAGAAAAAGAGTTTGGAATTTTATTTTCTTGTTTTAAAATTTTTGAAGAAATTGATACCAAATACGATATATTTTTTAATGCACTTATTGGCTGTACTGTTTCATAAGCAGATCTATCAATAAAAATTTTTTTTCTTGTTCGTCTAATTACGCCTATTTTTTCTAGATAAATAATCTTTCTTCTTACACTTTCTTTAGGCATTTGAAGATCTCTAGAAATTTCAATTATTTTAATTGCTTCGATTTCTAAAGTTTTGTCTTTATAAAAGGTGTTGTAATCGACCTGAATTCCATTTTTTTTAAAAAATTTAAAATTATTATTAACCAAATAGATCAAGATCATATACATATCTATGTCTTTGAAATTTGAATAAGCACTAATTACCCATTCAGATACAAATTTATAAAAAGCTGGAACGAAATTATTAAATTTTTTATTGATTACTGATGTAACCTTTTTTTCATCCAGTGCATCAGATATGCTTGGTAGTGTGCTCATGATTTAAAAAAACCCAATATGGACAATACATAAATAAGAGTCAACCCATTTTGGACATTCCTAATATGTAATAATGTAACTATTAATGATTAAATGATTTTGTATTTAAAAATTATGAGTACAGAAAGCTTAAATAGAACATCCGTTGAAATTGAGAACCCCCCTCAAAATATTGAAGCTCCACAAAGAGTGAATGTGGATGTTCTAAAGCAAAGACTTCTTGAAGAGAAAAAAAAAGAAAAAGTTAAAAGAACAATCATTGTTTCTTCTGTTGTTGCTTGTTTAGGAGTTTTAACTTTTTTTACTTATTAAAGTTTCTAAATCTTTTTTAATAATATCAGGAATATTAATTTCTTTTTTAAGATTTTGTTTGAAACGATTAAATTTGTTTTGTCCTGGATACATTATTTCTTTAACACCTTTAATCTTAGGAAGTTTTTTAATTGTTTTAATATTGTCTTTAATTCTTTGATTATAATTTTTTTGAAATAAGTTTGCTTTAAACGTTATAAATAAATGTCCAATATTTTGTGGTCCTGAAAAATCATCAAAAGGATCTTTAACTCGACCTGCATGATTTCCTCCAGTTAGTACACCACTTAAAATATCTACCATCCAAGCAAGTCCCGAACCTCTAAATCCAGCAATAGGCAATTGAACTCCTGCTAATGCTTTTTTTGCATCAGTAGTTGGTTTTCCAAATTTATCTAATGCCACACCTGCAGGAATAGTTTGATTGTTTCTTGCAGCAACTCTAATTTTACCTCTGTTAATCATTGAGATTGAAGTATCTAAAATAAAAGGAATTTTAGAACCAGTAGGGGTTCCAAAACAAATTGGATTAGTTCCAAATAAAGTTTTCAATGCTCCATGAGGAGCAACTGCTGGGGGAGCATTTGTATAAATCATTGCTATTAAATTTTTCTTAACCGCTTGTTCTGCGTAATAACCTGATAAACCATAGTGACCACTATTTTTTACTGCAACCATTCCTATTCCTGTTTTTTGTGCATGTTTAATTGCAGTTTTTATTCCAAGATCAGCAGCAACAAATCCAATACTATTGTATGCATCAATATGTGAGATAGAAGATGAAATTTTTTTAATTTTTATTTTTGGTTTTGGATTAATTACTTTCTTAGAAATACGATCACAATACATTTTAAGTCTTGATAAACCATGACCATAAGCACCAACTAGTTCTGCATTGATTAAAGCATTAGCAGAAATTAAAGCATGATCTTTACTTAAACCAAATTTTTGAAAAATCTTAATTACTTGTTTTTTTAATAGGGGTGTTTTCACTTATTTGAATATTTTTAAATCTTCGTTAAAAAAATTTTTAATATCATTAATTAATAAATTTGGAACCTCTAAAGCTGCAAAATGACCACCTTTAGGAAATTTTTTCCATCTTTTAATATTAAATATTCTGTTTACGTAAGATTTTGGAGGCCATTCTAGCATTTCTTTCGGAAATTCTGCTATTGCTGTTGGAACATTTATTTTTTTAAAATTTTTTGGAAAAGATCTGCCGCCTTCTTTTCTTCTTCCAAAATAAATCCAAGCAGCAGTATTAAAACTATTTGTTATTATATAGATCATTATGTTTGATATTAATTCATCATTTGAAAATGTTTTTTCTATCTTCCCTTTATTTAGGTGTGACCAACCGTGAAACTTTTCTAAAATCCAGGCGGCTGTTCCGACCGGACTATCTATCATTGCATAAGATAAACTTTGTGGCTTTGTTGCTTGTTGAGTTCTGTAGCCTTCCTGCATTATTTGATCAAAATTGAATTTTTTTTCCCATTTTTTCTCTTTATTATTTCTTGGTCCTTTTGGATGTCTGATTGGTAAACAATTAATATGAATTCCCTTACAATTTTTTGCACTATCAAGACCAATCCATGCAGCAATAGTCGCCCCCCAATCCCCACCTTGAACAATATAATTTTTATGACCTAAATTTTTGACCATAAATTTATTTAAAATTTTTCCAATTCTCCTTGGACCTAAAGCTTTTTTAATCGGAGTTGAAAATCCAAATCCTGGTAAAGAGGGTACAATGACATCAAAACCATCTTCAATTTTTCCACCATATTTTTCAGGATGAGCAAGCTTTGGAATGATATCAAAAAATTCAATTACACTACCTGGCCAACCGTGCAAAAGTAACAATGGTCTAGATTTTGGATTTTTACTTTTTTCAATAATAAAATGCAGATTTATACCATCCACATTAGTCTTATAGTTTTTAAAAGAATTAATTTTGTTTTCAAATTTCTTCCAATTATATTTTGAAACCCAATATTGAGATATTTTTTTTAAATAATTATAATTAGTTCCATACTCCCATCCATTTAAATTTTGCATCATGTTCCACGGATAGGCTCTTACTTTTTTGTAAATATTATTAAGTGTGCTTTTGGGCACACTTATTTTGTATGGTTTGATCATCAATTAGTTATGACTTATCCAAATAGTTTTCGTTTGAAGAAATGAATTTAAAGCTTCAGTACCTTGATCTCTACTTAATGAGCCTGATTGCTTATATCCCCCAAAAGGTGTTTTGATATCTCCCTCAGAAAAAGTATTCACTGACACAGTTCCACAAGGCAAACTTTTAGCTAAATGAAATGCTCTGTTTATGTCTTGTGTAAACACACTTGCATGTAATCCATATTTAGAATTACTTGCAATTTTCAAAGCTTCTTCATCATTTTTTACAGTTAACACTCCAAGCACAGGTCCAAAAATTTCCTCTTGAGCGATAGTCATATTTTCTTTTAATCCATCAAACAAAGTTGGTTTTGCATAAAAACCCTTTTGCTTCTTACTTGAAACTCCACCAGATAAAAGTTTTGCTCCTTCATCAATACCTGTTTGAATATATCCATCAACAGTTTGTAGGTGACCTTTAGAAATCATAGATCCCATATTTGATTTAAGATCTAATGGATCTCCAACTTTTAACTTTTTAACTTTTTTGATAATTTTATGTAAAAATTCATCTTTAACTTTCTTATGAACTATCTGTCTCATATTGGCTGAACAGTTTTGTCCACCATTCCAAAATGCAGAATTCATCGCGTTATCTATTAAGTCATCAGTAATTTTAGCATCTTCTAATACTATAAACGGACTTTTTCCTCCCATTTCTAATGCAACAGGTTTTAAATTACTTTCACTTGCGTATTTTAAAAAGTATCCTCCAACCTCAGTTGAACCTGTAAATGAAACTGCATCAACATCTTTATGTCGACCTAAAGCTTCACCAACATCGCCATAACCTGGAAGCACATTTAAAACACCATCCGGTACACCAGCTTCTTTTGCAATTTGAGCAACTCTAATAGCTGTGAGTGGTGTATCCTCCGCTGGTTTAATTATTACTGAACAACCCGCTGCAAGTGCTGGGGCCATTTTCCATACCGCCATCATTAAAGGAAAGTTCCAAGGAACAATTCCAGCAACAACACCAATTGGTTCTTTAACAATTAAACTAGTAATAGATGGCTCTGTTGGACCAACTTTTCCAAAAACTTTATCAATTAATTCTCCATACCACTGAAAATGCATTGGAGCATCATTTGCAACTTCATTAATACAATCAGCAATAAGTTTACCTGTGTCTATACATTCTAAAACTGAATTTTCATCACCATGTTTTCTCAGTAATTCAGCAAATTTTAATAAAACTTCTTTTCGATGTTCAGGTGAACTTTTAGACCACACTCCACTATTAAATGCCTTTCTTGAAACTTTAACTGCCAAGTCAACATCCTTATGATTACATTTTGCAACAGCACAAAGTTTTTTACCAGTTGCAGGATTAATTGTTTCAAATTTTTGTCCATCAATAGCATTTACATATTTACCATTAATAAATGCTCTTCCTTCAAATTTAATTTTACTAGCTATTACTTTATATTTGTTACCTGAACTCATAAATTTTTCCTATATTGAATTTATTTTATTTATTAAATTTAATCTAAGGTTCCTAAAGATTAAAATAAATAGATTTACAAAAAGATTAATCATACAATTCAAAACTGCATCACTATAAAATAATTTTATAATAACTACTTTTTTTCTATACTTCTAACTTAAAGTTAATTAGGCTTCAATTAATTTAAATTGATACTTTAACTAACTAAGAGGAGATAAATAAAATGTTTATTAAAACAATAAGCAAGACACTTATAAAAGTGGCTGCAATTATTTTCTTTGCACAAGCTGCTTATGCAGAAGTAACTCTTAAGCTTGGAACTACTGGTAGATTGGGTATGCCAATTGGTGACGCAATAGATCAGGCTTTAATACCAGCTATGGAGAAAGCATCTGGAGGTAAAATGAAAATTGAACCTCACTACCAAAGAAGCTTATGCGCAGAACAAAAATGTGGTGAACAAGCTAACCAAGGGCTTATAGCTTTGTGGACTAGTTCTACTGCAAACTATGGTAACTTTGGTCCTGAATTAGCAATTTTCGATTTGCCTTTTATTTTCAAATCATTAGAGGATGCTAAAAGAATATCAGATGAATGGTTAGCTGAAAGACAGTGTAAACTAGCTCTTGAAAATGCTGGTCACATTTGCCTTTCTGTATATTCAAGTGGAGGATTTAGACAGCTTGGAAATGCAACAAAACCTGTTCACGAACCAGATGATATGAAAGGACTTAAATGGAGAACTACTAAAAGTCCAGTTGAGTTCATGCTAGTTAAAAACTGGGGTGCAACACCAACACCTTATGACTGGAGTCAATTATATCAAGGTCTTCAATCAGGTGTAGTTGAAGGTCAGTATGTTGCTAGTCCATGGCAGCATGTAGCAAAACTTCATGAAGTTGCAAAATATTTCACTGAGATCGGAGGAATGTGGTCTGGAAATATCTTAGCGATGGATGCTAAACAGTACAATGCATTGTCTGACCAACAAAGAAAATGGTTACATGAAGCAGCTGATGCTTATGGAGAAAAAGTAAACGAGTTGGATAACGCTTGGATTAAAAATGGTGAAGATGCAATTAAAGCATCTGCTAAAGAGTGGTATGTTCCAACAGAAGCAGAAATGACTAAGTGGAGAGCTGGTGCAATCGGTGCTTGGTTAGATGCTAAGGGTACTTTTGAACCAGAAGTTGCTAAAAGAGTGCTTCTTGAACAAGGTATGGATGGATTTGTAGCTCAGTTAGAAGCAGCTGGAGCTCTATAAGTCTTCAATTAAAACTTTGTGAAGACCATTTAGTTCTATTTTAGAATTAGATGGTCTTTACCTAAAAAAAATCATAACTTATAAAGATCTATGGAAAGTATTATTTTACTTGTCGTACTCCTTTTGCTAATTTTATTAGGAGCTCCAATTGGCTTTATATTAATACTCATACCATTTGTTTATATTCTATTAACAGATGCCGTTCCTCTCGTTTTAATTCCCAGTCAAATGTTTACCGCTATAGACTCGGTTCCATTGACTGCCATTGCATTCTTTATGTTAACAGGTGAGCTGATGACAAGTGCAACAATTACTGACCGTTTAGTTGCTTTAAGTAGAGCATTAATTGGTCGTATAAGAGGAGGGTTGGCTCAAGTTAATGTTCTTGTGAGTATGTTTTTTGCAGGCATGAATGGTTCTGTTGTAGCAGATACTGCAACTGTTGGAGCGTTAGTTTTACCAGCTATGAAGAAAGCTGGTTATCCTGCAGCATTTTCAGCTGCGGTTACAGGTGTAAGTTCCACAATAGGAGGAATTATTCCACCCAGTATCATGATGATCGTTCTTGCTAACGCAACTGAAATTTCAATTGCATCTTTATTTGCAGCTGGGATTGTTCCAGGTATTTTGATTGGTGTTGTTATAATGGTAATCAATCATTACTTTGCAGTTAAATATAATTTCGAGCGTAGTGATCAGCCGTTCTCAGTTCGTCGAGCTGGTAAAGAATTGTATCGTTCTTCATTTGCTCTTTTAATACCTTTAGTATTAGTAGGTTCGGTGATGGGAGGTGTCGCATCGGTTGTTGAGGCAGGTGCTATCACTGCTTTAGTTGCTTTGTTTACTGGTGTATTTGTTTACCGAACTATCAAATGGAAAGATTGTACTGGTGCTTTTCGTAGAGCATTCCGTAATTCAGCAATGGTTTTTATCATTATAGCTGCTTCAGGACCTTTTAGTTGGTTACTTACCTCACTTGGAGCAATTGGTGACCTTGAAACTTGGCTTTTAGGTTTAGCGGATTCTCCAATATTATTTATTTTAGCATTAATATTGTTTATTTTTCTTCTTGGAACCGTAATGGACTCAGCAGTAAACATTATCATTGTTGGCCCAGTACTTGTGAATGTTATGTCTCAAGCAGGTTTTCCAGAGGTACAAGCTGCAATCGTTGTAATAGTAGGGTTTTTAATTGGGTCAGTTACACCACCAGTTGGCGTTGCGTATTTTACATCTGCAACAATAGCACAAGTTCGTTTAGAAAAAGTAGCTGTTGCTTTAATTCCTTACTTAGTTGGACTTTTTTTACTTTTATTTTTTATATTAGTTGTTCCTGAATTAACAATGTTTCTTCCAAACCTATTAAGTAATTAATGATGAAATTTTTAAATAGTATTGATCGTTTTGTTCATAGGATACTTGAAGCAATGTGTTCAATATTTTTGGCGGCGATGGTTGGCTTTACTCTTTATAACGTTACGATGAGATATGTTTTTAATAATCCTCCTGTATGGGGAGATCTACTTACAGTATTAAGTAATATTTGGTTGATGTTTATAGCACTTTCTTTGACAGCTAGAGACAATGAACATGTAGCTTTAAATTTAATCTATGAAAAATTACCTGAGCGTGTTTCCTTATATATTCGTCAGTTCTGGAAAGTTATGATTATGATTATCGGTATTGTCTTAATAATTTATGGAATTGAACTTGTAGAGGGTATGAGAGGGAAATATTGGGAAATGTGGTATTTTGAAATTAGTATGCAAGGTATTGAGTTCAAACCTAATTATATGCCTAAAAAATATGCAGTTGCAATTCTACCATTAGCTGGATTTTTAACTACCTTTGGTGCTGCAATAAGTTTAATTAAAAAAGTCTAACTTTTAATTAAAAGACAATTAACCTTTACCTCTCCAAGGTATAGTTTTATCAATTATTTTTCTTAAAGTTACATCGAATAATAAACCAAGAAGACCCATAATAAATATTGTTATCCAAATAACTTCATACTGGAAATATTTTTTAGCAACGTTTTCAACGAAACCAATACCAGTTGTTCCAGCTAAAAATTCTGCTGCAACCAATGTTCCCCAACACATACCAACCGCAACCCTAATTCCAGTTAAAATTTCTGGAAGAGAATTTGGGAAAATTACATATCTTAAAATTTGTTTTTTTGTAGCTCCTAATGAGTGTGCAGCATGAATTTTAGATAATTGAGTTCCTGATGCTCCAGCTCTTGCTGAAATAATCATAATAGATAAAGAGACCATAAATAATAAAAATATTTTTCCAGAGTTATCAATTCCAAGTACAGAAATAATTAATGGAGCCCAAGCAAGTGGGGGAACCGGTCTATAAAGTTCAATTAATGGATCAAAGAAACCTTTTGCAAATCTATTAAGACCCATAAATAAACCAAGAGGAACACCAATAATAATTCCAAACACTAATCCTAAAAACACACGCATGAATGAATCCCAGATGTGACCGTATGGAACAGGAACTTTGAATAATTTAAAGTCACCAGTAACAACTTTTAAAACATTGCTTTTAAAGTTCTCTTTAACTATCCCATCTTTTGTATGAACTGGATAATCACCAGGCAAGATATCAGCTATCCAATCTGGTAAAACGAAGCCAATCATTTTACTAACATCAACCATTTCAATCCATAAAAGAGGAACATTTTTGTATCCAACACTTGGTTTAGACATCAATACAAACTTATTAAATGTATCAGATGGTTTAGGTAACCATCTACCTGAGCCTTGCTCCGAACAAGTAGGTCCACTTGCTACAATTGTTCCAGCAGGAAATAAAAGTATATCGATTAATCTTAATCCAGCTTGTTCTTTATTTTGTAACTCATCAAACTCAATAATTGCTGCTTGCATTTCATTTAATGCATTAGGAGGATAGATACTTGCAAACTCTATTCTTCTTGCAATTTTAACAATATTTTTTGCATAGTCAGATGCTATTTCTTCACTATCATCTAAACCTTTTCTGTAAGCTTTTATATCATCTTTAAGTTGTTTAATTGAGCTTTTGAAAGGTGGATTATGATTTTTTAATTTGAAAAATTTGTCGTCAATTTTTTTTAATTCTGCTGCAGCTGCATGAAATTTTAAACCTTTATTTGTTTGAGGTGCAGTTGGTATTTCAATTGTATTTTCAATAGACCCACTTCCAGAATCTATTGTAGTAATTCCCCAGCCACCTTGTTCATCAATAAGTTTTTGTCTTTCAGTTTTTTGTGCATCTGTCTCAAAGGGATAATCTTTCTTTTGAAAGTTTGAACTTAGAAGTTTTATTTCTTCCGTTATTTCTTGAAGTTTAATTTTGGTATCCATTTCCATTAATTCTTCACTTGTTAACAGTGGAATTAATTTAGAAGTTCTATCAATGTAGCTTACAAGAATTGTTTTTTGTTGATCATTTAGATCTGGAGATCCTTTTATTTCATTTGCAATTTTTATAAGATTTTTATTTTCAATTTTAATAATGGATGTACTTTTGAATTCTCTTTCTTCAATAGGGAACTGATATTTTAAACCTAATAACGACTCATTAATTTTAGCAACCTGACATAATTCATTTGCTGATTTTGGATAAAAACCTTTTGCAATATCCCATGAATAATAAAGCCAGAGCATTAAGATTGCACTACTTCCAACAATTACCCAGTGCGTTCCACCTTTAGCTCTTTCTGGATTACCAAAAACAGCATCTACTTTTTCAGTTCTGATTAATCTTCTTCCATAAAGAATACAGCCAATGACAGAAACGATAATTAATATTGTTACAAATTGGGTTAACATTAATTATCTTTCCCCATTATTTCTTCTTCCATATTCCAGATCATGGATAAAATTTCTTCTCTAGTAGATGAAAATTCTTTATTTTTTTTAATTTCTCTTAAATCTTGAGTAAGACCCATTTCAGCAAATGGAAGATTATACTCTTTATGTATTCTTCCAGGTCTTGGTGCCATGACATATAATCTTTCACCAAGTAAAAGAGCTTCTTCAACAGAATGAGTAATTAAAATAATTGTTTTTCCAGTTTCTTTCCAAATTTTTAAAACTAAAGACTGCATCTTTTCTCTTGTTAATGCATCTAAAGCACCCAATGGCTCGTCCATTAAAATTAAATCAGGATCATTTATTAAACATCGTGCAAGCGCAACCCTTTGCTGCATACCACCTGATAATTGATAAGTAGGAGTGTTGCCAAATCCTTTTAGTCCAACTATATCTAACCATTCTTCAACTTTTTTTGCTGTTACTTCTGGATCTTCACTTTTCATACGAAGACCAAAGTTTACGTTTTCAGCAACTGTTAACCATTCAAACAAAGCACCTTGTTGAAACACCATTCCTCGTTCAACACCAGGTCCATCTATTTCATTATCGTTTAAAGTAATTTTTCCAGAAGTCGGTCTTAAAAATCCAGCAGTAATATTTAATAAAGTTGTTTTTCCACAACCAGATGGGCCAAGAACAGTAAGTAGTTCTCCTTTTTTTAGAGTAAAGCTAACATCTTTTAATGCATGAACTGTTTCTCCTTTTGGAGTTTTAAAAATCATATTTAGATTTTGAGAAACAAGATCACTCATAGCGCCCTTATATTAGAAATTTTTTAAAAAAAATAGGCACTAATTTTTAAATCAGTGCCTATTTAAAAAGTCTTAAACCTTTAAAATTATAAAGGTAAGAAACTTGTGTCTACGTTACCTGCTGGAGTTCCCATTCCTTTTAAGAACCCATCTAGGTTTCCGCTCTCCATAGAAGCTTTAGTTTCTTCTGGAGTTAAGAATTTAAATCCACTTAAAGTTTCTTTCATGTCAGCAACAGTCATTTCAGAAGCTTTTGACATAGCATTCATATCAGATTTACCTGATCTGTATCTGTCGTTTGCTTCGTGAGTTACTTCGATGAAAGTTCTTAGCATTCCTGGATTTTCTTTCATGAATTTATCTGTAACAGATGTGATATCTATACCTAAGATACCAGCAGCTCTTGCTTCATCTACAGTTAATAATCTTGAACCAACTGCAGTTGCTGCTTTAATAGAGTTACCACCAAATAAACATGCCATAACAACATCACCACTTACTAATGCAGCAGCACCTTCTTCAGGGTCCATTTGAATGATATCCATTTTACTTCTGTCAGCACCAACAACTTTCATACTTTCATCAAAAACGTATTCAGCCATTGTTCCAAGTGGAACAGCAACTTTTTTACCTTCTAATTCAGTAGCGTTAGCTTTTGTAATTCCAGATGCATTTGATGTTACACAAGTAGTTCCACCCATTCCGTATTCCATAGCAATATCCACTAACTTAAGTGGTGCATTTGATTTTACAGCATTGATGAAGGGTACTAAACCTTGTGAGTAAGAAATATCAATATCTCCTGCTAACATTGCATCAGTCATAGCTCCACCGTTAGTGAAGTTTGTCCACTTAACTGGTACACCAAGAGCTTTTGCAAAATTTTTCTTCTGCATGTCCTCTAGATTTGGACTTGGCCATTCTAGAAAGTATGCAACTCTAACTTCAGTAGCTGCAGAGTTTGCAACTGAAATTGAAAGGTTAAGAGCAAAAATAGATCCTAGAATAAAACTTAGTATTTTTTTCATTTATTCCCCTATGTTAATTTAATTAAATTATCGTTATTTAAATTCAATTTTAGGTGGTTGTAAAACAAAAAGATAGGTTCAATTAAAAGTTGTATACTTATGACGCATCATTTTAGGTGGTCAAAATATTTCTAGCAAACCAATTGATTTAGTCTAATAGTTGGGAATATTTATAACAGTTAATAAAGAGAGAAAAAAAATTTATGAGCTCAGAGACAAGAACTTCAGTTCCAAATTCATTAAATGAACATTGGATGCCGTTTACATCGAATAAAGATTTTAAAGCAAACCCAAGATTAATTACTGAAGCAAAAGGAGTTTATTTAAAAACTCACCATGGAAAAACACAAATTGATGCGAGCTCAGGATTATTTTGTAATCCTTTAGGACATGGAAGAAGAGAAATTACAGAAGCAGTTACTAAACAATTAGAGACTTTAGATTATGCTCAACCTTTTCAACAAGGTTTTGGTGGTTCATTTGAATTAGCTACAAAAATTTCAAAACACACTCCAGGTGATTTAAATAAAATGTTTTTTACAATTTGTGGTTCAACTGCTGTTGAGACTGCAATTAAAATTGCAATTGCTTATCATAGAGCAAAAGGAAATGCTCATAGATTTAGATTTGTAGGACGTGAAAGAGGTTATCACGGAATGAACATTGGATGTGTTTCAGTTGGTGGAATGATCAATAATGTTAAAACATTTGCAAGCATTTTAATGCCAGGTGTTCAACATATGAGACACACACATTTACCAGAACATAAATTTGTTAGTGGTCAACCTGAAACAGGAGGAGATCTTGCAGATGATTTAGAAAGAATTGCAAGTAACTTTGGACCAGAAAATATTGCAGCTTGTATCGTAGAACCAATTGCTGGATCTACTGGAACTTTAGTTCCACCAAAAGGATATTTACAAAGATTAAGAGAAATTTGTGACAAGCATGGAATTCTTTTAATATTTGATGAAGTAATAACAGGTTGGGGAAGAACAGGTTCTTCTTTTGCAAGTCATGAATTTGGTGTTACTCCAGATTTGATGACTATGGCTAAAGCAACAACTAATGGTGTTGTTCCAATGGGTGTAGTTGCATGTAAAGATGAAATTTACGATGCAGTAATGGATGCTTCTCCAATGGGATCTGTTGAATTATTTCATGGTTACACTTATTCAGGAATTCCAGTTGCAGTAGCTGCAGGTTTAGCTGTTCAAGATATTTTTGAAAAAGAAGATATTTTTAACAGGGCAAAAAATTTAGCACCTTATTTCCAAAAAGGATTATTTTCTCTTCAAGATTTAGAGTCTGTTGAAAACATAAGAGGTTATGGAATGATGGGTGGTATTGATATGAAAATGAATACTAAACCAGGTAAAGCAGGTTATGAATGTTTTAAAGCTTGTTATGAAGCAGGTGTGAACTTCAAAGCAACTGGTGACTGTCTAATTATCGCTCCTCAATTTATATGTGAAGAAAAACATATAGATGAGATTATTGATAAACTAAGAACAGGTATTACGAACTATCAAAAAAACCAAAAGAACTAATTAGTTTAATTAAAGACATGGAGAGTGCTTATGAAGATAGGCGTACCTAAGGAGATAAAACCTCAAGAAAATAGAATAGGGTTAACACCAGAGAGTGTTAAAACTTTAGTTTCTGAAGGTCACGAAGTTATTGTTGAAAACAATGCTGGTTTTGAAGCTGGATTTGAAAATGAACAATATACAAATGCAGGTGCAAAAATAGCAAGCACTGCAGCTGATATTTTTAATGATGCAGACATAATTGTTAAGGTTAAAGAGCCTCAAAAAGTTGAGGTTGATATGATTAGAGAAAATCAAATTGTTTACACATATCTTCATTTAGCTGCAGCGAAAGAATTAACTGAAGGATTAATTAAATCAAAAAGTGTTAACATTGCTTATGAGACAGTAACAGATGATAATGGTAGATTACCATTGTTAGCGCCAATGAGTGCAGTTGCAGGTAGAATGTCTGTTCAAGCTGGTGCTCATTGTTTAGAAAAAAATCAAAGTGGAAGAGGACTTTTGTTAGGTGGTGCTCCAGGTGTAACCGGTGGAACTGTTGTAATTTTAGGCGGTGGTGTTGTGGGTGAAAACGCTGCAGTTATTGCAACAGGAATGCAAGCTAAAGTTCATATCGTTGATAAATCAGAGGCTAGATTAAAACAATTAGTGGAGATGTTTGGTGACAAAATTATTCCTGAACAAAGTGACAAAATTGATCTTCCAAAATTAGTTTCTGAAGCAGACTTATTAGTTGGAGGAGTTTTAATTCCAGGTGCTGAAGCTCCAAAATTAGTTACTAAAGACATGATCAAAAGTATGAAAAGAGGATCTGTTATAGTTGATGTTGCAATTGATCAAGGGGGATGTGTTGAAACAAGCAAACCAACTACTCACGGTGAACCAACTTATATCGTTGATGATGTTGTTCATTATTGTGTAGCAAATATGCCGGGTGGAGTTCCAAGAACTTCAACATTAGCGTTAAACAATGCAACGTTACCTTATCTAGTTAAACTTGCTAACAATGGTTATCAAAAAGCACTAAGTGAAGATAAAAACTTTTTAGCTGGATTAAATGTTCATAAAGGAATGGTTACTTATAAGGCAGTTGCAGATGTATTTGGTCACAACTTTGTAGATCCAGGAGAAGCTGTCAAACATTAGTAATGGAAAAAAAGTATCCTTCTAGCACAAAGGTAGTTGTTGTTGGGGGTGGAGTTATTGGTTGCTCTGTTGCTTATCACTTAACAAAATTTGGTTGGAAAGATGTTGTTCTTTTAGAAAGAGATCAATTAACATCAGGTACAACTTGGCATGCAGCAGGATTAGTTAGTCAATTAGGACCTACAGCAGCTGTTACAAAAATTAGAAAATATACTTTAGATCTTTATAAAAAATTAGAAAAAGAAGTTGATCACTCCGCAGGTTTAAGAATTAATGGAGCCTTATCTATTGCTCAAACAGATGCTAGATGGCAAGAGCTTCAAAGACAAGCAACTACGGCTCAATTGTATGATGTTGATATTAAGATTTTAGATAAAGATCAAATTAAGAAAAATTATCCAATCATGTACACAGAAGATTTAAAAGGCGGAGTGTTAATGCCTGGTGATGGTGCAGCTGATCCAAGTGGTGTTACACACATGTTAGCAAAAGGTGCAAGATTAGGTGGAGCAAAAATTTTTGAAAATTCTCCTGTTGAAACAATTTTAACTAAAAATGGTAGAGTAAGTGGTGTTAGGGTTAATGGGCAAGATATTGAATGTGAGTATGTGGTTCTTGCAACAGGTATGTGGTCTAGACAAATTGGAGAAAAAATAGGAGTAAGCGTTCCTTTGTATCCTGCAGAACATTTTTATGTAATTACAGAACCAATTGAAAATCTTTCACCCACATTACCTGTGATAAGAGATTTTGATAGCAGCACATACATTAAAGAAGATGCTGGAAAACTTTTAATTGGAATATTTGAAGGTAAATCAATCCCAGCATTTAAAGATACTAATAAAGTTCCAGAAGATTTTTCATTTGGTGAATTTCCAGAAAATTTTGATCACTTTGAACCATATTTAGAAAAATCCATGAAGCGATTTCCAGTTTTAGAGCAAGCTGGAATTAGAAAGTTTTTTTCAGGACCAGAATCTTTTACGCCTGATACCAATTCTTTATTGGGTGAAGTTCCTGAGGTTAAAAATTTATTTGTTAGCTGTGGGTTGAATAGCATAGGTATTGGTAGTGGAGGTGGAGTAGGAAAAGTAACTGCCGAATGGTTAATGAACGGTCATATCAACGAAGACATTTTTAATTATGATATAAAAAGATTTCAGAAGTTTCATTCTGAATTAGGTTTTATTAAAGATCGTATTACCGAGTCACTTGGGGATTTGTATGGAATGCATTGGCCTTACAAACAACACAAAACATCTAGAAATATAAAAAAACTACCATACCATGATGAATTAAAAAGTTTTGGTGCATGCTTTGGAGTTTCTGCTGGATACGAAAGACCAATGTGGTTTGCTTTAGATGGAGAAAAAGCTGAGTATGAATACAGTTATAACTATCAAAATTGGTACCCATCAGTTGAATACGAAACTAACAACACACTAACAAATGTTGGTCTATATGATTTGTCTCCTTTCTCTAAATTTGAAATTAAATCCGAGAAAGCACATAAAGATCTTCAGAGAATTTGCACATCAAATATAAAACAGGAACCTGGAAAATGTACTTATACTCATATGCTCAATAAAGATGGAGGAATAGAGACAGATCTTACAGTAGTTTGTATAGATCAAAATCATTTTAGAATTATTAGTTCTGCAGCAACAAGAGAAAGAGATAAATTTCATATTAAAAAGCATTTATCAGAAGGTGGAGAGTTAACTGATATTACTGATGATTATTGTGTGTTTGGAATATTTGGTCCAAAGAGTAGGTTGTTAATGCAAGATTTAAGTTCAGATGATTTTAGTAATGAAAACTTTAAGTTTGCTAATTCAAAATATATAGAAATTGACGGAACTAAAATATGGACTCAAAGATTATCTTACGTTGGAGAGTTAGGTTATGAGCTTTATGTTAAAAATTCTGAGTCTAAAAATATATATGAGAAATTAATAGAAAAAGGAAAAAAATATAATTTATCTAATTGTGGAATGCATGCATTAGATACAATGAGAATGGAAAGTGGTTTTTTACATTGGGGTCATGATATTTCACCTGAAGAAAATCAATATCAAGCGGGTCTTAACTTTACAATTAGTTACAAGAAAGAATTTAATTTTATTGGAAGAGAGGCATTGGAAAAAATAAAAGATAAAAAAATTGATAGGAAGTTTGCTATGTTTGTCCTTAAAAATAACGAACCAGGAAAACCCCTTCTACTTCACGATGAACCAATCTATTTTGATAATAAAATAGTTGGAAGAACTACATCGGGTAATTATTCTTTTAACTTCAAAAAAAATCTTGCATTTGGTTATATAAATAATGACTATTCAGATGACGAGCTTCTAAATGGAAACATTTCAATAGAAATAGAGAAAATTAAATATCCTGCTGAAATTATCTTTAAACCATTAAAGCAAACTAATTTTAAAAATAGTTAATTAAAAAAATTATTGGTATTTAGCTGCAGTTATAAATTCACTGAAACTTTCACACCAAATAACTACGGTATTGAATTTATTTACATCTACATTTGAAGGAACATCAACAACAAAATTTTCAAAACTTTTGACCTCTGCAACATATTTGGCTGCATCTTTAATTGGTAAAAATTCATCTTCATGTTGTGTAAATTCATTTGTTAGATAAAGTTTGTAATCAGGTCCAGGTGAAATTGAGCCATTAACTGTAATTTTTTTTTTTGAGATTGTAACTTTTGCTTCTCCCCAGTGAAATGGATCACTGCCTCTTAAATCTCTTACAAACTCAGTTTGATATTGAGATTTATTTTCATACTCATTAATTTTACTTATTTCGATTGATTCTGGTGCGGTTAAAATTGGTAGAAAATAAACACCTAAACCAAAGCCGATTATTAAAAAGAAAAAGTGGCTGATAAATAGAAAAGTAATTTTTTTTTTCATAGGAAATTTACTTATAGTTGAAAGAGTTAATAAATGTAGTATAAATCTCTCACTTTATGGCGGGGTAGCTCAGTTGGTTAGAGCGCGGGACTCATAAGCCCGAGGTCAGTGGTTCGATCCCACTTCCCGCTACCATTCTAGACGATTGATATCATTTTGCTCCATATATGCGTCAATGATATTAGTTCTTGACCAAGATTCTTTAATTGCATGCATATTCATAGTTTCAACTATTAGTTTCAGATTGTTGTAGGACGTATTTAGTTTTGTTAATCTAGGAAAATGAAAAAGTTATTATTAATATTTTTAATAATACTTAAACCAAATTTTAGTTTTTCAGAAATAGTTCCGTGCAATGAACCAAAATGCGATAAAAAATTTGATTTAACACTTACTAGATTTATTGAAGCGGAAGAAAAAAGTGATAAACCTATAATTGTTTGGTTGTCAGGTGGAACAGGTCAATTTTTTAGCACTGACCCATTATCTGAAGTAGAGGGGAAATATGATATTGTAGTCATGTATAATCCTTATAATATTAGTTCTGGTAGTCAAAGGAGATCTGATGGATATGCTCCAGCAGCATACAAGCCCGATCAAGCAGATAGGATTAAAAGTATTATAAAATTTTATAGTGATAAATACAAAAAACCAATTTGGCTTGGAGGACAAAGCTTTGGCGCTGCAAGGACTATGGCTTATTTGGCTGCTTCTTCAAATAATTCAAAATTAATATCAGGTATTATCCTTACAGGAACTGCAGTCGGTTCAGTCAAAAATAATACTCTTAAAGTTCCGTTAAAAAAAATTAAAGATCTAAATTTACCTATTGGAATATTCCATCATATAAAAGATGTTTGTGATAACTCACATCACAAAACAGCTCAAAAATTACAAAATAAATTAAAAGAAATAAATCTAGGAATTACCGCATTTATATTAATAGAGTCAGGAAATTTAAGTAAAGATAGTAAATGTGGAACTGGCAAAAACCATATGTTTGAAGATAGTCGAAAAGAATTAGCTGATGCCATTATAAAATTTATTGAAAAGAATATTTAAAAAATTAATCACTTTTAGTTAATATTCAATATAAGTCTTTCACAACTTTTTCTCGTGAATTTCCATGTCTAATTTCATCAAAATAAACAATTTGAGTTGGGTAAGTTCTTTCTTCATAAAGAGAATACCTACTGACATAAGTTTGGTATATTCCAAATTTAAAATAACTTGGTTTTCCTGATGTAGTTCTACCACTGTATTCGTATTTTAATTTATTGTTTACCCAAATTTTAAAAAAACCGTCTTCCTTTTTTGTAAAATTTCCATGTATTAAAATATCATTCCATTTCCCTATCATGTCTCCATATGGAAGAATTAATTTTTGTTCTATAGTCATGAAACCTCTCTGTCTATCTGCCCAAAATCCATAATTGTTAAATTGAAACATTAAATTTGGTGAACCACCTTTTTGATGGAACTGTCCCATTGCTAATTTTACAGGATCTACACTTTTAAAATCTTTTGGAAGATAAATTGAAAAGGCTGTCCATTTTTCACCTTTGAATTTTTTGCCACTCAATTCGTGTCTTTGCCGATCTTTTTTGCAATCACTCCACTTTCCTGGAGGTTTGTCTTTTCCACAATCTCCAAATCTGACTTCAAATCTTACAGATTTTTCTCCAGCCCTAACTGGAAAACCATCTTCTTTTTTAACAATTCTAACACCATGTTTTTTAAAGCCACTTCCAAGACTTTTTGTATACGAGTTCCCTGACCCTACATCTTTTGGTAATCCGAATGAAAATGCGTTCCCAATCAACATTAAACTCACAACCACGATAGCTAAAACTTTCTTCATATTTAATATTAACAAATCCTAATTATAGAGTCTAATCACTGCAATTCATACTCCATATATGCGTCAATGACATTGGTTCTTGACTAAGATTCTTTAATTTGATTCAATAGCACTAGAAAGGAAAGAGAGCATTTACAGGAGTAATTGTTCTAGTTGAGTAGAGCAGGGTTCATGGCGATAGACTCATAAGCCCGAGGTCAGTGGTTCGATCCCACTTCCCGCTACCATTCTAGACGATCGGTATCATTTTGCTCCAATAGTGCTCCAATGACATTGGTTCTTTAAATGAAACATCCTTAATTGGATAGTTCCTTAAGCTATTTTTTTTTCCCTTTTTTGATAACTGAGTGAGCTATTTTCATCCAGTTAAAATCTCTATGAATAGCTAAAGTAGTAACTATTCTTCCTCTATCAAAATCAATTGTTAAAGTTTGTCCACCATATCCATCCATTATAAATACTGGTCTATTTTTCATACCAGAAGGATCTAGATGAAAAAAACCACCGTAAGATTTTGTGTTAGTAAAGGCGTGCTTTTTATCACGGTAATCAAAATTTTTATTTATTTTTCTCTCATAAATCGATTTTAAAAATTTTCCTTCACAAGTATCATTTTTCCAATCATCCAACATTGTTTTTGCAATTCTCATATAATCGTATCTGCTAGCCAAAAAGGTACTAGTGGTTGATCTATCACTTGGTTCTGAGGTTTCTGGTTCAACAAAATTAACTTCATGCTCTATTCCAATTTTTTCTCTGAATATCTCATTCATTAACTGCTGATAATTTTCATCACCAGCTTTAAAAATTATATAATTCATAATCAAATGAGGTAAGAAATTATTATAGCTATATTTGTTTGATGATTTTTTTGAATTTTTAAATTCATTTTCAATCGCTTTTTTTATAGTTGTATTTGTAACTGAACGGTCAGTTTTTTTGTATCTATTTGCACTATCTCTTTTAGAAAAATATTCTTTATCTCCAGCTGCCATATTAATAATATCAATAATTTTTTGATTATAATAAAGACTATTCTCAATTAAAGGCCAGTCATTTAGTTGTGCATCAATACTCTCTACATAACCTTTGCATATAGCGTGTCCTAAAATATAAGACACAAGACTTTTTCCAACTGATTGAGAATGAAATTTAGTTTCATTTGTAAAAACTCTTCCAAATTTATCTTTGGGACTTATTTCGTCTACAACAATTTTCCCATCTTCATAAAGTAGATAACTTAATAAAGCAGTTTTCTGCATTTGTTTTTTGACTATTTTGTCATTTCTTAAGTCAAATTTAAATTCATATGGTTTTTCAGATGCTTTAATATTACTGTAAACTGAGTTATTGTTCCAATTACTCTTGGTATACATCCAATAATAATACAACAAAGTATCATAATTAGGTTTTACCTTTTCGGGTATTTCTGATCTGTTATCGTAAAACTTTATTTTAAGATTATTTTTATATTTTGATTGTTCTTCCCACTTAAATCCATACTCACCAAGACCTTGATCACCATCAATAACACATTGCTTTTTAGGTTTTCCACTTTCTTCCCAGCAACGTGGTAATGCTTCTAATGAGCAGTTTCTACATTCTTCATAATGTTCATTTATTTCTAAATATTCTGTGAAGTTATTTTGCAACAACCATTCATTAAACTTTTTAAGATTTCTATCATTTGCAAACACGTTGCTGGACAAAAATACTAAGCTAAAAATAATAAGTATGAGTTTTTTCATTATTAAATATTAGCAAACTTTATTTTACGAGTCTAATCACTGAAAATCCTGCTCCAATAGTGCTCCAATGACATTGGTTCTTGACTAAGATTCTTTAATTTGATTCAATATCACTAGAAAGGAAAGAGAGCATTTACAGGAGTAATTGCTTTAGAGTGAGTGAGCAGGGTTCATGGCGATAGACTCATAAGCCCGAGGTCAGTGGTTCGATCCCACTTCCCGCTACCATTTAATGACCTGGAAATTCAATTAAATTTTCAACTTTATAGTTTTTATTAACTAAGTTATCTGATCCACCTAAATCAAATAAATTAATAACAAAAACAAATGCAGCTACTTTTGCATCACACATTTCAACCAATTTAGCGGCAGCTTCTGCGGTACCACCTGTTGCAATTAAGTCATCAATTATTAAAACAGATTCATCTTTTAAAATAGAGTCTTTATGAACCTCAATAGTTGCAGTGCCATACTCTAATTCAAAATCTACTGAATGTACTTCAGCAGGTAATTTATTTTTTTTTCTCAACATTATAAAAGGTTTTTTAAGTATATAAGAAACAGCAGAGGCAAATACGAAACCTCTTGATTCTATTGCAGCAATTTTATCAATTTTGTATTTTTTAGATCTTTCAATAATTTGATTAATTGTTTCAGCAAAAGCTTCCTCGTTTTTAATTAGAGTGGTTATATCCCTAAATAGAATACCTTTTTTAGGATAATCAGGAATTGATCTAATATGATCTTTTAAATTCATAATACTCAATTATAAATAAATATATTTTAAATTATGACAACAAATAAATTAGCAATAATTGGTGGAAGTGGTCTTTATGATGTTGAAGAATTTACTGACAGAGAATTATTACAAATTGATACACCTTGGGGTAAACCATCTGATCAAATATTAAAAACCAATTATAATAATAAAGAAGTTTATTTTTTGCCAAGACATGGAAGAGGGCATTTTGTTTCTCCTTCTAATATAAATTTTAGAGCAAATATCGATGCGTTAAAACAGTTAGGTGTTACTGATATTGTTTCAGTTTCAGCCGTAGGATCTCTGAAAGAAGAATTGCCACCTGGAAAATTTGTTATTGTTGATCAATTTATTGATAGAACTTTTGCAAGAGTAAAATCTTTTTTTGATGATGAAATCGTTGCTCATGTATCTATGGCACATCCTACATCTAATGGATTAATGAATGCTTGTGAAGATGCGATTAAAAAATCCAATATAGAATATCAAAGAAATGGAACTTATGTTGTTATGGAAGGTCCACAATTTTCTACATTGGCAGAATCTAATTTATACAGATCTTGGAAAGCAGATGTAATTGGTATGACCAATATGCCTGAAGCAAAACTCGCAAGAGAGGCAGAAATTAGGTATGCATCAGTTTCAATGGTTACAGATTTTGATTGTTGGCACCCAGATCATGAAAACGTTGATGTTCAACAAGTGATTAAAGTTTTGTTAGGAAATGCTGAAAAAGCAAAAGTAATGATTAAAAATTTGATTGATAATTTCGAAAGTCATATAGATCCAAACGATCCAACTAATAATTGCTTAGATGTAGCCATTATTACTGCCCCAGAAAAACGAACCCAAAAAACAATAGACAGGTTAAAAACGGTTGCGGGTAGGGTTTTGAGTAAATGAGAATTCAAGGAAAAGAATACCGAACAATATGGTATGAAGATAAAATAGTAAAAATAATTGATCAAACAAAACTTCCACATCAATTTATAATAAAAGATCTTAAATCAATTAAAGATGCAATAAATGCAATCAAGGTAATGGAAGTTAGAGGCGCTCCTTTAATTGGGGCAACAGCTGCCTACGGAATAGTTTTGGCTATTCATGAGAACAACTCTCGCGAATTTATAAGTAAATGTTCGGAAGAATTAATTGACTCAAGACCTACTGCCATAAATTTAAAATGGGCAGTTGATCGTATGATGAAAAAATTATCAGGGATCAATACCGACCAAATTTTAGATATTGCTTTAAAAGAAGCTAAAGAAATTTGTGATGATGATGAAAAATTTTGTGAGAATATAGGTATAAATGGATTAAAAATAATTGAAGAAATCTACAATAAGAAAAAAAGTACAGTAAATATTTTAACTCATTGTAATGCAGGTTGGTTAGCAACTATCAATTGGGGTACAGCGACATCACCAATTTATCATGCTCATAAAAAAGGAATTCCAGTTCATGTCTGGGTAGATGAAACAAGACCAAGAAACCAAGGTGCAAATTTAACTTCATATGAGCTAAATGAGGAAGAAATTCCAAATACAATTATTGCTGATAATACTGGTGGTATTTTAATGCAAAGAGGCGAAGTTGATATGTGTATTGTTGGAACAGATAGAACCTTATCAAATGGAGACGTTTGTAATAAAATTGGAACTTATCTTAAAGCTTTAGCTGCACATGATAACAAAGTCCCTTTTTATGTTGCACTTCCAAGTTCAACAATTGATTGGAATATCAAAGATGCAAAAGACATTCCTATTGAGGAAAGAAATTCTCAGGAATTGTCTTATGTTGAGGGTATTGATGAAAACAATCAAGTTAAGAAAGTTTTGATATACCCACAAAAAAGTAAAGCAATGAATTTAGCTTTTGATGTAACTCCTGCAAAATATGTAAGTGGATTAATTACTGAAAGAGGAGTATGCAAAGCTTCCACCGATGGACTAAAAAACTTATTTAAATGAAAAATTTAAGTTCTGAAATTATTCGATATTCAAAAATGTTGAATACAAAAAAATTATCAGCTTTAAGATCTGGAAATATCTCAGTAAGGTATAAAAATGGTTTTTTAATTACCCCGTCTGGAAAAAAATACTCAACTTTAAAAAATAAAGATATAGTTTTCGTTTCATTAGACGGTAAGTTTGACAAGAAAAAAGGTATTCCCTCTTCAGAATGGAAATTTCATCAAGATATTTATAAAAATAAAAAAGAAGCTAAAGCAATTGTTCATGCTCATTCAACAAATGCAACTGCTGTATCTACTCATAATAAAGGGATACCTCCTTTTCATTACATGGTTGCAATGGCTGGTGGCCATGACATTAAATGTGCAAAATATGCAACCTTTGGAACGAGAGAATTATCTAAAAATATTTTAAGAGCTCTAAAAGGTAGAAAAGCCTGTTTAATTGCAAATCACGGTCAGATTGCATTTGAAGATAATTTACCAAAAGCTTTTGAGTTAGCTGAAGAGGTTGAAAATATATCGCTTCAGTATATAACGAGCCTGAAATTGGGTAAGCCTAAAATTCTTTCTATAGCAGAAATGAACAAAGTTTTATCCAAAGCTAAAAATTATAAAAAGGATAGCTAATGACCAAAGTTGGAGAGCATATAACTCTAGATATCATTGGAACTACAAAAGAGTACGATCCTTCTATTTATGAAAAAGTAATTCATGAAATTGCAAAAGCTGCAAAAGTTACAATATTAAATATTTCTAAATATAAATTTGAACCACAAGGTTTCACAATATTAGCTCTTTTAGCAGAAAGTCATATTAGTTTTCATACATTTCCTGAAAAAGGAATTATTAGTTTTGATTTTTTTACTTGCGGGAAAGTAAGTCCTTCAGTTGCAATTGATATAATTAAAAAAGAATTTGAACATACAAGAATTGTTAAAAAAGAATTTAATAGAGACACAAAATCACTATATCATGACATTTATAGCTCTCCAGGTTTACAAAAATCTTATGTTGTAAATGATGTTTTAGAAGATTTTAAATCTAAAGTTGGTCAACATATTGAAATTTTAGATCTTGAGCAGTTTGGAAAATCATTATTTATAGATGGTGAAATCCAAGTTGCTGCAACAGATGAACATTTATATAGCTCTACATTTGTTGGTTCAGGTTTAAATCTAAACAAAGATAATGAAAGGGCAGCTATCATCGGAGGTGGAGATGGTGGAGTTGCAAGAGAATGTATTTCTAAAAATTTTAATTTTATCGATTGGTATGAGTTAGATCCAGAAGTTGTAGATGTTTGTAATAAACATCTTGGTGATATTGGAAAAAAAGCTACGGAAAAAAATTCAGTTAAATGTGTCTGGGGAGATGCATTTGAAAGTATTAAATCAGTAGCTGATGATACTTACGATCATATTTTTGTTGATCTTAATGATGATCAGTTTTGCATAGATCTAGCTGCAAAAAATATGGACTCTTTAGTGAGAATATTAAAACCAAAAGGTGTGATTACAGCTCAAGTTGGTAGTCAGGATAAAAAACCTAAGCAAGTTGATAGCTGGTTAAATGTCTTTAACCAAAATTTTGGTAATGCTAAATTATCTAGAGTTTACATACCAAGTTTTGATTGTGCTTGGAACTTTTCATCATCAATAAATCATTAATTTTCTTTTTTCTTTCTAAAAATTGTGAAATAATTATTCCAATTAAAGGAGAAAATATGAATATATTCAAAAAAACTATTTTAACAGTTCTAGCTTCTTTTTTAATCATCGGAAATGTTTCTGCTGAGAAAATTAAAATTGGAACTGAAGGTGCTTATCCTCCATGGAATTCAAAAGATGCTTCGGGCAATTTAATTGGATTTGAGGTTGAGCTAGCTCAAGAGCTTTGTAAAATTATGAAGTACGAGTGTACAATTGTTGAACAGGATTGGGATGGAATGATACCTGCATTAGTAATGAGAAAATTCGATGCAATCATGGCTGGTATGTCAATCACTGATGAAAGAAAGAAAACAATTACTTTCTCACAAGGTTATGCTGATGAAGTTGCATCTCTTGCTGTAATGAAAGGTTCAAGCTTAGAAGGCATGGATACACCAGAAGGTATAAATTTATCTTTAGGTGGCTCTAGTGTTAAAAAAGCACTTAAAACTCTAACTGATGCTCTAGCTGGAAAAACTGTATGTACACAAACAGGAACAATTCACCAAAACTTTTTAGAGTCTGGTGATGTTGGGAGTGTGAATGTTAGAACTTACAAAACTCAAGACGAGGTTAATTTAGATTTAACTTCTGGAAGATGTGATGTTGCATTAGCTGCAGCTGTAGCGTTTACAGACTATGCTGATAAATCGGGTAAATCAGTTGTATTAGTTGGACCAACTTTTTCAGGCGGTGCGTTTGGAAATGGAGTTGGTGTTGGAATCAGACAAGCTAGTGATAGCGCTATTGGAAAAAGAGATGCTAAAATCTTAAAAGATTTCAATAAAGCAATTAACAAAGCTAGAAAACAAGGAATAATTAGCAAACTTGCAATTAAACATTTTGGTTTCGACGCTTCTATGTAATTAATTTTGGATTTGGCGACTATAATATATAGTCGCCAGTCTATATGGAACTTCTTGCATTTGGAAAAACAGGTTGGGGTGACGAGCTATTTTACGCAACCTTAATGACTGTTGCTGTATCTGTTACAGCAATGTTAGTTGGTTTTCTTTTTGCTTTAATTTTTACTCCTCTTAAACTTTCAAAATACAAAACTCTTAACTTTGTAGGTAATTTTTACACAACAGTAATTAGAGGTGTACCAGAACTGCTAGTAATATATTTATTATTTTTTGGTGGGAGTGGTGCAATCATGTATGTTGCATCAATATTTGGTTATTACGAATATATAGAGATTAATGCATTTGTTACTGGTGCAGTTGCTATTGGCATAATTTCAGGAGCTTACTCAACAGAAGTTTTTAGAGGAGCTATTCAATCGATTGATAAAGGACAGTTCGAGGCTGCAAAAGTTTTAGGTATAAGCAAATTTGGTCAATTTTATAAAATAATTCTTCCTCAAATGTTAAGACTTGCAATTCCAAATTTAAGCAATGTTTGGCAAATTACTTTAAAGGATACTTCTTTAATATCTGTGACAGGACTAGTTGAAATAATGAGACAATCTTATATTGCTGCAGGATCTACAAGAGATCCATTATTTTTTTACTCTTTTGCAGCAGTTTTATATTTAATGCTCACTTACATAAGTATGAAGTTAATTAATAAGTTAGAAGTGAAATATAGCAGGGGTTATTAATGGATTTTGATTTAATGATCACTAGTTTTCCAAAACTCTTAGTAGCAACTGTTATTACTTTAAAACTTTTATCAGCTTCTTTATTTTTTGGATTATTTCTTGGATTATTTTTTGCAATTTTAAGACTAAACAAAAATATATTTATTAATAAATTTGCTTATGGATACTCTTATGTGTTTAGAGGCACTCCTTTGTTAGTTCAGATTTTTATAATTTACTTTGGATTAGGACAAATTGAATATTTAAGATCAACATTTTTATGGGTTGTTTTAAAAGAACCTTATTGGTGCGCAATTATTGCTTTTTCATTAAATACAGGTGCATACACGTCTGAGATATTAAGATCTGCATTTCAAACTATAAAACCTGGAGTTATTGAAGCTGGAAAAAGTTTAGGTATTTCAAATAAAATTATATTTTATAAAATTCAAATACCTATTGCGATCAGACAATCACTTCCTGCATATGGAAATGAAATTATTTTAATGATGAAAGGTACTTCATTAGCAAGCACCGTAACACTAATGGACTTAACGGGTGTAGCAAAATACATCATATCAACGACATTTAAACCTATTGAAGTATTTATTGTAGCTGGTGGAATCTATTTATTTATGACTTTTGTTATTCATAATGTGATTAAGTATTTAGAAAAAAAATATAGCTTCCAACAATAAAATGTATCTTTCTCAAAAACAGATTGATGATTATCAAAATCTTGGTGCAATAATAATTAAAGGTGCATTTAAAGATTGGATCGAACCATTAAGAGATGGTTTTCAAAAAGTTTTAGATAACCCAAGCCAACATGGAAGAGAAAATGTAAATGAAAATGAAGGAAGGTTTTTTGAAGACTATTGTAATTGGGAAAGAATAAAAGAATTTAAAGATTGCATGTTCAATTCTCTTGCAGGCCAAATAGTTGCTGAGGCTACAAATTCAAAATCTATACAAATTTTTCATGATCATCTTTTTATTAAAGACCCTGGAACAAATAAAGAAACACCTTGGCATCAAGATATGCCGTATTACTGTATTGATGGAAATGACACAGGAAGTTTTTGGATACCATTAGATGAAGTAAATAAAGAAAATAACCTTAAATTAATTTTAAGATCACATAAATGGCAAAAACTTTTAAGACCCACTAAATGGTCTAACAATCAACCTTGGTATGAAGATGATAGTTCTTTTATGAACCTTCCAAAAAAAGAAGAATTTGAAGAAGATGTATTGGTTCCAGACATAAATTTAGGTGATGCAGTTTTGTTTAATTTTAAAACCGTTCATGGTTCCACAGGAAATCAAAGTTCTCAATCTCGTAGAGCATTTTCTATGAGATTTATAGGTGATGATGTTACTTTTACTGAAAGAGGTGGCCCAACATCACCACCATTCGATGGAATTAATTTAAAATCAGGAGATCGGATGAGACAGGATTGGTTTCCAAAAGTTTTTAGTAACTAGTATACTCTTTAATCTCTTTAATAGCAGAACCAGTATGGTTATTCATTTCTAATTTTATTTTTGCACGATCATCATTTAAAAAATGAACATCTCTAGAAAGTTTTATAAATTTTTCTCCAAAATCTTTATTTTTCTCACAATCTCTTTTATCATCTTCAATAACCCAAAGTTTGGCATTTATATCTTTTAAGTCTTGAAATAATTTTTCAAGTTTCTCATCGGACTGAACATT
This sequence comes from Candidatus Pelagibacter sp. HIMB1593, assembly GCF_052047755.1. Lineage (NCBI taxonomy): Bacteria > Pseudomonadati > Pseudomonadota > Alphaproteobacteria > Candidatus Pelagibacterales > Candidatus Pelagibacteraceae > Candidatus Pelagibacter > Candidatus Pelagibacter sp. HIMB1593. The sequence continues at coordinate 1,110,167 of NZ_JBNAJK010000001.1, read as the reverse complement.
TTTTTCTAACTGATTTTTAAGAATAGAGTGCTCATTGTTTATAAAACTTAATTTTTCTGGGTCTTTAATTTTATCTTGTTTGATTTCTAATATTGAAATCTTGTCTAAAAGTTCACCAACAGAAACCTCGACTATAATTTTATTCATAAAACTCTATACTATGTTAAGTTGTTAGAATTATGTCTAATATTTTAATTATTAAACATGGATCTTTAGGCGATATAGCTCAAGCGTGTGGGGCAATTCAAGATATTTCTGAAAATCATAAAGAAGATCAAATTCATTTATTAACAACAAAACCTTATTTTGAACTATTTAAAAAAAACCCACATATTTCAAATGTTATTCTAGATAAGAGATTATCAAAAATTAATTTAATTTATTTATATTTACTAATGAGAGAGATTAAAAAACATAATTTCTCAAAAGTTTATGATCTTCAAAATTCAAGTAGAACATCTTTTTATAAAAACATTTTATTTCCTAAAGCTGACAAAACCATTTGGAGTTCAACAGAAACAACTCTACCAGAAGGAACAACCAAAAAAGATTTTGATAAAGATTCTGTTCTTTCAAGATTTGATCATCAGTTAAAATCTTCAGGAATTAATACCAATCATACAATGAAACCAGATTTTTCATGGAGTACAGTTGATATTTCAGAAATAAAAAAAAGTTATGAACTAGATAAATACATAATACTTTTTCCTTTTTGCTCACCTCATTTAACTTCAAAGAAATGGCCTTATTATAATGATCTAATAAATATGATTAATGAAAAATTTGAAAATAAATTTAAAGTGGTTACAGCTCCTGGACCAGATGAAATTAAAGATGCAAAAAATATAAATGCTTTATGTGTTTTAGATAACGGAAAAGCTTTAAATATTTCACAATTATCTGGATTAATTAATGATAGTTCGTTTGTGGTCGCTAATGATACTGGACCTGCTCACATAACTGCACACATAGGATCAAAAGGAATTGCTCTATTTGGTTCTCATACAACTCCTTTTAAAGTAAGTATTGAAAGAGATAATTTTAAAGCAATACAAGCCCCTGAATTATCAAAACTCTCATCAGAAAAAGTTTTTGAAAGACTTTCTGAAATTATTTCTTAATTTTTTCTAAAACTCTTAAAAATATTGGAACTGTGAAAAGTATAAAAAGCAATCTTATTATATGGTGAAAAGCAACAAAGTCTGGGTCTAAATCAAAAGCAATTGCTATAACTGCCACTTCATAAATTCCTCCAGGACTAAAAGATAATATTAAAGTTAAAATATTCGTATCAACAAAGAATGTTGCAATGTATGCAGCAAGTAAGCCCAATACCACCAATATTACTGTCGCTACGATACTATGAAGAGAATTATTGGCTATCTCTTTAACAGTTTTTTCAGCAAACCTACATCCGACAGAAGAGCCAAGAATTAGCAGACAAAAATTTATTGTTTCATCTGGCAATTTATACGTTGCTACATCTGTAATTTGTAATAGGCCACTTGCAAATAATGTTCCTGATAATAAGGCTGCTGGCACTCTAATTTTATCAAAAACAAAAATAAAAAATAAAGATGCAATAATAAGTAAAATTAAATTTAAATGATTTTGAGCCAAGTAATTAAATTCACCATTTAATAAAACATCATTGTCAGTATTGTTTACGATAATAAGTGGAATTACAGTTATAATAATGATCAATCTAATTAAGTGAGAAGTTGCAACTTGAGATAAATCCGTTTTTTCATTTTCTGCTAAAATCATTAATGGACCTAAAGCACCAGGAGCAGCAGAAAATATAGAGGCTTTGTTACCGTAATTTGCAAATTTTTGCAGATACTTAGCAACAACTAAAATACAGATTATTATGTAGATTAGCATAATTATCGAAGTCCAAATCCAATCAAACATTTGATTAAATAGATTTTGATCTATGTAATTTCCAATATGCAAACCTAAAATTATCAAGATAAAACTTAACACAATTTTAGGCATGATGATTTTTAGACCTGACAATGCAGCAATTGATGTGATAATCATTGGACCTAAAAACCAAGCAAGTGGAATATTGAATTGTTCCGCAATTATTGCACTTGGTACACTTGTCAAAAAAACAGTTAGAAATTTTAATGTAAATAACTGAGACAAATTTTTTTTGATTTTCTGAGTCGATGAATTCATCTTTAAATTTCTATATGATTGACACTACCTTATATTAAATGTTTAATATAATTTAATTAATAAACAAGAAGAGAGGTATTATGAGTAATCTTAAAAAATTATTTTCAGTATTATTCTCATCAATCTTACTATTCTCAGCAACAACTACTAGCTCAGTAGCAATTGATAAATTGCACTTTGTAATCGGTGGTGGTGCTGGTGGTGGTTGGGATGGAACTGCTAGAGGTACTGGAGAAGCTTTAACAAAAGCTGGTATGTTAAAAAGCGCATCATTTGAAAATATGTCAGGTGGTGGTGGTGGTAAAGCACTTGCTTACATGATTAATACTAAACCTGCTAATACAGTGTTAGTTCAATCTACACCATTAGTATTAAGATCAATTACTAGACACGAAGGTTATGTAAAAGGTAGTGGAACTTTATCTTATAAAGATGTTGTGCCGATTGCTGGTGTAATTGGTGACTACGGTGCTATTGCAGTTGCAAAAAACTCACCTTACAAAAACTTCAAAGATGTAGTTGATGCATACAAAAAAGATCCAAGCTCAATTAAAATGGCTGGTGGATCAGTAAGAGGAAGTATGGACCATTTAATTGGTGCTTTAGCATTCCAAGCTGCGGGTGCAGATCCAAATGCTGTTGCATACATTCCTTATGATGCTGGTGGAAAAGCTTTAGCTGGACTTTTATCTGGAGAAACTCAAATCATTTCAACTGGTTTAGGTGAATTGATGGGCGCAAGAGATCAAGTAACAATTATTGGTATTACTGCTCCTTCAAGAGTTTCTGATGCACCAGATGCACCAACTCTTAAAGAACAAGGGTATGATGTACAATTCGTTAACTGGAGAGGTTTCTTTGGTCCTCCAGGTATGAGCAATTCTGATAAAGCTGCAATTGCAAAAATGCTTGGCGATGTACAAAAAACTCCTGAATGGGAAACAGTAAGAGCAAGAAATGCTTGGGTTAATATTTATAACCCTGAAGGTAAGTTTGTTTCTTTCTTAGAAAAACAAACTGAAGAAATGACAGCTCTTATGAAAAAACTAGGAGTTATCTAACCTTTGGTTAGAAATTAAAATTAGAGCAGTGAATATAAATACTACAAAAATTATATCACTGCTCTTTTTTGTTTTTTCTGCATTCTATTTATATTTAGCTTATCAAATTCAAGTTTTTACATTTGATGAAAATGCTCCATTTAATGCTAGGACATTTCCAATTTATTTAGGTTATGCGGGATTATTTTTTTCTGGATTAAAACTTATTTTACCAGACCCAAATACAATTAAAGTAGAGCATAAAAATTTAGAGTATAAAAAAACTGGTATACTTATATTAATTGCAATTATTTACGGAGCAACAATTTTAAAAGTTGGTTATTTTTTAACCACTTCCTTATTTTTATTTGCTTCATATTATTTTTTAGGAGAACGAAGGTGGATTTTAATGTTTTTATTATCCTTTCCATTTGTTGCTGCCTTTATGTATTTGCTTCATGGTATTCTTGATATTTATTTAAGAGATCCATTTCTACAATTAATTGGAGTGATGGGATGATTGAAGGAATACTAATTGGATTAACAACAGCACTTACATTCCAAAATATACTAATGGTTATGGTTGGTTGTTTTTTTGGAACAATCATTGGAATGCTTCCTGGTCTTGGTCCAATGACTGCAATAGCTTTAATGATACCTATTACATATGGTTTTGAACCTGCAACTGGATTAATTTTAATGGCTGGAGTTTATTATGGAGCAGTATTTGGTGGTTCAACTTCTTCAATATTATTAAATGCCCCCGGTGTTCCAGGAACAGTTGCAACTTCATTTGATGGTTATCCAATGGCACAACAAGGTAAGGCTGGAAAAGCTTTAGCGATTGCTGCTTGGAGTTCATTTGCAGGTGGAACACTATCTGCAATTTACTTATTATTTATGGCACCAAGTTTATCTAAAGTGAGTTTATCTTTTAGATCACCTGATTATTTTGCTTTGATGATTTTAGGTTTAACGGCCATTGCAGCTTTCTCATCTAAGGGACAATTTTTAAAAGCAATGATGATGGTTGTTTTAGGCTTGATGTTAGCATCTGTTGGTCAAGATAGTTTGTCTGATATTACAAGATATACATTTAACAATATGAACTTAACTGATGGTATTAGCTTTGTATTAGTTGTGATGGCTACTTTTGCGATGAGTGAAGCTTTAACAATTATTTTAAAGAGAAATGATCCAACAACTGCTGCTAAACAAGTTTCATTAACTGAATTAGGCTCAATTAAGATTAATAAAGAAGAACGAACTAAAATGTATAAAACAATTCCAAGATCATCGGTAATTGGTTTTTTAATTGGTGTTTTACCTGGAGCTGGTGCAACAATTGCATCCTTTTTAGCTTATGGAATGGAACGAAACGTAGTTAGTGATCAGGAAAAAGAAAAATTTGGTAAGGGAAGCGTAAATGGTTTATCAGCACCTGAAACAGCAAACAATGCTGCTTGCTCTGGTTCTTTTGTGCCAATGCTTACTTTAGGAATTCCTGGGAGTGGAACCACAGCAGTAATGTTAGGGGCTCTTTTAGGTTTTGGTGTTCAACCTGGTCCTAGACTTTATATGACTAATCCAGAAATTTTTTGGTCAATAATTATGTCTATGTATATTGGAATGGTAATTCTTCTTATATTAAACTTACCACTCATACCTTATATAGCTAGAATTCTTGCTGTTCCTAAAAATTACTTAATTCCTTTAATTTTATTTTTCTCTGTCACTGGGATTTATGTAATGTCATTTAATAATTTCGATATTTATTTAATGATTGGGATAGCAGTAGTTGCAACTTTTTTAAGATTATATGATTTTCCTATGCCACCCTTGATATTAGCTTTTGTACTTGGTGGATTGATGGAAGAAAACTTAAGACGTTCTTTGTTATTAACTAATGGTTCGTGGGAATTTTTGTGGGACAGAACATTAACCGCATGTATCCTAGCTACTACAATTTTAATTGTAGTCTGGCATATTTATAAAACCCTTAAGAAGAAAAATTAAGATTTAATATCTATTCGTTTTCTAATGATTTCTTTATTAAGCTTCATTTCACGGTATGATATAATGAAAACTCCTAAAAATATTATACTTGCACCAATCCAAGTGAAGAGATCAGGGATTTCGCTAAATACGAAGTAACCAATTAGAGATGCAAATACTAAACTTAGAAAAGAATAGGGTTGTGTCATGCTCACATCTACTAGTTTATATGCATGATTAATACAAAGATGCAACAATGTGCCAGATAGACCTGCAAAGAACAAATAAATCAAAGTTTGTAAACTAGGTGTTTGCCAATAAAACAATGCAATAAGGAAACTAAAAATAGTCATATAACAGTATCCATAAGATAAAATTGTAATTGAACTATCGTCTTTGGTTATAGTTTTTGTAATTATAATCACTATTGACCACATAAAAGAAGATGCCAGTGCCATATACACTCCAATAGAGATTTCAATAATACCTGGTCTTAAAATTACCAGCATACCAATAAATCCTAAAACTAGTGCAAAACTTCTGTAGATATAAATTTTTTCTCCAAGAAACAAAACAGCCAAAATAGTTACTATGAAAGGAACAACAAAAGATATTGCTGTAGCTTTTTCAATTGGCATCATTGTTAAAGCTGAGAAATATAAAAGCATTGAAGGCAAGTTTAAAACTGCTCTAAGAAAATGTTTTTTATGATGATTAGATTTAAAAACTGCAAATTTAGTTTTTAACATATAAGGAAAAATAATCAGAAAACCAAATAAAAATCTAAAAAAACCTGCTACATAAACATTAACTTCCTCTTGTGCTAATTTTAAAAAGGTTAACATTAATGTTCCGCAAAAAACTGAGATTATAATTAAAAAAATTGCTAATTTATTATTTGAAATCAATTTAGTATCTTTTTGTATTCCTCAATTATTTTTGACCATTGAAATTTATTCACAAATTCTTTTGCATTTTTTCCAAGTTCTAAATATTTTTTATTTTCTAACATTGAGTTGATTGAAGAATAAATATCATCAAGATTATTACCATCACATATTAAACCAGTTTTTTCATGATCTATTGCATCTGCCGCACCACCATCTTTACCGCCTATAGATGGTACACCGTATTGAGCTGCTTCAACATATGCAATTCCAAACCCCTCAACAGATTTTTTATGAATTATAGAAGGCATTACAAATAAATTTGATTTAGCAACAAGAGCATTTTTTAAATCATCACTTATGTCTTTAAAAAACATTACTTGTTCTTCTAAATTTAATTCTTTTACTAATTTTTTTATGTTTTCTTCTTCATCACCATATCCAATACAAATATAAACAATATCTGGATAAATTTGTTTTAGATTTCTAAGAGCCATCACAACTTTTTCATGATTTTTTCTTTTATCAAATCTTGAAACAGTAATTAATCTAGGAGTTTTGACTTTTAATAAGCTTTCAACTTTTTCTAATGATTTTTCGTTTAATTCTTTTGGTAGATCTACTCCACAATTTATAACAACAATTTTATTTTCATTAATACCACATTCAATAGCAAGGTTTTTGGTATATTGTGAGTTAGCAATAACTTTTTCTACATTATTAAGAACATTCAAAACTCTTTTATTTTGACTTGATCCTTTAGGATGATTGATTTCTTTACCATGTATAAGGCAATATTTTTTTTTAGAAGTTTTAATTAATTCTAAACTTTTCCAATGATCTCCAATTACTCCTTCAACTTTATTATCTTTAATAAACTCATTAATTAATTGAGCTTTTCTGTATTTTCTAAGAAGTTTTATTCCACCAACTCTTTCAATTGAGAACGAAGCTTGTTCATCAAAATCTTTATGATTATCAATATAATCTGCAAACATTTTTATCATAAAGTTTTTAGATAACTCTCTTGATAAACCCCACATTAAGCTTTGCATTCCACCTAGTTCAGGAGGAAAAGATCTAGTAACAATTAAATACATTAATTAGTTTTCCACTTTATGCTACAGCCAGCACTAGGAATTTGTTTTTTAGGACCTTCGCCTGTTTCAGCAATTTGTTTCATAGCTTTTAACAAATCACTCTCACCTTCTTTAACAGGTATAAGATTTCTTAACTCTCTTAATCTCCCACGATATTGAAGTTCTAAATTTTTGTTATATCCAAAAAAATCTGGTGTACATACAGCGTTATATGCTTTTGCGATATTTTGAGTTTCATCGTTTAAGTAAGGAAAATTAAAATTGTTATCTTTTGAAAATTTAATCATATTTTCAAAAGAGTCTTCTGGATAACTCTCAGCATCATTTGCACAAATTGCTACAGAATTTATTCCAATTTTTTTTAATTCATTGCAATCTTCAACTATTTCTTTTGTAACGGCCTTTACATAAGGACAATGATTACAGATAAACATTATCAAAGTTCCATTTTCTCCCTTGATATCATCTAACGAAAGAATTTTATTTTCAGTTGATTTTAATTCAAATGGAATAGCTTTTTGACCAAAATCACATATTGGAGTTTGTATTGGCATACTGTAAGAATATATAAATTATGTTTTATGATTTAAAAGATAAAAAACCAAAAAACTCTGGCGAAAATTGGGTAGCTCCAAACGCAACTGTAATTGGAGATGTTATATTGGAGAAGAATACAAGCATATGGTTTAATGCTGTTTTAAGAGGAGATATAGAAAATATTCATATAGGTGAGGGATCTAATATTCAAGATGGTAGTGTCTTACATACAGATCCCGGCTGTCCGTTGAGAGTAGGTAAAAATGTTACTATAGGTCATTTAGTGATGCTTCATGGATGTACTATTGGAGATAATAGTTTAATTGGAATTGGAGCAGTAATTTTGAACAAAGCAAATATTGGAAAAAACTGCATCATTGGAGCAAAAGCATTAATTACTGAGAATAAAGTGATACCTGACAATTCCTTAGTTGTTGGTTCTCCGGGAAAAGTTATAAGAGAAGTGACTGAGGAAGAAAAAAAAGCAGTAGAGGAAAACACTAAACACTATCAAGATAACTGGAAGAAGTATTCAAAATCAATATTTTAAATATTAAATCTATGAATAAAAAATTTAAAATTGGTATTGATTATGGAGGTACTAAGATTGAAGGAATTATAATTGACGATAAAGGCAATCAAATTGAAAGAAAAAGATATTATTATGATAAAAACTATGTTTCTGGAATTGATACAATAAAAAAACTTGTCGATGAATTTGACAATATTAGTAGTCAAACCTGTAGCGTAGGACTAGGGATACCAGGATTTTCATCAAAAGAAACCAAACTAATAACAAACGCAAATTCATCATGGTTAAATGACAAACCTTTTCAAAAAGATTTAGAAATTGCTTTAAAAAGACAAGTAAAATTGATGAATGATGCGAATTGCTTGACTTTATCGGAAGCAATTGATGGTGCAGGAAAAAATTATGACTCTGTTTTTGGAATAATAATAGGCTCAGGTTTTGGAGGAGGTTTATCTTATAAAAAAGAAATAATTGAAGGTGCTAATCAAATAGCAGGAGATTGGGGACATCAACCATTACCTTATCCAACTGATGAAGAAATTAAACTAGACGTTAAATGTCCCTCAGGAAATTGTGGAAGACCCTTATGTGCAGAGCAATTTATTTCAGGAACTGGTTTTACAAATATATTTAATAAAAAATATAATACAAATCTTACAACAAAAGAAATTGTAGAATTAGATAAAAATAATGATGATCGTGCTAATTTAGAATTTTCTTTATATGAGGATAGAATGGCAAGATTATTAGCTGTAATGATTGGTATTTTTGATCCTGGTGCAATTGTTTTAGGTGGAGGCATGTCAAATATTGAAAGATTTTATAATAATATTCCAAAATTAATTCCCAGATATACATTTGCAAAAAAAATAGAAACGAAAGTTTTAAAAAATTTACACGGTGACTCAAGTGGTGTGAGGGGAGCAGCTTGGCTTTGGAATAATTAACAGAACAATTAATAAAGGAGTGGAATTATGTCAGCAGGTTACGTTATAGCTCAATTAAAAGTTACAAATCCAGAAAACTATAAAGAATATGTGGCTAAAGTTACAGAGGTTGTAAAAAAATTTGGTGGAGAATATCTAGTTAGAAATGGTGAATATCAAGTAGTAGAGGGCGAAGATAATTTTCCAAGATTAGTAATCATTAAATTTCCATCATATGAAAAAGCTTTAGAATGGTATCACTCTGATGAGTATAAGCCAGTTAAAGATATTCGTCTTCAAAACTCTGAAGGAAGCAATATAATTGTAAAAGGGATTTAAGGTACTAACCAGGTATCTTTATTGTTTACTAAATCAAATTTTGCTCTTCGATGACCTTTAGCGGCTAAATATAACCATTCTATTGATTTTATTTTGCACTGAATAACCGTAAAATTTTTGTAACCTTCTTCACTTTGTTCTTTAGTGTAATCAAAATTATCAAGCTCAGGTTTTAGTCCAGATGTAGGAGTATCAGACATAGTTCCTGGTCCTTTATCAACTAAATAACATTTTCTAGATATGTGTTGGGTTTTTGACCAAGATTCTTTAGTAACTTCGTTATTATGATTAATGGTACACTCTACTTTTAGCCTAACCTGAATTTTTTCATCTTTATCATAAAACAACATTGCTGCATTATTGTTAGATTTTAATTTTCCAATTTTATCAGAACGAATATCGCTATGATACTGAACTAAGTTATTAGATTGATCTGATTTTCGAAGAACTACAATTCTACCATCTAAATCAGATTGGCTACCACATATAAATACAGGTATTCTGAAAGGCGAACTTCTGTCTTTGACAGCATTATCTAACATAGACCAAATTTTCTTTTTGATTTCTATAAAGTTCTCATAATAAGGAACGGTATCAGTCACAGATTATTTTTTCTTTTTTAATCGAGCAATAAGAGCTGAACTATCCCATCGGTTACCACCCATTTCTTGTACCTCAGCATAGTAGCCATCTATGATTTCTGTTATCGGCACTGGTGAACCATTTCTTTTTGCTTCTTCAATTGCAATTTTTAGATCTTTTCTCATCCAATCAATAGCAAATCCATAATCAAACTTATCATCTGTCATAGTTCGATATCTATTTTCCATCTGCCAAGACTGTGCTGCACCTTTAGATATAGTTTCCATTACTTTATCCATATCTAAACCTGCATTTATTCCAAAATTAATTGCTTCAGATAAACCTTGCACTGCCCCAGCAATACACATTTGGTTCATCATTTTAGTAAGTTGTCCACTTCCACACGATCCAATTAATTTTACTTTTTTACTGTAGCAATCAATTACTGGTTCTGCTTTTTTAAAAACTTCTTCATCACCACCAACCATTACAGTAAGTATTCCACCTTCAGCACCTGATTGACCCCCAGATATAGGTGCATCTAAAAAATCAAAACCTTTATCTTTTGCAGCTTTATATAATTCTCTAGATACTTCTGCAGATACAGTTGAGTTATCGATAAATATTGACCCAGCTTTTGCTGTGTTAAATAATCCATTCTCTCCTGTAGCCACTTCTCTTAAATCATTATCGTTACCTACACATGTAAAAATAAAATCTGCACCTTCTGCTGCCTGAGCAGGAGTGTCAGCCATTTTACCTTTGTATTCACCAATCCATTTTTCAGCTTTTGATTTCGTTCTATTAAAAACAGTTACATTGTGTCCGGCTTTTGATATATAACCAGCCATTGGGTAGCCCATAACCCCAAGACCTATGAAAGCAACATTACAAGTCATAATTTTTTTCTATGTTTAAAAGTTTAAGTTTAAAAGTAATTGTATTTGGATTTATTTTTACATTTTTTTCTAGCTTTGGACAGAGTTATTTTCTTGGTTTGTTTAATACTAGTATTAGAGAAGCTCTTTCTATATCTCATGGACAATTTGGCTCAATTTATGCTTCTGCAACATTATGCAGTAGTTTTATTTTAATATGGGTTGGAAAAAAAATAGATGATTTTAGTGCAATTAAATTTGCATATTTTGTAATTATATCATTAAGCATATCTTCATTTATATTTTCTAAAATCAATTCAATAGTTTTTTTATTTTTAGCAATTTTTTTAATGAGGTTATTTGGTCAAGGGTTAATGTCTCATACTGCTAGTACTACAGTTTCAAGATATTTTGATAAATCAAGAGGAAAAGCATTAAGTACTTCTTGGCTAGGTTTGTCATTAGCAGAATTTATTTTACCAGTTTTAATAGTATATTTTTTGACATTCATACATTGGAGAGAGTTGTGGGTAGGATTTTCTTTAATTATTATTTTATTTCTACCTGTTGCTTCTATTTTTTTAATAAATAATTTAAATATTAATTCTAGAGAGTCTGACAGTAATAATAATTTTCAAGAGGATACAATTAAACAATGGACTAGAGGAGAAGTATTAAAAGATTATAAGTTTTATATTATTTGTGGGAACTTATTGGCAATGCCATGGATTTTTACAGGCTTTGCAGTTTTTCAATCATTTGTTCAAGTTTCTAAGGGATGGGGTCCATATGTGATAGCCCAATCTTTTATGGCCTATTCGATTTGTTCTGTTTTGACTTTATTTATAACTGGTATTTTAATTGATAAGTTTTCAAGCAGGAAATTATTAATTTTTACAAATATTCCTATGTTGATTGCTGCTTTGATATTGATATTTTTTGATCATCCGATTGTTTCATTTATTTTTTTAGGATTGATGGGGATAACAAATGGTTTTGCAAATGTTTTAGGTACATCTACATGGGCAGAATTATATGGTGTAAGATTTATTGGAGGAATAAAGGCTATGACTTCTGCTCTTATGGTTTTCTCCACAGCTTTTGGAACTGCTTTGTATGGATTTTTAATAGACAAAGGATTTGGTATCGAACAAATTGCTACTTTTTCCGCAATATATGTTGGATTTATGCTTATGCTTTTATTCATGATAAAAAATAAGTTAAATCCTCATTATTTATAAAAAATATCCCTTGATTTTATTAGACTCACTGTGTAGATACTGCGCATGGCTAGAGTTACTGTAGAAGACTGTATAGATAAAGTAGAAAGTCCTTATGAATTAGTTTTAGTAGCTAAAGAGAGAGCTACTCAACTTAATGCTGGTTTAGAACCAACAATAGATAGGGATAATGACAAAAATACAGTGATATCTTTAAGAGAAATTGCTGAAGAGAAAATTAAAGTATCAGATTTAACTGAAAGTGCTGTTTATAAACTTAGAAAACACGTTGAACAAGTGGATGATGGTGTAGAAGACGACGAAGATATAGGTGATGATTTTGAAAATCTTTACAAAGGAGAGATTTCAAAAAGTGGAACGCCAATTTTACCATCTAAAAGAGCTAGAAAAACTCCAGAAAAAATTCAAGTATCAAAGGAAGATTTAGCTGAATTATCTGAAACAGCCACACCTGAAGTTGACGCTTCAGTTGGTCAAGAAACTATGAATGAACAAGGTGAAGTTTCATTAGATGAAGTTTCAGAATCAGAAAATCAAGAAGCAGATGTTGCTTCTGAAGATCCAGAAGCTTCAAACTCATAAAAAAATAATATAAAGTCTTAGTTTATGAATAGGTTAGTATCAGTTGCTCCTATGATGGACTGTACAGATCGTCATGAACGATATTTTCTAAGACTAATATCTAAAAATATACTTCTTTATACTGAAATGGTTGTCGATGAAGCAATCAATAGAGGTGATAAAAAAAAATTACTAGAATTCAATATCAATGAAAAGCCTGTAGCACTTCAATTAGGTGGATCTTCACCTAAGTTACTAGCGGAAGCAACAAAAGTTGGAGAAGACTTTGGTTACGATGAAATTAATTTAAACTTAGGATGTCCAAGTAGAAAAGTAGAGAAAAATAGATTTGGTGCTTGTTTAATGAAAGAGCCAAATTTAGTTGCAGATTGTTTAACAGAGATGCAATCAAAAACTAAATTACCTGTAACCATAAAAACTAGAATTGGATATGACAGTGTTGAAGATTATGAAAACTTACACAATTTTATATCTACACTTAAATCCACAGGTATTAAAACTTTTATTATTCATGCAAGAAAGGCTATGCTTGGCAAATTTACACCCAAACAAAACCTAAACATTCCACCTTTAAAATATGAGTTTGTTTATAAATTAAAAGAAGATTTTCCAAATGAAGAAATAATTATAAATGGAGGAATAACTTCTGTTGATCAAATTAAACCACATTTAGAAAAAACTGATGGTGTTATGATTGGAAGAGCTGCTTATCACACACCTTATTTGTTAGCAGATATTGAGAAAGAAATTTTTAATAATGAGGATATTCCTAGTAGGCAAGATGTTATTGAACAGTTAATTCCTTATGTAAAAGATGAATTGAAAAAAGGAACTCGTTTAAACCAAATCATGAGACACACATTAGGTTTATTTCACGGCCAAACTGGTGCTAGTCATTGGAAAAAATATTTAAGTGAAAATATGTGTGTGAGAGATGCTGATGTAAAAAAAATTGATCACATAATGGATAAAATTAAATACAACAATGTTGATATGAGAGAAGGTCAATCTGCTTAGTTCAATCTTAGCAAATGAATATATCTATATAGTTTTATTAATGGTTTTGACTGCAATTCCAGTTGGATTTGTAGCTGGCCTTTTTGGTATCGGTGGTGGTTTAATAACTGTCCCGTTTCTTTATTACATATTTGGCAAACTTGGAATTGATCAAGCTTATATAATGCATTTAGCGGTAGGAACTTCTTTTGCAATAATAATTCCAACATCAATAGTTTCAGTTTTAACCCATCATAAATTTAATTCAGTCGATTTTAATATAGTTAAAAGCTATGGTATTTTTGTAGTTGTAGGAGTTGTTTTGGGAACAATTTTTGCTGCAACTTTCAAAACAAAATCATTAGTCCTTTTTTTTGCAATCGTTATCTTTCTTTTAGGAATTTATTTACTTACGATTAAAGAAAAAAAACAAAATGTAATATCTGAAATGAAATTGTATTTAAAAATAATTCTTGGTGCGATTGTTGGATTTATTTCAGCTATAACAGGTATAGGTGGTGCTGTTATGAATGTACCAATCCTTAAATTTTTCGGTTATTCAATTAATAAAGCAATTGGAAGCGCTGCAGCGATTGGTTTTTTAATTGCACTATTTGGTGCTACAGGTTTTTTTATTTCAGGAAGTTATTTAAAAACAAATTTACCATTTAGTATTGGATTTTTAAATGTACCAGCTTTTTTAATCTTTATTCCGATTACAACTTTTATGGCAAGACTAGGTGCAAGAACAGCTCACAGAATAGATAAAAATAAAATTAGTAAATTACTTGCTATTTTCTTACTAATCGTAGCAGTTAAGTTTTTCTACGAATATATTAAATTATAAGTATGTCGTTTAAGTTAAATAGGAAATTTTTAAAGACTTCATATCATCTTCTTGATCTTAAATTATGCACTATTAGATTAAACGATAATTCTAAATTTCCATGGATAATTCTAATTCCTAAAAGAAAAAAGATTACCGACATAAGCGACCTTAATCCTAAAGATCAAACTCTGCTGATGAAAGAAATTGTTTATGTAAGTAAAATAATGAAAAAATTATTTAAAATTTCAAAACTAAATGTAGAAAAAATTGGAAATATTGTTCCTCAGTTGCACATACATATTATCGCTAGAAGTAAAAAAGATAGTTCATGGCCATTATCTGTATGGGTTGTTAAAGGAAAAAATTACTCAAAGACAGCTATAAAAGTAATAGTAGATAAATTAAGAAAATCTCTAAATAAAAAGAGGTGACTTCAGTCTCCCTCCGTCACCTCATCTAATTTTTAAATGATTCTTTGCAGTTTTATGAACACTTATTAGTTGAAAATTAACTTTATTAAGCACTAAATTTTTTGATCGTATTCGCCTATTTTCCCCGTTTTTTGAAGTAAATCGTCAATAAAATCAAAGATTTTCTTCTTTCTATTATCTGAGGTTGGGCTTTCAGTTACAATTACTAATGAAGGTTTATTAGATGATGCTCTTATCAATCCCCAAGATCCATCTTCAAAAGAAAATCTTACACCATTAACTGTAAGAACTTCAGTTATTATTTGATCATCAATTTTAGTTTTATTATTTTTTAATTGTTCTACTTTTTTAACTAAATTTTCAACAACTTGATATTTTTCTTCATCTTTACAGAATGGAGCCATCGTCGGTGTTTGAAAAGTATTTGGCAATTCATTAATTATTTCACTCATTTTTTTATTTTCATTATCCAATAAATGACAGATATGAATGGCTGAATTTATTCCATCATCGTAACCATATCCTAAAGGTTGATTGAAAAAGAAATGACCACTTTTTTCAAAGCCTGCTAATGCCTTTTCAGTGTTAACTTTACGTTTAATATGGGAATGACCTGTTTTCCAATAAATTGTTTCACAATTGTTTTCTAATAAAATTTTATCTTTTGAGTACAAACCTGTTGATTTTACATCTACAACAAATTTAGAATTTTTATGTTTAGTTGATAAGTTTCTTGCAATTAGTAAACCAATTTTATCAGAGAATATTTCGTTACCTTCATTATCAATAACACCAACTCGATCTCCATCCCCATCAAAGCCAAAACCTATATCAGCATTATTCTCTTTAACTACTTTAGCAATTTCATGAAGCATTTCTAAATCTTCTGGATTAGGATTATATTTAGGAAAATTCCAATCTAATTTACAATCTAACTCTATAACCTCACACCCAATACCCCTTAATATATCTGGTGCAAAAACACCTGCAGTTCCATTACCGCAAGCAACTACAGCTTTAATCTTTTTATTTATTTTGTTTTTATTAATCAGGTCATTTTTATAAATTTTATCGAAATCTTTTATTTCTTTTTCATTTCCATCACCCTTTGAAAACTTTTCATTTAACGTAATTTCTTTTAATTCTTTCATCTCCTCAGGTGCATGTGTTAAGCCTTTTTTGATACCCATTTTTACACCAGTCCAACCATTTTCATTATGACTTGCTGTAACCATAGCAACTGCGTCTGCATCTAAATTAAATTGTGCAAAATAAACCATTGGAGATAATGACAAACCAATATCTTCTATATGACATCCTGTTGACTTTAATCCTCTTTTAAGTGAAGTTTTTATTTCCTCACTGTAAGATCTGTAATCATGTCCAACAATAATTCTTGGATGATCTTTTTTGGTGTGATTTTTTACTTGTGTCCCAAGTCCTTTACCGAGATTCTCTATTCCTGCTGAGTTTATGTCTTTCTCATACAACCAACGGGCGTCATATTCTCTAAAACCATAAGGATCTATTTTTAAATTTTCACTCATTTATCCACTACTTACTCTTTTTATGTTAATTTCTTTAAAAAAATTTTATTTTTTTATTGATAATCATATTGTCGCGTTCTATAAATGTTCCATTGATTAAACGTTTATTTAGTATATTTAATCAAAGCGCCTACAACATATAGTTGTTTTCGCAAAACTAAAATAATATAATAATAAATATGAACAAGATTCTATCTCAAGCCCTCAAGAAAGCTGTCTCCGAATATAGCCCAGAAGTTAAAGAAGTTTCAAAAGCAAATAAGCCTGATTTATTTTCTTTAAATAATGAAACAGAATTATTTCAAAACGACAAAGGTATAATAATTAAAATTGATCGTTCTAAAGATTCGAAACTTACAGATTTTGGTAAAGCAACTTTAAAAGATAGATATCTTGGTTTAAACGAATCTTATCAAGATTTATTTGCAAGAGTAGCAAGCACTTATGCTGATGACAATCTACATGCACAAAGAATTTATAATTACATAAGCAATCTTTGGTTTATGCCAGCAACACCAGTTTTATCAAACGGTGGAACTAAAAGAGGTTTACCTATTTCATGTTTTTTAAATGAAGCATCTGATAGCTTAGGTGGAATTTTAGATCTTTGGAGCGAAAATGTTTGGCTTGCTGCAAAGGGTGGGGGAATTGGAAGCTACTGGGGTAACCTAAGATCCATTGGAGAAAAAATTGGAAGAGTTGGGAAAACTTCAGGAATAATTCCTTTTATTAAAGTGATGGATTCTTTGACAATGGCAATCAGCCAAGGTTCATTAAGAAGAGGTTCTGCTGCTTGTTATCTTCCAATTGATCATCCTGAGATAGAAGAGTTTATTGAAATGAGAAGACCAACCGGTGGAGATCCAAATAGAAAAGCATTAAATTTACATCATGGTGTTTTAGTTTCAGATGCTTTCATGAGAGCAGTAGAAACAGATGAACAGTGGGCATTAAAAAGTCCAGCAGACGGAACTGTGCAACAAACTATTTCTGCAAGAAATTTATGGATAAGATTATTAACTGCTAGAATTGAAACTGGTGAGCCTTATATAATTTATATAGATACAGTTAACCGACAAATTCCTCAACATCATAAGTTAGCAAATCTTACTGTTAAAACTTCTAACTTATGCAGTGAGATAACTCTTCCTACAGGAATTGATAAAGACGGTAGAGATAGAACAGCGGTGTGCTGTTTATCATCTTTAAATTTAGAAAAATATGAAGAATGGAAAGATGATCCAGATATGATTAGTGATGTAATGAGATTTTTGGATAATGTGTTATCTGATTTCATTAATAAAGCTCCTGAACAATTTAAAGATGCTAAATACTCTGCTGAAAGAGAGAGAAGTGTTGGTTTGGGTGTGATGGGCTTCCATTCTTTCTTACAGAAAAATAGAATTCCACTTGAGTCTGTAATGGCAAAATCATGGAATAAAAAAATATTTAAAAATATTCATGAAAAAGTTAATCAAGCTTCTAAAGATTTGGCTGAAGAAAGAGGAGCGTGTCCTGATGCTGCAGAGTATGGTTATCAAGAAAGATTTTCTAACAAAACTGCAATTGCACCAACAGCATCAATTTCTATTATTTGTGGAGGAGCTTCTCCAGGAGTAGAGCCCATTGCAGCAAACAGTTATACTCACAAAACTTTATCTGGTTCGTTTAATGTGAGAAACAGATATCTTGAAGAAATTCTTGAAAGTCATGGTAAAAATGATGAGGAAACTTGGTCTAGTATTACTACAAACCAAGGCTCAGTTAACCATTTAGATTTTTTAACCGATTTAGAAAAAGATGTATTTAAAACTGCATTTGAACTTAATCAAAGCTGGATAATCGAATTGAGCGGAGACAGAACTCCTTTTATTTCACAAGCTCAATCAGTTAACTTATTTTTACCTGCAGATGTTCATAAAAAAGAATTACATAAAATTCATTTTGATGCGTGGAAGAAAGGTTTAAAGAGCCTTTACTATTGTAGATCAAAATCAATTCAAAGAGCTGAGAATGTTAACGACTCTAAGTCAACAGACATCATGGCTAATGTGTATAAAAATAAATCAACCGAAAATAGTGAACCAGAGTACGAGGAGTGTTTATCATGTCAGTAGCAGAAAAAGTTAAGTCAGAAATTATTCAACCACAAAAAAACAATAATGGATTGCTTGTTGCAAACCCAGTTTACAAACCTTTTAGATACCCATGGTGTTATGACGCATGGTTAACACAACAAAGAATTCACTGGTTACCAGAAGAAGTTCCACTTGGAGATGATGTGAGAGATTGGCAAAAAAATCTTTCAACTTCAGAAAAAAATCTATTAACACAAATTTTTAGATTTTTTACTCAAGCAGATGTCGAAGTTAGCAACTGTTATATAAGACATTACATGAATGTATTTAAACCAACTGAAGTATTAATGATGATGTCTTCTTTTGCTTCAATGGAAACTGTTCACATTGCTGCTTACTCACATTTGTTAGATACAATTGGTATGCCAGAGTCAGAGTATTCAGCATTCATGAAATACAAAGAAATGAAAGATAAATACGATTACATGCAAGGTTTTGATGTTAAATCAAATCATGATATCGCAAAAACAATTGCTGTATTTAGTGCTTTCACAGAAGGTCTTCAGTTGTTTGCAAGTTTTGCAATTTTGTTAAACTTCCCAAGACATAACAAGATGAAAGGAATGGGTCAGATTGTTACTTGGTCGGTGAGAGACGAAACATTGCATTGCAATTCGATGATCAGATTATTTAAAGATTTCATTAAAGAAAATCCTGAAACATGGACACCTCAATTGAAAAAAGAAATTTATGAAGCATGCAGAACAATTGTTGAGCATGAAGATGCTTTTATTGATTTAGCTTTTCAAATGGGTCCAATGGAAGGTTTGACTGCAGAGGATATTAAAAAATATATTCGATTTATTGCAAATAGAAGATTAGATCAATTAGGATTAGAAGCGATCTATGACATTGATAAAAACCCATTAACTTGGTTAGATACAATGTTAAATGCTGTAGAGCACATGAACTTCTTTGAAGGAAGAGCTACAGAATATTCTAAAGCATCAACCCAAGGAACTTGGGCAGAAGCATTTAGTTAATAAATATAATTTTATTATCTGTAATTTAATTCCATTACTTTTCGATGCTTGCTACCTTTATATTTAGCAAGCGGTCGAATAAGTTTGTTTGCAGCATGTTGCTCCATAATATGCGCTGACCAACCGGTAATTCTAGAAATAACAAATATAGGTGTGAAAAAATCAGTATCAAATCCCATTAAATGGTACATTGGACCAGTAGGGTAATCTACATTGGGATGGATATTTTTCTTTTTGATCATTACTTTTTCAACAATATCGTAAATTTTTTCAAACTTTTTGTCTTTTTTAAGTTTAGCAACTTTGCCAAAATAATTTCTCATAGTTGGAACTCTAGAGTCTCCTGATTTATATACTCTATGACCAAAGCCCATAACTACCTCTTTATTTTTAAGAGCGTTATTAATCCATTTTAATGCATTTTCTGGTTTTTTAATTCTGTTCATCATGTGCATCACTTCTTCATTAGCACCACCATGTAATGGACCTTTTAAACTAGCAATTGCACCTGTAATTGCTCCATGAATATCAGACAAACTACTTGTAATTGTTCTAGCAGTAAAAGTTGAAACATTGAAACTGTGCTCAGCGTACAATATTAGAGAAACATCAAACGCTTTAACAATTTCTTTTTGAGGTACTTTTCCAAAACACATGTAGAAAAAGTTTTCTGCAAAAGTTAAATTCTTTTTAGGTTTAATTATTTTTTTACCACTTCTAATTCTGTAAAAAGCAGCAAGAGCTGTAGGAGTTTTTGCAAAAATTCTTAATGCTTTTCGCATATTGGCTTCCGGAGTGGAGTTGGAGGTTTCTTTATCTTCTAATCCCATTACACTAACAGCTGTTCTTGCAACATCCATCGGATGAGATTTTTTTGGCATGTGTTTTATAATTTCATATAAATTTTTTGTAAGCTCTCTATTATTTCTCTCCTCTTTTTCAAATTGTCTTAATTGAATAGTGTTAGGTAGATCTTTATTTAAAATTAAATAAGCGACTTCCTCAAATCTGCAATATTCACATAAATCTTGAGCAGCATAACCTCTATATGTCAGAGAGTTAATCTCCGGCATAACTTTTGAAACTTCAGTTTCATCTACAACAATTCCAAGCAAACCTTTTTTAATATCATCACTCATTATTCATGTCCTTCTGTACTAAAATTATAAATTTTTTCATCTAAAGAATTGTATTTTTCGTATTCTACCAATTCATACAATCTTTTTCTTGTCTGCATCTTATCTATTATATTATTCTGATGTCCATTTGCATAAATGTCTCTTAATCCATCTTCAACATTTTTCATTGCTAGTCTTTGTGTAGTTACTGGATATATAACAATATTATAGCCAAGGTTTTCTAACTCCTTATAGTTAAATAACTTGGATTTACCAAATTCTGTCATATTAGCTAACAAATAACATGAAAGTTCTTTTCTTACTTTTTCAAAATCTTTTTCATCATGTAAAGCTTCAGGGAATATAATTTCTGCTCCAGCATCAATATAAGCTTTACATCTATCAATCATTTTATCAATTCCCTCAACACTTTTTGCATCTGATCGTGCTATAATTTTAAAATTTTGATCTTTTTTTGTAGCTACACATTCTTTTATTTTTGAAACCATAGCCTCTGTTGAAACAAGTTCTTTATTATCTAGATGCCCGCATCTTTTTCTTTCAATTTGATCTTCCAAATGAACACCAGTTAATCCAAACTCTTCGAAAGTTTCTATAGTTTCTTTGCAAGATTTAAATCCTGTATCTATATCAACAATCGTTGGAAGATTTGTAACTCTGGAAATTAAGTAGGATCTAGTACTCACATCTTGAAGAGTTGTTAAACCAATATCTGGAAAACCAAGATCATTGGCCATAACGCCACCTGATACGTAAACTGCATCATAACCAATTTCCTCAATTAATTTCGCTGTTAGAGGATTGTAAGCCCCAGGAACTCTTAGAATTTTATTTGATTTAAGTTTTTGGTCAAAATCAATTCTTTTTTGGCTTGGTTCTTTTTCAACAAAGTGCATTAAAAAATTCCTTTTTTCAAATTTCTTTTTAACTTACTTTTTTTAATCTCAATATTTAGTTTGTCTAATTGACCAGCTTTTAAGTTTTTTAAATTTTGAACATTTCTTAAAAAACGATCACTCTCTTTTTTATCTAAAATGCCATCTGTTAGAGTTAAAAATTTATTTATATAATTCTCTCTTTTAAATGGTCTTGCTCCATATGGATGAGCATCAGCTCTATCAAGTTCTTCAGTTAATTTTTTCCCACTGTTCAATGTAACGACAACTTTTGCTCCAAAAGATTTCTTTTTTGGATCTGGATCATGATATTTTTTTGTCCATTTTTTATCTTCATAGGTTGTTATTGAATTCCATATCTTAATAGTACTTTTTCTATTAGCTCTTGATTTTGTATAAGATTTTACATGATGCCAATCACCATCTTCTAGAGCGACTGCAAAAATATACATTATAGAGTGATCCAATGTTTCTCTACTTGCATTTGGATCCATTTTTTGAGGATCATTTGCACCTGTTCCAATTACATAATGTGTATGATGACTAGTATGAATATCTATTTTTTTGATTTGGTTTAAATTTGGTATTTTAGTTTTTAATTTCTTTGCAAGATCTATTAAAGCCTGAGATTGATACTCTGCAGAATATTCTTTTGTATAAGTTTCTAATATAGCTTTTTTACTTTCTCCTTTTTTAGGTAATGGAACTTTATATTTTGCTTTTTTTCCATCAAGTATCCTTGCAATTACACTATCTTCACCTTCATAAATTGGACTTGGAGCACCTTCACCCCTCATAACTCTATCAACAGCCTCTATCGCAAGTTTACCCGCATGTGCAGGTGCATATGCTTTCCAGCTAGAAATTTCTCCTTTTCTTGATTGTCTTGTAGAAATAGTTGTGTGTAGTGCTTGCTGAACTGCTTGATAAATTTTTTCAGTATTTAATTTTAACATGGATCCTAATCCTGCAGCAACACTTGGACCTAAGTGAGCAATGTGATCTACTTTATGTTTATGTAAACAAATACCTTTAACTAAATTCACCTGAACTTCATAAGCAGTAATAATTCCTCTTAATAAATCTAGACCACTTTTTTTACTTTGTTGAGCAACACTCAATAGTGGTGGAATGTTATCACCAGGGTGACTGTAATCTGCAGCTAAAAAAGTATCATGAAAATCAAGTTCTCTTACAGCAGTTCCATTTGACCAAGCTGCCCATTCGCAATCAAATTTTAATTTTGAATTAACACCAAAAAGAGTTGCTCCATTTTTCCTAGAATGCTTTAAAGCCATTTCTCTAGATGAAACTACTGGTCTCCTATTTAAAGAAGCAATAGCAACTGAAGCATTATCAATTATTCTATTGATCACCATTTCAACTGCTTCCTTATTCAATTTGGCATTATCACTTGCAATTTCTGCAATTTTCCAGGCAAGTTGTTTTTTCTTTGGTAAATGAATTTTAGATGGAAAAACTTTAACTGTATGTAGTAACAAAATAACTCCTTATAAGTAATTTTGTTTTAATAGCTAAAATAAATTAATCAATATTAAAGATATTCAGATATGATTTTTTCGATACCAACAAAATCTTTTATTAGGTGATTATGGTATATTTCATCAGTTTTTTTTTCAGTGTATCCATCCTCAAGCAATATCATTGGAATATCCGCAGCTTTTGCAGAATTAGCATCTGTTTCACTATCTCCAATCATAATAGATTTTTTTAAATCACCATCTAAAATTTCTATAACTGTAGTCAAATGTCTTGGATCAGGCTTACAATAATCAAATGTATTGTACCCCGCTACATATTCAAAATAATCATAAATTCTAATTTTTTTTAAAAGATCAACTGCTAGATGCTCTGTTTTATTAGTACATACAGCCATAGAAATATTTTCATTTTTACACCAATTTAAAAAATCTTTTGCGCCATTAATTAAAACACTCTCTCTTAAAATATTTTTACCATAATAAGATATGAACTCATCAGTCATATCACTTTTAACTTTTTCATTAATACTAGTCAGTTCTTTTTTTGCTTGGCTCCATATTGATCTACCTATCATAGCACCCGCACCTTTTCCAACTGAACTTTTTAAATCATCTAGTGATTTGGTAGGATATCCAAATTTTTTCATTACATGATTATGAGCAAGCATCAAATCTGGTGCTGTATCAACCAATGTTCCATCTAAATCAAATAATACAGTAAATTTTTGTTTCATATTAAAAGTATTTTAAAGAAATAATTTGTGAATTAATTAACATATATACTTAATGTAAAGAAAGTCTAGATGAAACCTACAAAGCAGCAAAATAATCAAAACAAACTTCGAAATAAGTTTTTAAAAGCTGGTGTTAAAATGACAGGTCCTGAAACTATTTTTTTTTCAGGTGATACCAAAATTGGAAAAGGAGTTACAATCGAACCTTATGTGGTAATTGGTTCTAAAGTTAAAATAGGAAATAATGTAGTAATTAAATCTTTTTCACATTTAGAATCTTGTAAGGTAGAAAATAAAGTTGAGATAGGTCCTTATGCAAGAATTAGACCCGATACAATTCTTAAAGAAGGTTCAAAAGTAGGTAATTTTGTTGAGATTAAAAAATCAACTGTTGGAAATAAATCAAAAGTTAATCATTTATCTTATGTCGGAGATAGCGATATTGGTAAGATGGTAAATGTTGGTGCTGGAACAATTACTTGTAATTATGATGGTGTAAAAAAAAGTAAGACAATAGTTAAAGATAAAGTATTCATAGGATCAAATTCATCTTTAGTAGCTCCTATAAAAATTGACAAAGAAAGTGTTGTTGGTGCAGGATCTGTAATAACAAAAAATGTTAAAAAAAAATCTCTTGCACTAACCAGATCTGTACAAGTGGAAATTAAAAATTATAAAAGAAAGACAAAATAAATTATGTGTGGAATTATAGGAATATCTAGCAACAAATCTGTTTCTGCAAATATAATAAATTCTTTAAAAAAACTTGAATATAGAGGTTATGACTCTGCTGGGATCGCAACTTTATTTAATGGTGAAATTAATGAAGTTAAATCTGAAGGAAGAGTTGATAATTTAGAACAAAACTTTGATTTAAAATTTTTAAAAGGGAATATAGGGATAGGTCATGTTAGATGGGCTACCCACGGTGTACCAAATAGTATTAATGCTCATCCACATTCATCAGACAATGTATCCGTTGTCCATAATGGAATAATAGAGAATTCAACAATTCTAAAAAAACATTTGATTAACAAAGGTCATACTTTTAAATCCCAAACTGATACGGAGGTAATTGTTCATTTAATTACAGAAAATTTAAAAACTGTGGAACTGGAAGAAGCGATAACTAAAACTTTAAAACAGCTTCACGGAAGTTATGCATTAGGAATAATTTTTAAAGATATTCCAGATTTAATTGTAGGCGCAAGAAGAGGTTCACCATTAGCAGTAGGATATGGTCCTAATGAAAATTATTTAGGTTCTGACTCTTACGCTTTAAAATCTATGACAAATAAAATTACTTATCTTGATGATGGAGAATTTTGTATTGTTAAAAAAGATCAAGTTCATTTTTACAATGAAGAGGGTAAAAAAATTAATAAAAAAATTTTAGAATTATCATCAAACGAGTCAAATTATGATAAAGGTGACTTCAAACATTTTATGGCTAAAGAAATAGAAGAGCAGCCTGTAACAATTAAAACTGGAATTAAAGAGTATTTAGATAGCGTAAATAATGAGATAAATATTTTCAATTTTCCATGGAAAATCAACAAAATTAAATCAGTTACTTTAATTGGTTGTGGTACAGCTTATCATTCATGCTTAATGGCAAAATATTGGTTTGAAGAATTAACTTCTTTAGATGTTAATATTGATATAGCTTCTGAGTTTAGATATAGAAAAAATAGATTTAAAAAGGATAGTTTATATATTTTTGTTTCTCAATCTGGTGAGACTGCAGATACTTATGCGGCCTTGGATCTTTGTAACAAAAATAACATGAAAACGTGTGCTGTAGTTAATGTAATTGAAAGTTCTATAGCAAGAGATTCAAATTTTGTTTTACCAATTCACTGCGGACCTGAAATTGGAGTTGCATCTACAAAAGCTTTTTTAGGTCAAATACTTGTTTTATATATTTTAGCTTTAAAAATAGGATCTTTGTCTGGTCAAATTGATAAAAAAAATTATCAAGAAAAAATTAAAGATCTTAAAAACCTACCAAGCTTAATAGAAAAAACTTTATTAATAGATAATGATATTCAAGCAATCTCTTCAACATTCAATGAAGCTAAAGGATCTATGTTTCTTGGAAGAGGTTTCTCTTTCCCAATAGCTTTAGAAGGTGCATTGAAATTGAAAGAATTATCTTATGTTCATGCGGAGGGTTATCCAGCTGGTGAAATGAAACATGGACCACTTGCTTTAATAGAAGAGGGGATGCCAGTTGTTATTCTAGCACCAAGAGACAGTTACTATAAAAAAACAATTTCCAACATGCAGGAAGTTATTGCAAGAGGTGCTAAAGTTCTTTTAATTACAAACAAAAGTAAAGATGAAATTATTTCGGAGAATATTTGGGAAACTATCGAAGTAGAAAATACGAACGATGATTTGTTACCATTCCTTTTAACAATTCCACTTCAAAAGCTTGCTTATTATTCAGCTTTGAAAATGGGTTATGATATAGATAAGCCAAGAAATTTGGCTAAATCTGTCACGGTTGAGTAAATTTTTTATTTTAGATCTTCTTTTATTTTTTTAATAACATTGTTCCAGCTCCTAATTTTATCTTGCCTGTAAAGTTTAAAAGATGGATACCATGGAGAGTCTCGTCTATTAATTAACCATCTAAAGTCAGGTAATTTTGGTAACATAATCCATGTAGATTTATTTAGAGCACCAGATAAATGAGCAATGGATGTATCAGTTGTAATAATTAAATCCATATTTTCAATCAATCCAGCAGTATATTCAAAATCCATTAATTCTTTATCATAGCAATATAAATTTTTAGTATTTTTTTTAAAAAAACTATCTTCAGTAGAATATTCTATTTCTAAAGAATGAAAATCAATTGGAAGATCAAATAAAGATTTTAATTGATTTAAATTAGTGCTTCTATTTTTATCATCTAAATAATTCTTGTTACCTGTCCATTTAATCCCAATATTTTTTTTAGTTTTACTTATTTTTTTTTTCCAAAATTCTTTTATTTTTTCATTAACTTTAAGATAAGGAACTGCGTTAGGTATATTATCTATTGAAGTTTTAAAATTAAAAGGCAAACTTAGAATTGAGCAATAATAATCAAAGTTTAATTGATCTTGTCTATTAATATCTATGATCTCAAATTCAACATTCATTGATTTGATTAATGGCAATAACTTATTTGGAGTATTTAGAATAATTTTTGCACCTAATTTTTTTAACATAGGCAAGTATCTAATGAATTGAATGTAATCTCCAAATCCTTGTTCGTTGTGAATAAAGATACTTTTACCTTGTAAATTTTGTTCACCTTTCCATTCTTTTGTTTGCGAAAATTCAAATTTCTCTTTTTTTCTATATTCATAGTTTTTCCATCCATCTTTGTAGTTACCCATTAACAATTGAAGGCATCCCAAGCTATATTTGGCAACACTTTTAAAATTTGTGCTATTTGATCCAATTTCAATAGCTTTGTTGTAGCTATCAATAGCTTCTTGAAAACAATGAAGTTGTTTTAAACAATTTCCTTTGTGCAAATGCGCTATAAAAAATTTTTTTTCTATTTGAATTATTTGATTATAATTTTTTAATGCTATTTCAAACTTTTCAAGTTTTTCAAAACATAATCCTTTATTAAAAATTGCATTTATATTTTTAGGTTTTTTTTCTAATATTTTATCATAATTTAAAATAGCATCTTCATATTTATTAAGTTTAAGTAAGCAATTGCCAATGTTAAAATATGCCTCTATAAAATCAGGTTTAATTTCTAATGTTTTTTTGTAACTATCTAAAGCATCTGAATATTGTTTTAAATTTTGATGACACGTTCCTTTATTTATTTGTGCTTGAAAAAAATTTTCATTAATTTTCAAACATTTTTCAAAAAACAATATACCTTTAGAAAAATTTTTCTTTTGAATATAAATATTTCCCAGGTTATTTAGTGCATGTAAATTTTGTGGGTCATATTTTAAAATTTCATTAAATTTATTTTCTGCTTCATTAATTTTTCCTGAGATTAAAAATTCATGTGCTAAAATTAATGCCTTGTTTAAATCCATAATATTTTAATCTTTTAATTTTAGTGGGTATAACTAACAAAATTACTAAAATTATAATTGAAAACTAAAATAATGTTAGTTGTTAAAATAACATTTTATGTTAGAACACCCACAGGTTGAATATGAAAAATTGGAAAAAAAACAGTTGGAGAAAATATCCGGTTAAACACATACCTGAGTATCCAGATAAAAAAGAACTGAATAAAGTTTTAGATAAAATTGGAACTTTTCCTCCTTTGGTATTTGCAGGAGAAACTAGGCATTTAAAAGACCAGTTAGCGGATGTTGTGGATGGTAAAGCGTTTTTACTTCAAGGCGGAGATTGTGCAGAAAGTTTTGCTGAATTTAACCCTGATAATCTAAGAGACACATTTAAATTAATTTTACAAATGTCTTTAGTTTTAACTTATTCAGCTTCTTTGCCAGTGGTTAAAGTTGGAAGAATTGCTGGTCAATTTTCAAAACCTAGAAGTTCTCCAGTTGAAAATAAAGATGGTGTGGAGCTTCCTAGTTATTTAGGTGATAACATAAATGGAATGGAATTTACCGAAAAAGCAAGAATTCCTGATCCAAAAAGATTATATAAAGCTTATTCTCAATCTGCATCAACTCTAAATCTTATAAGAGCATTCTCAAAAGGAGGTTTTGCAGATTTGAATAAAGTTCATTTATGGAATTTAGGCTACATTAAAAAAAGTCCAGAAGCTAAAAAATTTAAAGACTTAGAGGATAAAATTGCTGATGCTATAGCATTTATGAGAGCGTGTGGAATTACATCAGATTTTAACAATAGATTATACACTGTTAATTTTTGGACATCGCACGAAGCTTTACTGTTACCTTTTGAAGAAGCAATGACCAGAACAGATTCTACTACAGGTGAGAACCATGATACTTCTGCTCATTTTGTTTGGATAGGAGACAGAACAAGACAGCTTGATGGAGGACATGTGGAGTTTTGTAGAGGGATTGAAAATCCTATAGGTATTAAATGTGGACCGACTTTAAAACCAGATGATTTAATTAATCTTTGTAACCGAATTAATCCAAAAAATGAAAAAGGTAAAATAACTTTAATTTCAAGATTTGGAGCAGATAATGTTTCAAAATTTTTACCAAAATTAATTAGAGCAATTAAAAAAGAAGGATTGAATGTAATTTGGTCTTGTGACCCATGTCATGGTAACACAATTAAAGCTGCAACAGGTTTCAAAACTAGACCATTCAATAGTGTACTAAATGAGGTTAAAAATGTTTTTGCATGTCACCAAAGTGAAGGAAGTTATGCAGGAGGTCTTCACATTGAATTAACTGGTCAAGATGTAACTGAATGTATTGGTGGAGCACAAAAAATTTCTGAAGAAGATCTTTCTTCAAGATACCATACTCATTGTGATCCTAGGTTAAATGCTAATCAAGCTTTAGAATTAGCATTTATGATTTCAGATGAGATTAAAAAGAATAGCTCATATTCTAAAAATGCAGATAGAGCGGCATCTTAAGGCATTGTAAAATCTATATAATAAAATAATTTATAAATTATGAATGCCTCAGAAAAAGCCAAGTTTATATCTAATTGGATTAAAAACTATGTAGACAATATGCCTTCAAAGGCACAGTCTCTTGTTATAGGAATATCTGGAGGTATTGATTCATCTGTTTCTAGCACCTTAAGTGCTATGACAGGTTTGAAAACAATAGTTTTGTCGATGCCAATTAAACAAAAATCGCATCAACATGATTTAAGTTTAAAACACCAGGAATGGTTAGTAAAAAATTTTAAAAATGTTGAAGCACATACAATTAATTTAGATGAATTATTTTTGGCATTTAGTTCAAGTTTATCTAAATTTGACAACGAGCATGGAATGGCAAATTCTAGAGCAAGATTAAGAATGACCACTCTTTACCAAGTTGCTGCTGCTAATAAAGGAATAGTAGTTGGAACTGGTAATAAGGTAGAAGATTTTGGAGTAGGATTTTACACAAAATATGGAGATGGAGGCGTAGATATTTCTCCAATTGCAGATTGCAACAAAACTCAGGTTTGGGAACTCGGCAAAGAACTTGGTATTTTAAATGAAATTATTGAAGCAGCACCTACTGATGGTTTGTGGGATGACGGTAGAACAGATGAAGGTCAGCTTGGATTAAAATATGAAGAACTTGAGGAAGCTATGGATAATCCTAAATCTTCCAATAGAGCAAAATACGAAACTATTAGAAAACAAAATTTGCATAAAATGGAGCCTATTCCAGTATGCAAAATTCCAAATTAATCAAATAGATTCACAAATCTATAATTTAAGTATATTTCTAAAATTATGAGTAACGATATTTTTTTAACAAACAATCTTACAAACAAAAAAGAAAAATTTGTTCCAATAGATGAACAAAATATAAGAATGTATGTTTGTGGACCAACAGTTTATGATGATCCTCATATTGGTAATGCTAGACCAATAGTTGTTTTTGATATCCTTTATAAAATTTTTAAAAAAAAATATTCAAAAGTTACTTATGTTAGAAATATTACAGATGTAGATGATAAAATTATTAAATCTTCAAAAGAAAATAATATTTCAATTTCAGAGCTAACAAATAAAGTTACTGAAAGTTTTGGTGAAGATTGTAATTATTTAAATTGTGAAACACCAACTCATCAACCTAAAGCAACTGAAAATATTGATTTGATGATTGAAATGGTTTCTGAATTAATTAAAAAAGGTTTTGCTTATGTGAATAACAACCATGTTTATTTTGAGGTTAAAAAGTTTAATGATTATGGTCAGCTATCAAACAAAAAACTAGAAGACTTAATTGCAGGATCAAGGATTGAAATAAGTGAAAATAAAAAAAATTCAGAAGATTTTGTTTTATGGAAGCCATCAGCAAGTGATGAACCTTCTTGGGATTCTCCATGGGGAAAAGGAAGACCTGGATGGCATTTAGAATGTTCAGCAATGTCAAAAAAATTTTTAGGAGATGAGTTTGATGTTCATGGAGGTGGTATTGATTTAATATTCCCCCATCATGAAAATGAAATAGCACAATCAAGATGTGCTAATGATACAAAGGTATTTGCTAATTTTTGGTTGCACAATGCATTTATTACTATGTCCAATGAAAAGATGGCAAAATCTCAAGGTAACATTTTAAAAATAAAAGATTTTAGAAATAAGATAAGTGGTCAGGTTTTAAGATTAGCTTTAATGAGTGCACATTATAAACAACCATTAGATTGGAACGATAAACTTTTAGAAGATTGTCAAAATACAATTAATAAATGGTACAATGTTTATGTAGATAGTAAAAATAATGCAGATATCTCGGATGAAATTCTTCAACCTTTGTATGATGATTTAAACACACCAGGTTACATAGCAAATTTACACAAATTATATGAAAAAGCACTAAAAGGTAATGACAATGATAAAGCCTTATTTGTATCTGCTTGTCGATTTGTAGGTTTATTGAAACAAAATAAAGAGAAGTGGTTAAGTTTCAAAATGAGCAGAGCTTCTATTTCAGAGGAAGAAATTTTGAAGAAAATTGATGAGAGAAATAAATCAAGAGAGAACAAAAATTATGAAGAAGCTGATAAAATTAGAAATGAACTCTCAGACAAAGGTGTTTTAATAGAAGATAAAAATGGTAAAACGATTTGGAAATTTAAATGAGTAAAGAAAAACTTTATATTTTTGATACAACATTACGTGATGGAGCACAGACACAAGGAGTAGATTTTTCTATCGATGATAAAGAAAAAATTTCATCTGCATTGGATTTGTTGGGAGTAGATTATGTTGAAGGAGGATGGCCTGGAGCTAATCCAACAGATACAGAATTTTTTAATAAAGATCATGATTTTAAATCAACTAAATTAACTGCGTTTGGTATGACAAAAAAATCAGAGCATAGTGCTGAAAATGATCCAATGTTATCATCATTAATAAATTCAAAAAGCTCATCTGTTTGTTTATTTGGTAAATCATGGGATTTTCAAGTGAAAGTTGCCTTAGGAATAACTAACGAACAAAATTTAATGAACATAAGTGAAAGTACCAAACATATTGTTAAATCAGGTAAAGAATTTATGTTTGATGCTGAACATTTCTTTGATGGTTATAAATCCAATCCAGAATACGCTTTGTCTTGTTTAAAAGCTGCGTTTGAAAATGGAGCTAGATGGATTGTATTGTGTGATACTAATGGTGGGACGCTACCACATGAAATTTCTAAAATTGTAACTGAAGTAACCAAACATATTCCGGGAAAAAATTTAGGAATACACGCTCATAATGATACTGAAAATGCTGTTGCTAATAGTCTTGCAGCAGTTCAAGCTGGCGTAAGACAAGTTCAAGGTACTATAAATGGATTAGGTGAAAGATGTGGTAATGCAAACTTGATGTCATTAATACCCTCATTCTTTTTAAAGAAAGATTTTTCTGATAAATTTGAACTAAGTATCAAGAGAGATAATTTAAAAAATTTAACTCAATGCTCAAGATTACTAGATGAAATATTAAATAGAAAACCTAACAAACATTTACCTTATGTTGGTGCATCAGCTTTTTCCCACAAAGGTGGGATGCATGTGTCTGCAGTTCAAAAAGATCCAAAAACTTATGAGCACATCAGTCCTGAAGAGGTTGGAAATTCTAGAAATATTGTAGTTTCTGATCAATCAGGACAATCAAATATTATGTCTAGATTAAATTCAATTGGGATTAATGTTCAGAAAAGTGACCCAAAAATAAAAAAACTTTTAGATGAAGTAAAAGACAGAGAGTTCATTGGCTACAGTTATGATGGTGCAGATGCATCTTTTGAATTACTTGCGAGAAGATTGATGGGAGAGATACCAAGATATATTTCAATTAATGAGTATGATGTTTCAGTAAAGAAAGATAAAACTGGAGAGATTATATCTTATGCGAAAGCGCAATTAGAAGTAGATGGAGACAAAATTTTATGCGAAGGACAAGGAAACGGACCTGTTAATGCTTTAGATAATGCGATCAGAAAGAATGTAAATAAACTTGCTAAATATTCTGAGTACTTGAAAGATTTAAGACTTGTTGACTATAAAGTTAGAATTCTAAATACAGGTACAGAAGCAGTTACCAGAGTTAGTATTGAAAGCACAGACTCCAAAGGAGTGAACTGGTTCACAATTGGAGTGTCACCCAATATAATTGACGCCTCATTTAAAGCTTTAGTGGATAGTTTAGATTATAAATTATTTAAGGATAAAGCACCTGGAAGTTTATAAAAATGAAAATTAAAAAATTTTCAGAAAAACCAACAGATATCGATAGTAGAATAGGGGCAAAGCCTATCGTTTGTTATCCAAATACCACTATTGAAGATAAAAATTTAAGTATTTTACATTCTGCAAGAGAACATTTGATTAAAAAAGATGAAGTAATTATTCCTCCTAGAGATGCAAAAACGTTCGAGGTAAAATTTGGTGAGTTTTTTAGAATTGAAAGTGTAGATGGCCCACAAGTAGGAGATCTAAATTTATTTAATTTAAATAATTTAGAGGAAAAATTTTATTCAGGAAAAACAAGAGCTTTATATGGAACGCATCTATCCGTTGGAGACAAAATGTTTAGCAGTTTTCCATACCTTAGGTCTTTAGCGACAATAACTTGGGACACTTTGGATTGGTATGATTATGATAAAGATGGTGGCTCTGTTCATGATGTAATTGGAACCAGATGTGATCCTTATACGTCAAAACTTTTAAGTGATAATGATTACCACTATTGTTGCCATTCAAATCTAACAAGAGCATTAGTTAAAGAAAAAAATGTTCAGCTAGATCATGCAGAAAAATTAGTTCATGATGTATTAAATGTATTTATGTTAACTGGTTTTACTAATGACACCAAACAATACTTTATGAAAGCTAGTCCTGTTAGACCAGGGGATTATTTAGAGTTTTTTGCTGAAACAGATTTGTTGGGCGCACTTTCAGCTTGTCCTGGAGGAGATTGTGGATCCGAACACTCTTCTGATGTTGCAAAATGTTATCCATTAAAAGTTTCTATTTGGTCTATAGATCCCAAGTATTTAACAGGCATTAAATCATCTGCTGTTTCTAGTTATAACAGAAATCATGGCATTGATTAATGTCAGTTAATAATATTTCTTTCATTTTACATAAGCCTCAGCTTTCAGAAAATATTGGAGCTTGCGCCAGAGGAATGAAAAATTTTAATTTTAAAAAATTAATTGTTGTTAATCCTAAACCAATATTTCCTAACGATAAAATTTTAGCAACTTCTGTTGGTGCTAAGAATATTATAAACAAAACAAAGAATTATGAAAATTTAGAAAAATCTTTAAAGAATATCGATATTGTTATTGCAACATCAGCGAGATTTAGAAATAAAAATATCAAGCATATTCAATTAGAACATTTAAAAAAAATTAATTATAAAAAAAAAGTAGCTTTTCTGCTTGGATCAGAAGCATCAGGTTTATCCAATAATGAAATTAGTTATGCCAATTACACCCTTCAAATTCCAACAAATCCTGATTTCAAGTCATTAAACCTATCCCATAGTTTGATTATTATTGCTCAATATGTATCAAGTATTCTTAATTCAAAAGTGTCCTCTTTTAATAAATCAAATAAAGTAAAATCCGCCTCTAAAAAAGAGATTGCTGCTATGGCTAATTTATGCATCCAGAATCTAGAGGAGATTAATTTCTTCAAATCAAAAGAGAAGAAGCCAATAATGCTTGAAAACTTAAGAAATATCTTTTACCGAATGGAATTATCAACTAAAGAAACACGTATTTTATCAGGTGTATTTGCGAGTTTAGGTAAAAAACGTTGATTGACAAAAGTAAGAGTAAGTTTATAAAGCCCACTATTAAATGACAAAAAGATTAAACTCTAAACATAAAGTAGACAGAAGATTAAAGGTTAACCTATGGGGAAGACCAAAAAGTCCTTTTAATACTAGAGCTTATGGACCTGGTCAGCATGGTCAAACAAAAACATCTAAGCCTTCAGATTATGGAATTCAGTTACAAGCTAAACAAAAACTAAAAGCTTACTACGGAAATATAAATGAAAAACAATTCAGAAATATATACAAAAAAGCAGTTATGCTTAAGGGTGATACGGGTGAAAATTTAATTGGTCTATTAGAGAGAAGATTAGATGCAATTATTTATAGAGCAAAATTTGCAACAACTATTTTTTCAGCTAGACAATTAATCAATCACGGTCATGTTAGAGTAAATGGCAAGAAAGTTAATATTGGAAGCTATTTAGTAAAAGAAGAGGATACAATTGAAATTAGAGACAAATCTAAGCAATTAGCAATCATTGATATCGCTCTAGCAAATAAAGAAAGAGAAACACCAGAATACATCCAAATGGATGAGAAAAATAAAAAATTAAAATTTGTAAGAGTTCCTAAATTTGAAGAAGTTCCTTATCCTGTAATAATGGAACCCAATCTTGTAATTGAATATTACTCTAGATAATTTCTAAATTTAATTTTTAAAATTAATACCTTTATCCTCAAGAACTTTTTTAAGCTCTCCGTTTTCGTACATTTCTTTTACGATATCACATCCACCAACAAATTCTTTTTTAATATACAATTGAGGAATTGTTGGCCAATCACTGTAAACTTTAATACCTTCTCTGATGTTTTGATCTTCTAAAACATTTACTCCTTTAAAATTTACTTCAAGAATTTTTAACATGTTTGAGACAGCCATTGAAAAACCACACTGTGGAGCATCTGGAGTTCCTTTCATAAATAAACAAACATCATTGTTGTCTATATAATTTTGAATTATATTTTTTGTATTATCGTCCATTATTGCTCCTTTGTTTTAATTGCTAGGGCATGTAATTCATTTCCCATACGTCCTTTTAGAGAATTATATACCATTTTATGTTGTTCAATTTTACTTTTCCCTGAAAACTGAGAAGAAGTCACAGTCGCTGAATAATGATTTCCATCACCTGCTAAATCTTGAATTTCTACAACCGCATCAGGCATTGCTTCTTTAATTAAACTCTCAATATCTTTTAAATCCATTGCCATTAGTTACTCATATAATCTGTAAGCCACTTTGTATTTGAACTTGTTAATTCGTCAATTGTAACTTTTGTCTTATCATTAATATATAGCTCATTTTCAATAATTGTTCCAAGTTCATCAAAATGAACAGCATTTTTATTCAATATATCTGTGACTTTTTTTAAATCTTTTTCACCAACCTCAATAATGTAACGTCCTTGATCTTCGCCAAAGAAATACTCCAATTCATTAATTAAATATTTTGGTTTGTTTAAATTTATTCCTTTTTTACCTTTGATGCACATTTTGGCTACCGCTGTAATAATTCCACCTAAAGAAACATCATGAGCACTTTTGATGAGATTGCTTTCGACAAGTTTCAATAAAGTTTCTCCATTATTTTTTTCATTAAATAAATTTATTTCAGGAGGAGGACCATTTTTTTCACCTAATATATTCCTTGCAAATATAGTTTGATCCAAATGTCCCTCTGTTTTTCCAACAACCAAAACCACATTATCAATCTTTTTAAAATCCATAGTGATCATTTTATTATAATCCTTTATCAAACCTACACCTCCAATAGCAGGAGTTGGTTTTATACCTTCATCTTTAGTTTGATTGTAAAAAGATACATTTCCTGAAACTACTGGGAATTTTAAATATTCACTTGCTTCACCAATTCCTTGAACACATTCGACAAACTCACCCATATTCTCTTCATTTTCAGGGCTTCCAAAATTTAAACAATTTGTAATAGCTATAGGTTTTGCACCAACAGCAATTAAATTTCTAAAACTTTCGCAAACAACTTGTTTTCCACCTGTAAGAGGGTGAGCCCAACAATATACAGCAGAACTGTCGACTGAAGCAGCTACAGCTTTATTTGTCCCGTGCACTCTTACGACTCCAGCATCTCCACCTGGTTTTTGAATAGTGTCACCCATTACCGTATGATCATACTGCTGCCAAATCCAATCTTTGCTACAAATATTTGGGTTTGCTAAAACTTTTTTCAGAACATCTATAATTTTGAAATTTTTTAAATCTTCTTTTTTAACTTTTTTTTTTTTGGGTAGCTTTGCTTTTTTCCATTTACGATCGTACATAGGTGAATTTTCGACTAATGTATTTACTGGGATGTCAACAACCTTTTCATTGTCAAAGTAAAGTTGTATTTTTTTTGAATTAGTAGTTTTGCCAATTACTGCAAAATCTAAATTCCATTTATCAAATATTTTTTTTGCTTGTTTTTCTTTTCCATTTTCTAAAACAATTAACATTCTTTCTTGGCTTTCAGAGAGCATAATTTCATAAGGTGTCATCTTAGTTTCTCTGCAAGGAACTTTGTTTAGATTTATTTCAATTCCAAGATTTCCTTTTGATGCCATTTCTATACTTGATGATGTTAATCCAGCAGCTCCCATATCTTGTATAGCTATAATTGAGTCTCCAGCCATTAATTCTAAACAAGCTTCTAGTAGTAGTTTTTCAGTAAATGGATCTCCAACTTGAACAGTGGGTTTCTTTTCCTCTATTTTGTCATCAAAACTTGCTGAAGCCATACTAGCTCCATGAATTCCATCTCTACCTGTTTTTGAACCAACATAAATAACTGGCTTGTTTAAACCAGCTGCTTTTGAGTAAAAAATCTTATCTTTTTTAACCAATCCCAAGGTCATTGCATTAACCAAGATATTACCATTATATGAACTATCAAAACTTGTTTGTCCTGCAACAGTTGGAACACCCATACAATTTCCATATCCTCCAATTCCATGAACTACACCTCTTAGCAGATTTTTTGTTTTTTTGTGTTGAGGGGAACCAAAATGAATTGAGTTTAAATTTGCAATAGGTCTAGCACCCATTGTAAACACATCCCTCATAATCCCACCAACACCAGTTGCTGCACCTTGATAGGGTTCAATAAAAGATGGGTGGTTATGGCTTTCAATTTTAAAAACAATGGCATCATTATCTTCAATATCAATAACACCAGCGTTTTCACCAGGACCTTGAATAACTTTTTTTCCTTTTGTTGGAAGTTTTTTCAAATGAAGTCTGGATGATTTATATGAGCAATGCTCATTCCACATTGCTGAAAAAATACCAAGTTCAGTAATATTTGGAGTTCTTTTTAATAATTCACAAATTTTAGCATATTCATCTTTTTTTAAACCATGATCAATAGCTACTTGTTCGTTTACTATCATTTTAAATTATTAATTAAATTATTAAAAAAAATTGAACCATCTTCTCCTGATAAACAATTATCAATCATTCTTTCAGGATGAGGCATCATACCTAAAACATTTTTTTCTTTATTAAAAATACCAGCAATATTTTTAATTGAACCGTTTGGATTGAATTTTTCTTCTATTTTACCATTTTCATCACAATAATTTATTGCAACTTGTTCATTATCTTCAATTTCTTTTAATTGATCTTTGGTACAAAAATAATTTCCTTCATTGTGAGCAATATGAAATTCCAAAACATCATTTTTAATATTATTAAAATAATTATTTGTTTTGTTATTAATTTTTACGAATACATTTTTGCAAATAAATTCTAAATATTTATTTCTTAATAAGACGCCTGGAACTAGTCCAGTTTCAACTAATATTTGAAATCCATTACAAATTCCCATTACCATACCACCAGAGTTAGCAAAATTAATGACTGACTTCATGATTTTTGATTTAGATGCCATACTCCCACATCTTAAATAGTCACCATATGAAAATCCTCCTGGTAAAACAATTAAATCACTTTTTGGAAGTTCAACATCATCATGCCAAACCATTTTATTTTTAAATCCAAATTTTCTTAGAGCAACATCCATATCTCTATCGCAATTGGATCCAGGAAAAGTAATGACAGATGATTTCATTGATTACTTTAGATCAATAATTTTATAGTTTTCAATTACAAGATTGGCTAAAAGTTTTTTGCACATTTCTTCAACTTTATCTTTAGCTTTTTTTGGATCATTTTCTTTTGTATCAATTTCAAAATATTTACCTTGTCTAACTTCATTAACATCATCAAAGCCCATTCCATCTAAAGTTTGATGAATAACTTTACCTTGTGGATCTAAAACATCTTTTTTTAAAGTAATTATTACTGAGATTTTCATTTTTTCTTTCTCTTAACAGATGATAGTTTTGTTACATTCACGGCACTTACATTTGATTGTTCATGCAAAATACCTAATCTTTTAGCAACTTCTGTGTAGGCTGGAATTAAATCACCTAAATCTTTTCTAAATCTGTCTTTATCAAGTTTTTTATCAGTTATACTGTCCCAAAGTCTGCATGTATCTGGGCTAATTTCATCTGCAAGTATTACTTCTTGCTTCCCATTAGACTTTAACCTTCCAAATTCTAGTTTGAAATCAATCAATTTAATTCCAACTCCTCTGAACATTCCAATCATAAAGTCATTAATTCTTAGTATCATTTTCTTGACTTTATCAATTTCGTTCTTGCTAGCCCAATCGAAAGCTATTATGTGCTCTTCTGCAATTAGAGGGTCACCTAATTTGTCATCTTTTAAGCAGTATTCAATTAATGGTTCTTTTAAAACAGTTCCATCCTCAACACCTAGTCTTTTAGTAATAGATCCTGTAGCAACATTTCTAACAATAAATTCAATTGGAATTATCTCAACTAGTTTTATTATTTGTTCACGCATATTTAATCTTTTCACTAAATGATTTTTAATTCCTATTTGAGATAAATTTGAGAGAATATGTTCAGATATTCTATTGTTTAAAACACCTTTACCTTCAATTGTAGTTTTTTTTTGATTATTGAATGCCGTTGCATCATCTTTAAAATATTGAATAACTATATTTTTATCATTTGTTGCATAAATGATTTTTGCTTTACCTTCGTATAGTTTTTTTCCTTTTTTCATTATTTAAAAACTCTTCTAAAGATCAAATTCACATTTTTAAAGTGTTTTGCGTAACTAAATATTGATTTTAGCCTTTTCGAAGGAATTTTACTCATAATAAACTTATCACTAGATATCACGTCTAATAAGTTTAGGTTTTCTGCAAAACATTTTTTCGCATACGATTGAACCATTCTGTAAGATTTTTCTCTACTTAAACCAGATTTTGTTAATTCTAGCATAACTTCTTGAGAGAAAATTAGCCCTTTTGTTATATTCAAGTTTTCTAACATTTTTTTAGGATAAACAATCATGTTGTCTAAAATATTTGTTAATCTAACCAATGCAAAGTCTGTTGTAATATTTGCATCGGGACCGATGTTTCTTTCAACACTTGAGTGTGAAATATCTCTTTCATGCCATAGCGCTATATTTTCTAAAGCTGGTATCACAGCACTTCTAACCATTCTAGCTAAACCAGTTAAATTTTCACTTAAAATTGGATTTTTCTTGTGAGGCATCGCGGATGATCCTTTTTGATTTTTCGAAAAATACTCTTGTAATTCATAAACTTCTGTTCTTTGTAAATGCCTTATTTCAATTGCAACTCTCTCAATTGACCCTGCAATAATACCTAAAACTGAAAAATAAAATGCATGTCGATCTCTTGGAATAACTTGCGTTGAAATAGGTTCAATTTTTAAACCTAATTTTTTTGCAACATGTTTTTCTACATTAGGGCTTATATTTGCAAAAGTCCCAACGGCTCCTGATATTGCACACGTGGATACCTCGTCTATTGCATCTTTAAGTCTTCTTCTGTTTCTTTTAAATTCCTCATAAAAAGAAGCTAATTTTAATCCAAAAGTAACTGGTTCAGCATGAATTCCATGACTTCTTCCCATACATGGAGTCATTTTATATTTTTTTGCTTGCTTCTTAAGTACTTTTAAAATTTGATCGATATCTTTAAGAATTATTTTTCCAGATTGAACTAATTGAATATTAAAACTGGTATCAAGTACATCTGATGAAGTCATACCTTGATGTAAATATCTTGCTTTAATTCCTGCTTTTTCTGTAACAGAGGTAAGAAATGCTATAACATCATGTTTAACTTCAGATTCAATTTTATGAATTCTATTGACATTGATAACTGCTTTTTTTCTAACAATCGAAGCTACTCCTCTTGGTATTTGACCAAGTTTTTCCATAGCCTCAGCAGCTGCAACTTCTACATCTAGCCAAATTTTATATTTATTTTCCTCTGACCAAATATCAGTTAGTTCTTTTCGAGAGTATCTTTTAATCATTAATTATAAGTATGGAGGCTTTGAATAACCTTTAGCAGATTCTGTAAAGATTTCATAACCATTTTCAGTAATTCCTAATGTATGTTCAAATTGAGCAGATAAAGATTTATCTTTTGTGACAGCAGTCCAACCATCATTTAACATTTTAACATCATATTTACCTGAATTTATCATTGGCTCTATTGTAAAAGTCATTCCAGGTTTTAACTCTGGTCCTGAGTTTTTACTTCCATAATGTAAAATGTTTGGTGGTTCATGAAATGTTGTACTTATACCGTGACCACAAAAATCTCTAACAACAGAGTATCCTTTTTCTTCAACAAATGATTGAATTTCGTGACCAATATCACCTAATTTAATTCCTGGTTTTAAAATTCTAATTGCTCTCATCATAGACTCGTAAGTAGCATCTATTAGATTGTTTAATTTAATTGGTGTTTTACCAATGCAAAACATTCTACTGGTATCACCATAATGTTCATCTACAATTGCAGTAACATCAACATTCACCGCATCACCATCTCTCAAAACTCTATCTGAAGGAATTCCATGACATACAACATGATTTAATGAAGTACATAAAGATTTTGTAAAACCTCTATAGTAAAGTGGAGCAGAGTGTCCTCCGTTATCTCTTATAAACTCATATCCCAATTTATCTATATAGTCTGTAGAGACACCTTCCTTAATGTTATCGGTTAACATATCAAGTGTCCTTGATGCTAAATCACCAGCAACTCTCATTTTTTCAAATTTTTCTTTATAATCACTCATCTAAAATTTTAAGTTTTTTATCTATAATAATTTTTTTTGAACTTATATCACATCTATAAGCTAGAAAATTTACTCCGGCTCTTTTAGCTTTTTTATAATTTTCATAATATTCTTCATCGATATCTTTAGCTATTTTAAAATATTTCATATTTTGAATTTGAACTAAAAATATCAGATAACCTTTATAACCTTTATTTATGGCATCAATAAGAGTTAATAAGTGCTTAGATCCTCTTGAAGTAATAGCATCTGGAAACTCAGCAGTTTCTTTATCTCTAAATAAAGTAACATTCTTGACCTCAACAAAGCTTTTTTTATTTTTTTTTTCTAGCAAAAAATCAAATCTAGTTTCCTTATTAAAGAATACCTCTGGTTTTATTTTATCGTTATTTTTTAATTCTTTGATCAAATTATTTTCGATAGCATGATTTACTATCTTGTTAGCCATATGAGTATTGACACCTACTAAATTATTTCTTGATTTAATTATTTCAAGTCCAAACTTTAGTTTTCTCTTAGGGTTATTATTTGGTAGTAAATAAACTTCATTACCTTCATCTAATAAACCTTTCATAGAACCCGTGTTAGGACAATGAGCTGTGACAATTTCTTTACCAAGTTTTATGTCGGTAAAAAACCTTTTGTAACGTTTGATTAGTTTGCCTTTTACTAAAGACTTGGTAAATTCCATGAGTAAATTATATATTTCATATGGATAAAAAAGCAAAATTTAAAGCTTCAATTTTAATTATTGGTAATGAAATTTTATCTGGAAGAACACAAGACACTAATACCTCAACATTAGCAACTTGGTTAAATTCTATAGGGGTAAAGGTTGAGGAAGTTAGAGTAATTCCCGATGTTGAAAATATTATAGTTGAAACACTAAATTTACTTAGATTAAAATATGATTATGTTTTTACAACTGGTGGTATTGGACCTACTCACGATGATATAACAGCTCAATCAGTTTCAAAAGCATTTGGAATAAAATACGAAGTTCACAAGGAAGCTTTCAAAATTCTAGAAGAATATTATCAACCTGGAGAATTTAATGAGGGAAGACAAAAAATGGCATGGATGCCTGAAAATGCAAATCTTATTTTAAATCCAACAAGTGGTGCTCCAGGATTTAATGTTGAGAATGTTTACTCACTACCAGGAGTTCCTTCTATATTAAAATCCATGTTAGGTGGATTAACAAATAATATAGTTGGAGGTGAACCAATCAAAAGTTTAACTATAAGTTTAAGAACAGTTGAAAGTGAAATAGCAAGTTCATTAACAAAAGTACAAAATAATAATTTGGACGTAGAGATTGGCAGTTACCCATTTTTTCATGCTGGTAAGCTTGGTGTATCGATAGTTATTAGATCAGAAGATCAAAATAAAATTGATGATTGTAATTCGCAGATTTTAAAATTTGTAAATGAAAAAAAAATTGAGGTAGTTGAGCGCTAATGTTGTATTTTGCTTACGGTAGCAATCTTCATCATTTTCAAATGAAACGAAGATGTAAAGACAGTGTTTTTTTAAAAAAAATAAACTTAAAAGATTTTAAATTAACATTTAGAAGTAAATACAGAGCAGCAGATATAGAGCCAAAAAAAAATTCGATCGTACCAGGTGGATTATTTGAAATATCAAAAAGTGATGAGAAAAAGTTGGATGTTTATGAGGATTTTCCAATTTTATATAAAAAACACTATTTTTATTATTATGGAAAAAAAGTCATGACTTATACAATGGTCAAGAAATCTCCATTTAAGTTTCCTACAGAAAGATATCTAAACATAGTTAAAAGAGGATATAAAGATTGCAAGTTAGATAAAAAATTTCTAACAAAAGCTTTACAATTTTAATTGAAATGTTTTTACACACAAAATTAGAAGATCAAAAAAATCCAATAAGAGTAGCTTTTATTGGATGTGGAAAATTTGTAAGTATGTTTTTATCTCAATATTCTAACTTAAATAAAATTAAAATTGATAGCATAGTTGAC
The DNA here is from genome assembly GCF_052047755.1 of Candidatus Pelagibacter sp. HIMB1593. Classification (NCBI taxonomy): domain Bacteria; kingdom Pseudomonadati; phylum Pseudomonadota; class Alphaproteobacteria; order Candidatus Pelagibacterales; family Candidatus Pelagibacteraceae; genus Candidatus Pelagibacter; species Candidatus Pelagibacter sp. HIMB1593. Next base: position 1,066,033 of record NZ_JBNAJK010000001.1, on the reverse strand, counting down.
CTCAATATTGATCAAGCAAAAAGAAATTGTTTAAAAAGTGGAGTAAGTAAAGAAGAGGTATCTAAAATTAATTTTTCAACTTCTCTTGATCAAATTATTGATAGAAATATTGAAATCTTTATTGAAGCAACAGGAAACCCTATTGTAGGCACTGTCCATGCAACAAGGATCTTAAAAGAAAAGAAACATTTGATTTTAGTTAATGTAGAGGCAGATATTACATGTGGAAAATATTTATCAGATTTAGCTAGAGAAAATGGAGTTATTTGTTCGATGGCTTATGGTGATCAACCTTCGTTAATTCTAGAACAAATTGAATGGGCTAGACTTAATGGTTTTGAAGTTATTTGTGCTGGAAAAGGAACAAAATACCATCCAAGTTTTGAATATTCTACACCTGATACAGTTTGGGGTCATTATGGTTTAACTAAAGAAAGAGCAGAGAGTGAGTCAGGAATGAATCCTAAAATGTTCAATAGTTTTTTATGTGGTGATAAATCTGCAATTGAAATGTGCGCAGTAAGCAATGCTGCAAATCTTAAATGTCCTTCTAACGGATTAACTTTTCCTGCAGTTGGGGTTTATGATATAGCAAAAAAATTAATACCAAAAAAAGATGGTGGATTAATTGATTTTGAAGGTCAAGTTGAAGTTATATCAAGTATTGATCTAAATAAAAAAGATATTCCTAATGACTTGAGGTGGGGCGTATACATTGTAATTAAAGCTCAAAATGAATATGTAAAAAATTGTTTTAAAGATTATGGAATGGTCACAGATTCCTCTGGAAACTACTCGGCAATATGGAGACCTTATCATTATATTGGTTTAGAACTTGCTCAGTCCATATATTCTATAGCGCTTGATAATAGAGCAACAGGTTATACAAAAAAATATAATGCAGATGTTGCAAGTGTTGCAAAAAAAGATTTAAAAGTTGGTGAAAAGCTCGACGGGGAAGGAGGGTTTTGTACAAGAGGTAAATTAATTACATCTCAAAATTCAAAAAATGAAATGATTTTACCACTTGGTTTAACAGATAATGCAATATTGAAAAAAAATATCAACAAAGATGAAATAATAAAAATTGGTGATGTTGAGCTCAATTTGCCAAAAGAGGTAATAGACGCTAGAGATTACCAATACAATTTAATATAGTTGAGTTATAAATAATTGTGGATATAACAGTGAAATTCATTAATGCCCTCGTGGTGAAATTGGTAGACACAAAGGACTTAAAATCCTTGCCGCTTGCGGAGTGCCAGTTCGAGTCTGGCCGAGGGCACCATTAAATGAACAAACTACAAATTATTTCTGATAAAAATAATAAATCCTTAAATATAAAAAATATTTTATTAAAAAAAATTAGTTCTAATAATTTACAAAACAAAAATTTAACTATTGTTATTGGAGGTGATGGTTTTATGCTCCAAACTCTTAAAAGAAACAAAAATTCTAATAAATTTTTCTATGGAATTAACTCTGGAAACTACGGTTTTCTAATGAATAAATTTTCCTCAAAAGATATAATAAAAAACCTTTCTAAAGCAAATATGGTTTCAATTTCTCCTTTAGAGATGATTGTAAGAAATAAAAATAATCAAATCAAAAAATCTATTGCTATTAATGAAGTTTCTGTATTAAGACAGAGCAGACAAGCAGCTTCGTTATCAATTAAACAAGGTTCTAGGCAAATTATAAAAAAATTAGTTTCTGATGGAGTTTTGGTGTCTACACCTGCTGGAAGCACTGCTTACAATTTATCTGTTCATGGACCTATATTAAGTCTTCATTCAAAAAAATTATCCATATCTCCAATTAGCGCATTTAGACCAAGAAGGTGGAAGGGTAAAATAGTTAATGATAAATCTAAAATTGTTATCACAAATCTTAATCCATCCAAGAGACCCATTAGTGCAGTTGCAGATAATTTGGAAGTAAGAAATGCAAAATCTATTACTGTTAAAATAAATAATAAAATTAAGTTTAATCTTCTCTATGATAAAAATAGAAGTTTACAAAAAAAAATTAAAATTGAACAAATAAGAAAAGAAACAAGTTAGATTTAATGAATAAATTTAATCCAATTATAATAGTTGCTTTAGTTATATTTGTAGGATTTTTTGCATTTAAATTAATGTCATTCTTCAGTTGCTATGTTCGTATCGAGAATTTTGATAAGTGTTTGAAGTTAACTGCTTGGTAAAGAAAGAAGTGGTGCCCCCGCACGGATTCGAACCGCGGACCTATTGATTACAAATCAATTGCTCTACCAACTGAGCTACAAGGGCATGCGCAATAATTATTAATTATTTGTTAAATAATCAACCCTTTTTTTTTAAATAACTTAAATGATGAAACACTATTGCTGCACTATTTGATATATTCAAACTTTCTATTTCTTCATTGATGTCAATTTTGACAAAAAAATCTGCATATTTTCCAGTGTGTTGCCTCATTCCAAATCCTTCTGATCCAAAAAGTAAAATATTATTTCCCTCCCATTCGACATCAGTAAAATCTTTTTGGCCCTTTGAATCAAAACCATAAACCCAAAAATTTTTTTCTCTTAAATTTTTTAAGGTAGAATTAACATTTGAAACTTCAAAAATATTTACATGCTCCATACATCCGCTCGCTGATTTATACATTAGTTTACTATCCTTTGGAAAATGTCTCTCTTTAATTATTATACCATCAATTTTAAATGATGCTGCACTTCTAATGAGTGAACCTATATTTCTTGGATCAGTAACTTCATCCAAACATACAAAGGTTAAATTATTTTTTTCTTTAATAAATTCTTTTAATTCTGGTTGATCTAAATGTTCAATCTCAGCAACATATCCATTATGCATTAATTGTTCTTTTGATGAGTATTTGTCTAACTCTTTTTTTGATTTAAAATAGACTTTTACCTCTTCAAGAAGATTTTTATTTGGATTTTTTCTATGAATATTTTTTTTAGCATCCTCTGTCAAAAACACTCTTAAAACTTTCCTATTTGGATTACGTAATGCTTCCATTACCGCATGTTGACCAACAATAAAAAAAGACGATTTATTCATAAAATTATGATGAGTTTTACACGTTTTTTAATAGTTTTTCTTAATAAATCACGTGTTGCATTTGGATAAATAAAATATATAAAACGCATGTTATTTGAAGCTATATTGAACAAGGGGACACTTCCCCAAAGGAGGGGTTCCAGAGCGGTCAAATGGGGCGGGCTGTAAACCCGTTGACTTCGGTCTTCGAAAGTTCGAATCTTTCCCCCTCCACCATTTAATATAATTTTAAATAACAATGGAGTGTTACTCTTGGGGTTGTGCGGGTGTAGTTCAATGGTAGAACGCTAGCCTTCCAAGCTGGATGTAAGGGTTCGATTCCCTTTACCCGCTCCAAGAAATTAAAGTAAGAAACAAAAAAAAACTGAGGTTAAAAAGAAATGTCAAAAGAAAAATTCGTACGAAGTAAACCCCACTGTAACATTGGGACTATTGGTCATGTCGACCATGGTAAAACAACTCTTACTGCAGCTATAACAAATGTATTAGCTGAAGCTGGTGGTGGAACAGCTGTAGCATACGATCAAATCGATAAAGCTCCAGAGGAAAAAGAAAGAGGAATTACAATTTCAACAGCGCACGTTGAATATGAAACTGAAAAAAGACACTATGCTCATGTAGACTGTCCTGGTCACGCTGACTATGTAAAAAATATGATTACTGGTGCAGCACAAATGGATGGAGCAATATTAGTTGTTAATGCAGCTGATGGTCCTATGCCACAAACAAGAGAACATATTCTTTTAGGAAGACAAGTTGGTATTCCAGCAATTGTTGTTTACTTAAATAAAGTAGACCAAGTTGATGATAAAGATATGATTGAACTTGTAGAAGAAGAAATTAGAGAACTTTTAACTTCATACAAATATCCTGGAGATACAACTCCAATCGTTAAAGGTTCAGCTTTAGCAGCAGTTGAAAAAAGAGATGATGAAATTGGAAAAAATTCAATTTTAGAATTAATGAAAGCTGTTGACGAACATATCCCGCAACCAGCTAGAGAAGTTGACAAACCATTCTTGATGCCAGTTGAGGACGTATTTTCAATTTCAGGAAGAGGAACAGTTGCAACTGGAAGAGTAGAATCTGGTGTAATTAAAACTGGTGAGGAAGTTGAAATCGTTGGAATTAAAGAAACAAAAAAATCAGTTTGTACTGGAGTAGAAATGTTTAGAAAACTTTTAGACTCAGGTGAAGCTGGTGATAACGTAGGAATTTTATTGAGAGGTATTGAAAGAACTGACATTGAAAGAGGTCAAGTTCTTTGTAAGCCTGGATCAATAACTCCTCATACTAAATTTGAAGCTCAAGCCTATATTCTTAAAAAAGACGAGGGTGGAAGACACACTCCTTTCTTTACAAAATATAGACCGCAGTTTTATTTTAGAACAACAGACGTTACAGGAGAAGTAGAATTACCAGCAGGTACTGAAATGGTTATGCCAGGTGATGATGCTAAATTCACTGTTAAACTGATTACACCTATTGCAATGGCAGAAAAATTAAACTTTGCTATTAGAGAAGGTGGTAGAACTGTTGGAGCAGGAGTAGTAACTAAAATTATAGAGTAACTCTATAAATTAGGAGTGTAGCTCAATTGGTAGAGCGCCGGTCTCCAAAACCGGAGGCTGAGGGTTCGAGTCCCTCCGCTCCTGCCAATTTGAGCTAAAGAATTATGAAGAACCCGATTAAATTTATTCAGGAAGTAAAACAAGAGGCATTCAAAGTTACTTGGCCAACTTGGAAAGAAACTTTGCAAGGTGCTTTAATGGTATTTGTTATGGCAGTTGTAATGTCTTTATTCTTTCTTTTGTTAGATCAGGTTCTTAAATTCTTCTTAGAACTGTTGTTAAAGGTGAGTATTTAATGAAAAATTGGTACATTGTTCAATCACACTCCAGTTTTGAAAATAAAGTTGCTTCATTAATTAAAGAAGAAGCAGATAAGGCTAAAATAAGTGAGAAATTTGAAGAAATTATAGTTCCAACTCATGATGTTACGGAAGTTAAAAGAGGAAAGAGAATTCAAAGAAAAAAGAAATATTTTCCTGGATACGTACTAATAAAGAGTGAAATGGATAACAATATTTATCATATGATCAAAGGAATAAAGAGAGTTAGTGGTTTCCTTGGATCAAAAGGCATCCCAGTACCTGTTTCTGATAAGGAAGTTGAGAAGATTTTAGGCCAAATTAAAGATGGTGTGGCTCAGCCAAAATCTGGTATAGATTACAGCGTTGGTGAAAAAGTTCAGGTTGTTGATGGTCCATTTGCATCATTTAATGGAATGATTGAAGAAATTGATGAAGAAAAAGCTAGACTTAAGGTGTCAGTTTCTATATTTGGTCGTCCAACACCAGTAGATTTAGAATATAACCAAGTTGAGAAAGTAAGTTAATGGCAAAAGAAATAAGTGGATTTATAAAGTTACAAATTAAAGGCGGACAAGCTAATCCCGCTCCTCCTGTTGGTCCTGCTTTAGGTCAGCGTGGCGTTAATATAATGGAATTTTGTAAAGCATTTAATGACAAAACAAAATCTATGGCTGGAAAACCTGTTCCAGTTGAAATTACTGTTTATAAAGATAAAAAATTTGATTTTAAAATTAAATCACCACCAGCATCTTTTTATATTAAAGAAGCTGTTAAATTAAAAGGTGGATCAAAAGAGCCAGGGAGAAATATTGTAGCTTCAATTTCAAAAAAACAATTAGAAGATATTGCTAAAGAAAAAATGAATGATTTAAATGCCCACGATATAAACGAAGCAGTAAAAATTATTGCAGGTTCAGCTAGATCAATGGGTATAGAGGTGAAAGAATAATGGCTTCAAAAAGATATAAAAAATTGCCAGAAAAAACTAAAGACTTAAATGCAGAATCTATTGAAAAATTATTACCTGAACTAAAAAAAAACTGCACAACAAAATTTGATGAATCTCTAGATTTAAGTTTTCAAATAAATAACAAACAAAAGAAAAGTGAAGTCAACATTAGAACTGTAGTAAATCTTCCAGGAGGAACAGGCAAGAAAGTAAAAGTTGCTGTTGTTTGTGAAGATAATAAAGCTCAAGAAGCAAAAGATGCAGGTGCAGATATTGTTGGTGGAGATGAATTTGTTGAACAAATAAAAGGTGGGGATTTAAATTTTGAAAAATTAATTTGTACACCAGGAATGATGATTAAACTTTCGAAATTAGGAAAAGTTTTAGGTCCAAAAGGATTAATGCCAAATCCAAAACTTGGTTCAGTATCTGAAAATATTAAACAAGCAGTTACCGATGCAAAATCAGGACAAGTTGAAATTAGAAATGATAAAGATGGAAATATTGGGGTAAGTATTGGAAAAAAATCATTCAGTGATGATCAATTATTAAAAAATTATAATGCAATAATAGATGCATTAGAAAAAGAAAAGTCTAACAACACACTCAAAGGTGATTTAATAAAAGGTGTTTTTGCAACTTCTACTATGGGTGTTTCATACAAAGTTAAATTAGGAAAATCGATATAGTTATGATGAACAAAGAACAAAAGAAAAATTATATTGAAGAAATGACTTATAAATTTGAGAGTAGTAAAGCTGTGATGGTTACACACTATCAAGGCTTAACAATGACTCAATTAGATGATTTAAGAGCAAAAATGAGAGAGCATGGTATCGTCTTCAAAATCACTAAAAACAGAATTACAAAATTAGCATTAGAAAAAACTAAGTGTAAAGATTTATCCAATCTTTTCACAGGTCCAACAGCGGTTGCATTTGGTGAAGATGCAATAATGTCTGCAAGGATCTTATCCAAATTCGCTAAAGATAATGAAAATCTCAAATTAATTGGCGGAATAATGGATGATGAGGTCCTGGATCAGGCCGGTATCCAAAATGTTGCTAGTTTACCTACACTTGATGAAGCAAGAGCTAATATTGTAGGTATTTTAAACGCTCCAGCCTCAAAATTAATTAGTATTTTGCTTGCACATTCGGAAAAAATGAGTAGTTTGACCGCAGAAAATTCTGAAACACAACCCAAAGAGTAGAAAAATATGCCTGACCTAAATAAAATTATTGAAGACTTATCAAGTTTGACTGTCGCTGAAGCAGCCGAACTTTCAAAACAGTTAGAAGAAAAGTGGGGTGTAACTCCAATGGCAGCAGCAGCTCCAGCAGCAGCAGGTGGTGCAGCTCCAGCAGAAGAAAAAGATGATTTCACTATCATGTTAGTTTCTGCAGGTGATAAAAAAATTAATGTTATCAAAGAAGTAAGAGCAGCTACTTCATTAGGTTTAAAAGAAGCAAAAGATCTTGTAGAGGGAGCACCAAAAGAAGTTAAATCTGGTGTTAACAAAAAAGATGCTGAAGAGATCAAAGCTAAGTTAGAAGCTGCTGGCGCAAAAGTAGAACTTAAATAAATTAATTAGAAAGAATTCAAATACTGATTATTTTTAATCAGTATTAATAAATATAGATGCAATTATCTTTTACTGAAAAGAAAAACATTAGAAAAAGTTTTGGTAAACTAAAAGAAAGCTTATCAATTCCAAATCTTATTGAAGTTCAAAAAAATTCTTACAAAGAATTAACCGAATTCTATGCTGAAACCGAATTAACAAAAGGTTTTGATAGAGTTTTTAAAAGTATTTTTCCAATTGAAGATTTAAATGACAAAGCAACTCTTGAATATGTTTCATACAGGTTAGAAAAACCTAAATTTGATGTTGAAGAATGTATAACAAGAGGTCTAACTTATTCTTCAGCTCTTAAATGTACTTTAAGATTAGTTGTTTACGAAATAGATCAAGAAAACAATACTAAAGATATTTTATCAGCAAAAGAACAAGAAGTTTACATGGGTGAAGTACCTATGATGACTAATAGTGGAACGTTTATTACCAATGGTGTTCAACGTGTTGTTGTAAACCAAATGCATAGAAGTCCAGGAGTTTTCTTTGACCATGATAAAGGAAAAACTCATGCAAGTGGAAAATTATTATTTAATTGTAGAGTAATACCTAACAGGGGATCATGGTTAGATTTTGAATATGATGTTAAAGATTTTTTATATTTTAAAATTGATAGAAAGAAAAAAATATTTGCTTCAACGTTACTTTTAGCTTTAGGTTTTTCTAAATCAGAAATTGTTGATGAGTTTTATGATAGTGAGCAATATACTTTTGATCCTAAGACAGAAAAATGGAAAACTAAATTTAATCCTGAGAATTACAAGGCTAAAAATTTTTCTGAAGAAGTAATTGATGCAAAAACTGGTGAAGTAGTAATCAAATTAGGTGATAAAATTAATTTTTTAAATGCTAAAAAATTAGCTAATGACGGACTTAAAGATATTTTAGTTTCAAGAGAATCTCTTTTTGGAAAATTCTTACATAGAGATGTTAAAGTAAGTGATGAAGAAGAAGGTACTTTTAAAATTGGTACCGAACTTAATGATACAATTATTCAACAAATACTGGATGCAAATGTTCACTCTTTACAAATATCCGTAACAAATTCCATAAATAAAGGACCATATTTATTAACAACAGTTTTAGCTGACAAAAATAACTCTAAAGATGAAGCTATAACTGAAATATATAAAATGCTAAGACCTGGAGAGCCACCTACAATAGAGATAGCCACTCAAATATTTAACAATCTTTTCTTTAGCTCAGACAGATACGATCTATCTGATGTTGGTAGAGTGAAAATGAATTCAAGACTAAACCAAGAGTGTTCTGATAAAATTACAATCTTAAGAAATGATGACATCATTGCAATTATTCACAAAATGTTAGATTTGCGTGATGGTAAGGATGATGTTGATGACATTGATCATTTAGGAAATAGAAGAGTACGTTCTGTAGGTGAGTTAGTTGAAAACCAAGCGAGAATAGGTGTTTACAGAATGGAAAGGGCTATTAAAGAAAAAATGACTACTCTAGATGTTGAGTCTGCGATGCCACAAGATTTAATTAACGCAAAACCACTAACTGTTTCATTGAAAGATTTTTTTGCTAGCTCTCAACTTTCACAGTTTATGGATCAAACGAACCCATTATCTGAAATTACACATAAAAGAAGAGTTTCTGCTCTTGGACCAGGTGGACTAACTAGAGAAAGAGCAGGATTTGAAGTTCGAGACGTTCACCCAACCCATTATGGAAGAATTTGTCCAATTGAGACTCCAGAGGGACCAAATATCGGTTTGATAAATAGTTTATCAACTTATGCAAAAATAAATAAATATGGTTTTATTGAAAGCCCATATAAAAAAGTAAAAGATGGGGTTGTGCAAGATAAAGTTGAGTATTTATCTGCAATGGAAGAAACCAAATTTACAATTGCTCAAGCAAATACAAAGTTAGATAAAAATGGAAAGATAGTTGAGGAACTTGTTTCTTGCAGACAAAATTTAAACTTCCTTTTATCAAAACCAGATGCAATTGATTATATCGACGTTTCACCAAAACAACTTGTTTCTGTTGCAGCATCTTTAATACCTTTCTTGGAAAATGATGATGCTAACAGAGCTCTAATGGGTTCTAACATGATGAGACAAGCAGTTCCTCTTTTAAAACCAGAATCTCCATTGGTTGGTACTGGAATTGAAAGCGATGTAGCTTTAGACTCTGGTGTAACTATTGTTGCTAAGAGAGATGGAGTTGTTGATAAAATTGACGGTAAGAGAATTGTTATTAAAGTAACAGAAGAAACTGATTTTAGTGAATCAGGTGTAGATATTTATAATTTACAAAAATTTAAAAGATCAAACCAAAATACGTGTATTAACCAAAGACCGCTTGTTAGAGTTGGTGATAAAGTTAAATCTGGTGATATTATTGCAGATGGTCCTTCAACAAAATTAGGTGAATTAGCACTTGGAAAAAATGTAACAGTAGCATTTATGCCATGGCAAGGTTACAACTTTGAAGACTCAATTTTGATTTCAGAAAGATGTGTAACTGACGATGTATTTACTTCAGTACATATTGAAGAATATGAAATAATGGCAAGAGACACAAAACTTGGAGAAGAAGAAATTACCAGAGATATTCCTAATGTTAACGAGGAAGCTTTAAAAAATCTTGATGAATCAGGAATAGTTTACATTGGAGCTGAAGTAAACGCTGGCGATATTTTAGTTGGAAAAGTTACACCAAAAGGTGATTCAGCATCAGGACCAGAAGAAAAACTATTAAGATCAATTTTTGGAGAAAAAGCTATTGATGTTACTGATACATCTTTGAGAATGTCACGAGGTGCTAGTGGTACAGTTGTCGATGTAAGGGTATTTAACAGACATGGCATTGAAAAAGACGAAAGATCAATAACTATTGAAAGAGCTGAAATTGAACAAGTTCAGCAAGATAAATTAGTAGAGGAAGAAATTTTAGAGAGAAGCATTAAACAAAGAGCATCACAAATTTTATCAGGATCATCATTAACTAAAAAAGTAAAAGATTTATCTGAAGGAACAAAACTTGATTTTGATTCAATTAATAATCTATCTATAAATGATGTATTTAAAATAACGGTTGGTAATGTAAATGATGAAGCGACTTTGGCGCAACTTAAAGATCAATACAACAAAGCAAAACAAGACATTACAGAAAGATTTGAAGATAAAGTTTTAAAAATTAGAAGTGGTGATGATTTATTACCAAGTGTTATGAAAATGGTAAAAGTTTTTGTAGCTATTAAGAGAAGATTAAGACCAGGTGATAAAATGTCAGGAAGACATGGTAATAAGGGCGTCGTTAGTAAAATAGTACCAGTTGAAGATATGCCATACAGAGAAGATGGTAGACCAGTTGATATTGTTTTAAACCCTCTAGGAGTTCCAAGTAGGATGAATGTAGGTCAAATTTTAGAAACTCACCTTGGTTGGGCTTGTAAAGAATTTGGTGAACAGATTAAAAATTTAGTTAACGAAAATAATAAAAAGATTGAAAGAACTGAAAAAATAGAAAAATTTTTAAAATCTGTTTATGGAGAAGATACTTTCAATGAAAAAGTAGACAAATTAAGTAAGAACGAATTTAAAGATCTGTGTGAAAATTTACAAAATGGTATTGCAATATCCACTCCTGTTTTTGATGGCGCTAAAGAGAAAAATGTAACTGACATGTTAGAGTTAGCGAACTTACCAGGATCTGGACAAACTTATTTATGGGATGGAAGAACTGGAGAAAAATTTGACAGACCAGTTACAGTTGGAATAATTTATATGCTGAAACTTCATCATTTAGTTGAAGATAAAATTCATGCAAGATCTACAGGTCCTTACAGTTTGGTTACACAACAACCTCTTGGTGGTAAAGCACAATTAGGTGGTCAAAGATTTGGAGAAATGGAAGTATGGGCTCTTGAAGCTTACGGAGCTTCTTATACTTTGCAAGAAATTTTGACTGTAAAATCTGATGATGTTGCAGGAAGAGTTAAAGTTTACGAAACTATAGTTAAAGGTGAAGAGAATTTCGAGTCTGGTATTCCAGAGTCATTTAACGTCTTAGTTAAAGAAATTAAATCATTAGCATTAAACGTGGAGCTTAATTAATGAAAAAAGAATTAACTGATTTATTTAAAGGAAGCGAAATTTCAGAAGCGCAAAATTTTAATAGTATTAAAATTTCTTTAGCTAGTCCTGAGAAAATTAAATCTTGGACATTTGGTGAAATCAAAAAACCAGAAACTATAAATTACAGAACATTTAGACCAGAGAAAGATGGTCTATTCTGTGCAAGAATTTTTGGACCAATCAAAGATTATGAATGTTTGTGCGGAAAGTATAAACGAATGAAATTTAGAGGTATTATTTGTGAAAAATGTGGCGTTGAGGTAACAAAATCTAATGTAAGAAGAGAGAGAATGGGCCACATTAATCTCGCAACTCCTGTGGCACATATTTGGTTTTTGAAATCATTACCAAGTAGAATTGCACTTGCGGTAGATATGAAGTTGAAAGAAATCGAGAGAGTTCTTTATTTTGAAAACTTTATAGTAATCGAACCGGGATTAACTGGTTTGCAAAAAAACCAACTGTTAAATGAAGAAGAATTAGCAAAATATCAAGATGAATTTGGAGAAGAAAGCTTTACTGCAGGTATTGGAGCAGAAGCTGTTCTTGAGATGTTAAAAAATCTTGACTTAGAATTAGAGAGAAAAAACCTTGTTAGCTTTATTAAAGAGACTAAATCTAAAGTTAATGAAGAAAGAGCAATTAAGAGATTAAAATTAATAGAGTCATTTATTGAAACTGGTCAAAAACCAGAGTGGATGATTATGACTGTAGTTCCAGTTATTCCACCAGAATTAAGACCTTTGGTTCCGCTAGATGGCGGTAGATTTGCTACTTCAGATCTTAATGATTTATATAGAAGAGTTATTAACAGAAATAATAGATTAAAAAGATTAATGGATCTTAAAGCTCCAGACATCATTGTTAGAAATGAAAAAAGAATGCTTCAAGAGTCTGTTGATGCTCTTTTCGACAATGGAAGAAGAGGTCGTGTTATTACTGGAACAGGTAAAAGACCACTTAAATCTCTTGCAGAAATGCTTAAAGGTAAGCAGGGTAGATTTAGACAAAACTTGTTAGGAAAAAGGGTAGATTACTCTGGAAGATCAGTAATTGTTGTTGGTCCAGACTTAAAATTACATGAGTGTGGATTACCAAAAAAAATGGCTTTGGAGTTATTTAAACCATTTTTATACGCAAGATTAAACAAATTAGGTTTAGCATCTACAATTAAACAAGCTAAAAAATTAGTAGAGAAAGAAACTAATGCTGTATGGGATGCACTAGAGTTAATCGTAAGAGAGCACCCTGTTTTATTAAATAGAGCACCAACACTTCATAGACTAGGTGTTCAAGCTTTTGAACCAAAATTAATTGAAGGTGATGCAATTGAGCTACACCCTTTAACTTGTGCAGCTTTTAATGCTGATTTTGATGGTGACCAAATGGCTGTTCATGTACCTTTAAGTTTGGAAGCTCAGTTGGAAGCAAGAATACTAATGCTATCAACAAACAACATTCTATCTCCTTCAAATGGTAAACCTATAATCGTTCCAAGTCAGGATATGATTTTAGGAATATATTATCTTTCTCAGGAACCAGTATCGGATAAACCATCTGGATACTTTACTAATTCTGATCAAATAGAGTTTGCATTATCTTCAGGTGAAATTAACGTTCATAGCACTATTATTTCAAGATATGAAACTGTTGATGAACAAGGAAATAAGAAGATTGAAAAATACACATCAACCGCAGGAAGATTTTTATTAGCCAACCTATTACCAAAAAATAGCAATATTAAATTTTCACTAGTTGATAGATTGCTACCAAAAAAAGTTGTTTCCGAAATAATTGATGTTGTTTTCAGATTCTGTGGTCAGAAAACGACAGTTATTTTCTGTGATAAACTTAAAGATTTAGGATTTAAGCATGCATTTAAAGCAGGAATTTCATTTGGAAAAGATGATTTAATTATTCCTGAAAATAAAACTCAATTAATTGATGATACTAAAAAATTAATTGCTGATTATGAAACTCAATATGCTGAAGGTTTGATTACAAGAGGCGAGAAGTACAACAAGGTTGTCGACGCATGGTCTAAATGTACTGATAAAGTTGCGGGTGAAATGATGAAAAGAATTTCTGCAACTGAAAAAACAGAAGAGGGCTTAAAAATAAACTCTGTATTTATGATGGCTGATAGCGGTGCCAGAGGTTCAGCAGCGCAAATGAAACAATTAGCTGGTATGAGAGGATTAATTGCAAAACCTTCAGGTGAAATTATTGAAAGTCCAATTATCTCTAACTTTAAAGAAGGTTTAACAGCTTTAGAGTATTTTAATTCTACACACGGAGCAAGAAAAGGATTAGCAGATACTGCGCTTAAAACAGCAAGCTCTGGTTATTTAACAAGAAGGTTGTGTGATGTTGCTCAAGATTTAACAGTAACAAAAATTAAATGTGAAGAACCAGGTTTTATTGAACTATCAGAGATCTTAGAGGGTGGTAATGTAGTTGTTAGTTTAGCAGAAAGAGCACTAGGTAGAGTTACAGCTGCTGAAGTGAAAAATCCTTTAAGTGGTGAGGTAATAATCAAAAAGTCTGAAATGATCGATGAGGCAGGCTGTGATAAAATTGATGCAGCAGGTGTTAAATCTATAAAAGTTTATTCAGTAATGACTTGTAGTTCTAAAGAGGGTGTTTGTGCTACTTGTTACGGAAGAGATTTATCTAGAGGTAAAATGGTGCATGTGGGTGAAGCAATTGGTATGATTTCAGCTCAATCAATTGGAGAACCAGGTACGCAGTTAACGATGAGAACATTCCACGTTGGGGGAACAGCTTCGGTTAAACAAGATAACCAAATTATCAGCAAAAGCGATGGAACATTAAAAATTATTAACTCAAATATTCTAGAAGATTCTAAAAAGAATTTAATTGTTATGGGAAGAAATACTCAACTTTCTATTGAGGATGATAAAGGAGTTCAAATAGCAGTTTATAAAGTTGCTTATGGATCAAGATTATTTTTTAATAATGGAGATAAAGTTAAAGCAAATACAAAAATTTGTGAGTGGGATCCATATACAACTCCAGTTATTGCTGAAAAGAGTGGTATTGCAAGTTATGTTGATTTAATAGATGGTGTTTCAATTCAAGAAACTACTGATGATGCAACTGGTATTTCATCAAAATCTGTGATTGATTGGAGAGGTCAATCTAAGAGCACAGATTTAAAACCAAGAATTACTTTAAGAGATGAAAAAGGAAATGTAATTAAAAAAGCAGATGACAATGAAGCTAGATATTACTTAGTACCAGATTCAATTTTATCAATTAAAGATGGTCAAAAAGTTTATGCTGGTGATGTTATTGCAAGATTGCCTAAAGAAACAACGAAAACCAAAGATATTACTGGAGGTCTTCCAAGAGTAGCTGAACTTTTTGAAGCTAGAAAAGCTAAGGACAGTGCTATTATTGCTGAAAATGATGGAAGCGTTGTTTTTGGAAAAGAAGTTAGAGGTAAACAAAGAATTTCGATTGTTCCTGAAGACGGATCAGAACCATCAAATTATTTAATTCCAAAAGGAAAACACATTAACTTTAATCCTGGTGAAAAAATTCAAAAAGGTGAATATCTTTTAGATGGACAGCCATTACCGCATGATATTTTAAGAATTTTAGGCATTAAAGAATTAACAGAATATTTTGTTAATCAAGTTCAAGAAGTATATCGATTACAAGGTGTAATTATTAACGATAAACATATTGAAACAATTCTAAGACAAATGCTTAAGAAAGTTGAAGTTAAGGTATCTGGAGATTCAAGTTATTTACCAGGTGAAGTGGTTGATAGAATCAAGTTTGATAATACTAATGAAAAATTAGTTGCTGAAGGCAAAACTCCTGCAGTTGGAGAAAGAGTTTTAATGGGTATTACTAAAGCTTCACTTCAAACAGAATCATTCATTTCTGCTGCATCTTTCCAAGAAACGACAAGAGTATTAACAGATGCTGCAATTAAAGGGAAAGTTGATCCATTAAACGGTTTAAAAGAGAACGTAATTGTTGGAAGATTAGTTCCTGCTGGAACGGGTAATATCAAGAACAGATGGAACAACAAGGCCTTGGAAGATGATAATAGCTTCTTAGCAGAACAGGATAAACTTGAAGCTTCTGAGCCTGAAGAAACACAAGTAAATCAATAAAAAAATCACCTAAAAATTGCAGTTTTAGTTTGACAATAGCTGATTAATAAGTATTTTGGCGATGTTTTTGGTTGGAATGTAGTGCTCTTGAGGTACTAAACGCTGCCACAAAATAACCTGTCAGTTATTTTCATCTCAAAAATAAATTAATTAATTTTAAAAAAGAATTATGCCAACTATTAATCAGTTGTTAAGAAAAAAAAGAGTTAAACAAGTTTCTAGGAACAAAGTTCCTGCTTTACAAAAGCAACCTTTAAAAAGAGGTGTTTGTGTTAAAGTTTATACAACCACTCCAAAAAAACCAAACTCTGCATTAAGAAAAGTTGCTAGAGTTAGATTGTCAAACGGTTTTGAAGTAACTGCTTATATTCCAGGCGAAGGTCATAATTTACAAGAACACTCTGTAGTACTAATTAGAGGTGGAAGGGTTAAAGATTTACCTGGTGTTAGATATCATATCTTAAGAGGAAATTTAGATACACAAGGTGTTGCAAATAGAAAACAGAGAAGATCTTTATACGGAACAAAAAAAGGTAAATAATGTCTAGAAAAAAAACTCAACCCAAAAAAAATGTAGTTCCTGATCCAAAATTTAATTCAACTATAATTCCAAAATTAATAAACAACATTATGTATGATGGCAAAAGAGGTATTGCTGCAAAAATAGTTTATGAAGCAATAGAGAAAATCAAAACAAAAACTAAAGATGAACCTATAAATATTTTTAATGAAGCAATTAACAACATCAAACCAACAGTAGAAGTTAGATCACGAAGAGTAGGTGGTGCAACATACCAAGTACCAGTTGAGGTAAAAAGCAAAAGAGCTCAAGCACTTGCAATAAGATGGTTAGTTGATTCAGCAAGAAAAAGAAAAGATAAACACATGGCAGATAAAATTTTTAACGAACTGTATGATGCTTATGAAAAAAAAGGTGCTGCAGTAAAAAAACGAGAGGATGTTCATAAAATGGCAGAGTCTAACAAGGCATTTGCACATTTTAGATGGTAAAAAATTATGGCTAGAACTCATACATTAGATAAATATAGAAACATTGGGATCATGGCCCACATAGATGCTGGTAAAACAACTACTACAGAAAGAATTTTATATTATACAGGAAAAAGTCATAAAATTGGTGAAGTACATGATGGTGCTGCAACAATGGATTGGATGGAGCAAGAACAAGAAAGAGGTATCACAATTACTTCTGCAGCAACAACTTGTTTCTGGAATGACCACAGAGTTAACATAATCGATACTCCAGGCCACGTAGATTTTACAATTGAAGTTGAAAGATCTTTAAAAGTATTAGACGGTGCTGTGGCTGTATTTGATGGAGTTGCTGGTGTAGAGCCTCAATCTGAGACAGTATGGAGACAAGCAGACAAATATAAAGTTCCAAGAATTTGTTTTGTAAATAAACTTGATAGAACTGGTGCAGATTTCTTTAGATGTGTTGATATGATCAGAGATAGATTGGGTGCTAAACCATTAGTTTTACAAGTTCCTATTGGAATTGAAGCTTCTTTAACTGGTGTTGTTGATCTTGTTAAAATGAAAGCTCAAGTATGGAAAAATGAAGCTTTAGGCGCAGAGTGGGAATATAAAGATATACCTGATGATTTAAAAGAAATTTCAGAAAAATACAGAACTGAATTAATTGAGTCTGCAGTTGAGCAAGACGAAAAGCTAATGGAAGCGTATTTAAATGGAGATGAAATTAAAGAGGAAGATTTAGTTAAATGTATTAGAAAAGGAACTTTAAATTTTAGCTTTGTGCCTGTTTTAACTGGTTCAGCTTTTAAAAATAAAGGTGTCCAACCTTTATTAGATGCAGTTATTAATTACCTTCCAAGTCCAGTGGATATTGGATCTATTAAAGGAACAAAACTTGGTTCTGATGATGAGATTGAAATGAAATTCGAAGATGGATCATCTTTTTCAGGATTAGCATTTAAAGTAGCAAATGACCCATTTGTTGGTTCATTAACATTTGTTAGAATTTATTCTGGTACAATTAAATCTGGTACAGCTGTGTACAATTCTTCATCAGATAAAGAAGAAAGAGTTGGTCGTATGCTTTTAATGCATGCAAACTCTAGAGAAGATATTAAAGAAGCAAATGCAGGTGATATTGTTTCTTTGGCAGGTTTAAAAAATACTATGACAGGACACACTTTGTGTGACAAAGAAAATCCTGTTTTATTAGAGCCAATGGAATTTCCTGAACCAGTAATTGAAATTGCTGTTGAGCCTAAAACAAAAGGTGACCAAGAAAAAATGGGTGAAGCTTTAGCAAGATTAGCTAAAGAAGATCCTTCATTTAGAGTTTCATCTGACGAGGAATCTGGTCAGACAATCATCAAAGGAATGGGTGAGCTTCATCTAGATATTATTGTTGATCGTATGAAAAGAGAATTTAAAGTTGAAGCAAATGTTGGTGCTCCACAAGTTGCTTACAGAGAAACAATAGAAAAGTCAGCTGAATTTGAATACATACACAAAAAACAAAGTGGTGGTGCTGGCCAATTTGCTAAAGTAAAATTATTTGTTGAACCTCAAGAACCAGGCAAGGGTAGAGAGGTTGAAAGTGCCATAAAAGGTGGAGCTATTCCAAAAGAATTTATCCCTGGTGTTGAAAAAGGTATTGAGACAGTTTCTGATAGTGGAATACTAGCAGGTTTTCCTATGATTGATTATAAAGTAACAATTGTTGACGGTCTGCATCATGATGTAGACTCAAGCGTTCTGGCATTTGAACTTGCCAGCAGGGCATGTTTTAAAGAAGCTTGTACTCAAGGTGGACTAAAGCTTTTAGAGCCTATTATGAGAGTGGAAGTTGTTACTCCAGAAGATTATATGGGTGATGTAATTGGTGATTTAAACAGTAGAAGAGGCCAAATTAGCACTCAAGAGCAAAGAGGAAATGCAACTGTTATAACAGCAATGGTCCCTTTAGCTAATATGTTTGGCTACATTAATAATCTTAGATCAATGTCACAAGGAAGAGCGCAATATTCAATGTTCTTCGATCATTATTCTAAAGTTCCACAAAACGTTCAAGATGAAGTAACTAAAAAGGTAGCGGGTTAATGGAAAAACAAAATATTAGAATTAAATTAAGAGCATACGACAATAAAGTTTTAGATGCTTCTACCGAAGAAATAGTTAATACAGTTAAAAGAACTGGAGCTACTATAAAAGGTCCAATACCACTTCCTACTAGAATTGAACGATATACAGTTTTAAGATCTCCACATATTGATAAAAAAAGTAGAGAGCAATTCGAGTCTAGAACTCACAAAAGATTAATCGATATTATAGAACCAACACCACAAACGGTAGAAGCTTTAATGAAATTAGACTTAGCCTCAGGTGTTGATGTGGAGATAAAAATTTAATTATGAGCGAGATAGCTTTATTAGGTAAGAAAATTGGCATGACTAGAGAATTTTATAAATCTGGTCAGTTAGTGCCTGTTACAGTTCTTAAAGTTGAAAAAGCTAGAGTTATTCAAGTAATTGAAGAAGAAAAAAGAGGTTACAAAGCTGTTCAACTTGGATATGGAAAAATAAAAAATTCAAAATTAACAAAAGCAATGAAAGGTGTTTTTGCAAAGAAAAACACTGAAGCTAAGAAAAAATTAAAAGAATTTAGAGTAAACGATACTTCTGCTTACAAAGAAGGAAATGAATTTGGTTTAGAAATTTTCAAAGATATAAAATTTGTAGACACAAGATCAAAAACGATTGGTAAAGGTTTTGCTGGTGCAATGAAGAGACATAATTTTGGGGGCTTAAGAGCCAGCCACGGTGTTTCTATCTCACATAGAGCTCATGGATCAACAGGACATAGTCAAGATCCAGGTAAAGTTTTTAAGGGAAAAAAAATGGCTGGTCATATGGGTGATAAATTAAGAACAATGCAAAATATCGAAATAATAAAAACAGATTTAGAAAATGAGTTACTTTATTTAAAGGGATCTATTCCAGGATCAAAAAATGCTGAAGTGATGGTAAAAAAATCAGTAAAAAATATAAGCAAAATGACAATCAGTGAAAAACAAGCTGCTGCTGAGGAAGCAAAAAAAACACCAGATAAAAAGAAAAAATAATGAAATTAGATAAAATTAGCATAGACGGAAAAAAAGATACTATTGAAGTGTTAGATAAAATATTTTCTGCAAAAATTAATCAAAAGTTAGTTGCTAGTGTTTTATATAAAACAAATGCCAACTACAAAGGTAGACACGCTAAAACTAAACAACAAAATGAAGTAAAAGGTCCAACCTCAAAAATTTATGCACAGAAAGGAACTGGTGGAGCAAGACACGCTAGTAGAAAAGCTCCTATTTTTGTTGGTGGTGGTATAGCTCATGGTCCAAAAGGTGAATTAGCTTACAAAAAAAGAAAGTTAAATAAAAATGAAAAGAAACAAAGTGTTGCTTCTTTAATTACTGAAAAAAATAATAATAAGAACTTATTAATTTTAAATGATTTTAATTCTGAAATTAAAAAAACAAAAGAAATGAATTCAATAATTAATAAACTAGAGATTTCTAATTCATTAATTATTCTTGATAAAAATTCAAAAGATAAGATAGAAAAATCTGTGAGAAATATTCCAAACGTAAAAGTTACTGACGTAAATCATTTTAGCGCTTACGATATTATAAAATTTAAGAAAGTAGTTTTTACTGAAAGTTCAGTAAAAGAATTGGAGAAAAGGTATTCTTAATATGGATAAAATTCATTTATACGACAAAATTCTTTTCCCAGTTGTTACTGAAAAATCAACAAACCTATCAGAATTGAATAAAATTACTTTCAAGATTCCTGACGGTGCTAATAAAAAAAACCTTAAAAAAAATATTGAAAAAATTTTTAAAGTTAATGTCACTAAAATTAACATCATCAATAAACAAAATAGAACTAAACTCACTAGAGGTAAAAAAGTGAAAGTTTCAGGATACAAAAAAGCAATCATAACTCTAAAAAAAGGTCAAAGCATTGATCTAACAACAGGAATTTAAGAAATGGCATTAAAAACTTTTAAACCATACACAAAATCTACTAGAGGTACTATTTTAGTAGATAGAACAGGGCTATGGAAAGGCAAACCTTTTAAAACTCTTGTTTCCCCAAAAAATGCTATGAAGGGTAGAAATAATAATGGACACATCACTTCAATTAACAGAGCAGGTGGTCATAAGAAAATGTATAGACATGTTGATTTTTATAGAAAAAAATTTGACATGGAGGCTACCGTTGAAAGAATAGAATACGATCCGAATAGATCTTGCTACATCATGTTGGTTAAATTTGAAGATGGAACACATTCGTATTTTTTAGCTCCTCAAAAAATTAAAGTTGGAGATAAGATTGAGAGTGGATCAAAAAAAGAAATTAAAATTGGAAATTGCATGCCGCTACAAGATATACCAGTTGGTATCAATATTCATAACGTTGAAATTCAACCAGGTGGCGGCGGTAAAATAGCTAGAGCAGCCGGTTCTTCAGTTACGATTAGTGGATTAGATGGAAATTATAGTTTAATTAAATTAGCATCAGGGGAAGTACGTAAAATAGACTCAAGGGCTTTAGCTACTATTGGAATATTAAGTAATCCTGATCAAAAAAATATTAAAATTGGTAAAGCTGGTAGATCAAGATGGTTGGGAAGAAGACCTCATACTAGAGGTGTTGTTAAAAACCCAGTAGATCACCCACATGGAGGTGGTGAAGGTAAGTCAGCTGGAGGAAGACATCCTGTATCTCCAACAGGACAATCGGCAAAAGGTTTAAAAACTAGAGATAATAAGAGAACAGATAAATTTATAGTGAAGAGAAGAAATAAAAGGAAGGATACTAAGTAATGGCTAGAGCTGTATGGAAAGGACCATTTGTTGAAGAAAGCTTGATGAAAAAAGTAGACAAGTACAAAGATGATCCGAAGAAAATTCCAATTAAAACATGGTCTAGAAAGTCTACTATTCTTCCAGATTTTGTAGGGGTAGCTTTTCAAATATATAACGGTAAGAAATTTATACCAATAACAGTTTCAGAGGATATGGTGGGTCATAAATTAGGAGAGTTTGCTCCAACAAGAACTTTTTTTGGACACACACCAGCTGATAAGAAAGCTAAACCAGCAGAGAAAAAATAATTATGGGTAAGAAAAAGAAAATTGATAAAAACAACGATAAGACTGTAAAGTCTATAAACAATGGAATTAGATCTAGCGTAAGAAAGATTAATCCAATTCTAAAAAGTATTGTTGGTAAAAAGGTCGATGTAGCTATTAGAGATCTACAGTTTTCGGAAAAAAGAGTTACCAGAGATATTAGAAAAACAATTAGCTCAGCTGTTGCAAACGCTGAAAATAACTTTCAATATGATATTGACAATTTAATTGTCAAAGAAGCGTATTGTGGAAAAAAAATTGTTATGAAAAGATTTAGACCAAGAGCAAAAGGTAGAGCGGCACCAATTTTAAAACCTTGGTCAACAGTAACTATAATTTTATCAGAGGCAAAACAAATGGAGAAACATGGGACAAAAGGTTAATCCTGTAGGTTTTAGATTAGGTGTAAACAGAGGTTGGGACTCTGTTTGGTATGCTAAGAAAAAAGATTTTGGCAACTATCTAATTGAAGATTTTAAAATAAGAGAATACATCAAGAAAAATGTAATTAATTCAGGTGTATCTAAAGTGATGATAGAGAGAACATCAAACAAATGTTACGTCACAATTTACACATCTAGACCTGGATTTGTAATTGGTAAAAAAGGTAGTGATATTGATAAAATTAAAAACAACTTATCAAAATTTACTACAAATGAGGTAAACTTAAATATCAAAGAGGTTAAAAAACCTGAAACAAATGCATATTTAGTTGCTGAAAACATTGCACAACAGTTAGTAAAAAGAATTTCATACAGAAGAGCCATGAAAAGAGCCATGCAATCATGTATCAGACTAGGTGCAAAAGGGATTAAAGTTTCAGTAAGTGGAAGATTAGGTGGTAATGAGATCGCTAGAACCGAATGGTTAAGAGATGGTAGTATACCATCACACACTTTAAGAGCAGATATAGATTATGCAGAAGCGGAAGCTCTTACAACATATGGAATTATTGGAATTAAGGTTTGGATCTATAAAGGTGAAGTTTTTGCAAGAGAATTTAGCCAGGAAACAAACAAAGTCACTCCAAAGGAAGGTAAACAATAATGCTTCAGCCAGTAAGAACTAAATGGAGAAAAGCTCATAAAGGAAGAATTCATGGTAATGCTACTAGAGCAAGTACTATTAATTACGGTGCATATGCCTTGAAGGCATTACAGCCTGAAAGAGTTACTGGAAAACAAATTGAAGCTGCTAGGGTTGCTTTAACTAGACACATGAAAAGACAAGGAAGAGTATGGACAAGAGTTTTTCCAAATATTCCAGTTTCTAAAAAACCAATAGAAGTTAGAATGGGTAAAGGAAAAGGATCACCAGAATATTTTGCTTGTAGAGTAAAACCTGGAAGAATTTTATTTGAAGTTGATGGTGTTTCTGAACAAATTGCTAAAGAGGCACTTTATAAAGCTTCAGCAAAGTTACCAATAAAAACAAAGACAATAAAGAGATTTGCATAAATGAAAAAACAAGAGATTAAAAAATTAAGCAAAGATGAGGTTATCAAAAATATTGATAAGCTTAAAAAAGACTTATTTAATTTTCGATTTCAAAAAATGAATTCTCAAATAACTAATCCTGCAAAAATTGGAGAAACAAGAAAAACAATTGCAAGATTGAAAACAATTTTAAAAGGAAAATCAAATGCCTAAAAAAATATTAACAGGAGTGGTGATAAGCGACAAACCTAATAAAACAATTACAGTTATGGTAGAGAGAAAATATTCACACCCTGTATTGAAAAAAGTCATTAGAGTCAGAAAAAATTACAATGCTCATGATGAAAATAATACATTTAAAACAGGTGATAAAGTTTCAATTATTGAAAGCAAACCATTTTCAAAAAATAAAAAGTTTCAAGTTATGGAGAATAATAAATAATGATTGGTGTACAGACAGAATTACAAGTTGCTGACAACACAGGTGCAAAAAGAATAGAGTGCATCAAAGTATTGGGTGGATCTAAGAGAAGATATGCCAGTATTGGAGATACAATTGTAATTGCTGTGAAAGAGGCTATCCCTAAGGGCAAAGTAAAGAAAGGAACCGTTCATAAAGCTGTAGTAGTAAGAGTTAAAAAAGGAATTCATAGAAACGATGGATCAAAAGTAAAATTTGATAATAATGCAGCAGTATTAGTTGACGATAAAGGTGAACCAGTTGGTACTAGAATATTTGGCCCTGTAACTAGAGAATTAAGAAGTAGAGGGCAAATGAAAATAATTTCACTAGCGCCGGAGGTTTTATAAGATGATTAAAAAAGGTCTAAAAGTAAGAGTGCTAACTGGAAAAGACAAAAAAAAAGAAGGTGAAGTTATCGAAATCGACAGAGCAAATAATAGAGCCAAAGTAAAAGAAATTAATATGGTTAAAAAACACGTTAAAACAACAAAAGAGAAAAAAGGTGGTATTTTTTCAAAAGAAGGTTTTATTCATTTATCAAATTTAAAATTAATAGATGAAAAAGCAGAAAAGAAAAAAGAGGCTAAGAAATAATGACTCCAAGATTAAAAGAAATTTTTAATAAAGAAATACAACCAGCTTTAAAAGATCAATTTGGCTTCAAAAATATTTACATGGCTCCAAGAATTGAGAAAATTGTTTTGAACATGGGTCTTGGTTTAGATGGTTCAGACTCTAAAATTCTTAAATCATGTGAAGAGGATATGGCTAAGATAACAGGCCAAAAACCTGTAACTACAAAATTTAAAAAATCTGTAGCAAACTTTAAGACAAGAAAAGGGTCTAATGCAGGTTTAAAAGTTACTTTAAGAAAGAACAAAATGTATGAATTTTTAGACAGATTGGTGAATATTGCTCTTCCAAGAATTAAAGATTTTAGAGGATTATCACCGAAAGGTTTTGATAAATTCGGAAATTATACTTTTGGCATAAAGGAACATATCATATTTCCCGAAGTTAGTTTTGATAGAGCTGATAAAGTTAGAGGATTAGATATCGTTATTGTTATAAAAGCAATTAACAAAGAGCACAGCTTTGCATTATTAGAAAAAATGAATTTTCCATTTATTAAAAAAGGAGACAATTAAAAATGGCTAAACTTAGTGCTGTAAATAAAAATAAAAAAAGAATTAAACTTTCAGACAAAATGTTCAAGAAAAGACAAAATTTGAAAAAAATAATAATGAATAAAAAACTTCCATTAGAGGAAAGATTTAAGGCACAGCAGAAATTATCAAAATTGCCAAGAAATTCAGCTAAAACAAGAGTGATGAATAGATGTGAAATAACAGGTAGACCACATGGTGTTTATAGAAAATTAAAAATATCAAGAATTGCTCTTAGACAATTAGGATTACAAGGAAAAATACCTGGCTTAGTTAAGTCGAGCTGGTAGGAAGGAAAATTATGAGTTTAAGTGACCCAATAGGAGATATGATAGCTAGAGTTAAGAATGCTCAAGCGAGAAATCATAAAAAAGTAAATCTGCCATCATCAAACTTTAAATCAAAAATTGCAGATATACTTAAAAATGAAGGTTTTATAAAAGATTTTAAAATCAGTTCAGAGGATAATAAACCAACATTGTCTTTAGAACTTAAATATCACTCTGGTAACCCAGTTATCAGTGCATTTGAAAGAGTTTCTAAACCAGGAAGAAGAATTTTTTCTAGTGCCGAAGGTTTACCTAAAATTAATAACGGTCTTGGTATTGCAATAGTTTCAACACCAAAAGGTGTAATGACTGATATTGACGCCAGAAAACAACGTGTTGGTGGCGAAATTATTTGTAAGGTATTTTAATGTCTAAAATTGGAAAAATAAATATATCAATCCCTGAAAAAGTTAAAGTGGCTTTAGCTGGCAATATTATAAATATAGAAGGGCCATTAGGAAAGAAATCAATAAATATTGATTTGGATATGTTTAATTTGGATATCAAAGAAGGAAAAGAAATTTCAATAAAACCAAAAAAAATTGACCAAAATTCTAAACGACTTTGGGGCATGAACAGAAGTTTGATTAATAATGCTGTGATTGGTTCAAGCACTGGCTATGAAAAAGTGTTAGAGCTTGTAGGTGTTGGATATAGAGCGGCATTAAAAGGAAATCAGCTAAATTTACAATTAGGCTACAGTCATGATATTGATTTTGACATTCCAGAAGGAATTAAAATTGCTGTAGAAAAACAAACTACACTTAAGATCACTGGATCTGACAAACAATTAGTTGGTGAAGTTGCATCAAAAATTAAAACATTTAGAAAAATTGAGCCATATAAGGGTAAAGGTGTTAGAGAAAAAGGCCAATATGTTCTTAAAAAAGAAGGTAAGAAAAAATAATGAAACTAAACACTAGTATTAGAAAAAGATTTAGAGTTAGCAACAAAGTAAAAAAAGTTGCTCCAAAAGATAGATTTAGATTAAGTATTTCTAGATCTGCCAAAAATATTTCAGCTCAAATCATTGATGATACAAAAAAAGTAACTTTATTATCAGCTTCATCCATTGAGAAAGATTTAAAATCATCTGATAAAATTAACAAAACAGAGCTTTCAAAATTAGTTGCCCAAAAACTTGCAAAAAAAGCTCAGGAAAAAAATATTACAAAAATTTATTTTGATAGAGGATCTTATAAATATCATGGTAGAATTAAAGCATTTGCAGACACGTTAAGAGAAAATGGGATGGAATTTTAATTATGGAAAATAACAAAGACAAAAAAACAGACGATATTTTAGAAAAGTTAGTTCATATCAATAGAATTACAAAAGTTGTAAAAGGTGGAAGAAGATTTGGTTTTTCAGCTCTTGTAGTGGTAGGGAATCAGGCTGGAAAAATTGGAATAGCACACGCTAAAGCAAAACAAGTTCCAGATGCAATTAAAAAAGCTAATGAAATGGCTAGAAGAAAATTAACACATATACCTTTGAGAGAAGGACGAACAATTCATCATGATGTGAAAGCTAAAGATGGCTCTGGTAGAATAGTTTTAAGAGCAGCATCAAAAGGTACAGGTATTATTGCAGGTGGTCCAGTTAGAGCAGTATGTGAGGTATTGGGTGTAAAAGATATTGTTGCTAAATCAATGGGCACATCAAATGCACACAATGTGATTAGAGCTACCATGAAAGCTTTAATGAAACAAAATTCACCAAAACAAATTTCAGCAATAAGAAATAAAAAAATATCAGAAATTATTGAAAAAAGAGGATAATGATTACATTAAATACAAGACAGAAAATTAATAAACCTAAAATTAGAGTAGGAAGAGGTATTGGTTCTGGAAAAGGTAAGACATCGGGGAGAGGTGTTAAAGGTCAAAAATCTAGATCTGGTGTAGCAATTAAAAGTTTTGAAGGAGGTCAAATGCCTTTATATAGAAGACTACCTAAAAGAGGCTTTAATCCAATTTCAAGAGAAAACATAGCAATTTTAAACTTAGAAAAAATTCAGTCTTATATTGATAAAAAAAATATTAATCCAAATGAAGTGCTTAATTCTTCATCTCTAAAAAAATTAAAACTAATAAACAAAAACTCTACAAAATTAAAAATATTAGGTACTGGAGAGTTAAAAGATAAAATTAATATTGAGGCTGACTTAGCATCAAAATCAGCAATAGAAAAACTAGAAAAAATTGGTGGATCTATTCAATTAAAAAAATAATTTGTTTAAATGAGTGCATCATCTTCAACAAATGATCTAAGAAATAGAATAATTTTTACCATAGCAATTCTTGCAGTATATAGATTTGGTACATTTGTTCCTTTACCAGGAATTGATCCAGAACAATTAAAAATCATGATGGATGGCAATCAAAAAGGGTTACTTGGTATGTTTAATGTTTTTGCTGGAGGAGCAGTTAGTAGAATGGCAATTTTCGCTCTTGGTATAATGCCATACATATCATCTGCTATTATAGTTCAGTTGTTAACAGGGGTTTCAGATTATTTTAAGAATTTAAAAGCACAGGGAGAAACAGGTAGAGCAAAGATTACTCAAATAACAAGATATGGAACAGTTTTACTTGCTACAGTTCAAGGTTATGGTTTATCGGTAGGTTTAGAATCTTCTGCAGATTTGGTAATTAATCCAGGAGCATTTTTTAAAATTACAACAGTGACAACTATTGTTGCTGGTACAATTTTTCTTATGTGGCTAGGAGAACAAATCACTCAAAGAGGAATTGGTAATGGAATTTCTTTAATTATTTTTGCTGGTATTGTTGCCGAAATACCTAGAGCTTTAGTTACAACTTTTGAATTAGGTAGAACAGGTGCTGTGTCAACTTTCATGATCTTAGCAATTTTTGTTCTATTAATATTAACTATTTTATTTGTTGTTTTTATGGAGAGAGCGTTAAGAAAAATTCTTATCAATTATCCTAAAAGACAAATGGGAAACAAAATGTATGGTGGAGAGTCTTCTCATTTGCCATTAAAAATTAATCAAGCAGGAGTAATACCAGCAATTTTTGCATCTGCTTTATTATTGTTACCTGTAACTTTTTCTAATTTTTCTTTTTCAAATAATGAAACTTTTTTAAACTTAAGTTCTTATTTCACTCAAGGTCAACCCTTGTACATGTTGCTATATGCATCTGGTATAATATTTTTTACATTTTTCTATACTTCAATTACATTTAACCCAACTGAAACAGCAGAAAACTTAAGAAAATATGGTGGCTTTGTTCCAGGAATTAGACCTGGTGAAAGTACAGCATTATATATTGAAAATATTTTAACTAAACTTACTACAATAGGTGCTTTATATTTGACACTTGTATGTTTAATGCCAGAATTTTTAATAGCTAATTACCCAATTCCTTTTTATTTAGGTGGCGCATCTATTTTAATTGTTGTTGTTGTTGCAATTGATACTGTAACTCAAATTCAAACAAGATTAATGAGTTCTCAATACGAACAATTAATTAAAAAAACTAAATTTGGAAAGTAAGTGAATATAGTTTTGTTTGGACCGCCTGGTGCTGGTAAAGGTACTCAAGCTAAATATTTAGTAAAGAAACTAAACTCATTTCAGATTTCAACAGGCGAACTTCTAAGAGAAGAAATTTATAAAAATTCAGATATTGGTAAGATGATTACCAATGACATGAAAAATGGTAAATTTGTAAGTGATGAAATTGTAAATAAACTTATTGAAAATTTAGTTTCTGACCCTCAAAAAAAAAATAGATTAATATTTGATGGATACCCTAGATCTTTGAGCCAAGCAAAAAATTTAGATATCTTACTCGAGGCATCAAATCAAAAGATAGATTTAATTTTGTATCTCAAAGTTGATAAGGATACAGTTGTAAAAAGACTAGAGAAAAGAAAAATTATTGAAAATAGATCAGACGATGAAACAAATACTATTCTAAAACGTTTTGATACATACATGAACACAACAGAGCCAGTACTTAATTACTACTCAGAGAATCCTAAATTTAAGGAAATTGATGGGAGCTTAGAAATAGACGAAATAACAAGGAAAATAGACACTTTTATAAATGTTTAAGACGTTGACTTTGATTAATCTTCTTATATAAAAGGCACAATTTATCACAAAAATTATGGCTCGTATCGCAGGTATAAACATTCCACAAAATAAGCTTGTCCACATTGGATTAACATATATTTACGGAATTGGAGATAAATTCTCACAACAAATTTGTTCTTCTCTAGAAATTCCAAGAGCCAAAAGAGTGAACGAGTTAACTGATGATGAAATTTTAAAAATAAGAGAATATATCGATCAAAATTTTAAAGTCGAAGGAGACCTTAGAAGAGATTATTCTTTAAGTATTAAAAGATTAATAGATCTTGCATGTTATAGAGGAACAAGACATAGAAAAAAATTACCTGTAAGAGGTCAAAGAACAAGATGCAATGCAAGAACAAGAAAAGGAAAAGCAATCGCTATTGCAGGGAAGAAATTAACACCAACTAAAAAATAATAATGGCAAAAACAGAAAAAACTGACAATAAAGATCAGAAGGTAGAAAAATCTTCTAAAAAAAGTGCAAAGAGCTCTTATTCAAAAAAGAAAAAGATAAAAAAGAATATTTTAAATGGAATTGCATATGTGCAGTCGACATTTAATAACACAATAATTTCAATTGCTGATACAAATGGAAATGTAATATCCTGGGCATCTGCTGGACAGAAAGGATTTAAAGGATCAAGAAAATCTACTCCTTATGCGGCTCAAATAGCAGCAGACTCAGCTGCATCAAAAGCATTAGAGTATGGAATGAAAACTTTATCTGTTGAGGTAAAAGGGCCTGGTTCAGGAAGAGAAACTGCATTAAGAGCTTTACAAGCAAGAGGTTTTAAAATTTTGTCAATTAAAGACACAACACCGATGCCTCATAACGGAACTAGACCACCAAAAAAAAGGAGAGTTTAATGGAAGTAGAAAACGTTAATGTTAAAAATTGGAAATCTTTGATTAAACCATCTAAATTAGATGTTCAAATTAGTGATGACTTAACACATGCTAAGATTATAGCTGAGCCTTTAGAAAAAGGTTATGGATTAACTTTAGGAAACTCCTTAAGAAGAATTTTGCTTTCTTCAATCAGAGGAGCTGCAGTTACTTCAATACAAATAGATGGTGTTCTACATGAATTTACATCAATTAAAGGTGTAAGAGAAGACGTAACAGACATAGTATTAAATGTTAAATCACTAGCCTTAAAATGTAATTCTGAAGGGACAAAAAAATTAGTTTTAGATGCAAAAGGTCCAGGTGAAATAAAAGCTTCAGACATTGCTCCTGTGACTGATGTAGAAATATTAAATCCTGAGTTAGTAATTTGTAACTTAGATGAAAATACTACTTTTCATATGGAAATGAATGTAAACACTGGAAAAGGTTATGTTCCAGCTGAGCTTAACAAACCAGAGGAGCCACCATTAGGTTTAATTGCAATTGATTCCTTGTATAGTCCAGTAAAAAAGGTTTCTTATTCAGTTAGCACAGCAAGAGAAGGTAAAGCTCTTGATTATGATAAATTAACAATGGAAGTAGAGACTAATGGTTCAATTTCAGCAGAAGATGCTGTTGCGTATTCTGCAAGAATTTTTCAAGACCAGTTAAAAATGTTTGTTAATTTTGATGAGCCAGTTGAAGCTCCAGTAAAAGAAGTTTCATCTGAACCTGAGTTTAATAAGAATTTATTAAGAAAAGTTGATGAACTAGAACTATCTGTTAGATCAATGAATTGCTTAAAAAATGACAATATAATTTATATTGGTGATTTAGTTCAAAAATCTGAGGGTGAAATGTTAAGAACACCAAATTTTGGTAGAAAATCCTTAAATGAGATTAAAGAAGTACTAACTGGAATGTCTCTGTATTTAGGAATGGAAATACCTAACTGGCCACCAGATAATATTGCAGAAATGTCTAAAAAATTAGAGGAAGCAATTTAATGAGACACGGCTTAGCCAACAAAAAGTTAAATAGAACTTCTGAGCATAGAAAAGCTCTATTAAAGAATATGTTAAATTCTTTAATAAAATATGAACAGATTAAAACTACATTGCCAAAAGCAAAGTTTTTAAGACCTCAAGCTGACAAAATTATTACTTTAGGTAAAAAAGATACTTTGCAAACAACTAAGATGCTTGTTTCTCAATTACAGGATGTTAAATCAGCTAACAAAGTAAAAAAAACTCTTTCTAAAAGATATTCTAATAGAAAAGGTGGCTACACTAGAATTATTAAAGCGGGTTTTAGATATGGTGATAATGCTCCAATGGCAATTATAGAATTTGTAGATAGAGATGTTGAAGCCAAAAGAGTAGATAAGAAGAAAAAAGATACGTCAAAAGAAGCTCCAAAAACAGAAGAAAATAAACAAGCTACAGCTTAAAGCCTTAGTCATGAACAAGTCATACATCGTTGATTCAACGTGTAATGATATGCGTATTGATAGATGGATAAGATTAAATATTGGAAAAATACCTCAAGGTTTAATTGAAAAATATCTTAGGACAGGAAAAATTAAAATTAACAAAAAAAAAGTTAAAAGTTCTCACAAAATAAAAAAAGAAGATCAAATAAATATATTTAATATTGAATTTAAAGAAAGAGTAGAACAAAAAAAAATAAAATTTTTACCAACTAAAGAAATAATAAAATCAAACGAAGATCAAATAATTGATGATAACGATAATTTTGTTGTATTAAATAAAGAATCCGGAATATCAGTACAAGGTGGTACAAAATCTAAAAAAAACTTAGTTGATATTTTTGCAAAGAGTGAAATTTTTAAAGGAACAAAACCTTATTCTGTTCATAGATTAGACAAAGATACATCTGGTGTATTTATAATGGCGAAAAATAGAGAGAGCGCACAGTTACTAACATCATTATTTAGATTACGAAAAGTACATAAAACTTATCTTGCCATATGCCAAGGAGAAGTAAATAAAAACACAGGTGTTTGGGATGATGACTTAATAAGATATGATGGAGGTAAAAAGTTAGTAGAAAAAGCAAAAACTATATTCAAGGTAATAGATAAAAATTCTGAAGCATCTTTTTTGGAGTTAAAACCAATAACTGGAAGAAAACATCAGTTACGTAAACAACTTTTTGCAATTGGAAATCCTATATTTGGTGATACGAAATATAAACTATCTAAATCAGATAAAGGTATAAATAAAAATCTTATGCTGCACTCGTATCAAATTAAATTTAAAATAAATGATATGAAGTATACTTATTCAGCCTTATTACCAGAATATTTTAAAAAGTTGTTAAAATCAAAAAGACTTAGTTTTTCAAATTTGAAATGAAATTTTCAATAATTTCATTATTTAAGTTGGAATAATCTTGATTTGAAATTTTTTTTAAATTTGTAACACCTTTATCTGAAATTCCACAAGGTACTATTTTTTTATAATTTTCTAGGTTGTTATCAACATTTATTGCAAATCCATGATATGCAATCCACTTACTCACTCTAATACCTATCGCAGCAATTTTTTGAATTTCATTTTTTTCTTTATACCATATTCCAATATTTTCTTTATCAGGAAAGGTTTCAATATTATATTTTTTTAAACTTTGAATAATTGTGTTTTCGATGGTTGTAATAAATTTTCTAATGTCTTTTTTTTCTCTTAGATCAATAACAAAATAACAAATTAATTGACCTGGACCATGATACGTAATTTTTCCACCTCTGTTTGTTTTTAATAGATCAATTGATTTATCGATTATTTCATTTTCTTTATAGGATGTACCTGCAGTAAAAATTTCAGGATGCTCTAAAATCCAAATTAATTCTTTTTCTTTATTAGCTGTAATATTTTTTAATCTAGACTCTAATAGATCAATTGCCTCAAAATAATTTACCGGTTTTATTGACTTTTTGATCTCTATATCCATTTAAAATTTGTAATATTTTAATTATGTATTAATAGTGCACAACTAAATTATAGGTACATTTATGTCTTTAATTAAAAAAACTAAAGATAAAAAAGTAAATTTTGAATTCAATAAAGAATATTTGAGAGTTGTTACCTCTAAAATAGCTGACAATGATGCAAAATTTATTAATGATTCATTCAATGAAATGCATCCTGCTGATGCAGCAGACATAATTGAACACTTAAGTATTAGTGATAGAGAAAGTTTAATTAAACTAAATAATTTTAATATTGATGCAGAGGTTTTTGTAGAATTAAATGAGTCTATACAAACTGAGATAATTAAATATTTATCTTCAGATTCAATTGTAACTATTCTTACCAACTTAGAGTCAGATGATGCTATTTCGATTTTAGAAAATGTACCTGAAGAAGACAAGAACACTATATTAAGCTCATTGCCTCCTAAAGACAGATTTGCTCTGTTAGAAAGCTTAAGCTATCCTGAAGATACTGCTGCTAGACTTATGCAGCGTGAGTTTACAGCTATACCAAGCAACTGGTCTGTAGGTCAAACAATTGACTATTTGAGAGAAAATAAAGATTTGCCTGAAGAATTTTTGGAAATTTTTATTGTTAATGAAGAATTTAAACCTATTGGAACTGTTCCATCATCAAGAGTGCTTACTTCACCAAGAGACACAAAAATGGCAAGCATCATGTCTGAGTCTCAATTATTAGTGCCTGTTGATATGGACAAAGAAGAGGTGGCTAATCTATTTGAAAATTACAATCTAAATTCAGCAGCCGTAATTGATAAAAATAATAAATTGGTAGGAATGATTATGAACGATGATGTTCTTACAGTCCTGAAAGAAGAGGCGGAGGAGGATGCATTGAGGTTAGCTGGTGTAGGTGATGAGGAAATTACCGATGGTGTTGTTACAAAAACTAAAAGAAGATTTAATTGGCTTTTATTGAATTTATTTACAGCCTTCTTAGCAACTTGGTGTATTAGCTTATTTGGAGCAACTATTGAGCAAATGGTTGTTCTTGCTTTCCTGATGCCAATTGTTGCTTCAATGGGTGGAAATGCAGGTATGCAAACATTGGCTGTTACAGTCAGAACAATTGCAACAAATGACTTAACTCAAAATAATTTTTCATCAAATGTTTTTAAAGAATTTTCAATTGGCATATTAAATGGAATTATATTTGCTGTCATAAGTGCTTTAATAGTTCAAATTTGGTTTCAAGATAGTATTCTTTCAATAATCATTTCAATATCAATGGTACTTACTATGATTATAGCTGGACTGTTTGGTATTCTTGTTCCTTTTACTTTAAAAAAAATGAATATTGATCCTGCAATTGCATCGAGTGTTTTTGTTACCACCATTACTGATGTTATAGGTTTTGTCTCATTTTTAGGTGTTGGAGCTTACTTTCTCTAAAAATTATCAATCAATCTTACGTTATCAATATAATAAGCAACAAATAAACGTGAATCTCTTACAGTATTAGATATTTTAAGATTTTTAATTGATCTTAATTCTAAGTATTCAATTTTAATTTTTAAAAATTTCTCAAAATATTTCATTTGAATTCTTAAATTTTGTTTTATTTTTTTATTTTTCACTAAATTTCTTTTTAATTTAATTAGACTTTTGGTTAGAAAACTTGCTTTTTTAATACCATTTAAATCCAAATGATTATTTCTGGAAGATAAAGCTATTTTGTTTTTATTTCTAATAGTTTTGCATGGAATAATAGAAGTTTTATATTTATTTTTTAAATAATTTTTTATTAAGAAATATTGTTGATAATCTTTTTTTCCCATAAATATTTTTTTTGGATTTACCAAATTAGTTAGTCTTCCCATTACATCTAGTACTCCTTCGAAATGTCCTTTTCTATATTTAGCGCATAAAATTTTATCTTTATTTCCAATTTTTATGTTTGATTTTTTACTATTATTGTAAATATCTTTGAATTTTGGGATGTATAAGAAATCAACCTTTTTAGTTTTTTTTAAAATTTTTATATCCTCTTTAATATTTGTGGGATAATTCTTGAAATCTTTTTTGTTATTAAATTGTTTGGGGTTAACAAAAATACTTACTATTGTCTTTTTGCAAGTTCGATTTGATCTATCAATAAGTGATAAATGACCTTCATGAATACTTCCCATTGTGGGAACAAAACCAATATCATTAAATGGCCTTAAAGATTTAAATAATGAATTATTATTTAATATAATTTTCATTTGTATTAAAATTCTAGATAAGTAAAACATTTATATGATTAAACAAGCAATTATTCCTCTAGCAGGTCAAGGAACTAGGCTTTTGCCTTTAACAAGTGTTTTTGCAAAAGAACTTCTTCCAATAAATGGAAAGCCTGGAATTGAATATATTTTAGATGAGTGCATTGAAGCTGGGATTAAAGAAATTGTTTTTATCATATCAAATAAAAAAAAGATGATTAAAAATTATTTCTACAGTGACGCTTTTTATAATAAAATTATTAAAAAGAAAAAAGACTCTAGAATAATTGCTGAATATAAAAAAATATTAAAATATAAAAAATTAATAAAGTTTGTATATCAAAATACACCTAAAGGAACAGGTGATGCTGTATTTAAAACAAGAAAATATATAAAGGATAAATATTTTTTAATGTTATTGCCAGATGATTTAATAATAAAAAAAAACTGTTCTAAAGATATGATTAAAGTTCATCATAAAAATAAAGCATCTGTGATGGCTAGCATGAAGGTTAATTCCAAAACAGTTTCAAGATGGGGTATCTATAGTTTAAATAAAAAAATTTCAAAAAATGATTATTTAATTAATGGTGTGGTAGAAAAACCTGATGTTAAAAAAGCTCCTTCAAATAAAGCTGTGATAGGAAGGTACATTCTTCCTAAAACTATATTTAAAAAACTAGCTAAACAGAAACCTGGTAATGGTGGTGAAATACATATAACAGATGCAATTCAAACTTTAATTAAAGAAGGTGAAAAATTTATTGCTCACAATTTTTTAGGAAAGTATTTAGACTGTGGGACAATGCAAGGATTTATTAATTCAAATAAAGAAATAGGTAAACTATGAAACTTTGCATGATAGGAACTGGTTATGTTGGTTTGGTAAGTGGTGTCTGTTTTTCAGACTTAGGCAATGATGTTATTTGTGTAGATAAAGATAATAATAAAATTAATAATTTAAAGAATGGTAAAATACCTATCTACGAGCCAGGTTTAGAGGAATTAGTCAAAAAAAATATAAAAAATAATAGATTAAATTTTTCAACAAATTTAAAAGAATCTGTAAGAAAATCTGACATAATTTTTATATGCGTAGGAACACCAACTAAAAAAAATAGTAACAGTGCTGACCTTTCTCAAGTTTATTCAGTTGGAAAAGAAATATCTAAATCAATTAATAAATTTAAAATAATAATAACAAAATCTACTGTTCCTGTTACTACAGGTGATGAGCTAGAAAAGATTATTTCAAAAAAAGTAAATAAAAGGTTGTTTTCAGTAGTATCTAATCCTGAATTTTTGAGAGAAGGTGAGGCAATTAGAGATTTTATTTATCCTGATAGAGTAGTTGTTGGTTCAAACGAAGAAAAATCAAAAAAAATACTTAGAAATTTATATTCTCCATTAATTTCAAAAGGTGCGAAATATGTTTCTACAAATAGACGAGCTGCTGAGTTAATTAAATATGCTTCTAATGCTTTTTTAGCAACTAAAATTACATTTATAAATGAAATTGCTAATTTATGCGAAAAAACTGGTATCGATGTTGAAGATATATCCATAGGAATTGGACTTG
The DNA here is from genome assembly GCF_052047755.1 of Candidatus Pelagibacter sp. HIMB1593. NCBI lineage: Bacteria > Pseudomonadati > Pseudomonadota > Alphaproteobacteria > Candidatus Pelagibacterales > Candidatus Pelagibacteraceae > Candidatus Pelagibacter > Candidatus Pelagibacter sp. HIMB1593. The sequence goes on along the minus strand of NZ_JBNAJK010000001.1, from coordinate 1,028,866 downwards.
ATAACAGAATAGGAAGTAGATTTTTAAGAGCTGGTCCTGCATATGGAGGCTCTTGTTTTCCAAAAGATACTAAAGCTATTGTATCTACAGCTGATAAATTTAAATCTAATTTATCTGTAATTAAAAGTGTTATTAAATCTAATCAGAATAGATCAGATTTATTACTTAAAAGGCTTCATTCAATAATTAAAAAATTTAATAATAAAAAAGTTTCATTTTTGGGAGTCACATTTAAAGCAAACACTGATGATATGAGAGACTCCTCAAGTTTAAAAATAATTCCTTATCTATCCAAAAGGGGAGCAAAGATTAAATATTATGATCCCACTGGTTCCAAAAAAGAATTCAACAATCTAAAAAATGTAGAATATGCTAATTCAATACAAAACTGTATTTCTGGTTCAGACGTTATAATTATTCATACAGAATGGAATGACTTTAAATCAATTAATTTTAGAAAACTTTCTAAGAATAAAAAACTTATTATTTACGATATGAGAAATATATTCTCACCAACTAAAATAGAGAAACTGGGTATAAAATATTTTGGTATTGGAAGATAGTTTAGTTTAATTCAAATATAGCATCAACTTCTACAGAAACACCAAGTGGTAGACTATTGGTACTAACCGCAGCTCTTGTGTGCATGCCAACATCTCCAAATATTGATGCAATTAAATCTGAAGCTCCATTAATTACTTTCGGCTGTTCAGTAAAGTCATTTGTTGAATTAACAAATCCAGTTAATTTGATGCATGATTTTATTTTAGACAAATCTCCATCACAAGCAGCTTTTGCTTGAGCAACTAAACTTAATCCACATCTTTTTGCAGCTTCATAACCTTGTTCTGTGGTTAAATCTTTTCCAACTTTTCCCTTAATTAATTCTCCATTTTCATTAATCGAAATTTGACCAGAAATAAAAAGTAAATTTCCTGTTTTTTTTGTTGCAACATAAGATCCAACAGGAGGCTTCGCCTCCGGAAGTTCTATTTTTAATTCTTCTATTTTTTTACCAAAATTCATTAACTATTCTTTTTTTTTAATCTTATTTTTAACTTTATCTCCAATTTCTACAAGATTTTCTTTCAGTTCTTTGGCTTTTTTAGATGTTCCTTCTTTTAATTTTTGAGTTTTTTTTGATGTTCCATCCTTTAATTCTTTAGCTTTTTTTGAACTTGCTTCTTTTAATTTCTTTGCATTACATTCTATGTACTCTTTTGATAATTTTTTAAATTGATTACATTTATTTTCTTCTGCAAATGAAAAGGCACTTTTTAAAAAAAAAACTAAGAAAATTATAAATAATTTTTTCATTTTTTCTTTTTATTTTTGCCTTTTTTGTTTTTGTCGTATTCTCTTCTTTTTTCAATTAAGATTAAAGCCTCTTCCATTGTAAGCTCTGTTGGATCTTTTTCTTCAGGAATTGTTGCATTTAAAGATTTATATTTAATGTAAGGACCATATTGTCCCTTCATTACTCTAACTGGTTTTTTATCTTCTGGGTGTTCTCCTAAATCCTTAATAATTGAAGAAGACATTCTTCCTGGTTTTGCTTCAGCAATAAGAGTAATTGCTCGATTTAATCCTATAGAGAAAATTTCATCTATATTCTCTATTCTAGCAGATTTATTTTCACATTTTAAATAAGGACCAAATCTTCCAGTATTTAAAATAATTTCTTTTTGATTATCAGGGTTGACTCCAATTGATTTTGGTAGAGAACATAAAAATTGAGCTTTTTCTATATCTATACTTTCTAACTCCAAACCTTTTGGTATAGAAACATTTTTAATTAATTCATTTACATCCGGTTTAGATTTTTTAGTTTTTTTCTTTTTTTTAGTTTTTGTCTCCTCTAATTTTTCTTCCTCAAGTTTTTCATATTGAAGATAGGGACCAAATCTTCCATTTTTCAGATATATATCATTACCATTTTCATGTTTTCCTAAAAATTTAGGCTCTGCTAACTGTGATTGAGCTGCTGCTTTAGCCTTGGACAAGGGTCTAGTGAATTTACACTCTGGATAATTTGAACATCCTATAAAAGCTCCACCTCTAAAACTATTTTTAAGACTTAGTGAACCCGTATCACATAGCTGGCATTTTCGAACAATATTTCCATCTTTATCGGTATCAAAAATTAAAGCACCTAGACTTTCATTTAAAAGATCTAACACTTCTCTAGTTCTTTTCTCCTTAACTTCAGAAACATTATTATTAAAATCTTTCCAAAACATCTCTAAAACTTTTATCCAGCTTTCCTTCCCTGTTGTAATTTCATCTAATTGATCTTCTAAACCTGCAGTAAAGTTATAATCAACATATTTAGAGAATAATTTTTCTAAAAAGGCAGAGATAAGTTTTCCACGATCTGTTGGAAAAAACCTTTTATTTATTATTTCTGCATAACCTCGATTAGCTATTGTGGAAATTATACTTGCATAAGTAGAAGGTCTACCAATTCCCAATTCCTCTAATTTTTTGACTAAGCTTGCTTCAGAGTATCTTGGAGGTGGCTGTGTAAAATGTTGTTCATCTATTAATGCTTCAATATTAATTGGCCCTTTAGACATTTCTGGTAAAATTTCTTCATCATCATCTTTACTTGTATTTGAGTAAACTTTTAAAAAACCATCAAATTTTAATACTGAGCCACTTGCCTTACATATTGTCCGATTATCTTCTGACTCTATTGTTATGGTATTTCTATCAAATTGAGCAACTTCCATTTGTGAGGACAAAGCTCTGGACCAAATTAAATTGTATAGTTTTTGTTGATCACTACTTAAATATTTTTTTAAAGTGTCGGGTGCTCTATTTATATCTGTTGGCCTAATAGCCTCATGAGCTTCTTGTGCATTCTTAGCTTTTTTACCTGAATAATTATTTGCAGAAGCAGGTAAATATTCATTACCATACTCATTTTTAATAAAATTTCTAAAATCATTTACTGCATCAGCTGATAAATTAGTTCCATCAGTTCTCATATAAGTAATCAATCCAACAGTATCCCCATCAATCTCAACACCTTGATATAGTTTTTGTGCAATTTGCATTGTTCTTGAAGCTCCAAAACCTAACCTATTAGATGCTACTTGTTGTAATGTTGAAGTTGTAAATGGACCTGAGGGGTTTCTTTTTACGACTTTTGACGAAATATCTGTTATTTGAAATCTTTTTTCTTTTATTTCTTTGATTGCTTTTTCAATGCTATTCTTGTCTCTAAAAGTAAATTTTTCTATTTTGTTACCATTTAATTGTGAGATGCTTGCAGTAATAGTATTTTTATTATCATCTCCAAATTTAAGAGTAAGTGTCCAAAATTCCTCTGGATTAAATAATTCTATTTCATGCTCTCTTTCAGTGATTAATTTTAAAGCTACAGACTGAACTCTTCCAGCTGATTTTGATCCAGGTAGTTTAGTCCAAAGTATTGGAGAAATATTAAAACCAACCAAGTAATCAAGAGCTCTTCTTGCCATATAGGCATCCACCAACAAAGGTTCGATTTGTCGTGGATTTTCAATGCCATGAATTACGGCTTTTTTTGTTATCTCATTAAAAACAACTCTTTCAATTTCTTTATCTTTTAAAAGTTTTTTTTCATCAAGATATTCTTTAACATGCCATGCTATAGCTTCACCTTCACGGTCAGGGTCAGTCGCAAGTATTATTTTAGAGGATTCTTTTGCAACATCAGTTATTTCTTTTAAATATTTTTTTGAAAAACTATCAACTTCCCATTCCATTTTAAAATTATGATCAGGATCAACCGATCCATTTTTCGATGGTAGATCTCTTATATGGCCATAACTAGCTAAAACAGTATAATTATCACCAAGGTATTTGTTGATGGTTTTAGCTTTTGCTGGACTTTCAACTATCACTAGATTCATAATTTAACAAACTACTTAAAAGTGTTTGATAGTCAAATTAATAAATTTTAGTCTTGTTTTCCTCTTTATTTATCAGTCGTTTAATATTTTCTCTATGAGTATAAAATATTAAAATAAACATTATCCCAAAAAATATTTCATTTTCTGTTGAATCAAAAATTAACAAATAAATAGGAATTGAGAATGATCCAATCAGTGATGCTAATGACGAAAATTTAGAAATAAAAAAAGTTACAAGCCAACAAATGCCAAAAACTAACCCAAATATTATGTTTATACTACATAATATACCAACATAAGTTGCTACTCCCTTACCACCCTTAAACCTTAACCAAACTGGAAAAACATGACCTAGAAAAGCACATAAAGCTGATACATAAATCAGATCAGGAAAACTTACTTTTACATATAAAACTGGGATAACAGCTTTAACTATATCAAGTATTAAAGTTGAATAACCAATAAATTTATTACCAGTTCTTAGAGCATTTGTTGCTCCAATGTTACCTGATCCAATTTCTCTAATATCTTTTTTTAAAAATATTTTAGTTAATATTAATCCAAAAGGGATAGAACCCATTAGGTAGGAGACAATACCTATTGTCAATAATTCCATTTTTATATCTTAAATAATTCTTTACCTTTTACAAATGTATTGGTTACTTTTCCTTGAAGTTTTTTGTCCTCAATAGACGTATTTTTGGATTTAGAAATTAAATTTTCTTTTTTTACAATCCAAGGTTTATTTATATCAACTATACAAAAGTCAGCATCATTACCAATTGAAAGATTTCCTTTATTGATATTTAAAATTTTAGCTGGATTAGATGTTAGTGCTTGGATTATTGTTTCAAGTTTTACAGATCCATTATGAAATAGTTCCAAACTTAAAGACAATAAAGTTTCTATACCAGACGCACCTGTTGCTGCTTGCGAAAATGTCAATCTTTTTGATTCTTCATCTTCGGGTTTATGATCTGAAACAATGACATCAATTGTTTTATCTTTTAATCCTTGGACTAAAGCCAATCTATCTTCTTCTTTTCTCAATGGCGGAGATAATTTTAAAAATGTTTTAAAATCTCCAATATCATTTTCATTTAAGGAAAGGTTATTTATTGAAACTCCACAAGAAAATTTAATATCATTTTTTCTTTGTTTAATGATTTCTACTGATTTGCCTGATGATAGTTGAGATATGTGATATCGACACTTTGCTTTTTCTAACAATGTTAAATCTCGTTCAATAATTATTCTCTCAGCCACATCTGGTATACTTGATAACCCAAGTTTTGTAGCGATTATACCTGAATTTATCATACCGTTTTTTGCCAACTCATAATCCTCAGCATGTTGCATTATTAGGCATCCTAAATCCTTCGCTGAATTCATTATTCTTGACATTAATCTAGTATTTTGAATTGTCTTTACACCATCTGTAAATGCTACAATCCCTTTACTAGCTAACAATCCAAATTCCGTCATATTTGTTCCCTCTACATTTTGCGTAAGAGATGCGCATGGAAATATATTAATCTTAGATTTATCTCGTCCTCTTCGTTTTAAAAAGTCTACTATTGAAACATTATCAATTACAGGATCTGTATTAGGCATTGTTACCACAGATGTTACTCCTCCAGATAGAGCTGCATTACTTAAAGTTCTAAAATTTTCTTTATACTCATACCCAGGTTCTCCAACAAAAACTCTCATATCGACTAAACCAGGGAATATATGTTTTCCTTTTAAATCAATTGGTTTTTCTCTAGATGGTAAATTATTTGTATTTACTTTTTTTCCTACTGCTTCAATTTTACCTTCTTCACTAACAATTAGTCCTCCATTTTCATTAATTGAATTTTGTGGATCAATTATATTTGCGTTAATAAAGTATTGTTTTTTCATTTATTCACAAAATATTTTTAAACAGGCCATCCTTACAGCAACTCCAAGTTCAACCTGCTCTTTGATTACACTTTTATTTATATCGTCTGCCAATCTAGTATCTATTTCAATACCTCTATTCATTGGGCCAGGATGCATTATTAGCGCATCAGGTTTAGCATGATCTAATTTATCAGGTGTTAAACCGTAATATTCATAATACTCTCTATTTGATGATAAATAAGAACTTGTCATTCTCTCATTTTGTAATCTTAGCATCATTACAATGTCACAATCTTTCAGTCCTTTTTTCATATCGGTAAAAGTATTGACACCAAACCTTTCAATTTCTTTTGGCATCAAATTTGTTGGGGCAACAATATTTACTTCAGCACCAAGCATTGTTAGTAAATAAATATTTGATCTTGCGACTCTGGAATGAAGAATATCTCCACATATAGCAATTTTTAATCCTTCAATTTTTTTCTTTCTATTTCTTATTGTTAAAGCGTCCAGTAATGCTTGAGTAGGGTGCTCACGCCTTCCATCACCTGCATTTAATACTACACAATTTACTTTCTGAGATAACAAATTGCATGCTCCAGAATCTTGATGTCTTATTACAATAATGTCAGGATGCATCGCATTTAGAGTCATTGCTGTATCAATTAAAGTTTCACCTTTTTTAATTGCTGAATTATTCATATTCATTGACATCACATCTGCACCAAGTCTTTTTCCAGCTAACTCAAATGAACTTTGTGTTCTTGTTGATGGTTCAAAAAATAGATTAATTTGAGTTTTGCCTCTAAGAACATCAATTTTTTTGTTCTTACTCTGATTTAATTTAATGAAAGTTTCAGATTCATCTAAAATGTAGTTAATATCACTAACTGATAGATCTTGGATACCTAACAAATGTTTTTGAGAAATTTTAATAGCTTTGATGTTTTTTGCCATTAAAATTAACTCTATAACTATAAAGCCATTGAATGGCAAGGATTAATTATTTAGATAGTCTATGGCTCCCTGAAGAATAAAAGCTGCTGCGTTCTGATCTATATTCTTTTCTCTTTTAGATACATTAACATCTAATTGGCTTGATAAATTAAAAGCCCCAACAGTTGATAGTCTTTCATCCCAAAGACACACATCAACATCTATCTCTTTATCTATATTTTTAGACACATCATTGACTGATTGTGCTGAAGAGCCTGAAGATCCATCCATATTTAAAGGATAACCAATGATAATTGCCTTGATGTCATTCTCTTGAATAATGTTTTTTAACTCTTCAATTAATTCATTATTTTTTGATTTATGTATAGTTTTATAAGGGGTAGCAATTAATTGCTTTTCGTCACAAATTGATACACCAATTCTTTTTGAGCCCAAATCTAAACCTATCAAACGACATTTTTCTGACTGTTTTTTTTTAAATTCTTCTATTGTGATCATGTTGTATATTTTAAACTATAGTGATAGTTTGCGTCATATTTAAATATCATATGAGCATCGATCTTAAAACCATAAAGCACATATCTAAATTATCAAGAATTTCAGTAGATGAGAAAAAAGCTGAAAAACTTGCTAGTGATTTGAATTCGATTTTTGATTTCATTGAAAAACTCAATGAACTTAAAACTGAAAATGTTGAACCACTCACATCAGTGGCTGAAACGACTTTAAAATTAAGACCTGATGAAGTTAAAAGTAAAAATTTAAGGGAACAAATAATAAAAAATTCTCCAAAAGATAATGAAGATTATTTTGTTGTACCAAAAGTTATAGAATAATGTCTGATATAACCAAGCAAACACTTTCTGAATTAGTTAATAATATTAAAGAAAAAAAACTTTCTTCTTCAGAAGTTACCAAAGCTTTTGTTGATAGATCAGAAAAATCAAAAGAATTAAACACATATATTACTGAAGATTTTAGTAATGCTTTAGGAAAAGCTAAAAAATTTGATGACAACCCAAAATTGGATTTAAAATTACCAGGAATACCAATGGCTGTAAAAGATTTATTTTGTACAGCTAATGTAAGAACAACAGCTGGTAGCAAAATATTAAACAATTTTGTACCTACTTATGAGTCTACTGTTACTCAGAATATTTGGCATGAGGGAGCAATTCTTATTGGTAAATTAAATTGCGATGAATTTGCAATGGGATCATCAAATGAAACAAGTTTTTTTGGAAATGTTCAAAATCCGATTGATAAAAATTTAGTTCCAGGTGGTTCATCTGGTGGTTCATCTTCTGCTGTAGCAGCACAATTAACTCCAATTACAATTGGAACTGATACAGGTGGATCTATTAGACAACCGGCGTCATTTACTGGTACAGTGGGTTTAAAACCAACTTATGGTAGTTGTTCAAGATACGGAATAGTTGCTTTTGCATCTTCTCTTGATCAAGCTGGTCCAATGGCTCAAAATGTTCAAGATTGTGCTTTGTTGCAAGAGGTAATTAGCTCATACGATCAAAAAGACTCAACTTCTATTGATTTTAAAAGAAACCAGTACAGCAAAGAATTAACAAAAGACATTAAAGGAAAAAAAATAGGTATACCAAAAGAATATAGAGTTGATGGAATGCCAAAAGAAATTGATGATCTTTGGCAGAAAGGTATTGAGTATGCTAAAGATTGTGGCGCGGAAATAATTGATATTTCTCTTCCACACACAAATTATGCTTTACCAACTTACTATATAGTGGCACCAGCTGAAGCATCTTCTAATCTTGCAAGATATGATGGCGTTAAATATGGCTTTAGGGCTGATGGAGAAAATCTTATTGATATGTATGAAAAAACTAGATCAGAGGGATTTGGAGCCGAAGTTCAAAGAAGAATAATGATAGGCACATATGTTTTATCTTCAGGTTATTACGATGCATATTATTTGAAAGCTCAAAAAGTTAGAAAACTAATTAAAAATGATTTTGATGAAGCGTACAAAACAGTAGATGCAATATTAACGCCATCAACTCCAAGTTCTGCTTTTAAAATTGGTGAAAAAACAAATGACCCAGTTTCAATGTACTTAAACGATATCTTTACCGTTCCTGTAAATTTAGCAGGTTTGCCAGGAATTTCTATTCCAGCTGGTCATGACAGTAAAGGTTATCCTTTAGGTTTACAAATTATTGGAAAAGCATTTGATGAACAAAATATCTTAAATATTGCTTATGCAATGGAAGAAAAAATTAATTTTAAAAATAAAATAACTGATTGGTGGATTAAGTGAGTAAAGAAAAATCAGAATATTTAATTAATAGAAAAGATAATCAATACGAAGTTGTCATTGGTTTAGAAGTTCATGCTCAAGTACTTTCCCAATCAAAGTTATTTTCTACATCAGCTACTAAATTTGGCGCTGAACCAAACACACAGGTAAGTTTAGTAGACGCTGCTTTTCCTGGAATGCTTCCAGTGATTAATGAATTTTGTGTTAAGCAAGCAATTAAAACTGGAATAGGATTAAAAGCTAAAATTAACAAACGATCAGTATTCGATAGAAAAAATTATTTTTATGCTGATTTACCTCAAGGATACCAGATCTCTCAATTTAAGGACCCAATAGTTGGTGAAGGTAAAGTTATTTTGGATATGCCAGATGGTCAAAAAGAGGTTGGTATTGAAAGATTACACTTAGAACAAGATGCGGGTAAAAGTATCCATGATTTAGACCCAAAAAACACCTTTGTTGATTTAAATAGGTCAGGTGTAGCTTTAATGGAAATTGTTAGCAAACCTGATTTAAGATCACCAGAGGAAGTTAATGCTTATATTAAGAAATTAAGATCAATTATGCGATATTTAGGAACTTGTGATGGTAATATGCAGGAAGGATCTTTGAGAGCAGATGTTAATGTTTCTGTAAGAAAAAAAGGAACAAAAGATTTTGGTACTAGATGTGAAATTAAAAACGTTAATTCTATTAAATTCATGCAAATGGCAATTGAATATGAAGCAAATAGACAAGTCGATTTAATTGAAGATGGACAATCTGTTGATCAAGAAACAAGACTTTTTGATACTAAAAAAAATGAAACTAGATCCATGAGATCAAAAGAAGATGCTCATGATTATAGATATTTTCCAGACCCTGATTTATTACCATTAGAAGTTTCTGATAAATTTATCGATCAATTACAATCAGAAATACCAGAGTTACCCGATGAAAAGAAAAAGAGATTTATAGATCAATTTAAATTAACACCATATGAAGCAAATATCATGGTCTCAGATATAGAAACCTCAAAATATTTTGAAGATGTTGTTAAAAAATCAGACGTTAAATTAGCAACAAACTGGATCATAGGTGAATTATTTGCTGTACTTAATGAAAAAAATTTAGAAATAACCGATAGTCCAATTAGTGCCGGTAATTTATCAAAATTAATTAATTTAATTAAGGATGGAACAATTTCTGGAAAAATTGCAAAAACTGTTTTTGAACAAATGATGGAAGGGGACAAGGATCCTAAAAAAATTGTTGAAGAAAAAGGTTTAAAACAAGAAAGTGATCCAAAAGCTTTAGAGGCTTTAATTGATAAAGTAATTGATAGCAATAGAGATAAAGCTACTGAATATAAATCTGGTAAAGTTAAATTATTTGGCTTCTTTGTTGGACAAGTAATGAAAGTTTCAGGTGGAAAAGCTAACCCTCAGCTAGTAAATGAGATTTTAAAGAAAAAACTTTAGGTTCATGGGCTCAGACCTAAAAATTAGCACTAAAATTCAAGAGTACATTTTAAATAATGGACTAGATCTTCATTCAGTTCAAAAAGAGATTATTTCTTATAATGAGTCCTTGGGAGATATTAAAAGGATGCAAATATCTATCTCACAATCTCAATTTTTACACTTAATAGTAAAAACATCTAATGTTAAAAAAATCCTAGAGATTGGAACTTTTACTGGCTTAAGTGCTTTGTCAATGGCTCTTGCTTTACCAGAAGATGGTAGAATTATTGCTTTAGACAAAAATCAAGAAACTAACGAAATTGCAATAAAATTTTTTGAAAAAGCAAAACAAAGTCATAAAATTCAAACAATAATTAAACCTGCTTTAGAAAGTTTGAGCGAAATAAAAGAAAATGATTTTGATTTAATTTTTATCGATGCTGATAAGAAAAATTATAAAGAATATTATGAAAAATCTTTAATATTTTTAAAGAAAAATGGCTTAATAATAATTGATAATGTTCTATGGTACGGTCAAATTGTTGATGAAAATAGTGATGATAAAATCACTTTAACTATAAAAGATTTTAATAATTATATTTCTAAAGATAAAAGAGTTGAAAAAATTATAGTTCCATTAGGTGATGGTATGACAGTTTGTAGAAAATTATAATGTTTGATGTTTTTGGATTTTATAAGTTTATTAAAATTTCTTATTTAAAGAAAAATCAAAAAATACTTCAAGATCAATTATTGAATAAAAACATACGAGGAACAATTATTATTTCCAAGGAAGGATTAAATGGAACAATTTCTGGAAAAAAAAAAGATATTAAATTGATTAAAGATTATTTGCACAAATTATTTAAATTTGAAAAATTTGATAGCATTAACAATTCAAAAAGCTCTTTTCAGCCATTTCATAAACCAAAAGTAAAAATTAAAAAAGAAGTGGTTCCAATGAATTTAAGTTTAAAAAAGAGAATTAAAAAAAAAGATAGTCATGTTAACCCTCAAAAGTGGAACTCTTTAATAAAAGACAAAAAAACAGTCTTAATTGATGCAAGAAAACCTTTTGAATATAAAGTTGGAACTTTTAAAGGTTCAATTAATCCAGATGTAGATAATTTTCGAGATTTTCCAAAATATCTTAAAAAATTAAAAAAAAATCAACCTATTGCTATGTTTTGTACTGGAGGCATTAGGTGTGAAAAAGCGTCAGTTTTTTTGGAAAACAAAGGCTACAATAATGTCTACCAATTAAAGGGTGGTATTTTAAATTATTTAAAAAAAACAGACCCAAAAAAAAGCTTATGGAAAGGTGAGTGCTTCGTATTTGATAACAGAATTAGTTTAAAGCATGGTTTGAAAATAGGTTCTTACTCAATGTGTAGTGGTTGTAGAAAACCAATTTCTCCAAAAGATAAAAAATCTAAAAAATATGAAGAAGGTGTTTCTTGTCCAAATTGTCACGATAATTTAACAAATGATCAAAAATCAAGATTTAGAATGAGACAAAAACAAATTAACCTTGCCAAAAAAACTGGAAAAAGTCATATCTTTCAAAAAGAATATTAAAATATTTTTAGTTTAAAGAAATGAATTTATTAAAAGATGACGTCTCTCAACTTATAAAAAAACTTGCAATACCAGCAAGTGTTGGAACATTATTTCAAACATTGTACACTTTAGTTGATACTTTTTATGCTGGGAAAATTTCACCTGAAGCTTTATCTGCTTTAAGTAAATCCTTTCCAATCTACTTTCTAATTATCGCTACATCTATTGGTGTCACTGTTGCGGGCACTTCATTAATTGGAAGTAGTATTGGAGAAAAAAATGAAAAAAATGTATTAGGTTATTTTACAAATATCATTCTTTATTCAGTAATAATTTCAATAATTGTATCAATAATTGGCTTTAGTTTTTCTGAAAAATTATTTTTAACCATGAATTCATCGAGAGAGGTAATTACTCTTGGCCTTGAGTATACTAATGTAATATTTTATGGAACTATTCTCTTTATTCTAGTTGTTGCATTAAACTCATTTCTTCATGCTGAGGGAGATACAGTTACATATAGAAATGCTCTTATATTATCTTTTTTTTTAAACATTTTATTAAATCCAATATTTATATTTGGATTTTTATTTATCCCAGCTTTTGGTGTTGCGGGTATAGGTTATGCAACTTTGATTGCCCAATTTCTTTCTCTAATAATCGTTTTAATTAAATTGTTAAAAAATAAACGTATTAAAGAGATCACTATTCAAAATTTTAAGATTAAATTTTTCTACATTAAAAACATTTTCTTCCAATCAATGCCAATCACAATAGCTATTCTTGGGTACTCAATTGCTGCAACGATTGTATTTACTTATGTTGCATTTACAGGAGAATATGCCGTTGCTGGTTATGGAGCAGCAACAAGGATAGAGCAGGTTGTCTTACTGCCTGTATTAGGGATAAATACAGCAATAATATCAATTATTGCACAGAATATAGGTGCGAAATATTATGATAGAGTAAAGCAATCTTATTTTACATCTGTAAAATACGGCTTGATTATAATGTTAGCGTCTGGAGTATTGGTGTTTGTAACTGCAGATTTAATGCCAAAATTTTTCTCATCTAACACGGAAGTTATTGAATATGGGTCAATGTATTTAAAAATTTCTGCATTTATCTTACCAGCATACCCAATTTTTTTTCTATCAAATGGTTTTTTTATGGCTTTAAAAAAATCTGAGAAAGCAATGATTAACAATATATTAAGGAATGTTTTGGTTCCATTTTTATCTTATTATATAGCACGTTCTATTGATGCAGACTTTAAAACTTTCTTTTATATCTGGGCAATATTGCAATGGTTAATATCAATCTTACTATTCTTTTATGTTAAATATTATATTAACAATAAATTAACTACCGGTTAATGTTTTATACAAAAAAGAAATTGATAATTTTGATAATTATTTCATCTATATTTTTTATACTTACATATAAAGATGTAAGATCTGAAAATTTAAATAAAATATCAGGTTTTGCTAAAGTTGTTGACGGAGATACAATTAAGATCAATTCAAAAAAAATTAGATTATACGGTATTGATGCACCTGAAAAAAAACAAAAATGTAAAAAAACTTATTTAACAATATCTTTTATGTCTTTAACTAAAGATTATATGTGTGGAGAAGTATCTACTCAAAAGTTAATTAAAAAGATTAATAATCAAAAATTGAATTGTAATGTTATAGACGTTGATAGGTATAAAAGGTTAATAGGTGAGTGTTTTAAAAGAAATATAAATTTAAATTCTTGGATGGTTTCAAATGGTTATGCAGTAGCATATAGAAAGTATTCTAAAAAATATGTTTCATATGAAATTAATGCCAAAAAAAATAAATTAGGTATTTGGCAAGGTAAATTTGAAATGCCGTGGGATTATAGGCGTAAAAATTAGTCTTTATAATCTTGAAGAGCTATCTTCCATCCATTCCCAAAGGTGTTCAGCAAATGATCTTCTAACAAATAAATTAACTAAATCTTTGTCTTTATTGTGAATAATAACATCTATATGATTTAGCAAAGTTTGAGTTGTTGACCCTTTTTTTTCACGAAATAAGTTAAAATTAAAAGGACATCCTGAGGAAAAAAGTTCATATATTTTTTCACCTTTTATCTCTAATTGAACAAATTGGTCAGTTACATCAGTTACTGCCCCTAATGATGTTTTTGAAATGTTATTAAATAATAGATCATTTAATTGGTATGTATTGTTTTCTTTGCTAGTAGTCTCATTTGATACAATCATCCATTCATCTGGACTTAACCATATCGCAGTAAGTTTATCACTAGATGAGGATGTATTCGCCTCAGTTGGCAAAATCATATTTAAAGTTTTTCCTACATTTGTAAAAAATTCTCGTGTTTTACCTCTTAAATTTAATTTCATTATTGGTGCAATTTCTTTTATGGAAACACCGTTGTTATTAATTTCACTATTTGTTACTTGATTATAACTAAGCATTTAATCTTTCATTAGTTTGATCAAAAAAAACTGGATTTGAAACAGTTACATTAATTGTTTTATCTTCCATAGGAATAAATAGTTTTTTACCCATCATATCTTTTCCACCTCTGACAACGGCTAGGGCTATAGATTTATTTAAATTTGGACTAAAGTAACTTGATGTAACATGACCAAGCATTTCAACAGGTTTTTTATCTAGTTCAGAAACAATTTGTGCTCCTTCTTCTAATACAACCTCAGGGTCATCTGTTAACAATCCCACCAATTGTTTTCTGTCTTCTCTCATAGTATCGGATCTGTATAGAGATCTTTTGCCAATAAAATCATATTTCTTTTTACTAACAATCCAATCCATTTGTAAATCTATTGGAGTCATTGTTCCATCTGTATCTTGGCCAACAATAATAAAACCTTTTTCAGCTCTTAGTAAGTGCATCGTTTCCGTACCATAAGGAGTAATATTAAATTCTTTACCAGCCTCTATACATTTCTCCCATAGAGCTTTTCCATAACTTGCTTGCACGTTAATTTCAAAACTTTGTTCTCCTGTGAAACTTATTCTCATAATTCTGCAAACAATACTTCCAATTTTTGCTTCTTTAAATGACATGTGTGGAAAATTTTCATCAGACAAATCTAAATCAGGAATAATTTTTTTAAGAATTTTTTTACTATTAGGGCCACACAAACTTGCTGTAGCAAATTGATCTGTAACTGAAGTTAAATACACATCTAATTCTGGCCATTCAGTTTGAAGATAATCCTCTAATTTTCCAAGAACGTTTGCTGCACCACCAGTTGTTGTTGTCATTAGATAGTGATTTTCACCTAATCGCGTCGTAACACCATCGTCATATACCATACCATCTTCATTTAACATTAAACCATATCTACATTTGCCAATACCAAGTTTTGACCATGCGTTTGTATAAACTCTATTTAAAAACTCTGAGGCATCACTTCCTTGTATATCAATCTTACCAAGTGTGGACGCATCCAATATTCCTGAACTTTCTCTTACAGCTTTGCTTTCTCTTTGAACTGCTTGATGCATAGTTTCACCATTCATAGGGTAGTACCAAGCTCTTTTCCATTGACCAACATTTTCAAATTCTGCTTTTTGTTCAACATGCCAATCATTCATAGGCGTTCTTCTAAAAATATCAAAAAACTTACCAACATTACGTCCTACAATTGTTCCAAATGTTAAAGGAGTGTATGGAGGTCTAAAAGTAGTCGTTCCAAGTTCTCCCATCTTAACACCTGCTGTATCTGCTATTATTCCCAAAGCATGCATATTTCCTAATTTTCCTTGATCAGTTCCCATCCCAGTTGTTGTATATCTTTTGACATGTTCAATAGATCTGAAACCCTCTCTTAGAGCTAATTTTATATCCTTTGCAGTTGCATCATTTTGATAATCAACAAAAGGCTTAGTTTTGCCTAAAGCTTTATCAGATGGTAATAACCATATGTTTCTTTTTGAAATCTCTTGGTTGTTATTAACAGTAATATTTTCAAAATCTGTTTTATTTATATCTAAAAAATCTTTTAGTTTTTCATTTAAGTTTTTAAATATTTCATCAAGTTTAAAATCACCACAACAAGATCCAACACTTATTTGATCTAAATTATTTTTATTTGGAATAAATATTTTTTTGTCCTCATCAAAAGCAAGTTTGCTACCTGACTGAGTATATAGATGAACAGCTGGAGTCCATCCACCAGCAACCCCTAAACAATCGCATGAAATAGAAATTTTATTTCCAGTTACTGAAGTTCCATCATTTGATAGTTTCATTATTGAGACGTTGTTTAATCTTTTATAACCAAAGGTATCAACAACTGTATGTTCCCAGTATATTTTTATACCTGCATTAATAACTCTTTTTTCTAAATTTGTTTCTGATTGCTTTCTAATATCAACTATTGCTTCAACTTTGATACCTTTATCGTTTAATGAAAGTGCACTTTCATATGCACTGTCATTATTTGTAAAAAATACAATCTTACTACCACAGGCTACACCATAAAAATCACTATATTTTTTAATTGCAGAAGAAAGCATTATTCCAGGTCTATCATTATTATTAAATACCATCGGTCTTTCCAAAGCACCTGTTGCCAAAATTACCTTCTTTGCTCTAATTTTAAGTAACCTTTGTCTAATTTTATTTGTCTTATCTTTTTTTTCTAAATGATCTGTTAAGTTCTCTCTTGCAAGCAAATAATTATATTGATGGTAGGCAGCAACACTTGTTCTAGTTTTTATTTCTAAATTTTTAATATTTTTAAGTTCTTCAATTTCTTTTTTTAACCATTCAGATGAAATTTTATTATCAATTTTATTACTTTCATTGTTTTCATAAATAGTTGATCCTCCTAATTCATTTTTTTCATCTAAAAGTAAAGTTTTGTAATTATTCTTCGCAGCATTTTTAGCTGCTAGAATTCCAGATATACCTGCGCCAACTACAAGAACATCACAATGAATATTTCTGTGATCGTAAATGTCAGGATCTTTTAACGTTGGTGATTTTCCTAATCCTGCTGAGTGTCTTATAAAGTATTCATATTTTTCCCAGAAGCTTGCAGGCCACATAAATGTTTTGTAATAAAATCCTGCTGGAAGTAGGGGTGATAAAAAATTATTTATTCCACCAATATCAAAGTTTACACTTGGCCAGCAATTTTGACTTGATGCCTCCATTCCTTCATATATTTCAACTTCAGTTGCCCTAACATTTGGTTCAGTTCTATTAGTATTTGGATTAATTTGAACAATTGCATTTGGCTCCTCAGAACCTGATGTCATTATACCTCTTGGTCTATGGTATTTAAAACTCCTACCTACTAAATGAACATTATTTGCTAATAAAGCAGAAGCAAGAGTGTCTCCTTTAAATCCATAATAAGTTGTACCATTAAATTTAAACGAAACTCTTGTTGTTTCATCAATATATTGACTAGATTTAACTCTTAAATTTTCTGACATTTGTTTTATATCGATGGGGGTTTTTCTCCCATTTTATAGATTGCTTTAATCTCATCATTCGAAGTGTCTCTAATCATATTAAACCATTTACGACAACCATGAGCATGGTTCCATCTTTCATATTGAACACCTTTAATATTTTTTCTCATAAATAAATATTCTGCCCATTCATCATCACTAAGTTCTGTCGGTTGTTTTGGTCTTTCAATATGAGCTTCACCACCAGCTTTAAATTCTTGCTGATCTCTCTCACCACAATATGGACAATTAATAACAAACATTAGTGAGCAACTGCTGCAGCGCCATGTTCATCAACAAGGTCTCCACTTACAAATCTATTTAAATTAAATGCTGCGTTGAGTTTGTGTGGCTCATCATTAGCAATTGTGTGTGCAAATAAATCTCCTGATCCAGGTGTAGCTTTAAAACCCCCTGTACCCCAACCACAATTAAAATAAAGTCCTTTGATAGAAGTTTTACTTAATATTGGACTTGCATCAGGACAAATGTCTACTATTCCTCCCCATTGTCTTAGCATTCTCATTCTGCTGAAAATTGGATACAATTCTAAAATAGCATTTAGAGTTCCCTCGACTATTTGATGACTTCCTTTCTGAGTGTATGAAACATAATCATCTGTTCCAGCGCCAATAACTAATTCACCTTTATCAGATTGACTTACATAAGCGTGTACAGCGTTTGACATAACAACTGTATCTATAATTGGTTTCACAGGTTCTGATACTAGTGCTTGAAGAGGTTTGCTCTCTAGAGGAAGTCTTATTCCAGCCATATTAGCAATCACACTTGAATGTCCAGCTGCCACAACTCCAATTTTTTTTGTTTTAATAAATCCTTTTGTTGTTTCTATACCTTCAACACTATCACCATTTCTTTTTATACCTTTTACTTCACAATTTTGAATTATATCAACACCCATTTCATCAGCACCTCTAGCATAACCCCAGGCAACAGCATCATGTCTTGCTGTACCAGCTCTTCTTTGTAATGTACCACCAAGTACCGGATATCTTATATCTTGAGATGTATTTATAATTGGACAAAACTTTTTAACTTCTTCTGTACTCAAGTAAACGGCATCAATACCATTTAGTCTATTTGCGTGTGTTCTTCTTTTTAAATCTCTTACATCTTGCAAATTGTGAGCAAGATTCATTACACCTCTTTGACTAAACATTACATTGTAGTTTAACTCTTGAGATAATCCTTCCCAAATTTTTAGCGCGTGATCATAAAGTCCAGCACTAGCGTCCCATAAATAATTTGATCTGATAATTGTAGTGTTACGACCAGTGTTTCCTCCACCAATCCATCCTTTTTCAACAACAGCAATATTTTTCATATTGTGTTTTTTTGCTAAATAGTATGCTGTCGCTAAACCATGACCACCTCCACCAACTATGACAGCATCATACTCTTTTTTTGGAGTAGGGTCTTTCCATGCTCTTTGCCAATTCTCATGGTATGAAAAAGCGTTTTTGATTAATGAAAATACTGAGTATTTATTTCCCATAATAATTGAATAATTACTTTATAAATATTGAATTTTCAATAAAATCACTTATTACACAATGTCATACGGAGAGATGGGTGAGAGGCTGAAACCAGTCGTTTGCTAAATGACCGTGCGAGGAAACTTGTACCGAGGGTTCGAATCCCTCTCTCTCCGCCACTAATATAAAGGCTGATCTTTAAAAAAATCTTTCATTACTATTGGGTTTTGTTCCAGCACATATCTGTAAACATTATAATTTTCCAATACACGCTGAACATAGTTTCTAGTCTCTCTAAATTTAATCAGCTCAACCCAATCAACATAATTTATTTGTTTTTTTTGTGGATCCTTATTTAATTTTTTCCAATATTTAACTCTATTTGGGCCAGCATTGTACGCAGCTATTGCAAATGGATAAGCTCCATCATATTGCTGAATTAAACCAGCAATATAATGAGACCCTAAATTTATATTATACTCTGGGTCGGTTGTTAATCGAGATTTTGTATAGGGAAACTTTGCTTGTTTAGCAACTAATTTTGCTGTGTAAGGCATTAATTGCATTAAACCTTTTGCACCCGCATGACTATTTGCTTTTAAATCAAATTCACTTTCTTGTCTTATAATTGATAAAATTAATGCGCTTTCAGGAATCTTTCTTCCATTAATGTATTTAGGTGTGCTTATTAATGGATAATTGTATTTGTTATGAAATCTTTTTTGATAAGAGGCAATTTTTGATACTTGTATTGCAAAATCATATCTACTGATACTTGTAGCAAGTTCAGCAGCTAAAAGTTCACTGCCTTCAGAAACGTTATCATTAGCAAGATGTCTTAAGATAAATTTTGTATACTTGTCTTTATCTAATTCATGCAAAAGATGTGTGATTTTTACTAATTCTTTATTAAAAAAAGCTTTTCTATATTCATCTTCAACCAACATTGTTTTATCAAGTTCAAATTTTCCATTAGGATTAATTTTTAAAAATGCTAGTTGTCCGTAATATGTAGTTAAATATTTTGTAGCCTCTTTATACCATTTTTCCGATCGATCTTTATCTTTTAGTTTTTCGTATGATCTACCTAACCAATATGCGCCCCTAGAAACACTTATTGGATAATTAACATTATCAAAAAAGTTTTTAAAATGATCTTTAGCAAGAAGTGGATCATTTAAAAAACTTAGTGCTATCCAACCACTCATCCATTCTGCTTCAGCAAATTCAGATCCTTCAGACATTCCGTGATTGCTACTAATTTTATAAGCTAGTTCATATTGTTTTTTATAAATTAACTTTCGAGAAATGATTTCTCTTTCTTTCCACCATTTGTCAGGTCTAACTAAATAATCTTTATCATTTCTTATCTTGAGCAAAATTTCAGTAGAAGACTCCAATCGTCCTTTTTTTCTTCTCCACTTTAAACGATCATAGTTTAATCCAGCATCGTTTTTAAATTTATTTGGAACATTTTTGATTGCTTGATCTACACCGTATCCCTTGGTCATTAAAATATGTCTTGCTGTATAGAGCAATTCATAGTCTTTAGGTAAATATCTGATTAGTCTTTTTAAATCCCAATGATCACTATTCCATGCAAGATGATCAGCTCTCTTAATATAGTCATTTGCATCAAGATATTTTTTATATTTTTTTCTGAAAAACCTTAACTCACTTTTTGATAAATCTGCAGAAATCCATCCATTTTTAATAAGAGCAATACCTTTTGCTTTGTCTCCTGATAAAATATGACTTTCACCTAAAATCATTTTACCATATCCACTTAAAGGTTCATTTTTTGAAAACCAATTGATTATTTTTTTTGGAGAAACTTTTTCCGTCGAAAGTTTATGCTCAGCCAAATATCTCAATCTATCTATTCTTGGATAATCTGAATTTTCTTCGATAAAGACTTGGTAATCAAAAAATGTCTCTTGATTACCTGTAGTTAATAAATGTCTCCATTTTATAAAATTATATATAGATCTATCTTTAGCTTTTTTTGAGATTTTAATTGCAGATTTCCACTGGCCTTTTTGCATTTCGCCAATAGCTTTTTTTGCAATCCCAAAATCTTTTTTATTATAAAATTTAGAAATTTTTACTGTTTCTGAATTAATTAATCCTCTAATAACTGGTTTTTTTTTAGGTAAAAGAAAACTAAGTTTGGTTTCTTTTTTAGCTACCTTTTTCTCAACTTTAACTTTTGAAGGTTTTTTTAGAGGTTTGATTGTGTTTAATATTATTTTTTTATTTAATTCCTCAGAGGATAGCGATGGTTTTTTTAAAGGTACAATCTGTGCACCACTGAAATTAAAGCTAATCAAGGAAGTTATTATTAAAAATAATAATTTTTTAATCATAATCTTTTGGTATATGAATCTTTAAACTATGTTATAAGTATTTATGTTCAAAGGATCAAATGTTGCTTTAATTACGCCGTTTAAAAACAATCTCTTAGATGAAGAGGCGTATATTAAATTAATACATTTTCATATTGAAAATGGAACTAGTGGGCTTGTACCTGCTGGTACAACAGGAGAATCCCCAACATTAAGTCATGATGAACATCAAAAAGTAATTGATCTCTGCATAAAAGAAAGTAATGGAAAAATTCCAGTTATAGCTGGAACAGGTTCAAATTCTACTGAGGAAGCTATTTCTTTAACTTCACACGCTGAAAAGGCAGGTGCAAATGGTGCTCTAATCGTAACACCTTATTATAATAAACCTACTCAAGAAGGTTTGTACCAGCATTATAAAGCTATAAATGACAAATGCGGGATACCAATAATAATTTACAATATACCAGGTAGATCAGTTATTGATATGAATGTTGATACAATGGCAAGACTGTTCGAGTTAAAAAATATAGTTGGTGTAAAAGATGCCACTGGAGATTTGGATAGGGTTGATCAACAGTTATCAAAAATGGGTAAAGAATTTGTTCAATTGACTGGTAATGATGACAATGCGCTAGAATTTAATAAAAGAGGTGGAGTAGGTGCAATAAGTGTAACAGCAAACATAGCACCAAAACTTTGTTCAGATTTTCAAAAATTTTCTAAATCAGAAAATGATATTGGTGAAGCTGAAAAATTAGATAAAATTTTACAGCCAATTCATCATTCAATGTTTGTTGAAAGTAATCCTAGTCCAGTAAAATATGCTGCTAAATTATTAAATCTATGCGAAGATGATGTTAGATTACCTCTGGTAAAAGTTACCGAACAAACTAAGGAAATTGTTAAAAAGTCTCTTCAGTCAGCAAAATTGATTTAATGAACAAAAAAACCAATTCTGGTTTAAAAATAATTTGTTTAAATAGGAAAGCTAGTTTTAATTATTTTTTTGAGGATATTTTAGAAGCAGGAATTGTTCTTAAAGGTTCTGAAATTAAATCAGTAAGAGGTGGAAAAGTTAATATAGCAGATTCTTATGCAGTTGAAAAAAATGGAGAAATAATTTTAATTAATTCTCATATTTCACCTTACAAACAAGCAAGTTATTCCAATCATAACCCAACCGATGAAAGAAAGTTGCTACTAAATAAAAGAGAAATAAACAAATTGATTGGAAAAATGCAAAGAGATGGCTTTACTATTGTTCCAACAAAAATGTATTTTAAAAAAGGAAAGGCCAAAATTGAATTAGCAGTTGCTAAAGGAAAGAAGCAATACGATAAAAGAGCAACAAAAAAGAGCAGAGACTGGAACCGTGAAAAGGCAAGATATATCAGAAAATCAAGCTAAAATTGTTTACTTAGGTATTGGCTCTAATTTGGGTGATAGAAAAAAAAATATAGAAATTGCAAAATCTCATTTAAGCGAAAATAATCTAGATTTTTTATCTATCTCAAGTTTTTATGAAACACCTTCTTGGCCGGACCCCAAAAAACCTAAATTTTTAAATGTAGTTATCAAGGCAAAGTTTTGTTTTGATCCTGAAAGTCTCCTTAAAATATGTAAGAAAATTGAAATTTTATTAGGAAGAAAAAAAGGTAAAAAAAATGATCCACGTATTTGTGATATTGACATTATTGATTTTAATAAAAAGATTTTAAAAGTAAAAAACAAATTAACTTTGCCTCATAAACTTATGCATAAAAGAAATTTTGTACTCATCCCTTTTTTTGAAATTCAAAAAGAATGGCATCATCCAATTATTAAAAAAGATCTTAAAAGCTTGATTTCTTCACTCTCTCAAGCAGACATTAGGTCTATTAAACAAATTTAAATTAATGTTATAATAGGGTTATGCTAAATTCTAATGAACTAATTAATAAAGTTAAAAATTATAATAAATTTTTAAATCCTGAAAAATTAGATAAAGCTTATAATTTTGCTGTAAAGGCCCATAAGAGTCAAAAAAGAGCTTCCGGTGATCCTTACTCTGTACATCCAATTGAAGTTGCAAATATTTTAACAGAGTTAAAATTAGACAGTGCTACAATTACCACTGGGTTATTGCATGACACTATTGAAGATACCTTTGCAACTTATGAAACAATAAAAGCTGAATTTGGTGATGAGGTTGCTGACTTAGTAGATGGTGTCACTAAAATATCTGTTTTTGAAAATACAGCTGGATCAAATTCTAAAGTAGAAAACTTTAGAAAATTAATTTTAGCAACATCAAAAGATATTAGAGTTTTATTAGTAAAAATTGCAGACAGATTGCACAACATGAGAACGATTAAAGCAATTACTAAAGTGGAAAAAAGACAAAGGATTGCTCAAGAAACAATGGAAATTTATGCTCCATTGGCAGACAGAATGGGTATGCACAGAATACGTGATGAGCTTGAAGATTTATCGTTTGAAATTTTAAATTACGATGCGAGAAAATTAATAAAAAAAAGACTTGATGAAATAAAATTAGATAGAAAAGATATTTTTGAAGAACAATCATATGAACTCAGTGAAATATTGAATGATCACGAAATTAATGCTGAAATTTATGGAAGAGAAAAAACTCCATTTTCAATATGGAGAAAAGTTCAAAAAAAAAGAGTTTCATTAGAGCAGATAACAGACATCATTGGCTTTAGAATTATACTAGATACTATTGATGACTGTTATAAAACTCTTGGTATATTTCATAAGAAATGGAACTGTATTCCTGGTAAATTTAAAGATTACATCTCTTCGCCCAAAATAAATGGATATAAGTCAATTCACACTTCAGTTATTGTTTCAAATAAAAAGCCTATAGAGATTCAAATTAGAACTAAAGAAATGCATGACTTTGCACAAAGAGGTGTTGCATCGCATTGGCAATATAAATCTTCTGAAAAATTTAATTCATTAAGTTGGAAAGAGTATGATTGGTTAAAAGATTTAGTGGAGATTATTGAAAAAAATGAAAATCCTGAGGACTCTTATGAATATACAAAGCTTCAAATGTTTCAGGAAAATGTCTTTTGCTTCACACCAAAAGGATCTGTAATTAAATTGCCAAAAGATGCAACAGCAATTGATTTTGCTTATGCTGTTCACACTAAAATTGGTAATTCCGCAATTGGTTGTGAAGTAAATGGAAATAACTGTGAATTACAAACAATATTAAGAAATGGTGATAGGGTTAACATTCTCACATCTAAAAATAGTTCACCATCTCTGCATTGGATACCTACCACCAAAACAGGTAAAGCAAGAGCTGCTATTAGAAGATATTGGCATGACAAAGGTGAACAAAAAGAGGAAAAAACAAAAAAATATAACACTACACTTTGGATTTCATTACCTGATAAACCCGGTCAACTTGGTGATATAAGTTCTTTAATTGGAAGTCATAAACTTAACATTTCTAATTTAGAGATGGCGGGTAAAAATCCAAACTATATTAATTTTAAATTTAGATTAATAATCAGAAATCTTAAGAATTTTACAAATTTTATTGCAGAGCTAAAGCAAAAAGGTATAAAATTTAAGATAATTAGACACGAAGAAAAAAGAAATGCTTTCACTCAAAAAATCTTTAAATATTTTAAAAAAGACTGATGCGTTATTAGAAGGACATTTTGTTTTATCCTCAGGACTACACTCTCCAAAGTATATTCAATGTGCTAAACTTTTAAGCTTTCCTTATTTAGCTGAAAAAATTTGCAAATCACTAGCAAATAAAATTAAAAAAAATTTTAAAAAAATAGATTTAATACTCGCTCCTGCTATGGGTGGTGTAATAATAGGCTATGAAATTGGTAAAATTTTAAAAAAAGAAACAATTTTTTGCGAAAGGGTGAATGGAAAATTTACTCTCAGAAGAGGTTTTAGTATAAAAAAGGGAGCAAGAGTTTTAATTATAGAAGATGTGATTACGACAGGTAAATCTAGTTTGGAATGCGTAAAACTTATAAAAAAATCAAATGCAAGACTTGTTGGATTTGCTTCTATAATTGACAGATCAACAAAAAAATCTCTGAAAATAAAAAATAAAATTGTTTCTCATTTAAAAATAGATGTGCCTAGCTATAACCTTAAAAACATACCTAAATCTCTAAAATCAATTCCCATTACTACTCCAGGAAGTAGATTTATTAAGTGAAAAGATTAGGTGTAAATATAGATCATATTGCAACACTGCGTAATGCACGTGGTGAAAAACATCCTAATCCAGTATTTGCAGCAAAAAAAGTTATAAAATTGGGTGCAGACTCCGTAACTATTCATTTGAGAGAAGATAGAAGGCACATAAATGATTTAGATACTAAAGAGATTTGTGCTTTGAATAAAGTGTTAGTGAATCTTGAAGTCTCAATGAATAGTGAAATAATTAAAAAAGCTTTAAGATATAAACCAAATTACATTTGTATTGTTCCAGAAAACAGAAAAGAAATAACCACAGAAGGTGGTTTAAATCTAAAAGATAATTATAAAAAATTAAAAGAAATAATTTTTAAATTTAAAAAGTCAAATATTAGAACTAGTTTATTTATCAACCCCAACTTAAATGATATTAAACTTTCAAAAAAATTAAATGTGGATTGTGTTGAAATCCACACTGGAAAACTAGCTAATTATGTTAAATCGCATAAAAATTTTTCAAGCGAATTAAATAGAATTAAAAAAAGCTCAAAACTTGCATCTAAGCTAGATATAGAAGTACATGCAGGTCATGGTTTAGATTACAAGACTACTAAAATTTTAACAAAAATTAAAGAAATCGAGGAATTCAACATAGGACATTTTATTATTGGAGAGTCGATATTTTATGGGCTACCCAAAGTAATTAAAGATTTTAAAAAAATTATTAAAAATTAATGAAAATTTTAGGTATTGGAGTTGATATAATTGAAAATAAAAGAATTAAAGAAGCTATAAAAAATAAATCTTTTATTAATCGAGTTTATAGTGTGAGAGAGCAAAGACAATCAAACTTAATAAAGAATAAAGTGGCTTTTTTTTCAAAAAGATTTGCAGCAAAAGAAGCATTTGCCAAAGCTTTGGGTACCGGATTTAGAATGAAATTGAACTTTAAAGATATAGAAGTAGTTAACGATAAAATGGGTAAACCAAATTATGTTACAAACAAAAAAATCACCAAAATGATCCAAAATAAATTTAAAATTAAAAAATATAATTGTTTTCTATCCATTTCGGATGAAAAAAAATATTCAACAGCATTTGCTATTATTCAATCATAATGAAACTAGATAAAAAATTTTTTTCAGAAAATATAAAAACTTTATTTTATGCTTTGATAATTGCAGTAATAATTAGATCACTTTTAGTGCAACCTTTTTATATACCTTCTTCTTCGATGGAACCCACATTACTTGTAGGAGATAGATTATTTGTTACAAAATATTCATATGGGTATAGTAAACATTCTTTCCCTTTTAGTCCGCCAATACTTAGTAAAAGAATAATGTTTAAAAGTCCTGAAAGAGGGGATGTAATTGTATTTAAAACACCAGCTGACAATAGAACAGATTATATAAAACGTTTAATTGGGCTGCCAGGAGATAAAATCCAGTTTATTGACGCCAATCTATATTTAAATAGTAGCGAAATACTTAAATCTAAAATCCCACTTAAAACAAAAATTTATTGTGGTGACACAACAATAGATGTCTTAAAGTTTGAGGAAAAATTACCTAACGGTAAAAAATTTCATACAGTTTATTTAAAAAATTATACATATCAAAATTCAGATGTTTTTACAGTTCCAGATGATCATTATTTCTTTTTGGGTGATAATAGAGATTGTTCTAAGGATAGCAGATTTCTTTCAAGTGTTGGTTATGTTCATAAAGATAACCTGGTTGGTAAGGCTCAATTTATTTTTTTTTCATCTGATAAAAAAATAGGAAGTTTTATTGAATTTTGGAAATGGCATAAATCTATAAGATTTAAAAGAACCTTTAATGTTATTAATTAATGAAAATAAAGCATCAAGAACTAGAAAAAAAAATAAATATAGTTTTTAAAAACAAAAATTTATTAGACCAATCTCTTACTCATAAAAGTTTTAATTCCTCTAAAAATAATGAGAAAATTGAATTTTTAGGTGATCGTGTACTAGGACTGGTCATGGCTAAAAAATTATTAGAAATTTATCCAAATGAAAAAGAGGGAATACTTGATAAGAAATTTGCTTCACTTGTTAATAAAAAATCTTGTCTTGAAATTGCAAAATCAATTAATTTAGAAAAATATATTAAAACTTTTAATCCAAGAAATAAAAAAATAAAAATTGAAGATAAAATTATTGCAGATAGTTGTGAAGCTTTAATAGGAGCAATTTATCTCGATAAAGGCTTTAATATTGTTGAAAAATTTATTTTAAAGCAGTGGGAAGCAAAAATTAGCGATAGTGTTGTTACCGAAATTGATGCCAAAACTAAGTTACAAGAACAAACATTAAAAAAATTTAAAAGTCTTCCTAAATATAAATTAATCTCAAATACTGGTCCAAGACACAAACCTTTATTTAAAGTAGGAGTAAAATTACCCAATACAAAATACTTTATTGGCATTGGCAATTCCAAAAAAAATGCCGAGCAAAGTGCAGCTACAGAGTGTTTAAATAGTTTCAATAAATAATATGAATTGGTCTGATGAAGGTTTTTTGATAAGTAAAAATAGATATAACGAAAACTCCTTAATTGTAGAAATTTTCACCAAAGAAAAAGGTAAAGTATCAGGCATCATATTTGGTGGAACATCAAAAAAAATTAAAAATTATCTGCAAATAGGAAATAAGTTGCATGTTAATTATAATTCAAAAAATGAGAATAGGATTGGCTATTTTAAAGTTGAAATTTTAAATGCTTACAGCCCTTTGTATTTTGATGATAGACAAAAATTATCATGCTTAACTTCTGCAATGAATTTGATTAAAATTTTAACAGCAGACGCACAATCAAATGAAAAAGTTTTTTTCATAATTCAGAATTTTTTTTTAATTTTACAAGATAAAAATTGGTTAAAAAAATATATTTTTTGGGAATTAGAATTACTCAAAATATTAGGTTATGATTTAGAATTAGAAAACTTAGTAGAGAAAGATACTGAAAATAACAAAACTGTTTACTATGTTTCATCATCAAATGAAAAAAAATATGTTCCAAACTTTCTTATTGAAAAAGATAAAGAGGTTGAAGATATTAAAATTTTACTAAAAGGTTTGAAGTTAGTTAATGATTATCTAGATAAAACAATTTTAAAACCAAATAATATTAATTTTCCAAACAATAGATTGTTATTTCTAAATACTTTAAGGTGATTACTTTATTATTTTGTCAATTCGATCAGCGTAATAACTCACAATCGCATTTGCACCAGCTCTTTTAAAAGACACTAAACTTTCATACACTGCATCTTTATTTACAAGGTTTTTATTAATAGCATTTTCTATTAGACTGTACTCACCAGATACTTGATATGCAAAAACTGGGATTTTGAATTTTTCTTTAATTGATTTAATTATATCCAAATATGGCATTCCTGGTTTAACCATAACCATATCAGCTCCTTCTTTTATATCCAAAGCAACTTCTCTTAATGCTTCATCAGAATTTCTAAAATCCATTTGATATGTTTTTTTATCACCCTTTAATGAACTTTTTGATCCCACAGCATCTCTAAAGGGACCATAAAAGCTGGATGCATATTTTGCTGCATAAGATAAAATCTGAACGTCTTGGAAATTGTTTTGATCGATTGCTTTTCTAATTTTACTAATCCTTCCATCCATCATATCTGATGGAGCTAAAACATCACAACCCATTTCAGCTTGAAGTAAAGATTGGTTTATTAAAACTTGAATTGTTTCATCATTTAAAATTTTATTAGATTTGATTAATCCGTCATGTCCATGAGAGGTATAAGGATCTAATGCAACATCACACATAATTCCAATTTGATTTTTGTATTTTTTTTTAATCATTCTTGATGCTCTACAAACAAGATTATTTTCATTGAGCGCTTCTGATCCTAGTTCATTTTTTAATGACTTTTTTGTGTTTGGGAAAAGAGCAACCATCGGAATTCCTTTGCTTATCGCTTTATCAATAATTTGACCGATTCTATCCACTGAATACCTGTAGACGCCAGGCATTGATTTTATATGTTGTTTTTTATTTACTCCATCAATAAGAAAAATTGGAAGAATAAAATCATTAGGACTTAGAGTATTTTCCTGTATTAGTTTTCTAGTCCAAGAAGATTTTCTGTTTCTTCTTAATCTTAGGCTTGGATATTTTCCTACAATCATGTTTAAATTTACTTTATTAATGCGACAAATGTATTATACAAATAACTCTTAAATTAAGTACAAAACCATTTTTATGAGCATTGATAACACAAAAGTTGTAAACCTAAACCTAAAAAAAGAAGAAAGAGTTTTAGATTTTAGCGATTTTCAAAAACAAAACTTGAAATTTGATATAAACAAACTTCAAGAGGCCTATAACCAAATTATTAAGACAAAAAAATTCGAAGATGCTGGAATAACACACTTTGGAGCAATTTCATTAACTCAAATTCCTGGTGATCCTGACTCAATCAAAGGCAATAAAGCTAGAGGTGTTTACTGGACTAAACCTGATAAAACTGGACAAGAGGTTTCTAGAGATGTTGAAATTGATGAAGCAGCTTATTCTGAATTTATAAAAGATTATGAGAACACTTATTTTAAAGAAGTTTATGATGTTTTATCAAGCAAATACAAATTGGGTAGAGTAAGAATTTTGCTAAAAGAACCAAGATCAACTTTAAGTTGGCATAGAGATCCAGAACCAAGATTGCACATTCCAATTGTAACTAATCCTGGATGCTTAATGGTTATAGATAATGTTGCAAAACATATGCCAGCAGATGGTTCTGTGTGGGTGACTAATAACACAAAATATCATAATGCATTTAATGGTGGTGAAGAAAATAGAGTCCACCTTGTTGCTTGTGTGCTAGATTATAAATTCAATTAATTTGAAAAAGATATTTATTTCATCAGACCACGCTGGTTTTAAACTTAAAGAAGCAATTAAAATTTATTTAGAAAAGAAAAAAATTAATTTCCAAGATTTTGGTCCCTCAAATGAGAATAGCGTTGATTACCCAGATTACGCACATAAAGTTGCAAGAAAAGTAAATTCATCAAAAAAAAATATTGGTATTTTGGTATGTGGATCAGGAACTGGAATGAATATTGCGGCAAATAAACATAAAAATGTTAGAGCCGCTCAATGCTTTAATGAAAAATCGACTAAATTATCTAGATTGCATAATGATGCAAATATCATTACATTGGGTTCTAGATTACTAACTAAAAAAAATGCATTAAAATTTATTAGCATTTTTTTAAATACAAAGTTTGAAGGTGGGAGACACTTAAAAAGAGTAAAAAAAATATGATTGATTATGTCTAGTGAAAAAAGTTATTTAAACGATAGTTATAAGAGTTTCTTTGAAGATGGTTTGTCTAGCAAGGACCCTGAATTATATAAAGCTATAAAAGACGAACTCTTAAGACAACAACAACATATAGAATTAATTGCATCAGAAAATATAGTTTCACAAGCAGTTCTTGAAGCTCAAGGATCAGTTTTAACTAATAAGTATGCCGAAGGATATCCTGGAAAAAGATACTATAATGGTTGCGAACATGTAGATGTTGCAGAAAGTCTTGCAATTGAGAGATTAAAAAAATTATTTAATTGTAATTATGCAAATGCACAACCGCACTCTGGAGCACAAGCAAATGGAGCTGTATTTTTAGCTTTATTAAATCCTGGAGATACATTTATGGGAATGAGTTTAAATTCAGGTGGACACATAACACACGGATTGAAAATATCTATGTCAGGTAAATGGTTTAACGCTATAGGTTATGACGTTGATAAAGAGTCTGAGTTGATTGATTATGATAATGTTGAAAGACTTGCTTTAGAACACAAGCCTAAATTAATAATAGCAGGTGGAAGTGCTTATTCTCGAGTAATAGATTTTAAAAGATTTAGAGAAATAGCTGATAAAGTAGGAGCCTATTTAATGGTTGATATGGCACATTTCTCAGGACTTGTGGCTGGTAAAGGTTATCCAAATCCATGTGATTATGCTCATGTTGTAACCTCAACTACACATAAAGTATTTAGAAGCGCAAGAGGTGGAATAATTTTGTCTAATGACGAAGAGCTTGGTAAAAAGTTTAACACAGCTGTTTTTCCTGGTTATCAAGGTGGACCTTTGATGCATATTATTGCTGCTAAAGCTGCTGGTTTTCTAGAAGCTCTTCAACCAGATTTTCAAGATTATATAAAATCTGTTTTAGCTAATGCAAAAATCTTAGCTGAAACTTTGAAAAACAATGGGTTTAAAATTTATTCAGATGGAACTGATACTCATTTAATGCTTGTTGACTTAAGACCTTTTAATGTTAAAGGAAATCTTGCAGCGGAAAGTCTATCAAGAGCTAACATAACATGTAATAAAAATGGAATACCTTTTGATACAGAGAAGCCAATGATTACATCGGGTATTAGATTAGGTGCTCAAGCTGCTACTACACGTGGATTTGGATTAAATGAATTTAAAACCGTAGGTGAATTGATAACAAAAACTATTAAAGGTTTATCTGAAAATCCTGATGATAACAGTAAAGTTGAAAACGAAGTAAGAAATGAAGTTATTAATCTAACCTCATCATTTCCAATATATAAAAATTTATAAATAATGATTTGTCCTTGTGAAAAAAAAGGTGATACATCAGTTGTAGATTCTAGACCAACTGAAGATGGAACTGCAATTAGAAGAAGACGATTATGTATATGCGGTGAAAGATTTACTACCTTTGAAAGAATTCAATTTAGAGAATTAATGGTCGTTAAAAAAAATGGAAGAAAGTCTTCTTTTGACAGAGATAAATTATCTAAATCAATCTATATAGCATTAAAAAAGAGACCAATTGATACCGAAACTGCTGAAAAATTTATAAGTAAAATCTCAAGATCATTAGAAGAACTCGGACAAACAGAAATATCAACTAGTACAATTGGAACAATGGTTATGGAAGGATTAAAAGAGCTTGATCCTGTAGCATATGTGCGTTTTGCTTCCGTTTATAGAAATTTCAGAGAAGAAAAAGACTTTGTGCAATTCGTGGACAGATTAGATGTCTACAAAAAAAGATAATTTTACCAGCAAAGATAAACAATTCATGCAAATTGCCCTCAATTTGGCAATTGCTCGTGAAGGTTTAACCGGAACAAATCCATCCGTTGGATGTGTAATCGTTAAAGATAATAAAATTATATCTATAGGACAAACTTCATACAATGGAAGACCTCATGCTGAACGAAATGCAATTAAAGATTCTATAGAAAATGTTGCTGGCTCAAAGATGTATGTCACATTAGAACCTTGTTGTCATAAAGGAAAAACACCACCTTGTACAAATTTAATAATTAAATCAAAAATATCAGAAGTTATTTATTCAATTTCTGATATTGACGAACGTGTTAGTGGAAAATCTTTTAAAGTTTTGAAATCAAGTAAAATAAAAGTTGGAAAAAATCTTTTAAAAAAAGAAATCAGTCGGTTTTACTATCCTTATTTTTTTAACAGAAAAAATAAAAAACCTTTTGTTACAGGTAAAATTGCTGTTTCAAAGAACAATTTAATTTATAGTAAAGAAAAGCAAAAAATTACTAATATTTATTCTGATAAATTTTCGCATTTTTTAAGATATAAAAATGATACGATATTAATTTCATACAAAACCTTAAATAAGGATAATCCAAAACTTGATTGTAGACTTAAAAGCAAAAATAATTTTTCACCTATAAGAGTTATTTTAGATAATAAGCTAAATTCTAATCCAAACTCTTACTTAATAAAATCTGCAACTAAAATAAAAACAATTATTTTTTATAATGAAGCGTCAAAATCAAAAATCTCGTTATTTAAATCTAAAAAAGTCTTAGTAATCAAATCTAAAATTAATAAAAATAAAGAATTCAAATTAAAAGAGATATTAAAAAAACTTTATTCTTTAGGAAGTAGAAATTTATTGGTTGAAGGTGGAGATATTCTTACAAAATCATTCATAAATGATAAAATTTTTAATAAATTTTATTTGTTTAAAAGTTCAAATAATTTATCTAAAAATACAGAATTTGTTGAATTTAACAGTTTAAATACTTTAAATTCAAAATATAGATATAAGTCAAAATTAAATCTGAAATTAAAAAAAGATAAAATAGAATTATATAAAAATTATGTTTAACGGAATTATATATAACCAAGGTACTGTCAAAAAAATTACTAGCAGACCAAAAGGCATCAATATATTTGTTAAAAGTAACTTAAAGGTTTCATTAAAAGATATGGGATTGTCAGTTGCATGTGATGGTGTATGTCTCACACTAATTTCCTATAAGTCAAAAATAATGGAATTTTATTTATCTAATGAAACTTTAATTAGGTCTAAATTTAAATTTCTCAAAACAAATGATGTTTTGAACTTAGAATTACCTTTGAAATATGGAACTAAAATTTCTGGCCATATTTGTCAGGGTCATGTGGATACGGTTGGAATAGTTAATAGTATTAATAAAATAGATAAATCTTATCTTTTTGATTTTGAGATACCAAAAAAAGAAAGAAAACATTTGATAGAGAAGGCCTCAATATGTGTAAATGGCATCTCTCTTACAATTTCAAAAATTACAAAAAAAGGTTTTCAAATTTGGATTATTCCCCATACTTATAAAGAAACCAATTTATCTACTTTAAAAAAATCTAGTTTGGTAAATATTGAGATTGATATCTTGTCTAAATATGTAAGAAATTATTTTAATGACAAAAAATAATTTTGCATCAATAGAAACTATTATTAGCATTGCCAGAAAAGGTGGAATGTTCATATTGGTTGATGATGAAAAAAGAGAAAATGAAGGCGATTTAGTAATATCGACATCGGATACCAATTCTAAAAATATAAATTTTATGGCCAAATATGGCAGAGGTTTAATTTGTTTAGCTCTAGATAGTGTTCAGGCAAAAAAATTAAACCTTTCATTAATGTCACCAATTAATCAATCAAGAAATAAAACTGCATTTACCATTTCTATCGAAGCTAAAAAGGGAATTACAACAGGAATTTCAGCGAAGGATAGAGCCAAAACAATTAAAGTTGCTTCAAAGAAAAATGCTAACAAAAATGAAATTGTATCTCCGGGTCATGTGTTTCCAATAATAGCAAAAGACGGAGGTGTACTTGTAAGAGCTGGGCATACAGAAGCTTCAGTTGATATCTCAAAATTAGCAAAAAAAAATAATTCAGCTGTAATTTGTGAAATTATGAACGAAGATGGAACAATGGCTAAAGGTAACGATTTATTTAATTTTGCAAATAAGCATAAACTTAAAATAGGTAAGATTGAAGATTTGATTGCTTATAGACTTAAAAAAGAAAAATTAATTAAATTAAAAAAACAAAGCTCAATAATTGTAAAAGATCAAAAGTATAATATTCGAATTTATGAAAATTTAATTGATGGTGCAGAACATTTTGCTCTAATTAAAGGAAAAATAAAAAAGGGTATTACCCCAAGGGTAAGAGTGATCTCTTCAAATGTAGTTCAAAATTATTTAATTAATCAACAATTACCAAACTCATTTAACAAAACTTTGAATTATTTTAAAAAATATAACAATTGTGTATTAATCTTTATTAAAGACTCTAATTTAAAATCTGTAACACAAACTCTAAAAGATTATAAAAATAAAGATTTTTATAAAAAGGGTAATGATAAATTAATAAGAAATTACGGAATTGGAGCTCAAATTATAAAAGATTTGAAAATTAAAAATATGATATTAATCACAAAATCTCCAAAAAAAGTTATTGGTTTAGATGGTTATGGTATAAAAATTACTAAACAAGAATTGATATAATGAAGAAAAAAATTTTGATTGTTATAGCTGATTATTACAAAGATATTGCAGATGGACTACTTAAAAGTGCTTTAAAATTAATTTCAAAAAAAAATAATATAAAAGTTATTAATGTTCCAGGAGCTTTTGAAATCCCAGTAACTATTTCAAAAAATATAAATAAGCATGATGCCTTTTTAGCTTTAGGCTGTGTTATTAAAGGTCAAACTCCTCACTTTGATTTTATTTCTCAAGCAGCAACTAATGGTATTATGGAATTATCAATTTCAAGCAAAAAACCAATTGGGAATGGAATAATTACTTGTTTGAATATGTCTCAAGCTAAAGCAAGAAAGAAAAAAGGTGCGGAAGCAGCTGAAGCAGTAATTTCTGTTCTATCTCAAAAATGAGAACACATTTTAATCCAAAAAATAATCCTAGGGTTATAATAATTCAAAAACTGTATGGTAAATTTTATAACGAGGATGATGAATTACAGTTTCCAAAA
The DNA here is from genome assembly GCF_052047755.1 of Candidatus Pelagibacter sp. HIMB1593. Lineage (NCBI taxonomy): Bacteria > Pseudomonadati > Pseudomonadota > Alphaproteobacteria > Candidatus Pelagibacterales > Candidatus Pelagibacteraceae > Candidatus Pelagibacter > Candidatus Pelagibacter sp. HIMB1593. The sequence continues at coordinate 992,956 of NZ_JBNAJK010000001.1, read as the reverse complement.
CATAGATTTAAAAAATTTATTAAAGATATTGTGCTAGGAACTATTGAAAGAAATGATCTAATTATAGATGAATTAAAAAATAAATTAGGCGATGAATTTGTCTTTGAAAATTTAGATAAGGTTTTTCAAACTATTTTAAAAGCTGCTACATATGAATTAATGTACAAACCTAATTTATCCTTAAACATCATTATTAAAGAGTATTTAAATTCATCAAATTATTTCTTAGAAAATTCACAAACTAAGTACCTAAATGCTTTACTTGATAATGTTGGAAAAAAATTAAGAACAAATGCATGAATTTGAATTAATAAATAATTATTTTTCTAATATTTCTAAAAAAAATAAAGCTGCTTTAAGTTTAAATGATGATGTTTTTTTTGATAAAAAAAAAGGATTAGCTATTTCAGTAGACACATACAACATAGGTACGCATTTTATAGATTTTAAAAGACCAGATTTAGTTATTAAAAAAATTTTAAGATCTTCAATTTCTGATTTGATTTGTAAAGGAGTTAAGCCAAAATATTATTTTATTGCTGGATCAGGTAACAAAAAAAACTTTACAAAAAACAATCTAAAAAAAATATCCAATTCTTTAAGGGAAGAGCAAAAAAAATATGATTTATTATTAGGAGGAGGGGATACAACTTTTTCTAATAAACTTAGCTTTACTATAACCTCAGTTGGTTACTCAAAAAAAATAATCTATAGAAATCAATCTAATGTAAATAATGATATATATGTTACAGGAAATTTAGGTGATAGTTTTATCGGACTACAGATTTTAAAAAATAAAATTAAGTTGAATAAATCTAAAACTAAGTATTTTATCAATAAATATTATATGCCAGATATCCAAAATAAGTTTTCTAAAAATTTACTTTCTCTAGCAACAAGTTCTATGGATATATCTGATGGTTTAATCGCAGATTTGAATAAATTAATAAACAAGCAAAATGTTTCTTATAAAATTTATGAAAAATTTATTCCTGTATCAAGAAATCTTAACAACCTAATTAATAGAAAGAATTTAAATAAAATTGATTTAGTTTCTAATGGAGATGATTATCAAATTTTGTTTACTGCTAACCCAAACAATGCCAGAATCATTTATAAATTAAGTAAATCTCTTGGTGTAAAAATTTCTAAAATAGGAACTATTTTATACGGTAAAAACAAATCTGTAATTTTAGATCAAAAAGGCAGAGAAATCGCCAATAATGTAGGTGGTTATATCCACCAATTTTGAAGTTAATTATTGTCTTTTTTGACTTTTTTTGTATTGTCCGGGCTTAAAAAATTAACAACCAACAACTAAGGGTTATATGAACGCAACTGTCGAAACTATCTTATTATACACAATCGGAGCTGGTTTTTTATCTATCGTTTATGGATTTTTAACTGGAAAAAACATTTTAAATTCAAGTGCGGGAAATGCAAAAATGCAAGATATTGCTTCAGCTATTCAAATCGGAGCAAAAGCTTATCTAGCAAGACAATACAAAACAATTGCAATTGTTGGTGCAGCTGTTCTTGTAATTGTTAGTATTGCATTTAGCCCATTAGTTGGTCTTGGTTATTTAATAGGCGCAGCATTATCTGGTATTGCAGGTTATGTTGGTATGTTAGTTTCTGTACAAGCTAATGTTAGAACTGCTGAAGCTTCAAGAAAAGGTCTAGCTCAAGGTCTTTCTGTAGCTTTTAAATCTGGTGCTGTAACTGGTATGTTGGTTGCTGGTTTGGCATTGTTGGCAATAGCAGTTTATTATTTTTTATTATTGAAATTTGAAGTGGATGAAAGAGAAATAGTGAATGCTCTTGTTGCTTTAGGGTTTGGTGCTTCTTTGATTTCAATTTTTGCAAGATTAGGTGGAGGTATTTTCACTAAAGGTGCAGATGTAGGTGCCGATCTAGTTGGTAAAGTTGAAGCCGGTATTCCTGAAGATGATCCTAGAAATCCAGCTGTAATTGCAGATAACGTTGGAGATAATGTTGGTGACTGTGCAGGAATGGCAGCTGATTTATTTGAAACATATGCGGTTACTATTGTTGCTACCATGGTTTTATCATCAATTTTCTTCGTAGGTGATCTCAATATGATGATTTATCCTCTTACGATTGGTGCTGCTTGTTTATTAACATCTATTATAGGTACATTCTTTGTTAAACTTGGAAAAGACAACAATGTGATGAACGCATTGTATAAAGGATTTATTGTTTCTGCTGTTGCATCATTGGCTATTCTTTGGCCTGTAACAGATCACGTTATTGGTTTTACAAATGAATACACTGTTAATGGAAAAACGTTTAATGGAATGGATTTATATTATTGTGGAGTAATTGGTTTAGTTATTACTGGTTTGTTGATCTGGATTACAGAATATTACACAGGTACAAATTATAGACCTGTTAAATCTGTAGCTTTATCATCAACAACTGGTCATGGAACTAATGTTATTCAAGGTTTAGCTGTATCAATGGAAGCGACAGCTATACCTGCGTTAATCATTGTTGCAGGTATATTAATTACAAATTCTATTGCTGGCCTATTTGGTATTGCAATTGCTGTAACAACAATGTTAGCGTTAGCTGGAATGGTTGTTGCGTTAGATGCTTATGGTCCAGTAACTGACAATGCTGGAGGGATCGCGGAAATGTCTAACTTGGATAAAAAAGTTAGAAAAACAACTGATGCTTTAGATGCCGTTGGTAATACTACAAAAGCTGTAACAAAAGGATATGCGATTGGTTCTGCAGGTTTAGGTGCACTAGTTTTATTTGCAGCTTACACTGAAGATATCAAACATTTTTCTAAAGAAGCAGGTTCTGCTCTTGAAGGTATTGTTGTAACTTTTGATTTATCAAATCCATATGTTGTTGTTGGTTTATTAATTGGTGGAATGTTACCTTACTTATTTGGTTCTATGGGAATGCAAGCTGTAGGTAGAGCTGGTGGAGCTGTAGTTGTAGAAGTTAGAAGACAATTTAAAAAATTTCCTGGTATCATGAAAAGAAAACAAAAACCTGACTACGCAAAATTAGTTGACTTGTTGACTGTTGCTGCAATTAAAGAAATGATAATCCCATCATTATTACCAGTGTTATCACCTGTAGTTTTATATTTTATAATTCTATCAATAGGTGGTCAGGTAGCTGCGTTAGCTGCAGTTGGAGCTATGCTGTTAGGAGTTATTATTACTGGACTATTTGTGGCAGTTTCTATGACTGCTGGAGGTGGCGCATGGGATAATGCTAAGAAATATATTGAAGATGGAAACCATGGTGGAAAAGGTTCAGAAGCTCATAAAGCTGCTGTAACAGGTGACACTGTTGGAGATCCATATAAAGATACAGCAGGTCCTGCTGTTAATCCAATGATTAAGATTACAAATATTGTAGCTTTATTATTATTAGCAGTTATCGCTTCATAAGTTCTTTACGTCTTTTGGCCCTCTGTCCAAGAGGGTCATCAAGCTTTTGCCTCATACTGCTCATGAATTCATAAATAAATGAATTTTTTCTAAATCCTGATTGTGTAGTTGCTTCACTTATTTTAATATTTTCCATATCATCTTTATTATAAAAATTTTTTTTTTGAAGAATTCCATAATCATCAATTTCTAAAACAAGAATATCATTTTTGAATATTTTCATTCTTCCAAGGTTTTTTAATCTTGATTGTGTTTGTTTTCTTTCTATATATATCCAAACATCATTATCAAATTTACTAGTAGTTGATGGATATCCAATAAATTTGACGATATCGTTTTTATTTGTTTTATTAACAATAAGTTTTAATTGTTTTTTTTCTAATGAAGGTACACCATGATGTTTTACCACAGGTTTAAAAGAGCAATTTGAAAGTATTAAAAATAAAAGAAATATATATAATTTATTCATGAGCAATTCGTATCTACATATTTATAATAATTTAATTAATTTCACTAGAAATAAAGATTTATATAAGGATTTAAATAGAGAAGATAGTTTTTCTGATAGATTAACTTTATTTTTACTTCATTTTTCTTTTTTTCTCAAAAATTATAAAAATGAAGAAAATAAAAAAAAATTACAAGAAATTTATGACTTCAACTTCAGGCAATTGGAATTGAGCATTAGAGAAATAGGATATGGAGACCAGTCCATAAATAAAAAAATGAAAGATTATATTAATTTGTTTCATTCCATGGTTTCTGAGATTCATTTTTGGGACGAGTTATCGAAATCAGATAAAATTGAAAAATTATCAATATTTTTAGAAGATTTTAATAATATTAATGATTTACTTGATTATTTTGATGAATTTAACTTAAATTTATCAAAAAAAACTTTGAATTATTATTTAAAAAGTGTAAGTAACCCATAATTATGGCTGTACCGAAACGAAAACAAACTCCATCCAGAACTGGAATGAGACGGGCACAAACAATGAAATTTTCAACTAAAAATATAGTTGAGGATAAAAAATCAGGTGAATACAGGCTTTCTCATCATCTAGATTTAAAAACTGGCATGTATAAGGGTAGACAAGTTTTAGACCCAAAAGAATAGTATAATTATCTTAATGTCCGAAAAAATTAAAATTGCAGTTGATGCAATGGGAGGTGATGGTTCACCAAAAAAAGTAATTGATGGTATTATTTATAACCATCAATCAAATAAAAACATTTTTTACAAAATATTTGGAGATAAAAGTAAAATTTCTCCATTAATTGAAAATAAAATTAATAAAGAGTTCTATGAAATTTTCCATACAGAAAATTCAATTAAAAGTACAGACAGTCCTTTAGAGGGAGCAAAAAGAGGAAAAGACACAAGCATGTGGCTTGCTATTCAAAGCGTTAAAGAAAAGCAGGCTGATATAGTTATATCTGCTGGTAATACTGGTGCTCTATTAGTTGTATCAAAATTGAATCTTAAAATGATTGAAAATATAGATAAACCAGCACTATCTGCGCTGTGGCCAAATAAAAAAGGCATGAGTGTTGTACTAGATCTTGGGGCCAATATTGAATGCAGTGCAAAAAATTTAAGTGATTTTTCTTCGATGGGAGCTGCACTTTATAACTCTTTATATCCAGATGAAATTGCCAATGTTGCTTTATTGAATATTGGTTCAGAAGAATTAAAGGGTAATGATGTAATAAAAGAAACATATCAAATTCTTAATGACAAAAAATCTGAAAATTTTAATTTTTCAGGATACATCGAGGGTAATCACATAATGGATGGTGAAGTTGATGTAATTGTATCTGATGGATTTACTGGAAATGTAGCATTAAAAACAGCTGAAGGGACAGCAAATTTTATTACAAGTGAATTAAAAAAAGCGATGACTGGAAATTGGATAGGAAAACTATCTTCTCTTTTAAACATTTCAAATTTAAAAAAATTTAAAAAAAGATTAGATCCAAGACTGTATAATGGTGCAATTTTTATAGGTTTAGACTCTCCTGTAGTAAAAAGTCATGGTGGTACCGATTACGTTGGTTTTGCTAACTCATTAGATGTTTGTCATAGAATTGTTAAAGGTAATTTGATAGAAAAGATTAAACAGAATCTTTAAATGAGAATAAATTTAACTAAAAAAGATTTAGTTAATTTAGTTTATATGCAACTAGGTTTTTCTAAACAGATTTCAGAAAATCTAATTGATGATTTTTTATCAACAATTGTTTCCAATATTAAATCTGAAAAAAAGCTAAAATTATCTAAATTTGGAACTTTTTCTATTAGACAAAAAAAAAGTAGAATTGGTAGAAACCCAAAAACTAAGGAAACTAAAGTAATAACTAGTAGGGATGTTGTTTTATTTAAACCTTCAAAAGAATTTAAAGAGTTTATAAATCTTAAAGATTATGGATAAAGCTGATCAAGCTTATAAAACTATTGGTGAGGTTGCTAAAATTTTAGACTTAAAAGTCAATAAGAAGGGTTCTTTGCCTACTCACATAATAAGATTTTGGGAAACACAGTTTAAACAAATCAAGCCAAAAATTCTTAATTCTAATAGAAGATACTATGATGAAAAAAATATTGATCTTCTTAAGAAGATTAAATATTTGCTTAAAGATCAAGGAATGACAATTAATGGAGTTAAAAAGATCCTTGATAATGAAGATACTTTAAAGCTTGACGAAATGGCAGATAAATCTATAAAAGCTGAAAAATTAAAAAATAAGTTAACTAAAATATCAAATATTTTAAAAACATTAAAATAAATGGCGAAAAAAACACACGTAAAAGTTAGAATGGTACCTGAAGCTAAACCAGATAGTCCTTATTTTTACTATGTAAAAAAACCAGCAGGTGGTGAAAAAGCAAAAGTAAAATTATCTGCAAAAAAATACAATCCTGACACTAGAAAACACGAAATGTTTGTGGAGAAAAAACTTCCACCGCACAGTAAATAATTTATTTTTTTTTAAAATTTCTTCTTTCGTAATCAATATAAGACCAAATCATATTTTTCCAAATACGATTAGTTATCTTTGGATCAATGCCTTGTTTTAATGATTTTGCTTTAATTTTTTTTAAAATAAAATTAATTCTTTTCTTATCTACGATTTCTTTTTTAAATTCTTTAAGTTTTAAAACTTCCTCAACTAGATTTGTTCTATATTTAATAAGTGATAACAGTTTATTATCTAATTTATCTAGCTTAACTCTTATTAAATCTAGTTTTTTTTTATTATTTGGCGACATTTAATTTATTGGAATACTTAATAATTATTATATTTATTTGAGCATGTACAGTGAGAATAATCATTTAAATAATCAACTTAAATTGTGGATGCTATCATTATTAGTTTTAGTTTCTTTAATAATATTGGTAGGAGGCTTGACTAGATTAACTGACTCTGGTCTATCAATTACTACTTGGGAATTATTTGTTGGTTTTTTTCCTCCTTTTACAAATGAAAAATGGTTGGAATATTTTAGTTTATATAAAACAATTCCTGAATACAGCCAACAAAACTTCAATATGACTCTTGACGAATTCAAAGTAATATTCTGGTGGGAGTGGGGACACAGGCAGTTAGGGAGAATAATTGGTTTAACTGTATTACTCCCAATGGTTTATTTTTCATTAAAACAAGGAGTTTGGATTATAAAAAAATATGGACTTATTTTTTTACTGGTTTGTTTTCAAGGATTTTTAGGTTGGTACATGGTATCTAGTGGATTAGTTGAAAGAATTGATGTTAGTCATTATAGACTTGCAATACATTTGGTAACAGCTTTTATCATTTTATCAATTGTATATTGGCAATTTTTAAAGTTATCATCCTCTTCAAATCAAACAGTTTCTATTAATCTTTTTATAGTAAAAATTTTTTTAGTCTTATTATTTTTGCAACTAATTATAGGTGCTTTTGTTTCTGGTATGGATGCTGGTAAAATTTATAACACTTGGCCATTGATGGGTGTTAATTATTTTCCTGATGATAGTAGTTTTAAAGAGTTTTTGAATTTAAAAGTTTTTGATAATCCCTCAATTGTTCAATTTATACATAGAAATTTAGCATACTTAATTATCGTCATTTATGCCCTAATCCTCTTTAAAGTAATTAATACTGGAAACAAAAAATTATACAAGCCTATCACAGTAATTGGTTTGACTTTGGTATTTCAAATTTTTCTTGGAGTGATAACTATTTTATCTGGAGTAAAAATGTTATTTGCATCTTTACACCAGATAAATTCTATTTTGATAATACTTTCAACTTTGTATTTTATATTTATCATAAAATACAAAAGACAGATTAATTAATTTCTATTTGTAGACATATAAATAAATTTAACTAACTGCCTTTAAATTACCTTTTGATGATTTGTCTAAAGCTTGATCTAAATCATCAATGATATCATCAATATGTTCTAAACCAATACAAAGCCTAACATATCCTGGCGTTACACCTGAAGCAGCTAATTCATCCTCATTTAATTGACTGTGAGTAGTTGTTGCTGGGTGTATTGCTAAACTTCTAGCGTCACCTATATTTGCAACGTGGTAAAACATTTTTAAAGCCTCAATGAATTTTTTACCAGCTTCGATACCACCAGCTAATTCAATACCAACTAAAGCACCATTACCATTTTTCAGATATTTTTTTGCTCGACTTGATATCTCTTCATTATGTTCAGTGGAATAAATTACTCTCTCAACAGCTTTATGATTTTTTAAGTACTCTACAACTTTTGCGGCATTATCACAGTGTTGTTTCATTCTTAAAGCAACTGTTTCAAGTCCTTGTATGACGCCAAATGCATTATCTGGTGAAAGTGCTGATCCTAAATCTCTTAACAAGGTTACTCTTGCTCTTACTGCAAAAGCAACATTTGCACCTGTTAATTCGGGCACAGCTTTACCCCAAACAACACCTCCATAACTTGCATCAGGTTCATTAAATAGTGGCTGTCTTTTTGGATCTGCTGTCCAATCAAAATTTCCACCATCTACTAGTGCACCTCCAACTACTGTTCCATGACCTGCTATATATTTTGTTAAAGAATAAACAACCACAGCAGCACCATGTTCAATTGGTTTACAAATTACAGGGGCAGCAGTGTTATCCAAGATTAATGGAATGTTATATTTTCTACCAATATCCGAAACTTCTTTAATTGGAAAAACTCTTAAATATGGGTTTGGTAATGTTTCTCCATAAAAAGCTCTAGTTTTATCGTCTATTGCTTTTTCAAAGTTTTTTGGATCTGACGGATCTGCATACCTTACTTCTATACCAAGCTTACTTAAAGTATGCGTAAATAAAGAAACTGTTCCACCATAAAGATCTGTTGAACTAACAATATTATCTCCGGCTTGAGCAACGTTTAATATTGCAAAAGTAGACGCTGTTTGACCAGAAGCTACAGTTAAACTTGCAAGACCACCCTCAAGAGCAGCGATTCTCTTTTCCAACACATCGTTAGTTGGATTCATTATTCGTGTATAGATGTTTCCAAACTCTTTTAACGCAAATAAATTAGCTGCATGTTCAGTGTTATTAAATTGATACGAGGTTGTTCTATAAATTGGAACTGCTACTGAATTTGTAGCTGGATCACTTCTGTAGTCTCCACCATGTATCGCAATAGTTTCTGGATTATTTCTTTTTGTACTCATTTTTACTCCTTTTTTAGTGCTTTTGCTTTATGCAAGGCGCACAATACAGTTCAAATGCCTACCGATTATAATTTTATGAAAATTCCATTTTAGCAGTTTTATGCCCGCAATAGGATCAAATCGGCAAGTGATAAATAGCATATTAGTTATGTTTTACAAGCTAAATATAAAATTGACTTTGAATAATTTAATAGTATTAATCCTCGCACAATGACAAAATTCACAAAAAAAGATCAAGTTACTTCGTCTTGGTACGAGATAGACGCAAAAAATGCAGTTGTTGGAAGATTAGCGACTGTTATATCTAATATTATTAGAGGCAAAAATAAGACTACTTATACACCTCACATGGATGATGGAGATTTTGTTGTAGTAAAAAATATCGAACAAGCAAAATTTACTGGCAAGAAGTTTCAAAACAAAAAATACTATAGACACACAGGACATCCTGGTGGAATTAAAGTTACCACACCAGAAAAACTTCATGAAAAAAAACCTGGAGAAACTTTGAAATTAGCAGTTAAAAGAATGTTGCCTGGTGGTGTTTTGGGTAGAAAACAACTAACAAAATTAAAAATTTATTCTGGAAGTGAGCATCCACATGCTGCACAAAACCCAAAAGTTATAGAATTAGATAAACTAAACAATAAAAACATTGCAAGAAATTAATATGGAAAACGTACAATCAAACACAAAAACTCCTAAATTAAAGTTAGACTTTAAAGATAGTAAGTACGCGACAGGTAGAAGAAAAACTTCAATAGCAAAAGTTTGGTTAAAAAAAGGTTCTGGTAAAATTTATGTTAATGGCAAATTATATAATGAGTATTTTGCTGATGAAATTCACAAAATGCAAATTACAAGACCTTTTGAAATTATAAATCAAGCTACAGATTATGATGTTAGATGTAGTGTAAAAGGTGGCGGACCTACAGGTCAAGCTGGAGCAATGGTTCATGGTATTTCTAAAGCTTTGGTTCTCTTTGATGAAAATTTAAAAACAACATTGAAAACTGAAAAGCTTACAACCAGAGATTCTAGAGCTGTTGAGAGAAAAAAACCTGGTAGAAGAAAAGCTAGAAGAAGCTTCCAGTTTTCTAAAAGATAATTTTTTTTACAATTTAAACTGCTATAATAAAAAATGCCTAAGCTTAATGCATTAGTTGCCGGATCTACAGGATATATTGGTGTTCAATTAATTAAGTTATTAATTAACCATAAATATATTAATATTAAATATCTATGTGGAAACTCGTCTGTTGGAAAAAATATTTCTAATTATGATAAATCTCTGTCAAAAAAAAAATTACCTAAAATCGTAAAATTTAATCCTAAACTGCTAAATGGTATTGATGTTGTCTTTACAGCTCTACCAAATGGTGAAGCTCAAGATATAGCAAAAAAACTTAATGATAATGTTACTTTAATTGATTTAGCAGCAGATTTTAGATTAAAAAAAGCTAATGATTATTTAAAATGGTATAAACAAAAACACCGAGCTCCAAAATTACAGAAGAAAAGCATTTATTGTTTACCCGAAATAAATCGCGATGAATTAAAAAATCACAATATAATTTCATGTCCAGGATGTTATCCAACATCAATATTATTACCTCTTGTTCCGCTAATTAAAAAAAAATTAGTTAAATTAGACAATATAATCATTGATTCAAAATCTGGATATTCTGGCGCCGGTAGAGGAGTTCATAAAAAATATAAAGATAAGAATTTATACGAGTCTTTGAGTGCTTATGGTGTTGGTTTTCATAGACATAATTCTGAAATTCATCAATTTTTAAGCAAATTTACAAATAAAAATTTTCAATTTAGTTTTACTCCACATTTATCTCCAATGTTTAGAGGTATATTAAGTACAATTTATTTAGATTTAGAAAAAAATGTTAATCAATCAAAAATCATCAAAACACTTGAGATGTCTTATAAGGGTGAAAATTTTGTTAAAATATTAGACTCTGATAAACTCTTGAGCACAAATGATGTTATAAATACAAACAATTGCTTTATCACAGTGTGTAAATCAAAATATAAAAACAAAATAATCATTATTTCTGCAATAGACAATTTAATAAAAGGCGGAGCAGGTCAGGCTGTACAAAATTTAAATAATAAATTTAATTTTCCTGAAAGAACTGCTTTAAAATGAAATATTTGTTAATTATTTTTCTAATTTTTTTATGTAATTGCTCTTTAAATAAAGATTCTCGGTATTGGACAGAACATCCAGCTGAAAATAAAAAAAATCAAAAAAAAATAACTGAAATACTTAAAAAGTCAGACGATATAACAAAAATGACATTAGAAGAATATGAGATTTATATAGATGACTATACAAAAAAAAGTAAATATCCAGATATAAGCAAATGAATAATATAGTAAATGTTGCAGTTGTTGGACTTGGTCGAGTTGGTAATTATTTATTCAATGAACTAATTGCTAAAAAAAAAGATATTGAACTTAAAACAGGCAAAAGAGTTAACGTAGTAGCTATTTCTGCAAAAAATATAAATAAAAAAAGAAAATATAAAATTAATAGAAAAATTTTTTATAAAAACCCTTTTGATATTTTTAAAAAAGAAAAAGTTGATATATTATTTGAAGTAATTGGACAATCTGATGGGGTTTCTAAAAAATTAGTTGAAACTGCTTTAAAGAATAAAATTCATGTAATTACTCCAAATAAAGCTTTAATTTCAAAACACGGAAATAATTTAGCAAAACTAGCTGAAAAAAATAATGTCAATTTAGAATTCGAAGCATCTGTTGCTGGTGGGATACCAATATTGAGATCTATTAAAGAAGGATTAGCTACTAATAAATTATCTAAAGTTTATGGAATTTTAAATGGTACTTCAAATTATATATTATCAGAGATGGAAAATTCTGAGCAAAATTTTGTAGATGTTTTGAAAAAAGCTCAACTGCTTGGATATGCAGAACCAGGTAATCCAAAATTAGATTTAAATGGTTTTGATGCATTTGCAAAAGTGAGAATTTTATCCGCTTTGGCTTTTAATAGTAAAATATCAAATAAAAAATGTTTAATGGAAGGAATAGAAAAGATTGATTTAAAAGATATTAAAATTGCAAATCAATTAGATTTAAGAATTAAACTACTGGGTATCTCTGAACTCAAAAACAATGAACTTTTTGAAACTGTTCATCCATGTCTTGTAAGTAAAAAATCATATATTGGTAATGTAAATGGAGTAATGAATGCAGTGATCCTTAATGGCAAGCCAGTAGGAGAAAGTGTGTTACAAGGGGAGGGTGCTGGACCAGGTCCCACTTCATCATCTTTATTATCTGACTTATTATCTATTTTAAGAGGAAACATTAAAAAGCCATTTGGTGTAAGTGTAAATAAGCTTAAAACTTTAAAGACTTACAACGTAAATAATTATGTTAATTCTCTATATTTAAGATTTGAAGTTAAAGATAAACCAGGCGTTTTATCTCAAATAACCAATCGTTTAGCTAAATATAAAATTTCTGTAAAAAGATTAATTCAAACTCCAGATAAAAAAAATAATAAAGCTACAATCGTTATAGTTACTCATAAAACCACAGAATTAAATTGTAATAGCTGTTTATCTATATTTAAAAAAAATAAGAATATCTTAAAATCACCTACGTTAATTAGATTGCTTGATTAATGGAAATATATTTCAAACTTATTGAAGTATTATTTCCTGTATTTTTTGTTGTTGGGATTGGATATTATCTTGGTAAGAAAAAACCAGATTTCGATAATTCCTTTATAACTACTTTTGCCTCAAATGTTGGTACGCCTGCAATGGTTATATATTCTATTACTTCTACAGGTATAACATTTGAACAATATACCAGTTATTTTATTTATTATTTAATTGCTATTGCTGGTTTTGGTTTAACAGGCATAATTATTTTATATCTATTAAAAACTAAAGATATCATTAGAGAAATCCCAGTATTTCTTCTTCCTAATAATGGAAATATGGGTATTCCTATTTGTCTTTTTGCTTATGGTTCACAAGGTTTAGGAATAGCTGCATCAATATCTTCTCTTATAATTTTACTTCACTTTACATTAGGAGTGTTTCTAGCCGACAGAAAATTTGACTTTAATATTTTAATTAAAAATCCACCTTTTTACGCAATTATATTTTCAGTTACTTTTATTTATTTTGACTTGGAGATGCCCAAGGCAATTATTAATTTAACTGAATTGTTAACATATACAGCAATTGTTTTAATATTAATGTCGTTAGGAATTGCATTAACAAAATTAAAAATTTTTTCTTTCACTAATTCAATAATTGCCTCTATAGGAAGAGTAATCATTGGACCCATAATTGGTTTTTTAATTATAATTTTTTTCGATCTTTCTGGATTTGGTGCAGGTGTAATTTTAATTCAATCTGCTATGCCAAGCGCTATTTTAAATTATTTAATTGGATCTATGTACTCACCAAAGGAAATAGTAGATAACATCGCTAGCACAATTGTTGTTTCTACATTAATGTCATTTATTACAGTTCCAATAGTTGTATTCTTTGCTTTAAAATACTTCTATTAGGATATATCTTTCAGCTGTGAAGGCTATAATTTTAAATGCGTCTGCTTGGATGATTGTCCCTGTTATGGATGCGTTTGCTAAATATTTAAGCTCATCAATGGATGTTTTACAAATAACATGGGCTAGATATTTTTTTACCGTAGTTTTTACTCTGTCTTTAATGCTTATATTTTATAGACAGTCATTAGTTTGGACTAAAAAACCGGCTCTTCAACTAATAAGAGGTTTGATATTTGTTTTTTCTACGTATTTATTCTTTTATGCGATTTCTGAAATTTCACTCCCTAAAGCTTTAACTTTAGCATTTGTAGCACCAATTTGTGTCACAGCTTTATCTCCATTTTTTTTAAATGAGAAAGTAGGGGTGAAAAGATGGACTGCTGTATCGTTAGGGTTTGTTGGTACTTTGATTGTTATTAGACCTGGATTTATTGAACTTAATCTAGCTACTTTAGCTGCTTTAGGTAATGGAATTTGTTATGGATTTTACCTTATTATAACAAGAAAACTTAGCACTTCAGATAACCCTCTTTTAACGCTTTTGCTTTCAGGTTTAATAGGAACAGTCATTATTAGCTTATTTATGCCTTCTGTATGGGTAAATCCTACTACAAATCAGTGGATTTTAATGGCTTTAATCGGCCTTATAGCCTCTGTAGCCCATCTTTTCTTAATTTTATCACTCAAATATGCTGATGCCTCAAAATTAGCTCCTTTGGGCTATACAGAAATCATAACAAACATATTAATTAGCTATTATTTCTTTCATGAATTACCAGATAATTGGACTTATTTAGGTCTTTTTATAATTGTCTTAAGTGGTCTCTATATAACCAGGCGAGAATACATATTAAAAAGAAGTAATTAATAGTATTTATTTGTATACTAATTATTAATGTTTTACATTAATATATATATTTAAACTATTGTAATTATTGAATAAATTATTTATATATAAATATAATTAAAATGCATTAATATTTGTTGATGTAGAGTAAAATTTTGGTTTTTTAATTAAAATCATTAATATTAATAGCTTTTTTAGATCACATTAATATATAAGAAACAGTAAATTTAGTTAATAGCGTTTAAAAATAGTATAAATTCCTAGAAGTGTTTATTTTCAACAGTTTTTTACTAATAAAATTCGAAAATATATTTTTACATCAAAAATTGTAGGGCAGGTGGCTTAAAAGACCTGTAAAATAGAGCAAATTTGAGACATTAAAAAAGGGTTGATATCATTGAAAAATAGAGCAATGCAGTAATAGAATATGCTCTTTAATCGCCCATAGAGGGTACTTATTTAGTTATATTTAGATATGTGGTACAACTGAAGGGTGAATAGTGCTATTTGCATGATTATTTACGAAAATCGTTTAAAAGTATTTATTTTCAACACTTTTTTATCTTTAAATATCAACTTTTTCAGATCTAAGTAAGCGCAGCTTAGTCTTAATTCCACCTTTTCCTGAGTACCCTCCGAGCGATCCATCAGTCCTAATTACCCTATGACAAGGTATTTTAGGAGGATATGGGTTTTTCCCAACTGCATTTGCAACTGCTCTATGAGCTTTTGGCTTTCCAATAGCTTTTGCCACCTGGAGGTAAGTTCTGACTTCTCCTTTAGGTATTTTTTTCAAGTAGTTCCAAACTTTTATCTGAAATTTAGTCCCTTTTAAGTTCATATAATTCAAATCCTGTATTTTTAGCAATCTTATCATATAATTTTTTCGCCGTCTCATTGGAAGAGTGGGTTATCCAACGAATTCCATCCCAATTATTTTCTTTAGATAAAGATTCTAAGTAATTTATAAGTTTTTGAGCTATTTTCTGGCCTCTAAAATGTTCATCTACAAACAAATCGTCTAAAAATCCAATATATTGACCTTTAATTGGTCTTGGCATTGTTCTGTAGTGTGCAATTCCAACAATTTTACCCTCAATTTCATAACAAATTCCATTAACAATATGATTTTCATCGTTTATCCAACTCCATAAAGTATCTAAAATGTCTTGATTCATAGGAACTTTATAAAATTTAGCATAACCGCAGTACAAATTTATCCATTTTTCTTTATCTTTTCTTCTAATTTTTCTAATCATTTACATTAATAATATTAAACAAAACATTGTAATTATAGTTTTTTTTAAAATCCAAACCACCTAAAACCTTCATACATCGCTAACCCATATATTGAATGCCTAATGAGGAAAATAAGTGAAATTTCTATTGGTTTATCAGTATTTTTGGCAAAAATACCTTGTCCTGTAAATGGTAAAAACAATAACAATGGAGCTAAAGTTGTTATCGCGCCAAAAATAAAACCCGAAAAATATGACATTTTAATTCCAATAAAAATAAAGCAAATGTAATAAATTGTTGCCCAGCATAATGATATAAAGTAATGAAAAACCCATCCCAATATTACCTCATGTTCAAATACTGGCTTTTCAATAATATTTGGGTTGTAAAAGGTTCCATTTTTAAGCATTAGGTAGGTCCATCTTCCAACAATACTCCATGATGGTTCTGGAATGCCCATTTTTTTAAGCAAATAACCTAAAATATCCAATATTATGCAAGAAAATATTCCTGCAACAAAAATAATCAAAATATCATTCAATTATTTAATATTTAAACTATTGACAATAAATATCACTTATTATATTACTAGTGATAATTAATTGTTATCAATAGTAATAATATGAATGAATTGTCAACAGATCTAAAATTGCTTCATGAGGCAACTTTAAATAACCTTAAAACATCAAAAGCAAATAATACTTTAAGAGCTTATAAATCAGATTTTAAAGACTTCGGGACATTTTGTGCAAAGCATGGATTAAATTCATTACCTACTGAGCCAAAAATAGTCTCATTATATCTAACCCATCTTTCAAAAAACTCAAAAATAAGTACTTTAAGAAGAAGATTAGTATCAATAAGCATGGTTCATAGGCTTAAAGGACATTATCTGGACACGAAGCATCCAATCATTGTTGAAAATTTAATGGGAATAAGAAGGATTAAAGGAAGTATACAGAAAGGTAAAAAACCAATACTAATCAGTCATTTAAAATTAATTATTAATGTAATTAATGAAAAAAAAACAGAGGAAATAAAAAAACTTAGAGACAAATCAATAATCTTAATTGGTTTTGGAGGAGGCTTTAGAAGAACCGAGCTCATTTCAATTGATCATGAGGATTTAGAATTTGTTCCTGAAGGTCTTAAAATCACAGTTAAAAGATCAAAAACTGATCAATTCGGTGAAGGAATGACTAAAGGTCTACCCTACTTTGATAATGAAATTTACTGCCCTGTTACAAATCTAAAAAAATGGTTAGAAATTTCTAAAATTAAGTCTGGGCCTATTTTTAGAAGATTTTCTAAAGGTTTATCATTAACAGACAAAAGATTAACTGACCAATCTGTAGTTTTATTAATGAAAGAGTATTTAAAGTTAGCAGGTATTGAAAATAAAAATTTTTCTGGTCATAGTTTAAGATCGGGTTTTGCAACAGTAGCTGCTGATTCAGGTGCTGATGAGAGAAGCATAATGGCTATGACAGGTCATAAATCAACTCAAATGGTAAGGAGATATATTAGAGAGGCAAATATTTTTAGAAATAACGCGCTAAACAAAATAAAGATTTAATTTTTAATGTTAACTTTTATTTTTTTTATTTTTTTATATAAATTAAGAGCTCTTTCTATTACCTCATCAGTGTTAAAGTATTTATATTGAGCCAATCTACCTTCAAAAAAAATATTTTGGTTTTCAATTTCATCTATTAATTTTTTATATTTGTTAAATTTAATTAAATTTTCATTATTAATAATTGGATAATAGGGATCACCTTTAGATTTAGGATATTCTTTGGAAATAACCGTATATGGAGTATTTTGTTTTGTAACATGCTTGATCTCTACCTTTCTGGTAAATTTATAATCATTAGGATAGTTATATTGAACAGATTTCTGTATATATTTCTTTTTAAATGTTTTAAATTTAAAATCTAAAGATCTCCAATTTAATTTACCATATCTATAATTGAAAAATTTATCTGGTGCACCAGTATATATAAGAAATTTGTTATATTTAATTTTTTTTCTTATTTTAAAAAAATCTGTGTTTAGACTTAGACTTATTTTTTTATTGCTTATCATTTTTTCAAACATTTTAGTGAATCCTTTTTTAGGCATAAACTTCAATTTTTCATTTACATAATATGGATTCCTATTAAATCTAATTGGTACACGACCAGCAATATTACTTGATAATTTTTTTGGACTAATACCCCATTGTTTAATTGTATAATTTTTATAAAATTTCTCATAAATTTCATAACCAAGCTTAGATAGAATAAAATCTTCAGAATTTTTAGGGTTTTTAATTTTAACTTTTTTTTTATTTATAAATTTAATTGCTTCATTTTTAGATTTAAATTTAACATTAAAAAAATTTTCAATAGTGTCTAAATTTATAGGAAATGGATAAAGTTTTTTATCAATACTTGATTTAACAATATAGTCACCAGGTATCCATTCAGTAAAGTTAGACAAATATTCAAAAATTTTATTATTTTTAAATCTAAGGTAATGAGGTCCATATTTATGATATAAAACACCTTTTTTGTTTTTTTCATCATAGCAGTTGCCTGCAATATGATTTCTTTTATCAATAATAAGACATGATAAATTCAATTCCGTAGATAATTTATTAGCTAAAACACAACCGACAGGCCCAGCACCTACTATAACCACATCAGCGTTGTACATTCGTTAAGGACTATAAATTTAACTTTGATTTAAAAAATCTATTATTACATTAATTTTAATTTATTTCAAATTTTAAGATATAAGTTTAAAAAAAAAATTTTAAATTTATATATCTGCAAAAAAATAAATTCAAATGAATGAACATATATCAATTGTTTTAACTGCTCATAAAAGTAAAAATCTGATTATTAATTATATTAAAAATCTTTATCAAAAATTTCATATTATAGTAATTGATAACTCAAACGACATAGAGTTAGAAAAAGAAATTAAAACAAAATATCCAAACGTAACATTTAATTTTATGTCAAATAAAGGTTACGGTGCTGCAATAAATTATGGCAGTAAATTTGTAAAAACTAAATTTTTTTTAGTTAGTAATCCTGATGTTGAAGGAATTACATCTGATAGTATTATTAAATTTTATGATGCAGCTATAAAAATTAATGATCAATTTTCCATGATGGGTCCTGTTGATTTAGATCACAAACCTGAAAGACGTAAAACTGATTACGATAAAATTGATCTTTTAGAAACAAATCAGATAAGTGGAATATGCATGTTCTTTAACAAAAAAAATTTTGATACTATAGGTGGTTTTGATGAAAATATTTTCTTGTATTTTGAAGATAATGATATTTGTTTACGATTATCTAAATTAAATAAAAATTACCAACTAAATTCAGTAAAAGTTAATCACAAAGCAGGGACTTCTGTGATACCAAAAAATGAAAGTGATAAAAATGAACAAGATAATTTAAGAACTTGGCATTTTATTTGGTCAAAATTTTACTACTATAGAAAACATTTTACATATTTTATTGCTCTAATTATATTTATACCTACAATATTTAGAATTTTGTTTAGAATCTTTTTTTATAAAATCAGTAAAAATAATAAAAAACTGAATAAATATAGGACAAGATGGTCTGGTTTAATTAGTTCTATGTTAGGTAAAAAATCACATAAGAGAATTTAAATTAAATTATTATTTGTAATTAACTAAAATAAGATAAATTTTTTGTAATTTCGATTTAAAATATTCAATGTAATAATTAAAATTTTTTTTAGGATCTTTTAGCTCTCCCATATATTCTCTAAAAATTAATTGTTTTTTATTATCTAAGCCAGATCTCAAGTAGAATTTTTCAAAAAAATTAATACTTATTCCCCATTTTTTTAAAAAAATTTTATTTCCCCTACTGCCCAAGTAAGTAAATAATGATTTATCTTTTTTTCTAGTCGTAATAGATCCAAAATGGTATACTAAACTTTTACCCAATCCCTTAAAAATACGAATATCTGACTTCCATAATTTCATTGCAAAATCTGTATCATCTCCTCCAGTTGGTGAAAATTCTTCGCTCCAACCTCCAACTTTATTCCAAATATCTTTATGAACTAAACCAGGACACTTCGTTGTTCCCTGAAAATCGAACGTTTCGATTTTTTCCTGATTTTTTAGTAAATGTTCTTCATTAAAATTAGCAATTGATTGGCCTGCATCAAAACTGACTTGTCCTGCTCCAACCATTGTACCCGAAATATAAAAATTTTTATGACCAATTTTTTCAATTTCTTTACTAAGTTCAATATCCCATCCAGGACAGTAATAAAAGTCATCATGGGAAATTAAAATGTAAGTAAATTTTGCTAATTTTGAAGATAAATTTAGAGCTTTAGGCATCCCAATGTTTTCATGACTAAATGTATATTCGATATTATTATATTTAATAAAGTCAAGAGAACCATCTTTTCCATCATTTATATGAACTATTATCTGATGATCAAATTCAGAATTTTTTTTTATACTTTTGATACACAATTTTAGATATTCCAAATTGTTAAAAGATGGAATAAGAATTGAAAACATTAACTCTATTTAATGATATTTTTTATGTAATTCCTAATATTTTTTTTAGCTTTATATCCCAGAATTTTTTTTGCATTATTGTTTGGAATTGTAGAGCCGAATCTCTCCCCTGGTCTAGCAGCTATGAATTTAATTCTAGTTTTAAACATCTTAGCAATTTCAATTATTGAGTAGGATTTCTGTGTACCTAGCATATAATGATTCTGTTTACCTTTTTTCCATGCAAGGTAACAACCTTCAACAATGTCATCTATGTGAGTAAAATCTCTTCTTTGAGTGCCAGGTTTAACTATTGTTAATGGTTTTCTTTTTTTAAATTGTTCTTCAAAAATTCCTATTACAGCAGACATCGGGGAATTTGTAATTTGCCTTGGTCCATAAACATTATAAAAATAAATAAATTCATATTTTAAACCAAACCATTTATTATAATTTTTAATTAATTCTATATTTTTAGATTTAGTCCATGAATAGGGGGAAAGGTTTTCGTCATTACCATCGTTACCTAAATTACTCGATGTAGCTGAGTAAATTAATTTTATTTTATTATTTTTTGCAAAATCAATAACTTTTGATGAATGATGTATATTGTAATCAAAACATTTTTTATAATTTTTAAAACTTTGAAAAATTCTAGAAAACTCACCAAAATGGAAAATAACTTTAATTTTATTTTTATATTTCCTTAAAATTAAATCAATATCTTTATTCTCACCTTTAAAATATTTTACTTTTTTATTATTAACGTGATTTTTTTTTGTACCAGTAAAATAATTATCCAAACTAATTATTTTTTCATTAATTTTTTTTTTAATTAAATAATTTATTAATGAAGAGCCAATAAATCCAGCACCACCAGTTATTAAAATTATATTTTTTTTCATATAAATTAAAATTTGTCCCAAAAAAATTTTTTTTTAATGTCAAAAGTCTTACAAATTATAAAATCAGCTATTTTTGTGGAATTGTACATCTTGTGATACTTTGACCTGCCATTTTTTGCTATTTTATTTCTTAGTTTATCGTTTTTAACTAGTTTATTTATTTTTAAATTTAAATCATCTAAAGATTTATAAAATATTGCACAATCGTTTGAAAATAATTCATTAATTTTTGTTTTTTCATCAATTAATGTCGCTATTCCGTTACCCATTAATTGTGCAATTCTATCACTGCTGTAATATTTTAAAGGTTTACCTTGGCTAAGGTTTAATGCAATTTTTGAGTTATTTAAATTATTTTTAAAATCATCTCCCCATATTGGTTGTTTGTTACTCATTCCAAAAATGTTAAATTTTAGGTGGGGGTTCTTTTTTATCAAATTATTAATTATATTTTCTCTTTCATCAAATTTTCCTTTTTTTAATACACCTCGATGTACACCATGAGACATTGCAAAGAATAAATCATATTTAGCGTTTTTATTTTTGAATACTTTCAAATCGTCAATTGATTCATCAACTGGATTTGGAATAAATGAAATTTTATATTTTTCATTAAAATTAAGTGATTTCGGATCTGTTGTACAAAAACTATGATCCATAAAATTAATTTTATGTAAAAATCTTAATTTATTTTTTTTCCAATTTTGATCCATCCTATCTAGAAACCATTGAGAAATTTTTATATTAGGAAATTCATCCTTAATTATTTTAAGACTCTCTGTTTTAATTGCATCGGCGTGTCCTAAAAGAATTAAATCAGGTTTAAAGTTTCTTACAGTTTCAATTAAAGTATTATTCAATTTTTTAGAACCAGAAAAATCTCTGATAGATCTATAACTACTTAACATATCTCTATCACTTAAAGTTAAAACTTTGTGATTTAGTTTTATTAAACCATTGTTTATTCTTCTACCTGTATTATAGAAAAGTCTACCATTATGCCTTTGATTTAAATTAGTTATATGTAAAATTTTAATATTTTTAATAATATATTTATTTGTTTTTTGATGTAAAAATTCTTTTCTGTACACATCTATATTATTTGAGGCAAATTTATTTGTTAGATAAAAGTTTTTAATTGAATTAGATTGAAAATGTGACATCAACTTTTTGTCATTTATTAACTTTTCTATTTCTCTTTGAAAGTTTGTTGCATTTATTTTTTTTATAACAATTCCATCTGTAATTGTTTCCTTAAGTCCTCCTCTATCACTAATTATAACTGCACAACCTCTACTTGCTGCTTCCAAACTCACTCTACCAAAAGGTTCATTCCATCTTGAGCAAACTACAGCTATAGAGGATTTTTCTAAAATTTTAAGTACATTTGGGTGTTTTTGAAAACCAAGTAATTTTAATTTTGGATGATTAAATGTTATTTTTTCTCTAGGTTCATCACCTACTACATATGAAGACCAATCCTTGTATTTATTTAAAATGGGTATAATAGCTCTTCCAAATATATCATAGCCTTTAGCTGAATTTAATTTACCAACAAAAGTAATTATTTTTTCTTTCTTATTTAAATTAATTTTTTTCTTATCAATAGATTGCTTTATGGTGATAAGTTTTGGTGAGTTTTTATAAATTGGACTAAGATTTTTAATAAATCTTGACTTCGACCATTCACTATTAAAAATAATTTTATCTAAATTATCAATTAAATATATTCTTTCTTCATTTTTACGTGATCCATTCATATCTAAAGGATCATTATGAAAATATAAAACTTTTTTTGCGTAATTTAGATTTAAAAGATATTTTAAATATGTAGGTCTATTATGAAATTCAATTATATTTGATTTCTCTCGTTTTTCAATTTTTAAAAACTCTTGAATATAAGATTTTGAAGAACTTTTTAAAATTGTTTTTTTAAAATTTAAATTCTTATAATTAATATTATAAATTTGTTTATTACTAGTATTTCCAAAAACTGTAATATTTTTTTTATATTTACTTTTTTCTACAGTATCCTTTATAAATATAGAAACAGCACCTGCATATTCAGGAGAAAAGTTTTCTTTATAAGGCAATAAAATTGAAATTTTCATTTACTAAAATTTTCTATTATATTTTTTCTTAAACTTTTATTATTTTTAATTTTATACTCATATGACATAGCATCATTTTTATTTTTAAATTTCTGTTTGTAAATTAATTTCCATTTATGACCACGTGTTGACTTTGCTCCTTTATTTGAATTATGTTTAATTAATCTTTTTTCTACATCAATACTATATCCAACATAGGTTTTTTTAATACCTGGTGAGGTGCATTTTATTACATATACGAAATAAGACATTATGATGGCGGTCCCTAGGGGAATCGAACCCCTCTTTCGAGGATGAAAACCACGTGTCCTAACCGATAGACGAAGGGACCAGAAATTGCTTTTTATTGTAAATTAATTGATTAATCAAGCTTATCATCAAACAATTTGATTCAATTTTATTATATTTTTTAATCCAGATGATTTGTGTGTTACTAAAGTTTCTGATGTAAATTCATTACTCTTTATATTCAAATTAACTCCCTTAACCAAATCACATGAAGTTATTCCAGTTGCACAAAAAATAGAGTCACCCCTAATAATTTCGTTTAAATCGTATTTTTTTGTAAGATTATCAATACCCATTTCTCTAGCTCTTTGCTTGTCTTTATCTGTTTTAAATAAAAATCTTCCTTGAAAACCACAATCAAAAGCATCTAAAGCTGCGGCAGCCAAAACACCCTCCGGTCCACCTCCTGTACCTAAAAATATATCAACTGAGTATTTTTCGTCAGTTACTAATAGGGCGCCTGCCACATCTCCATCAGATATAAATTTGATTTTAACTTTTAAATCTTTTAATTTAGAAATAATTTCATTATGTCTTGGTCTATCTAAAATACATGCAGTTAAATTCTCAGGTTTTTTGTTTAAGTATTCGCTTAAATTAAAAATATTTTTCTTAACTGAAAAATCTAAATCAACAACATTTTTCTCACTTACTTTGGTTGAGATTTTTTCCATGTAAGTTTCAGGAGCTTTAAACAAATTGTCTTTTTCAGCAATTGCCATGACTGATAAAGCGCCAGGAAGATTGTTTGCTGCAAAATTAGTTCCCTCTAATGGATCAACAGCTATATCAAATTCAGGGCCATTTTTGGTACCAATTTTTTCTCCAATGTATAACATAGGGGCTTCATCTAATTCACCTTCACCTATTACTATTTCACCTTTTATATTCATAATATTTAACTCTTTTCTCATTGAGTCTACTGCTGCTTTATCAGCTGCTATTTTGTCTTTTTTGCCAACAAAATATGATGAAGCTATTGCAGCTTTTGAAGTTACATTAACAAATTGTTTTATAAATTTTTTATCAATTGCCATTAGAATTTTTTTCAATCAAATCTTTTTTTAAAATTTTGGATTCAAATTCTCTTAAACGTTTATATACACTAGCAAGTTCAATTATAGTTGGCCATGCTTTCAATATATATTGCATAGAACCTTCTACTCTACCAAAAGCTCTAATTATTTGTTGCATTACACCAAGAGTAACGGCACCAGCTACAATTGCTGGTGCTAAAAAAACATATGCAGATAACACATTTGCTTGTAAGTAAGCTATTCTTCCAATATTGAAATATAAGTATCTAATATAACTTAAGAAGTGAATATTTCTTACACCATCAAATAATTCTTCAATAGTTTTTGGACGAATTGTTCCATCATCTTCTGCAATCACAAGTATTTTCCTATATGCAGCCTCCTTTTTTTGAAGATCATACTCAACACCAACTAATCTTAAAATTAGACCAAGCAAAATCAAAAAAATTGTTCCACCTACTGACCAAATTAAAGCACCAACTATCAATCCATAATCCCAATCACCAAAGAAAAAAATTGGAATTCCAATACTTAAACCAAATAAAATTGGCATAAATTCAATCAGTATCATTAAAGCTTCAATTAAACTCGTTCCCAGTGATTCCATTATTCTAGAAAACTTAATTGTATCTTCTTGAACCCTTTGTGCAGCTCCCTCTATTTTTCGAGCTTTATCATATACGCTATGATACCATTCAACCATAGCAGTTCTCCATCTGAACAAATAGTGTGAAGTAAAAAAACTAACAACAACAGCTACGCCTACGTACATGGCAGCTAAAGTTATGAAAGATAATAAGCTTGCCCAGTACTCTTCTAAGGTAATAGAGTTTGGTGCGCCTAGTGCTTTTTGAATCATATCGTAAAATTGACCAAACCATTCATTAATTTTTACATCAATTTTAACTTGTATCCAAAGCGAAGATAAAATTATGGCTGAACCAATCCATGACCATAATAACCAATGTTTTTGAGTAAAAAACCTAAACATTTTTTATTTTAAAAAATTATCAGCGTAAGATTTTTTTACTATTTTTCTTTTTCTCGGTTCAATTAATTCAAATTCAATTTTCTTTTTTTTTGCATAATTAATTGCTAGTTCTTTTGATGAAAACTCTAATTTTAATTCTGAATAAGTATCCGAAGAACTTTCCCAACCCATCAACGGGTTTTTTGTTGGATCTTTAGTTTTAAATTCTAAAATCCATTTATCATTTTTTCCTAATCCTGACTGCATTGGGTTTTTATTTGGAATGTAAATAATTGCTTTTTTCATAATGATGGTCGGAGTGGCAGGATTCGAACCTGCGACCCTCTGGTCCCAAACCAGATGCGCTACCAGGCTGCGCTACACTCCGATCGAAGTACTAATACAGTAGTTACTAATAATTTCAATGTATAAAGAAGCCTAAATTAAAAGAATTTTGAGTAAAATCTGTTATATAACTAGACATGATAATTACTTGTCCTTGTGAAAAAAAACAATTCAAAATTGAAAGTTCGTTAATTCCCAGTGAAGGACGTGAGCTACAATGTGGATCATGTAAAAGAGTCTGGTTTTACAAACCAAAAAATGAAAGTGAAGCTCCGTTAACATTAAACAATAATGTTTCTACCAATAAAACAGAACAAAATATTGAGGTAAAAAAAAAAAATTTAGAAATTAGCAAAACATTACAACAAGAAAAAATAATTGAAGCTGAAATAGAAAATGAAAATTTAAAATCAGTTGAAAAGTCAGCAGGTAAAAAATCTAAATTATTATCTTATTTGATAGTTTTTATTATATCTTTTGTTGCTTTAATAATCTTGGTTGATACGCTTAAAACACCACTAATTAATGTATTTCCTGGACTAGAAGTAATATTATTCAACCTTTTTGAAACATTGCAAGATATAAAACTATTTATTATAGACCTAATTTAAATTTTTATGATTAATTATATATCTAAACCTTTTAGATGGTTTTTTAAATTAGAAGCTGCAAGTGGACTTGTTCTTTTGTTTGCAGCAATAATTGCGTTATTTATAAGTAACTCGGGATTAGCGGATTTATATTTTGCTACTCTAAATAAATACTTATTTATAGGTATTAATAATTTTGGTTTAAAGTTATCAGTAATACATTGGATAAATGATGCCTTGATGGCAATATTTTTTTTCTTTGTCACCTTAGAAATAAAAAGAGAATTTCTACAAGGTGAACTTTCAAATATTAAACAGGCTTTACTGCCAATCATAGCTGCTGTAGGGGGAATGTTAGTTCCTGCATTATTTTACGTTTTTATTAATTTAGGCGATAGCGAAACGTTAAATGGATGGGCAATTCCATCAGCAACAGATATAGCTTTTTCTTTAGGAGTGTTGTCATTACTTGGAAAAAGAGTTCCTTTATCACTAAAAGTATTTTTAACAGCTCTAGCTATAATTGATGATTTAGGAGCGATAGTAATCATTGCCCTTTTCTACTCTGGAGATTTGAGCATTAAATATTTAACTTTGATGCTTTTAGCTTTCATCGTTTTGTTGTTAATAAATAAATTTAATATTAAAAAATTTTTACCTTATTTAGTTGTTGGGCTTTTCTTATGGGATTTTACACATAACTCAGGCATCCACGCTACAATTGCTGGTGTTTTATTGGCTATGACTATCCCTCATAGAAAAAAAGACAAAGATTTTTCTTTATTAATAAAAATAGAACATTCAATAAGTCCATATGTTGCTTTTGGAATAATGCCTCTCTTCGCATTTGCAAATGCAGGTGTTTCTCTTGAAGGTTTATCTTTTGCTTCATTGTTGGATAAAGTTCCACTAGGTATTGTGCTTGGTTTATTCTTAGGTAAACAACTTGGTGTATTTGTATTCTCTTATGTATCAATAAAATTAAAAGTAGCACAAATGCCAAACGATACAAGTTGGTACAATTTTTATGGAGTTGGAGTTCTTACAGGTATTGGTTTTACAATGAGTTTATTTGTAGGAAATTTAGCTTTCGTTGAAAACATGCAATATATGGATGGTGTAAAAATAGGTGTTTTGACTGGTTCATTACTATCTACTTTATTTGGTTATTTCTTAATATTACTTACTCCAAATAAACCTAAAAAATGAGAAAAATAATATTTATATTTTCAATATTTATGTTTTTTTTTAAAACCACAGCATCAGCAAACTATGAAAAAAAGTTTTATGATTTCACAATTGAAAGCATAACTGGTGAAACAATAAATCTAAATGACTACAAAGATAAAGTTATCCTGGTAGTTAATACAGCTAGTTTTTGTGGTTTTACCAAACAATATGATGAATTGCAGGAATTGTGGGATTTATATAAAAATAATGGTTTAGTTGTTCTTGGAGTCCCTTCAAATTCCTTTAATCAAGAAAAAAAAAATAATGCAGATGTAAAAGAATTCTGTGAAGTAAATTTCAACATCAATTTTCCATTAACAACAATCACAGAAGTTAAAGGGGAAAATGCCCACGAACTTTTCAAGTGGGCAAAAAATAATCATGGTAAATCTGCTGTTCCAAAATGGAATTTTCATAAAATTTTAATTAACAAAGAAGGAAAAGTTGAAGATACATTTGCATCCTTTACTAAACCAATGTCAAAAAAGTTGATTAAATCAATTGAAAATATTTTATAGTTCTAAACTTAAACCATCATGAGCAGGTATAACATTCTTAGGTAATAACTTTTTAAGTACTTTATAATCTAAGACTGTTGATAAATTTGTAAGAATAGCTTTCTTGGGTTTGAACATTTTGATTATATTGAGTGAATTTTCCAAATTGAAATGTGACGGATGAAAATTGTACCACAAACAATCAATTATTAAATACTTTAAGTTTTTAAAATATTTATAATCTTTTTCAAAAATTTTACTTACATCACTAATATAAGCTAATTTTTTATCAATAATAAAACAATTTGAATTTACTTGACCATGTTCAACAGTAATAGATTGAATATTAATTTTTTTATTATTATTTTTTGTAAAAATATTTTTTGGTAATTTATTTAAATTTAAAGTTGCTGGATATTCTTTTGAGGAACTTTCGAAAATGTATGAAAATGAATTTTTAAGATATTTTGAAGTATCATTATCTGCATAAACATTAATTTGTTTTCTGCTATTTATATAAAAAGTTCTTAAATCATTTATTCCATGAGTTTGATCTCCATGCATATGTGAAAAGAGAACTTTATTAATTTTTTTAATTTTGTGTCTTAAAAGTTGTTGTCTTAAATCAGGAGAGGTGTCTATTAGTATATTTTCATCAGTAGTTTTCAATAAAGCTGAGCATCTTGTTCTGTAATTTTTTTTATTATTTGGGTCACAATTTCCAAAAAAACCATCTGGTCTTGGTACACCCATTGAACTACCACAGCCTAAAATAATAAATTTCATATTTTTAATTAAAAAAAAGTTTATTAAAATTATTAGTAGTTAGCTCTATCAGTTCTTTTTTAGAAATATTCTTTATCTCAGCTAATTTTGCAGCTGTAAAATCTATAAATGATGGTTCATTTTTTTTTCCTCTATTTGGAACTGGTGCTAAAAAAGGACTATCTGTTTCAATTAAAATATTTTCAGTTGGGATTGATTTAAATGTCTCTTGTAAATCAACTGAATTTTTAAAAGTAATTATTCCACTAGCGGAAAAGTAAGAATTTAAAGACAATAGTTTTTCTGAAAATTCTTTTGAACCAGTAAAGCAATGCATCAAAATTTTAACATTTTCATCTTTATATTCATTTAAAATTTCAAATGTTTCATTTTCAGCATTTCTTGAATGAACAATTAGGGGAATATTAGTTTTGATAGATGCTTTAATATGTTCTCTAAAACTTGAAATTTGTTTGTTTTTTTCACTGTTATTGTAATAAAAATCTAAACCGGTTTCGCCAATGCCTATAATTTTTTTATTATTTTTTAAACTATCAATAATTTCCTTAGAGGTAATTATGTTTGTAGAACTTTCATTTGGATGAATACCAATTGTGCCATAAATCATTTCATCTTTATTAACTAATTCTTTAACTCTAGAGAAACTTTCAAAAGATGTTGATATTGTTAATAGTTTTTCAATACCTATATCTTTTGATCTTTGTAAAACATTTTGTAAATCACTTAACAAAGGTTCGTGATCTAGGTGACAATGAGAATCAATCATTATTTTTTTCTATTTTTTTAAATAGTATATCAATTTTATTAATATTATTTCCTTTAGTTAAATACTCATTATCTGAAAGGGAATTTAATTTTATTTGGTCTTCATTGATGTCAAAAATTTTTAGTGCTTTTAATGAAGACTCTGGAATAATTGGATATAATAAGAAACTAATTTTTCTAACAATTTCTAATGTAGTATAAACAATTGTATTTAATCTAATTTGGTCATTTTTCTTTTTCCATGGTTCTTGATCATTAAAATATTTATTAGCCTCAAATAGTGAATTAACAATGTAGTCTATATAAAAGTTGATATTTTGATGATCAATTTTAGATCTAATATTATCTAAATTTTTTTTATACTTATTTAAAATTAAAATATCTTCATCTAGAAATTTAATTTCAGAGGGAATTTTTCCATCACAATTTTTGATTGCAAATGCAGTAACTCTCTGACATAAATTTCCATAATTATTTGCTAAATCACTGTTTATACAATCTTCCAATCTATCTTGAGAAATATTACCATCATTGCCAAACGAAACTTCTTTAATTAGATAATATCTTAATGGATCTAAACCATACTCATCAATTATTTCTAATGGATCCAAAATATTCCCTTTAGATTTGGACATTTTTTCCTCTCCGGACAAAATCCAACCATGACCATAAACTCTTTTTGGTACTTCAATTTTAGCAGCTAATAAAAAAGCTGGCCAATAAACAGCATGAAATCTCAGTATATCTTTACCGATTAAATGTATTGATGCAGGCCAAAATTTTTTGAACAATTCATCATCTTTATTTGGGTAATTTATTGAGCTTAAATAATTTGTGAGGGCATCTAACCAAACGTAAATTACATGATTTTTGTTACTAGGAACTGGTATACCCCATGAAAAACTTTTCCTACTAACAGAAAGATCTTTTAAACCACTTTTTACAAAACTAATAACTTCATTTCGTCTAGACTCTGGATAAATAAAATCAGGATTATCCTCATAATATTTTAAAAGAGGTTTTTCCCATTTTGAAAGTCTAAAAAAATACGACTCTTCTTCAATCCATTCAACAGGAGATTTTGATGATATAGCTATTTTTTTACCATCTATTTCTTCTATCTCATCTTCGCTATAAAAAGCTTCATCCGATACTGAATACCAACCAGAATAATTTGATAGATAAATATCATCATTCTTTTCAAGTTCAGACCAAAGATATTGAACTGTTTTTTTATGCCTCTCTTCGGTTGTTCTAATAAAATCAGTGTTGCATAAATTCAGAGTATCTGAAAGATCTCGAAAAGTTTTGCTTATTTGATCACAAAATTTTTGAGGAGACTCCCCTGCTCGTTCAGCAGATCTTTGAATTTTTAAACCATGCTCATCTGTACCAGTTAAAAAATGTACTTTATAATCATCAATGATTTTAAATCTTGCAAAAAAATCAGCAGCTATACTTGAGTAGGCGTGTCCCATGTGAGGTTTAGCTGATGGATAATAAATAGGTGTTGTAATATAAAAATTTTTATCCATTTAAAATTTTATCTTCAAATTCCATAATTAACGTCTCTTCATCTAAATTATAAATTTTAGTATCATTAATTTTTTTTAAAAAATAATGATAAAGGTGAAATAATTTAATATTTTTCGTAGATATATTGTTTCTAAAATAAACTTCAATAAAAGAATATATTAATTGAATAATTGGTTTGTTTTTTTTGTAAGTCTTACTTGATATTAAACTTTCCAAAAAAGTATCTAAATTATAATCCTTAAGATCTAAATCAAAGTTTTCTGCAAGTTTTAATAATTCATACAATTTACCTGGTGTTGTATAGTAATTTACTAAATCTTGATTTATAAAATTATAAACATCATCGTTTATTAATTTATTAACAATTTCAATAGATTGAGCATTTGTTAAAAAAATTTTGAAATTTAAACATCTAGATTTAAGTGTTGGTAAAACTCTTTTATTATTATTAATTAAGATAAAATTAATATTTTCATTAGGTTCTTCTAAGACTTTTAGTAATGCATTAATAGAATTCAAATTTAATAATTCTATATTGTCTATCAAAACAAATCTTTTTTTATTGTTAAATGAAGATTTATTTAGATTAATAATTAATTCTCTTATTTGATTTATATCAATGTTTTTTTTATCTTCAGCTACGTCTATAAGATTAAAATTTGGATTAGATTTATTTTGTATAAGTTTGAATGATTTATTTTCTAAATTAATTTTATTATTTTCAACATCATAAGAATGCTCTTCATCTTCTGATAATACAAAGTTTATTAGATGATAACCTAATGTTGCTTTACCAATACCTTTTTCACCAGATAAAAGTATTTTATTTGGTAATTTGTTATTTAAATATAATTTAGATAAATTGTTGAAAATTCCTTGATGTTCGTACAAATTCTGTTGTGTAGATGAATTTAGATTCATTTAATTAACTTTTTAACCTGATTGATAATTAATTTTTCATTTTTCTTAATATCTAAATTTGAATCAATTATCTTATATTTTTTCTTGTTTAGTTTTGACATCTTAATAAATCCATTTTGAACTTTGTTGTAGAAACTGTTATTAAATTGATCATATCTATTCAATGATTTTCTCATTTTTAATCTTAAGAAAAGATTTTTTTTATTTACAACATTAAGAAATGTAAAATTAACTTTAATATTTTTTAATAAATATTTATTAATTATATTTATAATTTTAATATCAACACCCATGCCATAATGCTGATAAGCAATTGTAGAATCTATAAATCTATCAATTAAAATAACTCTTTTTTTATAATATTTTTTAATAAGATTAATATTTTCACTTCTGGCAGCTAGATATAAAAGTAAATCTGTTTTTACATTAAAATTGGAATTCTTATTTAAAATTAATTTTCTAATTTTTTCAGAATTTAAACTCCCTCCAGGTTCTCTAATTTTTAAATATTTAACTTTATTTTTGTCGAAATATCTTGAAACAATTTTAATATGATGACTTTTGCCACTGCCTTCTATACCTTCAAAAACAATTATTGGGTTCTTAGACATCGCCCCAAATTAAGTAGTTTAATGATTTCAGCAAACTAGAAAAGAAATTTACTTTTTTAATTTCTTTCAAAGCAAGCAAATCATACTCACCTACTAATTCTTGGTTATAAACCACTTTTAATGTTGCAACTTTTTGATCTTTATTTATTGGTGCTTCTACTGGACCATTATAATTTACAGAAACTTTTAATAATTTTTTTTTGGCTTTTTTAATTGTTTTGTAAATGTCTTCATTTGTATAAACATCAACAGTATCTTCTTTTCCTAACCATACGTCTATTTTTTGAAAAGGTTTATTAGCTTCAGTAATTTTAACTAAATCAAAATTTGTAAGTCCATAAGTTAACATTTTAGTACTTTCTTTCGATCTGGCATTTTTTGAATTAAAACCACTACCAACAGCAATTAATCTTCTTCCGTTTCTCTCTATAGATGAAGCTAATGAATATTTTTCTACAGCCAAATAACCAGTTTTGATACCATCTGCTCCAAGATTTTTATATAACAAAGGGTTTCTATTACCTTGTGTTATTGGATCTCCTCCTGTTCTATCCCAAGTAAATTCTTTTTCTGCAAACATTTTATAAAATTCTGGATGTTCTTTAATTAGGTATCTAGACATAATCATTATGTCTCTAACTGTTGAATTGTTATCAGGATGATTGATACCTGATGAATTGGAAAAATTTGTATTGTCCATTCCTAATTCTTTAGCTTTTGCTGTCATTAAGATTGCAAACTCTTCTTCAGTACCCGCTATGCCTTCTGCTAATGCAATACAAGCATCATTACCAGATGCTATGATTATACCTTTTAGTAAATTTTCAACTGAGACCTCATCCCCTACCATTATAAACATTGAGGAATAACCAGCTGTAGATAATCGCCAAGCTTTTTCTGAAATAATAAATTTTTCATCCATACTTAAATCTCCTGACTTAATTAAGTCGAAGGCAATGATGGAGGTCATGATTTTTGTCATAGATGCAGGATAAATTGATAAGTCCGCTTCTTTTTCAAAAAGAATTTCACCAGAATGATAATCTTGAATTATTGCAGTTTTTGCTTTCACATCAAAATTCGCAAATGATTTAGATGCAAATAAAATGAATATTAAAATAATTAAATTTAATTTTTTAAACATCTTTAATAATTTTTAGGTTTTCAAAGTTTAGTTTTTCTATTTCGTCAAATGACTCTTGAATTTTTTTTATATCATTAAATGGACCTAATAATACCCTATATTTTGTTTGAGATAATTTTTTTATAACAGGATTTGTTATCTTTGTTTCATCTTTAATTCTTTGGATCATATTTTCAGCTGAGTCTTTATAATAAAAATCTGCAATTTTAATTGAATATAGAAAATTACTTTGAGTAGTCTTAGGCAATTCCTTTTTCTTTACGGTTCCTAAATTATCTATGGTTATTCCATCTACAGGTGCCTTTTGAGCTACTTTTTTTTCTTCATCAAACGTTTTAGCTTTTTTGGCTACAAAAGTTGATTCATTAGAAATTAGAGATAATTCAACATAAGGTTCATTTTCATCAAGCAACAGTTCATCAACAATTCTTTTGGTGATTACTGAATTATAAAAATTTGAAAAAATTGCCTTATTAGATATCACTTGAGCAATAACAGTTTTTGTATTTTCTGGGTTAGTAATTTTCACAAAAGAATTTTTTCTAATTTTGGTATGAAAAATAAACAAACCTCTATTATCTAATTTTTTTGAAATACTTTTTTCATTAAAGAGATTTTCATCGTAAATTAATGCAAAGCCCTGGTTAGTATACTCTCTATCAAAAATATATTTAGAACTATCTTCTTCATTTTCATCCGAAGATTTTAAAGTTGTTTTTTCTGTAGATATATCAGGTTCTGTATTTATAGTTTTTTTTTGAGTTGTTTCTAATTGTTTGCATCCTACAAAAAAAATAAACAACAATAATGGTAATACTTTTTTAAAGTTCATTTTTGAATTTATCCTTTAATGTGCAGACTGCTAAAGCAAATCTTAAAGATCTATTCCATTGTAAAATTATTTCATAATTATTAAATACCACATAAGCTGGATTTAAAGTTTCCGCATCAGGAATTATATCTTTATCTGGTGTTATTATTGCAACTTCTAATTCATCATAATTATTTGATATAATTGAATTGTTCTGAATGTATTGTCTAAAAAACTTTAATTTTTTCTTATCATGTAATTTTTTTGCAGAAATATTTAAATACTTTTTTGGAATATCATTATTCAGGTCAATTCTATAAAAACATGGTTGATTAGATTTCCAACCTATTTTCTTTAAATAATTACTTGCTGAAGCATACGCATCAGGGTTACTTTTTAAATTTATTGAACCATTGCCATCATAATCTGTTGCATAATTTTTCATAGTAGAAGGCATAAATTGGAAGTAACCAAAAGCACCCGCCCAAGAACCATACAATGTTTTATAATCAATCTGATTTTTCTCAATTAAATTTAAAAGTATTAAAAGTTCTTTGGTGAAAAATTCTGATCTTCTTTTGTCAAAACTTAATGTAGCTAGTGAAGAAAGAATGTCCATTTTACCAACATAGGTTCCAAAATTTGTTTCTATACCCATTAATGATAAGAGAAGTTCTTTTTCTATGTTAAATTCATTTTCAACAGAGGTAATTAAATTTAAATTATCTATATAAAGTTTTTTTCCTTTTTTTACTTTTTGGTCAGATGTTCTTTTTGATATGTAAGTTTTTGTATCCTCATAAAACTCTGGTTGATATCTGTCATATTTAATTACATCGGGTAAAAACTTAGTATTAGACATAACTAGATCAAATGTTGCTTCAGAAATATTATTTTCTAGAGCAATTTTTTTGAAATTATTTTTCCATTTTTCGAATTCTATATTGATACCTGCTAATGTATTTGAATGAAAAAAAAGAGATAAAATAAGTATAAGTTTAATTAGTTTCATATAAATCTCTCAAATATATTATTACAGCAATCCAGATTAAAAAGAAACTTACTAGTTTATTAAATGAGAAAACTTCATCGTAATAAAAAAAACCTAGTAAAAATTGAAGAGTTGGTGTGATATAGAAAATCATCCCAGTTGGACCTAATCCACATAATTCAACTCCTCTTACATATAAAAATAAAGGTATTACCGTCATTGGACCTGCCAACAATATTATTAACATCATTGAAGGGTTAGATAACGAGAAATCATTGTAACCATTAACTGCAATAAGATAGAATGCAACAATTGCAATTGGTAATATAAATAAACTTTCTATTAAAAGTCCAATATCAGTATCAACATTAACCTTTTTTCTTACTAAATTATAAAATCCCCAACTTAGTGCTACAAGTATACCGACCCAAGGAAGCGATTTTAGACTTACAAAAATTAAATATAAAATTGACAAAAAAACTAAGATAATTGAAAAAATTCTTTTATTATTTAATTTTTCTTTAAAAAAAATATAACCAAGAAGAACACTTAATATTGGCATTATAAAATAACCAAAACTCGCATCTATTATTCTGTTGGTAGCGATTGCATAAATCCATACACCCCAATTCATAAAAATCAAAAAGCCTGACATAAAAAGATAAATAAGATTTTGTTTACTTTTAATTATCTTAAAAAAAATATCCCACTTTGAAAAAAAGAAAGTTGTTAATATTAAAGTCAAAGTTGTCCATAAACATCTGTGGACTACTAACTCAATATAACCAATAAAAGTAATATATTTAAAATATAAAACCCCAAAAAAACCCCACCAAAAAGATCCAAATCCAGCAAGTAAAAGCCCTTTATTAAATTCTTTGATCATGTGGCTTTGATATTAGTCGTTAATGAGTTTTTTTCGACTATTTTATGGTTGAATTAAATAATTATAATTATAAAACCTTGCTCACGGAGAGATGGCTGAGCGGTTGAAAGCACCGGTCTTGAAAACCGGCAAAGGGGCAACTCTTTCCTGGGTTCGAATCCCAGTCTCTCCGCCATTATCTTAATATTTAAAATTTTTAAACAACAAGCTAATATTGTTTTTTTCTATTTCAAACTCAGTATCAAAACCATTATAGAAATTATATAAATTTGTGTCATCAATATTAAGAAATTTATCTAAATCAATTAAATCCTCTTTTTGCAAATCATTAATGTATTTTTTTACAAATTTACCTAAAAGCTTATCCATTTCCTTGGTACCTCGATAATTGGAACGATAAATAATTTTTTTTTTTAAATCATCTATATTGAGGCTCATTATTAGAATATAATTAATTTATCATGGATAATAAAACTAATTTTGAATATTTATTATCTGATTTAACAGCTTTAAATGGTGTTGGTATAAAAACAACAAATTTACTCAAGAAAAAGAATATAAATAATATTTTTGATTTACTTTGGAAACTTCCAAAGGCTTATACAGATAGAAGTTTATCAACAAAAGTAAAAGATTTAAAGATTGGTGAAAATCAAACTGTTACCGTTGTAGCAAATAAATATTTGTTTCCACGAATTAGAAAATTACCAAATAGAGTTAAGTGTTCAGATGAAACAGGTGAGTTAGATTGTGTCTTTTTTAATAGTTATGAGGGATATATTAAAAAAATACTACCTTTGGGAAAAGAAATAACGGTAAGTGGCAAAATTGGCTACTTTAAAAATAAATATCAAATTACCAATCCCAAGTATGTATCTGAGGACTCAAGTTTAATTAAACAAGTTCATAATAAATATTCATTAACTGAGGGAATATCTGAGAAAATTTATAATAAAATCATAAAACAAATAATAGATAAATTACCTAACTTAAAAGAATGGCACTCAAGTAAAATTTTAAATAAATTCAATAATATCAATTGGAATGATGCAATTAAAGAATTACACAAGCATGAGAATATAGGTAAATACAAAGATCATTTTTATCAAAGACTTGCCTTTGATGAAATATTTGCAACATTTTTAGTTAATTCAGAAATAAGAAAAAAAATTAAAAAAGTTAAAAAAAAAAATAAAAGTATTAATTTAATTAAACAAAAACAACTCATTAATAAATTAGAATTTTCATTAACTGATGATCAAATTAAATCGATTAACGAAATTAATGACGATTTATCATCCTCAACTAAAATGTTTAGATTATTGCAAGGAGATGTTGGAAGTGGAAAAACAATTGTCTCATTATTAGCTGCATTTAATACTATAAATTCTGGTTTCCAAGTAGCTGTTATGGCCCCTACCGAAATACTAGCAAGACAACATTATAATTTAGCAAAAAAAATTTTTCCATCAAACATATCAACAGAGTTAATTTCTGGTAAGTCTAGCTACAAAGAAAAAAAATTAATCCTCAATGAATTAATAAATAATAAGATTAATATAATTTTTGGTACTCATGCTATTTTTCAAAAAACAGTTAAATTTACAAAATTAGGATTAATTATTATTGATGAACAACATAAGTTTGGTGTTAATCAAAGAAAAAGATTATCTGACAAAGGAGGGAATGATTGTGATGTATTATTGATGACTGCTACACCTATTCCACGAACTTTAACAATGACAATTTATGGTGATATGGATTTATCAATTATTAGAGAAAAACCTAAAAACCGTAAAATGATAAAAACTTACAGTAAATTAGAAAGTAAAATTGATGATGTAATTAAATTTATAAAAAAAGAAATTAAGTCAGGAAATCAAATATTTTGGGTCTGTCCATTAATTGAGGAGTCTAAAAAATTAGATCATACTTCTGCAATTCAAAAATTTGAATATTTAAAAAAATTATTCCCTAAACAAGTCTCTATTCTCCATGGAAAAACGGATGTAAATGAAAAAGATGAAATTTTAAAAAGATTTTTAAATAAAGAGTTTAAAATATTAGTATCTACGACCATTATCGAGGTTGGAATAGATTTTCCAAATGCCAATGTAATTGTAATTGAAAATGCAAATAAGTTTGGCCTATCTCAGCTCCACCAATTAAGAGGTAGAGTTGGTCGTGGAGAGAAAGAAGCAACTTGTATTCTGATGTTTAAGTCAAATTTGAGTGAAAATGCTAAAAAAAGAATAAACATATTAAAAGAGACCAATGATGGATTTGTTATTTCTGAGGAAGATATGAAGATCAGGGGTTTTGGTGATATATTAGGTTTTAAACAAAGTGGTGTTAAAAATTTCAAGTTAGCAGACCCAATACAGAATAGTGACTTATTTGAATTGGCTGAAAAAGAAATAAAAAGAATTGAAATAGAAAATGAAAATTTAAGTAAGTTTAAACCATTAATTAAATTGTATGATAGAGCAGATATAATTAACGATATCGCTTAATTTTTTTCTGTTGTTGTTGTTCCAGCTGATACAATAAATTTTGAAGCTTCTTCAAAAGTCATGTTTAAAAATATAACTTCGTCTTTTGGGAACATTAGCAAAAAACCACTTGTTGGATTTGGAGTTGTTGGAACAAATACGTTTATTAATTTTTGATTTGTTTTTTCAGCAATTTCTCCAGAATTTTCTTTAGTAGCAAAACCTACAGCCCATACACCTTTTCTTGGATATTCAACAAGAACAACACTCTTACTTTTACTGCCACTTTCTTTAAATGATTGTGACATTTGTTTAATTGCAGACCAAAAAGTTCCTAGTAGTGGTATTTTTTTGAATAAACTGTCTATTAACTGAAGAAATTTTTTCCCCAAA
Organism: Candidatus Pelagibacter sp. HIMB1593; assembly: GCF_052047755.1. Classification (NCBI taxonomy): domain Bacteria; kingdom Pseudomonadati; phylum Pseudomonadota; class Alphaproteobacteria; order Candidatus Pelagibacterales; family Candidatus Pelagibacteraceae; genus Candidatus Pelagibacter; species Candidatus Pelagibacter sp. HIMB1593. The sequence goes on along the minus strand of NZ_JBNAJK010000001.1, from coordinate 953,300 downwards.
TAAGATAAAGATATAAATCCAATGATTGTTATGAAAATAATTGAAATAATTATCTCTAGACCAGGTATATTAAATGGCAAATAATAATTTGGATTTATCTGAGACGGTAAAATTTTTGAAGACGTATTTATTAAAAATTTACTTAAATAAATAGTTAGTCCTATTGGTATTAAAACGACAACACCTGTAAAAAAATAATTCCTAATTTTTAAAGATAATATATAAAACCATAGACCTATAATTTCTCTTTTTTTTATAGGTTTCTTTTTGGTTTCTTTCATTTATTAACTATAGCTAGAATATGTAACAAAAATTATTGCAATGATAAATAATACAACTAAAATTTTATTATTAAGATTCATAATGATAAATTATTACCAATTTTAGAATGAAATGAATAGAAGAAAATTTTTAACATATGTTGGATGTGGTTGTGGAAGCTTACTTCTACCTTCGTGCACAAGTGCTCCAATTACTGACAGAAAACAATTAAAATTAATACCTGAAGCTAAATTAAATGCTCAAGCTGCTCAAATTTATGAGAAAGTTAAAGAAAAAGAGAAAATGAGTGACGACACAAAAACTTTAAATGAAATAAAAGAAATTGGAAAAAAAATGGAAGATTCAATTAGTGAATATTTCTATAGATCTAATTTAAATGATCCAACTGCTAACTTTGATTGGGAATATATATTAATTGATAATAAAAAAGTTAGAAATGCTTGGTGTATGCCAGGTGGAAAAATTGCAGTGTATACAGGTATACTAGATGTTACAAAAAATACTAATGGTCTGGCTGCAGTAATGGGACATGAGGTTGCTCATGCAGTTGCAAAACATTCAGTTGAAAGAGCAAGTAGAGGAGTTTTACTAAACACAGGTACTAGAATTATTGATATTGCAAGTGGAGGTATATTATCAGATATCAACAGAACAACTGGAATGGATACAGTTGGCCTACTATCTCAAATTGGATTAATGAATCCATTTAACAGAAAACAAGAAAGCGAAGCTGATTATCTTGGTATGATTTTTTCATCTTTATCCGGATATGATATCAGAGAAACAGTTAAAATTTGGGAAAGAATGAAAGAATTTAATAAAGGCAAAGAGCCTCCACAATTTATGAGTACCCACCCTTCATCTGACACTAGAATTAAACAGTTAAATGATTGGATGAATGAGGTAATTCTTGATTATCCACCAATTGAAACAAGTTAATTCAAAAAGTGGTGAGCCGTGATGGACTCGAACCATCGACCCATTCCTTAAAAGGGAATTGCTCTACCAACTGAGCTAACGGCCCACAAAGATTCATTTTTTTGAAAATGAATATGGTTTGTATACAGATAAATTTTAATATTTCAATTCGTTCAATGTAATTTTTATAAAAAGAATTCGTTATAAATGAGGGGTTTTCATTACAAAGTTGTACACATAATAGCACAGTTAATAAAACTACAACTTATCAATGTATTTATCGTGAAATTCATCGAAGGTATTATTCATAATATTTTTTCTGATTTCGGACATTAATTCTTGATAAAAATTTATATTATGAAGTGTTAATAGCATTGATGCTAATATTTCATTGGTATTAAACAAATGATTTAAATAGTTTTTTGAATATTTATTTAAATTTAAATTTTCACAATTCAGATCTAAGGGTGTGTTGTCATGTTGGTATTTGTTATTTTTAATATTTACCCGTCCATTCCAAGTAAAAGCAAGACCTGTTCTACCTGATCTAGTTGGAAGAACGCAATCAAACATATCTATACCCCTTTTTACAGCACCTAAAATATCTGATGGTGTACCAACACCCATTAAATAATGGGGTTTTTCATCTGGTAAATGTTCTTTAATAGCATCTAAAGTAGCAAACATTTCATCTTGAGTTTCACCTACAGCTAATCCTCCAACCGCATACCCATCAAACCCGATCTTTGTAAGTCCTTCAAGTGATTTTAATCTTAAATCTTTAAATAATCCTCCTTGAATAATTCCAAATAAAGCTTTGTGAGGATTGTTTCCAAATGCCTTTTTAGATCTCTCAGCCCAATACAAAGATAGATCCATAGATTTTTTTATTAAATCATAATCTTCAGTTTTTTTTGGACACTCATCCATTATCATTACAATATCTGAGTTTAAGCCTAATTGAATCCTAATACTTTCTTCAGGACTTAAATAAAATTTTTTTCCATCAACGTGAGAATTAAATATGGCTCCTTTTTCGCGATCTATTTTATTTAACTTTGATAGAGACATTACTTGAAAACCACCTGAGTCTGTAAGTATTGGTAAATCACAATTCATGAACTCATGTAAACCGCCTGCTAACTCAACTCTTTCCACTCCAGGACGGATCATTAAATGATATGTGTTAGATAGTATTATTTCTGATCCAGTTTTCTTTATATCGTCGATTGTACAAGCTTTAACTGTTGCTTGTGTACCAACAGGCATAAATGCTGGTGTATTAATCTCACCCCTATGAGTTTCTATAACACCGCGTCTAGCAAATTTATCTTTGTTTAAAACTTTAAAGGCAAAATTTTTTAATGCCATTTAATATTTTACAAAGATTTAAAACTTATAATTTTATCAGGATCTGTTACAGCACCATTGTTATTTTGGTCACCTCTTTTAATTTTATCTACAAACTCCATTCCCTCAATAACTTTACCAAAAACAGTATACTGTCTGTCTAAAAAAGGTGCTGGTTGAAAACAAATGAAAAACTGACTATTTGCACTATTTGGATCTTGAGCTCTAGCCATAGATAATGTGCCTCTATCATGAGGTAAACTATTAAACTCCTGTTCTAAATCAGGCATATCAGATCCACCCATACCGGCTCTTCTTAAATCAAATTCTTTAGACTCTGAATTTCCAAATTTAACATCACCTGTTTGAGCCATGAAACCATCGATTACTCTATGAAATACAACGTTGTCATATTTTCCGCTGTTAGCTAATTCTTTTATTCTTTTGACGTGGTTTGGTGCCACGTCTTCAAATAATTCAATTTTTACATCACCATCTTTTAGTTTTAAAATCATTATATTCTCCTCAGCTATTAATTGATTTGTACTAACAAAAAATAAAATAAATATGTACGATAAAATTCTATTCATATTTTTCTTTTAAAGATTTTATTGTGCTTTTGGTAGTAAATTTTTTAATATTTCCATTTAATTTTACAATTTCTTTAACAAACCTTGAGGAAATGATTTGATTTTCTACATCTGACATTAAAAAAATTGTTTCAATATTTTGGTTGAGTTTTCTATTCATTCCAGCAAGTTGAAATTCGTATTCAAAATCAGATACAGCTCTCAAGCCACGTAAAATGATGTTTGATTTATATTTTTTGCACAAATCAGTGGTTAGTGAACCAAAGGATACAACTATAATTTTTTTTTTATTTAATTTTAAATCCTTAAATAAAGCTTTATTAACAATTTCTATTCTTTCCTCTGATGAAAATAAATAATTTTTATTACTAACATCTGAAACTCCAACTACTATTTTATCAAAAAGTTTTAGTGCTTTTTTAATAACATCTATATGACCATAAGTAATTGGATCAAAAGTTCCTGGATAAATAGCAATTTTGCTCATTAAATTAAATTATCATCAATTTTAATTGCAGAAACAACTTTTTCATCACCAGATAATTTTATAATTCTTACACCTTGAGTATTTCTACTAGCGGTTCTTATTTCTTTCACTGCAACTCTAATAACTCTTCCTTTGTTTGTGGAAATTAAAATTTCATCACCTTCAAAAACTGGAAAAGATGAGGTTATATTCCCGTTTCTTGGAGAATTTATAATTCCAATAATACCCTTTCCACCTCTATTAGTAACTCTGTAGTCAATATGAGAAGTCTTTTTGCCATAACCGTTTTCACTTATTGCTAAAACAAATTTTTCTTTTGCTTTTAATTCTGATTTTTCATCTTTTGATTTTTTTCCATTTTTATTTAATTTATCGTTATCAATTACGGACAATGAAACAATTTGATCACCAGATGCGAGTTCAATTCCTTTAATTCCTTTTGAAGATCTTCCCTTAAATACTCTTAGTTTTCTAGCTTCAAAACGGATACATTTACCAAATCTAGTACTTAGAATTATATCTTGGTCATCTTTACAAATTTTAACACCAACAATTTTATCGTTGTTGTCAAGCTTCATTGCAATTTTTCCAGAAGCATTAATTGAAGAAAAATCCTCTAAACTATTTTTTCTAACTTTACCTTGTGCGGTTGCAAAAATAATTTGGTAATTTTTTGAATCTGTATCTTCATCAGGCATTGGCATAATTGAACTAATGGATTGATGATTCTTTAGCGGAAGAATATTAAATAAGGATTTACCTTTTGAAGCCGATGAGCCCTCAGGTATTTTCCAAGCTTTAATTTTATAAACAAGTCCCTCTGTTGAAAAAAATAAAACTGATGTATGGGTATTTACCGAAAGAGTTTGTATGACAGAGTCTTGATCTCTGGTAGTAATTCCAGATTTGCCTTTACCACCTCTTTTTTGTTGTTTAACATTATTTAATGATCCTCTTTTAATATACCCTTGCAAGGTTACTGTAATAATTACAGATTGTTTTTGGATTGTTTCTTCGATGTCATAATTTAACACCGCATCAATGATTTTGGTTCTTCTTGGAACAGCAAATTTCTCTTTAATATTTTTTAATTCTTCACTTATTACTCTCAAAAGTTCTTTTTTTGAGGATATAATTTTTTTATATTTTGCAATTAATTCAGCTAATTTTTTAATCTCAACTTCAATTTCATTGATACCAAGAGCTGTTAATTTCTGTAATCTTAATTCTAAGATAGCTAACACTTGTGGTTCGGATAAAGAATAAATATTTTTACCTTTTTTTCCTTCTACTAAAGAAATTAATTTTTGTGATTTGTTTATTTTCCATTTAGTCTTAAGAATAGCATTTTTTGCATCTTCAGGTGTTTTGGAAGATCTAATGATTTTTATAATTTTATCTAAGTTTTCTACAGCTACAGACAGACCAATTAAGATATGAGCTCTTTCCTCTGCTTTTTGAAGATCAAATTTTGTTTTTTTGATTACTACATCTTCTCTAAAGGATAAAAAATTAGAAAGAAATTCTTTTAATGTACATGTTTTTGGTTTCCCTTCTACTATTGCCAAAGTGTTAAAACCAAAAGAACTCTCTATTTGAGTATTTTTGTAAAGTTGTCTTTTAATTGTTTCTGGTTCAACACCATTTCTTAAATCAATAGCAACTCTTATACCTTCTCTATTAGACTCGTCTCTTATATCTTTAATACCTTCAATTTTCTTTTCTCTAACTAATTGTGCAATTCTTTCATTTAGTACAGCTTTATTTACTTGGTATGGAATTGAAGTAATTACTAATCTATCTCTACCATTCTTTAAGCTTTCAACTGATACTTCACCTCTTATTTTAAATGAACCTCTTCCATTGTTGTAACCTTGTTTAATTATATCTTTACCGATTATTACACCTCCAGTTGGAAAATCTGGTCCTGGAATATGTTTCATTAATTCTTTTATTTTAATATCTTTATTGTCTATTAAGGCTAAAGTACCATCAATTATCTCACCTAAATTATGTGGGGGAATACTAGTTGCCATTCCAACAGCAATACCACCAGCACCATTAACTAATAAATTTGGAAATTGAGCAGGTAATACACTGGGTTCTTTTTCTGTTTCATCGTAATTACTTTTAAAACTAATCGTATTTTTTTCGATATCATCAATCAAATATTGTGAAACTTTTGATAATCTTGTTTCAGTGTACCTCATAGCAGCCGCTGGATCACCGTCTATAGATCCAAAATTACCCTGACCTTGAACCAACGGTAAACTCATAGAAAAATCTTGCACCATCCTAACTAAAGCATCATAAACAGATTGATCGCCATGAGGGTGGTATTTACCAATTACGTCCCCGACTATTCTTGCTGATTTTCTGAATTGTTTAGACCAATCATAACCACCTTTATACATTGCATAAAGAATTCTTCTGTGAACTGGTTTTAATCCATCTCTTACATCAGGTAATGCACGACTTACAATAACACTCATTGCATATGATAAATAAGACGAGCTCATCTCGTCATGCATAGAGATTAGATTAATGTTTTTATCTTTTGGTTCTTCAGTTTTTTGCATAGAAATTAAAAAGGAATTTCGTCATCCATATCATTTGACACCTGAGAAGAGTCCTCAATATTATTTTGTTGAGTTGTGTCATTCTGAATTCCACCGCCTGTATTTCCTCCACCTAACATTGTAAGTGAAGAATTGTAACCTTGTATGACAATTTCTGTTGAATACTTGTCTTGACCAGATTGTTCATCTTTCCATTTACGCGTTGTTATTTGTCCCTCTACATAAACTTGAGCACCTTTTTTTAAATATTGTTGAACTACATTTACCAAACCTTCATTAAATACAACTATACGGTGCCATTCAGTTTTTTCTTTTCTTTCACCAGTATTTTTATCTTTCCATGTTTGACTGGTTGCAAGGCTTAGTCTAGCTACACTCTTACCATTTACCATTTGTTTAATTTCAGGGTCTGCGCCCAAACGACCAATTAATAATACTTTATTTAAACTTCCAGCCATAATATTTTACTATTTGTTAAATTAATTAATAAGATTTATATCACAATTCTTCTGAATATTAATTTTATTGACTCAAAGCAACAAAAAATATGATGAAAAAGATAGTTATTAAGGGCGCTAAAGAACACAATTTGAAGAATGTGACTGTAGAGATTCCAAAAGATAAATTTGTAGTGATAACAGGTTTGTCTGGGTCAGGAAAATCCTCATTAGCTTTCGATACCATCTATGCTGAAGGTCAAAGGAGATATGTTGAGAGTTTATCTGCTTATGCTCGTCAGTTTTTAGATAAAATGAAAAAACCAAATGTTGATTTAATTGAAGGCTTAAGTCCTGCTATAGCAATTGAACAAAAAAACACTTCAAAAAATCCCAGATCAACTGTTGCAACTGTTACAGAAATTTATGATTATATGAGGGTACTCTATGCAAGAGCAGGTATTCCCTACTCTCCTTTTACAGGTAAGCCAATAACCTCTCAAACAATTACTCAAATTGTTGATTTAATTAAAAAATTACCAAAAAAATCTACAATTTATATTTATGCTCCAGTAGTTAGAGGTCGTAAGGGTGAATATAAAAAAGATATTTTAAGCTATAAGAGACGTGGATTTAGAAAAATAAAGATTGATAATGTATTATACGACATAGAAAAATCTCCTAACCTTGATAAAAAATTAAAACACGATATTTCAATTCTAGTTGATAGAATTGTACTTAATTCAAAACTTGGAAACAGATTGGCTGAAAGTGTAGAAACAGCTGTAAATTTAGCTAATGGATTAGTTTTTGTTGAATACGAAGATGAAACACTTCCTCAAAAATTTAGAAAAATTGAAAAATTAATTTACTCAACAAAGTTTGCCTGTCCAGAAAGTGGTTTTACTATCGAAGAAATAGAACCAAGATTGTTTTCGTTTAATAGTCCCTATGGTGCTTGTGAAGAATGTGAAGGTATAGGAATGAAATTAAATGTAGATCCAAATTTAGTAGTTCCAGATGAGCGAAAAAGTTTAGCAGATGGGGCAATTGAACCATGGGCCAAATCGACAACTTTATATTATGCCCAAACATTAGCTTCTCTTGCAAAGCATTATGAATTTTCTCTTGATGAAAAATGGAAAAAACTTCCAAAAAAAATAAAAGATATAATTTTATATGGTTCAGATGAGGACGAAATTAAATTTAATTATGATGATGGATATGAAAAATATTCATATAAAAAAACTTTTGAAGGTGTAATTAATAATCTTGAAAGACGTTTCTTAGAATCTGATAGTGAATGGAAAAGAGAAGCAATTGCCGAATATCAATCTGATACTGCATGTGAAGCTTGTAATGGTGATAGACTTAAAGAAGAGGCATTATGTGTTAAGATTAATGATTTAAATATTAGTGAGGTCACTAAAAAATCAATTCATGATGCCGCCGAATGGTTTAAAAGCTTAGAAAACAATTTGGATAAAAGGCAATTTAAAATTGCAGAGCATGTCCTAAAAGAAATAAATGAAAGATTAAATTTCTTACTTAACGTTGGTTTAGATTATTTAACACTATCAAGAGAATCTGGAACTTTATCAGGTGGAGAAGCTCAAAGAATTAGATTGGCATCACAAATTGGATCTGGTTTGACTGGAGTATTGTATGTTTTAGATGAACCATCAATTGGTTTACATCAAAAAGATAACGTTAAATTAATTAATGCATTAAAAAGATTAAGAGATCTTGGAAATACAGTAATTGTTGTTGAACATGATACTGAAACAATGGAAAATGCAGATCATATTATTGATCTTGGGCCTGAAGCTGGAACGAATGGTGGTCAAATAACAGCTCAAGGAACTTATGAAGAACTTAAAAAGGATAAGAAGAGTATAACTGGACAATATCTTGCAAATAAACAAAAAATTGAAATTCCTAAAACTAGACGATTGGCAAAAAATGGTAGATTTGTAGAAATAAATGGTGCTAGTGGAAATAATTTAAATAATGTTAATCTTAAAATTCCTACAGGTACATTTACTTGTGTAACAGGAGTTTCAGGTAGTGGTAAATCTACATTAGTATTACAAACATTATTTCATGCATTAAATTTAACACTTAATAATAAAGCTAGAAAAACCCCCAAAGCATTTAAAGGTTACAAAGGTGTGGAATTAATTGATAAAATTATTGATATCGACCAATCCCCTATTGGTAGAACTCCAAGATCTAACCCAGCAACATATACTGGAGCTTTTGGTCCTATAAGAGATTGGTTTACTAGTTTACCCGAGTCTAAAACTAGAGGTTATAAGCCAGGAAGATTTTCATTTAATGTTAAGGGTGGTAGATGTGAGGCTTGCGAAGGAGACGGTGTTATTACTTATGAAATGCATTTTTTACCAGATGTTTATATTCAGTGTGATGAGTGTAAAGGAACGAGATACAACAGAGAAACTTTAGAGATTAAGTTTAAAGGAAAAAGTATAGCCGATGTTTTAGATATGTCTGTTGATGAAGGTTGTGAATATTTTGAAAACATTTCAAATATTAAATCTAAATTATTAACCTTAAAAAAAGTTGGACTTGGTTACATTAAAATTGGACAACAGGCCACAACTCTATCAGGTGGTGAAGCACAAAGGATTAAACTAGCTAAAGAATTATCAAAAAGATCAACTGGTAGAACTATGTACATATTAGACGAACCAACTACTGGACTACATCAGCACGATATTAAAAAATTACTAGAAATTCTTCATACCTTCGTGAAATTAGGAAACACCGTAGTTGTAATAGAGCATAACTTAGATGTTATAAAAACAGCTGATCATATAGTTGATATGGGTCCTGAGGGCGGTGTTAAAGGTGGTAAAATTGTTGCAGAAGGCAAACCTGAAGAAGTTTGCAAAGTGAAAGAAAGCTACACAGGCCAGTTTTTAAAACCTCTTTTGTACTAAATATAAAAACTTATAAAAAATCTAAATTTAGTGTATATTAAATTAGAATCATGAGCAGTTTATTATCATCACTATCTAAAACAATTCATGCATCGCTTGCATTAGCAATCATATTGTTTTTAGGTCTTTCCTATTTAAATGATGGTATTGCATTCGATACGCTTTTTTGGAGCTGGTTATTTAGATACATTCATGTTGTTGTTGCAATAATGTGGATAGGATTATTGTGGTATTTTAATTTTGTTCAAATTCCAAATATGGGAAAAATACCTGATGAACAAAAACCTGCTATTGGGAAAGTAATTGCTCCTGCTGCATTATTTTATTTTAGATGGGCAGCTGCGTTTACTGTTCTTTCAGGATTAATTTTAGCTCTGTTAAATGGATATTTACATGATGCTATGACTTTTAGCATTGGATCTGGTGTTCCAAAACATACAGCAATAGGAATTGGTATGTGGTTAGGAATTGTAATGGCTTTTAATGTTTGGTTTGTGATTTGGCCAAACCAAAAAAGAGCTTTAGGAATAGTTGAAGCTGATCCAGAAACAAAAGCTAAGTCTGCTAAAACTGCAATGTTATTTTCAAGAACAAATACACTTTTATCTTTACCAATGTTACTTTCAATGGTAGCTGCTCAAAACTTATATTAAACTGTTTTACTATCGTCTTCTCTTAAGACTGTTTTTTGTGATACTCTTAATCTCACTAAAACTGTATTAGCTATATAAATCGAAGAATAAGTTCCAAACACAACACCAAGTATCATTGCTAAAGAAAAACCTTTTAAAATTTCGCCACCAAAAAAGAATATCGCCAACAAAGCTAACAAAGTTGTAGCTGAGGTTATTATTGTTCTAGATAAAGTTTCATTAATTGAAATGTTTGTTAATTCAAAAATTTTAATGTCTGAATATTTTCTCAAATTTTCTCTAACACGATCAAAGATTACAACTGTGTCGTTCATAGAATAACCAACAATAGTTAGAACAGCTGCAATAATTGATAAATTAATCTCAAGACTAAACAATGAAAAAATTCCTAATGTAACAATTACATCATGAAATAATGCCAAAATTGCACCTAAACTAAATTGCCACTCGAAACGTATCCAAATATAAATAAGCATTACAGCTAAAGATAAAGAAATTGCTATCACGCCAGCTTTAAGCAACTCAGCACTAACTTTAGGACCTACGTTTTCAACTCTTCTAAAATCATAGTTATTTCCAAAAGAACTGTCTAAATCTTTTTTAATTTCTTCTATAATATTTTTTTTATTATCTTTATTTTCAAATTTAATTAGAAAATCAGTGTCATTTCCAAATTTTTTAACAGAAACATCTCCTAAATCCATTTGATTAAATTTATCTCTCAATGAACTAACGCTAATTTTGCTATCTGATGATCTTAGTTCAATCAATGTTCCACCTTTAAAGTCTATACCGTAATTTAAACCTTTAAAAATTAGTAATAAAAGTGATGCTGTAATTAAGAATATAGATAGTATGTTAAAGTGATTATAGTATTTATTAAATGCTATCATTAGATTAGTTTTTCCTTATTTTTATTTCTTGTCACATAAAAACTAGTGAACAATCTTGCTATAAAATAAACTGAAAATAGTGTTGTAAAAATTCCAACACCAAGAGTAACGGCAAATCCTTTTACTGGACCAGAACCCATAAAAAATAAAATTATAGCTGCTAATAAAGTAGTAATATTTGCATCAATAATTGCTGTTCTTGATTTTGTGTAACCTCCATCAAAAGCTAAAATATTATTACTTTCATCTTTAAGTTCTTCTTTAATTCTTTCAAAAATTAGTACATTTGCATCAACAGCCATACCAACGGTTAAAATTATCCCTGCTATACCTGGAAGAGTTAGTGTTGCTTCAAATAAAGTTAAAATACCAAGTAATAAAAATAAATTAATTATTAATGTTACGTTAGTGATTAGTCCAAAAACTTTGTATTTAACAAACATAAAAATAATAACTAATAAAAAGCCTATAGCTAAAGCAATCATTCCTGCATTAATCGAATCTTGTCCAAGATCAGGACCCACAGTTCGTTCCTCTATAATCTCTAATGGAGCAGGTAAAGCTCCAGATCTTAATAATAAAGCTAAATCAGTAGCACTTTGAAAAGTAAATCCTCCACTTATTTGTCCAGAACCGCTTGCAATTGTATCTCTAACAACTGGTGCACTAATTACTTTTCCATCTAAAACTATGGCTAATTGTTTTCCAATACCAGTAGACGTCGCTTTACCAAATCTTTTAGCACCTACTCTATCAAGGGTAAAATTTACAACTGTTTGATTATTTTGAGTATCCATTTTTGGTTGTGCATCTAATAGATTTTCACCACTGATGATTATTCTTTTACTTACTGTTGCCTCTTCTAAGCCATCTTCAAATTTTAACTTCTCAACACCAAATCTGTCACTTTCATCATTAGTTACAAATCTAAATGTAAGATTTGCAGTTTTTCCTAATAGTGATTTAATTCTTTGAGGATCATCTAGACCTGGAAGCTCAACAAGTATTCTATCATTTCCTCTTTTTAAAATATTTGGTTCATTAGTACCGACTTCATCTACCCTTCTTCTTACAATTTCTATAGCTTGATCTTGCGATGAAGTTTTAAGATTGATTATGCCTTGTCTTGAAAAACTTACTTTTAAATTGATACCATTATCTTCTATATCAAGTTGGTGTGATTTAAATCTTGGGTAATAAGGATTTAGATCACTATTTTCATCTTGAAACACATCTAGTACTGCTTGTTTGTCTAAATCAGCAACATTGAAAAAAATATTTTGATTATCAATTTTTATATTATTAATTTTGATGTTTTTCTCTTTGAAATAATTTCTAATAGTGGTTGTTAAATTTTGTAATTTTTGTTCAATTACAGGCTCATTATCAATTTCAAGTAAAAGGTAAGAACCACCTTGTAAATCTAAACCAAGGTTTATTTTCTTATTAAAAAAACTATCATCAAACTTAAATAAATTTGATGACGCAATTAAAATAAATAATAAAGAAAATAAAGTTACAAATAAGATTCTTAGTTTAGAAAAATAAAGCACTTATCTTAATTGATTATTTTTTAACTTCTGGAGTATTGTTTAAGAGACTTTGAATACCTGTGGCTTTAACAATTTCTACTTTAACATTTTCAGCTATTTCAACTTCTACTTTGTCGTTATCAATTAATCTTTCTACTCTTCCTGTTATACCGCCTGAAGTGACAACTTTATCACCTCTCTTTAAACCTTCGACCATTGCTTTATGCTCTTTAACTTTTTTTTGCTGTGGTCTGATTAAGAAAAAATAAAAAATAACAAAAATTAAAATTAGCGGTATAAACTGACCTATTCCTGAACCTTCCATAAATCTCCTTTAAATTATGGCATTCTTATACCATCTAACTAATTAAAACAACTTTAATTGTTAGAAATCAATTCCATATTGTTCATATAAGGTCTTAGAACTTTAGGAATTATAATAGAACCATCTTTTTGCTGATAGTTTTCCATAATTGCAATCAGAGTTCTTCCAACAGCTAAACCACTTCCATTCAACGTACCTGCAAAAACATTTTCCTTATTATTGTTTTTGTATCTTGCCTTCATACGCTGTGCTTGAAACGTTGAACAAGATGAACATGATGATATTTCTCTATATTTATTTTCTGATGGCAACCATACCTCAATATCATAGGTCTTCTCTGCGCTAAAACCCATATCACCTGAACATAAAATTACTTTCCGATAAGGTAACTCTAATTTATCTAGTATGTCAGTTGCACAATCTGTCATTCTCTCTAATTCTTCTAAACATTTTTCATTCTCAACAATGCTTACCATTTCAACTTTGTAAAATTGATGCTGTCTAATCATACCCCTTGTATCCTTTCCATAGCTTCCAGCCTCTTTTCTAAAACAAGGAGTTGAAGCTACAAATCTCATTGGTAAATTATTAAGATCAATCATTTTATCTTTAACAATATTCGTTAAAATGACCTCTGCTGTTGGTATCAAAAATTTTCTATCTGAACCTTCGTCAAATTTAATTTCAAACTGATCATTTTCAAATTTTGGCAACTGTCCGGTACCGTACATAGTGCTTTCTGATGCCATTAACGGTGGTGATATCTCCTGATAACCATTTTGATGAATATGTGTATCAAGCATAAAATTTGATATTGCTCTTTCTAAAAGAGCCAATTTATCTTTTACAAATACAAATCTTGAACCAGTAGTTTTTGTAGCTAAATCAAAATCAAGCATATTTAGTTTTTCACCTAATTCGTAATGTGTTTTAGGTTTAAATTCTAAATTAGGTATCTCTCCTGATTTTAATATTTCTTTATTATCATTTTCGTCTTTACCATTTGGAACATCTTCATGCGGTATATTAGGTATGCTAGACAGAATACTATCTAAATCAAACTTAATTTGTTTTTGATCTTCTACAATTTTGTCGAGTTCCTTGCTGATTTCTTTAGATTTCTTAAACAAGCTCTCATCTTTTGATTTAGAAATGTCTTTTTTTTCTTTTTCTAAACTTTCTTTTTTTTGAATTAAATTTCTATTTTGTTCATCCAATTTTTGTATTTTTTCAAAATCTACTTCTAAGTTTCTTTTTTCAAGAGATTTTTGAAATTTTGAAAAATCTTTCCGTATTTCTTTAATGTTATGCATCTTCTTTTTGTAAATTTTTGTTTTCTATAAATTTTACTGAAAATATTGATAATTCATACAGAATTAATAAAGGTATTGCTAAACCAATTTGAGTTATTGGATCTGGCGGTGTTAGCAATGCAGCTGCTGCAAATATAATAACAACTACATATTTTCTTCTCTCTTTTAAAAATTGACTATCAACTATTCCAATTCTTGCTAGTAAACTTAAAACAACTGGTAGCTGAAAACTGATACCAAAAGCAAAAATTAATTTCATAACTAGTGATAAATATTCATTAACTTTAGCCTCTAATTGGATTGGTAAATTTGTAGAAAGACCTGTGCTTTCAAATGAAAGAAAAAATTTAATCGCAAGGGGCATTATCAAATAATAAACCAGCATACCTCCTAAAAAAAATAATATTGGTGTTAATATAAGGTAAGGCAGAATTGCTACCTTTTCATGTTTGTACAAACCAGGTGCAATAAATTTCCAAATTTGCATCAAGATAAAAGGACATGTAACAAAAAAAGCTGTGAAGAATGATACTTTAAGGTATGTTAAAAAGGTCTCTTGTAAAGCTGTAAATATCAATCTTCTATCAGATCCATCTTCTTTTACAGCTCTTGCAAATGGATCAACAAGGAAACCATAGATATGTTCTGCAAATAAGTAACAAATCACAAAAAAGATAAATAAAAAGATAAAGCTATTTATCAATCTTTTTCTTAATTCTGTAAGGTGACTTACAAATCCACCTTCCTGATCTTCATTACTCATCTTTTTTAATTTCTTTTTTTATTTCGTTATCAATTTTTTCTTCATCTATCTCTAGATTTGAAACTTCATTTTGAATATTGTTAACGTATCTTTTTGCTGATCCGATCCACGAGCCTGCTTTTTTTAACATTACTGGAAAATCCTTTGGACCAAGAACTATTATAGCAATAGCAACAACAATTAAAATTTCAAACCAACCGATAGTAGGCATTTAAATTAATTTTTGTTATCCGAGTCTTTGTTATCGTCAGATATATTTTTTGGCTCTGTATCGTCAGTCACGTCTGACGCCATTCCCTTTTTGAAGCTTTTAATACCTTTAGCTACATCACCCATTAAGCTTGAAATTTTTCCTCTTCCAAACAATAAAACAACCAATATAACTACAATAGCTATTTGCCAAATTCCTATACTCATGAAAAACTTATAACCTTTTTAAGGTTATTTTGAAAGTTACTTTTTTATTAATCTTTCTCTTCAGGGTCTAGAGTGCTGTTTAGCATTTCATCTATATTGGAATAAATATCCTCTTTTTTCTCTTCTTGCTTTTCTTTGTAAAACTTTCCAGTTCCAAAAATAGCATTATCAACACTTGAACTATCAATTAAACCAGCAGCACCCAATTCATCAATTGTTGGAAGATCAGACAATTTTTGTATGTTGAAGTGACTTAAAAAATCATCAGTAGTTATGTACTGAATTGGTCTACCTGGAACATCTTTTCGACCACCTGGTTTTACCCAATTTAATTCCATTAATATCTCTAAAGTATTTGTACCAAAAGCAACTCCCCTTATTTCCTCTATCTCAGCTCTCGTAACTGGTTGATGATAAACAATTATAGCCAATGTCTCTACTGCAGCTCTAGATAGTTTCTTTTCAACAGTTTTTTCTTGGGACATCAAACTTGATAAATTTGGTGATGTTCTAAAAGACCACTTATCTTTTATACAAATTAAATTAATTCCTCTATTTGAATATTCTTGCTTTAATTTTTCCAAAGACTCTGGAACGTTGCCTTTTTTAGAAACTTTACTTTCTATAGTATCTACATCTAAAGGTTCAGCTGCAGCAAAAATAATTGCTTCTATTTCTTTATCTAAATCCGATAATTTTGATGGAAACTTTAAAACATTATCTTTTGAAGCTTTTGCTTTTTTAATCATTTATTTCCTTTAT
The DNA here is from genome assembly GCF_052047755.1 of Candidatus Pelagibacter sp. HIMB1593. Lineage (NCBI taxonomy): Bacteria > Pseudomonadati > Pseudomonadota > Alphaproteobacteria > Candidatus Pelagibacterales > Candidatus Pelagibacteraceae > Candidatus Pelagibacter > Candidatus Pelagibacter sp. HIMB1593. Next base: position 937,036 of record NZ_JBNAJK010000001.1, on the reverse strand, counting down.
ATATATTTCATCAAACAATTTATCTTGTTTAATTGATAAATTTCCTTCTTTAACTAATTCTAATGATCCAGCAAATATCCCAGCCTTACCAGTTCTTTTGTATTTTGAACCACTTTTAAAATTACTTGGTATTAATTCATCAAGTTTTTTCCATTCAAATAGTTTGCCAAAAAATTCTCTAATTGTTTTGATGCCATCTTCTGTTGTGAACACAGGTAGTTTTGGAATATTCATTTTTTGAAAATCTTTAGTCATTATTATTGTTGAGTAAGCTTTCATTAGTTCAAATAAACTTAAGTTATATTCTGTGCTATAAATTGATCTAATATTTCCTTTCATACCTCTTGTTCTTATTTCTCTACCTAATCTTTTTCTCTTAAGCATTTGTTCGGATAATAATCTAATTAGTTCTAATTTTTTTAGCTGTAATTTTAACTTTTCTGCAACTTCTTGTACTTTAAATTCCTCTTCTGGAGTACCAGGTAAAAGTAATTTTGATTTTAAATAGGCTAACCATGTAGCCATTAAAAGATATTCAGAAGCAATTTCTAAATTTAAGTTTTTTTCATTAGTAATATACTCATGAAATTGATCTGCTAACTTAGTTATAGATATTTCTTCTAGATCAACTTTTTGAGCTTTTGCTAAATCTAAAAGTACATCTAATGGTCCATTATAATTATTTATATCGACATTAAATAATTCAGAATCAGTGGCAGACATGAAAAGATATTAACTTAAAATTTTATAAAATTGAGATGTTTTTTTAACAATAAAACTATTCACTTGAGGTGAATTTTCTGCAACTATATTCATTTCTTTCATATTTCCATTGCAATGAAGTGCTATATTACAACCTGCACTGAATAAATTAATAGTATTAAGTTTTAAATCATCACTTAAACTCTTCATTGATAAGTCATCTGAAATTAAAATATTCTTAAATCCTATATTTTTCCTAATAATATTAATTATTTTTTTAGAGTGAGTGGCGGTGTTATTTTTATCAATTTTTGAATAAACAACATGACCTGTCATTGCAAATAAACATTTCTTCTTTTTAAATGTCCAAAAATCGTTTTTGAGAAGATATCCATATGTTTTATTAATAATCGGTGTTGAATAATGACTGTCGACTTTTGCTAAACCATGACCAGGTATATGCTTCATTACAGCTCCTATTGAGTTATTTTGAAATAATTCAATACAAATATCCCCTAATTTAGAGACAATTTTTTTATTTTTTGAATAAGATCTATCACCAATTACCTTGCTAGCGCCATTAACTCTAAGATCTAAAACTGGAACAGTATTAATATTCACTCCAATTAAATTCAATAAATAAGAAGTCTTATCTACAAATAACTTATAAACGATTTCAAATTTTTTTTTATCTTTATTAAACAAATCTCCAAAATATTCAGATGTCATATTATCAAAGGAAATTAAATTTCTTAATCTGTTTACTCTTCCTCCTTCCTGATCAATCATAATTGGATATTTTTTATCCTTAAAAATTTTTCTAATGCTAGAGGTTAATTTTTTAACTTGATCAAAAGATTTAATATTTCTAGTAAATAGGATAATTCCCCAGGGTTTATATTTTTTTAGAAATAAAATTTCATTTTTAGATAATTTTGTTGATTTTAAACCAACTATAAAAGATTTTCTTTTACTTATCATTGTCTAATAATTTCCAAAAATTAAATTTTTTCTTTTTCTTTTTGTTTGTTTGCTTAACATACTCAATTACATTTTGAGTATCATTCTCTAAAACTGGTAAATTTTTTGAATATAATTTTATTTTCTCATCAATATTTTGATGAGATCTGTATGATTTTTTTTTGTGTTCATCTGAAAAATAATATTTTCCTGTAAAAAAAATAAATAAAAGTATTACTAAAACAAATATTAAGTACTTTATTTCTTTAAGCATTACATTTGATTTGGTGTATCAACACCAACAATATCCATACCTGTTTTTATTACATTGGAAATAGCCTTCAAAAAGATCAATTTATCTGGTGAGACTATTTTTTGATCATTAATGAACCTTTTTTCTGGAAATTGTTTTCCTAAATTCCAATACGAGTGAAATTCTGATGCAAGATCATATAAATAAACAGGTATTCTATGTGGTTCTAATTTTGTACTAGCTGCGTCAATACATTTTGGCCATTCAGATAACTTTTTTAAAATTTTAATTTCATCATTAGAATATTCAAAATTGAAATCATTTAATTCAATTTTTGAATTTACATCTTCATCTATATGTCTAAATACAGATGAAATTCTAGCGTAACAATATTGAACATAATATAGTGGATTGTCCTTAGATTTTTCTTTGACTGCATCGAAATCAAAATCTAATTCAACATCACTACTTCTGTTAAGCATAATAAATCTTGTTGCATCTTTTCCAACTTCTTCAATCAAGTCATCAACCGTAATGTAATCCCCTTTTCTTTTAGACATTTTAAAAGGCTTGTTATCTTTTATTAATTTTACTAACTGACTAATTTTACAAATTAATGTATCTTTTTTTCCTGACAGTGCTTCAACAGATGAAGTAATCCGTTTTATGTAACCTGCGTGATCTGCTCCAAGAATATTGATTAAGTAATCGAAATTTCTATCAACTTTATTTTTATGATAAGCAACGTCACTTGCAAAATAAGTCCATGTACCATCTGATTTTTGAAGTGCACGATCTTTATCGTCTCCAAAGTCTGTTGATTTAAATAATAATTGCTCCCTTTCAACCCAATCTTTGTTATCTTCACCAGCGGGGGCTTTAATTTTTCCTTTATAAATAAAGTTATTTTTTTCTAAAAAATCTATTACACTTTCAACTTCATTGTTTAATACAATACTTTTTTCACTAACAAAGTTATCATGTTTAATACCCAAGCTTTTAAGATTGTTTTTGATAAGCAGAAGTGCCTGCTCTATTGATAAGGCAGTTAATTTATCACTAATTTCGTCAAAATTATCAAAGTTAAGATTTGAATTATTTGAAATTATATTTTTTGCAAAATCAATTAGATAATCCCCAGGATACAAATCAGGATTATCTTCAGGAAATGTTTCTTTAAAATGAACTTCTCTAATTCTAAAATATACGGATTTAGTAAAATTTATAATTTGGTTACCATAATCATTCACATAATATTCTTTTGTAACTTTATGTTTATTAAAAATTAAAACATTAGAGATAACATCGCCTAGAATAGCACCTCTACAATGTCCTACATGTAAGGGTCCTGTAGGGTTTGCCGAAACAAACTCCACTAAATAATTATTTTTCTTTTCTTTCTCATTAATTCCAAAATTATCTGCATTATCTGTAATATCTTTAATAAAATTTGACCAAAAAGATGGTTTAAATTTAATATTAATAAATCCTGGTTTGGCTACAGATATTGTTTCAATTTCGCTGTCATTATTTTTAATTTCAGGAGCAAGTTTTTCTGCAAGCTGTAATGGTGAGGTTTTATTGATTTTTGATAAAACCATTGCAACATTTGTTGAAATATCACAATCAAATTTTGGTGGAGGTATTTCTGCATTAATACCATTAAAACTCTCTGAAATTTCTAGATGATTATTTTTATTCAAATCAACAATAACTGATTTAATTTTGTCTAAATATAATTCAAAAATATTCATTTATTATCGTTATAAAGTTTAATAGCATATCTATCAGTCATACCAGATATAAAATCTGAAATAGCTCTATATTTGTCTTTAGTCAATTGATCTTTGGACAAAAATTTTCTTGGATTTGATTTAATTATTTTAAATAATTTCTTAATTATTAATTTACCTTTATGATTTTTTTTCAATACTGATTTATTGTCATACATTTTGTGTCTTAAGAAAGATTTAATTTCTTTTTCTGCATTCTTAATTTGGTTTGAAAAGCAAACAATTAACTCATTAGATTTAGCTACATCTCTTGAGGATTTTATCTTAAGCTTTTGAATATTTTTCTGAGTATTGCTCAATAAATCTTTAACCATGAGGTCAATTGAGTCTCTTATAATTTGATAAATTGCAATTTTATAATTTTTATTAGTAATTTTATTTTTATATTTTATATGAATATTTTTAAAAAAATCTATTTCAACCAATTCCTCCATTTTAAAAAGGTTGGCTTTTATTCCGTCTTGAATATCGTGATTGTTATATGCAATATCATCTGAAATTGCTGAAATTTGAGCTTCAAGAGAGGGAAATGAATTATATTTAATTTTACCTTTAAAAGCTTTTAACCCTATTAACTTATTAACTAAACCAATATCCTCAATAGGTCCGTTATGTTTAAGAAGACCTTCTAACGTTTCTATGGTCAAGTTTAATCCATTGAACTTAAAATACTTATTTTCTAAAAACATAACTATTCTTAAAGTTTGAAGGTTGTGATCAAAACCACCATAATTATCCATGCATTCATGTAAGGCATCTTCTCCAGCATGACCAAACGGCGTGTGGCCTAAATCATGTGCTAAACTTAAAGTTTCAGCTAAATCTTCATTTAATTTTAAATATTTGGCTATTGATCTTGCAATCTGAGCAACCTCTATTGAGTGAGTAATCCTTGTTCTAAAATGATCTCCCTCAGTATTAACAAATACTTGGGTTTTATGTTTTAACCTTCTAAATGATGCGCTATGAATAATACGATCTCTATCTCTTTGAAAAGGAGATCGATATTTTGAGTTAGCTTCCTTGATTAGTCTGCCTTTACTTTTGTATACCCCTAACAAAGCGTCTTTTTTCATCCTTTAATTAAAATAATTAAGTATTATATTAGTAATATCAGTGTTGAGACATGATTAAAGAAATTAAATTTACAGATAATGCGTTAAAACAAATAGAAAGTTTGTTAGCAAAAAAAGACAAAGGTTCATTTTTTAGAATCGCTATTAAAGGTGGTGGTTGTTCAGGATTTCAATACGAATTCACTTTTGATAAATCAAAACAAGATGATGATTTAAATTATCAAAATATTTTAATTGATAAAACTTCTGCAGATTTACTTAAAGGATCTGAAGTTGATTATGTTTCTGAATTAATAGGTGAACAATTTAAAATATCTAACCCACAAACAAAATCCTCTTGTGGTTGTGGTGTTTCTTTCTCACTTTAATGCTGATTTCTTCTTGGAATGTAAATTCTGTAAGAGCACGAATTGAAAATATCAAAAGTTATTTATTAAAATATAAACCAGATATTTTAATGATGCAGGAAATCAAAACCGAGGATATCAATTTTCCTTATGATGATTTTTCTTCAATGGATTATGAAAGCCACGTATTTGGTCAAAAAAGTTATAATGGTGTAGCAATTATTTCTAAAAATAAATTAAAAAATATTAAAACTGATTTAATTAAAGATAAATTAAAACAATCAAGAATAATTTCTGCTGAATTTGAATATAAGAAAAAAACTATTCAATTAATTAATATATACACTCCAAATGGAAATCCTGTTGATACTGAAAAATATGACTACAAAAAAAATTGGCTTGATCAATTAATCAAACAACTAAAAACTTTATCTAAAAAAAATCCAAATTTAATTTTAGCTGGTGATTTTAATATAATTCCATCAGCAGAAGATGTTTATAATGTAAAAAGTTTTGAGGATGACGCTTTATATAGGTTGGAAATAAGAAAAAAATTTAGAGAGATGATAAATCTAGGTTTTAACGATGTTTATAGATATTTTAATGAAGAGAAAGAAGGATATACATTTTGGGATTATATGAGAGGTGCCTGGCAAAAAAATAATGGCATGAGAATTGATCATTTTTTAGTGTCTAATTCATTAATTGATCAAATTAGGGATATAAACATCAACAAAGATCCTCGTGGAAGAGAAAAACCCTCTGACCACACTCCTATTGAAATTACTTTAACTTAAAGATTTTATTTTATTAACTAACTCTTTGTTTATATTTCTTGGACCGGTGTCCAATCTATTTTTATGACGTCTTTCACCTGGTAATCTTACTTCACCCATTGATTTCATCTTCTCAAAAAATTCTTCTGTATGTTTTTGCCAGTTAGTTCCTGAAGTTTTATCTGGATTTATTGCTAATATAAATTCACCACCGCTTGGAGGACCGCCATCATTATTATCTTTAGCAGCTGTTTCATAACTAAAATTATCACCAACTAAAGCACCCGCTAATAATTCAACCATCATTGCAATTGCAGAACCTTTGTAACCACCGAAAGGTAATAATACTCCACCATCAGCAATTTCACCTGGATCAGTTGTTTCTTTTCCATCTTTAGTCAAACCAGTTCCAAGTGGAACTTTGTGACCTTCTCTTTTAGCAACCTGAACTTCACCCATTGCCATCGATGCAGTTGCCATATCATAAACAACTGGAGTTTTTCCAGGTCTTGGCCAAGCAAATGAAATTGGGTTCGTTCCAAATAATGGTTTTATTGCTCCTGCAGGTGCAACAGCGGGTTTGTATGATGTGCAAGCAAATGCAACTAAACCTTCTTCTGCTAACTTTTCTGTTTCAGGCCACATAGCAGCCATATGATGTGAATTATTTATTGCTAATACGGCAACACCATTTTCTTTTGCAGCTTTGGCTAATTCAGGTAAACCTTTGTTTAAAACAACTGGTGCTAAACAATTATTTCCTTCAACTTTAATTACTGATGGAGATATTTTTTTAACTTCAGGTTTACCTTTTCCATTAATTTTTCCGCTTTTAAGACCGGTCACGTATGCTGGCAATCTAAATAAACCATGAGATACTGATCCATCTCTTTCTGCATTTCTTATTAAATCTGATAAAATTGATGCTGTTTCATCATCGCATCCATTAGTCAAAAGAGTTTTTTTGGTAAGTTCAAATATTTCATCTAAAGTTAATGGTACAGTGCTCATTATTTTGATTTACATTTTTTGCACATACCAAAAAATTCTAAATTATATTTACTATATTTCATACCAGACTCATCTGAAAAATTAGATAAATATTTTGAAAGTTTTGAATTACTTATTTCAGATACATTTTCACAACTTTCACAAATTGAAAAAGCTGTCGCTTTGGAGATCTGACAGCTAGAATTTTGGCAGGCAATAAAAGCATTTCTGCTTTCGATCTTATGAATTTTTCCAATTTCAACTAATTTATCTAAAGCTCTATAAACTTGTAGTGGTGCTTTAATTCCTTTTTTTTGAACATTAAAAAGAATTGAATAAGCCTTCATAGGTTCACCAGATTTATCAATGAGATCAAAAATTATTTTTTGGTTTTTAGAAAGATTGTGTTCTTTTTGCATCTATAAATTCTTATCAATTAGTCATTAGTTTTTCAATTGAATGGATTGCTTTATTTTAAACAAAGATAAAATGAATAAAAACAATGAAGCAGCAATAATTGAGGGTCCTGAAGCTGTGTTAAACTCAAGTGAAGAAAACAATCCTAGTATTACAGATAATAAACCACCTATAATTGAGAAAAATATCATTTTCTGAGGACTGTCTGAGATATTTCTAGCCATAGCAGCTGGAATGATTAGCATTCCGGTTATTAATAATAATCCTACCATTTTTATTGAAATTGCGATGATTGCTGCCATTAAAATTGTGAATACAGCTTTGGCTCGCTCTGGATTTAACCCTTCTGCCTCAGCTAATTCATAATTAACAGTCGATGCAAATAAAGGTTTCCATATCAATTTTAAAATCAGCAAAATGATAGCACCACCTATCCAAATTATTAGTATGTCATTTGTAGTTACAGCTAATATGTCACCAAACAACAGACCCATTATATCAAATCTAATGAATGTTAAAAAACCTATCACAACCAAGCCTACTGCTAGAGAAGAATGGGCTAACAAACCTAGCAAAGCATCACCTGGTAGATTAGTTTTTTTTTGAAGTTGAATAAGAATTAAAGCAACTACAGATGAAATTACAAAAACAGATAAGGCTATATTTAACTCTAAAGAATAAGCCATAGTCACTCCTAATAAAGCTGAGTGAGAGAGTGTATCACCAAAATAAGATAATCTTCTCCAAATTACAAAACAACCTAAGGGGCCAGTAACTAAAGCCACACCTATTCCAGCAACTAAAGCTCTAATAAAAAAATCATCAAACATATTAATTTTTCTTTATTTGTCCTTCCTCTGAATGAACATGATCATGTTTATGTTCATATACAGAAAGAATTTGAGATGCTTTTTCACCAAATAAGGTTTTATATTCGTTATTTTTTGCCACATCCATTGGTGTACCAGAACAACAAACGTGACCATTTAGACAAACAACATGATCAGTAGCTGTCATGACAGTGTGTAAATCATGTGAAATTAATAAAATTCCACAATTAAGAGTGTCTGAAATTTTTTTAATCAATTCATAAAGAGCAATTTCACCTGTGTAATCTACACCTTGAACAGGTTCATCTAAAACTAATAATTCTGGTTTTTTTGAAATAGCCCTTGCTATTAAAACTCTTTGAAACTCACCCCCAGATAAATTTCCTAAATTTTTATTTTTTAAGTGAATGACACCAGTTAAATTTAAAGCTTCATCTATCACTTCCTCATCAATATTTTCTGTTAACAGCATAAAATCATAAACACGAAGAGGTAATGTCCAATCTATAGATATTTTTTGAGGAACATATCCAATCTTGTTAGTATATTTTTCAACATTCCCTTCTATATTTTTATAAATTCCTAAAGCAATTTTCGCAGTTGTACTTTTTCCTGACCCGTTAGGACCAATTAAAGTTACAATTTTTCCTTTTTCAACTTTTAACGAAACACCTTCCACTAGCCATTTATCATTTTGTTTAAAACCAGCGTTATTTAATTTTACTAATGTATTATTTTCTGAGCTCATATATTGCTTGACTTGTAAATGTTATATTATTACATAACGTTATATTATAACAACTTTTAAATAATTACTTATGATAAATCTAAAAAAATTACCAATAATCTTTTCATTAATATCCTTTTTAACTATATTTTCATCAGTAAATGCTGAAATCAAAGTAGTTGCTTCTATTAAACCAATACATTCATTAGCAAGTTATTTAATGGATGGTGTAGGTAAACCAGATCTAATAGTGGATGGTTATAGCTCACCTCATGGATTTGCAATGAAGCCCTCTCATGCAAAAATGCTTCAAAATGCTGATCTTGTGTTTTGGGTAGGAGAAGATTTAGAAAATTTTTTAGAAAAACCTTTAAGTTCAATCGCAAAAAAAGCTGAAAAAATTGAACTAATAGAAATCAAAGGATTACAAGTATTAAAATTTAGAGAAAGAAATATTTTTGACGAACATGATCATGACGACCATGGACATGATGATGATCACGGTAAAAAAGAAGATGATCACGACCACGGTCACGAAGATCATGGTAAAAAAGAAGATGATCACGACGACCATGGACATGATGATCATAATGGACATGCACATGGTGAATTTGATCCACACATTTGGTTGGACCCAATTAATGCAAAAGTTATCTTAAATGAAATGGCAGAACATTTAATTGAAAATGATTCAAAAAATGAAGCTAAATACAAAAGTAATTTAGCTAAGGCTTTGCAAGAAATTGATAAACTTACAATTGATGTAATGACTGATTTAAGTAACAGCGTATCTTCAATTGTATTTCATGATGCTTATCAATATTTCGAGGAAAGATTTAACGTTAAAATATTAGGAGCATTTACTGTTAATACTGATGTAATGCCTGGTGCAGAACAACTTGCTGAAATAAGAGAAATTATTGAGCATGATAAAGTAGCTTGTGTGTTCTCAGAGCCTCAGTTTAATCCTGCTATTATCAATGCTGTAGCAAAAGATATGAAGATTAAAACTGGTGTTATGGATCCTTTAGGTGCAACATTAGATCCAGGTAAAGATCTATATTTCAATTTAATTAGAAATATGTCTGCATCTTTCAAAGGTTGTTAATTAAAAATTAGGTTTAATCCGGGAATTTTTTTAAATTCTCGGATTAACATATAACATTCACTGATATTTTTATAATACAATAAGCATTGTAATTTTTTCTAAGAGGATTTATTTTCTTTATAATTTGATTTTATGAACGATTTAAATTTATTTAAAAAAAATGGTTTTCTTGTTAAAGACAATTTAATTTCTCAAACAAAGATAAACAAAATAAATAAAATTGTTAATGAAGTTATTTCAAAAGAGAAAAATAAAAAATATCATAATGGTGTAAATGGAACTCAATCCTATAATAATTACCATTTTGTTTACAATTCAGGCTCATCCAAAAATAAAGAAATTTTAAGACTAAATAATCCTCAGAACAGGCATAAAGTTTTCTATGAATTATCTAGAGATAAAAAGATTATATCAATAGCTAAAAAATTGTTAGGTGGAACAGTTAGATTTCATCTTGGTAAATTAAATTTTAAGCTTCCAAATAAGAAAAAAGGAAGTGAAATTGGATGGCACCAAGATTGGGCTTTTTACCCTCATACAAACGATGATTTAATCACGGTTGGTATATATTTAGATGATTGCTATGAGAAAAATGGACCTCTTAAAATAATAAAAAATTCACACAAAAAGAAATTATACAGCCACCACAGCAAAGAAAATTATTTTGTTGGAAAAATAGATACTAAAAAAAATAAAATAGGAACTAAAGATAGTGTTTCTATAACAGGAACTGCTGGAACAGTTGTTTTTTTTCATTGTAGATCAGTTCATGGGTCTGGACACAACCAAATGAATAACTCAAGACCCTTAATTTTATTTGGTTATAGAGCTTGTGATGCTTGGCCATTAATCAATGATGGAAACCCTCATCCTGAAGTCAATTTAGAAAATTATGATAAAAATATTATTGTAGGAAATAAATCAATAAAACCAAGATTAGCTAAAGTTCCAACAATAATCCCACTACCTAAGAAGAAACATTATGTTTCTATCTACGAACTTCAAAAAAATTAAATTAAATTCTTTGTAATAAATCTTTAACATAACATTCATATAAATTTTGAATGTTATTTATAAAAAAATATCTTAAATGGATCAGCACATTTTTGGTGTTAACTGGCATTTTGCTTACAAATCTTAATGTTTATCCACTGAATATATATTTTCATGGACTGGGTGTTGTTGGATGGACAATTTCAGGTTTCTTGTTAAAGGATAAGGCTATTTTAACTAATTTTGGATTACAAATTCCACTATTTGTAATCGGTATTTACAAAATTATTTTTTAATGAAAAATGTTTTATTTGTATGCACTGGTAATTCTGCAAGAAGTATTATAGCTGAAAGTATTATAAATAACGAATACTCAAATAAATTTAAAGCTTTTAGTGCTGGAAGTAATCCTTCTGGAACAATCAATCAAGATGTTAGAAGTTTTTTAGAGAAAAACAAAAATTATGATCTAAGTAATTATAGCTCTAAAAACTTTGAAGAATTTATAAATAATGAAATTAAAATGGATCATGTATTTACCGTATGCAATAACGCAAATAATGAGGTGTGCCCTATCTGGCCTCAAAAGGAACAAATAATACATTGGGATATTGAAGATCCTGTATCCAAACTTCAAAGTGCAAATAATGAAGAAAAACAAATAATCATTAGAAATACATTTAATATTATTAGTAGTAAAATTAAAGATTGGATAAATGAAAAATAAAAGTAAATATTTTCTTTCAGAATTTATTGGAAGTTGCTTTCTAGTAATGATCATAGTTGGATCAGGTTTAATGGCAGAAAACTTGACCAACGATATAGCTGTAATGTTAATTGCTAATACTATAGCAACAGGTGCAGGCTTATTTGTATTAATCACAGTATTTGCTGATGTATCTGGTTCTCATTTCAATCCATTTGTTAGTATTGCAATGACAATTACAGGAAAATTAAAAAAAAGATTACTTCCATTTTATATTTCTGCTCAAATCTTAGGCTGTATGTTAGGTGTAGCTTTAGCTAACTTCTTTTTTGAACATCAAATATTTGAACTATCTACAAAATCAAGAGATGGCATTTATATATTTGTATCAGAAATAGTAGCTACATTAGGTCTTATAATGATAATTTTTGGTTCAATGAAATCAGGTAAAATTACTGTGGCTGCTTCAGTTGGTTTATATATTACAGCAGGTTACTGGTTTACTTCATCAACATCATTTGCAAATCCTGCAGTTGCAATAGCTAGAACTTTCACAGAGTCTTTTACTGGTATAAATTATTTAAATACACCATTTTATATAATAGCTGAATTGATTGGAATGATAATAGCTGTTTATCTGGTAAAAAAAGTTTTTTTAAATAAGTGAATAACCAGAAGATCTTACAGTTCTAATTAATTCCTTTTTATTTTTTAAATTTACAGATTGTCTTAATCTTCTGATATGGACATCAATAGTTCTGCTTTCAACATTTACATTATTTGGCCAAACATTTTCTAAAATTTGATCTCTTGAATAAACTCTCTTAGGATTAGTTAAAAAAAATTCTAACAATCTAAATTCTGTTGGTCCAAGCTTAATTTCTTGTTGATCTCTAAACACTCTTTTTTCAATTCTATCTAAGCTTAGGTCTTCATACTCTAAACTGTCAGATACTATATTTGGATTAGATCGTCTTAACACAGCCTTCATTCTTGCCATTAATTCATTAAAGCTGAATGGTTTAGTTAAATAGTCATCTACACCACTATCTAGACCTTTTATTTTGTCTTCCTCTTCACCTTTAGCAGTTAGCATAATCACTGGTAAACTTTTAAAACTATTGTCTTTTCTTATACTTTTACAAATTTCTATCCCTGAAAGATCAGGTAACATCCAATCTAATAATAGTAGATCAGGTTGAAATTTTTTTAATTCTTTTAAACCATCATTGCCATTTAATGATGATGATACTATAAAACCGTTTTTTTCTAGATTATGTTGAACTAATTGAATTATTGAAGGTTCGTCTTCAATAATAAATATCTTACCATTCATTTTTATTGTTGAATAACTTTTCCTTTAGGTCTGCTACCTTTTAAGTATTCACCTTTAATTAAAAAACAAATTGTTTCAGCTATATTAGTTATATGATCTCCAGCTCTTTCAAGATTTTTTGTTGCAAAAATCAAATGGGTTGAAAAATCTAAATTCTTTTTATCTTTTGAAAGAAAATCAATAACACTTTCCATGGCTATATAGGTCAAATCATCAACTTGTTCATCTTTTTCCCATACTTCTTTAGCTTTATCATAATTTTTATTTACGTAACTATCTAGAACATCATTTAATTGTTTAATTACTAAATCTCCTAATCTCTTTAAATTTCCTAATAGTTCCTCAGGCAAATCTAATGGTAAAGGTTTTACTTTTTTTGCGTTACTTTTTGATAGATCACCTATTCTTTCTAAATCTTGAGATATTTTTAAAGAACTGATTGTTTCTCTTAAATCAATAGCCATAGGTGCTCTTTTGACTAGTAATGTCATAATCTGAGTATCTATTTTGGATCTGAATTTATTTATTTCTTCATCGCTTTTAATAATTTTATCAATAGAGTCTTTATCAACTTTGATTACAGCATCCATAGAATCTACCATTTGAGACTCTGTTAAACTTCCCATTTTAATTACTGAATCAATTAAGTATCTTAATTCTTCTTCGTATGATTTTACTGTGTGCTCATTACTCATAATTTATCCAAATCTACCTGTAATATAGTCTTGTGTCATTTTATTGTCAGGATTTTTAAAAATTTTCTCTGTTTTACCTACCTCAATTAACTTACCTAGATGGAAAAAGCCTGTTTTTTGCGAAACTCTAACTGCTTGAGCCATTGAGTGTGTTACAATCACAATTGTATATGTTTTTTTAAGTTCATCGATTAATTCTTCAATTTTTGCTGTTGCTATAGGGTCTAATGCTGAACAAGGTTCGTCCATTAATATAACTTCAGGATTTACAGAGATTGCTCTCGCGATACAAAGTCGTTGTTGTTGACCCCCAGAAAGTCCTGTACCTGGTTCGTCAAGTCGATCCTTCACCTCTTCCCATAGAGCAGCTTTTCTTAAGCTACTCTCAACGATTTCATCTAATTCACTTTTAGTTTCACCTTTTCCATGAATTTTTGGACCATATGAAATGTTATCATAAATACTTTTTGGAAATGGATTTGGTTTTTGAAAGACCATACCTACTCTCTCTCTTAAAGATACAACATCTAAATTTTTGTCATTAATTTCAATACTATCAATTTCTATATTTCCAGTAACTTTACAGATATCAATAACATCGTTCATCCTGTTCAAACATCGAATAAAAGTAGATTTTCCACAACCAGATGGACCAATTAAAGCTGTAACCTCTTTTTCATTTAAATCCAAATTAACATCAAACAATGCTTGCTTCTCACCGTAGTAAACATTTAAGTTAGTTGATTTAATTTTTACTTGGTTCATTAGTTCCATCTTTTCTCAAATTTCTGTCTTAAATATACCGCTAAGAAATTCATTACAATTAAAAAACTTAATAACATCATGATGGTAGCAGATGTTTTCTCTACAAATCCCCTTTCGGCAGACTCAGACCACAAATATACTTGAACAGGTAGAGAGGCTGAAGGATCTATTGGTGTTGAAGGAATATCCACAACAAAAGCAACCATACCAATTAATATTAATGGAGCTGTTTCTCCTAAAGCTTGTGCTAATCCTATAATTGTTCCAGACAAAGTTCCAGGCAACGCTAAAGGAACAACATGATGGAATACAGATTGAAATTTGGAAGCACCAACTGCTAAAGCCCCTTCTCGTATTGATGGAGGTACTGCCTTCAATGAAGCTCTACAAGGTATAATTATCCTAGGCAGTGTCATTAAAGCTAAAGTTATTCCAGCAACTAATGGTGTGGATCTTGGCAATTGGATTGTGGCTAATAATATTTGTAAAGCTAATAAACCATAAACTATTGAGGGAACAGCAGCTAAATTATTGATATTAATTTCTATAAAATCAGTAATCTTATTTTTGGGAGCAAATTCCTCTAAATAAATTGAAGCTAACACTGCAACAGGAAAAGCTAATAATAAACAGATAATTATACTGTAAAAAGATCCAACTAAAGCACCTCCAATTCCTGCAAGTTCAGGATCACGAGAATCTCCATTTTTAAAAAAATAATTATTAAAATTCTTAATAATTTTTTTATTTTCAACTAACGTATCATAAATAACTAATTGAAAATCTGATATTCTTCTTCTGTCTTCTGGTAAATCTCTTGGATAATTTCCTTTATGTAACTGATCAATATCATCTGATGCTGTAATCTCTATATTGAATGTTTTTCCAATTAAATTATTATTTTCTAAAAAAGCTCTTTTAATTTCAATCTCAGCATCTGTTGTGAATAAGTCAATCAATTGATTTTCTTGATCTAAATTCTTAGCAGGATAAACTTTTAACAAACTCTCAATAGTAACATCATAAAAATCAGCATCTAAAATCTCATTTTCTGTTGCTCCATTTTGAATTTCTAAAAGTTCTTGATCAAAAAAAACTTCAACATTTATTGCAGTTTTCATGAATGCAGAACTTCCTTTTGAAAAAATATTGTGAACCAAAATAATAACAAACAACAATGCTACAAAAATTGATGCTAGACCATAAAATCTAAATCTTTTTTCAGCATTATGTCTTTTTTTTAATCTTTGTTCTTTAGTCATATTTCTCTCGATATTTTTTAACAGCTCTTTGTGCTATATAATTAAGAACAAGAGTTGCTATGAACAAAGTTAATCCTAAAGCAAAAGCAGATTGAGTTTTTGGACTATCAAACTCTTGGTCACCAACTAAAATCATTACAATCTGAGTGGTTATAGTTGTTGTGGATTCTAATGGGTTAATAGTTAAATTTGCTGCAAGACCAGCTGCCATAACAACAATCATTGTTTCACCAATTGCTCTTGATACTGCAAGTAAAACTGAGCCAATGATACCTGGTAATGCAGCAGGTATAACAACTTTTTTTATTGTTTCAGACTTTGTTGCACCTATTGCATAAGAACCATCTCTTAAAGATTGTGGCACCGAATTAATAACATCATCAGATAATGATGACACATAAGGAATGATCATAATACCCATAATTAATCCTGCTGCTAGAGCACTTTCCGATGATACAGTTAATCCTAAATTTTCACCAATTTGTCTAAAAAAAGGACCAACGGTTAGGGCTGCAAAAAATCCATAAACAACTGTTGGAATACCAGCTAAGATTTCAATTATTGGTTTTGATATTCTCCTTATTTTTAGTGAAGCGTATTCTGCCATATAAATTCCAGAAAATAACCCAATTGGAACTGCAACTAACATGGCAATTAAAGCAATAAATGATGTTCCTGCAATCAATGGAATAAATCCAAATGCATCTTTAAGCTCTTCGTATTCGGCTGCTGTGATTGCAGAGGCATCACTAACAAAAGCTCTCTGAGGACTCCAATTAGTCCCAAATAAATAATCAAAAATATTTATCACTGAGAAAAACTTTATACTTTCAAATAAAAGTGAAAAAATTATTCCTAAAGTGGTTAAAATTGCAATTAGAGATGAAGCAAATAATAATCCTTTTAAAATTTTTTCAACATCATCTCTTGCTTTGTTGTTATTTTTGATTTTTTTTAACGAATAAATTACTGAAGCAATGACAATAGTAAAAATTAATACTATTTTTGAATTAATAAAAATATTAATAAATTTTGCATATGAAATTGCACTTTCTTTTAAAATAATATCTATATCTCCAAAAAAAGTACCAGCATAAATAGCTTTAATTTTTTCATAAACTAAATTTGCTTCATTCTTATCATTAAAAATAGCTCCCTTATTTGCAGCAGTTTCAATAATTATTGATTTAATAATTACTGGTTCGAACAATGTCCAGATAACCAGGAACACTAAAGAAGGTATCGAACACCATAATACCAGGTAGTATCCATAAAATTTTGGAAGTGCGTTTAATTTAATATTTTTGTTTATTGAGATACTTTTAGTTTTTGATTTACCGTAAAAAAATAAAGATAATGAAAATATTGATATTAAGAATATTAAGACGAAGTTCATTAGAAATGATGTCTATATTCTAAATGTTACAGTTTTGTTACAAATTAAATTCTAGATTGAATAAAAAAAAGGCCAGATAAACTGGCCTTTTTTTGAAAATAAGATTTTAATTAATTAATACTTATTGTGTTTAAATCTAATGCTGCAGTTCGAGTAACTTTGTACTTGTCAGATGCTAAAGGAACTAATCCAATTTTTCCCAAGTATCCTCTGTTACCCATAGCTTTTTTAGAAGTAAACTCTTTTAAGTATTCCTCAATACCAGGAACAACACCAATATGTGCTTTTTTAACGTAAAAGAATAATGGTCTTGCAATTGGGTATGAGTAATCTTGAATACCTTCTAGAGATGGTTGTACACCTTCAATAGAAGCTGCTTTTACCTTATCTTTATTTGCCACAAGGTAACTGTAACCAAAGAAACCATAAGCATCAGGGTTTGATGTTAATTTTTGTACAATAAGAGTATCATTTTCACCAGCCTCAACTGCATAACCATCTTCTCTCATTTTTGCACATTCTTTTTTAGCTTTATCACCAAATAAAGATTTTGCTGTTTTAGAGCAACCTTTACCCATCACTAATGAATTCCAAGCATCTCTTGTTCCTGACGTTGGGGGTGCAATTAAAATTTCAATTTTTTTGTTTGGAAGACTTGCATCAATATCACTCCATTTTTTATATGGATTTTCAATAAGTTTACCATCAACATCAACTTTAGCTGCTAAAGCTCTCCATAATTGCTCTTTTGTAAAGTTAGAGTCTGGAGCACTAACTGCATGTGCAAAAGAAATACCATCATTACCTACTACAATTTCTATAATTTCAGATACACCATTTTTTTCACATAATGCTTTTTCTTTTGGTTTAATCGCTCTTGATGCATTAGTTACATCTGGGTGATTAACACCCACACCAGCGCAAAACAATTTCATTCCACCACCAGTACCTGTACTTTCGATTACAGGGGTTTTAAACTTCCCACTTTTACCGAATTTTTCTGCAACCACTGTTGCGTAAGGATATACAGTCGAAGATCCTACAATTTTGATTTGATCTCTTGAGTAACTAGTTGTTGTAAAACTAAGTACTAAAAGAAATCCAAATATTACACTTATTACTTTTTTCATAATTCTCCTTTTTAGATTCATAATGCGAACTAAATAGATTTGATTCTTAAATATTTTATTAAAGAAAG
This sequence comes from Candidatus Pelagibacter sp. HIMB1593, assembly GCF_052047755.1. NCBI lineage: Bacteria > Pseudomonadati > Pseudomonadota > Alphaproteobacteria > Candidatus Pelagibacterales > Candidatus Pelagibacteraceae > Candidatus Pelagibacter > Candidatus Pelagibacter sp. HIMB1593. The sequence continues at coordinate 918,706 of NZ_JBNAJK010000001.1, read as the reverse complement.
GTTAAACTTTTGTTACAACCACTAACTTTTTAGTTGTATTATAGTGAGTTAAATTTGATATCTATAGTTGTCCCTTGATTTTCTACACTATTAATATCCATTTCAGCTCTATGTTGCGAAACTAAATGTTTAACAATAGCTAAACCAAGACCAGTTCCTCCAACACTACGACTTTTGCTAGGATCAACTGTAAAAAATCTCTCTGTGATTCTATGCAAAGATTCTTTTGGTATACCTATTCCCTGATCTGCTATTGAAACAATATTAAGTTCACCATCTTTTTTTGCTGAAATTGTAATTTCTTTATTTTTGTTACTATATTTAATTGAGTTATCAATAAGGTTTGTAAAAATTTCAATTAATTTATCTCTGTCACCAATTATTTTAAAATTTTCAATTTTATTAAATTTAATTTTAATATTATTTTTACTAATTATTTTTTCGTATGTTTTAATTACATAATCTAACAATTCTATTAAATCTATCTCATGAGTTGGCCTTATGTGCTCTTGCAGTTCTATTTTTGATAATGACAATAAATCTCTAATCAAATTTTCCATTCTTTCTGATTGAGATATCATTACTGGTAGCAAATTGTTTATTTCTGAATTTTTTTTTAATTCTGAATTGTCATCAAAGGTCTCAAGGCCCATTTTAATTGACTGTAATGGTGTTCTAAGTTCATGAGAAACATTAGCTACAAAATCTGATTTTAGCTGCTGAAATTTATGGAATTCAGTTAAATCTCTCATTAGCAGCACGCATGATTGTTCATCAAAAAAAATGTTATTGTGATCTAAATAAGCAGTTATATTTAATCTTTGAGTTGCTTGATTTCTGATTTCAATTTCTAAATCTGTAACATTTGTGCCTTGAAAAGCTTTATCAATAGAATTTAGAAGATCTGGATTACGTAAAAAGCCACTAATATTTTCATTTAGCTTTATTTGAAAAAGTTTATTTGAGGAATTGTTGCTAAAAATAATTTTTTTACTTTTATCTAATATGATTACTGCTTCTGGAATATAATTTAGTAAATCATACAAATTATTTCTGTAATCTTTGCTTTCAACAATTTTAACTGTTTCTTTTTCAGAGTTTTCTTCAGTATTAATTCCAAACACTCTTTCTTTTTTTAAGAGTAAGAAAGTTAATAATCCAATTATTATTAATAAAATTATTGTTAACAAGTCCACTACTTTACTCTGCCATAAACATCTTGATATCTTACAATATCAGTTTCCTTTAATATTGATCCAACTTGAGCTTCCATAATTCTAACTGGTTTTTGTCCAGGATTTTGAACTCTATGAATAGCTTCTAGTGGTATAAATATATGTTCACCGGGTTTTTTAATAATTGTCTCTTTACTTAGAGTTATTTTAGCATTTCCTTGTGTAACCAACCAATGTTCAGCACGGTGATAATGTTTTTGTAAACTTAGTATTCCTTTTGGTTTAACATAAAGTTCTTTAATTAAAAATTCTTTGCCTTCAAAAAGGTTTGTGTACCTACCCCATGGTCTAAAATAAATATTTTTCTTTTTAATGTATTTGTTTTTATTTTTGTCATACATTTTTAAAATCTCTTTCCAACTTCCTAGATCTGACCAAGGTATATCTAATTTAATTGCATTAATTTCTTTTGTTTTTTCAAGTATTGCGTAATCAAAAGATTTTGCAGTTGCTTTTATAAATGAAGCATTATTTAAATGATAAGTGTTTGATTTATATTTTGCCTTATTAACTGCTGCTACACAATTTCTATATATAGTTGGGTTATATTTTTTAAAGTTATTGATGATTGAATCTTTTCGAAGATAAAACATTCCTGAGTTCCAATATCCATTTTTTTTTATAATTTCCTTTGCTTTTGCTTCTTTAGGTTTTTCAATAAATCTAGTTACTTTATTAATGTTACCTTTAATTTTTTTAGTTAAGAAATAACCGTAATCACTTGTTGGAGATTTTGGTTTAATACCAAATACAAAAATATTATTTTCATTAAGATTAGATTTGTTTTTATTGATAGCCTTATTAAATATATTCATTTTCTCAATCAAATGATCAGCTGTGAAAAACATTAGTGGCTGATTATCAGGAATATCTTTTATTAAAGTTGTGCTTAAAATAGCTGGAGCCGTATTTCTTTTAGCTGGCTCAACAACAATTTTATATTTATTGATTTTATTTTTTCTTAGATGTTGTTTAACTTTACTTAGATATTTTTTGTTTGTGCTTATAATGGGTGCATCATAAATGGATGCTTTTGTTCTCTCTAAAGTTTTTCCAAGTAAAGTCCAACTACCAAAATCAATAAACTGTTTAGCTTGATGATTTTTAGAATTAGGCCAAAGACGGGTACCAGCACCACCACATAAAATAACTGGTCTTATTTTCATTAAATCTCTGAGTAATCTTTAACTTCCTTTTTCTTACCTGGATGAGTTGGAGCACCTAAATATGCTGGTCCAACTGTTTGAGCATATTTCCACAATGTACCTGATCCAAAGTCAGATTTTTTAGCTTTCCATTTTCTTTTTCTAGAAGCTAATTCTTTTTTAGAAAGTCTTACATTGATAGTTCCTTTTTTAGCATCAATATCAATGATATCTCCATTCTTTAAAAGACCTATAGGACCTCCTAGAGCGGCCTCAGGGCCTACGTGACCCACACAAAAGCCTCTTGTAGCACCAGAGAACCTTCCATCAGTTATAAGGGCTACTTTCTCCCCTTTTCCCTGACCGTAAATTGCACCAGTTGTTGATAACATTTCTCTCATACCTGGACCTCCAACTGGTCCTTCGTATCTAATTATAATTACATCGCCATCATTATACTTTCTACTTTGAACAGCTTTCATAGCGCTTTCTTCATTATCAAAGCATCTTGCTTTTCCAGTAAATTGTAATTTTTTAAGTCCTGCAACTTTAACAATTGCTCCTTCTGGAGCTAAGTTTCCTTTTAATCCAACAACACCTCCTGTTTGAGATAATGGATCTTTATAAGATCTCATTACTTTTTGTTTAGGATTAAATTTAATATCTTTTAAATTTTCTTTCATAGTTTTACCTGTAACAGTCATACAGTCTCCATAAATATATCCACCTTCGTATAAAGTTTTTAATAACATTGGTACACCACCTGCTAACCACATATCTTTTGCAACATATTTTCCACCAGGTTTTAAATCTGCAAGATAAGGTGTTCGTTTAAATATTTTTGCAACATCCATTAAATCAAATTTTATACCTGCCTCATTAGCAATAGCTGGTAAATGAAGACCTGCATTAGTAGATCCACCTGTTGCAGCAACAATTGTTGCAGCATTTTCTAAAGCTTTTCTTGTAACAATATCTCTTGGTTTAATTTTTTTCTGTAAAAGGTTCATAACCATTTTACCACTTTCTTTTGCATACTTATCTCTTTCCTCATAAGGAGCAGGAGTTCCCGCAGAATAAGGTAATGCTAAACCAATAGCTTCTGATACACATGCCATTGTATTAGCAGTAAACTGACCACCACAAGCACCAGCACTTGGACAAGCAACTAATTCTAATTTTCTAAGTTCTGCTGCAGACATTTGGCCTGATGAATGTTTACCTACTGCTTCAAATACATCCACTACAGTTACATCTTTTCCTTTGTAAGTTCCTGGAAGAATAGATCCTCCATAAATAAATACACTTGGTACATTTAGTCTAACCATTGACATCATTAAACCTGGCAAAGATTTATCACAGCCCGCAATACCAACTAATGCATCATAACAATGACCTCTAACAGTAAGTTCAGCAGAGTCTGCAATAACTTCTCTTGAAATTAAGGAAGATTTCATTCCTTCATGACCCATTGCAATTCCATCAGTAACTGTAATTGTACAAAATTCTCTTGGTGTTCCACCATTTGCTCTGACGCCTTTTTTTACAGATTGCGCTTGTCTCATTAAAGCAATGTTACAAGGCGCTGCTTCATTCCAAGTTGAGACTACTCCAACAAAGGGTTTTGCTACATCTTTTTCGGTTTCACCCATTGCATAGTAAAAAGATCTATGTGGTGCTCTATCTGGTCCTAATGATGTATGTCTACTTGGAAGTTTCTTTTTATTAAATTTTGCCATTATATACCCTTTATTGTTACTGATATTTTCTCAATATCATTCTTTAAATTATTATAATTAGTTTTTTCTTGTTCAACAATCTCTTTTGGAGCACGGTCTACAAAACTTTTATTCTCTAATCTTTGAGAAATTTTACTCATTTCTTGTTCTAATCTACTTTGTTTGGTTGTTAGGTTTTCTTTGATTAATTTTAAATCCACATCTTTATCAAAATAAATTTTAAATAAGTCACCTGAGACAACCATTGTTGCAGCAGGTTTTTCTAAATCATCATCAAGTATGTTATTTATTCTTCCAAGTTTTTTTAAGATTACTTCGTTCTTATTAATAAATTCTTTTTGATTGTCATTGATACCTTTAATTGAAACATCAATAAATGATCCTGGGCTAACATTTAGCTCATTTTTAAAGGATCTAAGCTCTGAAATAATATTTATGATATTTTCTACCTGCTCAGTGCTATTATCTTTTTTAACTTCTCCTGTTACCCAATTTTTATGCATTAAAAAATCGCTTCCATTCTTATCAAATTGGTCTTTGAGCCATATTTCCTCTGTTACAAACGGAATAAATGGATGAAGTAAGATTAATATTTGTTTGAATACATAAGATGACACTTTTTTAACCTCTGCTTTTGCATCATTATCATCTGAAAAAAGAATAGTTTTAGATAACTCCAGATACCAATCGCAATATGAGTGCCAAGCAAACTGATAAGCGTTTTTTGCAGCTTCATCAAATCTATAATCCTCAAGATTTTTTTGTATTTTATTCTTTGCCTCTATTAACTCTGAATATATCCACTTATTAATATTTACATTTAAATTTGGTAGCTGATCAATATATTTAAAATCACATTCATTTGTTATTAAAAAGTTATTGGCATTCCACAATTTATTTAGAAAATTTCTATAACCCTTAACTCTATCTTCCGATAACTTTACATCTGTTCCAGGTGAAGCCATTGAAAGTAAAGTAAATCTCAATGCATCAGCACTGTATTTTTCTATTAAATCTAAAGGGTCAATTACGTTTCCTTTTGATTTAGACATTTTCTGTCCTTTTTCGTCTCTTACAAGTGCGTGAACATATATATCTTTAAACGGTTCTTTATTTAAAAATTCTGTTCCAAACATAATCATTCTTGCAACCCAGAAAAAGATAATATCAAAACCAGTTACTAATACTGAAGTTGGATAAAATTTCTTTAAATAATCATCATCTTCTGGCCACCCTAAAGTAGCAAAAGGCCATAAACCAGATGAAAACCAAGTATCCAACACATCAGGATCTCTATTTAGTTCTACTTCTTTTTTGTAAAATTTTTTTGCTTGTGATTTTGCTTCTTCTTCATTTATAGCAACAAAAATTTTATTATCTGGTCCGTACCATGCAGGAATTTGATGTCCCCACCACAATTGTCTTGAAATACACCAAGGTTCAATATTGTTCATCCATTGAAAATATGTCTTAGACCAATTTTCAGGAAAAAAATTTGTTTTTTTAGAATTAACAACTTCTTTTGCTTTAACAGATAACTTAACAGCATCAGCAAACCATTGTTCTGTAAGAAAAGGTTCAATTATAGAATTAGATCTATCACCATATGGAACTTTATTTTTAATATTTTCTTCTTTTACAAAAAATTCTTTTTCTTTAAGTTCTTTTAAAATTCTTTTTCTAGCTTCAAATCTATCAAGACCTACGTAATGCTTAGGAGCATTTTCATTTATCTTACCTTCTTCAGTAAAAATATTTATAATTTCAAGATTGTTTCTTTGACCTACATCATAATCATTAAAGTCATGTGCGGGGGTTATTTTTAATGCACCTGTACCCTGTTCGGGATCAGCATAATCATCTTCTATAATTTTTATTTTTCTACCAACAATTGGAATAGTTACTGTTTTACCAACGAATGATTTAAACCTTTCATCTTTTGGATTAACAGCTATAGCGGTATCACCTAACATTGTTTCAGGTCTTGTGGTTGCTATAGTTATAAATTCACTAGTTCCATCTATAGGATATTTAATGTAGTAAATTTTTGAATTTACCTCTCTTTGATCTACTTCTAAATCTGAAATAGCTGTTTTAAGTACCGTGTCCCAGTTAACTAATTTCTTATCTTTGTAAATTAAACCTTTATTATAAAGTTCTACAAAAACCTTAATAACTGATTTAGACAAGTTTTCATCCATTGTGAATGCATTTCTTGACCAGTCACAAGAACAACCAAGTTTTTTTAATTGATTGATTATTATGTCACCATATTGCTCTTTCCACTCCCAAACCTTTTCAATAAATTTATCTCTACCAATCTTATTCTTATCTATTTTTTCTGAAGTAAGTTTTTTCTCTACCAATGCTTGCGTTGCTATACCAGCATGGTCAGTTCCTGGTTGCCATAAAGTTTCATAATTATTCATACGGTGGTAACGCACTAATAAATCTTGAATAGAATTATTTAATGCATGCCCCATATGAAGACTACCAGTGACATTAGGTGGAGGAATTACTATTGAAAATTTTTTAGAATTTTCTTTTGGTTTAAATAATTCGTTTTTTTCCCAATATGAATAAATCTTATTTTCAACTTCAGAATGGATATATTTATCGTTACTCATTGATTTTAAAGTTTATAATTTAATAATCTTATTTAACAATAATCAATTTGGAACGTTATTTAATAGACTAATATAAAAAATTTAATATAAAAAGGCTTGAAGCTATTCGTCTAAAACAAGAAGGCAACGTGGCGGAATGGTTACGCAGAGGATTGCAAATCCTTGTATCCCGGTTCGATTCCGGGCGTTGCCTCCAAAAAAAATCTTGTTTTAGTTTTAAAAAAAAGTAAGTTGTGATTTTTACATTCCTCGGTAGCTCAGTTGGTAGAGCAGTTGACTGTTAATCAATTGGTCGCAGGTTCGAGTCCTGCCCGAGGAGCCAAAAAAATTAATCCAAAAAATATTAAATATATGCAACTAACCAAAGGGGTCACATTTTGGTTATGATTAAACTGCTTTAGAAATATTAGATCCTGAAATTTGTAATGTTTTGTTAAATTTTAATTTTTGATCAGCATTAAGTTCTGAATAAACTTTTGCTAAAAAATTATAATTAACATTCATATGTCCTTCTTGAGATTTTTCTAAATTAACTAAATATTCTGAAAAATCTTCGAAGAAATAATTGATAGGCACTTTCAAATAATTTGAAAGTTGAAGTAACCTAATTGAACTTACTCCATTAGTTCCTTTTTCATATTTTTGAATTTGTTGAAATGTTACATTAATTGCTTTTGCTACTTTTGTTTGGGTTAAACCTAAAGCCAATCTTCTTAACTTAAGTTTATTCCCTAAGTGTTTGTTGAAATTATCTTCCATTAAGACCCCTCTTAATTAAATTTTAAAAGTCTATTGAACAAATTTATTTTAACTACTGCAATAGAAAAATTTATTTATTTTAATAAAAAAACCTTAAAAACTGAAAACCTGTCAAGCAATTGTTAAGATTGTAATGTATATAAATTTTATAAGATTTGGCTTAAGAAAAGCTTAGTACGATCACTCTTTGGATTAGCAAAAAACGCTTTTGTATCAGCTTTTTCTACTATCATACCTTCGTCCATAAAGATCATTTTATCTGCAACTTCTTTAGCAAAGCCCATCTCGTGAGTAACAACGATCATAGTCATACCCTGATTGGCTAAATCAACCATTACATCAAGAACTTCCTTAATCATTTCAGGGTCAAGGGCAGATGTTGGTTCATCAAACAACATAATTTTTGGTTCCATACAAAGCGCTCTAGCAATTGCTACCCTTTGTTGCTGTCCACCAGATAATTGACCTGGAAATTTCTGAGCTTGATCAAGAATTTGAACTCTTTCTAAATGTTTTAGTGCTAATTCTTCAGCTTCTTTTTTGGGCATTTTTTTTACCCAAATAGGAGCAAGTGTGCAGTTATCTACAATAGATAAATGCGGGAATAAGTTAAATTGCTGGAATACCATTCCAACTTCAGCTCTAATTTGCTCAATATTTTTTGTATCTTCAGTTAAAGTATTACCATCAACAATAATATCTCCTTGCTGATGTTCTTCTAATCTGTTTATGCATCTAATTAAAGCTGATTTACCAGAACCAGACGGTCCGCAAACTACTATTTTTTCTTTTGGTTTAACTTCTAAATTTATATCTTTTAGTACTTGAAAATCCCCAAACCATTTATTTACATTTTTAATTTGAATTATACTGTCAGACATAATTACCGTTCTGTTTTATATTTTTGTTCTAAATTATAGCTATACTTACTCATTGCATAACAAATAATCCAGAAAATTATTGCTGCAAATACATAGCCTTCCATTGCAAATCCTAACCATTCTGGATTAGTTTTTGCTAAATTTAACATTCCAACAATCTCTAATAAACCAACTACGAATATTAAAGGTGTATCTTTTACTAATGCTAAGAAAGTATTAGCAATACCCGGGATTACTAATTTAAGTGCTTGAGGTAAGATTACAAATATATGCATCTTCCAATATCCCATACCTAATGATTTTGCAGCTTCGTATTGACCTCGTGGTAACGCTTGTAAGCCGCCTCTTATTACTTCTGCAACATATGCAGCTTCAAATAATGAAATAGCTATAATTGCCCTAACTAGTTTATCTATGAAAAAATCTTCCGGTAAAAACATTGGAAACATCACAGCAGACATAAATAGAACTGTGATTAGCGGTACCCCTCTCCAAAATTCAATAAATCCTACAGAAATATATCTAATCAAAGGTAACTCAGATCTTCTTCCTAAAGCAAAAGCCATCCCAATAGGAAAGCAGAAAATTAAACAGAAGAACGAAATAATGAATGTTAGAGACAATCCACCCCAAGCACCAGTTTCAACCCAATTTAAACCATCAAGTTTACCAAGCTCGATTAGCTCTTCATAAAAAACAAAGTATTTAAGAACTATATAAAGAGTAATTGGTACAATTAAAAAATAGTAAAACTTAAATCTACTTGGAATAAAAAATCCAAGAATAATTGAAATAACTGCAGCAATTATACCGTAAGAAAAATCAAAAAATACTGGACCACCTGATATAAAAAAGAAAATAAATAAAAATGCTATAAAAGGATAAATTACTACATAGTATAAAGTTAAATACTTTTTAAATTTTTCTGTAGCAAAATATCCAACTGATCCAAGTAACGCTAAAGAAATAAAAGATAAATTTATTCTCCATTGTTCAGCATTTGGATACATTCCATACATAAATCTGTTTAACCAAACTTTGATATATGTCCAACATGCACCAGACCCAGAACAAACATCTTTACTGTCACCAGCAAAACTAGCATCAACAAAAAACCAGCTTAGTATTGGTGGTGTTGCTTTAATTATTACAAAAATAATTAATAAAGAAAGAACAGCATTAAAACCATTGGTATTAATATTTTTATTTAAACTGTCTAAAAATTTATATCCACTATGTTCAATTCTAATAAAGTGAAGACCTATAAACCCGATCACTAAAGGGATCAGAAAACTTAACAACGTTGGTAGAAAACCCGTGATGTTAACATTAAAAAATGAATTCAAAAATACATCTAAAACACTAATAAAAAATAACAAAGAACCTAGATACAAAAATGTATTCAAATTTTCTTTATCAGGTCTTAAAAAATTAATTTTTGACATTTATTTTTCCTTAATAGCAATTTTTTTATTGTACCAATTCATCAATATAGAAATTGATATACTCAAACTTAAGTAAGTAAGCATAGTAATAGAAACAATCTCAATAGCTTTTCCTGTTTGCATTAACGCAGTCCCTGCAAATACTAAAACTAAATCAGGGTAAGCAATAGCTGCTGCTAATGATGAATTTTTAGTTAAATTTAAATATTGGTTAGTAGTTGGCGGGATAATGATTCTTAAAGCTTGTGGCATTACTACTAATTTTAAAACTTGATTTGGATTTAAACCAATAGATGCAGCGGCTTCTTTTTGTCCTTTTCCAACACCTTGAATTCCAGCTCTTACACACTCAGCAATAAAAGTTGCTGTATATAATGCTAAAGATAAAGTTAATGCAATTAATTCAGGTGGTAAATTTAATCCACCTTCATATCTGTAAGAAGTTGCTGCTAATTGTTTTAATTTAGGTATTTCAAAAGAAAGATTAACACCTCCGATTAAAAAACTTAACATAGGCAATATAAAAATTAATCCTAAAGATATCCATAAAACTGGCAATTGCTTACCTTGGGTTTCTTGAACTTTTCTCGCATGAACTCTGATAACAACTATTGCAATTATTGCTGCAACTATTGAATAAAAGAAAACATTAAAATTTTCCCAAACAAAAGCTGGAACATACAGTCCTTTAATAGTTAAAAAGAAAACGCCAAACATTGCATCAGCATCTTGAGGTAAAGGTAAAGCTCTTAAGGCTGCAAAATACCAAAAAAATATTTGTAAAAGTAATGGAATATTTCTAAAAAATTCTACGTAAAAAGCTGCAAATTTATTAATTAAATAGTTTGGCGAAAGTCTTGCTACACCAACAATTATTCCAAGTATAGTTGCAATGATAATTCCAATTACAGAAACTAAAATAGTGTTTAACAAACCAACAAGAAAAGCTCTAAAATAAGAATGTGATCCGTCGTATTCAATTAAAGAAAATTGGACATCAAATGAAGATTCTTGAGATAAAAAACCATATCCAAAATCAATACCTCTATTTTCCATATTGACTTGGGCGTTATAACTAAAGAAACCAAAAACTAGAACTACTGCTAAAACTGTAATTAATTGAGGAACTATTTTTTGTAATTTGAAGTTCATTTAAGAGCTTATAAAAAAAAGGGCTAGAAAAATCTAGCCCTTTTTAATTAGTTAAATATGCAATTATCTTGCAGGTGGTACGTAAAGAATTCCACCTTTAGTCCATAATTCATTTGGACCTCTGTCTGGTAAAATTCCAGTGTCAGCTATATTTCTCTTATAGCTTTCGCCATAGTTACCAACTTGCTTGATAATTCTTAAGCTCCACTCATTGTCTAGACCAAAAGCAGCACCTAATTCACCTTCAGCTCCAACTAATCTTTTTACAGCTGGGTTATCTGAAGTTTTCATAGAATCTGCATTAGCTGAAGTAATTCCATACTCCTCAGCTTCGATCATAGCATTTAAAGACCATCTAACGATATCTTCCCATACTGAGTCACCTTGTCTAACAACTGGTCCTAAAGGCTCTTTAGAAACAGTTTCAGGTAATACAATGTGATCATCTGGGTTAGTCATTTTAGTTCTTTGTGCAGCAAGACCTGATTTATCAGTAGTGTAAGTATCACATCTACCGGCATCATAAGCAGCTACGACTTCATCAGCTTTTTCAAAAGCAACTGGCTCATAAGAAATTCCTTTAGAGTTAAAAAAGTCTCTCATGTTTAACTCAGTTGTTGTACCAATGTTTGTACAAGCTGAGATACCATCTTTGAATTGGCTTGTTGATGTAATACCAGAACTTTTTCTAACCATGAAACCTTGACCATCGTAAAAGTTTACTCCAACGAAAGTAAGTCCAATATCAGCATCTCTAGAAAGAGTCCAAGTTGTGTTTCTTGATAAGATATCAATCTCACCAGAAGTTAAAGCTGTAAATCTTTCTTTAGCACTTAATGGTGTAAACTTAACTTTGTTTGCATCACCTAGCACTGCAGCAGCAACCGCTCTACATACATCAACATCAATACCAGTCCAATTTCCAGCTGCATCAGCATTAGAAAATCCTGGAAGACCTTGAGATACTCCACATCTTACAAAACCCTTCTTTTGAGTATTTTTAAGTGTTTTAGATTTTTTAGCAGCCATAGTTTCTGTTGTAAAAGTAAACAACATAGCAACCATTGCTACTAAAGAAGTTAATTGTTTTAAGTATTTAAACATTATTCTTCCTTTTTAGTTATTTTTATTTGTTAACAAATAATTCAAAACTTAGTTTTGAATTCGGAGGATTAAACCATTTTAGAAAAACTACTTCAAGAGGAAATTATGGTCAAAAGACAAAGGAATGGCGCGCCCTGAAGGATTCGAACCTACGACCCTCGGTTTAGAAAACCGATGCTCTATCCAGCTGAGCTAAGGGCGCAATATTTGAGTTACATATATATTACAAATTTAATATTTAAACAGAAATTTTTTAGCTATCAATAATAAAGATAACAATTCAATTCGACCAATAATCATAAAGAAAATAAGAATATATTTAGTAATAAAATGTAAATTTTGGAAATCAAAATCACTTATTCCATATGCTGAAGAATTAACTGTATTCATTAATGTCAATACTGCCAGTTTAAATGAATATTCAAAATTTATATCACTTAGAGATAAAAAAATTGTTAACGAAAAAAGTGAAATTATAAAAATAACAATTGTAAGAAAATATTTATTTATATCTTGAGTTGCAAAATTAATTTTAGAAAATACTAGCTTATTCATAAATACATTTTTTGGTCTACTAAATGAAAGTATTTGATTTAAAGAATATTTTGTTAATGAGTAAATTTTCAAAAATCTTAACCCTGAGCTTGTTGAAATAAATGAACCTCCAATTATAACCAAAAGCAAATACAAAAATTGAAGATTAGTTTGTTCCAGATTCAATGAAATTCCAATGTTAGAAATACTACTTACTAAAGATAAAAAACTATTTGAAAAAGTATTATCATAACTAAAAAATATAAAAAAAATTCCAACTGTTACTACAAAGTATAAAAATAAATGAATATCCTCATGAAAAAAATTAATATTTTTTCTTAGAAAAATTAAATTATATACAAAGAAAATACTAAAAAAAGAAACTAGCATTAATAAAGAAAAAATTATTATCTGTGAGTTTTGGACTAGTATAGTTGAGAGATCATTTACGGGTAAAAAACCACCTGAGGAAATTAAAGTCATTGCAAGATTAAAAGAATTAAATGATCTAATTCCAAAAATATTTAAAATTATAAATATTACTAATGTTAAGCTCGAGTATAGTATAAATATTTTTATAGTTTGTTTTAAAATTTCTGTTGTATTAAATGATAAAAAGTTTGTAAGAGATTTTTTCAAATTTTCATCATAGATATCAATCAAAAATATTATTGAAAATAAGAAGTATAACCCACCTATCCATTGAATTGATGATCTCCATATTATTAATCCTTGATCAATATGTTTTATGTTTTCAAAAATTGTAAAACCAGTTGAAGTAAAACCAGAAACTGCTTCAAATAAAGCATTTAAAAAAGTTAGGTTGTAAATACTAAAATAAAATGGAATTAATAATACCAACGGCATAAAAAAATATCCCAAAAGTACTGTTAGTATTTTTTCAAATATAGTGGGTTTTTTTTCAGAGGTGTCAATTTTGTAAAACAAAAAACTAATTAAACCAGAAATTACTAAGCTAAAGTAATATGTATTTAAGTTTAAGTACAAGTTGAAATAATAAGAGTAAATAATATTTAAAAATGAAAAAACTGAAATTAACAGAAAGAAAAAACTTAAATATTTTACCCGAAGTATTGGCATTAAATTAAATTGAGCTAATTCTAAAAATGTTTTCAACAACTGAGATTGAGTCTTTTTTGGCTAAAAAAACTACTTTATCTTCTTTTTGAAACACAAAGTCTGATCTAGGGATAATTACTTTACCGTCTCTAAGAATAGCGCCAATTCGAATTTCTTCAGGAAGATTAGAATTTTTTAACTCTTTATTAATTAATTCAGATGTCTCGATTATCTCAGCCTCTATAACTTCATATTCACCATTCATAATTGTGTAAGCTGTCTCAATTGTACCTTTATGGATATGTTTTAAAATGCTCGATACAGTATTCATTCTAGGGTCAATCAAATCATCAATTTTAAGTGAATTCTGTAATAATGAATAGTTTGGTTTATTAATTAAAGCCATTGTTCGTTTATCATCAATTTCTTTTTCATCTTTTGCAAATTTTTCGACCAATACACTAACCATTAAATTATCTTCATCATCGTTTGTAAGTGCCAAAACAGTTTCTGCCTCTTCTAAATTTGCTTCTGATAAAACTTCTTCATCTAGAGCATCACCATTTATTACTATTGTATTATTTAGTTCACTTGCAAGAAATTCAGCTCTTTCTTTATTTTTCTCAATAATTTTTACTCGAGCTGCATCCAAATTTTCCTCAATATTCTTTGCTAAATTAAAACCTATATTACCTCCACCGACTATAAGAATTTTTTTAGAAACTTTTTCGGTATGTCCAAATGCTTCCAATGTTTCGGACATTTGGGTTGAGTTTATAATTACATAAATTTTATCATTTATCTTTATTTCATCGGTTTTTTTTGGAATAAAAAATCTTTCTTCTCTTATAACACCAATAACATTTGCTTTAAGATTAGGGTATTTTTTTGTAAGATCACTTAATTTAATATTGATCAAATTACAATTTTCATTAATTAATATTTCGAGTAACCTAATTTTATTTTCTGCAAAAGGTACGCTGTCTAAAGCTCCTGGGGCTTCTAATTTTCTTTGAATCGATTTTGCAATTTCAATTTCAGGTGAAATAATAACATCTATTGGTAAGTTTTCCTTATTATAAACTGTTGTAAACTTGGGATTTAAATAATCCTGAGATCTTATTCTGGCAATCTTTTTTGGTATTTTAAAAATAGAAAATGCAATTTGACATATTACCATATTAATTTCGTCATTTCGAGTTACGGCAATAATCATGTCTGCTTCTTGAGCATTTGCTTTTTCAAGTATTGATGGATAGCTGCCTTTTCCAACAATAGCTTTTACATCAAGTGCATCGTCAATTTTTTGAATATCCTCGCTAGAAGGATCTATTACGGTGATAGAATGACCTTGTTCACTAAGCTGTTTAGCAATAGTAAAACCTACTCTACCTGCACCACAAATGATTATGTTCATTTAATTAAATTCTTTAATTCCTAAGCCTTTTAACTTTCTATGTAAGGCACTTCTTTCCATTCCAACGAAATTAGCTGTTTTTGAAATATTTCCATTAAATTTTTTCAATTGAATAGTTAAATACTCCTTTTCAAATTTTTCTCTAGCCTCTTTTAATGGTACAGATAGGCTGTTTTCAGCCAATTGTTCGTTGAAATTAATATTTTTTAAGGATTCTTTTATTATATTTGAAATTTTTTCCTTTGTGTCAGGTTGTAAAATTGCAATTCGTTCAATTAAATTTCTTAATTCTCTAACATTACCGTGCCAATCATGATTTAGGATATAAGCATTGTCTTCATCTATTTCTAACTCATTAATATTGTAATTTTCAGATATTTTTTTTGAAAAATATTTAATCAAAAGTGGAATATCTGAAATACGTTGACTCAATGGTTCAACATTTATTTCAAAAACATTAAGTCTATGAAATAGATCTTCTCTAAAATTTCCTATTTCAATTTCTTGCTTCAAATCCTTACTTGAAGAACAAATTAATCTAACATTTACAGTGACATCATTTGAACCATTAACTCTTTTAAACTTTTGATCTGTTAAAACTCTCAAAATTTTTGACTGTATATCCAAAGGTATTTCCGAAACTTGGTCTATCATTAAAGTACCTTTGTTTGCTTTTTCTAACGCCCCATAAGATATAGAGCCGTTGTCTTTTTCTTCTCCAAATAATTCAAGTTCATATTTATTTGAATCTAATAAAGCTCCATTCAAAACTACAAAAGGATTTTTATTTCTTTTAGATAATTTATGAATTTTTCTTGCTATTAATTCTTTTCCAGATCCTGATGGACCATTAATAAACACTCTACTTTCTGTAATTGAAATTTTTTTAATTTGATCGTTTATATTTAAAATATTTTTACTATTTCCAATTAATTCATAGGATGAAAACAATTTTGTTTCATATTCTTTATTTTGCTTTTTAAGATTATAGTTTTCAACAGCTCTTCTAACAAAATTAAGCAGCCTCTCTTGATCAAAGGGTTTTTCAATAAATTCAAAGGCTCCTTCATGTAGAGATTTGACAGCCATTTCTATATTTGCATGTCCTGATATTATTATAACTGGTACATCTTTATCTTTTGATTTAATATGTGATAACAATTCTATACCATCGTTATCACCCTTATCTAATTTAACATCAAGAATTGCAACATCTGGAAGTTTTTTATCTATCTCAGATAATGCTTGATTATAATTAGCAGCAAGTCTTGTTTTATAACCAGCATCTAAAATTAATTCATTAATGATATTCCTTATATCAGCATTATCATCTACAATTAAAATTTCAGAACTCATTCTATTTAATAAAATCTATTTTAATTTTTGCACCTACATCTAAAGGTATAAATTCAATTTTTCCGTTATGGTCATTTATAATTTTACTAACTATTGAAAGACCCAATCCAGTTCCATTTTTTTTTGTAGTGAAGTATGGATTTAAAATATCTTTAATATTCGCTGAAAATATTCCAAAACCTATACCATTATCTACTAAGTTGATTGTTATGTGGTTATTTTGATCATTAACTTCAATGGTAATTTTTTTCTCAATATTACTGTCATTTTCTGCTCTTTGTTGAATACTTTCGATCGAATTTTTAATTAAATTAAAGAAAACTCTTGCAAGTTGTTCTTTATCACTATTTAAAAAAACCTCTTTTGTATTGGTGTTAACAGAAATACTAATCGAATTATCTAATTCATTTAATAGTTTAATATTTTCCTCAATAATTTGAATTAAATTGTTTTCTTTTAAAATAGGTTTTGGCATCCGAGCGAAATCAGAAAATTCATTAACTAAATTTCCTATTTGTTTAATTTGATTATTTATTATCTTTAGATTTTCATCAAAATTATTTTTATCTTTTTCATTAACTTGATTGGAGTATTTTGATTTCATTCTGTCTATTGTTAACTGAATTGGGGTTAATGGGTTCTTAATTTCATGTGCTAATTTTCTTGCTAAGTTACTCCAAGCTTCGTGTCTTTCGTTTATTATTAATTTTTCTTGTTGATTTCTAAGTCTATCAATCATTAAATTAAAATTTTTGTTTAAAATTTCTAAATCTTTATCAGTTTTTACTTCAGGAACTTTGGTGTCAAATTTACCATCTCCTATTGAGACTGATGCATTAATTAAATTGTTAATTGATCTGAAAAACCTAGAAGAAAATCTTATAGCTATAGATATGGAAACAAACAATAACACACTTACAACTATCACATAAATAATCGCAAAAGATATTTTAATACCAGTACTTTTTTCCTCAACAGTGTAATAAAAATTAATAGCTTCTTCTGACTCAGTTAAATATTTTGAAATATCTTTATCTAAATATTTCACTACGTATACAAACCTATTATCGAAATTTTGCAATCTCATTATAGCTGCTGAAATATTTTTTGGTGCATCAATAATCTTTAAAGGGCGATCATCATCTATCACTAAAGCCAAAGCACCATCAAGAGGAGGTATATATGGCTGATTATCTTTTAAGGATGTAAATAGTAATTTTTTATCTAAATTTATAATATGGATCTCATCAACTCCACGGATTAATTTTTGCGTATCTAAAAATCTTTTATACTCTTTAGGATTATCATTTAAAAAATTCTTACTTTTGGTTGTATCGAAGGCAATAAGAACTATATCTGATTGAATTTTATTTCTAATTTCTTCTACATAGTTTTTTGCTAACTCATATGAATTATTAACTACAGTCGTAACTTTCTTATCAAAATATTTTTCTAAAGCAAAAGAGAATAGAAAAAGTGAAAAAATAGAGATTAAAACTGAAGGTATTAAAGTAAATAGAGCAAATACAGTAATATACTTTTTGTTCGATTTTAAACCATCTTTATCAATATCTGTTTTAATTGCTCTTCTTATTTCAAAAAAAATAAATACAAAGAGTGAAGTTAGAAGCAGTATATTTAATATTAAAAGATATTGTAAATTCTTATCAGTTAGTTTTATAAACCCTTTATCAATAAAAGTTAAAAATGTTAAAAAACCTATCGATAATGTGATAATAAATAATATTATCATATAGATATTTTTTTTAATAAAATCTGTCATTTAGGTATAAAATTTCAAAAATTATGAATAACTATTTTATAATACTTGCATCAGGACAAAGCAAAAGGTTTAATTCAAAAAAACCTAAACAATACAACATTTATGAGGGTAAGCCTTTATTCAAACACTCTCTTGATAAAGCTTTAAAATCAAAACTTTTCAAAAAAATTGTAATTGTAGTTAATAAAAAAAAGGAAATAAAAGAAAAATTTCCTAAAAATGTTTCAATTATTATTGGTGGGAAAGAAAGATCTGACTCTTCATTGATTGCTTTAAAGTTTATTAAGAAATACAAACCCACCAATGTACTAATACATGATGCCGCAAGACCAAATTTTACAATAAATCTGTTAAATAAATTAATAACTTCACTAAAAAAATATAAAGCAGTAATACCTGCAATCAAATCTAAAGACTCAATCAAATATAAAATTAAAAATCAAATATTCAATTTAAGCAGAGATAATTCTATTTTAACACAAACCCCCCAGGCTTTTAAATTTAAAGATTTATATAACTTATCAATAAGGCAAAAAAAGATAGTCACAGACGAAGCAACAATATTTATTGAAAACAATCTTAAAGTAAAATTTATTCAAGGTGAAAATCTAAATACTAAAATTACTTTCAAAGAAGATATTAAAGGAAAAAAAACCTACTTTGGTTTAGGATTTGATATTCATAGATTAATCAAAGGTAAAAAACTTTATTTGGGAGGTATTAAAATACCTTATCACTCAGGATTAAAAGGACACTCTGATGGTGATGTAATTATTCATTCGATAATTGACTCGATATTAGGAGCTATGAGAGAAAAGGATATTGGAACTTTTTTTCCAGATAACGGTAACAAGTTTAAAAATATTAGATCTCCAAAAATGCTGAAACCAATAATAGAATTATTAAATTCAAATAATTACCATATCAATAATTTAGATATAAATTTGATATGTGAAAAACCAAAAATATCAAAATACAGAGATAAAATAATAAATTCGCTTTCAAATCTGTTAGATTTAAATAAAGATTTAATAAATTTAAAAGGTAAAACTACAGAAAAACTTGGATTAATAGGAAAAGAAAAAGCGATTGCCTGTGAAGTAATTTGTTCGATATCAATATGAAAAAAATTAATATTTTAATCTCAACTTTCTTTGGGTACGGATACTTAACAGAAATGCCTGGCACTGTTGCATCGGTTGTCACTACAATCTTTATTTATATAGCTTATGAAATTCTTGATTATACAAGTTTAAAATTCTCAATAGTTTTTTTTATTATTTTGTTTTTTTACTCTTTTTATGCAGTCAAAGATACAGAGAGTGAATTTGAAAATAAAGATCCTAGACAAATTGTAATCGATGAAGTTTTAGGTCAATCCATGCCTTTGATACTTCTGCTATATTTAAATCAAACCAATCAAATCAATATTACTATTGAATTTTATTACATCATATCTTTATTATCATTTAGATTTTTTGATATTTTAAAGCCATTTCCGGTAAGCTATTTCGATAAAAATCATAAAAATTATTTTGGTATAATTATGGATGATATAATGGCTGGTCTTTACTCAATGTTTGTAGTCTATCTAGTTAGTTTCGTATTTTGATGAATTTAAAAAAACTACATAAAAAATTGATAGATAAAAAATTAACAATTTCTGTAGCTGAATCATGTACAGGAGGTTTGTTGGCTAGCAATCTTACTAAACTAGCAAATTCATCCAAATACTTTCAAATGGGTTTAATTACTTACTCTAATGAGGCAAAAACTAAAATCTTAAAAATAGATAGAAATATCATTAAAAAATATGGTGCTGTGAGCAAAGAATGCTGTGAAGAAATGGTAAAAAATTTATCTAAAATTTCTAAAAGCAAAATTAATGTATCAATCACTGGTATAGCTGGACCAGGAGGAGGATCAAAATTAAAACCAGTTGGTCTTGTCTATATTGGGATTAAAACAGGAAAATATTTATTAATTTTAGAAAATAAATTTAAATCTAGGAACAGATCAAGTATTCAAAAAAATACAGTAAGAGAAGTATTAAATAAAATTACAAAAATTATTTCCTAAAGATTTTCAGCTCTTTTTTGAAAAGCATCAGCTATTTTATTTAAACCAAATTGAAATGATTTTTCCATTATTAAATTCAAAAACTTATTTTTAATTTCAAAATCAACATCAAATTGAACTTCTGTTAAATTATCTTTTTCTACAAATTTCCAATTATTTTCTAGATGTTTTAAGGGACCTTCAACATTGGTTACATGAATAGAGTCATTTTTTTTATCATATCTTACATCACTTTTATAAGTATCTATAAAGGGTCTTTTACCAATGGTCAGATCAGCAATTATTTTTTTTACATCTCCTTCGTCATTTGTTTCATAAACTTTTGAGTCTATACAAAATGGAATGAATTCAGGGTACTTTTCAATATCTAAGACAAAATCAATTAATGTTTGTTTATCACGTGCAATGTGACGTGTAACTGATGCTTTAGGCATTAACTATTTTTTATTCTGTTTTGTTGTAACTTAGCAAAATCCTCATCAGCATGATAAGAAGACCTTGTTAAAGGTGATGAGGAAACTAATAAAAATCCCTTAGCTTTTGCTATAGTTCCTAAATCATCAAATTCTTTTGGGGTATAATATCTATCTAATGGAAAATGTTTTGTTGATGGCTGCAAATACTGTCCGATAGTTATAAAATCTACATCAGCTGCTCTTAAATCATCCATAACCTGCAATATTTCATCTCTTGTTTCTCCTAACCCGACCATAATTCCAGATTTAGTAAAAATATTTTTATCAATTTTCTTTGCATTTTTTAAAAGTTCTAAAGATGCAAAATATCTAGATCCTGGTCTTACTTTTAAATAAAGACTAGGTACAGTTTCAATATTATGATTAAAAACATCTGGTTTAGCTTCAATAACTTTTTTATACGCTTCCCCTTTTCTTAAAAAATCTGGTGTTAAAACTTCTATAGTTGTATTTGGATTTGATTTTCTTGTTTGATTAATCACACTAAAAAAATGTTCAGAACCTCCGTCATCTAAATCATCTCTATCAACTGAAGTTATTACAACATGTTTTAAGTTTAATTTTTTTACAGCTTCTGCAATTTTGACTGGTTCTAATAAGTCTAAATTTCCTGGAACGCCAGTTTTAACATCACAGAAAGCACATGCTCTTGTACAAGTATCACCCATTATCATAAAAGTTGCGTGTCTCTTACTCCAGCACTCAGTAATATTTGGACAGTTTGCTTCCTGACAAACAGTTACTAAATTATTATTATTAACTATTGTTTTTGTTAAAAAAAATTCTTTGCTATTTGTAAGCTTTGATCTAATCCAATCTGGTTTTTTTTTAATTGGATTTATCGGCTTATTTTCTTTTTCAGGATGTCTACTTTTCATCTTTTTTAATTAAATAAATCGTTTCACCTTTTTTACCAAATAAAAATCTTTCTCTAATTAATGTTTCTACATAATCTAAATCTAGATTTGTGCTTAATAGAGAATTTTTATGATCTATATCCTCTATCTTCTTAGTTAATAATGTCTCTTCTTTTTTCAAGTCAGACAAAAGTTCTTTTTTTTCAAAATACGAAAAAAGCCCTCTTTCTCCAGAAACTAAATTAAAAATAAAATAAAATATTAAAAAAATTGATATTAATAAAAAATAATTTCTTTTTATTAATCTCAACATTAATTGATTTTATTCATTCTTGCCTTATTTCCAAGTTCTTCTTCAATACGAATTAATTGATTGTATTTAGCAACTCTTTCTGAACGTGCTAAAGATCCTGTTTTAATTTGATTAGAATTTGTTCCAACTGCTAAATCAGCAATGAATGTGTCCTCACTATCTCCAGATCTATGAGAAATTATTGTTTTATAACCGATAGTTTGAGCAAATTTAATTACATCTAGAGTTTCAGAAACAGTGCCTATCTGATTAAGCTTAATTAATATCGAATTAGATGAAATATTTAAAAATCCTTTTTTTAATCTCTCAAGATTTGTAACATAAAGATCATCTCCCACAATCTGAATGTTTTTAACAGATCGCATTAATTTATTCCAAGCTAACCAATCATTTTCTGCAAAAGGATCTTCTATAGATTTAATTTTATATTTCTTAATAATTTTTCGGTATTCTTTTATTGATTTTTCAACGGAAACAAAATTTTTTGAATGGATTGAATATTTGTTTTTTTTTAATAGTTCATTTGCAGCTACATCCAAACAAATTGAAACATCTTTACCATTAACAAATCCAGATTTCTTAATTGCTGAAACAATCAAATCTAAAGCCTGGTTATTGCTACTAATCATAGGTGCAAAACCACCTTCATCACCAACTGAAGTAGAATAACCTTTGTTTTTTATTAAATTACCTAAGTTTTTAATTACAACAAAACAAATCCTCATTGCTTCTGAGAAGCTTTTTGCTCTATCTGGTCGT
Source organism: Candidatus Pelagibacter sp. HIMB1593 (assembly GCF_052047755.1). Lineage (NCBI taxonomy): Bacteria > Pseudomonadati > Pseudomonadota > Alphaproteobacteria > Candidatus Pelagibacterales > Candidatus Pelagibacteraceae > Candidatus Pelagibacter > Candidatus Pelagibacter sp. HIMB1593. The sequence goes on along the minus strand of NZ_JBNAJK010000001.1, from coordinate 895,965 downwards.
ATCATAAATTCTTGTATTCTTAGACCATTGTTGGCATGAGCTCCACCATTAATAATATTCATTAATGGATAAGGTAATTGAAAATTATTTTTTAAAAAAAATGTTTTATACAAAGGTAGTTTTTTTACTTTTGCAGAAAGTTTTTTTACAGCCATTGATACTGCGAGCATAGCATTTGCACCTAGATTAGTTTTTTGTCTGGTACCGTCTAAATTAATTAATAAGGCATCAATTCTCTCTTGATTATGAACGCTTTGACCTTTTAATTTTTTTGAAATTTTTGAATTTACTAATTCAACAGCTTTTAAAACACTTTTACCTAGATACTTCTTATTATTTTTATCTCGTTTTTCAAAAGCTTCATAAGTTCCAGTTGATGCACCTGATGGACATATGGCAGATGCACTTAAATTATTTGTATAAACCTCAGCTTCTACAGTTGGATTTCCCCGACTATCAAAAACTTGCCGTGCTTTTACTTTTGTTATTTTACTCACTTAATAAGCTTATCAATTTCAGTTAACTGTTTTAGTAAATTTTCTAGTTTATCTAGAGGAACCATGTTAGGTCCATCAGATGGCGCATTATCAGGATCTTGATGAGTTTCTATAAATACACCAGCTACCCCAACAGCAACAGCCGCTCTTGCAAGATACTCAACAAATTCTCTTTGACCTCCGGAAGACTCTCCTTGTCCTCCAGGTTGCTGAACTGAATGCGTTGCATCAAAAATAACTGGATAACCATTCTTAGCCATAATAGGTAAAGATCTCATATCAGAAACCAAAGTGTTGTATCCAAAACTTGCACCTCTTTCAGTAACAAGAATATTTGAGTTTCCTGAGTCTGATATTTTTTTTGTAACATTTACCATGTCCCAAGGAGCTAAAAATTGACCTTTTTTAACATTTATAATTTTGTTTGTTTTTGCAGCAGCAATTAAAAGATCAGTTTGTCTACAAAGAAAAGCTGGAATTTGTAAAACATCAACATGATTAGCAACTACTGAACATTGCTCTGAATTATGAATATCAGTTAAAATTGGAACATTTAATTCTTTTTTAATTTTGTCAAATACAGGTAATGAAGCTTCCAAACCAGCACCTCTCTTACCTTTTAAACTTGTTCGGTTAGCTTTATCAAAAGAAGTTTTATAAATAAAACCTAAACCATATTTGGAAGTTATTTCTTTTATTTTTCCAGCCATGTCCATTGCATGCTGTTCTGTTTCAAGCTGACATGGACCAGCAATAATACAAATTTTTTTATCGTTTGAAATTTCTATGTTCCCACAATTGACTGTAATACTACTCATTTATGATTTTTTGCTGCTTTGATAAATGAAGAGAATAAAGGATGAGGAGATAAAGGTCTAGATTTAAATTCAGGATGAAACTGAACTCCAATAAACCAAGGATGATTTTTAAGTTCAATTATCTCAGGAAGTTTATTATCTGGTGATAAACCAGAAAATATTAGTCCATTTTTCTCAAATTTTTCCTTAAATGAAATATCCACTTCATATCTATGTCTGTGTCTTTCTTTGATTAATCTTGATTTATAGATATCTCTAATTTTAGACTTATCTTTTAAAATTGCATCATAAGAACCAAGTCTCATTGTTCCACCTAAATTTTTATCTGTACCTTTAACTTTTTTTCCACTTTTTTCCCACTCATTCATTAAACCAATTATATGAACACCACCTTTATCAAACTCAGAAGAAGTTGCTTTTTTAATTTTCAATTTATTTCTAGCAAATTCTATTATTGCCATTTGCATACCGTAACAAATACCTAGAAATGGTATTTTATTAATTCTTGAATATTTAATTGCTTCGATTTTTCCCTCAGTTCCTCTTTTTCCAAATCCTCCTGGTATTAGAATACCTGAAACATTTTTAAGTTTGCTTTTAATTTCAGAAACTTTTAATTTTTCTGAATCAATTCTAATTAAATTTACCTTCAGGTTGTTTGTAATTCCTCCATGCGTTAAGGCTTCATCTAATGATTTATATGCATCTTTTAATTCTACATACTTACCTATTATCGCAATATTAACTTGTTTTTTTGTATTAAGTGTAATTTTGGTAATTTTCTTCCAAGGATTTAAGTTATTTGATTTTTTAGATTTTATTTTAAAGTAATCTAAAACTTGAACATCTAACTTTTCTCTAGCAAAACTAATTGGTGCTTCATAAATTGTTTTTACATCAACCGTTTCAATTACATTTTTAATATCAACATTACAAAATAGAGATATTTTTTTTCTATGCTCTAAAGGTATTGGTCTTTCTGATCTACAAATAATTATATCAGGTTGAATACCAATACTTCTCAATTCTTTTACGGAATGTTGTGTTGGTTTAGTTTTTATTTCATCTGATGCTTTTAAATATGGAACTAAAGTTAAATGGATAAATAAAGCATTTTTTTTTCCAATATCATTTGAAAATTGTCTAATAGCCTCAACAAATGGTAAGCTTTCAATATCACCTACAATTCCACCTATTTCGCAAATTACAAAATCTTCTTTTGAAGTATCGTATTTAATAAATTCTTTAATTCTATCGGTTATATGTGGAATAACTTGTACTGTCTTTCCAAGATATTCTCCTTTTCTTTCTTTCCTCAGAACATCGCTATAAATTTTTCCTGTAGTAATATTATCTGTTTTCTTTGCAGTAACTCCTGAAAATCTTTCATAGTGACCTAAATCTAAATCTGTTTCAGCGCCATCATCTGTTACAAAAACCTCTCCATGCTGGAATGGACTCATTGTTCCAGGATCAACGTTTAGATAAGGATCTAATTTTCTAAGTCTAACTTTGTAACCTCGAGATTGTAGAAGATAAGCAAGTGATGCTGATGATAGACCTTTTCCAAGTGATGAAACCACGCCGCCAGTGACAAATATATATCGCGCCATGGAATTATCTTATAGCTAATAAAAAAAGAAATAGAAAGTATTAATTAATTATTTTCAGGAATTGATGGAGTATCTTCAGTTTTTTCTTCAACCGTGTCTAAAACTGATCCTGTAGGCGTTAATTCTGCTCTTGAAATTATTGTCAGCGCTAAGCTACAAATGATAAATAAAGTTGCAACTATCGCAGTTGCTTTGGTAATAAAACTACCAGCTGATCTCGATAGCATGAAATTTTCTTGTGAAACACCAATACCTAGAGCGCCACCCTCTGATTTTTGAAGTAGAACAAGCACAACTAAAATAAATGCAAGTATGATGTTAATTACAAGTAATAATGTTTCCATGGGGGACTAATTAATGGTTTTTTTAATTATATCAATAAATTTCTTTGGATTTTGTGATGCTCCACCTATTAAAAAACCATCTATGTCAGGAATTATTTTTAATTGATCAATATTTTTACTGTTAACAGAGCCTCCATACAAAACTTTTGGAGATTTTTTTCCAAATTTATTTTTTATAAATTTAATTGATTTAGACAGTTCCTCTGATGAAGGAATTAAACCAGTTCCAATTGACCATACTGGTTCGTACGCAATAATTATATCATTAATTTTTTTGACAGATTTTAATCCTTTCTTTAATTGACTATTTAAAACTTGATTAGTCTTTTTATCTCTTTTTTGTTTTAGAGTTTCACCAATACAAAAAATAATTTTTAAACCAGATTTAATTGAATTTTTTATTTTAAGATTAATTAGATTATCATTCTCTCCAGCCATTCTGTTTTCGGAATGACCCAAGATCACATATTTTGCTCCAACACTTTTAAGCATTCTTGCATTAACCTGGCCTGTAAAAGCTCCATAATCTAAATTTTGATGAGAATTTTGTGCACCAACTTCAATATTTGTTTTACTAAGTCTTTTTGAAATTGGACGTATTAGAGTGTTTGGAGGACAATAAATTACTTTGAACTTATTTTTTTTATGACTTTTTGAGAATTTAATAACTTTATCTAATGAATTTATAGTTTTTAAATCTCCAAACATTTTCCAATTAGCTATAAAATACATATATTTATTTGTCATAATTGACTTTTTAATCTATAGATTTGTTTTTTACAGATCAATAAATTTTAACACTATGTTTAACACTATAAAAAATTTAGGTTGGAAAAAATCTGGAGGATTTTTGGTGATGGCTTTTGTTGCTTTCGCTTTTATCTTTGGAGGTTTTGGAGGCGGCTTTAGTACTAACAATCAAAATAATATTGCTAAAATAAATAAAACTAACGTTACCACTCAAGATTTTATGGACTATGTTAATCAAAGTGGAATTTCACAAGAAGCAATAAGAAATAATTTAGACAACAACATTATAGAAGAATTACTATCAGGACTTATTTCAACAACTTTAATTGATCTAGAGATTGAAGATTTTAAACTTTCTATAAACGAAAAGACAATTTTAAAATATTTAAGAGACAATAAAAATTTTAAAGACGAGAATGGTGCTTTTGAAAGAATTAAATACGAAAAATTTTTACTTTCAAATAATATGTCTGCTCCTTTGTTTGAGTTGAAATTAAAAAATCAAGGTTTACAGAAACACTTATTTGATTTTATCGGTGCAGGTACTGTTACCCCTGAATTTCTAACAGAAAGTAAATTTGAAGAAAACAATAAATCATTATCTATTGAATACTTCGATATGGAAAATTTATATAAGATTAAAGATGATTATACATCAGATGAAATCAACAAATTTATTGAAGAAAATAAAGATCAATTAAAAAGAGAATATATTGACTTCAAATATGTGGTTTTAAATCCAAAAAATTTAATTGGAATTGATGAATTTAATCAAGATTTTTTTAATGAAATTGATGCAATAGAAAATAAAATTTCTCAAAATGAAAGTTTTAGTTCGATAATCGAAAACATAAATGTGGATGTGAATAATATTAATGAATTTGCTCCAAATGAAAACACTAGTACGAACGAAAAGTTAATTTACTCTAAGAAATCAAGCAAATTAGATATATTTGAAAGTGGCGATAATTATATTCTTTATAATATAGAGAATGAATATGATCGTTCACCAGATCTAAATGATGAGGTAGTAAAAAGTGAAATTATCGAGCTTATTTATCAAAAAGGTAAATTTGATTACAATAGAAAAATAATTGAAGAAATACAAAATGATGGATTTAATGAAAGTAAATTTATAGAGTTAAGTTCAGGTAAAATCCAAACTGGATCAATTAATTCAATTAGTGATGATGGGCTGTTTGAAGTAAATTCAATTAAAATGCTCTACTCATTACCTCAAAATTCTTTTGCTTTAGTAAGTAATACTAATAATCAAATATTTTTAGTCAAAATAAAAGATATAAATAAAAATACTATAAATAAACAAGGTGAGGAATATAAAGGATTTGTAAATTCACAAAATACAAACAACAGAAAAAGTATTTTACAATCTTACGATACCCTGTTGAATAATAAATATCAGGTTCAATTGAATCAAAAAACTATTGATAGAATTAAAAACTATTTCAAATGATAATTAATCGAAGCTTCAAAGATTTTAAGTTTCGACATAGAAGCAAAAAAAATCAAATTATATACACTTCTAAAAAAGTAAATTCTGATGATGAAGTAATAAATTTAATTGATAATTTTTTAGAGGAAAAAAATAGTTTTATATTTGAGTCTGTTGAAAAAGGAAAAATTAAAGGTAGATACACAATTTTTGGTAAAAATCCTGATAGGATATGGGAGTTCAACAATCAAAAGTCATATTTAATCACTGAAAATAAGAAAATTATTCTTAAAGATAAACCAGAAGAGCTAATAGAAAAGATTATTGAAAATTTTAAATTTGATACACCTAAGAATTTACCTAAGATTTGTTCGCTAATTTCTGGTTATTTTTCATACGACTCTATTAGATACATAGAAAAAATTCCTAACTCATGTAAAAATGATCTTAATTTACCTGATGTAAGATTGATGAGACCAAGAACCTTGGTTATTCATGATAATTTAAAAAAAGAAATATTTTATATAAGTAATGTTTTTAATGATGAAAAAATTAAAAATTATCAAAAAAAGTATGACTCTATAAAAACTGATCTATTTAAACTATTAATTCAATCATCGATCAAAAATATTGATACAAAAAGAGTATTTAAAGAAAAAAAAATTAAAGTTAAATCAAACACATCTAAAAATAAATTTCTTGCAATGGTTAATAAAGCTAAGAAATACATTAAACTTGGTGATATTTTTCAAGTTGTTTTAAGTCAAAGATTTGAAGCAAAATTAACAAAAAAACCTTTGGAAATTTATAAAAAACTTAGAGTAACTAACCCCTCTCCTTTCATGTTTTACTTCAACTTTAATGACTTCCAAATTATTGGGGCAAGTCCAGAAATTTTAGTAAGACTAAGAGATAATAAAATTACAGTTAGACCAATAGCAGGTACTAGACCAAGAGGAAAAAATAAAAAAGAAGATCTTTTTTATGAAAAAGACCTTCTTAAAGACAAAAAAGAACTTTCTGAACATTTAATGCTTTTAGATCTAGGAAGAAATGATGCCGGTAAAGTATCGAAAATAAATACTGTAAAGGTAACTGAGAGTTTCATAATTGAGAGGTACTCTCATGTAATGCATATAGTTTCCAATGTAGTTGGAGAGTATAATAAAAAGTTTTCAAAATTTAAATCACTGTTGGCAGGATTTCCTGCTGGCACTGTATCTGGTGCTCCTAAAATAAGAGCAATGGAAATTATTGATGAATTAGAAACATCAAAAAGAAAAGTTTACGCTGGTGGAATTGGATATTTTTCTGCTAATGGTGAATTTGATACTTGTATTGCATTAAGAACAGCTGTAGCAAAAAATAAAAAATTCTATGTACAAGCTGGAGCAGGTATCGTAGCTGATAGTAAGCCTACAAACGAATATGATGAAACAGTGAACAAGGCGAAAGCTTTGATAAATGCTTTAAGATAATGAAAATATTATTAATAGATAATTATGATAGTTTTACATTTAATCTTTATCATTATATTTCTTCATTAGATGTAAAAGTTGATGTCATAAGAAATGATAAAATTAACTCTAAAGAAATATTAAGAAAAAAATATGATAAAATTGTTATTTCACCTGGACCTGGAAATCCAAATCAATCTGGAAATTGCATAAGCATTTTAAAATCATTACATAAAAAATTGCCCTTTTTAGGTGTTTGTCTTGGACATCAAATTATAGGTCAAGTCTTTGGATCTAAAATTATTCAAGCAAAAAAATTAATGCACGGAAAAACTAGCAAAATTAAGTCACAAAAAATTGGAATTTTAAAAAATCTACCTCGTACCTTTGAAGCTACAAGATATCATAGCTTAATTATTGATAAAAAAACCCTTTCGAAAGATTTAGAGATTACAGCTGAAACTGATGATGGGGTAATTATGGCTATCCAACATAAGCAATTTAATATTCATGGTGTACAATTCCATCCAGAAAGTATTAAAACTAAAATAGGAATAAAAATTTTAAAAAGTTTTATAAATTATTAATTTTATGGAAAAGATTTTAGAAAAACTTAAAAATAAAGAAAATTTAACCTTTGAAGAAAGTAAGTCAGCATTTGAAATTTTAATGACTGGTAAAGCTGATGAGGATCAAATCTATAATTTTTTAACACTTCTGTCTGAAAAAGGAGAAGTTGCAGATGAAATTGCTGGAGGTGTTTATGTACTTAGAGAAAAATCAAAAAGAGTAAAAGTTCAAGATTGCATAGATACATGTGGTACAGGTGGTGATGGCATGAACACTGTTAATATATCAACTGCATCAGCCTTACTTTTAGCTAGTATGGGTATAAAAGTTGCAAAGCACGGCAATAAAGCGGTATCTTCAAAATGTGGCTCTGGAGACGTTTTGGAAGCTCTTAATATTAAAATTGATTTAGAGCCGAGAGAAATAGAACAAGAAATAAGCAATAAAAATTTTGGTTTTATGTTTGCTCCAAATTATCATAGTGCCATGAAATTTGTAGGTCCTGTAAGAAAGAAAATTGGTAAAAGAACTATTTTCAACATGATTGGTCCTTTAAGCAATCCTGCTCTAGTAGAAAGACAGGTTGTTGGAGTATTTGATAAAAAATTGTTAAGAATTTTTGCAGAGGGATTAAAAAATTTAAATATAAAATTTGCATGGATAGTAAATAGCGAAGATGGATTGGATGAAATATCTCCTTATGCAAAAACAAATATAATACAATTGAAGAATGGAGAAATATCTGAAATCTTGGTTGATCCTAATTCAATTGGTGTGAATGCAGAAAAATTTGAGAACTTAATTGGTAATGATGCAAAATTTAATGCAGATAAAATGATTGAAATATTCAAAGGTAAAGATAATGATTTTTCAAAAGCAGTTTGTTTAAATGCTGCAGCTGGTTTAATCGTTGCAGAAAAGTTTGTTGATTTTGAAGAAGCCTATAATCATGCAAGACAATTTATTCTTTCTGGTAAAACTTTTTTACATTTGGAACAAATACAAAATGTCTGAAAACGTTTTAGAAAATATAATTAAAAAAAAAATTGAAAAAATTGATAATCTAAAAAAATCAATAGATCTTAAAAAATTAGATGAATTAATACAAAAAAATAAATCATACATAAATTTTAAAGATAAAATTGAAAACAATTTAAAAGAAAATAAAACTTCAATTATTGCTGAAATAAAAAAAGCAAGTCCTTCCGCAGGTGTTATAATTGAGGACTACAATCCAGTAGAAATTGCTAATATTTATTTAAAAAATAATGCTACTTGTTTATCAGTTTTAACTGAAGAAGATTATTTTTTAGGAAATTTAATCCATATAAGTAAAATAAAAGATAAGGTTAATTTACCGATATTATGTAAAGATTTTTTTATTGATACTTTTCAAGTGCCACTTGCCAAAAGTTATGGCGCAGATGCAATTCTGATTATTTTAGCTGGTGTCTCAGATGATCTTGCAAACAATTTATATCAAGAGGCATTGAAATTAGATATGTCAGTAATAGTAGAAGTACATACTGTTGAAGAGGCTCAAAAAGCATTAAATTTTAAAGATGCACTAATTGGTATTAACAACAGAAATTTAAAAACACTTAAAACTGATATAAATACAACCTATGATATTTATAATGTTGTAAAAAACCATAAAGGACCTCTAATTTCTGAGAGTGGTATTAAATCTAAAGAAGAATTATTGGAATTAAACAGTAAGACTTCAATTAATACTTTTTTAATTGGTGAATCACTTTTGAAAAAATTGGATGAAAATTCAATTTTTTCAGTTTTGTAGTTAATTTAAGCCCTATTTTACTGACTTTTTTTAGTATTGTTAAAACAAAAGAACTTTTATAGAACATTGTTTGTACGATATTTGTTCTTATGCTAACAAAAAAACAAAAAAACCTGCTTTTATTTATCAACAAAAAGTTGAGAAGTTCTGGAGTATCTCCGTCTTATGAAGAAATGAAACAATCTTTAAACTTAAAATCAAAGTCGGGTATTCATAGATTGATTAGTGCCTTAGAAGAAAGAGGATTTATTAAAAGATTGGCTCATAAAGCGAGAGCTTTAGAGGTAGTAAAATTGCCAGAAACAGCTTCAGCAAACGATATTTACAATAGTTTTTCACCAAGCGTTATCAAAGGTGGTTTAGATGAAGAAATTAACAATTCAGATGAAATGGAAGTACCAGTATTAGGAAAAATTGCAGCAGGTACTCCTGTTGAGGCAATACAAAATGAAGTTTCAAGAATTCCATTACCAAATAATTTAGAAAAAAATGGAGATTATTTTGGATTGAAAGTTCAAGGAGATTCAATGATTGAAGCTGGAATCCACGAAGGAGACACAGTTATTATTAAAAGAACAGATACAGCAGATAATGGAAAAATTGTAGTCGCATTAATTGACGAACACGAAGCAATGTTAAAAAGAATTCGTAAAAAAGGTAAAGTTGTTGCATTGGAAAGTGCAAATAGAAACTATGAAACCAAAATATTTGGCCCTGATAGAGTAAAAGTTCAGGGTGTTTTAGTATCTTTATATAGAAACTTCTAAAAAAATAGTCTAAACATCTCTGATGTCAAAAGTAGCAACTCGTTTTGCTCCCTCTCCTACTGGGGCTCTTCATATTGGTGGTGTTAGAACTGCCTTGTTTAATTGGTTATATTCGAAAAATCAAAAAGGCACTTTTCATTTAAGAATTGAAGATACTGACAAAGAAAGATCTAAAGAAGAACATAAAATACAAATAATTAAATCCTTAAATTGGTTAGGGATTAAACATGATGGTGAAGAATATATTCAGTCAAGGAAAATTGATGATCATGTAAAAATTGCAAATGAATTATTAAAAAATGGATTTGCCTATAAATGTTACTGTTCACCTGAAGAGATAGAAGAGCAAAAAAAAAGAGCTAGACAAAAAAAAATACCTTATATTTACAACAGAAAATGGAGAGATGCAGATGAAAAAGATGCTCCTAAAGAAATTAAACCTGTAATTAGATTTAAAAGTAAAATTGAAGGAAGTTCAATTCTTAAAGATTTAGTTCAAGGCGATGTTGAAATTGAAAACAGTACAATAGAAGATTTTGTAATATTAAGAAATGATGGAACTCCAACTTATAATTTGTCAGCAACTGTAGATGATCATGAAATGGGAATGACGCATATAATTAGGGGTGATGACCATAAAATAAATACCTTTAAACAAATACAAATTTATGAAGCAATGAAATGGGATGTGCCACTATTTGCCCATATTCCTTTAATTCACACAATAGAGGGTAAAAAATTATCCAAGAGAGATAATGCTTCAACCTTGGATGACTATTCAAAAATTGGAATTATGCCTGATGCTTTAAGAAATTATTTACTAAGACTAGGATGGTCATATCAAGACAAAGAAATATTTACTTTAGAAGAAAGTATAAAATTTTTTAACTTAGAAGGTATTGGAAAATCACCGTCAAAATTAGATATGAGCCGTATTTTGTCAATGAATGAGCATTATATCAAAAATATTGATGAAAATGATCTGTATGATCATCTTTTGAGATATTGTGAAGAATATAAAGATAAAATTGATACAGAAAAAGCATCAAAAATAAAATCATCTTTAGTATTTTTAAAAAATAAAGCAAAAACACTGGAAGAAATATTTAATAATGCAAAATATATCATTAGTGATGAAGTTAATTTTAATGAAAATGATTTAAAACTAATTGACGATAAGTCGAAAAAAATAATTAATGAATTTCAAGATGAAATTAAAAACTTAGAAAGTTTAACTAGAGATAATTTAGAGCCAATAGTCAACAACTTGATAAAAAAACATGAAACAAATTTCAAAGGTATAGGTCAACCGTTAAGAGTAGCCCTTACAGGATCTAAGTTTGGACCAGGGCTATATGATATTGTTATATCTTTAGGTAAAGCAGATGTTGAGAAAAGATTAAGAAAGATACTTAATTAAAATAGAACTTGCCTCTCCTGCAGATGAAGTTTTAGACCTGATGCCCTCTAAAGTTTTGGAACACTCACTTACTTGTTTTTTCATCAACTCGGGGTTTTTAAGAAAATAAATAACAGACCTATATATTTCATCTGCATTACATTCTTTTTGAAGCAACTCAGGAATTACCTCACGATTATTAATTATATTTATAATATTTGCAAATTTTACGTTAACTAACATTTTAAAAATCATAAAATTAATAAAACTAAGTTTATAAATAATAATTGATGGAACATTAAAATTACAAATTTGTAGTGAAACAGTACCAGATTTTGAAACAGCAAAAATAGATTTAGACAGAATTTCAGATTTAATATTTTCATCAGACACTATATCTATATTTTCAAAGTTATATTTTTTTACATGTTCTAAAATTAAACTTTTATTTTCTTCTGTTCCATGAATATAAAAAAAATATTCATTATGCTTTTTGTTCATTAATTTAATAAAATCTAATAATATAGGTAGCAAAACATTAGTTTCAGAATTTCTGCTACCAGGAAATAAAGATATAATTTTTTTATTTTTAGGTAAAATATTATCAATAATAGTCTTGTTGTTTTCATTTCTTTCTATCAGAGGATGACCAACAAAAGTATTATTAATATTTTCTTCATCAAAGTATTTTTTTTCAAATTCAAACAACAAAAGAATATGATCAATAAATTTTTTAATTTTTTTAACTCTGTTCTTTCGCCATACCCATACTTGAGGTGCTACATAATGAATTGTTTTAATGTTGCTGTTTATTTTTTTAACTTTTTCAGCTACACGCAAAGTAAAATCAGGACTATCTACACTTAGCAATATATCAGGTTTAAATTTTACTATTTCTTCTACAGTTTTATTTATTTTTGATTTAATTCTAAAAATATTAAGCAACACACTTGTAAACCCCAAGTAAGTAATTTCCTTCAAATCATATATAGAATTAATTCCTAGTTTCTTTAAGTGAGTGCCACCAACGGATAAATACTCAATTTCATAATTTTCTTGTTTTAATCTTGAAATTAAAGTCGATGCAAGTTTATCTCCTGATGGTTCACCAGTTAACACAAAAATTTTTTTCATATAACTTTAATAAAAATTTTATTTTTATTTGCAAAATTTATTACTTCTTTTTTATCGAGAAAAATATTTTTTTTAGATTTTAAGACTAGACCCTTTAATCCATATTTTTTTATATCTTTTAAAGTTTGCAAACCAACAGTTGGTAAATCCATTCTTAAATCTTGTTTATTTTTAGGTAATTTTATTAATATACCTTTTGAGTTTTTCTTGACTTTTGAAAGCATTTTTTTTGTTCCTTGCCTTCCCTCTTTTGCAATTATTTTTTGATCTTTGACAACTAAAGCCTGTATATGATCCAAACTGTTAATTTTATTGAAATAATTTTTAGCTTTTTCAATTGAGTTGTTGTCATTCTTATTAGGCTTAGCTTTTGTATAGTTTCCTTTTTTAAGAGATAGTTCTGGGTTAAAATATATTGAGCTAATAACTTTAATATCTTCATCTGCAAGGATCTTAATTATAGATTTTATAATTGCAGCATCACCAATTTTAGAAGCTCTAATAACACTTGGCATATAATATATACCTTTAAAATCTAATCTAAGAGAAGTAAAATTAGGCTTAGCTATTTTACCTGCAAACAAAACTTTTTTAGATTTTTTTTGTTTAATTAAATTTATTATTTTTCCAAATTTTCCAATACTTATCCTATGAGAGTTTTTATCTTTATGAAATTTATTATTTTTTGAAAAATCTATAATAAAATATTCTTTTTTTAATTTTTTAATTTTATTTAAAACTATTTCAGGAAAATCTGTATCACCTAAAAATAAACCAATCATTTTATTTTGAAAAAGGAGTGCAAATTGGTCTTTTTTTATCTTTTGTTATAAAATTAACTACCTCTGAAACTAATTTATTTTTTCTTAATTCATTTGGTAAATTACTTAAATTCTCTGTTAAATTCTCATTCTTAAATAATATTTTATAAGCTTCTGTTAGAGATAATATTTCTTTATTTGGAATATTTTTTCTTCTTAAACCAATAAGATTTAATCCTTGCAATATACTTCTGTTTCCATGTGCTATACCATATGGTATCACATCTCTAACTACTCCACACATACCACCTATCATTGCAAATTTACCAACCCTGGTAAATTGCTGTACAGCTGAATTACCACCAATTATGGCATTATCATCTACATGCGCATGACCACCCAATGGAACATTGTTTGCTAAAATAACATTATCACCAACAATGCAGTCATGGGCAATATGAGAAGACACCATAAACAGACAATTATTACCAACTTGAGTTTTACCTCCACCACCTTCGGTGCCTGGATTAATGGTTACGTACTCTCTTATTTTATTGTTATCACCTATCTCTAATGATGTTTTTTCACCTCTAAATTTTAAATCTTGTGGATCATTTCCTATAGATGCAAATGGATAAATTTTATTATTTCTACCTATAATAGTATTACCTGTTATATTAACATGAGATTGGACAACTGTACCCTCTCCAATTTCCACATCGGGACCAATTACGGAATAAGGTCCTATTTTTGTATTTACTGAGATTTTGGCACTTGAATCAACAATTGCAGTTTTGTGTATCATTTGTTATCTCTTAAAAACTTTCTGATATTTTTTGCTGGATAACCCATTACTTTTTCATTATCAGGAATGTTTTTTATTACACCTGAGCTACCTCCAATTTCCACATTATTACCAACATTAATATGCCCTGAAATACCAGCTTGGCCACCTATTCTTACATTAGAACCAATAATTGAGCTGCCAGCAATTCCTACCTGTCCAGCTATGATAGAGTTTTCTCCTATTTTAACATTATGAGCTACATGTATTTGATTGTCTAAAAATGTATTTTTCCCAATAACAGTATTCGACATCGAACCTCTATCAATAGTAGACCCACATCCTATTTCACAATTTTCCTCAATAATTACAATGCCAATATGTGGATATCTTAAATTTTTATTTTTATTTGGAAAAAAACCAAAACCATGTTTTCCAACAACGCAATTATCTAAAACTTTAACGTTATTACTTATTAGTGAGTTTCTAATTATTGTATTTGAACCTATTGAACAATTGTCTCCAATAAAAACATTTTTTTCAATTATTGTATTGTGACCTATCTTGCAATTTTTACCTAATGATACATTTTCTCCAATTAAAACATTTTTGCCATGGATTACATTATCTTTAAAATTTGTTTCATCAATATAAGTTGCACTATTATCAAAATCATCATCAACAGCATCAGGATAAAACTTGGAAGTTATCTTTGATACTGAAACCAATACATTTTCAACAATTATGGGTACACAATTAGTTGGAAGTTCATTTTTTAAAGACTCTGTTGTGATACAAAAAGATGCTTTTGTTTTTTGAGCTAAATCTTTGTATTTTTTTGAATGAAAAAATGTTATCTCAGAATTATTAGAGCTATATAAATCCTTTATGTCTTTTACTTCAACATTTATTATCTCATTCTCAGCTTTAACATCAATAAACTTTAAAATATCTTGAATAAAAAAAGGACCTCTGTTTTTAAAGAAAGGATTAGACATAATTGCTTTTAACAGAGCAATTATATTAAGGTTATCAAAATTTATTGCTATTTATTTCTTATCTACAATTGTAGCTGACCAAATTGCGTCTGCCATTTTAACTTCATTTACAAAAGCTTCACCTTTGTATTTCCAAACTCTACCATGAGATCTTATTGCTTCAATTTTTAATATCAATTTACAGTCAGGAATTACTGGATTTCTAAATCTTGCTTTTTCTACACCCATTAAAAATACAAGTTTATTTTCATATGTTGATTTATCCAAACCATGAGCTGTTAAAGCAGCAGCTGCTTGACCAAAGGACTCTACAATTAATACACCAGGCATCACGGGCTGATCAGGAAAATGACCCTGCACAAAAAAGCTATCCTTTTTAACATAGACAACGGCAGTTGCAGAATGAAGTTTTTTTATATCATAAAGTTCATCAATTAGTAACATTGGTTCCCTATGTGGCAACAACTCTCTTATTTGATGTTTGTTTAATTTGAAATCACTCATTATTTAATTTTACTATTTATTTCATCTATTAAGGATTGAGTTAAATCTAATTTTTTATTTCCAATAAAAATATTCTTTTTATCAAAAATTATATCAATTGAATTTTGTTTCATATATTCTTGTAAAATTGGATTTATAGTATCAAAAAATATTTTCATTTCCTTTTTTTTAACATTATTTAAATCTTGAACCATTAAGTTCTTTTCATCATTATATTTTTTTAATTTTAATTTCAATTGATTAACTTCATTCTTATATTCTTCTTCAGAGATAATATTTTTTTTAATTTTGATCTCATTTTCTATTTTAACTAATTCTGCCTCATATTTATTTAGTTTTTTTAAGTTTTCTTTATCTATATTACCAATTTTTTTTAAAGAATTTTTTCCAATATTTGTCTCTTTAATTAAAAGATCGATATTTAAAAACATATAACTTTCATTAGCAAAAACATAATTTGGTGATGAAAAAAAGAAAATTAATAATAAAATAAATTTTTTAATTACTTTCATTAAAATGTTGTTCCTAAATTAAATCTAAATGACTCAGTAATATCTGTGTCTGCTTTAGATATTGTTTCTGTAATAGAAAAACTTACAGGTCCTAATGCTGAAAACCATTCAATACCAATACCGATAGCACTTCTTATTTTATTGCTTTCATCTAATGTCGAGTCGTAATCAACACCCCATATATTGGCTACATCTAAGAAAATTGAAGCGTCAAGATTTTGATTATTTTCAAATAATACAGGAAGAGTTGTAGTAGCATTCAATGATGAAACAAAATTACCTCCAATAAAATCACTCCCATCTTTAGGTCCAACTTTTCCTCTTTCAAAACCACGTAACTTACTTGTTGGTATAAATAATCTTTCAGTAAGTTTAATATCGTCTCCTGTTATTGAATTTGCACTTTCAATAAAGAATCCAATAGAGGAAACATTATTTGGATAAAAAGATGTATATTTTTGAAAATTATAAGTATTAGTTAATGTATTGTTGTCACTAATTAATGGTATATCTAAAGTATAAGTGGATCTAAACCCATCGTCAGCTCTGAATTTTTGGTTCCTTTTATCATAATCAAATCGTGTGTTTAAAAAAGTGTCCCAATAATTTCCTTCCTGAGCTTGTTGTCTAGCAGATGCTGTACTATCTGTTTCTATCTTTTCATAAAACGATCTAGTTGACAAACCTAGATTGAAATCTTCATAATATTCAAATCTTGTTCCAAATTCAAAACCAGTTTTGTTTGTTTTATAACCATTTGCTTTCATTCTATCTATTTCTATTGCCTGCAAGTTTCCAAAAAGAGATTTGTCTGTATTATTAAAATTAGGGTTTTCAATACCGACTTTACCTTTAAAAGATTCAGAATTAACAGTGACATTAGCATCAACACCCAGCCCTTTACCAAGATAGTTGTTTTCTTTAATGCCAAATAAAAAAGTTCCACCTGATGTTCCTACTCCAGCACCAGCTGATATTTCGCCAGTTGGTTTTTCCTCAACTTTTATATTTATTATTTTAGTGTTAGGCTTGCTTCCATTTGCTATATCAGAGTTTACTGATTTAAAAAAATTTAAACTTTTAAGATTATTTTCACTTTTATTTTGTAATATTTCATTAAACGGATCACCTTCATCTATTTCTAAATTATTTCTAATGACACTTTCTCTTGTAATGTTATTTCCAAAAATATTAATTTTCTCTACAAAAAGTTTTTCTGTTTCTTCTATATCAAATACAAGATCTAATTGATTGTTATTAAAATTTTCTTTAACACTTGCATTAATTGATTTATACTCTTCGAGTAATGTAATCTTATCTAATTTATCTAAAATAGATTCTACTTTATTAATTGAATAAGGCTCTCCTCTTAAATCATCAAAAAATTCATTCAAATTTTCAAAATTTTTAATATTGAAATCAGTTGGGATATTTAAAGAAATATTATTAAAATAAATTTTTTTTTTAGCGTCTATATTAAAAATTAATTCAAAATCTTTTTCATCTACAAGTCTTGCAAAAGAACTATTAATTTCTACATCATAATAACCTTTGTTAAGGTAAAAATTTTTTAACAATCTCTTATCAAAATTTATTGCTTGTTCATTTAAATATTTACGGCCAGAAATAAACTTCCAAAATTTATATTCTTCACTTACAATAATGTTTCTTAATTTATTATCTTTATAAATTTTATCTCCTAAAAAAGAAATTTTTTTAATTTTTGCTTTATCACCTAAATCAATTTTATGGTTAACAACAACTAAGTTATTTTCTAAGTCTTCAACTATTGTTTCAACTTTTGAAAAATAGTATCCTAAATTTTTTAAAAAGTTTGTTATAATATTTCTATCATTTATTATTAAGAATTCGTTGTAAGATACTCTTGATTTTTGACTTATTAATTTATTCAAATCTTCTATAATTCTGCCAGCTTTTATTCCAACAAACTCTACACGGTCAATAATTGGCGATTCATCTACATAAATAAATAACTCATTGTTAACTAATTTCACTGAAACATTTTTAAAATAGTTAGTTTCATATAAATTTTTTAAAATTAGATCTAACTTATCATCATTAATTATTTCATTTAATTGAACATTTGAAAATAATATTATTGTTTCTTTAGAAATACGATCATTGCCGTCAATATTAATTTTGTTTATTGTATTTGCATTCAAAATTGAAAAATTAAATACAAAAATAATTAATAAAATAAAAAGTTTTACATTAAAATTTTTTATAAATAATATCATGATTTTGAATTACTGATTTAATTTTTTTATTAAGATCTAATATATCATTAATTTTCTTAGGTTCTATAAATTTATATTCCACAAATTCTTTACTGGTAATAAGTTTTAATAATTTTTTAATAAGATCTAAATAAGTAATTTTTTTATTTAATAATAATTTTACTAACTCATCATTTATTGTAACTAAAACAGTTTCAAATAATGTTTCAGAATTAGGTAATTCATTAATTATTTTAATAAGAGGAAACTTTTTTGAACTAATTTTTGAGAAATTAAGATTATTAAGTTTTTTTAAATCTATTTTTTTTGATTTAAGTTTATTTATATTATGATATTTGAGTGTATTATATATAGGTATCTCCATTGTAGTTTCGTGAGCTATAATTTTAATCATACCATCTTTAAATTTTATAAAAGCATGAATATATGATTTCGGATGAATTATTATTTCTAAATCTTTATAAGATAAATTAAAAATTTTTTTTGCCTCAATAACTTCAAAAATTTTGTTTATCATTGTAGAAGAATCAACACTTATTTTTTTACCCATTTTCCAATTAGGATGGTTAATTATTTTTTTAATTTTGATTTTATCTAATTCTTTAAATGACGTTTTTAATAAAGGTCCACCAGATGCTGTTAAATATAATTTATCTACATTGTTTAAACATGTTCCTTTAAGTGCATACCAAACAGAAAAATGTTCTGAATCAACAGGTATAAATTGTGTTTTATATTTTTTAAGTTCTTTTGCTAATATATTCCAAGCACATATTATTGATTCTTTATTAGCAATAGCAATTCTATTTGTAAATTTTATTATTTCAAAAGTTGGGATTAAACCATCAAGACCAACAATTGAACTCATCACATAATCATTTTTTTTTGAAAAAATTTTTTTAAAATATTTAAAATTATTGTATGTTCTTATCCTATATTGTTTAAATATATTTTTAGAAATATTATAAGAATCACTGTCAGTAATAATCACATTTCTTACATTAAATTTTATTGCTTGATTTAATAATAATTTATAATTTTTATTAGCGGTTAATAGAGATATTTTGAAGCTATTTTTATTTCTTGAAATAATTTTCAATAAAGATTTACCAATAGATCCAGTTGAACCAAGTATAGCAATTTGAGTTTTCATTTTAATACATTAAAAAAATCTAATAAGAATAAATAATATGCTACTGGTAATGCAAATAGCATTCCATCAATTCTATCAAGTATGCCACCGTGTCCTGGTATAACTTTCCCACTATCTTTAATATTAGAAATTCTTTTGAAATATGAAATTAGAATATCTCCAAATTGACTTGTACTTGAGATTATAAATATAAATAATACAAAATTGAGAATTTTTTCCTCGTTTAAAATATTAAAATAAAAAAAAATAGGAATACAAAAAAAAGAAATAATAAAACTCCCCAATAGTCCTGAATAAGTTTTATTTGGACTATAAATTGTTAATTTTGGACCTTTTAAAACTTTTCCAAAAAGATACCCACCAATATCTGTGAAAATACAGATTAAAGATGCTACTAACAATGGCCAGTAATCATTTTGAAAATCAATTCTTAATTTGAAAACTGTAATAAGAGAAAATATTAAAAAAATGAATCCATAATAATAATATCTTTTATTCTTAGACATTAAATGCCACTCATACGATGCTATTATAAAAATTATAATTAATAAAACATTAAAAATTAAAGAACCATTAATTATTAAATATAAACATATTGGTAAAAGTAATATTGAACTTAAAATTCTTAAAATTAACTCATTCTTCATTATATTTTACCAAAATTTCTTTTAATTCTTCTAAATTCATAAATTATATTATCGTAATCTTTTTCATTAAATTCAGGCCATAATTTTTTAGAGAAGAAAATTTCAGAATATGATAATTGCCACAATAAAAAATTACTTAATCTTTTTGTATTTCCAGTTCTAATAAGTAAATCTGGGTCTGGTATATTCTTTGTATATAAAGAATTTGAAACACTTCTTTCATTTATCTTAATTTTTTTTTTATAAAGTTTATTAAAAGCTTCAATAATTTCTGACCTAGATCCATAATTTAATGCTAAGTTAATTTGAATTTTTGAATTATTTTTGGTTATTTTTTCACTTTCAGATAATAACTTATTAAGTTTATTTGAGAATTTCTTTTTTCCAATTACAACAAGTTTTATTTTATTTTTATCAAATTCTCCGATTTTTTTTTTTAAAAAATGCTCTAATAAGGCAAATAAATATTCAATCTCACTTTTAGGTCTTTTCCAATTTTCAGTGGAAAAAACATATAGAGTTAAAAATTTTATTTTTCTTTGAATTGAATGTTTAATGATATTTTCAACAGTAATTAATCCAGCTTTATGACCTGCATTTCTAGAATTTTTATTTTTTAAACCCCATCTACCGTTGCCATCCATAATTATGGCCACATGACTCAGTGGGTTCATATCGTCATTATTTCTTTTTCTTTTAAAGAAACTTTTTCATCAACAGATTTAATATGATCATCAGTTATTGTTTGAATTATTTTTTCTTTAGATTTTTCATCATCTTCACCAATTTCTTTTGATTTTAATAATTTTTTAAGATCTTCATTAGCTTCTCTTCTAATATTTCTTATTGATACTTTGCATTTTTCACCAATCGTCTTAATTAATTTTTTTAATTCAGATCTTCTTTCCTCATTTAATTCTGGAACAGGAAGTCTTATTAACTGACCGTCTATTTGTGGATTTAAACCTAGATCAGATTTTTTTATTGCGGCATCTAGCATAGGAACGTTATTTGCGTCCCATACTTGAATATTAATCATTCTTGGTTCAGGTGTAGTTATACTTCCGATTTGATTAATTGGCATTTGTTGACCATAAACATCTACTTTAATGAGATCAAGCATTGCTGCATTTGCTCTACCAGTTCTTAAAGAAGACAATTCTTTAGAAAATACATCTATGGCTTTATCCATTTTTACACCATATGTTTTTTCATCAAACATTTATTCTCCTATTTTTATTCTAAAGAATTCTTTAATTTTTAGGTCAGCTATAGATAGTTCTTTAACTATATCCTGAACTTTTTTCTTTGGTTCCATGACCCAAGCTTGAGTTAAAAGTGCATTTTCTTCCTTAAATTTGTTCATTTTACCTAAACTTATTTTTTTTGCAATTTCCTCGGGTTTACCTGAATTCTTCAATTCCTCAGCAACAAGTTCTTGCTCTTTGTCAATTAATGCTTGATCAATTAAATTTGATTCTAGAGCTAAAGGATTTGAAGCTGCAATATGCATAGACAGTTGTTTGCCAAATGACTTAACTGTATCTGATTTATCCCTTGTATCCAGAGATACTAATACTGCTAATTTTGCTACATTATCTTTTACTACTGTGTGCAGGTAATGATTGTTTACTCCATTTTTATTTTCAATAGTTTTTGATTTCCCAATTGTAATTTTTTCACCAATTTTTGCAATTAATGCTACTAAGTTATCATCAACACTTTGTCCATTTTGCATCACAGATTTTTTTAATTCATCTTGATTAGAGCTGTGTTGATTATTTAATTCACTTAATTCTTTAACAAAACTTATAAAATCATCATTTTTCGCAACAAAGTCTGTTTCACAATTCACCTCAATTACAGAAGTTTTATTTTCATCGCCTGATACTACAACAACACCTTCTTTGGCATCTCTAGACATTTTTTTTGACGCCTTTGATATTCCTTTTACTCTTAAAATTTCAATTGCTTTATCTAAATCACCATCAGATTCCTTAATTGCTAAATTACAATCTTTAAATCCAGCACCTGTTGCTTCTCTTAATTTTTTTACTTTTTCTATATCACTCATTTTAATTTAACTTTCCTTTATCTTCATTTGAGAATTTTTTTTCTAATTTTTCTCTATCAATTTCTTGAATAGTTTTGTTTTTACTATCATCATTAATATCTTTTGTTTTTTCTTGCTTAGGTTCAGATGATTGGATTGAACTTTTTGCATTATTAATTGTTTCTTTAATTAAATTACAATAAAGGTCTATTGCTCTTCTTGCATCATCATTTCCTGGAATTGGATAATCAATATTATCAGGATTTGAGTTGCTATCGAGAATGGCAATTATAGGAATACCTAATTTTGATGACTCGGCAATAGCTAATGACTCATAGTTAGTGTCTATTACAAAAACTAATTCAGGAACTTTTTTCATTTCTGCAATTCCACCTAAAGATCTTTGAAGTTTATCTTTTTTTACACTCATTTTAAGAAGTTCTTTTTTAGTAAACCCTCTATTTTCAGCAGCTAAATCAATTTCTAATTTTTTTAATTTTTTAATTGAATTAGATATTGTTCCCCAATTAGTTAACATTCCACCTAACCATCTATAGTTTACAAAGTATTGATCTGTCTCTTTTGCTACTTCTGCAATAGCTTCTGATGCCTGTTTTTTAGTTGAAACAAACAAAATTTTTCCATTATTTGCTATTGTATTATAGACTTTTTCTAAAGCTACTTTAGTCAACTCAAGTGTTTGAGTTAAGTCCATTATATGAATTGAGTCTCTTTTTCCAAAAATGTATTTCTTCATTTTTGGATTCCATCTCAAAGTTTTGTGTCCAAGATGAACACCAGCTTCTAATAATTGTTGAATTGTGACGTTAGGTATTTTCATATTTATTCCCGGTTAAGCCACCACAGTAATTTCCAATTAAGGACCGGAGGTATAAAACCAACAACTGTGTGCGTGTTAATTTAAATTAATGGTTATTTACAAACATTTGTTAAAATTGACAAGTTTTATTTAGCTAATTTCTGCTTGAATTTGCTGTTTTCTTAAAAGATTTAAAGATTTTCTATCAAGATTCATTGGTTTTTTTAATTGAAAATTTAAAATTTGATCTTTTGTTGAGAGATTAAATTTTACTTGGGTTTTACCTTCTTGATTTAAGAATTTTGAAATCTCTTGGATTTGTTCAATAGATTTAACATTAAATGATATTTCATTAATTGGACTATTAAATAAATCTTTTAAAGAAGCTATTTTTTGAACATTAATTCTTTTAAAACGATTTTCATCATTAGAAATATTCTTAACCAAGGTTAAAATTAATGAGTTACCTTCTTTTAGGATTTCTCTATTTAATTCTAACAAATCTGAAAAAATAAATATTTCAAATACACTATTTAAATCTGTTAACTTTAAAACAGCATACGCATTTCCTTTAGCAGTTTTTCTCTCTTGAACTTTAAGTAATGTTGCGGCTACATTAACATTTTCTGAATTATCATCTGATATAAATTTTGCATAATCATTAATTTTATAGTCTTCAAAAATTTCTGTAAATTGATTTAATGGGTGATCAGATATAAAAAATCCAACCGCTTCAAATTCTCTAGATAATCGCTCTTCAAATTTCCAATCTTCTATTTTAACGATAATATCTTCTTCTGTTTCAATGTTATCAGAAAATAAATCTATTTGATTAGCTAGCTTATTTTCAGAAATATTTTTATTTTTTAAAATTAAATTAGGTATTGAGTTAAAGATTGCTTGTCTATTTGAGTTTAAATTGTCAAATGCTCCAGCTTTTACTAATCCCTCTAATTGTAATTTATTTATATCTTTGGGATTAATTCTATTTATAAAGTCATTAATAGATTTAAAATTTCCATTTAACTCTCTTTCTTCAACAATATTAGAAATTGCCTCATAACCTACAGCTTTAATTCCACCTAAGGCATAATAAAATTTTCCATCAATAGTTCTAAAATCAGCAAAACATTCATTAATATCAGGTCTAATTGTTTCAACATCAAGTCTTTTTAATTCTTCATAAAACTCACTTAATTTATTTTGATTAGAAATATCCATAGTCATTGATGCAGCAATAAATTCTTTAGGATAATAAGTTTTTAAATATGCAGTTTGATAAGAAATTATTGCATAAGCTGCAGCATGACTTTTGTTAAAACCATATTCTGCAAAAGGTTCGATTTTTAAAAATATTCCAGCTGCAACATCTTTAGCAATACCGTTTTTAACTGCTCCAGCAATAAAACCTTGTTTTTGTTTCTCTAGTTCTGCTCTCTTCTTTTTACCCATTGCTCTTCTTAAAAGATCAGCTTGACCCGCAGTAAATCCTGAGAGTTTTTGAGCAATCTGCATTACTTGCTCTTGATAAATAATTACCCCATATGTGGGTTTTAAAATATCTTCCAATAATGGGTGTAAGTAATCAGGTTTTTGCTTTCCATGTTTGCAGTCGTTATAGGTTGGTATGTTACTCATTGGGCCTGGTCTATATAATGCTACTAGTGCAATAATATCTTCAATATGATTTGGCTTCATATGAAGCAAAGCCTCTCTCATTCCAGCACTTTCAATTTGAAATAAGCCTACTGTTTTACCAGATGATAATAGATCAAAAACTTTCTGATCATCAAAATCTATTTCTTCAATATTAAATTTTTTATCTTTTTTTCTAACTAATTTTTGAGTGTTATTTATTACTGTTAATGTCTTTAACCCTAAAAAATCAAATTTAATTAAACCAGCATTTTCAGCTGAATACATATCAAATTGTGTTGAAGGTAAAAGTAAATCTGCAGAAGTATCTTTATATAAAGGAACTACTTCTGTTAATTTTTTATCAGCAATCACAACTCCTGCTGCATGAGTAGCAACATTTCTGTTCAGACCTTCTAATTTTAAT
Organism: Candidatus Pelagibacter sp. HIMB1593; assembly: GCF_052047755.1. NCBI lineage: Bacteria > Pseudomonadati > Pseudomonadota > Alphaproteobacteria > Candidatus Pelagibacterales > Candidatus Pelagibacteraceae > Candidatus Pelagibacter > Candidatus Pelagibacter sp. HIMB1593. The sequence goes on along the minus strand of NZ_JBNAJK010000001.1, from coordinate 870,813 downwards.
GACAACTCTGTTAATTTTTTTACTCTAGTATCTTCATTAATTAGCTTTTGTAATCTTGGCTCTCCAGCTATACATTGGGTTAGATTTTGAGGTCTGGAGGGATCAAAAGGTATCATTTTTGAAATGCTATCAATAAACCCATAAGGTAATCCCATAACTCTACCAACATCTCTGATCACCATCCTTGCTTTAAGTTTACCAAAAGTAATTATGTGAGCTACACTATCTTTGTATTTTTTTGTTAAGTATTCAAAAACAAGGTCTCTTTTATCCTCACAAAAATCTATATCAAAATCAGGCATGGAAATACGATCTGGATTTAAAAATCTCTCAAAAATTAAATTAAACTTAATTGGGTCAACATCAGTAATTGATATACACCAAGCAACCAATGATCCAGCACCTGAACCTCTACCAGGACCAACTGGTATATCATTTTCTTTAGCCCATTTAATATAATCAGATACAATTAAAAAATAACTCGAATATTTCATTTTAATAATTATTGAAAGTTCATGATCTAGTCTTTCTTTATAAAGAAGAAAATTTTTATCATTTTCAAGTTCGCTATCTTTAACATTAAAAACTTTTAAAAATTTATCTCGCAGTCCTTCTAAAGAATATTTAGTTAAAAGATCATCTGCATTACCATCTTTATCAGTGCTAATGTTTGGCAATATAGGATTAGAGAATAATGGTCTAAAATTACATCTTAAAGGAAAGTTATAATTGTTTTCTAATGCCTCTGGTATATCAGCAAATAACTCTGTCATTTCAGAGTTAGTTTTTAAATAATGTTGATCGCTTAATTTTAATCTATTTTTTTCATTAATATAGGTTTTGTTACCAATACAAATCAAAGCATCATGTGCTTCATGCATATCTTTTGATAAATAAAAAACTTCATTAGTAGCAATTATTGGTATTTCTAATTCTATAGACTTTTTTAGATTAAATTTTTCAAACCCATTTTCATTTGTATCATTATGACGTTGAATTTCTAAATAAAACCTATCTCCAAAAACTTCTTTAATTTTTGAATAAATTTCGTTTATTTCTGTATATTTTCCTTTATCAAATAATTTTCCAAAAAGACCTAAAACTGTACCTGAAAAAACTGAAACACCATCAGAACTTTTTAATAATTCATCAAAATTTACATGTGGATCACTTAATTCATCGTTTTCTAAATATGAATTCGAGGACAATTCAATAATGTTTTTATAACCTGTTTCATTCAAGGCAAATAAAGGCAACAATCCAGTTGTATGATTTAGTTTAAAATTAATTTGAGTACCAATAATTGGTTGTGTTCCTGATTTAGAAATTTTTTCTGCAAATTCTAAAGCTCCACATAAATTAGAAGTATCACTTATTCCTAAAGATTTAATTTTGTTTGATTTACAATATTCTTGTAAATCATCAATCTTGGCTGCGCCTTCACATATAGAATATTGTGTATGGACTTTTAAATGATTAAAGTTTTGATTTAATGACTCAGACATTAGATGATTTTATAATACCATCTCTCATCTCCAATAGGCAATCTGCCTTATTAGCAAAAAATCTATTGTGAGTTGCAAATATTATTAATCTATCTGATTTTTTTTGATTATATAAAAGTTTAAAAACTTCTTTTGCTGTATTCATATCCAAACTACCTGTTGGCTCATCTGCCAAGATTATTTCAGGATCATTTACGATAGCTCTTGCTATAGCTACTCTTTGAGCCTCACCGCCTGAAAGTTGTGAAGGAAAGTGATTTGATCTATTTGAAAGACCAATTTTTTTTAATAATTTTTTAGACTTTATAATTGCTAATTCTTTATCATTATTGTTAGCAAGTGATGCTAAATAAATATTTTCGATGGCAGTAAAATCAGAAAGAAGGTTGTTTTGTTGATAAACAATACCAATTTTTTTGGATCTTAAAATATCATTTTCTTCTGTTTCATTAAAATTAATTTGATTTTGATTAAACATAATTTGACCTGATGAAGGTCTGTCTATTAAAGAAATTAAATTTAACAAAGTTGATTTACCTGAGCCAGAAGGGCCCATGATTGAATAAATTTTACCTTTTTCAAAATTTTGTGACAAATCTTTTAAGACTTTAATTTTTTTTTCAGTCTCAAAGCTTTTAGATATACTTTTTAATTCTAAATACTTACTCATATTTTAAAGATTTAATTGGATCTAATCTAGCTGCTTTAAAAGCAGGAAAAATTGATACTAAAATAGTTATAATTATTGAGCAAACTGAAATTAGAATAATTGATGTCAGATTGATTTCAGAAGGCATCTTGCTTAAAAAATATATTTCTTCAGGAAATAAACTTATATTGAAAACTGAGCTTAAAAATTGTCTAAAATTTTCAATATAAATAGAAAAAGTTACACCTAAAAAAATACCAAAAATTGTTGCAGAAGTACCTATTATTACTCCAACTAAAAAAAATATTTTAATTATTGATTTATTTAATACTCCAATTGATTTTAAGATAGCAATATCCCTCGTTTTGTTTTTTACTAAAATAGTTAATCCTGAAATAATATTAAATGCAGCAACAATTATTATTAGTGACAAAATAATAAACATAACATTCCGTTCAACTTTTAGAGCTGAAAATAATGAACTATTCATATCTGCCCAACTAAAGACAAAATCATCATCAAAAACTTGTTTCACTATTAATTTTTGAGTTTCAATATTATTTGGATTTTTCAGATAAATTTCTAAATTTCTGTCGTTGGGATCGTATCCAAAGAATTCTTCTAAAACATTAAGTTCTATAAATGCAATATTGTTATCAAATTCTGCTAAACCACTATTAAAAATTGAATTAACAATAAAAGTTTTTTGTTTTGGCATACTGCCAATTATTGTTTGAACACCGGATGGTGACATTAAAGTCAATTCATCTCCTATTTCAAGATTTAGAGAAAAACTTAGTTCGCTTCCAATTGATATAAAATTTTCATCAAATAGACTTAAGTCGCCTTTAAATTTTTCATTTGTTAATACCTCTAAATTTAAAAGATCATTGTGTTTATAGCCTCGTAACACTATTCCTTTAGTATTATTGTTTTTTAGAATAATTGCCTCTCCTGAATTACTAAAAATTATATTCTTAGAGATTAACTTTAGTTTATTATTTATTTTATATTCATCTATTGAATTTGAATAAGGTTTAACAGTAATATGTGAATTAAATCCTACAATTTTATTAATTAATTCTGTTCTAAAGCCATTCATTACTGACATAACAATAATAAGAACAGCAACTCCTAGACTTATTCCGATGAAGGAAAATATTGAAATAACATTTAAAAAGCCATCCTTTTTTCTAGCTTTTAAAAATCTTAAAGTAATTTCTTTTTCTAAAGTAGAAATCAAATTGAATTTTTTTGTTTATTTATAATTTCTATAATTTTGCTTAAAGGCAAGTTTTGAGTTTCACCACCTGTTTCTTTGAACTCTAATAAATCACCTTCACTCTTCTTTCCAATGATAATTTGATACGGAGCCCCAATTAAATTCATTTTTTTAATTTTGGATGAAAAATTTTCATCAGTGTCATCAATAAGAGCATCAATATTATTTTTTAATAACTCACTGTTAATATTATTGGCTTTAACAAGTGCTGAATTATCGTTTTTATTTATCATTGGTATCAAAGCAATATCATATGGAGCAACAGACAATGGCCATTTCATGATTTCATTTTTTTCATCATATTTTGCCTCTATTATTGCCCCAACTAACCTTGATACACCAATTCCATAAGAACCCATTTTAACAAAATCTTTTTTTCCACCTGGTAAATCTACTGATGCATTCATAGGTTTTGAATATTTGTCTCCAAAATAAAATATATGGCCTACCTCAATACCTTTTGTGATTAATTGATTTTCTTTAGAAACTATTTTTTCAAATTCATCTTTATTAAACTTTTCATCTGTCACAGCATAAAATTGCTCATATTTTTTTCTCATTTCTTCTAACGATGATTTTTCTAATTGAGTATCATCACTATTTAAGTCAAAAATTCTTTTATCAGTAAAAATTTTACTTTCTCCCGTGTCTGCTAGGATAATAAATTCATGAGATAAATTTCCTCCAATTGGGCCTGTATCAGCAGCCATAGGTATTGCGGTTAGATCTAATCTTTTAAAAGTTTTTAAATATGAAAGAAAAAATTTATTATAAGAAAAAAATGCTTCCTCATCTGATACATCAAATGAATAAGCATCTTTCATATAAAACTCTCTTCCCCTCATTATTCCAAATCTAGGTCTTATTTCGTCTCTAAATTTCCATTGTATGTGGTACATAAGTTGGGGTAATAATTTATAAGATTTAATTGAAGATCTAAAAATTTCTGTAACTTGCTCTTCATTGGTAGGTCCATAAAGCATTTCTCTATTTTGACGATCAGTTATTCTAAGCATCTCCTCACCGTAATCATCATATCGACCACTTTCTTTCCATATCTCACTAGATTGAATTGTTGGCATTAATATTTCTTGAGCTCCAATCTTATTTTGCTCTTCTCTAACAATTTGTTCTATTTTTTTCATTACCTTAAAGCCTAAAGGTAACCATGAGTATATTCCTGCAGAAGCTTGCTTTATCATACCAACTCTTAACATTAATTGATGAGATTTAATTTTTGCTTCAGAAGGATTATTTTTTAATATCGGAATAAATGAATTTGATAAAAGCATCTTAACTAATCATATTTCTTAAATTTAAATATTCAAATTTTATTAATAAATAAATAATGATAAAAATTACAGTTGTTATACCAGTGCAATACAAGAATTTTTTCAACATTTTTGGGTTTTCAGGTGATCCTGGATCTTCACCATCAATTTTTACTGTTTTTGCTCTGTTTACATCAATAGGAAGTATAGCAAAAAAAACTATCCACCATATAATTACATAGATAATTGCTAAACCAGTTACACTCATTAAATTCTAACTAAGTTAATATTGGTGAAAGGTTTTTTTCCCGTTCTTTCTTTAGAAAATTTTCTGCAGGCAATTTTCAATGCATCAATTAAATTATGCTCTTGTTGTTTGCTTCCAATTTTAAAAGTTCTAGAAGTTTTTTCTATTTCTTCTTCTAACCCATATACAAATTCTTCTCTATCATCTACTGGCAACCCACGAAAAGAAAGCACAGGATTGCTGTGAATATTTCCCTTAGGTGTTATCATTAAAGTTACTTCTAGATATCCATTAGCACTCAAATTTTTTCTATCTTTTATTGACTGTGAGTCTGGATCAACACTTACATTGCCATCTAAATATAATCGACCACTTGGAGCTTTGTCGTAAACTTCAGGCTGATTACCAGGATATAACCTAACTATATCACCGTTTTCTACTTGTACAGGATATGGAACTTGCATTTCTTTTGCAAAATTTATGTGTTCTATCATGTGCCTATGTTCACCATGTACAGGTATTACGCATTTAGGTTTAACCCATTGATACATTTCCTTTAAATCTTCTCTATTTGGATGACCAGAAACATGAACAAATTCAGTCTCTTCAGATATCACTTCTATACCATCTTTAACAAGTTGGTTGTGCAATTTATAAAGTTTTTTTTCATTTCCAGGTATAATTTTTGATGAAAATATTACAGCATCATCTTTTTCAATGAAAACATCAGGGTGCACATAACTAGAAATTCTCATCATGGCTCCCATTGGTTCTCCTTGGCTACCTGTACAAAGATAAACTATTTTTTCTCTTGAAAAATTTTTAGCTTCACGAGGGTCAATTGGTTCAATTGTATTTTTTAAATATCCACATTGACGTGCAGCTTTGTAAATACGATGCATCGATCTTCCAACTAGTGAAATTTGTCTTCCTGTTTGTTCAGCACAATAAAATGCTGTCTCCATTCTTGCTACATTAGATGCAAAAGAAGTAATTATAATTCTCTTTTTTAATCTCGACATTACATTTAACATATTTTTTCTGACATCAAGTTCAGATCCAGACTTGCCGGCACTAAAAACATTAGTAGAGTCACAGATCATTGCCAATACTCCTTCATCACCAATTTCTTTTAATCTCTTCTCATTTATATTTTCACCAATAAGTGGATTGGGATCTACTTTCCAATCTCCTGTATGTAAAATTACACCAGCTGGAGTTTTTATTCTTAAGCCATTAGGTTCTAAAATTGAATGAGTTAAAGTTATATATTCAATTTCAAATGGATCTAATGAAACAGTTCCATTCAATTCAACAATTTGTAAATCACTAGTAATATCTATTTGTTTTTCTCGAAACTTATCTCTAATCAAAACTGCTGTAAATGGAGTAGCAAATATTTTACATCGTAATTTTGGCCATAAATGTGCGATTGCTCCAATGTGATCCTCATGTGCATGAGTTAAAACTATACCCAGCAAGTTATCTTTTCTCTCAACAATAAATCCAGGATCAGGATAAATTAAATCAACACCTGGTATAGTGTCATCAGCAAAAGTTACACCAATGTCTACCATTATCCATTTATGATCGCTTGGTTGACCGTAACCAAACAAATTCATGTTCATACCAATCTCACCAGATCCACCTAGTGGACAAAATAACAATTCATCTTTCATATTATTTTATTTGCTCAGAAATCTTTATTAGACCTTTAATTGTAATATCTTGGTTATGTTTAACTTTCGATTTTATTGAACTTGTAAATAAATCAGAAAATCCACCTGTCAATACAACTTTAAAGGATTTTCTTGTTTCTTTCTTAATTAAATTAATCATATTGTCAATTAAACCAGCATAACCCCAAAAAAAACCTGATCTAACAGCAGAAAGTGTGTTGCTGCCTATTACTTTTTTCATACGTTTAAGCTCAATTTTTGGGATTAAAGTAGCTCTGTCTGACAAAGTATTAAGAGACAACTTAATACCAGGAGCTATTATTCCTCCCATATACGTATTTTTTATTAAAACATCAAATGTTGTAGCAGTACCAAAATCTAAAATTATATAATTATTTTTGTTATCCAATAAGCTTATGGCATTTGTAATTCTATCAGAACCTACCTGTTTGTAATCAACTTTAATTTTAATCATTGATTTTAAATTCAAATTTTTTACTTCATTGCATTTAACTTTAGTGATTTTAGAAAAGTAGTTTTTTATAATTTTAAAAGTGTTTGGGACAACACTACAAAACAATATTTTTTCAATTTTATTTATTTGAATTTTATTTTTTTTAAATAAAATTTTTAATTGCTTATTATTTATTTTTTTTGAAATAAAAGTAATTCTTTTTAAAATTTTATTCCTTTTGGAAACTAAAAAAATTTTAGTGTCAGTATTTCCTATGTCACCTAAAATATACATATTAATTAATTTATTTTATACATTTTTGATATTCTTTTTTCAAAAACTAGTTTCAAATTTTTTTCTAATTCAGATTTATTAATTTTTTTTCCTATTATTCTATATAAATTTGTAGCTGGATAATTTTTAATATTTGGATTTTTTATTACATTAATTCCTATTCCTGTAATTAAAAATTTTTTATCTGATTTCGTTATAATTTCTTGTAAAATCCCACTAATCTTTTTTTTATTAATTAATAAATCGTTTGGTTTTTTAAAATTAATTTTATTTTTTATATATTTAGAGAGTGTTTGTTTAACTAAATTACAATTTAACTTTGTAACTCTTTCTATTGAGTATCTATTTTCATCAAATGGATGAAAAAAAGAAGCAAATAAATTTCCTTTATATGAAATCCATTTTCTTCCATACTGACCTCGACCACTAAATTGTTTTTCAGCAACAACCATACCAAATTTATAGTTAGTTTTTTTTATTATTCTTGCAGCTGTATCGTTAGTACTTTTTATTATTTTAAAATTAAATTTCTTAAATTTCATTAAATAATATTAATTCTTGATACTACCTCAATTAATTGGCTTGGAAATATGAAGTATAAAAGAATTAATATTGTAGAAAAAGTTAATGAAAATTTTAACCATAAACTATGATCCGAATCATATTTATCTTTTTCTTTATCAAAGTACATAATCTTAATTATTCTTAAGTAATAGAAAGCTGCAACAACAGTAGATAACAATCCAACAATAGCTAAAAAATACATTGATTGTTCTAAAACTGCTTTGAAAACATAAAACTTAGCAAAAAATCCTGCTAGTGGTGGTATCCCTGCTAATGAAAATAATATTACAAGTAAAGAAAGTGATAATAATGGATGATTTTTTGATAAACCAGATAAGTCATCAATATCTTCGTAATATTGATTGTTTCTTCTAAGCATTAACAAACAAGAAAAAAGAGCCAAATTCATTACAACATAAATTGAAATATAAATTATTGAACTTTGAATTCCTTCATTAGAAGCAGTGGCAAGACCAGCCAATGTGTAACCTATGTGTCCAATAGAGCTATAAGCAACTAGTCTTTTAATATTTGTTTGTCCAATTGCTGCAATTGCACCAAATAGCATTGAGGCAATAGATAAAAATACAATTATCATTTGCCATTGATCGATTAGATTTAAAAATGGAACATATAAAAATCTAATAAATACGGTTAACGCAGCGATTTTTGGTACCATTGTAAAAAATAAAGTTACTGTGGTTGGAGATCCTTCGTATACGTCTGGTGCCCACATATGGAATGGCACTGCTGAAATTTTGAATGCTAAACCTACTAAAATAAAAACTATCCCAAAAGTCAGTACATACTCATTTGAATTAAGTTGCGTGGAAATCACATCAAAGTTTGTAGATCCTGAAAAACCATAAATTAGTGAACATCCATAAAGTAATAATCCTGATGATAATGCACTTAAAACAAAATACTTTAAGCCTGCTTCAGATGATTTTAGTTGATCTCTGTTGTAAGTTGCTAAAACATATAAGGCTAATGATTGTAACTCTAGGCCCATATAAAACACAATTAGATCATTAGAACTAATCATAACCATCATTCCTAGTACAGAACTCAAAATTAAAACTGGATATTCAATATTAAAAATTTTAAATATTTTTAAATAACCAGAAGAAATAACCAATACTAGAAAACCACCTAATAATGTAATGATCTTCATAAATGAAGACATCTTATCTATTACAACACTGCCATTAAACAAAGTTTCTCTATTCACAGAGAAAGTTTCGTTAATAGTAATTATAGCGGCGATTAAAAATACAAATAAAGACAAGTTAAAAGTAATGCCTGAACTATTTTTTTTAAATACTCCCAATACAAGCAAAAACATTATTGATAATGAGATAAAAATTTCAGGTAAAATTAAATTTAAATTTTCCATGTTATTTACTCGCTAAATTAATATTATGCATATTTATTAAATTTGAAACGGAAACCTCAATTGTATTAATCAAAGGATCTGGATAAAAACCAAAAAATAAAGTTGGTATAGCTAAGCATGTTAAAATTACATATTCTGATTTATTCAAATCTAACATTTGTTTTAAATCTTCATTAACTAATTTTCCAAAAACAACTCTTTTATACAACCAAAGCATATAAGCAGCTCCTAAAATTACTCCTAAGCTTGCTAACACAGCTACTAAAAAATTATCCTTAAAGGCACCCATCAAAATTAAAAATTCACCGATAAAACCACTTGTTCCGGGTAATCCTAAAGCGGCTAATGTAAATAACATAAATAAAATCGAATACTTTGGTATTATGGCAACAATACCACCATAAGAATTTATCATCCTTGAATGCATACGGTCATAAACAACACCAACACACAAAAATAAAGCTGCAGAAACTAATCCATGACTAATCATCTGAATTATACTTCCTTCAATACCTTGCTGTTGAAGAGTAAAAATACCTAAAGTTACAAAACCCATATGTGCTACAGATGAATATGCAATTAGCTTTTTCATGTCTTCCTGCATTAAAGCGATAAAAGAAGTAAAAATTATTGCTATAACACTTAAAGTATAAATAAGAGGTGTGAATACTTCAGAAGCCACAGGAAATAACCCTAGTGAAAATCTAATAAAACCATATCCTGCCATTTTTAACAAGATAGCAGCTAACAAAACTGAACCGGCTGTAGGAGCTTCAACATGGGCATCTGGCAACCAAGTGTGAACAGGCCACATAGGTGTTTTTACTGCAAAAGAACTAAAGAAAGCTAACCACAATAAATTTTGGTATTTAGCGTCAATTCCAATTTCATAAAGTTTAACTACATCTGTTGTGTCTGATATCCAGTATATTGAAATGATCGCAACCAGCATTAAGACTGATCCAAGCAAAGTATATAGGAAAAATTTAAATGCGGAATAAACACGTTTTGGACCACCCCAAATACCAATAATTAAAAACATTGGAATTAATCCAGCCTCAAAAAATAAATAAAAAACAACTAAATCAAGTGCACAAAACACACCAATCATGAAACTTTCCATGATTAAAATTGCAATTAAAAAATCTCTTAATCTATTTTTTACTGAATTGTTAACTGAAATAATACAAAGTGGAGTTATGAAGGTTGTTAAGATTATAAATAATATAGAAATTCCATCGACACCAACTTTATAATCAATAAATCCTTTAATCCATGTTCTGTCTTCAACAAATTGAAAATCAGATATGCTTTGGTCAAATGATATCCACAAATAAATAGAAATTAAAAAATTAACTATACTTGTAAATAAAGCTACATATTTAGCTGTTGAATTATTTCCATCTTTATCTTTTGTAAAAAATAAAAAAAGAGCTCCAATAGTAGGTAACAAGATTAAAGATGATAAAATTGGAAAGCTCATTATTTAACTATCAAGAAGGTTAATAAAGCAGAAAAACCTAACAACATTACAAAAGCATATTGATAGATAAAACCACTTTGAAATTTATTTGCTTTAATAGAACATTTTTTTATAAAAGAAGAAATTCCATCAGGACCAAATCCATCTATTATAGTTCCATCACAAACTTTCCATAAAAATGTCCCTAGTTTTTTCGATGATTTAATAAAAATAACCTCATACAACTCATCAAAGTACCATTTATTGACAAGGAAATTGTATAAAGGTTTATTCATTGAAGCTATTTCATTTGGCAACTCTTTGTTCTTAACAAATAAGTAATAAGCAATAGGTATTGATAGGATAACTAAACTAGGTGTTAAAAGTAAAAACCATGTTGGCGGATGATCTGTGCTAAGAGGTTCTAAAAATTTGATTGATTCTGACCAAAAATAATTTTCACCACCATGTCCAATGAACAAATCTTTAAATAACATGCCTGCAAAAATTGCACCAATAGAAAGCACAAATAACGGAACAAGCATTACCAAAGGTGACTCGTGCGTTTCTTCAATTTTAATCTCTTTATTATTATATTCGCCATGAAATGTTTTGAATATTAGTCTCCACGAATAAACTGACGTTAAAAATGCAGTAACTATTCCAATACCAGCTGCATAATAACCTGTTGTATTTCCTTTCAAATATGCAAATTCAATAATTGCATCTTTTGAATAAAAGCCTGATAAGAAAGGAAAACCTGTTAAAGCAAGAGTTCCTATAATCATTAAAGCATAAGTGTAAGGTAATTTTCTCCATACACCTCCCATGTTATTAATATTTTGCTCATCTTTAAAAGCATGAATTACTGACCCTGATCCTAAAAATAATAAAGCTTTAAAAAATGCATGCGTAAATAAATGAAACATAGCTACATTGTAAGCGCCTACACCAGCTGCAAAAAACATATAACCAAGTTGGCTACATGTTGAGTAAGCAATTATTTTTTTAATATCTGTTTGAACTAAAGCTACAGTTGCAGCAAAAAAAGCTGTTGTCATTCCAACTACAGTAATCAAATTTAAAATTACTGGAGAAAATTCATAAATAGGTGAGCATCTAACAACTAAAAATACGCCTGCAGTAACCATTGTTGCAGCATGAATTAGAGCAGAAACTGGTGTTGGTCCTTCCATTGCATCTGGCAACCAAGTATGAAGTAAAATTTGAGCTGATTTACCCATAGCTCCGATAAATAACAATAAACAAACCAAATCTATCGCTTTAACTTCAAAACCTAAGAAGGATAAATTTTTATCTACCACAGTTGGAATTTGCTGGAAAACTTCATCATAATTGACAGTCCCAAACAAATAAAAGACTAAAAAAATACCTAATGCAAAACCAAAGTCACCTACTCTATTAACAACAAAAGCTTTGATTGCAGCTGCATTAGCACTCTCTTTTTTAAACCAAAAACCAATTAAAAAATATGAGCAAAGTCCAACTCCCTCCCAACCAAAAAATAGTTGAATAAAATTATCTGACGTTACAAGCATTAACATTGCAAATGTAAATAATGACAGGTAAGCCATAAATCTTGGTTTATGTGAATCGTGGGACATGTAACCAATTGAATAAATATGCACTAAAGCAGATACAGAAGTTACAACTACTAACATTACCGCTGATAGAGGATCAATTAACATTGACCAATTAACATCAAGTGAACCTGAATTAATCCAAGTTGCTATAACAATATTTTCTTCATATTGATTAATGATTACCTGATATAAAACAATTATTGATAAAATTGCAGATATAGAAACTAATGCACTAGTTACTATTTCAGAATTTCTATCACCAATGTAACGTCCAAAAAAGCCTGAAATAATTGATGCTATTAATGGAAGAAATAAAATTGAAAGTTCCATTATTATCCTTTCAACTCATCAATTTCTTCAACTCTGATAGTTCCAGAGTTTCTATAGTAAACAACGATTATAGCTAAACCAATCGCAGCTTCTGCAGCTGCTACAGTTAAAATAAATAAGGTAAATACTTGACCAGCTAAATCTCCAAGAAAAATTGAAAAAGCAACTAAGTTGATGTTTACAGCTAATAAAATCAACTCAATACTCATCAATATAACAATAATATTTTTTCTGTTAAGAAAAATTCCAATAACTCCAATTGAAAAAATCACAGCACCTAAAGTTAAATAGTGCCCTAAACCTATCTCAGTCATCTATTTTAACTCCTTTGTTAGAAGCAACTTCTATAACACTTACTCCTTCAGCTCTTTCACGAGAAATTTGTTTTAAATAACTTTGTCTTTTGACGTTTGACCTTTGTCTAAAAGTCAGAACTATTGCTCCAACCATCGCAACTAACAAAATCATACCGCTAATTTGAAATACATGTATGTAATCAGTGTATAATATTTGACCTAATGAGTGTGTGTTACTTAAGTCTGAAACTTTTGATGAATTGTTAATATCAAAAATCTCTGGTTTGTATTTCCATCCACCAATTACAATAATTAGTTCAAAGAAAATGATTGTGCTAATAATTAATCCAACAGGAATATGTTTTGAGCTAGCAGCAGAGGCAAACCATTGATTTTTTTGTTGAGCAACATTTAGCATCATTACAACAAAAAGAAATAAAACTGCTACTGCTCCAACGTAAACAATTAACATTATCATACCCAAAAACTCGGCACCAATCATAATAAATAGACAAGAAATACTGATAAAATCTAATATTAAAAAGAAAACTGAATGGACAGTATTTTTTGATACTGTAACCATTATTGCAGACACAACCGCAATTATAGAAAAAGTGTAGAAGAAAATAGCGTGAGCAATCATTTATCTATGTGAACTATCCGCTTTAATATTAGCGTCTAGAATATTCTCCCATCTGTCACCGTTATCTAATAATTTCTCTTTTGTGTAATATAATTCTTCTCTTGTCTCAGTCGAAAATTCAAAATTTGGACCTTGGACTATTGCATCAACAGGACAAGCTTCTTCACATAGACCACAATAAATGCATTTCATCATATCAATGTCATAACGAGTAGTTTTTCTACTGCCATCTTCTCTTTGAGCAGATTCAATTGTAATTGCTTGGGCTGGACATACAGCTTCACAAAGTTTACATGCAATACATCTTTCTTCTCCATTTGGATATCTTCTTAAAGCGTGCTCACCTCTAAATCTTGGGCTTATTTTTCCTTTTTCAAAAGGATAATTGATTGTTTTTTTTGGTTTAAACAATTCTTTTATTGCAATGAACAAACCGCCTACAAAATCAACCATGAAAATAGTTTTAAAAAATCTGGATAAATTCATAATTAGTTTGTTGGTAAAAGGTTAAAGTAAAATAAATAACTTGCAGTTAAAACAACCCAAGTTAATGACAAAGGAAGAAATACTTTCCAACCTAATCTCATTAATTGGTCATATCTATATCTTGGTACAATTGCTTTTACTAAAGCAAATAAGAAAAATAAAAGTAAAATTTTTAAAATTAACCAAATTGCACCTGGAACTAAAGTAAATGGATAAATATCTATTGGAGATAACCAACCACCTAAGAATAATATAGCTCCCATAGCACACATCAATAAGATGTTTGCATACTCACCTAACCAAAACATTGCATACATCATTCCTGAATATTCTGTCTGGTATCCAGCAACTAATTCTGCTTCAGCTTCAGGTAAATCAAAAGGTGGTCTATTAGTTTCAGCTAAAGCAGAGATAAAAAATATTACAAACATTGGAAATAACGGAATTACAAACCATAGATTTTGTTGAGCAATTACGATGTCATTTAAATTCAATGAGCCTACGCACAACAATACATTGATAATAATAACCCCAATTGAAACTTCATATGATACCATTTGAGCCGCAGATCTAATTGCACCTAAAAAAGGATATTTAGAATTTGAAGCCCATCCTCCCATAATTATTCCATAAACACCTAGGGATGAAACAGCAAATAGATAAAGTATACCGACATTAATATCCGCTAAAACCTGGGTTGCGCTAAATGGTATAACAGCCCACGCAATCAAAGCTAATGTCATAGTAACAATAGGTGCTAATATAAAGATTACTTTGTTAGAGCTTGATGGAATAATTATTTCTTTAAAAATATATTTCAAAGCATCAGCCAATGATTGAAGTAATCCAAATGGTCCCACCACATTTGGTCCTTGTCTTTTTTGAACAAAAGCCCAAACTCTTCTATCTAGCCAAACAATCATAGCTACAGAAACCAAAACTGGAACTAACAAAAATAGAATTTTGTATACCTCTTGAAAAACTATATTAAAATATTCCATCTTAACCTTCTGTGCCTGTTGATTTTAAATTCGTTTTTGCATTATTGCACTCAATCATTGTTTTTGATGATTTAGCAACAACATTAGAAAAATAATAATCTTTAATTTCAATTTTTAAATTTTCATTATTAAAATCATAATTCGAGTTGTTGTTATTTTGTTCAGTTTGTTTTTCACTTTGCAATTTCAAATAATTTAACATGCTGCTATATAGCTCTTCTTTATCGTTAAACAATTTTCTATTATTCATGAATTCAGCTAGTTCATTTATTATCTGCCAATCTTCTTTTGCATCTCCAGGAGGATAAGAGGCCTTAAATGCTTTTTGAATTTTTCCCTCTAAATTTGTATAATAACCGTCTTGTTCTGTGTAAGCTGAGCCAGGCAAAATTATATCTGCACACTCTGCCCCTTTGTCACCATGGCTTCCTTGATAAATAACAAATTCATTTTTTTTAACAAAATTTAAATTATCCTGACCTATTAAAAACACTATTTCAAATTTATTTGATTTTAAATCTTCTATTAAATTTGTTTTATTGTTTAAAACTCCTAAATCAAAATTTCCTACAGTTGCTGCATCACATGATAAAACATTCAAAGGATTCCAATATTCTGAGAACTTGTTTTTTTTATTCAAAAAATCTTTTAAATTATTAAACAGATATTGTGCATTTTCTAATCTTAGTAAGGACTCACCAATTATGATCATTGGTTTTTTTGCACTTTCTATTTCTTTTGAAAGTTTATGTGTGTCATCTATAATTTCTTTAATTGTTTTAGTTTGCCCATCTAAACTTTCATAAGGATAAGTTAGATCTCCACAATCATTTAATGATACAATTCTTGTACTATTATTTAGATAAGATTTTCTAATTCTTGCATTTAAAATTGTAGCTTCGTATCTAGGATTGGCGCCCAATAATAAAATTAAATCAGCATCTTCAATTCCATTAATTGAGGAATTAAACAAATAATTTTCTCTTTTTGAAATATTAATATATCTATTATCTGATCTTGACTCATAATTATCAGTTTCAACTGTTCGCTCAAAAAATTCTTTAAAAATGTAAGCAGTTTCCATGTTTGTTAAATCTCCAACAAAACCAGATACTTTTTCTTTAGATGTATTTTCTAATTTAGATTTTATTATTTTATAAACTTCTTGCCATGAAGCTTTCTCAAATTTACCGTTGTATTTAATATATGGAGTATCTAATCTTTGATGAAGTAAACCATCACACGCATATCTAGTTTTATCTGAAATCCATTCTTCATTAATATCTTCATTTATTATTGGGAGAACTCTTTTTACTTCCCAATCGTATGTATCAACTCTAATATTTGAACCGATTGCATCCATAACATCAATTGTTTCAGTCTTTTTTAATTCCCATGGTCTCGCTTCAAAAACATAAGGTTTTGATGTCAAGGCTCCTACAGGACATAAATCAACTACATTGGCAGATAATTCTGATTTCATTGATTGCTCAAGATATGTTGTAATTTGCATATCTTCACCTCTGCCTATAGCACCAAGTTCTGGAACTCCTGCAACTTCAGTAGCAAATCGCACACATCTTGTACAATGTATACATCTTGTCATTTGAGTTTTGATTAATGGTCCCATATTTTTTTCAGGAACTGCTCTTTTATTTTCTTTGAATCTTGATTTGTCTACCCCATAAAACATTGATTGATCTTGCAGATCACACTCACCACCTTGGTCACATACAGGACAATCTAAAGGGTGATTTGCTAGTAAAAATTCCATTACACCTTTTCTAGCCTTTTCAACTAAACTTGTGTTTGTTTTAATGTTCATTCCTTCGGCAGCAGGCATTGCGCATGAAGCAATAGGTTTCGGTGATTTCTCCATTTCCACCAAACACATTCTACAATTTCCAGCTATAGATAATTTTTCATGATAACAAAATCTAGGTATCTCAACTCCTGCTTTTTCACATGCTTGAAGAACTGTTAGTCCTTCTTCAACTTCTACATCAATGTCATTTACTTTTAATTTAAGCATTTTTTTTATCTAATAAATGTTGATCAACCAAATAAGGTATATTATTTTTTTTTTGAACAATTGGGTCCAAATTGTTTCTTTCTTGAATTTCTTTTTTAAAATGTCTTAACAAACCTTGAACTGGCCATGAAGAACCTTCTCCAAACGCACAAATTGTATGACCAGCGATTTGGGTTGTTACATCTCCTAACATGTCAACTTCATCTTTAGTTGCATCGCCTTTTGCCATACGCTCAAGCATTCGCCACATCCATCCAGAACCTTCTCTACAAGGTGTACATTGTCCACAACTTTCATGTTTGTAAAATCTAGCAATTCTCGCCATACATTTAATAATGTCTTGATCTTTATTGATAACCACTATTCCTGCTGTTCCTAATCCACTTTTTTCTTCGACACACGCATCAAAATCCATCTTTAATGTTTCGCATCTATCTTTTGGAATTAGAGGCATAGAAGATCCACCTGGTATTACAGCTTGTAAATTATCCCATCCACCAATCACTCCACCAGCGTGAACTTCTATTAATTCTTTTAAAGGAATACTCATTTCCTCTTCTACATTACACGGATTATTAACATTTCCAGAAATACAGAATATTTTAGTACCTGTATTTTTTTCTCTTCCTAAAGAAGCAAACCATTTCGCTCCTCTTCTTAGAATAGTTGGCACTACAGCAATCGTTTCAACATTATTAATTATAGTTGGGCATCCATATAATCCAATCAAAGCTGGGAAAGGTGGTTTTAATCTTGGTTGACCTTTTTTACCCTCTAAACTTTCAAGTAATGCTGTTTCTTCACCACAAATATACGCTCCTGCTCCATAATGGATATAAATATCTAAATCCCACCCAGTTCCAGCTGCATTTTTTCCTAATAGTTTTTTCTCATAAGCCTCATCTATTGCAGCTTGGAGTTTTTGACCATCAATAAAATATTCTCCTCTAATATATATGTAGCAGACGTGTGCTTGAACTGCGTATGATGCTATTAGACAACCCTCTATTAATTTATGAGGTTCAAATCTTAAAATATCTCTATCTTTACAAGTACCTGGTTCAGATTCATCACCATTAATAACTAAATAGTGTGGTCTTGATCCAACTTCTTTTGGTGCAAATGACCACTTTAAACCTGTAGGAAATCCTGCGCCACCTCGACCTCTAAGCTGAGACTCTTTAATTTCATTAATAATCCAATCTCTTCCTTTTTCAGTAATTTCTTTAGTGTTTACCCAATCACCTCTTGATTGTGACGCTGCTACATCAGAGCCTTTATCGTTATATAAATTTTGAAAAATTCTATCTTGATCTTTAAGCATTTTTTAAATCCGTTAGTGTTTTTCTATTGTTCTCTGGCTCATTATTAATTCTTCCTCTGTATGAACCTGGTTTTGGAGTTTCTCCATTTAAAATTTTATCCAAAATCTCAGATGTTTTTTCTTTATCAAGATCTTCGTAATAATCATCATTTATTTGCATCATAGGAGCAGTCACGCATGCACCAAGACACTCAACCTCCATCCATGAACAACTCTTGTCGCTTGATAATTCACATTCATTTTCAGAAATTTTTTCCTTACAAGCTTCAACCAATTTATTTGCACCTCTAATCATACATGGTGTTGTGGTACATACTTGAACAAAATATTTTCCAACAGGTGATAGATTGTACATTGTGTAGAAAGTAGCCACCTCATAAACTTTTATATAAGGCATGTCTAAAAACTTAGCGATATACTTCATTGCAGCTAATGGTATCCAATTATTATTTTGTCTTTGAGCAATATAAAGTAAGGCCATCACAGCGCTTTGTTGTTTTCCTTTTGGATATTTTGCAACAATATTATTTGCAGCTTCTAAAGAGGAAGCATTAAATTCAAAACTTTCTGGTTGATCTTTTGCTGGTTTTCTTAAGCTCATCTATCAACCTCACCAAAAACAATATCTAATGAACCTAGAACAGCTGGTACATCTGCTAACATGTGTCCTTTAATTAAATAATCCATTGATTGCAAATGTGAAAATCCTGGTGCTCTAATCTTGCATTTATAAGGTTTGCTCGAACCATCAGAAATTAAATAAACTCCAAATTCTCCCTTTGGTGCTTCAACAGCTGTATAAATTTCGTCCTTAGGTACTCTATAACCCTCTGTAAATAATTTAAAATGATGAATTAACGCTTCCATTGATTGTTTAATATCTTTTTTTGATGGTGGACTAATTTTACCATCTAATGATTTAATTGGACCTTTTTCCATTTTAGATAAACATTGTTTAATAATAGAAACACTCTCTTTCATTTCTTCAATTCTGCATAAATATCTATCGTAGCAATCACCATTTTTTCCAACTGGTATTTTAAAATCTAAATCCTCATAACAATCATAAGGTTGTGACTTTCTTAAATCCCAAGGCACTCCTGATCCTCTAATCATAACTCCTGAAAACGAATAATCTAAAGCATCCTCTTTACTTACAATTCCAATATCAACGTTTCTTTGTTTAAAAATTCTATTATCTGTTAAGAGACTTTCTAAATCATTAATCACTTTTGGAAATGTGTCGCAAAAGTTTGAGATATCTTCCTCTAAACCTTTGGGTAAGTCTTGGTGAACACCACCTGCTCTAAAGTAGTTAGCGTGTAATCTTGATCCAGAGGCTCTTTCATAAAAAGTCATTAATGTTTCTCGCTCTTCAAATCCCCAAAGTGATGGAGTTAAAGCGCCAACATCAAGCGCTTGAGTAGTAACGTTAAGAATATGACTTAATATTCTTCCAATTTCACAAAAAATAACCCTTATATACTGAGCTCTAATCGGTACATCTATTTTAAGAATTTTTTCTACAGCAAGGGCAAAGGCATGTTCTTGATTCATTGGCGCTACATAATCCAAACGATCAAAATACGGAACGGCTTGCATGTAAGTTTTGTTTTCAATTAATTTTTCCGTACCTCTGTGAAGCAAGCCTATATGTGGGTCTGCTTTTTCAACAACCTCACCATCTAATTCTAATATTAATCTTAATACACCGTGAGCTGCTGGATGTTGAGGACCAAAGTTTAGATTTAAATTTTTAATTTTTTTTGTCATTATTTTCAATTTCTTCTTTAATATATTTTGTTCCTTCCCAAGGACTCTCGTAATCAAAATTTCTATAATTTTGCTCTAGTTTAACTGGTTCGCTGATAACTTTTTTTTGATCTTCGCTATACCTAACTTCAGAATGACCAGTTAAAGGAAAATCTTTTCTTAAAGGATGTCCTTCAAACCCATAATCTGTAAGTATTCTTCTTAAGTCGGGATGATCTTTGAAATTTACACCATACATATCAAAAACTTCTCTTTCCATCCAATTTGCTGCAGGAAAAACGCTTGTTAAAGAAGGTATAACTTCATTTTCAGAAATAGAGTATTTTAGAATTAGTCTTTGATTAAATTCATGACTTAAAAATAAGTAAACTAATTGAAATCTTTGATTATTTTCAGGATAATCTACAACTGTAATATCTATTAACTGTCGAAATTTTGTATCTAAATTAGTTTTTAAAAATAAAATTACATCTAAAAAATCATCTTTATCTGTCTCTAGATAAATTTGATTATGTTTTATTTCTGAATTGTTAATTTTCGTGGTTAACTCAGAATTAATTTTTTTTTCTAGATCCTCTAAACTATTCATGACTATCTTATAAAAGATCCCTTTTTTCTAATTTTTTTTTGTAATTGCAAAATTCCATATAATAACGCCTCAGCTGAAGGAGGACATCCTGGAACATATACATCAACTGGAACTATACGATCACACCCTCTAACAACTGAATAAGAATAATGATAATAACCTCCACCATTAGCACAGCTACCCATAGAAATTACATATCTCGGTTCTGGCATTTGATCATAAACTTTTCTTAAAGCTGGTGCCATTTTATTTGTCAATGTTCCGGCAACAATCATTACATCTGATTGTCTTGGTGATCCACGTGGAGCAGCTCCAAATCTTTCCAGGTCATATCTAGGCATTGCTGTTTGCATCATTTCAACCGCACAGCATGCAAGACCAAAAGTCATCCAATGCAAAGAGCCAGATCTTGACCAATTAATTAAGTTATCCAACGATGTGGTTATAAAACCATTTTTACTAAAATCTTTAGCAAGTTGTTTAAACTCTTCAGGAACTTGTTCTATTTTATCGTTCATTAAATTAATTTTATTCCCAATCTAGAGCGCCTTTTTTCCACTCATAAATAAAACCAACTGTTAGTATGAATAGAAAAATCATCATTGATGAAAAACCTAATAGACCAATGTTTCCTAATGATATTGCCCATGGAAATAGAAAGGCAATTTCAAGATCAAATATGATAAATAGAATTGCAACTAAGTAAAATCTTACATCGAACTCCATTCTAGAGTCTTGAAATGGTTCGAAACCACATTCATATGCAGATAACTTTTCTGGATCAGGTTTTTTTGGAGAAAGTAAAAAATTTAACACTACAAAAGCAACACTTAAACCAAGAGCGATAACTAAAAATAGAATAATTGGTAGGTAATCTTTTAAAAATTCAGATAACATGGAAATCTATATATCAGTTTTTATCTGATGTTGAAGGGAAGATAAGTCACATTTTGTTAATATTAATATACAGTTTAATGGGAAAAAGTGGCGGGAGTGAAGGGACTCGAACCCTCGACCTATCGCGTGACAGGCGATCGCTCTAACCAACTGAGCTACACCCCCACTTAATTTGTTTGGTGGGCAGTAAAGGACTCGAACCTTTGACCCCCTCGGTGTAAACGAGATGCTCTACCAACTGAGCTAACCGCCCCAAAACAGAGCTACTTATTACATCAACACTTAAATAAAGTAAATTAATTATTATTGAATACTAGCTTGAGATTTATCGTCTTTTTTAGCTAAATCTACCTCAACCCATTCTGTAGGTTTAAGTTCTTTAGTTAAAGCAATTTTAATTACCTGGTCAGCATATTCAACTGGTGTAATTTTAATATCATCTATAATTTTCTTAGGCATATCCACCAAATCTTTTTCATTTTCTTTTGGAATCAAAACTTCTTTAATTCCAGCTCTATGAGCAGCTAGTAATTTTTCTTTAAGGCCACCTATTGGTAATACTTGACCTGTTAATGTTACCTCACCAGTCATCGCAACATCTCTTCTCACAGGTATATTTGTAATCGATGAAACAATTGAAGTGACCATTCCTATTCCAGCAGATGGACCATCTTTTGGTGTTGCTCCTTCTGGTACATGAATGTGAAAATCTTTTTTCTCAAATAGAGGTGGAATGATTCCATACTCCAGACATTTTGATCTAACAAAAGATTTTGCAGCTTTTACAGACTCTTGCATTACATCACCTAGCTTACCAGTAATTTGCATTCTACCTTTACCAGGCATAGTTACTGTTTCAATTTTTAAAATTTCCCCACCGTACTCAGTCCAAGCAAGTCCAGTTACAATACCAACTCTATTTTCAGATTCTAACTCACCAAACTTAAATTTAGCTACACCAAGAAAATCAGATAAGTTTTTGTTATTAATTTGAACTTCTTTTTCCTCACCCGCTACAATTTTCTTAACAACTTTTCTAGCAAGTTTAGAAATTTCTCTTTCTAAATTTCTAACTCCTGATTCTTTTGTGTATCCTCTAATTACTTCTTTTATGATGTCGTCTTCCAATTTCATTTCTTTTTCTTTAACACCATTATCTTTAATTTGTTTAGGAAGTAGATATTTATTAGCTATACTTATTTTTTCATCCTCAGTATAACCAGCTAATCTTATTACTTCCATTCTGTCCAATAATGGAGGCAATATATTTAAAGTATTTGCCGTTGTTACAAACATTACATCAGATAAATCATAATCAACTTCTAAATAGTGATCGTTAAAAGTTGTATTTTGTTCTGGGTCTAGTGCTTCTAATAATGCTGAGGATGGATCACCTCTATAATCATTTCCAATTTTATCTATCTCATCTAATAAAATTAAAGGATTTTTTGTTCCAGCTTTTTTCATCATTTGAATTATTTTACCTGGTAATGATCCGATATAAGTCCTTCTGTGCCCTCTTATTTCTGCTTCGTCTCTCATCCCACCTACGGACATTCTAACAAATTCTCTGTTAGTTGCTTTTGCGATAGATTTACCTAAAGATGTTTTACCAACACCAGGAGGACCAACTAAACATAATATTGGGCCTTTAATTTTTTCCATTCTTTTTTGAACAGCTAAAAATTCTATTATTCTCTCTTTAACTTTCTCTAGTCCAAAATGATCTTTATCAAGAATATTTAATGCCTTCGTTAAATCGATATCAACTTCACTTTTTTTGTGCCAAGGTAGTTCCGTCATCCAATCAAGGTAGTTTCTAACCACCGTAGCTTCAGCTGACATTGGGCTCATGTTTTTCAATTTTTTAAGTTCTTGTAGACATTTCTTTTCAACTTCTTTTGGCATTTTTGCTTTTGTGATAGCTTTATTTAAACTAGTTGTTTCGTCTTTGCCGTCTTCAATCTCACCAAGTTCTTTTTGAATAGCTTTAAGTTGTTCATTTAAGTAATATTCTCTCTGAGTTTTCTCCATTTGAGTTTTAACTCTTCCTCGAATTCTTTTCTCTACGCCAATTATGCTTGTTTCGTTCTCCATAATTTTAATTATGGCGTTTAATCTCTTTTTAACATCAACGGTTTCAAAAATTTGTTGTTTTTCTGAAATTGTAGCTGTGATGTGTGAGGCAATATTATCAGCTATTTGAGAAGGATCTTTTAGCTGCTTAATGGTGTTTATTGTTTCGTTCGAAATTTTCTTATTTATAGAAGTTAACTTTTCTAATCTTCTTAAAGCAGTAGCTGCTAAAGGAAATAAATCCTCATCTTTTGGTAAGATGTCATTGAAATATGTATAATCACACGTAATAAATTTCTCATTATCTTTAAAGTCTAAAATTTTAACTCTTTTAATACCTTCAACTAAAACTTTTACAGTTCCATCGGGTAACTTTAATAATTGTAGGATGCTTCCTTCGCAACCATACATAAATACGTCCGTTTTTTTGGGATCATCTATCTCTGAATTTTTTTGTGTAACAAGAATGATCTTCTTATCTTTTTTCATCACCTCATTAAGTGCAGAAATAGATTTATCTCTTCCTACAAAAAGAGGAATTACCATGCTTGGGAAGACTACAATGTCTCTTAAAGGTAATAACGGCAATGATATTTTAACGTCCATAGGAATAATATGGATATTATATATTATATTGCAATAGGTTTTTGTTACTTATTAAGGATATTAAGCCGCTGATGTTTTGCCAGACTTAGATTTATTTTCGCCTTTAGAATGAACTAAAATCGGTTGCGATTGACCTTTAGCAGCTCCTGCATCAACAATTACTTCTTCAATATTGTCTTGACTTGGAAGATCATACATAGTTTTTAATAAAATATTTTCTAATATTGATCTCAAACCTCTTGCTCCTGTTTTTTTGTTAATTGCTTTTTGAGCTATTTCTTTAAGAGCATTTTCTTTAAATGTTAATTTCGCTCCATCTAACTTAAATAATTCTTGATATTGTTTAGTTAAAGAGTTTTTTGGTTCTTGTAAAATTTTGATCAATGATTTTTCGTCTAAATCTTCAAGAGTTGCTATCATTGGTAGTCTTCCAATAAACTCTGGTATCAATCCAAATTTCAATAAATCCTCAGGCTCCAGACCCTTCATCCACTCTCCTGTTTTTTTATCTTGAGTGTTTTTTACGTCCGCTCCAAAACCAATTGAAGTACCTTTATCTCTTTGAGAAATAATCTTGTCTAATCCAGCAAAAGCACCTCCACAAATAAAAAGAATATTTGTTGTGTCTACTTGTAAAAATTCTTGTTGAGGATGTTTTCTACCTCCTTGAGGTGGAACACTAGCAACAGTTCCTTCCATTATCTTTAATAAAGCTTGCTGAACTCCTTCTCCAGATACATCTCTTGTAATGGATGGATTCTCAGATTTTCTACTAATCTTATCAACTTCGTCGATATATACTATTCCACGTTGTGCTTTTTCAACATTGTAATCTGAAGCTTGAAGTAATTTTAAAATAATATTTTCAACATCCTCACCAACGTATCCTGCTTCTGTCAATGTTGTTGCGTCTGCCATTGTAAATGGAACATCTAAAATCCTAGCAAGAGTTTGTGCTAATAAAGTTTTACCACAACCAGTAGGACCAACTAATAAAATATTGGATTTAGATAATTCTACATTCTTACTAGTTTTGTTTTCATAGTTAAGTCTTTTGTAATGATTGTGAACAGCTACCGACAAAACTTTCTTGGCATGTGCTTGACCAATTACATAATCGTCTAGCACTGTGCAAATTTCTTTTGGTGAAGGAAGACCGTCTTGGTGTTTAACAAAAGTGTCTTTACTTTCCTCTTTTATTATATCCATACAAAGCTCAACACATTCATCACAAATAAATACAGTTGGACCTGCAATTAATTTTCTAACCTCGTGTTGGCTCTTTCCACAAAAAGAACAGTAAAGAATATTTTTATTATTTGTACTCATAATTTTTTAAACGAATCAATTTCATTACTTTATTATAGATGACTCATACTAATCAAGTTTGGATTAGTAAGTTATCAATATATTGTATATTATGATCTTTTTTCTACTACTTCGTCAATAAGACCAAATGATTTTGCGACATCAGCGGTCATGAAATTGTCTCTCTCTAATGCAGATTTTATTTCATCAACAGTTTTACCTGTGTGTTTTGAGTAAATTTCATTTAATCTTTTCTTTAATGACAAGACTTCATTTGCATGTATTTCAATGTCCGTAGCTTGTCCTTGAAAACCTGCTGAAGGTTGGTGAACCATTATTCTTGAGTTGGGTAACGAAAACCTTTTACCCTTAGTTCCTGCAGCCAACAAAAATGATCCCATTGAAGCAGCTTGTCCAATACATAAAGTTGATATATCAGGTTTTACATATTGCATGGTGTCGTAAATTCCAAGGCCAGCTGTAACCAGTCCACCAGGACTATTGATGTATAAATAAATTTCTTTTTTAGGATCTTCAGCTTCTAAAAATAATAACTGAGCTGTTACTAAGGATGCTATATTGTCATTTATCTGACCTGTTAAAAAAATAATTCTTTCCTTTAGAAGTCTTGAATAAATATCATAAGCTCTTTCACCTTTAGATGATTGCTCTACAACCATTGGCACTAAATTGCTCATATGTTCAGATAATTTTGTTGTCATAAGTTGATTCGATATAGTTATACAACTTGTGATTACTTTTTGCTAACTTTTTTTGATTTTTTAGCAGCTGGTTTTGCTTTTGCTGTTTTTGTAGAAGGTTTATTTTTCTCTGAAGTTTTTGCTGCAGGTTTCTTTTTTGTTTCTTTCTTAGTTTCGTTATCATGTGAATGATCATGGTCATGGTCATGGTCGTGATCATGTTTGTGAGCTTCTTTTAAGATTTTTTCCGCCTCATCTTTTGAAATTTCTTTTTTATTTGGTTTACCTTTTTCTTTTATCAGATTTAAAATTTTCTCTTCGTAGACTGTCCCTCTTAGATTGGCCAAAGCAGATGGATTTTTTTGATAAAAATCCATAACCATTTTTTCTTGTCCTGGCATCATCCTTAATTGTTTTTGAACTTCAGCTTGAATTTCTTGCTCACTAACGTTGATTTTATTTTTTTCACCAAATTCATTTAAGATTAATCCAGTCTTAATTCTTGTTTTTGCTTTTTCCTCAAAAGATTTTTTATTTTTTTTAGCTTCATCTTCAGACATTCCTTGTGAAAGAATCTTAACTTCTTCTTCAACTAGGTTTTCTGGAACTTCTTCAACTTTAATTTTTTCAATTTCTTTTAAAATTTGATTTTTTGAAAGTTGATCTAAAGAGTTTTTATATTCATCATTTATTTGTTTTGAAATTAAAGCTTTAAGATCTTTCAAATCTTTAGCTCCCAAATTTTTTGCAAAATCATCATCTATTTTCACCTCTTGTGCTTGTTTGACTGATAAAATTTTACAATTAAATTTAGCTTTTTTATTTACTAATTCTTTTTCAGGGTAATTCTCTGGAAGTGTTGCTTCAACAACTTTCTCATCATCTTTTTTAACACCAATTAGTTGCTTATCGAAACCTTTCAAAAATAAATCTTTACCTAATGTAAGCTGTGTATTTTTTCCTTCACTTCCTTTAAATTCATTTCCATCAATTGTTGCTTTGTAATCTAATGCAACTAGATCACCTTCTTTTGCTTTTGTATCAGGTGCACCTTCCTTAAAATTTGGTTGGTTCTTAGCAATTTCTTTTATTCTTTTATCTGTCTCACTATCATCAATTTTAACAGTGTATTCATCAAATTTAATGTTTTCTAATGATTTAATCTCTACTTTAGGTAATTCTGTAACTGACAAGACATATTCTAATTCTTTATCTTCACCATATGTCTTTAAATCTAATTTTGGCTGACCTGCTGGTTTAATTTTGTTTTCTTCCAATGCTTTTGTGGATGTATCTTTTAAAACTTTGTCTAATACTTCACCAAATACAGCTTTGCCGAATTGTCTTTTTAAAATTTCTTTTGGTACTTTTCCTGGTCTAAAACCTTTTAAATTTACTGTTCCTTTAATCTCCTCATATTTTTCATCCATATAAGAGTTCATAGTCTCTTTATCGATAAAAATTTTTAGATCTTTATTTAAACCTTTTTTATTTTCTACAGTAACTTTCATAATTATTTAATGGTAGGGCGAAAAGGACTCGAACCTTCACCGATTGCTCGACTGGTTCCTAAGACCAGCGCGTCTACCAATTCCGCCATCGCCCCAGTTAAATTAGGTGCTTTATATATTATTGAACTCATTTGTCCAATCCGAATAATAGTGTAAAAGGATATAAAAATATAAATATTATGATTATTTCGCCTTGTATTAGTATTTGCAAAACAGATCCCTCAACAGGTTATTGTTATGGCTGTGGGAGAAATAATGATGAAAAAAAACAGTGGAAACAAGAAGAAACTACAGATGAATGGAAACAAAATAATTTAGAAAGTATCAAAAAAAGATTAAGTGGTTGGCAGTTAAATAGTTTTAACGAGTCTTATGAACATAAAATAAATAACGGAATATCTTTATTCAAAAAAAGTCTTAAAAATGAGTAAATCAACAATTGTAGTTACAATTTACATTATAGGATTAATCTTTGGTGCTTTAGTTCTAGATATGTGGAGTGCTGAAACTAGCCCTAAAGCGTTACTGGGAATTGGGTGGACGGCACTATTTTTAATTGGATTATTTTTTGCTGAAAAAAATGAAAAAAAATAATTTATTTTTTTTTTCTCTCATTTTATTCCTTCTGTCATTTATAAATCATTCATTTTCAGAAATTATAATTTTAAGTAAATGTGATCACAAAGAAGATAAATATTTAAAAAATGAATACATATTTAATCTTAATGAATTAATTATGACTAGAAATTATGTTTATGCTGAAAAAACTTATCAAAAATATAGAATTACTGATTTAAGTGTAAAAAAATCAAACTCATATGTCAGAAATATTTATGAGGAAGATGGTAAAATTTTTACTTTAAAACATGGTTATCCTCAGTTTTACACTCAAATATTAATTGAAAAGAACAAGCCCGAGATATTTATTAAAAGTGTTATGAATGATATCGAAGGGATTTCAAAAATTTCTACATGTAAAAAAATAGAAAAATTTGCAAATCAAAGTTAAGACTTCTTTTTTTTATTTTCCTTAAGTTTATCTAAATTTTTTTTTTTAAAATCAAATCTACTATTTGAAATATTTGATCTATGTCTAGCAAACGCCTGTTTTTGTGCTTGTCGCATAGCTCTTTTTGAAGACATAAATACTAATTTAATATTCTATTTCTAAAGTATCAATTACTTTTAAATTTTTATCTGAAATAACAATCTCACCTGAGGATGGTGCGTAGTTTAAAAGTTCAGATATTACCACGTAATGTGTTACAAAAATTATATTTTGTTTTTGATCCCACGTATTTAAGAATTTATTAAAATCAATAACTTGTTGTTTTCTATTTTTAGCAAATTTTGCACTAAAAAATGAATTCAAAAAATTTTTTGTTTCATAATATTTAAAGGCTATTTTTGCAGTTTCTTTGCATCTGCACCATTCACTAGAGTAAATTTTGTTTATTAAAATATCATTTTGTTTAAAAAAATTTCCAATTTTTTTTGATTGTACTCTTCCCTCGTCATTTAAGTTTCTTTGAGTTTCACAATTATTGACATCAAAATTAGAAGGATCTCCTCCTCCAGGTGCATAAGCATGCCGAATAAATATTAATTTACCACCTTTTTGAAGCTCACCAATCATAGCTTCATTTGAAACTGCTTTAATTGGAGAACTTAAAAATATAAATATAATTAAAAAAAATTTTAAAATTTTCATTTATGAATAATAAATTAAAACAACTTAATAAGAAAATTATTAAATGTAGAAAATGTCCTAGATTAATTAATTTTATTAAAAAAATATCCACTGAAAAACGAAAACAAAACATAAACGAAACTTACTGGGGAAAACCAGTTCCAGGGTTTGGTAAGACAAATTCAAAATTATTAATTTTAGGATTGGCGCCAGCGGCTCATGGTGGAACCAGAACTGGAAGACCTTTCACTGGAGACAAATCAAGCGATTTCTTGTTTTCTTGTCTAAAAAAAGCAAATATTTCTAACCTACCTTATTCAGAAGGTTTAAATGATGGACTGGAATTAAAATCAACTTTTATAACCAATATATTGAAATGTGTTCCTCCTGGTGACAAACCAACAAATGAAGAATTGTCAAATTGCTCAAATCATTTTCAAAATGAGATTGAAACTTTAAGCAAAATCCAAACAATTGTTGCTTTAGGCAAAGTTGCTTTTGATAATTGTATTAAATATTACAAAAGTAAAAATAAATTAAATGGAAAGTATACTTTTAAGCATGGGAAATATTATGATTTATCAAACAAAATCAGATTGTACGCTTGTTATCATCCAAGTCCTAGAAATGTAAATACAAAATTAATATCTGAAAAAATGATAGTTAATTTTTTCAAAAATATAAAAAGAGTAACAGCTATTTAGATTTTAAAATATAAGGGTCAAAGCTATTTAAAACTATCTCAGGAATTTTTGTAGGTTTTCCGATTGTATTTACAAATACCAAATGTATTTTAGCATTCACAATTAATAAATCATCTCTGTAAATTGACTGATCCATTACAAAAGAGGTTTTTGATAAAGAGGAAATAAAAGATTTTATTGTTAAATTATCTTCTAAGTATGCTGATTTTTTATATTCAATATTACATGACTTAACGATTATTAAAGAATTAAACTCATCTTTAATTTTCAAATTACTTAAACCAATAGTTAATAGCGCTTCTGTTCTAGCTCTTTCAAAGTATTTTAAATAATTTGCATAATAAACCACTCCTCCTGAGTCGGTATCTTCATAATAAATTTTAATATTGTGAGTAAAAAGTTTGTGCATTTTCTGATATTATCATTACAGATTAAAATTTAAATAAAACTTGGTGTAATAATGATCAAAAATTGGTTTAATTTGCTGAAAAATAAATGTTCTGAAAATAGGCTATAGATTTCATTTTAGAATTATCTGTATCCGCCATAACCGCCAAGCCATCTAATTCATCTAAATCTAAATCGTGGAATTTCTTAAAATCTTCTTTTACATTTGATTTAACTGTTACCCATTCATTTAAATTAGTTTTTGTTGTTGCCATTACATTATCTATAGATTTTTTTGTGTAAGGACTTGGCCAACTTTGGCCAACATCATTGTTGCTTGAAAACACATAGTTAATTGCTCTATTTGATAATGGTGTTGCACCTGTTTTTTTAACAGCAAAAACTCTCGCCGCAAAATCATGCCCTTTTTTTGTGTCTTCCTTAATTCCAGACAAATCTTGCTCAATTTTCCAGGTAATATTTATAAAAGGTGTCTTGTTAAGATCAATTTTAACCTCTTTTCCAAGACCAGATGCTGCATTATCAGCAACCGCCTTTAAAAAATTTCCATTTTCATTTTTCCCAACCGTATAGTTTGTCTCGTTCTTTGCTCCTCTTACTTTTCTAACAGTTAATTCTGAAAGTTCTGATTCTGTAAACTCAAAAACTACAACTTCATCTGCAATAACTGAGCTGATTGAAATCAAAAAAATTGCAATGAATTTAAAAAATATTTTCATAATTTAAGTTCTTAATACATTATTTAGACAAGATTTAAACATGCAAAAATCAGAATTAATTTTTAAATAAATAATATGAAAACAATTTCAATTTTTTTACTTTTAATTTATTGGTCAATAATGATATCTGCACCAATTATGTCTAATGACCTCAAAATGGGTAGTTCTAGAGTTATAAAATTAAATTCTAATTCTAAGGTATCAGTATAATTTTAGGCGCAACACAGGTGCCATCATGAATTTGTTTAAAGGCATCACCACCATTTTTTAAATCTCTAAATTCAATCCAATCTAGAGAACCTATATCTTTGTTAGCTAATATTGCTAAAGTTTGCTCAAAATCCTTATTGGTATAACAATAAGTTCCTATTACGGTCACCTCTTGAAGTGTCATTTTTCTAAAATTAAAGGTTCCAGCTGGCTGAGTTAAGCCTATGTGTATAATTGAGCCGCCCGGCTTAACCACTTCAATAGCTTGTTGTCTTGAAATTTCCAAACCTACCGTATCAAATACAATGTCAAATTTATTACTTTCTATTTCATTATGGTCTGGTGCAACATATTTTGCATCTAAATATTTTGAGCACTCATTTAATCTCAATTTATTAGGATCAGAGAGAATTATATTTTTACTATTTTTAATTTTAGATAAAATTAAACCACATAATAATCCTATTGCACCACCACCTTGGATCAAAATTTTACATTCAGACAAAGGTTTTTTTAAAGATTGTTCACCAATTAATACTGCGTGTAGAGAAACTGCAGTTGGCTCTGCTACTGGCGCTTCATTTTTATCTAATCCATCTGGGATTTCATAAATATTTGAGTCTGGTGTTGAGACAAATTCTGCAAAAACCCCTTGTCTTTCAATTGGTTTATTCATACCTAAAATAATTCTATGAGGACAAAGATGTTCTCTTCCACTTGTGCAGTATTCACATTTACCACAAGTTATCAGAGGATTTAAAACAACGTCTTTACCCTTAAATTTACCATTTTGGACTTCACCACTAACTTCATGGCCTAATATTAACGGAGGAATTCTTCTCTCATCATGTCCATGATATGCGTGCATATCAGAACCACATATTCCTGAAGCATGGATTTTTAAAATACTTTCTCCCAAAACTTCAATTGGATTAGGTTCGTCTCTGTAAACTAATTCTTGCGTTCCAGTATATACTAAAGCTTTCATATTATTTTTTTGCCAACAAGTAATACGTTATCCAGGCTACAAATGCACCAATTAACCATGCATAAGACTGTAAAAACATTAAATTTGTGTTCCAAATTGTTGATGCTGAAAAAATAAAACCTAGAAATACTGAGTAAACACCTTTGATATGCCACCCTCTTGAATAATAGTAACTACTTTCTTTTTCTACTGAATACAAATCTTTGTTACTCAAGCTTTGTTTATTGATCAGATAATAGTCAGCAACTATTACTCCAAATAACGGTCCAAAAAATGCACCAAATGTATCTATAAAAGATAAAATGCCAATTTGACTCAAAATTGTAAGCCAAAAAATAGCTACCAACAAACCGAGGAAAGAAATTATATAACTTGCACTCCTCAAAGATAATTTATTTGGAACAAAATTTATTAGTGAATATTGAGAAGGAATAAAATTAGCTACTAAGTTCGTAGATGCCGAGGCAATCATAATAAAAAATAGTACCAATGTAGTTATTTGAATATTGTCATATTTGCCAATTATATCAGTGGGATTTGTAAAAATTCTGTCTATGTCTGAAAATTTTTGATTTAAAAGTGCATCTGATCCGGCAACAATAAATATAGAGAAAAAAGAGAAAATAATTAAATTAATAAGCAAACTTAAATTCCCTTTACCCAACTCTTTAGTATTTTTAACATTCCTAGAAATGTCCCCAAAACTAATTATTAATATTGAAAAATAAGCAAAGACAGTTCCTGCTACAGTTAAAAGTGGTAATAAATTATTAAGATCAAAAAAATTTTTGGTATTAAAAATATTTACAAAGGCTTTTGATGTTAATTTGACATCACTTAAAAAAACAAGGAAGAAAAAAACAATAATTCCTACATAAACACTGATTGCTGAAAAATTTATTATTTTTTTATTATATTGAGCACCAATACTAAACAAAAATGTTTGAAAAATAATTACAATTAAAATTGATGACCAATCGATAATATTTAAACCAAAAAAATAAAAAATAAATATATCTTGTACTAACAATGACTCATCGATAGTGAAAAGTAATATTCTAATAAGATAAGTTAAAATTTTTGATAAAAAATAAGTTTGAATTCCAAATAAGAAAATTCCAACCAAGCTTCTTATTAATCCAAAAAATTTCGCTCCATTAAATCCTAAAGAAGATCTCAACAAAACTACAAAAGGTAATCCAAACTTTTGTGAAGGTTTTCCAATAAAATTAGCAAATAAATAAACAAAAAATGAACCTAATAAAGTTCCTATCAAAACCACAAAGGTGTTTAGATTGTACATTATATAAAGTGAGGCAATTAGAGAAAAACCAATTACACTTTGTACATTAACTCCCCAGTAACAAAAAAGGTCTTTCCAATTCCAAGTTTTATAATTTGGATTTACCGAAACTAAATCCCAATTTGAGAGGGAGTATTTAACTTTAGGCTGATTCACTAAAAATTATTTTAAACTAATAATTTCTACTGTCCATACAGGAGAGTTGGTAACCAAAGTGCAATTTTAGGAAATATTATAATTAAAACCAAACCAATTATTTGAAGCACCATAAATTGCATCATTCCATAATAAATATCTTTTAAATCCCATTCAGGCACCACCCCTTTTAAGAAATACGCAGACAAAGCCACTGGTGGGGATAGCCAGGCGGTCTGGAGATTGACAGCAACTAATATTGCAAACCAAGTAAGATTAAAGCCAAGAGCTTCAATCAATGGTAAAATAATTGGCACAATAATCATTACGATTGGTACCCACTCTAAAGGCCAACCTAATAAAAATATTGCAACCATTACAATCGCTAATATTAAATATTTGTTCATGTCTAAACCTAACAAGAATTCAGTTAATAAAGTTGGAGTACCTAGTCTTGCAAAAACAGCACCAAAAAAGTTTGATGCTGCAACTAAAACCATAATTAAAGCTGTTATCTCTAAAGTTTTAACAAGTGCTTCTTGAAGTTTTGAAAAAGTTAATTTTTTGTATGCTAAAGAAAGTAGTAAAGCTCCCATTGCACCACAGCCAGCTGCTTCTGTTGGAGTTGCAAAACCAAAAAGTATGCTTCCTAATGCTGCAAACACTAAGGCTGCGGGTGGAACTAAACCTAAGAAGAATTCAATCCAAACTTCTTTCATACTAGCGGCTCTCATCTCTTCAGGAATTACAGGTCCCAATTTAGGATTTATCATACATCTTATTGTTGTGTATCCAGCGTATAAACTTGCTAAAAGAATTCCTGGAATTATAGCAGCCGCAAATAAATCAATAACTGGAATTTCCATAATTGGGCCCATAACAACAAGCATGATACTTGGAGGTATTAAAATTCCTAAAGTACCTCCAGCTGTTATCGTTCCTGCAGCAAGTCTAACATCATAGCCAGATCTATTCATTGATTTTGCTGCCATGATACCGAGTATAGTTACTGAAGCGCCAACAATCCCTGTTGCTGCAGCAAAAATAACTGAAACAAAAAGAACAGCGTAATATAATGCACCTCTAACTCTTGCGAGCATCATTTGAAATGATGAGAATAATCTTTCCATCAAACCTGCCTGCTCCATCATAATACCCATAAAGACAAAGAGTGGGACGGCGGCGAGGGTTTGTTCGGTCATGACCATCGAAAATTGGAGCGTCATTAAATAAAAGACCAATTTTCCAAACCCTAAATATCCAAATACAAAACCTAAAAATATAAGTGTAAATGAAATAGGAAATCCTACGAAAATTGCAAAAAGCATTACTCCTACCAGAATAAAACCTAAATATGCTGGATCTATAAATTCAGCTAACATTATTCATCTTCTCCTGGC
Source organism: Candidatus Pelagibacter sp. HIMB1593 (assembly GCF_052047755.1). NCBI lineage: Bacteria > Pseudomonadati > Pseudomonadota > Alphaproteobacteria > Candidatus Pelagibacterales > Candidatus Pelagibacteraceae > Candidatus Pelagibacter > Candidatus Pelagibacter sp. HIMB1593. Next base: position 835,276 of record NZ_JBNAJK010000001.1, on the reverse strand, counting down.
CATTTTCCTCTAGTAGCAGCCCAATAACTTTTTAATAATTCTGAAATACCTTGGATTAATAAAAATACTATACCAACCAATAAACAAGTTTTAATTGGCCACATATAAGGCATCCATGTAGTATCCATTCCTCTTTCACCTCTTTGAATAGATTCACCTACATAACCAATTGTCATATAAAGAAAGACTATTAGTCCTGGAAAATAAAATAAAATATATAACCAAAAATCAATAGTTCCTTGGTTTTTTGTTTTGAAATTTCTGTATAAAAAATCTGCTCTTATATGAACACCTTTTGAAAGTGCATAACCTGCACCTAACATGAATAGTGCACCATACAAAAATCTACTTATGTCATAAGCCCAAATTGTAGGTGCATGAAAAAGTTTTCTCGCCAAAACTTCGTAAGTCATAGCAAAGATAAGTGGCATCAGTATCCAACAAACAACGTTACCTATCCATTTGCTAAATTTATCAATATTTACAATAGAACTTGCCATCCATGATGGCATGTCATTTGGCATCTTTCCTGAACCACCTCGCCTTTCGGCTATCATTTCATCTGATATATCTAGTTTAGTTGGTTCTTCAGCCATAAAAATTTTGTTAGAAAAATTAGAGCGGACAATTAAGTCCGCTCTAATTGAATTATAGATTAATTATTGGATTACTTTAATGTTGCTGCGTGAGCCATTCCTAGCTTCGCATTAGACATTTGAGCACCACTCCAGAAAGGAACTGCTATATCAGCAAATTCTTTCATAGAGTCCCATACTTCTGCAAAGAATGCATTGTTTGCAGCGTTTGTTTCCAAACTTTTCTTAGCTGCAGCCATGTATTCTGTGAAGTAATCAGAAGGTGTGTCCTCTAATTTAACTCCATGAACTTCAGTAAGCTCTCTTAAAGCTTTACCATTTTCATAGATTCTGTAACTTAAAGATTTAGCTAATGATGCATTAGCTGCAACTTCAAGAGACTTCTTCTCATGATCGCTCATAGCGTTGTATGTTTTTCCAGTAATATAAAAGTCAGCATTTACTACTACTTGGTGTAGACCTTGTAGGTAGTAGTGCTTTAATACTTTTTGGAAACCAAACGTTAAGTCTGGTTTTGGACAACACCATTCAGCGGCATCAATTGTTCCTGCTTCTAAAGCTGGTAGAATATCTCCACCTCCCATAGCTACAGATGCAATACCGATGTCTTTATATGTTTGTCCTGGAATTCCTGGAGGAGTTCTGAATTTATATTTTCTAAAGTCAGCCATATCTTTAATTGGTTTTGGAAACCAACCTAAAGCTTCTGGTCCAACTGGTTGAATCATAAATCCTTTGATGTCTCTTCCCATTTCTTTCCATAGTCTGTCGTATAACTCTTTTCCACCGCCATACTGGAACCATGATAAGAATGCAATATTGTCAATACCAACACCACCACCAGCTACTGGAGAACCGAATAGCATAGCTGCAGGATGGTCACCTGACCAATAGTGAGTCCATGCGAAACCACAATCGATTAGGCCTTTGTCAACTGCATCTAAAGTTTCTTTTACACCAACAACAGCTCCAGCTGGCATAATTTCAAACTTAAGAGATCCACCAGTTAACGCTGTTACTGTGTCAGTAAAGTCCTTTAACATCTTAACTTCATCAGCTTTTGTGTTAAGAACTGTCTGACATTTTAGTGTTTTTGCAGCATTAGCATTTGAAATAAATCCAAACACCATTGCAACTGCAAATAACATTGAAATGATTTTTTTCATTTGTTTCCCTCTCTTTATTTTTAAAGTCAAAACTTTGTCAAAGAATGAAAACTAAAACAAGTGTTAATATTGGTATATTTTTAAATTTTTAACAGATTTGTTAGAAATATAATTTTTTTAATTTATAAGAGTTCTAATTTATGAATAATTTTGATTTTATTATACTAGGAGCTGGATCTGCAGGCTGTGTTTTAGCAAATAGGCTATCAGAAAACTCCTCACACAAAGTTCTTTTGATTGAGGCTGGAGGTAAAGATAATTACCCATGGATCCATATTCCAGTTGGTTATTTTAAGACAATGCATAACCCTAGTACTGACTGGTGTTACAAGACAGAACCAGATGAAAGCATGAATAATATTTCAATACGTTATCCCCGTGGAAAAACTTTAGGAGGAAGCTCTTCTATCAATGGACTTTTATATATACGAGGACAACACAGAGATTATGATATTTGGAGACAGCTTGGAAATACTGGCTGGGGTTGGGATGATGTTCTGCCCTATTTTATAAAAGCAGAGAATCAAGAAAGGGGCAAAAGTGAATATCATGGAGTTGGTGGACCTCTCTCTGTCTCAGATCAAAGAATACATCTTCCTCTTTTAGATGAGTTTCAAAACGCTGCTGAGGAATTTGGTGTACCAAAAACGAAAGATTTTAATACAGGTGATAATCATGGCTGTGGTTATTTTCAAGTAACAGAAAAAGATGGATTTAGATGCAGCACTGCTGTTGGTTATCTAAACCCTGTTAAGCGTAGAAAAAATTTAACAATTATTACTCACGCTCATGTTAAAAAAATTAACTTTGAAAATAAAAAGGCAAAATCAGTTGAGTATTGGCAAGATAATGAATTGAAAACAGCTGAAGCAAATAGAGAAGTTATAGTTTCTTCAGGTGCAATTGGTTCTCCTCAAATATTGCAAGTATCAGGAATTGGAAATCCAGAAAAACTAAAAAAATTGGGAATTGATATGGTCCATAATTTAAATGGTGTTGGTGAAAATTTACACGATCACCTAATGTTAAGACCTATTTATAAAATTAATGGTTTAAAATCTCTTAACAAAAAAATTAATAGTTTGTTTGGAAATTTACTTATCGGATTAGAATATGTTTTTAAAAGAAGTGGTCCAATGACTATGGGAGCAAGTCAGCTTTGTATGTTTGCAAAAAGTGATCCTTCTTTAGAATTACCAGATTTACAATGGCACGTTCAACCAATGAGTATGGATACATTGGGAGCTACAAAAAATCACGATTTTCACGCCTTCACTCCAACTGTTTCTAATATAAGACCCACAAGTAGAGGTCATGTAAGTATTGTCGATAAAGATTCACGCGTTTACGCAAAAATAAAACAAAATTACCTGTCAACTGATCACGATAGGATGATTGCTGCTAAAGGATTAAAATTGACAAGAAAAATTATAATGGAATCTGAAACATTTAAGAAATATACACCTGAGGAATATAGACCTGGTATTCATATTGATGATGACGAAGAATTGGTAAAAGAAGCATCAAACTTTGCACAAACCATCTTTCATCCTGTCGGTACATGTAAGATGGGACAAGATGAAATGTCAGTAGTTGATGAAAAATTAAAAGTAAGAGGAATAGAAAATCTTAGAGTTATTGATGCATCGATAATGCCTAACATTACTTCGGGAAACACTAACGCACCTACGATTATGATTGCAGAAAAAGGTGCTGACATGATACTACAACAATAATGTTTGCAGAATTTTTTACTCCCGAGCAAATTGCTATTTTAACACAAATTATTTTTATTGATTTAGTACTAGCTGGTGACAATGCCATTATAATTGGAATGGTAGCTTCAAAATTTCCTGTTGAACAAAGGAAGAAAGTTATATTTTGGGGAATTGGTGGTGCAGTAATATTACGTATAATATTAACATTACTAACAGCTTATTTATTACAAATTACTGGACTGAGACTTATTGGTGGAATTTTACTTCTTTATATTGTCTACAAACTTTATGTTGATGTAATCAAAGGATCAGATTCAGAGGAAGATATAAAAGTAGATAACTCAAGCTTTTTAAAAGCAATTTGGACGGTTTTACTTGCTGATTTCACAATGAGTTTAGATAATGTTTTGGGTGTTGCTGGTGCTGCAGGTGATCATTATGGATTACTTGTATTTGGATTGGTTCTATCGATTGTTTTAATGGCAACTGCTGCAACATTAATTTCTGGATGGATAAAAAAATACAAATGGATTGCATGGGTTGGGTTATTGGCAATATTAATAGTAGCTGTTGAGTTGATTTATACAGATATTAAAATAATATTCTTTTAATGTATCTTCAAAAAATTAATCTTAAAAATAAGTATGCACTAGTTACTGGTGCTGGTAAAGGACTTGGGAGGGCTTGTTCTATTGCACTAGCTGAAGCTGGGGCAACTGTAATAGCTTTAAGCAGAACTCCATCTGATTTAAATAAATTAGAAAAAGATATTAAAAAAATTAAAGGTAAAGTAATCAAAGTTCCTTGTGATGTAATGAATTATGAAGATCTAAAAGCAAAATTAGAAAAAATCAAAATTATTGATGTGTTGGTAAACAATGCTGGAACTAATATTCCTGAACCTTTTGAAAAAATTAAACAAAAAAGCATGAATTACTTGGTAGATTTAAATCTAAAAGCTGCATTTAACGTTGCACAACTAGTAGTTAAAAAAATGCTTAAAAATAAAAAGAGACCCGGCTCTATTATCAACATGTCTTCTCAATTAGGTCATGTTGGTATGGGTGGGAGAAATGTTTACAATATGACTAAATTTGGGATTGAAGGTTTGACAAAAGGTATGGGAGTAGAGTTAGCTAAAAGAAATATAAGAGTTAACACAGTAGCTCCTACGTTTGTTGAAACTCCAATGGTTAAAAATTTCTTTAAAAATAAAAAATTTAAAAAACTAGCACTTGGAAATATTCCAATGGGAAAAGCAGCAACTGAAAGTGATGTAGCAACAACAGTTTGTTTCTTAGCCTCACCTGCTTCCTCAATGATAACTGGAACATCAATTATAATAGATGGTGGATGGACAGCTCAGTAATAAATAGATTTTTTTTAATATTTTTCTTATTTTTTTCAACTGCAAACGCAATAGAATTTCAAGGTAAATTCTTACAAGGTCATTTTATCTTAGGAAAAACAAATCCTGGTGCAAAGATAATTGTTGGAAAAAAAGAAGTAAGAGTATCAAAAGATGGTTTTTTCGTTTTTGGTATTGATAGAGATCAAAAATATGATCTTACTTTTACAAAAATCTTTGATGAAAAAAAATCTACAATAACCAAAAAAGTTTTAAAAAGAAAATACAACATTCAAAGAATAGATGGCTTAGAAGAAAGCAAAGTAACCCCACCCGAGTCTGTCTATAAAAGAATAAAAAAAGAAAATAATGCAATTGGTGAAGCAAGAGCAATTAATTCCGAATTACAGTTTTTTAAGCAAAAATTTATAATGCCCGTTGAAGGAATAATTAGTGGTGTTTATGGGAGTCAAAGAATTTTAAACGGTAAACCTAGATGGCCACATTACGGAATTGATATAGCAGCAAAACAAGGGACAATGATTAAATCATCTGGCTCGGGAAAAGTTACAATGGCTGAAGATGATTTATATTATACCGGTGGTACAGTAATTATGGATCACGGTCATGGTATATCAACTATATATTCACATTTAGAAAATGTTTTAGTTTCTGTTGGAGATTTAATTAATCAAGGGGATATTATTGGAACCGTAGGATCGACAGGTAGATCAACTGGACCTCATCTTGATTTTAGAATTAATTGGTTTCAAACTAGATTGGACCCAATGTCAGTTTTAAAATAATGAAATATTATAAATTGACAAAAATTATTTTTATAAATTTCATATTGCTTTATTTTTTTCTCTATATTTTGGAATTAATCATAAATTTTAATAATGACAAAATATTTGAAAAAACAAGATTATATTATTTAAATAAAGACTTAAAAAAAAATTTGAGTAAAAAAATTTATTTAAATTTTGGTAGCTACAAGCTTTTAGATAAAAAAAATGATATTTTGCCTTTATCAGGTTATGAAAATTCTAAAATTCTTTTGTGTTTAGACGAAAATAATAAACCAATCTATTTTAATTCAGATGCAAATGGCTTTAATAATTCTAAAATTGAAAATATAGACACTCTTCTAATTGGAGATTCTTACGTTCAAGGAATGTGTGTTGATAATAATTTTAATTTAAATCAACAATTTAAAAAATTAGGTCTATCTACATTAAGTTTTGGTGTTGGTGGCAATGGTCCACTATTGGAGTATGCTACATTTAAAGAGTATAAGTTTGATTATAAAGTAAAAAATATATTTTTATTCATTACTCCAGAAAATGATTTTTATGATCTCTCTAAAGAAAAAAATAATCAGATATTAATAAAGTATTTAAATGATGAAAATTATAAACAAAATTTGTCGACTAAAAATAATAGAGATAAAAAAGTTGAAGTATTAAATGAATATTTTGGAAATAAAGCAAAAAGATTATGGAACGATTTTTTTAGTGTATACCATTTAAATCTTAAACAAGTTGGGAATTTAATTGAATTATTTTTTAAAAAAAAACAATCAACAAGTAGTGAGTATTTATATCTTCAAAATAAAAAAATAGATAAATTATTTATTAAAATACTTAATCAATTTATTAATGAAACCGATAAGAATAATTTAAATTTTTACGTTGTTTTTAATTCATTAACCCCAGATATTCTTTACGCCAAAACTTTAGAGCAAAAAAAATTTAAAAAACTTGTGAATGATAAAATCAGTATGATTAAATCTCATTTAAAAAAACAAAACATAAGTTTTTTCGATTACAGTGATTATTTGATTAAAAATTATGATGAGAAAAATATTTTAAATATTTTTAAAAATATTAACAACAAATGGGATCATTATACAAATAAAGGATACGCTATCTTGACTAAAGAAGCAGTTGCTCTAATCAAATAAAAAAATTAATAAAAAAACATCCAAATGCCAACCAGGATTAATATAAACCCACCAATTTGATTTAAAATTTTTAAATATTTTGATGCTATGAATTCTCTAAACTTACCAAATACAAATGCATATGAGCTATCAAATATTGTAGCTACAATTATAAAGATAATTCCAAAATAAATTATCTGATAACTAACAGGTTCATTTATATTAATAAATTGAGGAATAAATGCACCAAGGAACAAAAATATTTTTGGATTAGTTAAAATTACTATTAATCCTTGGAGAAAATATTTTTTTTCAAATTTAGTTACATGAGTTTTGTTTAAATCAATATCTGACTTAATTGTAATTACTCCAAGTGAAATTAAATAAATTGAACCTAGTATTCTTACATAATTAATAATCACTTCTAGAAAAGGAGAAACTAATTCAAATCCAAGTGCTAATAAAAATAACAAAATTAAAACGCCAACTTGGGTACCAAAAACGTTTAATAATCCTGCTTTTACACCAGATCTTAAAGAATTAGCAATTATCAGACTGACAGTGGGGCCAGGCACTATCACTATTAAAAAACTTGCTATAACAAAATATAATAATACAAAATCCATGACGGTCTGAATTAATCAATAACAACTTGAGATAAAATTAAAACAAAAAAAATGAAATTTAAATCAAGAGAAACCCTAGGAATTATTTTTGCAATAATTGCTTACTTTTCATTTTCAATTCTTGATGCAATTCAGAAAACTGCGGTTATTCATTACTCTATATTTCAATTATTATTTATCAAATATACTTTTGTGCTTTTGTTGGGCTTGATAGAAGCAAAAAGAGCTAACAATAATAATTTTTATAGATCTAATAATTTAAAACTTCAAATTATAAGAAGTCTATTATCTATTTTAGAATCTGGTTTTTTTGTTTTATCTTTTAAACACCTGTCTTTAGCGAACGCTCATAGCATAGGTGCACTAGCACCTATAATTATAGTTGCCTTATCTGTATTTATTTTAAATGAGAGAGTATCAATCAAAACTTGGATAGCAATCTTTATAGGTTTTATTGGAGTTTTGATAATTATTAGACCAGCGTCTGATGTATTTAGTGTAAATTCTTTTATTCCGTTGCTAGCAGCTTTTTTTCTGGGTCTTTATCAAATCGCAACAAAAAAAATAACTGAATATGATGCTCCTGAAGTATCCTTGTTCTACTCTTCTTTAGTTGGGATTATTATAACCTCAATAATGGCATTTAATTTTTGGCAACCTGTAAATCTTAATTCTTTATATTTCTTTGTGCCAATTGGTTTATTTTTTTCATTAGGTATATACTTCCAAATATTAGCACTTAAAAATGCAAGAGCTAGCATAATACAACCATTTCATTATACTTTAATTTTTTGGGCAATAATTTTTGGATTTTTCTTCTATGATGATGTTCCAGATTTATTTACTATTATAGGCGCAATAATAATTACAACTTCAGGAATATTTGTTATTAATCAAACATCAAAAAAATAAATTAAAAATTCTTATGACAAAAACACTTAAAGATAAAATTTCAGATAAATTAGTTAATGCTTTTCTTAATAATAAAATTATCTCTCCTATACCTAGTAGATTTACAAAAAAACTTACTGAGGCAGACAAATTTAGAAAATTATGTGAAAGCAAAATAAAAGATCCAACAATAGGTTTTAAAGCTGGTGGAACTGGCATTCCGTTAATGAAAAAATTAAAAGAAAAAGAGCCTTTTATTGCATCTGTTTTCAAAAAAAACTTAATAAAAAGTGGAAAGAAAGTAAAAATAAATAAATATGCTTTAGGGATTGAACTTGAAGTTTGTTATTTAATCAAAAAAACTTTTTTTACTTCAAAAGTTAAGATCACTAATAGTAACGTAACTAAATATATTTCACACATGGCACCCTGTATCGAAGTAGTTGGATATAGGCAAAAAAGAAAAGGTATTACTTCTTTTGGAGATTTAAGTAGTGACTTTGGAGGTAATATTAAATTTTTGATTGGTCAAAAGAAAAAATTTAAAAAAATTAACATAGGTAATTTAAAAACAAATATTTCAAATAAAAAAGCTAAGCAAAGTGTAGATGGAAACACAAATGCTGTTTATGTAAATCCAATAAATTCATTAAGATTTGTTTTAAATAAAGTTAAAAAAGATAAAATTAATTTAGACAAAGATTTTTATGTTTTTACAGGATCCACAGTTGGGGTTGTGCCTATTATAAAAAAAGGAACATATACAGCAAAAATTGATAAACTTGGATCTGTAAGAGCAGTTATTTCATAATATTATAATCATAAGGATAATTTTATTCATAGAATACGTGTGTAAAAATTAATTAATCATGAATAATTTTATTCTTTTTATAATCACTCTTTTTTGTTGGTCACCCACCTGGTATCTGATTAAATTTCAATTAGGCTATGTTGATCCACTTGTATCTGTATTTTATAGATTTTTAATAGCTTCATTTATAATTTTTATTTTTTTAATAATTAAAAAAGAAAAATTACAATTTTCAATTAATCAACATTTTTGGTTTTTGTTTTTTGGAGTTTGTTTGTATTCGGTAAATTATGTTTTTTTCTATTTGTCTAACACTTATTTGATTAGTGCTTTTCCAGCAATTGTATTTTCCACTGTAGTAATAATGAATATAGTTGGGGAAACCTTCTATTTTAAAAAGAAGCCTTCTATAAAAACTTTAATTGGAGCTTCAATTGGTATGGTGGGTATTTTGATCATTTTCAATGATGAAATTTTCAATTTTAGTTTCAGCGAAGGAACCCATATAGGATTGTTTCTAGCTTTGATTGGAACATTTAGTGCATCAACAGGTAATATGGTTCACCAAAGAAACTTAAACCATGATTTTCCTCCAATACAAACAATAGCATATGCTATGTTTTATGGTTCAATTGTTACACTGATAATTACAAAATTTAGAGGAGCTGAATTATTATTTGAAACTAGTTTTAGCTACATCTCTTCACTGCTTTATCTTTCAATTTTTGGTTCAATATTTGCTTTTATATCTTATTTAAAGTTACTTGAAAAAGTTGGACCTGGAAGAGCTGGTTATGTTGGTGTTGTAATGCCCGTATTAGCATTAATTATTTCAACAATATTTGAAAATTTAGAATGGCAATATGATTTAATAATGGGTCTTCCAATTTTAATCATTGGTGCAGTTCTTGTGATAAATCAAAAAATTAGAACCAATTAGATTTCTGATTTAGCTCTCAAACGTTCGTAAACTAATCTAGTTTTTATTCCTAAATTCAAAAATGGTTGCGGAGGTAACCATGTAGGTTTGTTCCTTGCTTCTATTGTTTTTATTTCATTTGTACTTTCGTTAATTGCTTTAAGAGCAATTTGTTCACCAAATAAAGTTCCCACACCAATACCTGAACCGTTGTAACAACCTGCAGCAAAAATATTACTATCAATTTTTTCAAATATTTGAGAACTATTCCTTGTTCTTGATACTATTCCAGACCAAGATGATTTAATTATATCATTGGGTAATTGTGGAAATCTTTTTTGTATTCCAATTTTCTGATTTAAAGATCTTTTTTTAAGAGTAGAATTTGACATAACAAATGGATTGTGTACTTCAGCTGTATTTCTAATCAAAACTCTTCTATCTTTTGTGATTCTAATTGTTGCACCCATTGGCCTTACTGGTAATACACCCCATTCTTTTGGTTTACCAATAGATTTAAATTCTTTATCAGATAATCTTCTTGTCATGCTCGCAGTTAAAGTAATGGGAAAGTTATATTTTGATTTTATCCCAAGTGATTTCAAGAAACCATTCGTAGCAAAAATAATATTTTTTGTTTTAATTATTCCGTTTTTAAAATTACAATAAATTAAATCTTTATTTTTAGACCAATTTAACAAACAAGAATTTTCATACAAAATAACATTGGTAGGAAGAGCATCAACCATTGCTCTAACTAATTTTCCTGGATGTAGTAGAATTCCACCCTTAGTGTAAAGTCCGATATTATAAAAACTAGTGCCCAATTTTTCAGACAACTCTTTGTTCCCTAATAAACTATGTTCAAAGCTTAGCTTAGATAATGTATTTGAAAAATTTTCTAAAATTTTTTTATCTTCAATTTTTGATGAAGCAAAATATTTACCACATTCATTCCAATCACAATCTACTTGATGTTCTTTAATAAATTTTTTTACTACATCTATTCCTAATGAATAAATATCAGCTTTCTTTTTGTAATTTTGCAGTTCTTTATTTGATGTAAAACCATCGTTTAAAGTTGTATCAACCAAATAACCAGAATTTCTTCCACTAGCACCTTCACCTGCTAGTTGGGCATCTGCTAGTATAATTTTTAAATTTGAATTTATTTGAGCTAATTTTCTTGCAGCAGACAGACCTGTGTAACCAGCTCCTATTATTAACCAATCACACTCGTCGTTTGATAGAAGAGACTTGATGTTTGTTCTTGGATTAAGATCATTTATCCAACTACAACTGCTATCATTTTGAACTTGCATAGAGATTATTTAATCTAATTCAAATTCTTTTGTATAGTCTTTCTTTAAACTAGGATCTTGATCTTTTTTATTTAAAATACAATTTCCTATCACTAAATAATCCAATTCTGTTCCCATAAAGCAATTAAAAGCATCTGTTGGTGTATTCACAATTGGTTCACCTCTTACATTAAAAGAAGTATTTACAATAACAGGACATCCTGTTTTTTCTTTAAACTTTGTGATTAAATCAAAATAGCTTTTGTTAGTATTTTTTGTAACTGTTTGTATTCTAGCTGAATAATCGACATGAGTAACAGCTGGTATTTCAGATCTTTTAGTATTTAATTTATCAATACCAAATAATTGTTTTTGCTGTTCTGACATTTCTATTTTTTTTTCGGCACTAATATCAGAAACTAAAAGCATATATGGACTATCAACATCGAGATCAAACCATTTTGATAAGTCTTCTCTTAAAATTGATGGTGCAAAAGGTCTAAAACTCTCTCTATATTTGACTTTTAAGTTAAGATTTTTTTGCATTTTATCAGATCTTGGATCTCCTAATATAGATCTCCCTCCTAATGCTCTTGGACCAAATTCCATTCTACCCTGAAACCATCCAATAGCTTTCTCATTCGCCAAATATTCTGCCGTTTTTTCTATTAAACTTTCGTAATCAAATGTTTGAAAATTAGCACCTAGCAAATCTAGTTCTTTTTCGATTTCTTGTTGATTAAACTCGCAGCCTAAATATGAACCTTTCATACTATCATTTTTGTCAACAGTTCTGGAGTTACCTTGTTCAATATACCAAAGTGCAAGAGCAGCACCCAACGAACCTCCTGCATCTCCAGCAGCAGGTTGTATCCAAACATTATCAAAAATCTTTTCTTTTAAAATTTTGCCATTAACTACACAATTTAAAGCTACACCCCCTGCAAGGCATAAATTTTTAATACCATATTCATTACGAATTCCTTTTGCTAGTTTGATCATTATTTCTTCTGTCACATTTTGAATAGAAGAAGCGATATCCATATGGAATTGGGTTATTTGATCTTTTTTGGGGTCACGAGGTTCTTTGCCAAATAATTTATGAAATTTATTATTGGTCATGGTAAGACCTGTTGCATAATTAAAATATTTTTGATTTAAACGAAAAGTTCCATCATCTTTAACATCTATAAGTTTTTTTATTTTATCTTGATAAATTGGCGAACCATATGGAGCTAATCCCATGAGCTTATATTCTCCACTATTTACTTTGAAGCCAGTATAATAAGTGAATGCTGAATATAACAGTCCTAAAGAATGTGGAAATTGTATTTCTTTTTTTACTTCTAAATCATTTCCTTTACCAACAGCCACTGTAGTTGTTGCCCACTCTCCCACACCATCAGCGGTTAAAACAACAGCTTCTTCAAATGGAGATGGGAAAAAAGCACTAGCTGCATGACTTAAATGATGATCTGAAAAATAAATATTTTCATCTGATTTGAAATTTTCATCATGTTCTTTTAACTTGTTAAACAATAAGTTTTTTTGAAAAAGTTTTTCTTTAATCCATAATGGCATTGCCTTACTAAATGAAACAAATCCTTTTGGAGCAAAAGCAACATAAGTCTCTAATAATCTTTCAAATTTTAAAAAAGGTTTTTCAAAAAAAACTATTTGATCAACTTCACTTAATTTTAAATTTGAATAATTTAAAACAAAATTTATTGCATTTTTAGGATAATTTGGATCATGTTTTTTTCTTGTAAATCTTTCCTCTTGTGCAGCAGCGATGATTTCACCATTTTTAATTATACATGCCGCGCTATCATGATAAAAAGCTGATATTCCTAGAATGGACTTCACTTTAAAAAATAGTATAAATAAATGGAGCTACAGCCGAACCCTGAGTTAAAACGATTAATCCACCAAATAAAACTAAAACTATTATTATTGGTAACAACCAATATTTTTTTCTTACTTTTAAAAATTCCCAAAATTCTTTTATAAAATTCATGTTAGAATTGATTTTTCATTTTACTTTTTGGTTCACATTTTTCAATCCAATAAGAACCATTATTGTTAAATCTTAAATTCAATAAATCTTTATTTAACAATCTCATCAGTAATCCTATAGGTGTTACAACTAAAAAAAATATAATGCCCATAACTAATGGTGAAATTATTTTTCCGAGAAAAATTCCAAATTTAAACCACAGTTTATTGAGTGGATTTAAAATTTTAGAATTTACTAATCCAAGAAATAAAAAAACAATTGATATAATTAAAGACCATAGCCTTAACACATCACCTTTAATCAATGGATATGTTGCTATAATTAAAAAAACTACAAAAAATACAATTCCAAAACTTCTATTAGAGCCTATTTTAACATCATCCATTTAAAGATTTTTGAGGTTTCATGTCAGCTTTGTTTATACCAGCAACTCTTACCGGTTTCTTCATCGCATCTCTTCTAAACGGTTCTCCAAGCTCTTGGTTTAGAATTACTTCTATAAACGTTGTAATTCCTTTCTTTTGATCTTCACAAGATTGCTTGATTGCATTTGTTGTCTCTTCCATTGTTCTAACAGTTACACCTTTTAAACCACATGCATCAGCAACTTTGGCGTAACTTAATTCAGGGTCTAACTCAGTTCCAACAAAATTATTATCAAACCATAGGGTAGTATTTCTTTTTTCTGCACCCCATTGATAATTTCTGAAAATTACCATTGTAATTGCAGGCCATTCTTCCCTAGCGCATGAGCTCATTTCATTCATACTAATTCCAAAAGCTCCATCACCTGCAAAACCAATTACTGGAGTATCAGGGCAACCAATTTTTGCACCAAGTATAGATGGAAATCCATAACCGCAAGGTCCAAATAAACCTGGAGCTAAATATTTTCTTGGTTTTTCAAAAGTAGGATAAGCATTTCCTATTGCACAGTTATTTCCAATATCACTAGAAATTATTACGTCATCAGGCATTCCAGATTGAATGGCTCTCCAAGCTTGTCTTGGTGACATTCTGTCTGCATCTCTCTCTCTAGCCTCTTTATTCCAAACTGTTCCCTCATCATCATCTTCATGATCTAAACTTGAAAGTTTTTGTAACCATGCAGATTTTGTTTGGTGAATTAAATCTTTTCTAGCTTGTCTATCAGTATCTCCAGCGTTTGAAGATAGTTTTGCTAAAATTTGCTCTGCAACTAATTTTGCATCACCACTAATTCCGACAGTTACTTTTTTAGTTAAACCAATTCTATCAGGGTTGATATCTACCTGAATGATGTTTGCATTTTTTGGCCAATAATCAATTCCATATCCTGGTAAAGTTGAAAATGGATTTAATCTTGTACCTAGTGCTAAAACAACATCTGCTTTTGAAATTAATTCCATTGCAGCTTTAGAACCATTATAACCTAAAGGTCCTACTGCTAGTGGGTGACTTCCTGGAAAACTATCGTTATGTTGATAACCAGAACATACTGGTGCATCTAATTTTTCAGCAAGATTTTTAGTTGCATCTATAGCTCCACCAATCACAACACCAGCACCCGAAAGTATTACAGGAAATTTTGCGTTAGATAATAAATCTGCTGCTTTATTAATCGCATCAAAACCACCGCCCTGTCTCTCAAGTCTAACTATTGGGGGAAGATCTATATCTATTACTTGTGTCCAGTAATCTCTAGGAACATTTATTTGCGCAGGTGCTGAGCCTCTTATAGCTTTTTCGATTACTCTATTTAGAACTTCAGCCATTCTTGAAGGGTCTCTAACTTCTTCTTGATAACAAACCATATCTTTAAACAGGTTCATTTGTTCAACTTCTTGAAAACCACCTTGGCCCATAGTTTTGTTTGCAGCTTGTGGTGTTACCAACAATAGAGGAGTATGGTTCCAGTATGCAGTTTTAATTGGAGTTACTAATCCTGTTATTCCTGGTCCATTTTGTGCAATGACCATAGACATTTTACCTGTAGCTCTTGTATAACCATCAGCAATTAAACCACCATTTGTTTCGTGGGCTACATCCCAAAAAGTAATTCCTGCATCAGGAAAAATATCTGATATTGGCATAAAAGCAGAACCAATAATTCCAAAAGCGTGCTCAATACCGTGCATTTGTAAAACTTTTACAAAAGCTTCTTCTGTTGTCATTTTTGTCATAAGACTAGAACCTCTCTAAAGTATAATAATTAAGAATTTATAAAATTCGTTTGTCAATTTTCGCGATTAATATATAAGATTTTCTAAATTTCAAACAAACAATTCGACACAACATTATGGCTACAGACATCATTATACACGACGAAAAAGACAACGTAGGAGTAGTTGTTATTGAAAAAATCACTCCAAAACAGGACTGCTCTTGCTGGATCATGGAAAACGACAAGACAGTTAACATTCAATCTGAAGATGAAATTCCTCTAGGACACAAAATTGCTATGAGCGATTTAAATGAAGGTGACACTATTATTAAATACGGTCATGATATTGGTAAAGTAGTCAAATCAATCAAAAAAGGTGAACACGTACATGTTCACAATGTTAAAACAAAGAAGTGGTAGTAATATGGAAATCCCAAAAAGTTTTTTAGGTTATAAAAGAGAAAATGGCAGAGCTGGAACAAGAAATCATGTAATCATTTTGCCTGTTGATGATATTTCAAATGCTTGTGCTGAAGCTGTCGCAAACAATATTAAAGGCACAATTGCGTTACCTCACTCGTATGGAAGATTACAGTTTGGTGCTGATTTAGAGTTACATTTTAGAACAATGATAGGTACAGCAAAAAATCCAAATGTTGCTGCTGCTATAATTATTGGCATTGAGCCTAAATGGACTAAAAGAATTGTTGATGAAGTAGCAAAAACTGGAAAACCTGTTGAAGGTTTTAGTATTGAAGGTGCTGGCGACATTGAGACAATCATGAAAGCTTCAAAAAAAGCTCAAGAATTTTCAATGTGGGCATCTGAAAAACAAAGAGAAGAATGTCCAATAAGTGATCTTTGGATTTCAGTAAAATGTGGAGAATCTGACACTACTTCAGGTCTTGCGTCTAATCCAACAGTTGGAAATTTAATGGATAAATTAGAACCATTAGGAGTTCATTTATGTTTTGGTGAAACTTCAGAACTTACAGGTGCTGAAACTGTTTGTGAAAAAAGAGGTAAAACTCCAGAAGCACAAGAGAAGTTTAAAAAAACATGGAATGAATACAATGATTTCATTTTAAAAGAAGCAACAGATGATTTATCAGAAAGTCAACCCACTGCTGGAAATATAGCAGGAGGTCTGTCTACAATTGAAGAAAAAGCATTTGGAAATTTTCAAAAAATAGGATCAAGACAATTCGTAGATGTTTTAACACCTGCTGAAGAACCACAAAAAGGTCCAGGATTATATTTTATGGATACTTCTTCAGCTGCAGCAGAATGTGTTACTTTGCAAGCCGCTGGTGGTTTTAATATTCACTTATTCCCAACAGGACAAGGAAATATTATTGGAAACCCAATTGAGCCGGTTGTTAAATTAACAGCTAATCCATTAACAGCAGTCAGCATGAAAGAGCATATCGACTGCGATGTTTCTAAAATACTTTCTAGAGAAATGAATTTGGATCAAGCTGGTGATGAACTAATTAAAGCAACTGTTAGAACAGCTAATGGAAGGTTAACTTGTGCTGAAGCATTAGGTCATAGAGAATTCGTAATGACTAAGCTTTACAGAAGTGCTTAATAAATAACCCTAGTTTATGTCTAAAAATAAGTACCTGGTACTTTTACCTGGTATTATACTTGCGTTTGTTCTTTACACGCTATCGCAAGGTTTTAATAATATTATAGGCACAGAGTTACTCGGATATGAAAAAAGTCCTATATCCACTGCAATGATAGCAATCCTTTTAGGAATGTTCTTTGGAAATGTTTTTAAAATAAGAGAAAGTTTCATAAGAGGTTTGGATTTTACTCAAAAAAATATTTTAAAACTTGGAATAATTTGCTTAGGTATTCAATTAAAACCTTTTGAGTTTCTAGAATTTGGTGCAATTGCTATTCCTTTAATAGTAATTTGTATCGTAAGTGTATTAGTAGTCATTAAACTTTTAATCAATAAATTAAAGATTCCTAGAAATATGGCTTATCTAATTTCTATCGGAAGCACGGTATGTGGAACAACTGCAATCATGGCAACTGCTCCCGTTATTGGTGCCAAAAAAAATGAGATATCCTATGCAATTGCGAACATCACTTTGTTTGGAATTCTCTCAATGTTGATCTATCCATACTTTGCAAATTTTTATTTTAATGGTGAACCACTTCTAATTGGTTTGTTTTTAGGAACTTCTATACATGAAACAGCACAAGTAGCAGCTGCTGGATTGATCTATGATCAGCAATTCAATAGTCCAGAAACTTTAAATGTAGCAACAGTTACTAAACTAATCAGAAATACCTTTTTGATTATTATGATACCCTTGTTTGCGTATCTTTATAATAGAGGCCAATCTAAAGAAAAAAAATACTCAATAATTAATATTTTTCCCTATTTTGTCCTTGGATTTGTTGCAATGATTATTTTTCGAAATATTGGTGATCAAATTTTTATTATAAACAATAGTGAAATTTGGCTTAGCACTGTAGATAACATTAAATCTTTATCAAAAATATTCCTAACAATGGCAATGGCAGCAATTGGTATGTCTACTAATTTAAGAGATATAAAAAATATGGGATACAAACCTTTTGTAGTTGGATTTGTGGGAATGGCTACTGTTGGGATTGTTTGTTTAGGGACTATTGAATTATATCTTTTCTTATTTAATTAAGATTTTATCAACATTTGTTTTTTAAAATTTGAAAAAAATCTTCTTATAAAAGCTGCTGCTACACCTAGAAATATTGCAAACATAATTGAAAACAAACCATAAAAGAATGGCATCTCATTAGAAAAATCTAAAATAAATTGTGAGAAAAAATTTAAATCAGGAATTACAGAAGTTGTTGTTGAGTTTGTATCATGATCTGCAAAAAATGAATCATAAGCAATAGCAATACCAACTGCTAAAATCAAAATAGCCATCAATGCTCGTAATCCTGAGCT
Source organism: Candidatus Pelagibacter sp. HIMB1593 (assembly GCF_052047755.1). Classification (NCBI taxonomy): domain Bacteria; kingdom Pseudomonadati; phylum Pseudomonadota; class Alphaproteobacteria; order Candidatus Pelagibacterales; family Candidatus Pelagibacteraceae; genus Candidatus Pelagibacter; species Candidatus Pelagibacter sp. HIMB1593. Next base: position 816,842 of record NZ_JBNAJK010000001.1, on the reverse strand, counting down.
ATCAATTTTTTCTCCTAGTTTTTGTCCAATCTGAACACCAATTATTGATCCAATAACAAGTAGAAATACTAAAAGTAAATCAATCGAGCCGTAATTAAATGAATGCAGGAAAGTAACAATTACACTTACAAAAATAGTAACAAAAAGCGATGTTCCGGGAACAAGTTTAGTTGGCATCTTAATTATATAAATCATTGCTGGCACTAATATAAATGCTCCACCTATTCCCATTATTGCAGCAATAAAACCAACTACTAAACCAATAACTATTGGGGTAAAAATACTTTCATATAATTTTGATTTTGGAAATCTCATTCTTAAAGGAAGACCATGGATCCAATAATGAACATGTAATTTTTTTTTAACTAAAATATTTCTTTTAGCTTTATCAATCTCACCTAGGCTCTCGACTAACATTAAAGATCCAATGATTGCTAAAATATACATGTAAGCTAAAGAGATTACAGTATCTATCTTCCCGATACCTTTAAAATAAGAAAAGGTAAAAATTCCTAATGAGGTACCTATCGCCCCACCAATGACAATCATTAAACCCATTTTGTAATCTAAAGTGTTTTTTAAGTAATGTGTTGTTGAACCAGAAACTGAGGTAGCTAGGATATTGTTTGCTTCATTTGCAACTGCGTATGCAGGAGGAATGCCTAAAAAAATTAAAAAAGGTGTCATTAAAAAACCACCACCCACTCCAAACAATCCAGAAAGGACACCAACGATCGCGCTTAAAATTAAAATTTCTATTGGATTAACAAAAACTTGAGCGATGGGTAAAAATACATCCATTTAAATAAATAAATTGTTTAAAAACAACTTAGTTAAAAGTAATAAAAGTTCCAACTATAATAACTCCCCAATAAGCAGCCAGACTTAAAAATATACCTGTTTTCATTAAAGAAACTTTTAAGCTAGTTAGTTTATTAAAAATTTTTACGTTAGAAAATTGCATTAAGTGCGTCAATACACCCAGAGAACAAATTGTCAAATATTATTTTAATATTAGAGAAATTTTTTTCTAATAGATGGTTGCGCCAAAAACTTTAACCGTTTCATCCTCAACACCTAAAACTAACCTTCCCAAAAATTCTCCTGGTATTTCTTTGTTAGTCTGTTTGATTAGAACAGTTATATGCTCTCCTCTTCTAAGACATCCAAAAGGCTCGAACGTTTCATGAAGATTTGTAATTAGCTTATTATTAGCCCATTGTTTTCCAAGCTCTACCTCATTAGCTCCAAATAGCATCTGAGTTGAAAAATCTCTAGTAAATCCACCATAATCTTTAAGGTTTGATGATTTTACCAAGTTGAACCAAATAGGTTTGGCCAACTCATATATTTCATCATCTTTTTTTGATAAAATATCCATTACTTATCTAATTCTAATTAAAGTATCTTAAGAAGCTTTTTTCTTCTCGTTCTCATCCACGATGTGGTAGACCGGAACCTTCTCCATACTAAATTTACCAGTTTTTGGATCTCTTCTAGAAACTGTCAGACAATGCCAATTATCATCATCAAGTTTCATATGATCTCCTCTATAATAGTATCCTGGCCATCTAGTTTCTTCTCTAAATAAAGTATGTTCAGTTACACACTGAGAAGTTAAAGCTCTATGTTTCAACTCCCAAGCTCTCATCAATTGGTGATAATCCTCAGCACCAACATGCTCAAGATCTTCTTGAAGCCATTCAAGTAATTCAAGGCCTCTTTTCAACATATTGCCATTAGTCATATAATTAGATGTAATTCCACCTACATATTCATCCATAATCTTCTGTAGTCTTTGTAGACCTTGGATTGGTGATATATAGCTAGGAGAAACAGTTCCACCAGTGATTTCGTTTTGTGCAACAGTGAAGTTTACAAGTGGTTTGTAAACCATAGCTTTGAAATCCTCACATTGTTTGTCTGAAACCTTTACTCCTTCAGCTTTTTTATCTTCGATATACTTAACAGCAGCTTTAGCAGCTAATCGACCTTCCGTGAAAGATCCAGATGAAAACTTATGAGCACTTCCACCCACAGTGTCTCCAGCACCAAATAAACCATCAATTGTAAGCATTCTGTTATAACCCCAGAAATATTCTGGTGGAGATAAATCTTCAGGACCGCTTACCCAAGCTCCTGAACAAGTAGCGTGTGAACCCATTACATAAGGTTCTGAAGTTGTTAATTCAGGATTTGTGTATTTAGGATCAATGTTTTGAGACGCCCATACTACAGCTTGACCAACAGTCATACCTAAGAAATTCTCCCAACCAACTGTTTCTAAATGTGGATCTTGGAAAGCTTCAGTTGTAACCATATGAATTGGCCCACCGCCAGCAGCAACTTCTTGAATGAAAGCATGATTTCTTAAACAAGTAGGTGTTGGGTGATGATCAATATATTCGCCAACTAACTCTTTGGTTTGATCATACCATTTCTTCTCATAATTTTCCCCATTAGCGTTCTGAGTATATGTTTTTAAGTGCAAGAAATAAGCTCCAACAGGACCATAACCATCTTTAAATCTACATAACACAATTCTATTTTCCATTTGTGTCATTTTAGCTCCAGCAGCAATCGGAAGAGCATATGCTGAACCGTTACTCCAAGGAGCGTACCAAGTTCTACCCATTCCTTCTCCAACTGCTCTTGGTTTGAAGATATGAGAAGCACCACCAGCTGCAACTATTACAGCTTTTGCTCTAAAAACATGAAAATCACCTGTTCTCATGTTGAAGCCAACGGCTCCACCAATTCTATTATCTTGAGACTCATCCATAAGTAAATGAGTGATCATTATTCTATTGTAAATTTTATCAGCAGATTTTTTTGCCGCCTCAGCAACAATAGGTTTGTAACTTTCACCATGGATCATGATCTGCCATTTACCTTCTCTTAAATATCTTCCAGTTTGTTCATTTTTCATCATTGGAAGACCCCATTCATCAAACATGTGAACAGTAGAGTCTACGTGTCTAGCCATGTCGTAACCTAAATCTTCTCTAACCATTCCCATTAAGTCATTTCTTGCATATCTAACATGGTCTTCAGGTTGATTTTCTCCCCATTGCATTCCCATGTAACAATTGATTGCATAAAGACCTTGAGCAACAGCTCCACTTCTATCTATGTTTGCTTTTTCTACGCAAACAATTTTCATATCTCTTCCCCAGTGTCTAGCTTCGAACGTAGCGCCTGTTCCTGCCATACCACCACCAACAACTAATATATCGCAATCCTCGTAATGTGTCTTATGTCTAGCCATTAGTAGTAAACTCCTTTTTTAAACGACTCCTTTGGAACTGATGGTAATTCACCATCAATATTTAAACCTTCTGGCTCAGTGTAAAGTCTTTGTGAATTAATCTCACCTTGGTTTGGTTTGTCACCTTCTGCAAGTTTTGGAATAAATTTACCCCATGGTTTTGTAGTAATTGGAGAAACAAAGTTTTTCTCTGTTCCATTTCTAAATTTGATCTTCCATGAGATTGTTCCTTTTTCTTCTTCTCTTCTAACTCTAACGCTATGACCCATAGGAGCAAAATCAGCATAACCTCTCACATCAATTGCATGATTTGGGCATGCCTTTACACATGAATAACATTCCCAACAAAAGTTAGGTTCAATATTTTTTGCACGTCTGATATTTTCATCTATGTGCATAATATCTGATGGACAAATATCCACACAGTGACCACAGCCATCACATCTTGTCATGTATACGAAAGTTGACATAATTATTTATTCTCCTTTTTTAATTTCATCATATTAATAGTGTTTAGGTTGTTCTCTTTTAATACCTAAACCAAACTGTTCAGGCGCATCAGCAGGAGGTGGTAAGTTATCTCGAGAACCATCTGCTTCTGCTAAGTTTTTTTGTATTGCTGCACCAGGTTTATAAAACATGTGTGCAAATTTAGACCAATAAACTCCTCCAAATAAAACTAAATTTGAAAGAACAAATAAAGTCAAAAATAAATAAGATAAACCTGCTTGACCATTAGATTGTGTGTAAGACCACAACAAACCAAAAGTCGAACAAGCTAATAAAGCTAAAACAAATAAATCAGCTTTAATTATTCTGTACCAAGGATGCGCTTCCGCAGATACATCTACTCTTAAGAAAAACCAGAACCAATATCCACCGATACATGTAAGTATTGCTCCTACATGCCAAATCATTGACCATGTAGATGAAGTTGGTTTATCAGCTCCTGTATAACAGAATACTAGTACTGCTGATGCAACCCAAAATAATATTGTCCCGTACATACCAAGAACATGTGCAAGTCTTCTTTTTCCAAATCCAAGTTCTGCAGTTGTGCCGATATCATAAACTGTTGTCTTTGCGATAATTGAAGCTCTTTCTCCTGAACTCAATTCCTTAACAGCATTTGCTTTTGCTTTTTTTGCATTGTTAAAAAAATAAGTAACATTTTTGTGAACAATCATCTGTATAATTGTTCCAGCTGCAATCAAAATTACCATAGCAATTATGAAGCTTTGCATTGCAAAAGGTGAAATAGTTTCAGCTAATATTGAAAAAGGATTTGTAGATAACATAATTTTTAATTATTTATAAAGTTAGTTTGAGATTTTCTAATCTAGTTAAATAAAGAGTTCAACCAAAACTATTGGTCATTATTGTCATTAATAACAACTTACGGTTTACGTTTGTAATGTTGTTTGTTGGGTATTACTGATCTTACCCCACCCTGGGGGTTATCTACGTCACCTTCTCTTCTTGGTATCAAATGTATATGACAATGCAGTATAGATTGACCTGCAATTTTTCCAGCATTTGTGCCAATGTTAAACCCTTTTACAGTATTATCTTTTTCTAAAATCTCATTTTTAATCATTTGCAATAAATCATTGCATGCAATCAACTCATCATTAGTCATGTCAAAATAGTCTTTAATATGTCGCTTTGGAATTATTAAACAGTGATGATCAGAAACAGGATAAGAGTCGTAACTTGCATAAGCAAGATCATTTTCGTGAGCAATACCACTTTTTTTTGAATCACAGAATAAACAAGGATTGTTTGGATCTCTCATGTTTAAATAAGAGTATTATATATATTGCTAAGTTTATTAAAGGAAATATTATTTCTACTTTTCCATTTCAATTCATCTATTTTTGACACTGATGTAACTCCCTTTCCTGATCCAATAAGAATAATTTCTTCAAAATCGTTAATTTCTTTGATTGATATATCTTTAAAATTAATTTTAACTTTTTTACTTATAAATTTAAGTGTATTTCCAAAATAACAATTTTTTTTTGGAGAAAATATTTTTCCTTTTTTAACAAAGACTAAATTTGAAGTACCAGTTTCTAAAATTTTATTGTTTGCAACTAAAGCAATATCAAATTTAGATGAGTCAACCTTATTAAGTTTTGCTAAAATTTTTTTGTAATAAAGATTTTTATAATTTGGCTCAACTCTTTTATATTTAAATAATAAAAGACTAAAATTTTTTTTAAGTTTTGGTCTTTTTCTTATAGATACAGATATTAGTTTTTTATTTAAAGCAATTCGAAATAAATTGTCAGGACCTTTGTAGAGTGTATTTTTCTTAATTAGATCTAAAATAATATTCTTTAAGTTTTTTTTTGTAATTTCATATTTTTTTGTAGATTTAATTAAATTTTCAATATGTGGTTTTAACAATATTAGCTTGGAAGGTTTTCCAACCATTCGCATTGTTGTAAATACACCTCTGGATCCCCAAAGATCTTTAAATGCAACTTCTTTAAGATTACTTAGCTGATAAGATTTTTTTAATAAGAGTGTTACCATTTTCTGTTAAAAAAGATTCTGGATGAAATTGAAATCCATATATTTTGTTTTGATTATCCTCAAGGCCCATTGGTATTTTTGTTTTACTACATCTCATAGTTATTTTAATAGAATTTGATTTAAATGGCTCCATTAATTTTAATGAATGATATCTTCCCACTTTAAACTGTTGATTATGTTTAAAAATTTTACTTTGATTATTTGTTTTTATTTTAGATTGAAAACCATGGTAAATTTTTTTCTGTTGTATTATTTTGCCACCCTCATTATGTAAAATCATTTGATATCCAAGACAAATACCAATAATTTTTTTCTTTCCTTTATATTTTTTATAGATTTTTGAGGTAGTGGGATAATCTTTTGGTGATCCAGGTCCTGGAGATAAAACAATCACATCACTTTTATCTAGCAATCTTTCATTAACTTCATAATAGTTTGAGCAATTTACTTTATCAAACTTTGCAAATTGATGAACAACATTCCATGTGAAAGAGTCTTGATGATCAATTATGTAAATCATTTAAATAACTCCAATAAAGATTTTGCTTTAATATAATTTTCGTTAAATTCTTTTTTTGGCGAGCTATCCAGCACTACTCCAGACGCAGCTGAAATCTCTGATTGATTTTTATAATTTAATATAGATCTGATTATAATATTAAACTTCATGTCTTGATTAAATTTAATAAATCCAAAACTCCCAGTAAAAATATTTCTACTTTCTTTTTCTTGATTATTTAAAAGTTCTAAAGTCCTAATTTTAGGACAACCAATTACAGATCCACCTGGCATCATTGCTTTAATAATATCAATCAATTTAGTATTTTTATTTAATATTCCACCAATTGAAGTCACATAATGAAAAAGATGCTTATATTCCTCGACATATTTTTTTTTAAGTATTTTTACACTTCCGGGTTTGCAAATTTTGGATAAATCACTTCTTTCCATATCAACTATCATGTTGTGTTCTTTGGTTTCTTTCTCATTATTTTTAAAATACCTAAGAGCTATACTTTTATTTGATAATAATTTTTTCTTAAAGGTACCAGCTATTGGTTTGGTGATTATTTTATTTTTTTTCTTATCTATTAATGTTTCAGGAGAACAGCTTACTATAGAATAATCCTTATCTTTAATCATAAATGACTCTGGTGAAGAATTGACACGCATTAATTTCCAAAAAAAATTAACAGGATTGATTAAAGATTTATTCTTATATTTTGTACAAATTTTAATTTGATAAGTTTCTCCTTGTCTTATTTTTTTTGAAAATAATTCAAATATTTTTCTATATTTTGCATAAGAAATATTAATCTTGAAAGGACTTAGTATTTGAGTTTTATTAAATTGATAATTGAATGTGTGTTTTTTGATATTAGATATAACTTTAATATCCTTTCTAATTTTAATTATTGTCTCAGGTTTGTAAAAAATTCCTTTATAAAAATTTATTCTTTTTTTATTTTTTAAATTAATACCAATTAAATTACATAAAATTTCATAACCAAAAAAACCAAGATATAAATCTGTTTCTTTTTTAAACTTTTTTTTCTCGATGGAATTAAGAAATTTATATATATTTTTTTTTGTTAAAATGATTTTTTTAGAAAAATCAGTATAGATGTTGTATCCACCATCTACTTTATAAATTATTAAAGGCTTATCTGATTGATACAGATCCTCTAAGTAAGGGTTGAATTTAAGTTTATGCTGGCTGTGTTCTTTCAATTGCTTTCTCTACTATAGGTAAGTGTATCAGACCTGCAAATAATGATAATGCGATAGATCCGTACCAAGCATAGTCAAAATTTCCATTTAATTCATAAAATACACCACCTAGATATGCTCCTAAGAAAGAACCAATTTGATGGCTTACGAAAACTATTCCATATAAAAGTCCAACGTATTTTGTGCCAAATATATGGGCCACAATTCCATTTGTTGGAGGAACTGTAGATAGCCATAAAAATCCAAAAGTAACTCCAAAGATGACAGAATTAAATATGCTTGGTGGTAAAAAAATAAAATAAATAATTGAAACTCCTCTTAATAAGTAAATTGCACTTAATATTTTTTTCTTACTATACCTTGTTGCTAAATAACCACTCGTAATTGTACCTGCCATATTAAATACACCAATTAAAGCTAGTACCATTGCAGGTGTCCAGTCAGGCAAACCTTTGTCTGCCATATAAGTTGGAATATGTGTTGCTACTAAAGCTATATGCCAACCACAAACAAAAAAACCTAAAGTAAGATAGATAAAACTTTTATTTGCAAATGCTTCTCTTAGGGCTTCTCTTGCAGTTTGATTGTTATCTTTATTAACACCAACTGGTATTTTTGGAGTGCTAACAAATAAAGATACTACCAAACCAATTCCTAAAAGAAGACAAAAGTATAAAAGAGTATTTTCCCAACCTGTTTCAACTAAAGAATATCTTACGAGCAAAGGAGAAACAAAATATCCAAAAGAACCTGCGCATGTAACAATACCTGTTGCAATAGTTCTATTAGATGCTGGAAAATGCTTAGCTACAACTGATACAGGAATACCTATTGCAGTAGAACCTAATCCAATCCCTATCATTACTCCAATAGTTAAAGTAAAGTAACTTCCGGTATTAAATCCAGAATAAAAAAATAAAACTCCAACTAAATAAAAAACAAAACCAATAAATATTGCAACTGCTCCTCCATACTTATCAGTAATTACACCAAATAATGGACTAAATACTCCCCAGAGTAATAACTGCAATCCCATAGCAAATCCAAAATGAGAAATAGAAATATCTAAGTCAGTATTGAAATCAAAATAAAACAAACCAAAAGTCTGTCTTATACCTAAAGAAATTATTACTACTATCGATGCAGCTATTAGAGTAATTAAAGCTTTTTTACTTATAGTAAAATTTTCTGAGCTCATTTAAGACTTTTGAGAGCTTGTTTTATATCAGCTATAAGATCTGTAGGATCCTCTAAACCAATATGCAGTCTAACTATGTATTCGTTTTTTGCTAATTTAAGATAGCTTCTATTTCCTTGTTCTCTAACATTTTGATGTAAAGCTAAACTTTCAAACCCTCCCCAACTGTAACCGTGTCCAAATAATTTTAAATTATTTACAAATTTAACAACTGCTTTTTCACTTTTGGCTTTAATTCTTAAACCCATTAAACCTGATGCACCTGAATAATATTTTTTCCACATTCTAAAATTGTAAGAATCTTTTTTGTATGGATACAATAATTTTATATTTTTAAATTTAGATAAAAATTCTGCTACTTTTTTTGCATTTTCTCTGTGCCTATCCAATCTAACATCTAAAGTTCTTAATCCTCTTGTAATTATATAAGCATCATCAGGTCCTAATCTTAAACCTGTAATTCTTTCTGCTGCTTTAACTTTAGGAAAAACTTTTTTATTTACTGCTAGACTTCCACCCATTACATCAGAGTGCCCAGAATAATATTTTGTTGCTGAAACAATTGCCATATCAAAACCAAGTTTAATAGGTTTTAAGAAGTAAGGAGTTCCCCAAGTATTATCAATTGCTGTTAAAATTTTATGTTTTTTTGCAATTGAAATAATTTTACCTAAATCTTGAAAATCAAATGTATTGCTTCCTGGGTTTTCTACAAAAATTAATTTAGTTTTTTTTGTAATAGCTTTTTCTAATGTCTTAAGATCATGAGGATTATAAAAAGTTGTTTTGATTTTAAATTCTTTTAAAAAATCTTCTGTTAGCAACCTTGTTGGACTGTAAACTGTATCAGCAACAATTATTTCATCACCAGGTCTTGTCACACTGAAAATTGCAAGAAATACAGATCCAAATCCGGTAGGTGTTAAAAAAGTAAAGTAACTTTCCTCTAGTTTAGATAAAATTTGTTGCAATATATGAGTCGTTGAAGTTCCTTGTCTTCCATAATCAAAATGTCCACCAGTCGGATTTTTTTTGGCTTTCTCTTGAGTTTTTCTAATATCTTGCATCGATTTGAAAATAATCGTTGATGCACGCACAATTGGTGGATTTACAGACTGATTATGAAAGTCTTTCGCTGTATGTTTTAAAAATGTTTTAAAAGAATTACTCATAATAAAATTTGATATGTTTAAAAGACAATGCTATATCCCGTAAAAAACGTCAATAAATTAATAAATAGGACTAAATGAGTTATCCGAAGAAACATAGGGGTCGAAGAAAACAAGGCTCCAAAAAGAGAAGAGCAAAAAGAAAAAATAAGAAGAAATAATTCTTTTATTCTTTAATCCACCCACCACCAAGAACTCTATGGCCATATTGGTCTTTGCTATAGAATACGCACGCCTGTCCTGGAGATATTCCATCCTCAGGATTTAATAGATGAACATTTGCAGTATTATTATCTTTTAAATGTACTTTTGCCTCAAGAAGACTGCCTGTTGATCTAACCTTTACAAATATATTTTGATCAAGGTCTTTTTTATCAGTTAATAAATTTAAATCTTTTAAAGATATTTCTTTTTTTCCAAGGTTTTCTTTGGGTCCTACTATAATTTCATTTTTATCAGAATTTATTTTTAAAACATATAAAGCTTCTTTATCTGAAACCTTAATTCCCTTTCTTTGTCCAATTGTAAAATTAATAATACCATCATGAACACCAATTACTTTTCCATCTAAATTTTTAATATTTCCTTTTTGAAAAGAGTCTGGTCTAAATTTTCTAATTACAGATGCATAATCTCCATTAGGCACAAAACAAATATCCTGACTATCTGGTTTATCAGCTACATTTAAATCTAACTCTTTAGCAATTTCTCTTGTTTTGTCTTTTAACATTCCACCTAATGGAAATCTTAAATAATCTAATTGCTCTCTAGTTGTGTTGAATAGAAAATAACTTTGATCTCTATTTTCATCAATTGCTCTGTACATATTATTGATGTTGTTTGATGTGATATTTTTTACATAATGTCCAGTAACTAATGCATCTGCTTTAAGATCTTTTGAAACTTCAAATAAATCTTTAAACTTTACTGTTTGATTGCATTGAACACATGGAATTGGAGTTTCACCTTTTAAATAACTATCAACAAAGTTATCTATTACCCCTTGCTTAAATTTATCTTGATAGTATAAAATTTTATGCTCAATACCTAATTTATGAGCAACACGTTTTGCATCCATTATATCTTGACCTGAACAACACTGTTTAGATTGTGCTACTTCTTTTCCATCGTCATATAGTTTAAGAGTGATACCTATAACTTTGTAACCTTCGTTTTTCATAATTCCTGCTACAGTTGACGAGTCTACTCCACCAGACATTGCAACAACGACTGTTGTATCTTCAGGTTTTTTGTCAATTCCGATAGAGTTTAATTCTTTATTCATTAGGTGGTATTTATACTTATTTACAATATAAGTTAAATTAAATGATTTTAGATTATGAACCAGGTGACAAAGTCACTAATCCTGAGAATAAAGACTGGGGTATTGGACAAGTACAATCAATCATAAAAGATAAGGTTACTGTTAATTTTGAAAATGCAGGTAAAAAAGTAATAAATGCAAAAAATATAGAATTAAAAAAAATAAGTAAATAAAAGATGGACTTACAAAAAATTATTGAGGATTTAGTTGATACTTTTTTATCAGCAGGAGACTTATCTCTTCAGCTTAGAGAAAAAGGATTAAGTAAAGAAATTAAATCTGACAATACACCGGTGAGTAATGGTGATATTGAAGTAAATAATTTTATATCTTCAGAAATATCAAGAGTAACACCTGACATTCCAATTATTTCAGAAGAAACTTCTGAAAACAAAGATAATTCTAAATTAAAAGATTTTTGGTTGGTGGATCCTATAGATGGAACCTATGATTACATAAACAATTTAGAGGAATTTACTATTAATGCAGGTTTAATTATTAATAATAAACCTGTTGCAGGTTTAATAAATGCTCCTGCTAAAAAAAGAATGTTTTATTCATATGGGAAAGGGAAATCTTTTGAGTTTGCTAATAACGAAACAATAAACCTTTCTCAGTTAAAGTCTAAAAAAACAGACCCACTTAATTTCATTTCTTACAGCAATAAAATTAAACCTGAGATACAAAAAATTTATGATGATTTAGGTGTAAAAGAACATACTAGAATGAAAAGTTCTTTAAAATTTTGTGTTGTTGCTGCATGTGAGTTTGATGGTTATGTTGCTGAACCTCGAGCTTATGAATGGGATATTGCAGCAGGACATGCAATTTTAGAAAATGCAGGAGGATCTGTTAGAGACTTTGATGGTAATGAAATTTTATATGGTAAGAAAGATTTAAAAAATCCAAGTATAATTTTGAAAAGTAAAAATATAATTTAATGGATGAGCAATTAAGAATTATTTTAATTATAATAGTATCCGTCTCAATTTTTGGATTACTAGTTTTTGTTTTTGTTAAAAATTATATTAGAAACAAAATAAATCATCTTGTTGATGAAGAGAAAAAAAGAAAATTAAAGTAATTTAATTATCTTTTCATATTCATTTTTATCAATATCCATCACTTTTTTGGATGTTTCGAAATCAAATCCATTTCTTGCAAGTAAAGAAATATCTTTTTTATAAAACAAAGTTCTATTATCTTCTGCTCTTGCTGGTCCTATTCTCTTTTTCTTGCATAATTTTATTGCTGAAAAGAAATCCTGATCAGAATTATCTTCTTTTATTTTCTCAACTGTATCCTTAATAAAACCATCATCAATTCCTTTACCCATTAAATAATTTCTAATTTTATTTATAGAGTTTCCTCTTTGGATCATGCTCTTTGCTTTGCTTTCTGAATAAAATTGATCATTGATAAATTTATTTTTTTCTAGATCAGATAGAACAATATCAATTAATTTGTTTACATCTTTTTTTCTAGAGTCTGTTGCAGAGAGTTTCATGTATTTTTTTAATAAATATGTTTTAAGTTGTTGTTTTGAAGGTGCATATTTTTCAACATAGGCAAACGCAAAATTCCTCATTTCATCAACAGTAACTTGAAGTGTTTTTCTCTTATTTCTTATAGGAATCATCGTTAGATTTTATATAATATAAATATGATCGAACAAATTTATAACTACTTCACAATTGATGTGCTTTATATGTGGATCAATTTAGGAGTTATACCTTTTTGGTTCATCTTAATTGTATTTCCCCAGTCTCACTTGAGCAGATATGTAGTAACCACTATATTTCCATTTCTATTATTAAGTGGGGTTTATATTTACATTTTATACAGATCTTTCATCGTTGGTTATGACTTCGATGCTAATTTTAGTTTGTATCTTGGTTTGGTCGAATTATCCCGACTGTTTGAAGATAATCTATACCTAGCTCTTTTCTGGACTCATTTTGTAGCTATAAACTTATTTGTTGGTGGGTGGATGGTTAAAGACTCTCAAAAATACTATGTAAATAAAGTTTTAATGTCAGTTCCTTTAATAATTACATACTTAATTGGTCCTATTGGTTTGTTTATTTATTGGATAATTAGAATTTTTTACGCCAAAAAATTAAATCTATATGAGTGATCATATAGATTTTTATTTTGATATCATTAGTCCTTACGCTTACATCGCATATAAAAAAATTTTAAAAATTAACAATGTTGATTTTAAATTAAAGCCAATATTGTTAGGTGGTCTTCACAACTTAGCAGGTATTACTGCTCCTGCATTTAACAAATTTAAAATGAAAAATATGCAAAATGATTGTGAGCTAGTTGCAAAAAAAAATAGCATAAGTTTCAAATGGAATTCTAGATTTCCAATTAACTCTTTAAGTATAATGAGAGGTTATCTTTGTGTTAAGTATGATAAAAAAGAAGAGTACTTAAATAGTTTTTTTGAGGCTTATTGGAAAGAAGATCAAGATTTATCTAATGAAGCAAATATCAAAATAATATTAAAAAAATTAAAAATTGAAGAAAATGAATTTTTTAACTCTATTAATAAACAAGACATTAAAGATAAATTAAAAGAATTAACTCAAGAAGCATTTAAAAAAGAAGTATTTGGAGCTCCGACTTTTATAGTTAACAATAAAATATTCTGGGGACAAGACCGTCTAGAATATGCTTTAGATGAAATTAAAAATATTTAAACTATTTTGAAACTACTATTGCTAATAGACCCAAAACCACCTTCAATGTGAGAGATATTTTTAAAGCCTTTTTCAGTTAAAGACTTTACTGACATTTCAGATCTAACTCCTCCAGCACAAAACAAAACTACTTCTTTATCTATATCAATTTGACCATTTTTAAAAACATCACTATTAGGATCAAGAAGAGTTTCTAAATTTCCCATAGGTACATGCTTGGCTCCTTCAACTCTTCCAGTGAGTTCTAATTCATTTAATTCTCTAATATCAATTAGATTGCATTTGTTTTCTTGAACCAATTGATAAGCTTCATCAGCATTTATAGTTTTTATATCACTCATAATATTAAATTAATTATTGTAATTTTTAATTTTATAACAATTGTTATAATTATCATGTAAACAAGAAAAAAAATACTTTTTGTTATATGAAAAAAATAAACTTAAAAAAATTAAATTTCTTCAAAAAATTACTTATAAAATTAAACAGAAAATTAGGATATGAGCTAATTGATCAAAACAAGCTAATTCTTCCAACAAATGATAAACAAATTAATGATAATTTAAATATCTTAAATAAAAAAAGCATATCTCTACCACTGGGTGAAGTGAAGATTAAAAGAAAAGTTAATAGTTTATTAATAATTTTTAGGTCTTTTACTAATGAGGATAAGCTTCTAAGTCAAAATAAAAAAAGACTATTTGAAAAGGAAAAAAAAGAGTACACATTTAGATCTTTAAACTCAATCTGCAAAAATATCATAAATCTTAAAAATGAATTTATTAATTTTAAAATTTTTCTAAAAATTATTGATGATAATTCTACCTCAGAAGTAAAAAAACAAATAAACCAAATTTGTTCTAACAATAAAATTGATTTTGAGGTTACAAATTTAAATAAAGAAAAATATTTTCATAAAATGAAATTTAAAAATAATCCAAGAATGCTTGCTCATAATTCACACATTTTTGAGTCTAAAAATGTTGCAATTAATTCTGACTATGACTTATTGTACTTTGTGGAAGATGACTATATTCATGATCATGATGCACTAACAGAAATGATTTATAGTTATGAAAAAATATCAACTCAATTAAATGAAGAGATAATAATGTGTCCTGTTGATTATCCTTACCTTTATATTAATATTGATTATACACTAAATTTGATTGGTTTTAAAAAACATTGGAGACAAGTTAATCAATCTTTGTGCACTTATTTAATCTCTAAAAAAACATTAAAAAAATATTGGAATTATTATGAAGATATGTTTTTAAACAATTATGATCCCTATGAAAAACCTCTTCATCATTTGTATGAAAAAATAAAATGTTTTACACCAATGCCTTCCCTAGGTCTTCATGTTACAAATACAAATTCAATATATGGTTTGTCACCAGTAAAAGATTGGATTAGAATGTGGGATAAAAATAAAATATGACATTAAAAATTAACTCAAAAGCTCCAGCATTTGTAATACCATCAACTTCGAAAGATAAATATTCTTTAAAAGACTCACTTGGTAAATATGTGGCTCTGTATTTTTATCCAAAAGATGACACGCCTGGATGCACAATTGAAACTAATGATTTTAATAAATTATTAGCTAAATTTAAAAAGCTAGATTGTGAAGTATATGGAATATCAAAAGATAGTTTAAAAAGTCACGATAAATTCAGAGATAAATACAAAATCAAATTTGATTTACTTGCAGATGAAGAAATTAAAGTATTAAAAAAATACAAAGTCTGGGGTAAGAAAAAATTTATGGGACGTGAATTTATGGGAATAAATAGAACAACTTTTTTAATTGATAAAAAAGGTAAAATCCTAAAAATCTGGGAGAACGTTAAAGTAAAAGATCACGCCAAAGAAGTCCTAGAAACATTAAAAGATATTTCAAAATAAAAAAAAGGCTCCTTATTTCTAAGGAGCCTTTAATTGTTATATATTGAGAGATATTTTAGTCTCTTATTGCGTAAGCTTTAACACCAACTTCAGCAACATCAGTTCCAAGTTTTTCAGCTTGAGAACTAATTCTAAGACCAATTGTTTCTTTTAGAGCTTTAAATGTGATGTAAGAAAGTATGAAACTAAATGCACATACTGCTATTACACCTGTTAACTGAGTTCCAAAGTTTGTATCTGGATTACTTAAAGGCACAACTAAAGTTCCAAAGATACCAGCAAATAAATGGACAGGAATTGCACCAACAACATCATCAATTTTTTTGCTTTCTAAAAACTTTGTACCAAAGTACATGATGATTGATCCAACGGCTCCAATAGCAATTGCAAGTACTGGACTTGGAGTTAAAGGTTCTGCTGTAATTGCAACCAAACCTGCTAATGCTCCATTTAACATCATTACGATATCAGTTTTACCACCTAATAATCTTGTAACGACTGCAGCAGTAACAGTACCAGCAGCTCCCGCTAAGTGAGTGTTAACCGCAATTTTACTAATTGCATTTACATCATCAAAGGTTCCCATTGCAAGTTGACTGAAACCATTAAATCCAAACCAACCAAACCATAATAGGAAAGTTCCTAATGTGACAAGTGGTATTGAAGATGCCGCAAAAGGTACTAAAGATTTTGTTTCACCTTTTTTATTAAATCTTCCTTCTCTTGCACCCAATAATATTACACCTGCTAGAGCAGCTGCGCCACCACAAGCATGAACTAAAGTTGAACCAGCAAAATCAGAAAAACCTGAAGTTGCTAACCAACCTCCACCCCACTGCCATCCCATTGAAATAGGATAAATGATACCAGCCATGATCGCTGCAAAAATAAAAAATGGCCAAATTTTAATTCTTTCTGCTACAGCACCAGATACAATTGATGCAGTTGCACAAACAAACATTGTTTGAAAAAACCAATCAGAATAATCTGAATAACCTGTTGAAAGTTCTGAAGCATCACTCCACATTGAGAATGATCCAATAAATCCTCCTTCAGGAATTCCATAAGCTAAATTGTAACCACAGAAAAAAAATATTAACGAACAAATTGCAAACTTACCAATATTCTTTGCTGCAATTGTGGAAACACTTTTAGTTGTAACTAATCCACTCTCAAGCATACAAAAACCTGCTGCCATGAATGCAACTAAAACACCACCAAGATAAAATCCTAATGAATTGAAAATATATTGTCCTTCAGCCGACATTGTTGTTTCTGCTGAAGCTAAATTAGTAAAGCTTAAAAATATTAATAAGCTTAATGATATTTTTTTTAAATGATTAATCATTATCTCTCCTTTTTTTAATCTTGTCGTTTTAATAAACATTAAAATTTTAAGTACTGCTGATAGGTCAAAAGAGTTATGAGAAATAAGCATATGTGTAAAAAAAAGGCCCCATTTCTGGGGCCTTTGGTTATTAACTAACTAGAGAGAGATATAAGTTAATTCTTTGTTTAGAGGCTCTTCAATGAGATAACGACATGGAGATCGAAGAGCCTCTATATTGCATGCAATTAGTCACGTATTGCGTAAGCAATTACACCTGTTTCAGTAACGTCTGTACCTTTAGTTTCAGCTTCTTTACTTAATCTGATTCCAAACGTACCTTTCATTATTGACCATACGATGTAAGACACAGCAAACACAAAAATGTTAATTGAAAGTACACCAATTAATTGTGCACTGAACGATGCATCAGCGTTTGTTAATGGCACTGCTAATGTTCCCCAAATTCCAGCAAATAAGTGAGCTGGGATTGCACCTACAACATCATCAAGTTTAAAGCTAAATAATAATTTAGTTCCAAACACTACGATTAATCCACCAACAGCTCCAATTAAAATTGCTGCAAATGGAGATGGTGCTAATGGTTCTGCAGTGATTGCTACTAGACCACCAATTGCTCCGTTTAACATTTGAATTACATCTGTTTTACCGTACATTAATCTTGTAATGATACCAGCGGCCATTACTCCACCACAAGCTGCAAGATTTGTATTGATAAAGATTGATGAGATCGCAACTGCATCATCAAAAGTACCTAATGCTAATTGTGAACCACCGTTAAATCCAAACCAACCTAACCATAGGATGAATACACCTATTGTTACTAATGGGATTGAAGATGCAGCAAAAGGCTGTAACGCTTTTGGTTGACCTTTACTGTCAAATCTTCCACTTCTAGCACCTAACAACATGATACCAGCTAAAGCAGCTGCACCACCAGTTGAGTGTACTAAAGTTGAACCAGCGAAATCAGAGAAGCCTAGTTCTGCTAACCAGCCTCCACCCCACTGCCAACCCATTACGATTGGATAAATAACTCCAGCTAATAAAGCTGCAAATAAGAAGAATGGCCATAACTTGATTCTTTCAGCCATAGCACCTGAGCAAATTGAAACTGTTGTTGCACAGAATACCATTTGGAAGAACCAGTCTGAACCATCTGAATAACCAGTGTCAATTGCACTTGCATCTGACCATGGTGTAAATGATCCAATGTATCCGCCTTCTGGAATACCATAAGCTAAGTTGTAACCAACTAGCCAAAACATAATTCCAGCAATTGCATACAAACCAATATTCTTTGCACAAATTACTGAAACACTTCTTGAAGTTACCATTCCAGATTCTAACATTGCAAAACCTGCTGCCATGAACATGACAAGGAAACCACAAATTAAAAATAGTAGAGTGTTAAATATAAACCCCACTTCAGCAGAAACAGTTGTCTCTGCCATACCTGCACTACTCATGTTTAGTAAAAATACCAAGCTTAGTATTGGTGCAGATATTCTCTTTATTATTTTAGTCATAAGACCTCCACTTGTTAAAGTGGTGGTTTATAAATTTAAAAAATTTAAAAACTAACGCTGATTAGGAAAATTGGGTATGCAGTTTTTGCATATAGTAACAGCCCTAAACGTGTTTTGACATTACGTTAGGGCTGTTAAAAAAAAAATATTATCTATTAAATACTTCTTTTAAAGCTTTTGCAGGTAAGAATTTTACTTTCTGAGAAGCAGCGATTTGAATCTGCTCACCAGTTCTTGGGTTTCTTCCAACTCTAGCTTTTCTTTTAGCTACTTTGTACGTACCAAATCCAGCGATTTTTACTGAATCATCACCTTTTAGTGCATCTAAAATAGTGTTGGTAATTGTATCAAAAGTTCGCTCAGCGTCTGCTTTGCTCAAGTTTAATGAGCCAGAAAGCTTTGCTACTAGTTGTTTTTTGTTCATTTTAGCTCCGGTTTTGTTGGTTAATATTGATACTTGTCATAAACGTTGATAAATCAAGCTTTTTTTTAGTGTCTTTATTAATTAGACACACAATATCTTGTTAAAAATTAAATAAACATTGATTTTATTGATCTTTTTAACAATTTAGAAATTTAAATTATCTAAATAAACCTAGGTCTTTAAGGTCATTAAATGTGGTGAAAAACATCAATGATAGCAACAAAAACAATCCGATTCGAAAAAAACCTTCTTGTGTTTTTTGGGACAAAGGCCTCCCTAAAACTTTTTCAAATGCATAAAACATTAAGTGTCCACCATCTAACATTGGTATCGGAAACAAGTTAATTAAGCCTAAACTTATTGAAATATAAGCCATCATACTAATAAAAGCTAACACTCCAAAGGTTGCAACTTGCCCTGATATCTTTGCAATCCTTATGGGGCCACCTAATTGAGAAGTATCCGCCTTTCCCATGATCATTCCACCTATGTATTTTAATGAAGAAACACTCACAAAATAAACTTCATTTGCCGCATGATACAATGCTTGTGCTGGTCCTAATTTCACATGATTAATTTTATCATTGTAAGCACTTAGTTTTATACCAACCATTCTTTTATTTATTTTGTTTCCTAAACCATCTTCTCCTTCAACAATGTTTGGTTTTACTTTTAAAATTAATTCTTCGTATGAACGCTTAACTTTGAAATCTATAAAGTCACTTGTGGACATTGTAATATATTTTGAGACTTCCATAATGCTTTTAACTTCATTGCCATCAATTTCTAAAATAATATCTTGGTTTTTTAAGCCTCCAACCATTGCAGGGCTATCTTTTTGAACTTCACTGATAACTGCTGGAGTAAAATCTTTTCCAACAAAAGTATAAATACAAAAGAAGATTGCTAAAGCTAATAGAAAGTTTGCTAAAGGACCACCAAACACAATTAAAACTCTCTGATACAAAGGTTTTAAAATAAATAATTTATCTCTCTCTTCTTCATTATATTTTTCTAAAATTTCTTCATGATCAGCTTGTGAATAAACATTACGATCTCCAAAAAACTTAACATATCCACCTAATGGTATTGCACATACTTTCCATCTAGTTCCATGTTTATCATTCCAACCAAATAATTCTTTACCAAACCCAATAGAAAAATCAGTAACCCCTACACCATATCTTCTAGCAAAATAATAGTGTCCATATTCATGAATAAATACAACTACTAAAATAAGAATTAAAAATGGAATTATGTAACTAAGCATATATTTATATTTTAGATGAATATATAATCATTAACAACCTAACATTAATTAGCAATACTGACGCTTTTTGTCGTGAGTTTTAAAAAAATACTATTTTTTATTTTTAAAATTATAATACAAAGAAAACAAAATAAGACCTACAAGGACAATTCCAACAAATATCCTTAAGTATTGATTAAAAAATATATCTATAAATTCAATCATTAAATATTTAACTTATCCTTAATTCTATAAAACCACACTGCTAATTTAAAATAAAATACTCTTAATTTTGGAAAAATAAATTTCTTAGGTAAACCTTTATAAATTGTTGAAATATCAAGTTCTTTACTATTTGATGAAAAAACTAACTTAGATAATTGTTTTCCAGTCCAAGGAGCAGCACTAACTCCTACTCCACTGTAACCAAATCCATAATAAATTTCTTCATTATCTATTTTACCAATTGAAGGAGTAAGCTTTTGAGATAAAGCAATCAAACCTCTCCAATTATAATCAATTGTAACATTGCTCCATTTAGAAAAAATATTTTTTAAAAAATGTTCCATGTCATTTGCTCTATTTTGATTAGATTGATCACTGCCTTCAAAATCTCCTCTTGTCCCAAACAAAATTCGATTATCAGGTAACTTTCTATAATAATATAAAAGGTTTTTAGAATTAGCTATTGGCGCATAAGTTTTAAAGTTATGTAAACTAAGCTCTTCATTTGTAAGTGGTCGTGTTACAATGATATTTGAAATAACTGGCAATACCCTTCCATCCATTTCAGGAATTAAACCTTCTTGATAAAATCCATTAGTTGCAACAACTATTTTTTTTGTTTTTATTGATCCTTCACTTGTTATTAAAAGATAAGAGCCATTTTCTTTTTCAATTTTATCTACTTTTGTGTGTTCGTAAATTTTTAACTTTTTTGATAAAGCATGTTTTGCAAGGCCGTTTACAAATTTTAAAGGATTGATTGCAAATCCAGGTTTATATGAAAATGCACCAAATTGCTCAGTTCCACCATGACCTACTTCATCAAATTCCTCTTTTGAATATACTTTAGTCTCTATTCCAAACTCAGATTTATAAACTTCAGCTTGTTCTTTAATTTGATCAAATTTATTTCTGTGATGAGCTACAACAAAATTATTTTCACCTGTTACATCACAATCAATATTATAATTATCAATTAATTCTTTAGTATAATTAGCTCCTTCAACTGAATTTTTAAAAAATTTCTTAGTCTCCTCTGTTCCATAAACAGATTGCATTTTTTTAAGGGACATTTTGCTTGGAGGAAGACAGCAAAATCCTGCATTACGAGAAGAAGCACCCCAACCTACTTTTCCAGCCTCAACCAAAACTACATCTAAATTATAATTTTCAATTAAGTTAATTGCACAAAGTAATCCAGTATAACCTCCGCCTATAACCACTATTTCTGAACTAATATCTTTTTGAAGTTTTTCTAAATTTAAATTCTCACTTGAGGTTGCTTCCCAGTAACTAGGAACAGGTTTATTGAACTGATAAATATCTGAATGATAAATATTACTCATTAGTTAATGCTAGGTTAACATAACCCTTAATTATCTAAATAATAATTTACTTAAATTTATCTTCCCAGAATACAACTCTGTCGTCTGTTTTTTCTATTAAGTCCTTACAGAATATTCCGTATTTATCTAAAACTTTTGAAAAGTTTTTAAAATCCTCGCCCATCTCACTTTTCATACTTTCAAAGGAAATTTTAACTCTATTTCTCATTGTATCTGTGTTCATACCTAATTGCTGACCAATCATAAAAACAGATTCTAATGATAAATCTGCTGATTTATTAAGTCCTGCTATAGTTTCATCATTGGCACTTCCACTTTTTTTAAAGCCTTCTTCAGACAATAAATAATAACTATAACAAGTTGTGAAATCTCCTTGTAAGTTATTAAACACAAAAGTTTGTTGATCATCAGCATTAGCACTTGTGCTTAAGATGCTAAGAATTATCGCAGATATAAGTTTTTTCATTTTTTTATTTTCTAAATTTTAATTGAAAGCATCCATATACCAACCAAAAATAAAGACAATGAGAAGAATTTGTTTAATATTTTTGAATATTTTTCATTTCTAAATTTTGCACCAAGTAAGTCACCACATAATGTCCACAGAGTAAAAGACACGCAGTTATTAACTGTAAAAATTGTACTGATTAAAATTATTCTGATTAAACTTTGAGAACCATCTAAAAAGATTGTGAACATTAAAGAAATTATCACATAAGCTTTTGGGTTAAATACTAAAAGTATAACTCCATCAACAAAAGTACATTTTAAATTTTGATTGTTGTTTTCATATGTGCTTGCCTTGAAGAATTTATAGGCAAGATAGATTACATATAATGATCCAATTATCTGAATGTATTGATATTGATCATTAATAAATGAAAAAAATATATTAAAACCAAAACCTATAAGAAAAGTAACTATAATCGTTGCAAGATGATAACCAAAATTTGCTGATAAAGTTTTAACAAAACCAAATCTAGCTCCATTAGCTGCAAAGAACATGTTTCCAGGTCCTGGGCTAAAAGCCAGAGGAAATAAAAAAATTATTAAAGCTACTATTTCAATTAGAGTCATATTTTAATAAGTGATTAAATTTATACTATTCTTTAATTTGGGCCTTTTTATTTTTTTTATACATTGTCATCCACTTTTCAAAGATCAAAATTGCATCATCCATATCTTTTGTTTTGTTAGGATGATTTTTTGCTCTTCCAAGCATAGTTGCAATAACATTTACTTGATACTTGATTGATCTTTTTTTGATAGCTTTAACTGTATAAAGAGCCTTTTCTTTATTCTTAAAACCTAAACCATGTAAAGTTGTCTCAGGTTTATAATCAGAAAATAATGAAAGATTTAAAGGTTTAAAACTTTTGTCTTTAATCATCTTATTCATTGGCATTTTATCAACTAAGGTAAATATCTTTTTAAGATTTATTGTATCTAGCTTAGCTTTTTCAGTTCCATCAAAGCCAATTAAACTCGCACTAAAGTTTTTAGCTTTATCTAATTTTGTAACTAATTTAATAAATCGTTTGTGAAATTCTTTAATATGTTTTTGGTAAATATCTTTTGAATTTTTATACTCTTGATTAGTGTAGTTTGGAGTATTCAAAACTAACAACCTACATTTCCATATATATTTTTTAAAATTCATTGGTATATTAAGTATTTTAGTTAATAGGATATATGAAGGAAAAAGAAATTAAATCTCATTTTAAGAAAAAAGCGCTATCTAAACTTGCTTTATCGATAAGCTTTTTCTTGGTTCTTTTAACTTCCACTGGATACATATTTAATTCTAAAGCAGCAATTTTTCTTTTTTATATTTTCAGTTTTGCATTCATTTACAATTTATTAATCAATTTCTTATTAGAAAAATTTGATATCTGAAAAATTTATTCCACACGGGAGTATTCCGACTTTACTCTTCTCAAAGGTATAGAGGTTTCAACAGAAGAAACACCCTCTATTACAGTTAGTTTTTTAGTTAAAAAATCTTCAAATTCCTCAACGTCTTTAACTGCAATTCGTATTAAATAATCTTTAGCTCCAGTCATTAACCAACACTCAACAACTTCAGGAAAATTTAAAATTTTTTTCTCAAATTTATCAAAATTTTTTGATTGCTGTTTTTCTAAGCTAATAAATATAAATGCAGGAAATTTGTAACCAAGTGAGGTTTCATCAATATTTACTGAATAATTTTTAATTATATTGTTTTCTTCTAATTGATTTATTCTTCTTGCAGTAGGAGCAATACTTAAATTTATTTTCTCACTTATATTTTGAAGGGTGGTTTTGCTGTTATTTTTAAGTATTTTTACAATCTTTTTATCAACTTCATCCATATTTTTAATAAATTTTATTAATATTTATTAAATATCTTATAAAATTTACTAATATTCAACTATAAATTAGTAATAATAGAGAAAATTTATTTTTTATTTCATGTAATTAATTACTACATGAATAAATCTAAATCATTTGATCCACTTTGGGTCCCAATTATTTCTCATTATCAAAACACAAAAAATTTAGAGCTAGATGAAAAGCTTATTCAAAAACATATCAATTGGTTAGACCCATATGTAAAACAATTCTTGGTATGCGGGACTACAGGGGATGGGTGGGATTTAACTGATGAATTAATAATCAATTGGTTAGATATATTAAATGATAATTCTTTAATTAAAAAAGATATCAAAATATTATTTGGAGCATTTGGAAAAACAACAGAAGATGTTCTAAAACGGACAGATATAATTGAAAGATATATAATTAAAAATGGAACCTCTGCAGGATTTTTTGGATTAACTTTATGTGCTCCCGTTGACGAAAACATCAAGCAAGAAGAAATTATTTCACATTTTAAACGTATTATTGAAAATACATATTTACCAATTTCTATCTATCAACTGCCTCAAGTAGTAAAATGCAATATTGAACCTGAAACATTAAAAATTTTAAAAGACAATTTTCAAGATAGAATTCAATTATTTAAGGACACTAGTGGTGAGGATGATGTTGTTAATTCTGGAATTAATTTTAATGATTTAATATTTTTAAGAGGAGCAGAGGAAAATTATTTTGATCATTTACAACCACACGGAAAATATGATGGATTTTTATTAAGCTCAGCAAATTGTTTTGGGAAAATTTTAAGAGAAATTTGTAATAATGTTGAACAGGGTAATTTTAGAGATGCAGAAAAGATGTCTCAAGAGCTAAGTGATATAATTAGAATTTCATTCTCAGAAGGTCAAAAACTAGATTTTGGAAACCCTTTTTCTAATGTAAATAAAGCTTTTGCTCATGTCTTGATTAATAAAGATAATCTTAGCTGCAAAACTTGTTTTGATAGAAATATACCTGGTGAGTTTCTAAATGATATGTTTTTATTATTAGCTAAATACAATTTAACAAAATCTTTAAACGTATAAATTAGATCTTAATTTTAGTATTTTCAGCCTATCAAAATTTGATGCATGATACGTCCTGGATAAAGCGTAAAAAAGCCTGTAAGAATTAAAGCAAAAAAATAAGTTGCGATCATTACTTGTTTGTGACGTTTAATATTACCAACTCTTACAAAGTAAATTCCAAGACCAAGAGAGAAAATTGTCCACAAACTCAATAAATGTATAGGACTATAATCTCCCCACATTTTTGTTTCGTGTATGAAAAAAGAGGTTATCGCTACAATCAGCATTAAGCCTACCCAAATACGACCTAACAATTTATGAATTGCTCCACCTTTTTTCATAGAAAGTTGAATACCACCTAAAATTATAGCAATCATTGCCATAATAGCGTGAAGTGGTATGGGATGTGTTTGATCGAACAACAAAGTCATGTCTTCTTAATTTCCTAACCTTTTTGAAACACCTTGTTCTTGTTGTTTGTTAAACTCATCATCATTTAAGTTATACAATTGAGTAAAATGATTTAAATTATAGCTTTTTATCATTCAGTTTGGTCATAGCTTTTCCAGGAGAGAAAGTATAATCATTGTCATCCATTAATTTTCCACTTCCATCATAAAGTTTCCAATTAAATTTTACTTTGTCTTTCTGCTTTTTTCCTAATTTTAAAATTGTTAATTCTATTTTTCGTGGTTTACCGCCAGAAGAACCTTCAAACAATCTAGTCTCGCCTTCTTTCCAAACTCCTAGAGGAAATTTACATCCATTTTTTATTACTCTTCCTCCTCTTCTACTATCCCAAACTCTTCCTATGCACTGTCCATCATTAGTAACTGTAAATAACTGTGTTTTTAATCCACTTTGACCTTTTCTTGTTCTTTTATAGACTTTTATAGTTTCTCCAGTTTGTGGGTTTTTCCACTCCTCAGGTCCTACAATTTTTTTTCTTTTCTTTTCACCAAATACTAAATTAGCATTAGTAAATTTAATCTCTTTATCATCTCTTATGTCTCCACCGGTAAATAATTCCAAAGGGATAAATCTCTCGTTTGCTTGTGATAAGTAAGGGTATAAAAAAATAACTAGAATTACTAAAAATTTTTTCATTAACTAAAAATTTCTTGTATTTTTATAGTATCGCTTGGTAGTATTGTTTTATAGTCTTTTCTTTTATACTTACTTAATCTTTCATAAAATTCTTCAGCACTTATTTTAAATGTTTGCTCAAATGCTTTTTCCCATTTTCTATTGTTTGCTCTCTCAATCCAAAAATCTCTAAAAACTAATTGAAAAGCTTTTCGTTCAGAAATATTATTTTGCTCAAGTTCGTTTATTAATGCTAGCACCATAAAGGCAGAACCTGCGTAATTGCCATCCATTCCTTTTTTATTTGATGTTTTATGTTTTTCGTAAAGCTCTGGTTCTTTAAAAACTTTTTTACTCCATTTTTTAGTTCTACTAAGATCATTCTTTAAATTGTCTTTTTCATAATATTGTTTTACATACATTTCTTCAAAAACTTTTGCTTGTCCCTCAGTTAGCCATTTTGGAGAATCTCTATCTGATAGTTTATTTTTAGAAAGTGCAATTTGGTAAACATGAAAATATTCATGAGGAATTACAGAATATCGGTGTATTTCTTTATTTTTAAATTCATTTGAATTTATTTCTAATTGCATCCATCTGTCAGAACCATTACCGCAAATACATGCTCCTTTCATGTTATTCTTAACTTTAGGAAATGGATTTTTTTTTGAGCTTTTCCAAGCATAAATATCCATTCCTGGATTTTTAAGATATTCGTTCATATTATTTGGAATAGGTATAACATCTTGTAAAACATTCATTATGTTTTCAAATTCTGCTACCCACTTTTTTGGCAAACTGTCATCAATATTGTAAATAAAAAAATTCCCTGGTCTTTTATTTAATTGCGCTTGTCTTTCCTCTAATATTGCTGCCTCTTTAACCTTATCGTGTTTCCACACAACTTCTTCATTAACAGCATATAAAAAACATTCTGTGCCAGTGAATTCATCGGCATATTTCATACATTCTTTAAATGTTTTTTTATGTAGTCTTTTTAAATTCTTTCCTTTATCGGAAGCATAACTCCATCTTCCATTATTACAACTACCATAGAGAACAGCTGTTTGATTTTTTTTTAACGATTTTTTAATTTTATCGTGTTCTATCTTAAAGTTTAGTTTGCATTGAGGTGACAACAAACTTATTCCTGGTTCATTAATTCCAGCATTAGCTTTACCACTAAATAGAAAACCCAATAACAAGATACCTAAAATTTTTTTCATTATTAATAAAATATTCTGTTTTGATTTTGTGCCTATTATTTTGTTTATATATTTGTAATTTGTTTTGTAAGATTTTTGAAGATTGTAATATTAATTTAATAAAGTTTCCTTCCAAAAAGCTAAATATTCTGGCATAAAAGTTTTTCCGTGGTTACCACCTTCAGTAACACCTTTTCCAATACATTTTTCTTTTACAAGACCTTTGAACATTGTTTTAAAAGCTTTTCTTGGGTTTTTACGTGATAACTCATTATATTCATCCAAACTTTTGATTTTTGTATTTTTTAAAATTAAATCAACGAACTCTTTATTTATATTACCATCATCTTCGGTATAAAAATTAGGACACTTCCAAAAATATTGAGTTCTTTTTGCAAATTCTGGCTCATAATTTCCTGTAAATAAATGATACCATCCTTCTCTTAAATCGATTTCAATATCAGCACCTTTAGCTTGCATTTTTTCCATAAGTTCCACACATGGACCAGGTAATGTATAATCTTCAGCTAAACCATGTACATACCAAATTTTAGTTTCTTTAACTGGAGTTGGATTTCTAAACATTCCAGATATTCCACATTCAGCAGATCTTGGTTGAGATGCTGCAAAATAAAGATCTTTATCAACTAAAATATCTCTTAATCTTTTTTCCGCTGCCATAATTGAAAGGTTTCCACCTCTTGAATAACCAGAGATACCTATTTTTTTAATATTTATTTTTGGATCCTTGCTTAGATACTCTAATGCCATAAACGCATCTATATAAGTAGACCATAAAGAAGCTTTTGATTGATCACGGTAAGTGTGTTTTGCACCTCTAGCAGAAAAATTATCTAAATACATTGTAGCTATACCCATATCTAGTAATGGCTTTTGTTGATCTCTCATAAATTCTAACCAATCTGCAGTAAATTCATCAGCACCACCACTGCTATGAACGATTAACAAAAGAGGAAATGGTCCATCACCTTCGGGATAAGAAATTAAAGCGTCTACTATTATTGGGCTTTCTTTATACCAACCCTCTTTTATACCTTTATAGTCAGAAGTTTGATAAGAATTAATCTTAACCAATTTACCATTTCCCAACTGTTTAGATAATTTCTTTAATGGTGTTTTTTTTGGTTTAATTGTTTCAGCATTAACAACAGTATTTGAAAAAATAAATAAAAAAAGAATTACAATAAATTTTTTTATAATACTCATAATGTTATTTATATAACTATTTAAGAGTTCCTTGAAGAACATATTTTAAGATACGAACTGCTTGTTTTTGATCTGAAGCAACAGCAGCTGCAGCAGCATCTACCTCTTTTAAAGCATGTTGATGCTCTTCATTATGAATAATAATTATTGATTTATTTAAAGCAGCTGCGTACCCCGCATCAAAGGCTGCATTCCATTGTTTGTATTTTTCACCAAATTTAACAATGATTACATCACAATCTTTAATCGATTTTTTAGTTCTAATTGAATTGATATTAGCCCCTTTTCGATCTTTCCAAAAATTTTTCTCTTCAGGACCTAAAATTTCAACACCACAATCATCTGAAGAAGCATGATCAGTAACTGGTGATGAAAACTGAATATCTAAATTTTGTTTTTTACATTCATCAATAATTTCATCTCGCCAATTTGTGTGAATTTCTCCTGCTAAATATACTTTCAACATCAATACCTCTTATTAAATCAATTAAAATTAATTAAAAATTTTTCAATAACTTTGACTGCTATTTGCATATCCTTTTCGATAGTAAATTCTTTTGGATTATGACTTAAACCTTTTTGACTTCTTACAAAAAGCATTGAAATAGGACATAAATCAGACATTGCTGATGCATCGTGTGTTGCTCCCGACATCAATACAAATGGATTTAATTTTAAATTCTGAAATGATT
Source organism: Candidatus Pelagibacter sp. HIMB1593 (assembly GCF_052047755.1). Taxonomy (NCBI): domain Bacteria; kingdom Pseudomonadati; phylum Pseudomonadota; class Alphaproteobacteria; order Candidatus Pelagibacterales; family Candidatus Pelagibacteraceae; genus Candidatus Pelagibacter; species Candidatus Pelagibacter sp. HIMB1593. Next base: position 787,236 of record NZ_JBNAJK010000001.1, on the reverse strand, counting down.
TTTTAAGTGTACTCATAATTTTCTTATCACAACTAACAGCACTTTGATCGTAAGTTTTGTTTAAATTAAATTTAAGACCTCTTTTCTTACAAATTAGCCCTATTTTTTTAGAAATCTCTTTTTCTACTTTTTTTCTTTTTTTATCATCGACACTTCTACATTCTACAAACGATAAAGATTTTGCAGGAATAGCATTTACACTATTTGGTCTATTCTCAATCGATGCCATTGTTGCTAAAAAGTTTTTATTTTTTTTAGCCAAATTTTCAACAGCATTAATAACTTCTGCAGTTGCAGCTAATGAATCTTTTCTAAGATGCATTGGAGTAGTTCCTGCATGAGAAGCATAACCTTCGATTTCAAGTTTAAATCTAGATATTCCAGAAATACCATTCACTATGCCAACTGCTAAGTTTTTACTTTCTAGAACTGGTCCTTGTTCAATATGAACTTCAAAGAAACCTAGTAGATCTTTTTTGTTTCTTTTTAAAGAATTAATCTTTGATGGATTACATCCAAAACTTTTTAAAGCTTGTTCAATGGAAATATTATTTTTGTCTTTAAGTTTTAAATCTTTTTTATTAAATGTTCCTGCTAATGATCTTGGTCCCATTAATGCTGTTGGAAACCTAACACCTTCTTCATCTGCGAAAGCTAAAATTTCTACATTGTAAGGTAAAATAATTTTTTTTTTCTTTAATTCTTTTAAAGCTAAAATTGGAAGTATCACTCCCATGATACCATCATATCTTCCAGAATTATAACCGCTATCTTGGTGTGAACCAATCAATAATGTTTTAACATTTTTTTTAGGACTGAAATATTTACCAATTAAAGTTCCAGCTGCATCTAAACTAATTTTTAATCCAGCATCACTCATCCATTGTTTTAAAAGATTGTTTGCAGATTTATGTTCTTTTGTAAAAGGTAACCTCGTAACCCCTTCTGCAGGTTTTGAACATTTTGCAATTTTTTCAATATAATTTTGTATAATCATTATTTAGTTGGAAGTTTTTTTAACCACTCTTTATATTTAGTTTTATTAGTCATTTTTAGAATTTTTTCTAGTTTTACCAATGGATTTGTATCATGATCCACTCTTATATTTAGTGTTGGATTGTTTTTTTTAAAGACCAGTAATGCAGCAGACATCAATCCTCTTTTGTCGCTTCCAAACTTTTTGCCTATTTTAAGAGCTTCTAGCAATGTCTTTGCTAATGGTTCATTTTTAAACTTAAAATTATCCACAATTTTATTGATCACTTTATCGTTGGACAGCATATTTCCACTTACAACCAAATTTGGCACAACAATATGATTAAAGTATTTTGTATTTTTATTTCCTGTAAATGAAAAACCTTTGCCTGATAAGTTTAAACAAGAGACTTGCCGGTAATGCTTTTGCTTATCATTTTTGATAACTTTATTAGTTGCTGTTGTTGGTGAATATTTACCTAAATTATTTAAAATATTTTCACCCCAAATAGTGCTTGGATAAAAACCTTGTGATGCTGTAACACCTTTTTTTATATCTCCTCTTAAAACCCATCCTCCTACACAAAGATTTCCTGTTGCAGCAGCTCCACCTATTTCGCCCGTTTTTGGATTTCTAGCTAAAATTGAAAATGTCATAAAATGGGTACCCTACTACAAAATTGTTTTATTTTACTATTTTTTTTGCTCAGGAAAAACTGAAATAAACAAATGATCGGGTTGAATTCAAAATTATCAATTGTTAGGCTTTATTTATAATAAATATAACGATGGAGATAAAATGTTAAAAAAGTTAAGAACGTTTTTTATTAGTCTTTTATCATTAGTTTTCATAACTGGTTTTACAGTTGCATCTAACGCCAAAGTATTGGTGGTAGGTCAAATAGCTGAGCCAAAATCTTTAGATCCAAGTACAGTTACGGCTGTAAATGACTTTAGAATTGTAATGAATATCTATGATGGACTTGTAAGATATACAGACGGAAAATTAGAAGTTGAACCAGCTTTAGCAAAAAGTTGGGACATTAGTAGCGACGGAACAGTTTATACATTCAATTTAAGATCAGGAATTAAATTTCATGATGGATCAGACTTTAACGCTGATGCCGTGAAGTTTAACTTTGATAGAATGTTAAACAAAGATCATCCTTATCACAATACAGGACCTTTCCCGCTATCTTTCTTTTTTTCAGCAATCAAATCAGTTGATGTAGTAAATACTAATACTGTTAAGTTTACATTGAATGAGCCTTACGCTCCTTTCTTATCTAACTTAGCGTATCCAACAGGTTTAATTGTTTCGCCAGCAGGTGTTAAAAAACACGGAAAAGATTTTGGAAGAAATCCTTCTGGTACTGGTGCATTCAAATTTAATGAATGGAAATCAAATGAAAGAGTTGTTGTAGATAAAAACTCTGGTTACTGGGATGGGAAAGCTGGAACAGATGCAGTTGTTTTTAGACCTATAACTGATGCTAATACTAGAGTTGCTGAAATGCTTTCAGGTGGAATTGACATGATGGTTGAAGTTCCTCCTGCATCATTAAGTAAATTTGGTGGAAGTAAATTTAGCGTAGTTGAACAAGCAGGACCTCACGTTTGGTTCTTGATCTTAAATGCAAAAGAAGGTCCTTTTGCTAATAAGAAAGTAAGACAAGCTGCTAACTATGCAATTAACAAACAAGCAATTGTAAATGACGTGTTAGAAGGAACAGCTGCGATAGCTGCTGGACCAACACCTCCTGCATTTGCTTGGGCGTATAACAATAGTTTACAACCATATCCTTATGACCCTGCTAAAGCTAAAGCTTTAATTAAAGAAGCAGGTGTTGAAGGTGCAAAACTTACTTTCTATGTTACTGAAGGTGGTTCTGGAATGTTAGATCCTGTTGCAATGGGAACTGCAATACAAGCAGATCTTAAAGCTGTAGGTTTTGATGTTGAAATCAAAACTTTTGAATGGAACTCATTCCTAGGTGAAGTAAACCCAGGTTTAGAAGGAAAAGCAGACATGGCAGAAATGGCATGGATGACAAACGATCCTGATACACTTCCTTTCTTAGCGCTAAGAACAGAATCTTGGCCTGACAAAGGAGGATTTAACTCTGGATATTACTCAAACCCTAAAGTTGACGATCTTTTAAATAAAGCAAGATCATCTACTGACCAAGCAGAAAGAGCAAAACTGTATCAAGAGATGCAAGAAATTGTTCAAGAAGATGCTCCATGGGTATTTGTTGCTAACTGGAAACAAAATGCAGTTACTAGCAACAAAGTGAGTAACTTTTCACTTCAACCTTCATTCTTACTTTTATTAAAAGACGTTAAGAAAAACTAAAAAAAGTTAAGAATTATAATAGTTGCCCTAGGCTTAAAAAAGCCTAGGGTATTATTATGAATTATCTCCTTCAAAGATTACTATCAGCAATCCCTGTTCTTTTAGGTATTACAATTATAGTTTTTTTTATTATTTCACTAATTCCAGGGGATCCAGCAACAGCAATACTTGGTTCTTATGCAACACCTGAGAATGTAAAATTACTAAATGAACAGCTAGGATTAGATAAGGGATTAGTTCAAAGATACTTCATTTGGCTTGGCAATTTAGTTCAAGGTGATCTTGGAAGATCGTTTGCTTTAAATCGTCCGGTATTGGATGAAATTTTAGAAAGATTTAATGCTACATTAATTTTATCAGGAACTGCTTTCATTTTATGTTCTGTTGTTGGTGTTTTAATTGGAACAATCTCTGCATTTAAACAATACACTATTACAGATAAGATAATCACTTTTACTGTTTTAACTGGAATTTCATTGCCATCATTTTTTTTAGGAATGATGATGATTTTATTATTTGCAGTTAATCTTCAGTGGCTCCCAGTATCAGGAATGTATGCAATTTATGGTGGGGGTGATTTTTTAGATCTAATTCATCATTTGATTATGCCTGCAATAGCACTGGCATTAGTTGCAACTGGAGTAGTTGCAAGAATAACAAGAAACTCTGTTTTAGAAATACTTAGACAAGACTACATTAGAACAGCAAGAGCTAAAGGAGTTAGAGAAGGAAATGTACTTTTCAAACATGTTTTAAGAATTGCAATTGTCACTATTCTTCCAATTTTAGGTTTGCAGGCTGGATTTGTTTTATCTGGATCTGTTTTTATTGAAATTGTTTTTCAATGGCCAGGTGTTGGAAGAATGTTGGTCGATGCAATTTTAAAAAGAGATATTTTACTTGTTCAAGGTGGTGTCATGTTTGTTGCTGCTTGTTATGTATTATTCAATATCGCAGTTGATTTATTACAAAGATATTTAGATCCAAGGATTAAATGATTAATTTTTTAAAATTAATTTCAAGAAACAAACTTGCATTATTTGGTGGAATTTTATTAATTATAATTTTTGTAGTTTCATTTTTAAGCCCTTTGTTGCCTTTAAAAGATCCTGATGTCATTAAAACCAGCGACAGATTTCTTTTACCTTTTTCAGAAGGATACTTACTGGGTACAGATCACTTAGGTAGAGATTTGTTATCAAGATTATTATGGGGAACTAGATTAAGTTTATTGGTTGGAATATCAGCAGCTTTAATTTCAGCAACCATTGGATCAATACTTGGAACTATTGCTGGGTTTTATGGAAATAAAACTGACAACGTTATTATGCGTATCATAGATGTCTTGATGGCATTTCCTTATATTTTACTAGCACTTGCAATAGTTGCAGTTTTAGGCCCTGGTCTTTTTAATGCTATGATTGCAGTTGCTTTAGTCAACATTCCTTTTTTTGCAAGAAATATCAGAGGTGTCACAGTTACGATTGCTAACAAAGAATTCATTGATGCTGCAAGATTATCTGGAATGAGTAATTTTAAAATTATTATTTATGAAATTTTTCCAAATATTCTTCCGGTAATAGTTGTTACAATTTCAACGACCGTTGGCTGGATGATATTAGAGACAGCTGGATTATCATTTTTAGGTTTAGGTTCACAACCTCCGCAAGCTGATTTAGGTTCAATGCTTGGGGAAGGACGAAGTTCACTAATTGTAAATCCTCATACATCATACGTACCTGGGGCTATGATTTTCTTAATTGTTATTGGAGTTAATTTATTTGGTGATGGTATTAGAGATGCATTAGATCCAAGGTTAAGCAAAGGAGAATTGGTTAAACCTCAGCCTGTCACTCAAATTAAATTAAATAGAAATATTGAAAATAACAGTAATTCTTTTTTATCAGTACAGAATTTAACTACAGCTTTTGAATTTGATAACAAATTACACATAGCATCCAAGGATGTTTCGTTTGATATAAAAAAAGGTGAATGTTTAGGATTAATTGGTGAAAGTGGTTCAGGAAAATCAGTAACAGCTTTATCAATTACTTGTCTTGTTGCCTCTCCTCCAGGAGTAATTGTTGATGGATCAGTAAAATTTCAGGGTGATGATATTTTAAAAATGAATTATGAACAAATTAGAGAGTTAAGAGGAAATAAAATTTCATATATTTTTCAAGACCCTCTTTCTACCCTACACCCACTGATTAAAATTGGAAAACAGCTTGAAGAAGCATTTATTGAACACAATCATCAAAAAAGTAACGAAGCTACATTGAAAGGTAAGGAGTTATTAAAGTTAGTTCAAATTCCTAATATTGAAAATGTATGGAATTCATATCCTCATGAACTTTCTGGTGGAATGAGACAAAGAGTTTCTATTGCAATGGCATTAACTAATGATCCAGAATTAATTATTGCGGACGAACCAACAACTGCATTAGATGTTACAGTTCAAGCTCAAATATTATCATTACTAGATACTTTAAGAAAAGAGAGAGGATTATCCGTTTTATTTATTTCACATGACTTTGGAGTTGTTTCGCAAATTTGCGATCGTGTAATTGTAATGTATGGAGGCCAAATTGTTGAGGAAGGTAAAACAGAAAAAATAATGAGTAAACCAAGACATCCATACACTAGTCAGTTAATGGAGTGTGTTCCTCATATTGGATTTGGTAAAAGAAAACTTCCAACGATATTAGGTAGTCCTCCATCAATTACACATAAGAAAGAAATTGGATGTTTATTTGCTAGTCGGTGCTTAATTAAAAAAGACAACTGCTTAAATGAAGATATCAAAATAGTTCAGAAAGGAGATAGTGAGGTTAGGTGTTTATATCCTCATGAATAATACGATGGACATTTTATCTGCAAATAATCTTTCAAAGTTTTATTCAAAAAATAAAGGTTTATTTAACAAGCAATCAATAAATCTAAGAGCCGTAAACAATATTAATATTAATTTAAAAGCAAAAGAGTCACTTGGAATAGTTGGCGAGTCTGGTTGTGGTAAATCAACATTGGCAAAAATGTTAGCAGGATTAATTTCACCTTCCTCTGGTGAAATAAAGATACAAGACAAAGATATAAATAATTATGAAAAGCATGAACTACCAAATCATATTCAATATATGTTCCAGGACCCAATCAGTAGTCTCAATCCAAGAAAAACAATCTATCAATCTTTAGCAGCACCTTTAAAATATCTTAGAAATCTTGATGAAAAAGAAATTGAAAAAGAGATTAAAAGCATAATTAAAGAGGTTAATTTAAAAGAAGAATTTTTAAATCGTTTCCCACACGAATTTTCAGGAGGCCAAGCTCAAAGAATTGGTATTGCAAGAGTATTACTATCTAAAGCGAAGATTATAATCCTAGACGAGCCAGTTTCTGCTCTAGATGTTTCAGTTCAATCACAAATATTAAATTTATTAAACGATTTGCAGAAAAAGTTTGAATTGTCTTATATTGTAATTAGTCATGACCTTGCTGTGATAGAAGCTATATGTGACAGAGTAATGGTTATGTATTTTGGTGATATAGTTGAAAAATCTGATGCTAAAGAATTATTTCAAAAACCTTATCATCCATACACAAATTTACTCTTAAATAGTGTACCTAAAACTAATCAAAAAATTGAAATTCAAAGTTTGGTTGAGACAGAGCTACCTGATCCTATTAATCCACCTAAAGGATGTTCGTTTTATTCAAGATGTGAAAATAAAACTGAAAAATGTAAAGATATTAACCCTTCAGAAACTGATAAAGAAAATAGAAAATATAAATGTTTTTTTCCAAACATTTAATACTTGTTTAAGCTAGATCTAATAACCTAACTTTCTATCTATTTGATTAATTAATTCTTTATTTTCTGTGAATAATTTTAAATTTTTAAAGAAAATTTTAAGAACCATCTCAATATAATTGCCCTCACTATCGGATGAAATATGAGGGGTGATAATTAAATTTGGGGTATCCCAAAGGTTTGATGTTTTTGGAATAGGTTCTTGTGAAAAGACATCTAAAATTGCTCCAACAATTTCATTGTTTTGAAGTTTAATTCTTAAAGCCTCATAATCTAAAACAGATTGCCTTCCAATATTAACAATCCCACACGTAGATTTTAATTTATCTAATCTAGATTTATTAATTAATCCTTTGGTCTCTTCTGTTTCTGGAACTGCTAGATATAAAAAATCAGCTAAAGGTAACACTTCATCAATTTTATCAAACGTAATAATTTTAGAGCACCCCTCAACATTTTTTCCTTTTCTATTTACACCAATAACTTCAGCTCCAAGCTTACTGATATGTTTAATCATTGAACCACCTAATGAACCAGTTCCAACAACAACTACTTTCCTTCCCTCGATTGGTTTTCCAAGTAAAGATACGAATTCTTTATTTTTTTGATTTGTTACAATTCTAGTCATGTGATTTTGGAGCATTAATATACTCATCAAACCAAATTCCCCTGCTTTTTTAGCATGAACACCACTACTATTTGTTAAAACTAAATCTTCTGTCATCCAATCAAATGGAGATAAATGATTAACACCAGCTGAAATCACATGGATCCATTTAAGGTTAGGTGCAATTTGTTTTAAATCTTTTGTTGGAAACTGCCAGCCGAGTAAAATGTCAGCTGATTGCATTGATGAGATAAAATTATCGTCATCCCAATCAATTACATATTCAACTTTGTCCCTTAACTCAGGATATTGATCAAAACCCTTTTCAATTTCTTCCTTGGTGATTGTATTGTTTTTCTCACCTTCAGCATCACAAGGCAAAAATCCCTCTTTCCAATGATTATTTCTGATGTGAATTTTAATTTTTTTCATATTTAAATTAATATTATCTTTAATTTCGTTTAATAAAAAATAGATTATTGTATAAATATCTATGCCTTCATTTGATGTAATTAGTAAAATTAATTATCAAGAATTTGATAATGCTTTAGCAAATTGCTTAAGAGAAATTAGCAATCGATATGACTTTAAAGGACTTCACATTACTATAGAGCGAAAAGATAAATCTGTTACTACTAATGCTCCTGATGAATTAAAATTAAAACAAGTCAATGAATTGCTACAAACACATTTAGTAAGAAGAAAAGTAGATCCAAGAGTTTTAGAAGTTAAAAGTTCCGAAGGTGCTTCAGGTGGAGCAATAAGACAAGTAAGTGAACTTAAAGAAGGTATTAGCCAAGAAAATGCAAAAAAAGTTATAGCAGACATTAAAAAACTTAAACTTAAAATTCAGGTTAAAATTCAAGGAGATGAATTAAGAGTTGATGGTAAAAAAAGAGATGATCTTCAAGAAGCTATAGCAGCTATTAAAGCTATTGATATTGGGCTTCCAATAGACTTTGTAAACTTTAGAGATTAATCCTCCCAAACTATTTATTGTATTTGGTACAAAAAGATATAAGCAGACACTCAATTACTTAAAATTTATATCAATCCCAGCATAATGAACTTCTCTGATCTAAATATTGAAAATAAATTAAAAAGATCAATTGAATTAGCTGAATTTAAAACTCCAACCCCTATTCAAAGTCAATCAATACCAATTAGCTTAGAGGGAAAAGATGTTTTAGGAACTGCTCAAACAGGTACCGGTAAAACACTAGCATTTACAATTCCAATGTTAAATAAGCTTTTAAAAGATAAGCAAGCAATGGCATTAATAATTTGTCCAACAAGAGAACTTGCAACACAGGTAATGGAAACTGTTTTAAAACTTAATATTAGAGAAATAGGAATTGGTAATGCTCTTTTAATTGGTGGTGAGAGTATGCAAAAACAACTAAGACAATTAAAAAAAGGAGCAAGAATTATAGTTGGAACCCCTGGAAGAATTAACGATCACATAGAACGAAAAAGTTTGAACTTATCTAGAGTAAATTACTTAGTTCTAGATGAGACAGATCGAATGTTAGATATGGGATTTACTCCTCAAATAGAAGTAATTTTAAAATTTATTCAAAAAAATCATCAAACATTATTGTTTTCTGCAACTTTACCTGAAAACATTTTAAAAATTTCTCAAAAGTATCTTAACAATCCTGAAAGAGTGTCTGTTGGATCTTTATCAACTCCAATTGAAAAAATTAAACAAGAAACTTTTCAAATCACAGCAGACAAGAAATATCATGAGTTGATTAATCAATTAGTTGAAAGAAGTGGATCCATTTTAGTTTTTGTTAAAACTAAACATGGTGCTGATAAAATTGTAAAAAGATTAAAGTATGATGGCCATAAAGCTGATGCCATTCATGGAAATCTTAGACAAAGTAAAAGAGATAGAGTTATTAGAGGATTTAGAAATGGTAATAGTAGGATTTTAATTGCAACAGATGTTGCAGCAAGAGGATTAGATATTCCAGTTATAAAACACGTAATCAATTACGATCTTCCACAAGTTCCAGAAGATTATATTCACAGAATAGGTAGAACTGGTCGTGCTGGAAAAGATGGTTCTGCTTTAACTTTTTTAACAAACAACGACAGAAGTATGTGGAGATCTATACAAAAATTAATAGATCCTGATTTTAAAGTTAAAGAAGAAGCAAGACCAAACAATCAAAAGAGTAAGAAATTTAATAAAAAAAATAAATTTAAAAAGAAATTTAAGAATAAATTTTCTAACAATAAATTAAGTAAAAAGAAGAAATTCAAAAAATTTGAAAACAAAAATAATAAAAGAAAATTTAAAAATAGAAAAAGACCTAAAAACTTTAAATTTAAAAAAAATAAAAGAAAATAGATTTATATTTTTTGTATTAAAGAAGCGCTGTTATTAGTAGGCTTATTTACATCTTTTGAAACTTCATGAAATATAAGATCTGGTGATTTACGTTCATTTAGAAACGCTGATCCTTGTAATTCTAAATTTAAATATCTATTAACATCCGCTTGATTAAGAATAACTGGTTGTCGGTGATGAATTTCCTTAATATTTTCTTTTGCTTCTTCTGTAATTAAACAAAACTGATCATCTTCAAATATTCCAGCAAAATAGATGGTATTGGTGTCTTTACGGGTAAAATAATGAGGAGTTTTTTCTTTCTCTTCCCTCTTCCATTCATAAAATCCATCCGCAACTGCAACACATCGATTATTTTTTATCAATTTTTTAAATGAAACCTTTTCATCTATGGTCTCAAGTCGTGCATTAATCAGAGCTTTAAAATCTTTATCTTTAGCCCAGCTTGGAACCAAACCCCATTTCAAAGATTCTAAGGTATTTCCATTTTTATATTTTTTTATAACTGGAAGTTTTTGATAAGGATGAGCATTATAGTTTTCACTATCTTCAACCTGAATTGCAGATTTAACTAGAGAACTAGTTTTAGTAACTGGATTTTTAACAACGTATCTTCCACACATTTTAAATTGTTTGTTCTTTCATCAAATCTTCGATTTGTTTTATCATGATTTCTGGAGATCGCATGGACGGATAAATCTCTTGTGCTTGTTTGTAACTTCTAATTGCTTTTTCAAAATTTTTTAATTGAATGTTCACTAAACCTTGTCCTGCTAAAGCACCAAAATGTCTTGGCTCTAATTCTAAGACTTTATCAATATCATCTTGTGATTTTTGATATTCTCCTAACATATAAAGAACAGTTGCTCTCTTATTCCAAGCTTCAGCCCAATTTTCATCAAGATTTATTACTTCAGTAAATATTTCTCTTGCTCTTTTTGGCTGTTGGTTTCTAACAAACATTGAACCTTCTTCTAAACGAGCAGTCAGCTTTTCATCAGTTGGATGAGTACTCCATAAAGACCAAATTTCCTGTTCAACAATAGATGCTACTTTTGCTTTATTAACTTTGAGCTCATTAAATAATTGATTTAGCCTTATGTCTCGATCATTTGCAAAAGATTGCAATTGTGAAAGTAATAAAATTAAAATTACTATAAATGACTTTTTCATAATTAAATATTAACAAATATGAATAATAGAGTCTTTATTCTTAAAACAATTTGATCATATTTTTACAACTTCAAAATGAATTTATAAATTTATTAAGATGAAAATTCTTAAGGTTTGTAACAATTTGTTGTTTCTTTTTTTATATTATAAATACAAGTAATTAACTTAGGTTCAAATTGCATTTTTGACGAACCATTATTTTTAAGATTATACAATATTTTTTGATCATTTATTAAAATTGTACTCTCTAAATTATATCCATTTGATAGATAATGATTTACTGTTCTAAGATTTCCAAGAGAGTCAGCAATAGCTGAAGAAAAAATAAAATTTAAACAAAATAATGTAATTAGTACTTTTTTCATGAAATGATTATTTCACTTTAAATTATTATATGGAAAAAAAAATATTTATTTATCAAAAAATCTGTTTATTGCTTAATAGATTTAAATATTTTGTTTATTTTTTAGTGATTTTTAGGACTATAGAAGATCAATGAATTTTTTAAAAAATTTGATTAAAGGTGACTACGGACTTGGTAAAACATTCTGGGTTTATGGAACCCTATACCAGTTAATATTTAGCTTAATAATTTTTATAACATTTTTTTTTGCTTTAGATTCAATTGATAAATCTCTTATAAATTATAATCAAAATCCTGAGTTAATTATTAAACAAATTTTTTCTAATATTAATAATTTTTACGCAACAATACTCGTAATAGAGTTAGCAATACTGTTGATTTATACATTAATAATTACTGTTGCGATGTGGAGAAGTGCAAGTAATAATAAAAATTGGTTTTGGCCAAGAGTTGTAAAAGTTTCTATAGCACTTTCTGTAGTTTATTATTTATATAAATTGATAATATTCCTAGAATTATTTGGTTAAAATCATCAAGTATTTTGATTTTTATTCTTGCAGTTGTAAAATAAAATTTCTTTTTCCTTTTCTTTTTCTTTTTGATTAATATTTTTTGTTATTTCGTGAATAAGTTCTCCTGTTTTAAAAGTTAAAACAGCTGATTCTGAATAATTTTTATTTTCATCAAAAGCTTGAATTAAAACGATATCTTTATTAGAAATTTTTACGTCTAGTTCAATTTTATCAATAAAATTAGATAAATTTTTAATGTTTAATAGATTTGGTGATTTAGACTCTATTACTAATTTATTAATATCATCCCTCTTAATTTGATCTTTTGTGAATGTTTCAAAGTTATGATCTGGATTTTTTAAAATTACTTTTTCAAATGCACATGAAAGATTTAAATTTCTATCTATGGTAATATTTGTATTCTGTGCATTGGCATAACCAAAACAAATAAAACTTAAAACTACAACAAATCTTTTCATTAAAAAGTCTTATAACTTTTTCTGATTGATTACTACGTCCACTAATATCGCAATCAACAAATTAAGCATTGTAATTCCGCATATAATTATAAAACTGAAAAAATAAATCCAAGCCCACCAGTAAACATCTTGTAATGGTAGCATTACTTGTTCCCAACTTGATAATGTTAAAACTTGGAACAATGTGATCATAGCAACTCCAACGTCGCTCCATCTTTCAGGAATATCTGTGCTAAATAAAATTGAGCCTATAGTTGCGTATATATAAAGAATGATAAACAATAATAATCCAACATAAAACACTCTTTTGACGGAAGTAAGCAGCGCTTCAATGATTTTTTTTAATTCTGGAACAACTGAAATAATTCTCAATACTCTAAATACTCTTAATAATCTTAAAAGTAAGAAACTAGAATTATTAGGAATTGGAATTAATGAAATTAAAACAATTAAAGTATCAAATACATTCCATCCACTTTTAAAAAACTTTAGTTTTTTAGGTTCTCCTACAAATCTAATTATAATTTCAATTACAAAAAATATAGTAATTGAATAATCTAAATAATTAATTGCTTGTCTGGTGAGATCGCTTAATTCATAAGTGTTAACCCCAATTGTAATTGCATTTAATATGATAATTGAAATAACAACAAACTGAAAAATTCTGCTTTCTTTAAGATTATATAAAAATTTATTCATTTAATTTAAAATATTAATAATACTTTTTTTAATAGTTTCACTTACTTTAATTGTTCCTTCTTTGTTTGGGTGAATTCCATCTTGTTGATTTAAACTTGGATCGAGTGCCACTCCTTCAAGTAAAAATGGGATAAGTGGTAAATTATATTTTTTTGATAGTTTTGGATAGATTGCATCAAACCTTTTTTTGTATTCAGCACCATGTGTTGTTGGAGCAACCATGCCTGCAATTACTATTTTGATTTTTTTATTATTAGCTATCTTTATAATTTCTTCTAAATTCTTCTCAGTTTCCTCTGGTTTTATTCCTCTCAACATATCATTGGCGCCTAAACCTAAAATGATTAAGTCAATACCGGGTTCAGATAAACTCCATTCAGCAATATTTAATCCTCCTGAAGATGTGCTTCCAGAAACACTGCCATTAATTATCTTTATATTTAAACCATCTTTTTTAAAATTATCTTCTAATACTACAGATAAATGATGTTCTTTAGGTAAACCATATCCAGCCATCAAACTATCGCCAAATAAGACAACCTTTTCTATTGCGAAAGCGTTTATGTGCACTAGAAAGATCATCAAAATTTTTATAAATAAACTTTTATTCATGAATGATCTTCTTAAATTAAAAAAAATAAATCTCAAATACCAAACTGGTAAAGAAAGTATCAGTGTTTTAAAGAATATTGATCTAACCATTAAGAAAAAAGAGACAGTTTCTGTCGTAGGTGAAAGTGGATCTGGTAAAACTAGTTTAATAATGTTGGTTGGAGGACTAGAAAAACCAACTTCAGGTAAAATTGTTTTTCAAGATCAAGAAATAACAGGTTTAAATGAAGATGAAGTTTCAGAGATTAGAAAGAAGAATATTGGAATTATATTTCAATCTTTCTATTTAATTCCAAACTACACAGCAGTTGAAAACGTTGCTTTAACATTAGAATTAAATAATTTTAAAAATCCTGAGAGTGAGGCAAAAAATTTGTTAGATAGATTTGGTTTAAAGCACCGATTTAATAATTTACCTAGTCAGTTATCTGGTGGTGAACAGCAAAGAGTTGCAATTGCAAGAGCTATAGCAATGAAGCCTGAATTAATCCTAGCTGATGAACCTACTGGAAACTTGGATACTGAAAACTCATTAATGATTTCAGATATTCTATTTAAATATGTAAAAGAGGAAGGGTCTTCCTTAATCATGGTAACGCACGATCCAAAACTTGCAAACAAAGCAAAAAGAAAAATCAAAATAAAAGATGGAAAAATTAAATAATCGATCTGAATTTAGTTTGATTTTTAAATATGCTTTAAAGGATTTAAGCAGAAACTATCACAAAATCTCAAGTATTATTGTTACTCTATTTATCAGTCTCTTTATATTAAGTGCTATTTTTACTATTGAAGATAGTCTTAAAAAAGAACTGAACGATAATGCAAAAGCCTTATTAGGTGGTGATTTAGAAATTGATTACAATCGTAACCAAGGAAATCTAAAACTAGTTAATCAGGTAAAAGAATTTGCAACTGTATCTCAAATGATTGAGTTCAGTACGATGCTTTCAACAACTGGAAGAGAAAAAAATAAATCGTTATTTACTAGAATTAAAACAGTTGATGAAAAATACCCGTTATACGGCGAAGTAGTATTTGAACCCGAAGGTGCTTATGAGCGAATGCAAAAAGAACCAAATACTATTTTAATTAATGAAAGTTTGTCAAAAACACTAAATATAAAACTTAATGAACAAGTTAAAGTTCAAGACCAAAACTTTACAGTTATAGGAATAATAAAATCAGTACCAGATGTAAGTGGATTTGTTGCTTTTGGTGATTGGGCACTCGCAGGAAAGCAAACATTAGAGATATTAAAACTAAACGGGATTGGAAGCTTTTTAAACTACGAATTTAAAGTAAAATTTAATGAAGGAGATAACTCTGAAGAATTAGAACAAAGAATTGAGAATATTTTTAAAGATGATCAAAAAGTAAAACTTCGTTATCCCGAAAATTCAGCAAGTGGAATAAAGAGAATAATCAACAATTTTTCACAATTTTTATCACTTGTTTCAATAAGTGCGATGTTGATTGCTGGAATTGGTATTGCAAACACCCTTCTCTCTTTTATTAACCAAAACAATATGTCAATTGCTGTTAGAAAAGCAGTTGGATTTTACTCAGGAAATATAAAGACACTTTATTATCTTCAATTATTAATTTTGTTGTTTGTAATCACAGTTGTTTCCTATGGATCTAGTTTTTTAATAGTCCCTATTGCCGACAAATACTTATCAGATGGACTTGGATTAAATGTTTATCCAGTATTTTCTATAGTTAATTTTATTAAAATATTTTTAGTAGGTTTATTGGTACTTGTAATATTTTCTATCCCAACAATAAGTTCAATTGACCAAGTAAAAGCCTCTAATTTATTTAGAAATGTTTTTCAAAACTTACAATTTTATTATTCAAAAAAATCTGTTGTTTTAAGTTTTATTTTGCTCTCTATTTTGGTTTTGTTATTTACAGTTGGTTCAGAGCAACCAACTTACAGTCTTGGGTACTTTGCTGCATTTTTTGTGTGTTTGATTGTATTTTTCTTTCTTTCAAGAATAATTATATTTTTTCTTAAAAAATTTAAATCAAGCTCCAATATCTCATTAAAGGTATCAATTAAAAATATCACTCAAACTAAAAGTATCACACCAATTACTATTATGTCTTTAGGGTTGGGAGTTACTTTACTTTTAACATTGGCATTAGTTGGAACAAATTTTCAAAGAGAAATTGCTAAATCAATTCCTGATATTGCACCTGATTATTTCTTTGTAGGCATTCAAAAAGGAGAGCGTGAAAAATTTGAACAAGGAATATTAAAAATGGATCCTGATGCGGACATTGAAGTTGTTCCTATGGTTTCATCTGGTATTGCAAAAATTAATGGCATTAATCCAAATACTTACATTAAACCTGATAATGATAGTTATTGGGTAATTGGAAGTGAGAGAAGATCTTCTTGGGCTGAAGATATTCCTGAAGATAATCCATTAATTGCTGGCAAATGGTGGGATTTAAATAAACCTAATCAACTTCAGATATCTTTAGATGCTAAAGTTGCAAGAGATTTTAATATTCAATTAGGAGATATTTTTACTCTAAATATATATGGAAGAGAAATAGATGGTGAAGTGATTAATTTTAGAGAAGTTGATTATCGAGATTTAAGTATAAACTTTGCAATGCTATTTAATCCTCAATTTGCTCAAAACATCCCTCATGAATATTTGGCAACAGCAAAATTTAATTCTGATAAATTTGATGAAACTGAAATGCTAGAAGTTATGCCTAGCTTATCCATGATTAAAATTGCAGATTATCTGACAAAAGTAACAGCTGTTTTAAATAAAGTATTCATTGCAGTTACTTTAATATCAGCAGTAACTATTGTAATTGGTTTAATTGTTATTTCGAGTGCAATTATGGTTCAAGGTAAAGTTAAAGAATATCAAAACTTAGTGTTTAAAATTCTAGGCTTTTCAAAAAAAGAAATAATCCTCTCATCATTAATAGAATTCATTATTATCTTTAAATCAGTCATACTGATTGCAATATTCTTTGCTGTAATTGGTTCAAAATTTATTATGGAAAATATCTTTGAACTTGTGTGGATGTTTGATTTTAAAGTTTTAATCTATTTAGGTTTTTCAATTGGTTTTGTAACATTGATATTGATTATGTTAACAAACTTAAAATATCTAAATCCAAAAGTTTACCCTTTGATTAGAAATCAATAATTAAAATTTTGTAATTTTACTATCTAAAGCAATTACATTTAATTCTACTTTAAGTTTTGGAAATCTTTTTTTAATTTCTTTTTTAAGTTTATTAAATGAGTCTTGGTGTATTTTTTTTTCATTTGCTGGTGTAAATTCTTTTTTTCCATTAGCAATTTTTGCAGCACCACAATCTTTGTGATTTATAACAATAAGCTTTTCTATTTTATGAAGCTGTATTGAAGTTCCAAGATTATCATAAAAAGTATTATGCCATTTTTTAAATTTATTGTGTGTGACCCCTACTGCAGCACCAGCAATTGTAAAAGCACTGTACTTACCAGTTAATTTTTTTTTCTTTAAATGATTATGAACTAAATGTTGAAATCTTGGGTCCATACAAGATAACACCATTGCTTTAAACTTTGACTTCATGAATTAAACTCCACTTTATACATTGCCTCATTCCTTCTATTCATTGGAAGGGTAAAAGGACTATCATATGTAGCTCTAATAGGTGGACTTATAATTGAAATATTATTTTTATTTAACTCTTTTTCTAGGATTTCTTTATGTTTTATGAAATTTCCATCAGAAGCTCTGCCAGAATATCTAAGTACAGCATAATATCCTCCTTCAATATTTACTATCCTTACATCATCTCTACTTGGGTTGGGTACGTTATCTGAATTAAACTTTGAAGGTAAATAAAACTGCATAGTCATATTTCCATTTTTTTCTACTTGAGTGACAGGAGTAGTCATTGCTATTTTTTCCTGTGTGTCATTTCTTCCGGAAATGTAATTAAATAATTTTCTAAAATTACTATCTATTCCAGCTCTAGAGGTTTCAACTGCTAAACGATCAGAATATTTTCTGATCTCATAAATATCATTTTTATCAACTACTTCATACTTTGCTTCTTCATTAGCCATGACAATAGAATACGGTAAAAGAAAGAAAGTACAAAATAGAAGAATTAATTGTTTTTTTATCCTCATGGTTAAATGATTTTATATTCAAAATTTTGTGTTGTTTCATTAATTTGAACTAATTTTGCTCCATTTCTTTCATGAAAATTCGTTGCCATCTCTGTTAAAGGTGAAAGAGTGACTAATCTATTTAAATGATTTGATTTTTTTATCTTTTTAAACACTTCTTTTACAATTAACTTTCCTCCACCCTTTTTCTTTGACCATACAGTATAAGCAATTGCAATTTGTCCACCTTTTTGATCTCTCATTGCACTTTGTAGAAAAGCATCAGTACTTAATTTTTCAAGTTCTTCGACACTTTTGGGAATTTCATTTGTATATGCAAAACACATTACTGCGTGATTTTCTCCTTGATACTCAACACCATAAATTTTTCTTCCAAATCCTGTTCTAAATTCATTATCTAATTCTGGTCGAACTGGATCTTCCTCTACATTGCATTCTTTAAGTTCAACAAGTTTAGCACCTTTTACCCAACCAAAAAAATTATCAATCTTTTTATTAAGAACTTGTTTATTTTTTCTTATTCTTGCTTTTATTCTAGGATTAAATTTTTTTTTCATATTAAATAATCATATAAAAGTTTTGAACTACTTATAAAAATTAAAATATATAAAATATTATAAAATAATTTTTCATTTATAATTTTAATTAATTTATATCCAATTAGTATTCCTATAAAAGCAAGAGGAAATAAATATACAGATTGTTTAAATGTCACTAAATTGGTCATTGAAAGATTAATATATAAAGGAAGCTTTATTAGATTTACAAAAGTAAAAAATATAATTCTTGTTCCTACATAAATTTCTTTCTGCATCCTTAAAGGAAGCATATAAACACTCACCGGTGTTCCTCCTGCATGGACACAAAAACTTGTAAAGCCAGCTATGACAGAACAAATACTCCCTTTGATAGAATTTTTTTGAGATTTGGCTTCTTTATCTTTTTTAAAAAAGAAATAATGACCTGCAAAAATAAATCCCATTAAACCAATCATAAATTTTAATAATTCTTCAGAAAAATATGTGAACGTGAAAGAAGCAATTATTATTCCAACAGCAGCAAATGGAACCATTAACTTTAAAGTACCTAAGTCATATTCTTTTCTATATTTATAAACTGCAATAAAATCTGAAAATATTAAAATTGGCAAAATTATTCCTAATGCTTGGTTCAAAGGCATTACAATGGTCATTAATGGAATAGATATTAAAGTCATCGATCCACCCAACCCTGATTTTGCAATACCGTACAAAATTATTGCTGGTACAACTGTGAAGAAAAATAATAAGTTTATTTCCATTTATTCAATGAATCTAACAGTTTTGAGCCTAAAGGACTAATCGGTTCTTGAAGGATTATTTCTTTTCCTGTTTTTTGTTTAACCAACTGTAATAATTTTGTTGCTATTCCTTTTTTTCTAAAAATTGGATTAACAAAAATGTACTCCACTTCTCCCTTTTCGTTAAATCTAACAAACCCTAATGTTGTATTTTCATTTTTATAAGTAAAAACACCGTCAGCTTCATCTAATTTATAAGTTGATAAGTCAATGCTGTTCATAAATCCTAGTAATTAAGGAGTAAAAGGATAATTGCTATTGCAGCAACTATAGAACTAACAACGATATAATTAAGTTTTATGTTGAATTTTTTCTCAACAAAATCAGTTATTTTTTCCCAAAATAATACGATCAGAAAAATTATTATGGCAGGTAAAATATATTTAATCATAGTTTAAGATTTATCGTCACTAACATAAACAGAAACCCCACGACTATTTAAGTCAACGTCGAATTTTTTATGTAGTGGTGGAAATGCTCTTTGTGAACAATCCAATCTGTCACAGGTTCTACAAGAAACACCAATAGGAATTTCTGTTGATTTATCATTAATGTTCATATTTTCAGTATAAATGAAATCTTTTGCATATTTTGCTTCGCAACCTAAACCTATAGATAATACATTTTTAGATTGACCAAATCTTCCAATTCCTTTTTCTACAGTTTTTGCAATACAAACATATTTTTCACCATTATTCATTTTACTAACTGCTGTATGTAAAACTCCTGGAGTAGTGAATGCAGTATAAACATTCCATCTAGGACAAGCTCCACCATATCTTGGTATATCAATTCCAGATAAAGAAAATCTCTTTGAAATATTTCCAGCCATATCAACTCTTAAAAAATGAAATGGAATACCTGGTAGTTTTGGATCTTGCAAACATGTAACTCTATGAGCTACTTGTTCAAATGAAGTTGCAAATGTATTTTGCAATAGTTCTAAATCATATTTTAATTTTTTACATTCAGAATGAAATAATTTGTATGGCATTAAAATTGCAGCACCACAATAATTTAACAAAGCAACTTTAGTAAGTTTTTTCGATTCTTCTGATGGAAAACTAAACTTAGTTAAATAATATTCAACATCTTTAATTGCACCCAGTTGTGCAATTTGAGAGGCAGCATGTAATTTTTTTGTTTCTAAAGAACTATAATCACTTAGTAATAACTCTTTTTTACTTTTGTTATAAATTTTTGAAAATGGTTTGTTCTCATCAGGAATAACATCTTTAACAGTAATTGAATATTCTGACTGTAAATAATCGCACAAAGATAAATATCTTGTTCGATTATTTTTTTGAATTTTATTAAAAACTTTATTTGCAAACTCTTCTAACTTTGGAAAATAATTTTTATTCTCTTGAAAAAAATCAACTACTACTTCTCCGGGAAAAGAATTTTTTCTATTATCTACAATTTTACCTGAAATTTTTTCAATCTTACTTATTAATTCATGATCTTTTTTTTTAAGAATATCTCCTAATCTAACGATAGCTTTTCCAATCTTTGGATTGGTACTTACTAGATCTTTTACTTCCGGACCTAAAATATCTAAGTCTTCAAATAAAGTGTCATCTAAAATTTCTGAAATTGTATTTTGAAGATTGATATCTGTCTTTGATGTAAGATCTGATAATTGGATATTTAGTTTTTCACAAACATTTAAGAGTAAATCGCCATCTATTTTTCTTTTACCGCTTTCAATTAAGTTTAAATAACTAGGAGAAATACTTAAATCTTCAGCTAATTTGTTAGCTTGCAGTCCAAGTTGTCTTCTAAAAGCTCTTATTTTTGGCCCTATTTTAAGATCTATTTGACTCATTTTACTATTTGTAAATTTTGTAAATTTATTTTTACAATATTTTTTCCCTATTTACAAAGCTTTTTAACGTTTTTTATAGATTTTGTAAATTTTGTAAAATATATGACTCATATGGATAAAAACTTAAAAAACACAGAAAATGAAGCTCAAATCATCAAAAAAGAGGATTTAGATCACCATCATAATAAAGGAATTTACATGAGAGATGATCACTGTGATTGGGGTTCAAGTGGGATGAGTGAACTAATCGACGCTTTAAACGATAGTAACTAATTCTACTTTTTCAATTTTCTTCAACAAAGGATTAAAAAATAATGAGTGCAGAGAAAATCTCTTATGAGTTAAAAAGATATGCTGGTATCAAACGAGACTACACTGATGAAGAAGTGGAGAGATTAAGAGGTTCAATTAAAATTGAGTACTCACTTTGCAAAAATCAATCAGAAAAACTTTGGCAATTATTAAATACTGAAGCTTATGTTAATACCCTCGGTTCTTTGTCGGGTAACCAAGCTGTACAGCATGCAAAAGCAGGTTTAAAAGCAATTTATCTTAGTGGTTGGCAAGTTGCAGCAGATGCTAATACTGCTGGAGAAATGTATCCAGATCAATCTTTATATCCTTATGATAGTGCTCCTAAATTAGTTGAGTCTATGAACAATTCTTTAATTAGAGCTGATCAAATTCAACATATGGAAATGCAAGATGGTGATATGAAACCTGAAGAAAAAGTTGATTATATGCTTCCAATTATTGCTGATGGTGAAGCAGGTTTTGGTGGACCATTAAATGTATTTGAATTAACTAAAAAATTTATAAGAGCTGGTGCTGCAGGTGTTCACTTTGAAGACCAATTAGCTAGTGAAAAAAAATGTGGTCATATGGGTGGAAAAGTTCTTGTTCCAACTGGTACTATGGTCAAAAATTTAAAAGCTGCAAGATTAGCTTCTGATATTGCAGAAGTTCCATTAATTATATTAGCAAGAACTGATGCTAATGCAGCAAAACTTATTACAAATGATTTTGATGAAAATGATAAACCATTTTTAACTGGTGATAGATCTCCAGAAGGATTTCATTATGTTAAAGATGGAATTGAACAAGCTATCTCTAGAGGTTTGGCTTATGCACCGTATGCTGATTTAATTTGGTGTGAAACAGCTACTCCTAATTTAGCTGAGGCTAAAAAATTTGCAGATGCAATTCATGAAAAGTTTCCTGGAAAACTGTTAGCTTACAATTGTTCTCCATCATTCAATTGGAAAAAACATTTAAGTGATGACGAGATTGCTTCATTCCAACAAGAAATTGCTAAAATGGGTTACAAATTCCAGTTCATTACTCTTGCTGGGTTTCATACTCAAAACATTGCAATTTTTGAACTTGCTGAGAAATATAGAAAAGAAGGTATGGCTGCATATTCTAGAATTCAACAACAAGAATTTGCTAGAGAGAAAGATGGCTATACTAGCGTTAAACACCAACGAGAAGTTGGTACGTCTTATTTTGATGCAGTCTCAAATACTATTAGTAGCGGCCAAAGCTCGACAACAGCAATGGCTGGTTCTACTGAATCTGAACAGTTTTAAAAAAAAATAACTTCCCTCTCCATTTTTTTTTGATAGCCCTTAATATAACCAGGGCTATTTTTTTTATTTGTAATTAATACTCGAACTGTTAAGGCTCTCAAATGTCTAATAAAAATTTTGGTTTTGGAACACAGATTAGAAAATCTCCTTATTTCGATGCTACTGTAAAATGGGGGGCAACAGGTTTTTCTGTCTATAATCATATGTATATTCCAAGGGATTTTGGAAGTCCTGAGCAAAACTTTTGGAACCTTATTGAAAAATCAATTTTATGTGATGTTGCAGTCGAAAGACAGGTCGAGATCACAGGTCCTGATGCATATAAATTTACTCAGCTTTTAACTCCTAGAGATCTTTCAAAGTTATCAGTTGGACAATGTAAATATGTTTTAATCGTAAACAATGATGGCGGTATCTTAAATGATCCAGTTTTATTAAGACTTGCTGAAAATCATTTTTGGTTATCTTTGGCTGATAGTGATGTTTTGTTATGGGCACAAGGTGTTGCAGTTAACTCAGGTTTAGATGTTAAAATATCTGAACCAGATGTATCCCCTCTACAGTTACAAGGCCCTACCTCACAAGAAATAATGGTCAAACTATTTGGTGAAAATATCAGAAATCTTAAATATTATTGGTTAAGAGAATATCAACTTGATGGAATTCCCTTAATTGTATCAAGAACTGGCTGGTCAAGTGAACTTGGTTTTGAAATTTATTTAAGAGATGGTTCAAGAGGTAATGAACTTTATGAAAAAATAATGGAAGCTGGTAAAGAACATGGTATTCAACCTGGTCATACATCCTCTATTAGAAGAATAGAAGGTGGTATGCTTTCTTATCACGCAGATGCAGATATTCATACAAATCCATTCGAATTAGGATTTGATCGATTAGTTAATTTAGATGCTGATATAAATTTTATAGGTAAAGAAGCACTTAAAAAAATCAAGCAAGAAGGAATTAAAAGAAAACAAGTTGGTCTTATCATTGATTGTGATCCATTATCAGGACCAAACACAACTTTTTGGCAGATTGAAAAAGATGGCAAGACAATTGGTAAGGTAACTTCAGCTGTATATTCACCTAGATTGAAAAAGAATATTGCACTTGCAATGATTGAAGTTAATCATTCAGAGTTAGGCAATAAATTAGACATAGAAACTCACGAAGGAAAATGTTCTGCTACAATAGTAGAAAAACCTTTTTACGACCCAAAAAAGAAAATAGCTAGTAGCTAAGATTTAATATTGTATCCTTTTTTCAATAGAACTGTAACAATAGTTACACATGACATCAAAAATACTACCATTGAAATAACACTCACCCAAATATTGAAATCTGAAACACCATAAAAGGCAAATCTTAAACCATTAATTAAATAAACAACTGGGTTAAAATAAGTAACTGTTTGCCAAAACTCAGGCAACATATCTAAAGAATATAAACTACCACCTAAAAATACCATTGGCGTAATAACTAAAGTTGGGATGATAGACATTTGCTCAAAATTAGAGCTCATTAAACCAATTAAAAAACCAAATAAAGCAAATGTAAATGCTACTAATACTAACAAAAATATCATTAACAATGGATACATTACTTGAACCTCAACAAAAAACGTTGATGTTAAAAATATAACTAATCCGACTATAAGAGTTTTAGTAGCACCAGCACCCACAAAAGCTAAAACAATTTCAAAAGTTGAAATTGGTGCAGCTAAAATTTCATAAATAGTTCCATTAAATTTTGGAAAAAATATCCCAAATGAAGTGTTACTGATTGACTGAGTTAACAACGTTAACATTAAAAGACCAGGAACAATAAAAGATCCATAACTAATTCCATCAATCTTTTCTACATATCCACCAATTACAGATCCAAAAACAATAAAATAAAGAGAGGTTGATAGAACTGGTGAAAATAATGATTGCATCAATGTTCTCTTAAATCGATCCATTTCATGTAAGTACATTGCTCTAAATGCGTAATAATTAAACTTCATTGTTCTCCTTTACTAATGTCACAAATATTTTCTCTAAAGTAGTTTGTTCAGTTTTTAAATCTTGTAATTTTAAATTTGCATCTTTTAAATCTTGTAACAAGTTAGTTATTCCAGTGCTTTTAGCTCTAACATTATATGTATAATTAATTGATTTTTTGTCTTCTCCGATTTCTAGATTATACTTATCTAAACTGCTTGGAATTTCAGTAATTTCTTCTTGAAGATCTACAGTAAGTTTTTTATGTCCCATTTTTTTTAATAATTCTTTTGTTTCATCAACAACAATAATTTCACCTTGATTAATCACTCCCACTCTATCTGCGATCGCTTCTGCTTCTTCAATATAATGAGTGGTAAGAATAATAGTAACACCAGTTTTTCTTAGAGTTTCAACTACCTTCCACATATCTTGACGTAATTCAACATCAACACCAGCAGTTGGTTCATCTAAAAATAATATAGTTGGCTCATGAGACAATGCTTTTGCAATCAACACACGTCTCTTCATTCCTCCAGATAACTGTCTTAATCTCTGATCCTTTTTATCCCATAAACTTAGGTCTTTTAAAATTTTTTCAATATGTTTTGGATCTGGTTTTTTTCCATATAAACCTCTTGAATAAGAGACATTGTTAAAAACTGTTTCAAATTGTTCTAAGGTTAATTCTTGTGGAACTAATCCAATTCTAGATCTTGTTTCTCTGTAATCATCAATGATATCAAAATCATCTACAGTAACTTTTCCTGAAGATGGTCTAACAATTCCACAAATGATACTTATAAGAGTAGTTTTACCTGCACCATTTGGTCCAAGCATTGCAAAAATTTCACCTTTTTTGATGTTTAGGTTTATTTTCTTTAAGGCTTCAAAGCCATTATCGTAGACTTTTGATAGATTATTTATGCTTATTTGATCTAACATGAACTAGGCATATATAGAGACAATTTATTGTATTACAATATTTTAAAATTTGTTTACAACCCACGATTAATGAGAAAAATTTTTGTATTTACCTGTTTTATCTTTGCATTCACTGCTAATGTGATGGCTAAAGAAACAACCTACACTAAAGAGTTGTTTGATAAGGCTTTAGCGGATGGAAAAGTTGTGGTGGTTAGCTCATGGATTAAATATTGTACATCTTGTGCCAGCCAAATGAAGGTCCTTGATAAAGCAAAAAATGATTTTGATAATATCGAATACTTTAAATTTGATGTAACTAATAAAGAAATTGCTAAATTTTTTAATGTTCAATTTCAAACAACACTTTTAATTTTTAAAGATAATAAAGAAGTTTACAGAAGCATTGGTGAGACAACCAAAGAACTTATTTATGATGCTTTAAAATCAGTGATCTAAATTAATTACTTTTCAATTTCAAAATTACTGCTGGCAAAAAAGTTGCAACAACAAATGATAAAAATAATAAAGATTGTGCAACAAAAGGTGAAAATAGATCTTTAGACATCAATCCCCCGACCAATAAACTT
This sequence comes from Candidatus Pelagibacter sp. HIMB1593, assembly GCF_052047755.1. Taxonomy (NCBI): domain Bacteria; kingdom Pseudomonadati; phylum Pseudomonadota; class Alphaproteobacteria; order Candidatus Pelagibacterales; family Candidatus Pelagibacteraceae; genus Candidatus Pelagibacter; species Candidatus Pelagibacter sp. HIMB1593. The sequence continues at coordinate 760,875 of NZ_JBNAJK010000001.1, read as the reverse complement.
TTAGAAAAATCTGGATAAGGAAACATCAAAAATCCACCAATTAAACCAATTATAATTGAAACATAGGCAGTTTTTTCATTTACCTTGTTATAAAAACTGTAAAAGACTGTGAACACAAACGCACAACAAAATAAATCTGCAAGCAAAAATAAATATAAAATATCAAATCCTTTTGATGCAACACCAAATGCTATCAATGATAAAAATACGATAAAATATTTAGAAATTTTTAAATAATCTGTTTTTTTATCTAAATTAAAAGTTGCTTTACCATCAACAACAAACAAACTTGATATTGCATTAACCAATGTATCAACTGTTGAAATTGTTAAAGCTAAACCAAGAACAATAATAATTAAAGATAGTGTTTCAGTTTGTTCTTTTAACAATAAAGTAAAAAATCCCAAATCAGCTCTAGCTGATGGATCAATAGAAAATGACACCATTCCAATAAAGCCCATTAAAAAAACTATCGGTACAATTACAAAAAAAGAAATTATCAATGCTGATTTTAAAGTATTATAATCTTTAGCAGCATAAACTCGTTGCCAATTTCCTTGGTGAAATAAATTGGTAGCTGCAACAGCTATAAAAAAAGTTAATCCAGCAGTATAACTTGGAATATAAGATGAACTTAATAATTGCGGATTTTTTTCTTTAATTAATGCAAAAGAAAAATTATCTCCTGTTGATGAACTGATAATTAAAATTAGAATTAATAAAAGAAAGCCAATAACAATCATTTGAATATTATCAGTAAATATAGAAGCTCTTAATCCGCCATAAAGAGTGTACGTTAAAGTCGCTAAAAGGACTATTAATGCAGTGATCCAAAGATCTGTACCCGATAAATAATTTATCAAAACTGCAACAGCTGTCACCTCTGCACAAAGAAAAATAAACATGTAAAAGATTGTCATTAACAAAATCAGTTTAAACAAACTTTTTCCAAATTTTTTTCTCATAAACTCAATTAGAGATGAGCCTTTTGGAAACTCAGATCTAATTTTTCTTCCAAAATAAATTAAGAAAATCATTGGAAAAGCTGTACCAAGTGCATAACCAATAACGGCCCCTATTCCTCCCCATGTGGCAGCAGCAACAGGGCCAAATAAAATCCATGCTCCTAAAGCAGACGCAACAAGACTGGTCGTTAATGAAAATAATTCTATATTTCTATTGGCTGTTAAATAATTACTTATTCCTTGGAATTTTTTAGAATGATAAATTCCTAATGCAGCAAATACCAAACTAATAATAATTACTAATGTTAATGATGATGATTGACTTAAAAAGTATGTGTTATCCATTTTATCCCTTTCTGAATTACCGGACAGGTTCGTAGGGTTTAATCTCAGTCTGTTAAGACACCCCTTTGTTTTAAATATATATTTAAATTTATGTTTTTAAACTAAAATATTAAGTTATATTAATAGTTATGAGTTACAAAGCATCACCAAAAAGATATTCCAACATGAAATATAGGAGATGTGGAAAAAGTGGTGTTGATCTACCCTTAATAAGCCTTGGTCTTTGGCATAATTTTGGTGGTAAACAACTTACATCTGAAGCAAAGAAAATGTTGTTTTATTCTTTTGACTCAGGGATTACTCATTTTGATTTAGCAAATAATTACGGTCCACCAGCAGGAAGTGCTGAGGCTAATTTTGGAAAAATTTTAAGTAAAGAATTTAAAAGATATAGAGATGAGCTAATTATCTCATCTAAAGCAGGTTATGATATGTGGGAAGGACCTTACGGTGAATGGGGTTCAAAAAAATATATCATTGCAAGCTGTGATCAAAGTTTAAAGAGAATGGGATTAGATTATGTGGATATATTTTATTCACATAGATTTGATCCAAAAACACCATTAGAAGAAACAGCAGATGCTTTAGAACTTATTTATAGATCTGGTAAAGCTCTTTATATTGGTATTTCTTCCTATTCTTCAAAGAAAACAATTGAGATGTTTAATATTTTAAAAAAAAGAAACATTAAAATATTTATTCACCAACCTTCTTATTCATTAATAAATAGATGGTTCGAAAAAGATTTAGATAAAAATTTAATTAAATTAGGAATTGGAACTATTGCTTTTTCTCCATTAGCACAAGGAATGCTGTCAGATAAATATTTAAAAGGTATACCAAAAGCATCAAGAGCAAGTGATCCAAAATCTGCCTTAGATAAAAGTTTCATAACTAAAAGAAACATAAAGATAATTTCAGATTTAAATCAAATTGCTAAAAAAAGAGGTCAAACATTATCGCAAATGGCTTTGGCTTGGGTATTAAATAATAAAGCGGTTACTACAGCTTTAATTGGTGCAAGTAGTGTAAAACAAATTAAAGAAAATATTGAAAGCTTAAATAATTTAAATTTTTCTAAATCTGAGCTTAAAGAAATAAATAAAAAAGCTAAAGATGGAAATATTAATAAGTGGGCAAGATCTAGTTCTTATTAAAAGAAGTGTTTTTCAATTAAATAATGAAGAGTAAAAATAATTAAAGAAGCACAAATAATTAGAAACACTCTTTCTTGATTACTCATTATTGTTGACCTTTATGATTCATTATTTCAATCATACACTGAGTAGCATACTCTCTCCACTCTGTAGAATTCTTGTTTTTGAGGCTATTTAAATGATCTCGGTTACTTTGAATATCGTCTTTATGTTTTAGATAATCAGCCCCATTTAGATTTGCTTCCATAGAAGAAAGGTTGGTTTCCATTGCTTTTATCCACTCTTTTCCAAGCTCAACACATTTTTGATCATCTTTTTCATCGCAGATTTGTTTGAAAAAATTAAAAATTACATCATCAGTATTAACTGAAGTGTTCATATCTTATTGCTCGATGCAGGTTCCAATTGAGTCTGGACCACATGTCTTACCATTAGTCCAAGTAGCACCAATCAGATTTGCGTTTTCAAAATTTGCATTAGTAATGTTTGCAGATGTAAAATTTGCTTCCATTAAATTAGCATTTTGAAAATTAGCTTCTATTAAAGTTGCCCCCATGAAATCAACTCTTGTTAAGTTCGAATTTGTGAAATTTGTTTTTTCAAAATTTGCACCAATACTGACTGTCTCGTAAAGATTGGCTCTAACAAATGTAGACTCTGGAAAAGTTCCAAAGGATAAATTTGAATTCATCATAATGCTTTTATCTAAATTTACTTGTACAAAACTTGCAAAAGATAAATTTGAATTTGGCAAATAACTACCTTGTAGATCCTGCGCATCTGAAAATCTGCATTTGGAATAATCTACCCCATCTGTTAATGGATCATCACATGCAGCATTTGAATTTGAAACAAAAAAGAGACTAAAGAATATTAAAAGCAGTATTTTTTTCATAAGCAAAACTAACAAACAAAATATGTCAAAACAATGAAAGATTATGATTAAAAATTTGATAAAATATAAGTTATTTATTTTCCCAATCAAATCGAGGAAACGATTCAAAAGCTCTAATAATACTTTCAGACCAACTTTTTGTTATTGAGGAATAAACTTGGTCCTCTAATTCAAATTTATTCTGATATATAGGATTAATTAAACCTTTTTTATAAACTACAAAATCAATTGGTGGTCCAACTCGTAAATCACTTTTGATAGTTGAGTCCATTGAAATTAATGCACATCGGGCAGCATCACCTAATGATATTTCTGGTTTTAAAACTCTATCTAAAATTGGTTTTCCATAATTAATCTCACCAATAATCAAATATGGTTTGGTATCCGATGGTCGAATATAATTTCCTTGAGGATATACTAGTAAAATCTCTGATTTTTGATCTTTAATTTGTCCTCCTACAATATATGAAGAACCAAGTTGCAATGCTTCTTCATTAATTCCATGAGGAGAAGAATGTTTAACTGTTAAAGATCCAACGTAATTAGCAACTTCTTCAATTGTATTACAAGTATTTAGGCTTCTTTCTGGTGAGTTAGATTCTAAATCTTTTTTAATAGAACTAAATACTGCTTGTGATGTTGCCAAGTTTCCTGAGGTAACAATTACTAAATTTCTATCACCAACAGCATAATTGAACATTTTAGAATATGTGTTGACGTCGTTTAATCCTGCATTTGTTCTAGAATCGGATGCAAAAATCATTCCTTCATTAACATTGATTCCAATACAATAAGTCATGGCACATTATCTAATATATAAGTTTGGATTTAAAAAGCTTAATTTATCGTCATAAACAATTTATTTTTCATGTTTTTTTAAACTTTTTATGCTTTAATGACAGATGCCTAAAATTTCCTGGGAAAAATATGAGGCAAAAAAAGTATTTGATGAATATGTGGGAGAAAATCAAAAACTAAGGCCTGAAACTAAAATTATTTCGAATTTTATTTCTAAATATTCAAGAAAAAAACTTCTAACTACTATTAAAAATTCTGAAAATGCAATTAGTCAAAGAGGAGTTACTTTTAGAGTTTATTCAAATGATAAAATTACAGATCATTATTGGCCACTTGATATTATTCCTAGAATTATAAAAAAAAAAGATTGGAATAAAATTTCTAAAGGATTAGCTCAAAGAGTAAGAGCTTTAAATTTTTTTATTCACGATGTTTATAATGATCAAAAAATTTTTAAAGATAAAATAATACCAAAAAATATAATTTTAAATTCAGGAAATTTTAGAAAAGAGTGTATTGGTATCAAGCCTCCATTTAATGTTTGGGCTAACATTTGCGGCTCAGATTTAGTGAGAGACATTAATGGTGAATTTTTAGTACTGGAAGATAATTTAAGAGTTCCATCAGGTGTATCTTACATGCTTGAAAATAGAACAGTCATGAAAAGTGTTTTTCCAGAAATATTTGAAAAACATAAAATCAGTCCAGTAGATGAATATTGTTCAAAATTATACTCATGTATGAGATCACTATTAAAAAACAAATCTAATCCAAAACTAGCTATACTTACTCCTGGTGTTTTTAATTCTGCTTATTTTGAGCATGTTTTTTTAGCACAGCAAATGGGTGTAGAATTAGTTGAAGGCTCAGATTTATTTGTTGAAGACAATAAAGTATTTATGAAAACAGTTTATGGAAAAGAACAACTACATACACTTTATAGAAGAATTGATGATTTATTTTTAGATCCAAAAGTATTTAATAAATCTTCCTTAATAGGTGTTCCTGGAATTTTTAATGCTTGGAAAAAAGGAAATATAAGTATTCTTAATGCTCCAGGATCAGGTGTTGCTGATGACAAAGTTGTCTACAGTTATGTTCCTAAAATGATTAAATTTTACCTTAACGAAGAGCCGATAATTAACCAAGTAGAAACATATTTGTGTCATGAAAAAAAACAAATGGATTATGTAATACAAAATATAGCTAAATTAGTAGTTAAGCCTGCAAACGAGTCAGGCGGATACGGGATTTTAATTGGTCCTAGAGCATCCAAAAAAGAATTAGATGAATGTGTTAAAAAAATTAAGAAAAATCCACGAAATTATATTGGGCAAAAAGTAGTCTCACTTTCAACATCTCCAACTCTAATTAATAATGAACTTGATCCAAGACATGTAGATTTAAGACCATTTATAATATCTGGCTTCAATCAGTATGTAACGCAAGGTGGTCTTACTAGAGTGGCGTTAAAAAAAGGTAGTTTAATTGTCAACTCATCTCAAGGCGGGGGAAGTAAAGATACCTGGATATTGGATAATTAGATTATGTTAAGTAGAAGAGCAAAATTATTGTATTGGATGTCTAGATATCTTGAAAGATCAAATTTTACATCAAGATTATTAATTACTACTAGTGAATTACAATTAGATTTATCATTGGAAGATGAAATTTCTTGGAAACCCTTATTAACTGTAACAAATTTAAACAAAGACTATCTCAAATTAAATAAAAAATATTCTGAAAAAAAAACAATAGAATATTTTATTTTAAATAAATCAAATCTATCCTCTATTTTTAATTCATTAAATTTATCTCAACAAAATTCTTTGGTGATAAGAGATATACTGCCCGAGCAATCAATAATTAAATTAAATGATTTAATATTAAAATTTAATAAAAATATAAAAACTAGAAAAAATAAAAAAAACTATATCAAACTACTCAATGAAGTAATCCAAGGTTCGCAAAGCTTCATGTACTCTACTGATATGGAAATGCAAAGAAACATTGAATATCAATTTTTACGTCTTGGAAGATTTATCGAAAGAACTGACATGATGATAAGGATACTTCAATCACAATCTTTAAGATCTAAACAACATAAAAAAGGATATGAATATTTAACATTAGAATGGATAAATATTCTAAAATCTATTTCTGCTTTACAAGCCTACAGACAATATTCAAAACAAGATATAACAGTTTCTGATATCATTAATTTTTTTCTTAAAGCAGATATTTTTCCAAGATCAATTAGCTGGAATTTAAATCAAATTGAAAGAGCCTTATATAGAATATCAAAAAAAAATGATTTGATTAAAAAAATCAAATATTTGAATAAAAAAGTAGAAAAATTCAATATAAAGAATGATGATATAGACAGTTTGCTTTTATTTTTAGAAAAAATACTAAAAGAAATCAGTGAGCTAAGCTATAACGTAGAAAAAAAATATTTTTCTTTAAATTAAAAATAAAAAAATGAAAGAATATAACATTGCATCAATAGCAGGAGATGGAATAGGAAAAGAAGTAGTTCCTGAAGGCTTAAAAGTATTAAAAGACGCTGCTGAAAAACATCAATTCAAAATAAATTTTACAGAATATGATTTTGCTTCATGTGATTATTATGAAAAACATGGAAAAATGCTTCCAGATGATTGGAAAGAAAAATTAGGAAAACATGATGCGATATTCTTTGGTGCAGTTGGAATGCCAGATCAAGTTCCAGATCATATATCTTTATGGGGATCCTTACTTCAGTTTAGAAGAGAATTTGATCAATATATCAATCTTAGACCAGTAAAATTATTTCCTGGAATAAATCCTCCTTTAGCAAATAAAAAACCAGGTGACATTGATATGCTGATTGTTAGAGAAAATACTGAAGGTGAATACTCTTCTGTTGGTGGAAGGATGTTTAAAAATACTGATAGAGAAATAGCTATTCAGGAAACTATCATGTCTGCGCATGGAGTAGATAGAGTTCAAAAATTTGCTTTTGAATTAGCAAAACAAAGAAAAAGAAAAAAATTAACCAATGCAACAAAATCAAATGGTATTTCAATTACAATGCCGTTTTGGGATGAGCGTTTTAATGAAATGAAAAAAAATTATCCAGATATTGAAACCGATCAATATCATATAGATATTTTGGTTGCTAGATTTGTACTTAATCCTGAATGGTTTGATGTTGTTGTTGCATCTAATTTATTTGGAGACATCCTTTCAGATTTAGGACCAGCTTGCACTGGAACTATTGGAATTGCTCCATCTGGAAATATTAATCCTGAAAATAAATTTCCATCTTTATTTGAACCAGTTCATGGTTCAGCGCCTGATATTGCAGGAAAAGGTATTGCTAATCCTGTAGGACAAATTTGGTCTGGTGCAATGATGTTAGATTATTTAGGAGAAAAAGAAGCTTCCAATTCAATAGTTGAAGCTATTGAAAAATCTTTAAGTGAAAAAGAAAATAGAACTAAAGACTTAGGTGGAGATGCTGATACCTTAAAATGTTCTAATTCAATATTGGCTAATCTTTAAATCTTAACCTTCTTACCAGTTTTTGCACTTTTTGTTATTGCAGCAAAAATCTTAAGAGAGATCAAACCATCATTACCATTTACTTTTGGCTTAACTTTTTTTGATACTACATCTGCAAAATGATCAATTTGGTTTACTAAAGTACTATCGTCTTTTTTGTTTTTATCTTCATTAACAAAAATCTTATTCCACCAACTACGTTCATTTTTATAGAACCAATATTTTAAATTAGGAAATTGCAATGAACCCTTAGTTCCACCGATTATATATGCAGATTGATTAGTTATAGGATAAGCTGGATTTTCTCCTGCAGTTAACTCATAACTCCATGGAGCAACAATAGTATCTGACAAATTTAATGTACATAGCGCACCTGAATTAAAAATTAAGCTAATAGTTGCTGTATCTTCGACTGCAAATTTCCTAGTTTTGTTGGTTGTAAATGCTTGAACGTATTTAATAGATCCAAGTAAGTAGCAAATCATATCGATATCATGAACTAAATTAATTCCTAAAGGTCCGCCTCCTTTACTAATTCTCCATTTTTCTTTGTAATAAGCTTTGTGTTTATAAAGCCAACATAAGACATTTGCTGAAACAATATTTCCTAATTTTCCTTTATCAATTAACTCTTTTACCTTTGATACTATTGAGTTGTGTCTTCTGTGATAACCGATCAATAACGGTGTTTTATTTTTGTTAGCACTACTAATAATTTTTTTAGCTGAATTAATATTATCTGAAATAGGTTTTTCTAATAATACTGGAATTTTTTTCTTTAAAAAACTAACTGTATGCTTTTCATGAAGTTGATTTGGAGTAGCTACAATTACAGCATCTAAATTTTTTGAGTTTAAAAGTTCGTCTACATTTGAATACAATGGGATTTTATATTTTTTTGATAAATTTTTTGCATTGTTACTAATATCAACTATTGAATGAAGATTGGCTTTTTTAGATTTTGAAATTGCCTTTATGTGTTGCAATCCCATTAAGCCAGTTCCAACAATGGATATGTTGATTTTTTTATTCATTTTATGAAATATTTATTTTTGTAAAGTACTTATAAAGTTTATTAGGTTTAATTAAAGAACTTGGGAAATTTTTATTGTTTGGTGCATCTGGGTAGTGTTGTGTTTCTAAACAAACCCCCTGGTAAGGAGCAAGTTTATTTTTATACCTCAAACCTTGACTGGTATAGAGCTGTACACCAGGAAGATTTGAATAAAAGTCTAATTGAATATTAGTTTTTTTATTTTTTAGAGAGGCTAAATAATTTTTAGAATTTTTTTTAATACAATATGTTAAATCAAATCCCAATTGATTGATTGTATTAGATACTCTCTTTATTTTTTTGTTTTTAATAATGTCTATTTTTTTTCCAATATTTTGAAACTTATTAAAATCATTAATAGTATTTTTAACTTTTTTAATTTTACCAGTTGGGATTAATTTATTAGTTACTTCAAGATATTTTTCAGAGTTAATTTTTAAATCATGATTGAAAATTGTCTCTTTTTTACTCTTATTCAAGTTCCAATAACTATGATTGGTTAAACTCACATGAGTTAATTCGCTTGATTTATATTGATATTTTATAAACAAGCTTTTATTTTTGATTTCAAAAATACACTCTGAATTTAGATCTCCTGGAAAACCTTGGTCTAAATTTTTAGATAACAATTGATAGATAATTTTATTTTTTGAATGATGTTTTATTTTCCATTCTAATCTATCAAATCCTATTTTTCCTCCATGCAATGTATTTCTTCCTTCGTTGCCTTCAAGTTTATAAATCTTATTTTTAATCTTAAATCTTGAATTTGAAATTCTACCTGCGTACCGTCCACAAGTAGCCCCTACATAAAAATTTTTACTGCCATAATTTTTTGTAGGACCAAGATTTAAGATTAGATTTATTTTCTTTTGCTTGTCATAAACCTCATATAAGCAAGCACCAATATTAATTGATTTAACTCTTAAATATTTGTTTTCTATCGTTGAACTTTGTACTTTCACAAAGTCTCTTATAGCCAACCTTTATCAACGATGTAAGATTGATTTGTACAACCAGAAGACTGTTCTGATGAAAAAAACAATACAGTTTGAGCAAGTTCATGAGGCATTAATTTCTCTTTTAAACATTGGTTTTTCATCAAATCTTTTTCAGACTCTTCGTTTAACCACATATCAATTTGTCTTTGTGTTAAGACCCACCCAGGTACTACTGAGTTAACCCTAATGTTAAATTCCCCTAAATCTCTAGCAAAGGATCTTGTCAAACCAACTACTCCAGATTTTGCAGCTGTATAAGCTGCCATACCACCTTGTCCGACCATCCAAGAAGCGGATCCCATATTAACAATTACACCACCTTTGTTTTCAATCATTGATTTTTTAACTGATTGAACTGTGAAAAAATAATGTCTTAAATTTACGTTTATTCTCTCATTCCAATATTCCTCTGTGACATCGTCTATTTTATGTCTCGTATCATTAGCAGCATTATTAATTAAAATATCAATTGGACCTTTCTGATCAATAATATCTGCAATAGTTTTTTGAAGTTGTTTTATATTTAACAAATCACATTCAATAAAAGTTGGTATTGAATATTTTTTATTTTTTATACTTTCAATTAATTTTTCGGATTCTGATACATTAATATCTATAAAATAAACTTCTGAACCTTGTTCACAAAAATGTTCAACAATTGAAGCTCCAATTCCTGATCCACCCCCTGTAACAAATACTCTTTTATTTTCTAAATCATAATATTTTACTTTCATTTTCTTAATCCTCCACTAGTTACAAAAATCTCTATCAACATTATTTATAATTTTTATTTGATTAATTTTCTTAATGCTGTTTTTATTATTTTTACTATTTATAGAGTATTTAAATTAAAAATATATATTTTATTTAGCTTTATAACCTAAACCGATATTATTTATTTTTTTACTTGCATCCATAATTTTTGGATATTCATAATTTAATCCTAAAAGCTGTCGTACTTTTGGATTTGAATTATTTTTGAAGTCTTCCGATAAATAAGTAACTAAATCTTCAACTGGTTTTATATACTTTGGAAGAAACTCTATCAATAATGCAGCTCTTTGGTGATCTGATTTATTTGGTGATGCTCCATGCCAGCAGTTACCATTAAAAAAAACTAAATCTCCGGGATTAGCAATCATTTGTTGTTTATTTGAAAAGTCATCATTTTCATTTGGATAGTGTAGTTTCTTTTGTGATCCTGGTATGTATGCAGTTGCTCCTGATTGCTCTGAACAGATATCTAGAGGTATAGTAGCCTGGCAGTTTTGTGCAAATGAACTGTTTAGACCCATGGGAAATGTCTCACTATTATAAAAATCCCAATACGGATAATCGATATGTAATTCTTGACCTATAGATCCTGGTAACAATCTACTTGCACAGTATGATCCACAAAAAAACTCTGAGCCTAAAAGTTTAGACATTAAGCTAAAAATAATGTCATTTGTTATTAATTTGCTGAAAACCTCCCCTTTACCAAATAAGTTCCATATCCTTTGTTGAAGTTTAATTTTATCAGATGCTTCAGCTTCCGCATTAAAGTGGGTTTCTTTTTGCTCTTGTGTGTCAGCAAAATGATTAACAATCTCTCTTGCTTCTTTGATATCGTTTAAATTATATGCATTTTCAATCGCGATAACTCCAGACTCATGCATTAATTCATTTATCGCTTCCTTAGTATCAAAACTATCTCTAGAGAATTTACGCATAGATAAATTTTAAGTGAAAAAAAATTAAAAAAAAATAAAAAATTATAACTCTAATTCTTTAGCTAGATCGCCAATTTTAGCACCACCTGCCATCAATCTTTTCACATCTTCATTACCTAGTTCTGAAGAAAGTCCTGAACCAATTACTTCTCCTAAACTTAAAAAAGTAAATCGATCGGCTATAAGACGAGCATGAATTTCATTGTGTGTAATAAGTATAATTGCAATATTTCCTAAATTTTGAACTTTTTTAATTGTCTTTAAAACTTCCATTTGCTGCTTTTGACCTAACGCTGACGTAGGTTCGTCTAATATTAATATCTTTGCACCAAAGTAAATTGCCCTTGCAATAGCTAATGTTTGTCTTTGTCCACCTGACATTGTTCCAACTGGCTGATTAGGGTTTGCAATATTAATTCCAATTTTAGACATTTCTTCTGTTGTTATTCTGTCCATCTCATCCATTTGCATTAAACCAAATCCGCTTGGTCCTTTTATTAATTCACGTCCGAGAAAAAAATTTCTTGTTACTGATGTTAGAGCGTTGAGTGCTAAATCTTGATAAACTGTTCCAATACCTGCATCAGATGCTTGACGTGGTGTAGTGAAGTTAACAGTTTCTCCATCTACTTTTATTTCTCCACTTGTCATTGGATGAACACCAGATAGCACTTTGATCAAAGTTGACTTTCCAGCACCATTGTCACCTAACAATGCGTGAACTTCACCAGGATAAACATCTAAGGAAACACCATTTAAAGCAGTAAATGTTCCAAATTTTTTTACTAAATTCTTTATCTCAATTAATGGTTTTTTATCCATTAGATATTTCCCATAATTCGTTTTCTAATATTCTCATTTGTTAAGGCAGCAGTAACAAGAACTGCTCCAAGGAATACTCTGTAGAATGACCCATCAATTCCAGGAATATAGAAGAATGCTTCTTTTGCAATTCCAAAGATAATTGTACCTAGGATTATTCCACCTATAGTTCCAAATCCTCCAGTTAACACAACACCACCAATAACTGCTGCAGCAATTGCTTCTAACTCTTTTAAATTACCTTTAGCTGTATCTGCAGTATTAACTTCAAATACCTGACATGCTGCAAACATAGTTGCGCAAAATGCTGTGAACATAAATAATGAAATCTTAACTTTATTCGTTGGCACACCGTTAGCTTTTGCAGCACTAAGATTTCCACCAGTTGAATAAATCCAGTTCCCTGCTTGAGTTTTACTTAAAATTAAATAGCAAATAAACGCAATCAGTCCCCAGATCATTAAACAAGAATACATTCCTTTAGCAAAAATATTTCCGAAGTTATTTACGTTCCAATCTACTGTATAATATAGCCAGTTAAATACAGGCTCCATAATATCTCCACCAAAGAAATTAGCAACCGGTCTTGCTGTAACTATGGTGTCGATGTAAGCTTTTGCTATATCAATATCAGTAACTGCTTTTGCCGCAACATCAGGAACATTAACTCCAGCTTCTATTTTCTTTGTTAAAATTTCCACCATTGAATCATTTCCTGATTTTTTAGCTCCAGCTAAAGATTTCTCTAAAGTTGCAACCATCTTTTCAGCATTCATGGCAGTTTTGTAGGCTGCGACTTTCTCGTTAATATATGTTAATCGTTCAGTTAATTTTGCAACTGTACTAGCAGGCACAGTGCTGAGAATTTCTAATAATTGGTCATTTGGTAAGGCTTTAGCGGCATCTCTTTCCATTTCTCCATGACCTGGAACATTTATAATGTTTTTAATATCTGGTAAATCTGTAACAGTTGTTGATCCAGCAGTTTGGTCAGGAGCTCTATTAAAAGCTCTGTACGAAACTTCTGTTAAACCTCGTAAAAAGAAAAGTCCACCTAGCGTTACAATGAAAGAAGCTATTCCACTTTTAACAATTATCCATCCTTGTATCCATCCAAAAGATAGCGTCATACATAATGTAATTAATATTGCTAATAATGGAGATACATCTTGAATTTTAAATAATGTAAATCCTTCAAAATGAAAACCACCTTCAAAAGATATATAAGGAATAACAACAGCAAAACCCCATTTTAGTATCATTGCCATACAACCACCAGCAAATCCAATCATTGATCCAACAGAAAGATCAAATTCACCTGCAATGATTAACATTCCAGCAGCAAGTGCAACGATCCCTAATTGAGCAATTACCCTAAAATTATTTCTAATTCCTAATGCGTTAAAGCCTTCACCTGTGAATGGGTTAAGAGAAAATTGTCCTTCTGGAATAGAGAAATATCCCAACATACAAAAAAGTAAAACCATAACTCCAAAAGGTCCAACCTCTGGACGAGACATAAATGCAGAGTACCATTTTTTTTCACCCTGTCGGTCTGACTCTTGTCTTGGTTTTTTTGTTGTTGATGTATTCATTTATAAAAGACTTATTAATTTTGTTAAAAAAAAAGGGCCGATTGAATAATCGACCCTTTAAATTATTACAGACTATCTATCAATACCTGCTAAAGCAGCAACTGAAGAAGCGTTAGACTTGTCAACGAAGCCAGGTCCTGATGGGATGTTAGCTCCTGGTAAAAGTCCAGCACTGTTGTTGTACAAGTGTAATACGATAACTGGCATATAACCTTGTAGTCTTTGTTGTTGATCGATAGTGAAAGCAACTCTTCCAGATCCGATTAAGTCCATAACTGCAGGACTCAAGTCGAAACAAGAGTGGTGTACTGACATACCAAGATCAGCTAAAGCTTTATCAACAGCTTCACAAACGTGTGGTCCTACTGAAAGGATCGCATCGATATCACTGTTAGCTTGTAAAGCAGCAGTTGCTCTAGTTTGAATAGTTGCAGGGTCAGATGTAGTATCAGTCATTTGCATAGGAACAGCAGAACCGTAACCTTCACATCTGTCTACAAGAGCTGTGTTGTATGCTTCTTGAATCATACAAAGTGCTTTAGAAGCACCTTCAGCTTTTGCTCTTTCACCAGCTTTTTGTCCAGCAAGTAATTCAGGCTGACCAACGTGCATTAAAGCACCAAGGCTAGCAGAAGACTCTAAACCAGAGTTCATTGTAATTACTGGAACACCAGCAGCAACAGCAGCTTTAATAGCTGGGCCTAATGCATCTGGATCTGGTAAAGAAATTACCATACCATCTGGTTGAGTAGCTGCAGCAGCTTGAATTGAGCTTGCCATATCAGCCATATCAGCAGAAGGGTTGTAGATATATTCGAAGTCAGCACCGATTGCTCTAGCTGCATCTTCACCACCTTTTTGAACTACTGGCCAAAAAGGATCTTTTCCTTCACCATGAGTAATCATGACATATCTTTCAGCGAACGCAGAAGTTGCAAATAATGCAAGAGCTGCAATCGAAAGTATAAGTTTTTTCATTATTTCTCCCTTTTTTTTTGTTTTTAAATTAATTTAAAAAACGAAATATACCTAGTTTGAGCAAAGTTCATAACAAAAAATATAAATACAACTTTTGATTGATTTTTTTTTTTAAATTTTTTTTCGCTTCTTTGCTTGTCTTTAAAATTTAGAATTTTTCTAAATTTGAATTTAAATCTAATATGTCGCGCTTCTTCCTAATCTTGCAGCACCTCTAACGCCACTAGCATCACCGTATCTTGGTTTTAAAAAAACACCCTCATATTCTCTACCAATTACAAATTTTCGCACCAATGAATCTATTTCATGCAAGAAATCAATTTCGTTTGAAACTCCTCCTCCAAATATAAAAGCATCAGGATCCAAAATATTTATTATACTTGAAAGTGACATTGCTAAATTAACTTTAAAATCGTCTATAAATTTTTCAGCATCTAAATCATGTTGTCTATTTAACTCAAAAATTTCATTTGTTTTTAAATTTTTTCCATAAAGTTTTTTAAATCTTTTAGCCAAACCTAAACCAGATAAAAAACTCTCAATCTCAGCTTCTCTTGGGTTACTCGAGTCGAAATTTTCTTTCTTTGCAGCAAAATAAGGAATTTGATTATGACCCCACTCTCCTGCAACACCATTAGGACCACTTACTATTTTTTTATCAATGACCAAACCACCTCCAACACCAGATCCTAAAATAATTCCATAAACTATTTTATAATGTTTCCCCGCTCCATCTATAGACTCTGATAAAGCAAAACAATTTGCATCATTTTCACAAAACACTTCTTTACCTAGTGCTTTACGTAAATCATTTTGAAAAGGTTTCTTTTCCAACCAACTGATGTTAGGAACGTTTTTAACTAACCCTGTTTGTGGAGAGTGAACTCCTGGATGGCAAACACCGATTGGAAGTTCTTGTTTAAACTCTTCTTCTAATTTTTTATGAATATCTCTTATTGCAGTAATAATTTGAGTATAGTTTTTTGGACATGCTATTCTTGATCTGTGCTTTTCTTGTCCATCTTTTTCAAGTACAACACTCTCTATCTTTGTTGCACCAACATCTATACCTACTTGCATAATTATTAGTAAGTTGCTCTACCACCGCTTAGATCGAACACTGCAGCTGTTGAGAAAGAGTTTTCTTCGCTTGATAACCAAGCAACTAAGGAAGCCAATTCCTCTACTTTAGCAAATTTATTTCTTGGTATTTTTGAAAGCATATAATTTATATGCTCCTCAGTCATTTGATCAAAAATTCTAGTTTTTGCGGCAGCTGGAGTAACACAGTTTACTGCAATATTTTTTTGTGCAAGTTCTTTACCTAAAGATTTAGTTAATCCTATAACTCCTGCTTTTGAAGTGCTGTAAGCACTTGCATTTGGGTTTCCTTCCTTACCTGCAATAGATGCAATATTAACAATTCTTCCATAATCATTCTTTAACATAAATGGAACAACTGCTTTGCAACAATAAAAGACTGCATTTAAATTTAAATTAATTACTTTGTTCCACTCTTCTATTGGATACTCTGCAACGGTAGTATTCATACCTGCTACACCTGCATTATTAATAAAGATATCGATTTTACCATGAGATTTTTCAACTTCACATAATTTTGAATTAATTGTTTCATAGTTGCTCACATCAACTATTTGATAAGTTAAATTTTCTGAATTTACTTTTTCTAGAGCTTTTTTAGCTTCACCTTCATCTATATCCCAAATTACTACTTTAGCACCAGACTCGATAAATCTTTCAGTGATAGCCAATCCAAACCCTTGGGCTCCACCAGTTACAATTGCCACTCTGTTATTTAAATCAAATTTAATCATAGTTTATTTTTTAATTTTTCTAGATCTTATTAATGGAAAAGCTAGAGCAATTAAAGATAAAATAAAGAATGTTAAAGCTATTGGTCTTGTGAAAAACATTAACCAATTTCCATCAAATATAACCAGAGATTGTCTTAGGGTACCTTCAACCAACTCACCTAAAATTAATCCAATTATAACAGGGACAACTGAGAAACCATATCTTCTCATAAAAAAACCAAGCACTCCAAAAAATAACATGATCCAAACATCAATTATAGATTGATTTAATGAATAGGTTCCACAAACTGAAACTGCAAAAATCATCGGCCATAATATTTTATTAGGTACCAATGTTATTCTTGCAAAAATTTTTGCACCGAAAAAACCAAATATAAAGAACAAAACATTAGCAATAAGCATTGCACCAAAAATTCCATATAAAAAATCAGGTTGCTCTCTAAACAAATCAGGTCCAGGTCTAACTCCATGTATAATTAATCCAGTTAAGATAACGGCTGTTGTTGCGCTACCAGGAATTCCAAGTGCAAGTGTTGGAACCATCGCACCGCCAGTAGCTGCATTGTTTGCAGCTTCTGCACCAGCAATACCTTCTATAGAACCTTTACCAAATTCTTCTGGTTTTTTTGAAAATCTTTTTGCCTCTGAATATCCGATTAAAGAAGCAACTGTTCCACCTTCTGCAGGCAACACTCCAATAAAAGAACCAATTCCACTAGATCTTAAAATTGTTTTCCAAGTTTTTTTGTAATCATCTTTACTTGGAAGTTTGATTGCTTTTAAAGCTATTCTGTTAAATACTTGATTAATTAAAGTTGATTGAGTTAACATTTCACTCATTGCAAATAAACCAACCACTACTGGTATAAAACCAATCCCTTCAGTTAACTCGTTAATTCCAAAAGTAAAACGATCAATTGATGTCATAAAATCTTTACCAACCGTTGAAATTAAAATTCCAAATGCACCTGCAATCAAATTCTTAATAGGGCTTCCTTCTCCAATTGATGCAAGCATCGTTAAACCAAAGATAGCTAATGCAAAATATTCTGGCTGTCCAAATTCATATGCAAGCTGAGCCAATATAGGTGCAAAAAAGACAAGTATTACAACACTAAAAATACCACCAACTGTACTTGAAACAGTAGCCATTCCTAACGCTCTTCCAGCTTCTCCTTTTTGTGCCAAAGGATAACCATCTAAACAAGTTGCAGCAGCAGCTGGTGTTCCAGGTGTGTTAATCAGAACTGCTGTTATCGCACCACCATAAGTACCTGCACAATAAATAGAAGTTAACAATACAATTGCTGACAATGGATCAAGTGTCATTGTAAAAGGCAAAATTAATGCACCACCAGTAGTTGGACCTAAACCAGGTAACACGCCTAAGATTAATCCAAACAATGTTCCAAAAAATAAAACTAATAATAGCTTTGAGCTAAATAATGGAGCCATCATTAATAATAAATTATCCATCTAGCTATAATAAATGTTAGTTATAATTCCAGGTGGAAATCTTAAACCTAAAATTGTTTCAAAGAAAATAAAGACAATCACTGGAAAAATTATTCCAACAAGAAATAAATAAAATATTCTTTTCTCTCCCCAACAATAAGAAACAAAAATAGATAAAACTGAAATTGCTAAAAAGAAATCTAAAGTTTTTGAAATAATTAAAAAAATCACAAAATTTGAAAGTGTTAAAAAGAATGATTTAGGTAATTTTTCTTGAACCTTCCAAGGATTTTTGGTTGCTAAATAATAGATCAATAAAGTCATAACTATTATTAAAACCAAAAGTGCTTTTGGAAATGTTGCAGGTTGTATTCCTCTATTTAAAATTGGAGGAACAATATCAAAGGTAAAAGTAGTGATTAATAACGCTACAGATATAAAAATAATTACAAAAGAGACTTTAAATTCATCTCTAAAAAAAAAGGGCAAACTTTTGTTTGCCCTTTTTTGTTTTTGTACATTCTTCATTTGCAAATGTACTTTTAATTAGATTAGTTAATGTAACCTAAAGCTTTTAGCTGAGCAGTCATTTCAGCAAGCATTTCTTCCATTTGCTTACCCCACTCGTCAGCACCAACTACACTAGTGTCATCAAGACCAATTTCAGTTAAGAAATTTTTGTAATAGTTGTGGCTCATAGCTTTCATCATTCCAGCTTCTAGTTGTTTAACTCTCTCTGCTGGAGCACCTTTTTTAGTTACGAAACCTCTAACAGTAGATAAAGAAACAGGAATTCCTAATTCTTTAGCTGTTGGAGAGTCTCCAATTTTAGCCATTCTATTATTTGCTAAAACAACTGATACACAAAGTTTACCTTCGTTAATTTCAGTTAATGCTTCACCTAAGTTTAAAACACCTACATCGATATCACCTTTGATAAGGTTAGTTTTAATTGGCGCTACACCTTTGTAAGCAACAATAGTTGGATCTGTTAATCCACCTTTTTTAGTAAATGCAATTGCACTAACGTCATCAATACCACCAGTGTGTGTTGTTCCATATTTTAGTGATTTTGATTTTTGCGCGCTAATGAATTTTTTAGCATCTTTAATTTCATTGTTACAGTTAACAACAAATAATTGAGGATCGTCTGTACCTCTTGCTAAAGGCTGCATATCGCTTAATTTTACTTTAGTTTTTCCTAAAGCCATTGATACTGCATGACCAGTAGTCCAAGTTAAAGTATGGTTACCATCTGCAGGTAAAGACATCATGTAATCCATAGATGCTGCTCCACCGCCACCTTTTTTGTTAACTAACTGCATATCTTGTTTAAGAACTCTTCTCGCTCTAAGTAACATCATTCTAGTAGTAACGTCAGTTCCACCACCAAAACCAGCATGAGTAATTGCTTGTATTGGATGTCCATCAGCTTTAGCTGAAGTGATCATTAATGGAAGAGCTACAACAAAAAATTCAGTTACTAAAAAAGCAGCTGCTAAAAATAGTTTAAAGCTTTTTTTCATTATTTCCCTCTTTAGTTTATTTAATTTATATATATAAGTTATATGTAAATATATAATCACATTCAGATATAAAACGTAAAGTAAAAAGTAAAAAATATTTGTTTAGATTCTATATATAATATCTATATATAGTTACACTTAGTAGTATTTAAAAAAATTAATGACACAAACAAAAGCTAATATTGCAGTTTTACTTGGTGATCCAGCAGGAATAGGGCCTGAGCTTATTTCAAAATTATTAAGTGAAGAAATAACTAATAAAGCAAATATTGTTGTTATTGGCGAAAAACAAATTCTCGAGAGTGGAAATAATGTAACTGGCAATTCTCACCAACTTGAAGTCGTAGAAAGTTTTGATCAAATTGATTTTAATAAATCAAACAGATTTTTATTAGATATTTCAAAAGGAAAAAACCATAAATATAAAATAGCTGAACCCTCAAAAGAATCAGGTGAAAGTGTTTTAGAGGCTTTAGATCTAGCACTAAATCTTGCTAAAGAAAAAAAAATTGATGCAATCAATTTTGCTCCAATGAATAAAACAAGTTTAAAACTTGGAGGAAACACTCATTCAGATGAATTACAATTAATGGCTGAAAAATTAGATGTAAAAAGTTTTTGTTGTGAGTTTAATGTTATAGATAATTTTTGGACTGCAAGAGTAACCTCTCACATTCCAATTAAAGAAGTTGCACAGCACATCACAAAAGAAAATATCTTAAAGCCTATTAAATTAATTAATGAAGTTATGGAATTAAATGGCGTAAAAAATCCTAGAATAGCAGTTCAAGCACTTAATCCACATGCAGAATTTGGTACTGAAGAAAAAGATGAAATTATTCCAGCAATAGAAGAAGCAAAAAAACTTGGATTTAATACAGATGGTCCGTTACCTTGCGATACATCTTTTGTGGTTGCTTATAAAAATAAAAATCATGATTGTATGGTTGGTATGTATCATGATGCACTTCAGTCTGGACTTAAAGCATTTGGTTTTGACAGAGGAGTTACAGTTCAAGGTGGGTTAACAGTTCCTGTAACAACTACTGCACATGGATCAGCTTTTGCAATTGCTGGAAAAAATGAAGCTAATTTAGCTCCAATTTTAAATTCATTTAAAATTGCTTTATCAATGGCTGAAAATAAAAAGAAGTTAAGTTAAGCCTTATATTAAACCAGCATCTACCGTAAAATTTTGTTTAGTGCATCCAGATGAAACATCTGATGCCAAATATAAAACCATCCTTGAAACATCCTCAGGTAATACTTGTTTTTTAAGACACTGTTTATCCAGAATTTCTTTTTTAAATTTTGGATTTAACCATAATTTTGACTGTCTTTTAGTTGCAACTGAACCAGGTGCAATTGAGTTTATTCTAATATTGTGTTGTCCTAAATCTCTAGCTAGAGATTTAGTTAAACCATAGATTGCAGCTTTTGCAGTACTGTATGCTGGAAACATTACGGCTCCCCTAATCCAACTAACAGAACCTAAGTTTATTATTGATCCACCTTTATTTTTAATCATACTTTTTTTTACTGATTGAATAGCAAACAAATAGTGCTTCAAATTTATTGCCATTCTGTCATCCCAGTATTTTTCAGTAACTTCTTCAAGTGTGTGCCTTTGATCATTGGATGCATTATTTACCAAAATATCAATTGGACCTTTTTTTTTAATAATACCTTGAATTAGAGTTTTGTATTTTTTTATATTTTTAATATTACAAAATTGAAAAGTAGGTATTTTTTGTTTTTTCTTTTTAATTTTAGAAATTAATTTTTGAGCTTCTTTTTTATCTATATCAAAAAAATAAACCTCAACACCTTGTTCACAAAGATGTTCAACTATTGATGCACCAATACCAGATGCTCCACCTGAAACTAAAGCACGTTTATCTTTTAAATCAAAATATTGAACTTTCATTAAAATAAAAAATTATGATTAGTTTAATATTTTTTTTATTTCTTCTAAAGTAAAAGGTTTTGGTTTCTTGCAAGTTGTCTTTATTTCTTGTGGAATACCTGTTTGAGATGCTCTCATAGTTGAATCTATTATATCTAAAACATGTAAAGAAAGCTCACCATTACATCTATGTTCTAAATTATTTTCAATTGCATAAGCCATCTCTGATAGACCAGCTCCTCTATAATTTGCATTTGTTGGAGATTCATTTGCTCTTGAGCTTTGACTTTTAATATTAATTTTTCCTAAAGGCATCATATCTGTTTTATGCTCACCCCAATTACCACCAGCAGTTACTGAAACAAAAGCAGATCCACCAAACATATTTGGATCAGGAACAATAATTGATCCTTTGTTACCATATAGCTCTATGTGGTTTCTTTGATGAGCAACTACATCAAAAGATAAAGTAATCTGTATGATGCAATCATTTTCAAATTGTATAGTTGCAAGATAAGTTGTTGGAGTTTCTACTTTAAATTTTTGACCTTTTTTTGGGCCTATCCCAATTTCTCTTTCTTCAAAAACTTTTGTACATCTTCCTTGTACTTGTTTTGCTGGACCAATTAAATTTACTAATGCCGTAAGATAATATGGACCCATATCTATTACGGGACCCCCTTCATTTTCAGCAAACCAAGGTTCTGGGTTTGGATGATAAGATTGCACTCCAGGGAAAGCAAAAATAGCATTACCTAATTTAATGTCACCAATTACACCGTTATCAATGAGTTCACGAGTTTTCTGAATGCCCCCACCCAAAAAAGTATCTGGTGCATTTCCAATATAAAGATTTTTCTCTTTAGCAAGTTCAACTAATTTTTTTCCATCTTCAAAGTTAACAGCCATAGGTTTTTCAGCATAAGAATGCTTACCATTTTCTAAAGCCATTTTTGAAACTTCAAAATGTGCACCAGGAATTGTAAGGTTTAATATTATTTCAATCTCTTTATCTTTAAGAAGTTCTTCAACAGTTACTGCTTCAATATTATAATGGATTGCACACTTCTTTGCTGTTTCCATATTGATATCAGCACATTTAACAATCCTGATATTGTTGAAATACTCTTGAGCTCTAAAATAAGTTTCTGAAATATGACCACATCCTATAAGGCCTACTTTAAATACTTTGTTCATAAAGGATTAAATACCTTGTCTTTGCTTGCTTCTTCCTTCTTTATAAAGTTTTAAAGCTTCTTCATTTTCTTTAGTAGTTGGAATTTCTAAAGTTGGGCTATCCCAAAAAGATGATCCTTCTACCCATTTATAAGCATGAGTTTTAATTGAAATAACATAAGTTACATCAGATGCTTTAGCTCTTTTAAATGCAGCTTCAAGATCTGAAATTGAAGTAACGTGTTCAGATTTTGCACCCATACTTTCAGCATGTTTTGCAAAATCTACATCAACTAAGCCGGGTGTGTTTGAGCTCTTCAATAAGTTATTGTACTCTTTTCCACCTTTGAATAATTGAAGTCGGTTTATAACTGCAAAGCCACCGTTATCACAAACAACTATGATCAGTTTATTTTTTGTAATCACTGAAGAATAAATATCAGTATTATTTAATAGATAAGATCCATCACCTACAAATGAGATTACTTCTTTATCTGGATTAGCCATCTTGATTCCTAATGCTCCAGATATTTCGTAACTCATACAACTAAAACCCCACTCTGTTTCATGAGTATTAAGTTCTCTTGGTCTCCATACTTGGATTACTTCACCTACCAAACCTCCTGCAGCTGTAACCGCAATATCAGTTGGATCAGAATTTCTATAAATAGCTCCAATTACTTGAACATAACTTGGAACTTCCTGATTAGTTGGAGCGCTCTCTTTATCTATATGTTCATTCCATGACTTAAGTTCTGTTTGAGATTTCTTGTTCCAATCTTCACCTGCTTTCCAATCACCTAAGGCTTGAGAAAGTTCAGTTAATGAAACTTTTGCATCTCCAACAACAGCTTGAGCCAAATGTTTGTTAGCATCATATCTTGATACATTGATTGAAACTAATTTGAAATTTTCGTTTTCAAAATTTGCCCATGATCCAGTAGTAAAATCAGCTAGCTTTGTACCTATTGCAATAGCAAGATCGGTTTGTTTTGCTAATGAGTTTGTATTTTTTCCACCAAGTCCTCCGATTTGACCTGCAAAATGAGAATGATCTCTCTTCATTGTTGAATAACCCATTACAGTTTGTGTAACTGGAATATTGTGTTTAATTGCAAACTGACTTAACTCTTCCATTGCATCTGAATAAAAAACTCCCCCTCCAGATATTATGATTGGATTTTTTGAAGATTTAATTTTTTCAGCTGCCTCTTTAATTTGAAATTCATCTGGTCTTGGTCTTCTAATTGTATGAACTTTCTCTTGAAAAAATTCTTCTGGATAATCAAAAGTTTGGCCTTGGATATCTTGGCTTAAAGCAATACAAGCAGGGCCACAATCAGCAGGATCTAACATTGTTTGAACTGCTATAGGAAATGATTGAATTATTTGTTCAGGTCTAGTTATACGATCAAAATATCTTGTAACTGGTTTGAAAGCATCGTTTGCAGTTACACTTGGATTGTTAAAATGTTCAACTTGTTGCAATACTGGATCTGGCATTCTATTTGCATAAGTATCACCTGGTAAAAATAAAATTGGCAATCTGTTACTCATCGCTACTGCTGCTGCAGTAACCATATTGGTTGCTCCTGGGCCAACAGATGAAGTAGCAACAAAAATTTGCTGTCTTCTTTTTGCTCTGGCATAACCTATTCCAGTTAAAGCCATATTCTGCTCATGATGGCCTCTATAAGTTGGTAATTCTTTTTGATTTTCCTCAAGTGCTTGACCTAAACACGCTACGTTTCCATGTCCAAAAATTCCAAAGACACCAGGAAAGAGTGGTTCTTTTTTGCCATTAATTAATATTTTTTGAGCAATTAAATATTTAACGATTGCATGTGCACAAGTTAGAGTGATTTTTTTCATAATTGGGTTTATTTTTTTTATGTATAATGTTTATATATATTTATATTTATAAATTAAAAAACCCAACTTAGTAAACCTTAAAAAATAAAAAATTATGTATAGCAAATTTGGACAATTCATTGATGGAGAATGGCAAGAAGCAGAAAAAAAAGAAACCTATGATGTAATCAACCCTGCAACAGAGGAAGTGATTGGAAAAGCATCAAAAGCATCGTCAGCAGATGTACAAAAAGCATTAAAGTCAGCTGAGAAAGGTCTTAAAGTTTGGAGTAACACTACTCCTTGGCAAAGATCATATGTAATTAGAAAAATTGCAGATCTAATGAGAGAGAAAAAAGATGTTCTTGCTAAATGGTTAACACTTGAAGTTGGCAAACCTCTTGCTGAAGGAGTTGGAGAAGTTGGCGGAGGAGCGGATATATTTGAGTGGAATGCTGAAGAAACAAAAAGAATTTATGGTCAAACTGTTCAAAGTAGATTTCCTGATACAAGAGTTCATGTTTATTATCAGCCAGTAGGAGTTGTGGCTGCTTTAATACCATGGAACTTTCCAATCATTTTAGCTGCAAGAAAAATTTCAACAGCACTAGCTGCGGGTTGCTCTGTAATTTGTAAACCAGATGTAATTACGCCTGGTGCAGTTATGGAATTAGTTAATATTTGTAAAGAAGCAGGTGTTCCTGATGGTGTAGTTAATTTATTATCTGGTGATCCTGCAGAAATTTCAAATGAACTATTAGAGTCTGATATTATTAAAAAAGTATCAATTACTGGTTCAACAAGAGTTGGAAAATTAATATTAAAGAAAGCTGCAGATAAAGTTCAAAGAGTAACTATGGAGCTCAGTGGTCATTCACCTTTTATTGTTTGTGATGATGTTGATATGAATAAAGTTGCAGATATTGCGATTACTGCAAAATTCAGAAACAATGGACAAGTTTGTATCTCTCCAAACAGATTTTATATCCAAGAAAATAAAAAAGACGAATTTCTTGGAGCTTTTATGGATAGAGCAAAGAAATTAAAAATCGGAAATGGTATGGATGAAGGAACTATCTTAGGTCCTTTAACTACTGCAAAAAGATTGGATGAAATTGAAAAACTAGTTGAGACAACAAAAAATGAAGGGGCCGATGTTTTGATGGGAGGAAAAAGACCTTCAGGTTTTAACAAAGGTTATTTTTATGAGCCAACTGTTTTTGATAATGTAAAAGACGATTTTACGATTATGAGAGAAGAGCCATTTGGTCCTCTCGTACCCGTTCTTACATTTAAAACATTTGATGAAGTTATTGAAAGAGCAAACAATAACGACCTTGGTTTGTGTAGTTATTTGTATACAAATAACATGGATCAAGCGAACAGAGGTTCTGAAATGTTAGAGTCTGGCTGTGTTGCTGTTAATACTGGTGCAGTTGCTGTAGCAGAAGCTCCTTTTGGTGGTATCAAACAAACTGGTTATGGACGTGAAGGTGGATCAATGGCGATCAAAGATTATCTAAACGTTAAATACACCCACATGGCATTAAAGGTATAATAATGAGAAAAAATAAAATAAAACAAATGATGAAAGACGGTAAGCCCGTCATTAATGGTTGGTGCGCAATTCCAAGTACTGCATCTGCAGAAGCAATGGCACATCAAGGCTGGGATTCATTAACTATAGATATGCAGCATGGTTTAGTTGATTACAGTAATGCACTTCCAATGCTTCAAACAATTTCAACAACGGATGTCACTCCACTTGCTAGAGTTAATTGGAATGAGCCAGGACAAATAATGAAAATTTTAGATGCTGGTTGTTATGGAATTGTTTGTCCAATGGTCAGTAATAGAAAAGAAGCTGAAAATTTTGTTCAGGCATGTATGTACCCACCTGATGGTTATAGAAGTTTTGGTCCTGTTAGAGGATTAATTTATGGTGGTGCAGATTATGCAGATCACGCTAATGAAGAAATTCTTAAATTAGCAATGATAGAAACTAAAGAATCTTTGGAAAATTTAGATGAGATAATGTCTACACCAGGTGTTGATGGAATTTATATTGGACCGGCAGACTTAAGTTTGGCAATTGGTGAAAAACCTGGATTTGATCGAGCTGAAACAACAAAGGCTTATTCAGAAATTTTGAGAATTCTAGAACATGCAAAGAAAAATAATATTTTTGCAGGAATTCACAATGGTACAACAGAATACGCAACTAAGATGATTGAAAAAGGTTTTGATTTTGTAACGATAGCTTCTGATTTAAGAGCTTTAAGTGCTGGTGCTAAAGCAACTGTTGATAAGATGAAAGGTTCTTTGTCTAAAAAAGACGACGACGCTACTTATTAATCAAGTTGATTTAAAAATTCTTCAAACTGATTTTTATCTAAATTAGAGGATTGTTTCTTACTTGGAAACTTTCCAGCCATAGAATCTTTTTTAAATGCTTTAAGCGCTTTAACTCTTTCAACTTTAATTTCATTTCTAAGTTTTAATAAGTTTCCATAAGCTTTAGAATGTCTTGGAGGATTTTCAGTATCGCCACAAATATCTTCCATAAATAAATACATCACATCTGCATTTCTTCCAGATCCTAAAGAAACAGTAACAATATCTGTTCGTTTAGAAATTTCACCCATTACGTTTTCAGGTATTACTTCACACTCGGCAGAAAAAGCTCCTGCATCTTCTAATCTTTTAAATTTTTGAAATAACTCATGAGCCTCATTTGCTGTTTTACCAACTGCTCTAAGTCCACCAATCCAAGTTGATTTTCTTGGAACTAGTCCCAAGTGACCCATAACAGGTACATCTTCCTTTGCTAGCATTTCTACTATATCCATACTTCTTGGCGTCATCACTGCATCAGCACCATTTTCTAAAGCTTTGAACGCTCCACGCATAATATCATCTGCTGTAACAAATTCGTTCAAAACTAAAGCTGCGGTTAAAAAAAGATTTTTGGACCCTTCCCTAACTGGAATAACATTTTTAGCGTTAGCAATAATCATGTCAAAGCCAGCTTTTTCTGCAGCAGCAGCCTCATCAACAGTATTCGCGGTAACTTGAGTAAATTTTCTTTTTCCTTTTGCCGCTTTTAAATCACCTACTGTAGTTGATCTTTTGGCTGGTTTTGCAGCCCATGTGTATACATTCTTCATTAAATACCTTTATAAAGAACGTCTCTTCGATCAATAAATTCCTCAAAAGTCTTAATGGTAACAACTGATGGTAAAATAAAAATTGATCTTTTGTCCTTTTCGTTTCTAATAATTCTAAAATAACCTTTTTTGATTGCTGTATCGATATAAACATTAGAAGTTAAATAAGATTTCTCTATAACTCTCAATAGTTCATTTTTTGTAATAGATTTATTTTTATAATAAGCAAGCATTACCATGTGCAGCATAATCCAATGTTGAGGTGTCAGAGAAAACCAATTTAATAAATCATTTGCTAACCTTCCCTCAAAATCTCCAAGTGAAATTTCAGCTAATGTAATTCTTTTCTGAGTTGATTTTGAAATTTTTTTCTGTTCTTCAAAATTTTTTGGATACTTAAACTGTCTTTTCATTTAAATAAACTTAAACTTATTAAGTTTTCTATTCAATACTATTTTTGCTTAGTAGTTCTTTATAAATATTATTCACTCTATGAACTTCTGAAGCTGTATTAAAATATCCTTCATATTCTATTTCATCTGGTGTTACATCAAAATGGTAATGACCAGCATCTTTATCGTCTTCATAAGAATGAAAATGTGTATGTTCACCAGACTCCCTTAAATTCAATTCTCCTCCTGTAGGATCTCCAGTCCAAAGTACTGTATAACACTGCAATTTTGGACCAACAGGTTCGTAAAATTGAAGAAAATCTTTTACACACTTCATTTGTTTTGGATCATAGTATTCATGTGTAATATCTTTGTAATCTGGTTGAACATGAGATCTTACTTTACCTTCTAATATTCTAAATACACCTGCGATAGCAACATGTTCATTTTCTTTAAGATTTAAATTATTTGATAATGAGGACCTCATTGCTTGCGGTAGCGAACCTTGATCTCCTGATCTACCTTTAATTTTTATTTTAATTACTTTTCCTTGTTTACCATCTGTATAATAAATATTTCCAAGTCCTCCATGTTTTCGTGCGCTATATTTTTCAACAATACATTTTTTATCAGGACTTACTCTTGCAATTATAGATCTAGACTCGTCAGTAATTAAATTTTCATTAATTACTAATTCTCCACAGTGACCATCCAAACACGACATTGCACCAGATCCAGCACCTAAAGCATAAGATTTTTCTGATCCAATCATTTTAGAAATTTCTTGGTAATCAAATTCAGCACCAATAAAATTAGGATCATGCATGTATGGCTCACCACCAACATCGATGATTTTTTGATTGCCACTCATCCCTTCAGATGGACAATCCCATTCACGAAGATTAGGACAATCTACAACTTCTACTTCAACATTTTTAAAATTTTCTGAGAGTCCTTTTTTTAATGCACTCGCTATATCTTCAAGTGAATGATTTGTGAAAGTTCCTTTTTCTATTTTTAATTGCATGATGTTAATAAGCTATAATTTATTTTGCATATTGTCTATAGATAATATATATAATTTCTATACATAAATAATTTAAAAAAGGTAACGATGATAAATAAAGATTTAAAAGTAGCCGTATTAGGTGCAGGTGCAATGGGATGCCTGTTTGGAGGATTGCTAGCTGAAAAAGGTTTAAATGTAACTTTAATTGACGTTTGGAAAGAACATGTCGATGCGATAAATAAAGATGGTTTAAAAATAGATGGTCACGGAGGCGATCGTATAATTAAAGTTAATGCTACTTCTGATCCATCATCGTTAGATAAAATGGATGCAGTGATTGTTATGTGTAAAGCAACTGCATTAGAACCAGCTCTAAATAGCATTAAAAATATTATCGGAGAAAAAACAGTTTTCATGTCTTTTCAAAATGGAATTGGTCATGAAGCAATAATTCAAAGTATCGTTGGAAATGAAAAAGTGATCGGTGGAACAACAACACAAGCTTCAAATATTTTAGGACCAGGTCATATAATGAACCATGGCGCATTGCCTTCATGGATTGGTGAGTATGAAGGAGGTATAACAGAGAGAATTACAGAAATAGCTAATACTTTTACCGCACATAATTTAGAAATGATTGCAGCTGAAGATGTAAAAAAAAGAAAATGGATGAAACTTTTTGCTCTAACAGCAATTGGTCCTCTTTCAGCTATATTTGATCTACATCACACCGATCTATACGTAAATAATAAAGCTAATGATGTTTCAAGAGGGCTTGGTAAAGAAATCATTTTAGAGACAAGAGAAGTAGCGCTTGCTGATGGAGTTAATGTTTCTGAAGATGAATGTCTATTTATGTTCAATAAAATTGTAGATTCGATGCAAACTAATAAATCTTCAATGGCTTTTGATGTTCAATACAAAAGAAAAACAGAAATTGATTTTATAAGTGGTGCTGTTTCTAAAATTGGAAAAAAACATGGAGTAAAAACGCCTTTAAATGACCTGATGTATAAAATGATTAAGGTTAAAGAAGGTATGTATAGTTAATGCTTAAAATCAATCGATTAAAAAAAATTAAAAGTAATTTTCCTGTACTAGTTGGAGAAAAGGTTGTTGAAAAAAATACGTGTAATTTATTAATTGATGAGATTAGTAAATCTAAAGCTTTTGACGACATGATTATGGGTGGTCGAAGCAGAATTAATAAAGGCTCAAAAAATTTTAATAACTATATTAAATCTTCAAATAATTCTGCAAAACTCTTCAAACTTTTTAATAGCAAGGCATTTTATAAAAAAATTGAAACTCTTTTTTCTAAAAACTTTAAAGATGGGTCTTGGACAAACACTCACAAACCAAAAATATTTAATCAAAAAAAATTTACTATTAAAAAGAAATTAAATTCAAGTGAATTAAAAAAAATGTTAGGAAACAATTACACTAACCCAAAAGTTAATTTAGATATTGATTTTTCGGTTTCTAAAGGAGGATACAGATTACGTCCTCATAGAGACGATATTACCAGATTGTATAATTTCTTAATTTATCTAACAGATATTCCCAAAAAAAATGGAGGATCACTTACAATTTATAGAAAAAAATCAAAGAAAAATTTAAGAAAAAGTTTCAGACGATTTCCAAAAATGAGTGAATTAGAAATAGTAAAAGCATTTACTCCAAGGAAAGGAACTGTGGTATTTTTTCAATCTACACCAAATTCTTATCACGGAGTTAAACGTTTTATAGAAAAAAACTGTCCAAAAAGATTTTTTATTTATGGAAGTTATGCACTCAATAAGCCAGTTATTTGGAATTATAAAGGAACAGCTTACTATCCTCACATCATCAGCACAAAGAAAAAAATGTTAACTTCTTTTCATGATGCAAACTATTTAACAACTGCTCCTAAGAATTGATATTGTTAAAAAATTCTACTAGGTTCTATTAATGGCAAATAATCTACAAAAGAAATTATTTGAACAAGGATATTTGAGAGTAAAAAATGTTCTTAACTATGAAAGAGATTTAAAACCAATCCTTAATGACATGGAATTTGTGATGGATTGTTTAATCCAAAAATTTGCAAAAAAAAAAGATTTAAAAAAAGTTCTTAATTTAGATTTTAAAAAAAAATATTCTTATATATCAAAATTAAAAATTGATGATTTAGATCAATATTTTAACACTAGATTGCCAAGAGATCACGTTAAGAAAGATAGTGATTACTTTGCTACTCAATCTTTATGGAATTTAATTACTAATAAAAATATTTTAGATGTTGTTGAAAAAATTTTGGGAAAAGAAATCATGTCTAATCCAGTTCAAAATACTAGAATTAAACAACCTGAAAAAAAATTACCAAAAGGTTCAATTTTAGACGGTTTAAGTGGAAGAACACCTTGGCATCAGGATGCTGCAGTTCTCAGTCCTAAAGGGCAAAAATTGACTGACATGGTTACTGTATGGATACCTTTTACAAAAACTACAAAAAAAAATGGGTGCATGATTACTGTTAAGAAAATTAATAAAATGGGATTATTAAATCATATTGCTGGTTATAGAGGCCAAGTAGAAATTAAAGACAGTAAATTACTGGATAAAATGCAGCATATTCACTTAGAGGCAGACGTTGGAGATGTAATTCTTTTGCATAAACATTCAATTCACTGCTCCTTACCTAATAGATCAAATGATTTTAGAATAAGTGCAGACCTTAGATACAATGTAGCTGGTCAACCTTCTGGGAGAGATCCACTTCCAAATTTCTATGTAAGAAGCAAAAATAAAAAAAATCTTAAAATTCAGAATTTTAAACAATGGTTAGCTCTTTGGGAAAAAGCAAAAGAAAAATGTATTCCACGTAAATATGCCTTTAAATATCCTTTGCCAACGTTTAAGAATAGTAAAAGAGATCTTTCAAAATTATTATAAAAATTAACAAATGAATTCAGTAACTACCCGTGTCTACTCGGTAGACTTTTTTTTAGCAATTCTTGGCTATTCCTTATTTGTTATCATGGACTCTATAGCAAAAGAATTGACAAATTATTATCATGTAACACAAATAATATTTATTAATTCTTTATCGGCATTACTGCCAATTTTACTTTACACGCAAGTTAGAAATTCTTGGAAAAAAATTAAGACTAAAAACTTTTTTGTACATTTGGTTAGAGCAATAACTTTAATAATTTCAATGGGATTATTTTTTCTTTGTATAAATAAACTTCCACTTACAACCATGTATAGCATCATCTTCTTTACACCCTTTGTATTAACAATTGGATCTGTAATTTTTTTAAAAGAAAAAGTAAGTTGGAGAAGATATACGGCAATATTGATCGGTTTTATTGGAACGATAATTGCAATTAACCCTTTTGGAAAAGAAATAAATAATTATGTGTTATTAGCATTATTGATACCAATTTTTGGGTCTGTAGGTCATTTATTGGTTAAAAAATATGGTCAATCAGAAAGCGTGTATTCATTTTTAATAATTGGGAAGTTAATTTTAATTGTGATTTCTGGTGTGATTACCTTTGAGCTTTATATTCCAATGACTAAAACAGATTTTTTTTTAAATTTTAATGCAGGTTTATTAAGAGGAATGGGAATGATTTTTATTATAAACTCTGCTCGACATCTTCCTGCCTCAATATTTGCAAATACACAATATGTTCAATTATTAATTGGTGCATTGATTGGTTTTTATATTTTTAATGAAATCCCTACTTGGAATATTTATTTAGGAAATGTTTTTATAATTGGAGCTGGAATTTATATCGTTTTAAGAGAGATAAAACTTTCTAGAAATATTGTTTCAAATTCAATAAGACCAACAACAATTTCAATAAAAAAGTAAGTTATTCAATTTAAGTTAAAAATATATATAAGTAAGTATGGCTAAAATCTTAATAACAGAGTTTATTAACCAAGACAGTTTAGATGATCTAAATAATACTTTTGAAATCAAATTTGATGAAAAGCTTTGGGAAAAAAAAGAAGAACTTAAAGAAATTATTAAAGATTATGATGGTTTAATTGTCAGAAATAAAACTCAAGTAACCAAAGATATTTTATCTAACGCTAGTAAATTAAAATTTATAGGAAGACTGGGTGTTGGTTTAGATAATATTGATACTGAATTTTGTAGAACCAAAAATATTCATGTCCAACCTGCAACTGGTATGAATGCAGACTCTGTAGCTGAATATGTGATTTCATCTTCTATGTCTTTAATAAAAAAAATTCCTATGTTTCATTATCGAACGATCAAAGGTGATTGGCCTAGAACAACTATTAAATCCTCTGAAATAAATAGAAAGTCTATTGGAATAGTGGGTTTTGGTACCATCGGCAGAAAAGTTGCTGACTATAGTTTGAAAAATGGACTGAATGTTTTGGCTTATGATCCTTATATTAAAAAATTAGAAGATAATGAAAAAAATTATAAATTATCTTCATTAGAAGAAGTATTTAAAAATGCAGATATTATTTCTTTACATTTACCATTAACAGAAGAGACTAAAAATTTAATCAACAAGTCTTCATTCTCTAAAATGCAAAAACAGCCAATTATAATCAATACTTCTAGAGGTAGTGTTGTAAATGAGAATGATCTTATAGATGCTTATGATCAAAATCTAATTTCAGGATTTGCATTAGATGTGTTTGAAAATGAACCTATTAAAAAAGATTTATACGAAAGAATTACATCTGAAATGAATTGTATTTTAACTCCTCATATTTCAGGTGTTACTACAGAGTCAAATATTAGAGTTAGCAATTTTATAGTTAAAAAGGCAATTGATTTTTTTAAGTAATTATTTCGTTTAACTTAACTACTCTTCCAAGTTTAATTGATGTCTCAGCAGCTTCTCCAACAGCAACTGCAATTAATCCATCATTCAAAGATACCTCTGGCTTTAATTTATTTTTTACTGCATTTATAAAGGCTAAATGCTCATAATAAGTTGATCCATGATGATGTCCTGCTTCAAGTATTTTTGGATCTACACTAACACTTTCTTGTTTTGTTTTTCCATCTCTCATACCAATTCTTACATCAGAAGTAGTTTTCCCAGACTCGTTTGAAGGAACTGAAGTTTCAATTTTACCAATATTTCCTGTTGCGGTTAACTCTTCTTGCATTTCAGAATTTTCAGCAAACATACAAAGCTCAAGCATACTTCTAGAACCATTCTCAAAATTAACAATTACGTAAGCATTATCAATAATATCTGGTTTTTTCCCATCATACTCTTCATCTAAGTGATTTACATCTTGTCCCCCACTCGCATAAACACTTACAGGTTCACTCTTAACAATAAATCTCATCAAATCAAAAAAATGACAACACTTTTCAACTAAAGTTCCTCCAGTATTTTTTTCAAATCTGTTCCAGTCATTTACTTTTTTTAGGAAAGGAAATCTGTGCTCTCTTATTGTTAATGTTTTTAGATCACCAATTGTTTTGTTGTGAATTTCTTTGATAAATTTTGAAACAGGAGGCATGTACCTATATTCCATTGCAGTCCAAAATACTGATGGATAATCCTTAGTAAGTTTTTCTATTTCTAAACAATCTTTTGTCTTAGTACACAAAGGTTTTTCAACCAATATGTGTTTCTTAGTTTGAATTACATCTTTTAAAATTTGAATATGAGTAAAATTAGGAGATGAAATTATATAAACATCAACTAAATTTTCTTTAATCAAATCTTGATGATTTTCAAAGCAAACAACTTCCTTTTTGAGTAGTTCTTGACATTGTTTCAAAGATTCTTTGTGAGGATCTGAAAGAGCAACTACCTCAGCCTCGTATATCAAAGATAAATTTAAAATATGTTCTCGAGCCATCGTGCCAGCTCCAATTATTCCATATTTAATTTTTTCCATATTTATTATCTATCAGTTTAATTAAATAAATTTAATCAATTGTTAATCCACTTGGTACTTTTTCTGGTTTACCGAGTGGTCTTTGATTTCCACTTTTTCCAGTTAGAGATTGTAAAAAAGAGACTAATTGATCAATTTCTTTTTCACTTAAATCTATTGGTTTGATATCTATACTTGAAATAATTCTATCCTGTTCTCTTTTGTCAGAAAAAGTCACAAAATCTATTTGTTCTAACCATGGAGCATTTGGTAAATTTGCATATTGAGGTTTCCAATTTTTGTTCATAGTTACTGGATTTAAATGATGTTTAATTATGCCCTTAAGTGTTGGATAAGCACCATTATGACCATAAGGTGCCGTTAAAGAAACATTTCTTAGAGCGGGTGTTTTAAATTTATACATGTCATCCACATCATCTGTTTCAACCATTCTTCCAACATCACGTGCATAAGGATCAAATGGTCTGGTTCTGCCTGGTCCAAATTGTGGAATACCTATTGAGTGAAATTTTTGATCAGACAATAAAGACCCTGAATGACATGAGCTACAATTAGCTTTACCATAGAATAAATTCATACCTGCAATCTGATTTGAATTTAAAGCTGATTTATTTCCGTTTAAATATTCATCAAATGGAGAGTCAAAGGATGTCCATTCATGAATTTCAAAAGCTGCAATTGAGTTTACTATATGTGTAATATTTATGTCTAAAGCATTATCAACATCGTCAAAAGCATGTTTAAACATCTCAATATATTCAGGAACTCCTCTTATTCTATGAGTAATCACAGGCCAAACTCTATCAATTCTCATACTATCTTTACCGACTTTTGAAACCAGTCCTATAATTTCATTTTCACCTGGATTTCCAGCCATTTCAAATTGTCTTGTCATTGGAAATAAAGCTTGTACCGCTACTATATTATCAAGACCTTTAGGAAGCAGTTCTTGTGCTGGGGTATTAAAACCATTTCCAAATATATCAGATTTAGTCACTCTACCATCATGAAGTAATGTGGTAATATCTTTAAATCCTAAATTCCATAATGCTAAAGCATTTCTTGGAATACGTTTTTTAATTTTATCATCCCCTGATCCAGCTGTTCTTTCTAATCCAATACCATGTCCACCTTCACCAATTCCTAATGAAAGTCCATCAGACCCTCCTAGGTCATGGCTATGACAAGTTGCACAAGCAATATTACGATTGGCTGATAAAATTTTGTCATGAAATAAAAGTCTTCCTATTTTAACCTTTTCCATATCAACTTTATGAAAATCATTACCTGTTAAAGGTTTTGGTAATTCAATTGAATATGTTTTGTTTGCTGAAATTAAAAATGGAATTATAAATATTAATATTTTTATATGTTGAGATACTTTTTTATAATTTTTTTTATTCCATCCATAGTTTTTGCAGAAATTGAAAATGCTAGAGATTTGATGGAAGCTGGAAAATTTCAAGAAGCTATGGAAGAGTTGATGCCAGCTGCTCGATCTGGAAATGCAGATGCTGAAGAACTTATTGGAATAATGTATGCAATGGGCCTTGGAGTTGAGCAAGATGATGTTAGAGCTTTTGAATGGTATCTTAGATCTTCGATGAAAGGTCATCCTGGTGCTCAATCGGGTGTTGGGTGGTATTATGAAATCGGTAGAGGACTTCCTGCCGCTGATCTTGTTAGAGCTTACATGTGGTATGGTTTGTCTGCTATTGGAGGCGATCCTGATGCTGCGATTTCTCAAGAAGAAGTTGTTAAAAAAATGACTCCTGAACAAATTGAAAAAGCGCATATACTTATTAAAGATTACAAAGCTTGGATTTATCCGTTTAGGTAATGAGGCGAATAATTAAATCCGCCCCATCATTAAATTAAGATTATAAGTCTTTGTCGTATGCACTTGATGCTTTTTTCTCAGCATCAGCAACTGCACTTGTTAAAGCGTCAAAGATTTGTCCTCCACCTTTAACATTTGACTTAAACCAATCATAAACTGGACTAGCAGCTTTTTTGAAGCTAGCTTTTTGTGCTGGAGTTGGAACATATAAATCTCCACCACCTGCTACAAAGTCTTCATATGCTTTGATTGATTTTCTTTTTGGAGATGCAAATGTAGCTTGCTGCAATGCATAAAATCCATCCGTAATAACTTTCTTAAGTTCTTTTGGCATAGATTGATATTTTGCATTGTTCATCCACCAAAGTGCTCCCATGTATGCATGACCGTCTAAAGTAACATATTTTAGACCTGCATCTGGAAACTTCATATTCATGATGTCAGTTATTCCATTTTTAGAACCTTCAACTACACCTGTTTGAAAAGATGTAAATAATTCTGGCCATGGAATAGGAGTTGGAGATGCACCTAAAGCTCTAACAAGCTCTTGAGGTAAGTCAGCTACAACAGTTCTGATTTTTAGACCTTTCATATCTGATGGTTCTGCAACTCTTCTTTTAGTGTTAGCAAAATTTCTCCATCCACCAGTATTTCCGATAGTCATTAATCTTATTGTGTCGCCTGAATCTTTAAGAGCCATTTGTCTCATAGTTCTTACAAAATCACCTTGCATAACATCTTCAGCAATTCTGTCGTCTGCCATTAGATATGGTAAATCTAAAACTTGAACGTATGGGAATACACCAGCTGCTCCTCCAGAAGTAGAAATGTAAACATCAATGCTTCCATCTGAAACACCTTGTAAACATTCTGCTCCTTTAGAACATAACTGTGTACCTACAAAAAGTTCCACAGATATTTTTCCATTTGATGCTGCTTCAACATAGTTTTTAAATACTACTGCACCATCATAGTCTTCATCTTGATCATTGGAGTTCATTGTCATTCTTAAATTGTAATCAGCTGCTGAAACAGAAGCTGTAAAACTAATTAAAAATAAAAATGAAAAGAATGATTTTATTAATTTACTCATTATTTTTTCCCTCTCATTAAATATATATTTAAGTGCAGAAAATATACCTAAATTGAACCTCTGTGTCTATTATCTAAAAACTATAATTATTTTGCAAAACCTGTAAGTAAAGGAATGGTCATTGAGATTGATGGGAAGTACGTAATTAAAAATATTACAATTGCTTCTACTGCTAAAAATGGCAATATAGCTTTTGATATAGTTTCAACTCTTTCACCGGAAACTGATGATGCAACAAATAAAACTAAACCCATTGGTGGTGTTGCTAAACCAACAGTTAAGTTAACTGACATAATAATTGCAAAATGAACTGGATGTACACCTAATTCTACAAACACTGGTCCTAGTATTGGTCCTAAAATAATTATTGCAGGACCTGCATCTAAAAACATTCCAACAACAAATAGTAAAATATTTATAAGAAACAATAAAATATAGGGATTATCAGTTAATCCTAAAACAAATTCAGCAAGATATTCTGGTGCATGAGATAAGCTAACAACTGTTTTAAAAGCCATTGCAGCACCAACCAAAAGTAATACTACAGATGAAACCATTGCAGCTTTTGTCATAACCTTTGGTACGTCTTTCCACTCTAAAGATTTTAAAACAAACAAGCCAATAAACATTGCGTAAGCAGCTGCAACTGCAGATGCTTCAGTTGGAGTAAAAATTCCTCCAAGTATACCTCCTAGAATTATAACAGGAGTCATCAATGGGAAAAAAGCTTTCAAAGAAGCTTTTCCTCTTTGTCTCCATGTTGTCTTTTTTGTTACGGCAGGAAAATTATATCTTTTAGCCATAAACTTGATTGTAACCATCAAACTAACACCAACTAAAATTCCAGGAATAATACCTGCTAGGAATAAGGCAGCTACGCTCTCTCCCATAACGTATGCATAAATAATCATTATTCCTGAAGGTG
This sequence comes from Candidatus Pelagibacter sp. HIMB1593, assembly GCF_052047755.1. Taxonomy (NCBI): domain Bacteria; kingdom Pseudomonadati; phylum Pseudomonadota; class Alphaproteobacteria; order Candidatus Pelagibacterales; family Candidatus Pelagibacteraceae; genus Candidatus Pelagibacter; species Candidatus Pelagibacter sp. HIMB1593. The sequence goes on along the minus strand of NZ_JBNAJK010000001.1, from coordinate 721,931 downwards.
GAATGATTGGACCGATTACTGAACTCGCTGCGGTAATTGCTGCTGAAAATTTTTTAGTATACCCTTGCTTCTCCATAGCAGGAATTAACATCGAACCAATTGCAGAAGTATCTGCAACTGCAGATCCAGATAGGCCAGCAAAAAGCATTGAAGTTAAGACGTTAACATGTGCTAAACCACCTTTTAAATGCCCCATCATCGCCTGGCTAAATTCTACTAATCTTTGAGTAATTCCTCCCCTATTCATTAGTTCACCAGCTAACATAAAAAAAGGAATTGCCATTAAAGGAAAGCTATCAATACCATTGTAAATATTTCTATAAAGCATTGCTCCATCTCTAGATTGATCATTCAGCCAAAGTAAAATTCCAGGAGCAGCCAACAATCCAAAAAATACTGGTAATCCAATTAACAAAAATAATAAAAATAAAGGGAGAAACCAAATTAACATTATTGGGTCTCCAATTTTTGTTTATCTAAATCTTCAGGTAATTCTAATTTTGTAAAATTACTTAAAAAATTTCTTAAAATTAACTCTATGTTTACTGAAATCAAAAAAACAATTCCAACAGGTAACGACATATACATCCAAGCTAATTTTATTGGCTCTGCTTTGCCACCAATTAGATTAAATGGAATTTTGATTGAAGCTGAATTAAATATCCATCCAGCATTAATGTGTTTCAAACCTAATTCAAGTCCAATGATCAAAACAAATAAAGATATGATCAATAAAAATAAGGTTAAAAAAGTTGATATGATTTTAGGTAAAAATCTTTCCAGCATATCAATTGAGACAAAACCACCCCATCTATAAGCTGAAGGAGCAATTAACCCTGTCATCCATAGCATTAAAAATCTCGCAACTTCATCAGGCCAAGGTAATGCGTTGTTGAGAACATATCTAAAAAAAACCTGGATCATAATTACGACAACCATTAAAAAAATTGCGATCCATGCAAATTGTCTTCCAATTCTTAGAAAAAAAGTATTTATCTTTTCAAGAAAGTTAAAAATGTAAAGTAGAGTTTTTATAGTTAAATTCACAACTAAATTTATTTTAATAAGAAAATAATTACAACTTTTTAAAAAACTATTTTACATTGTTAGATATTTTTCGTATTAGAAAAGCCTTCAACAGAAAAGCTTAAATAAAATTATGAGTAATAAAAAGAAAATTCTAGTTATCCAAAAAGTTCATGATAAAGGTATGGAATTAATTAATAACCATCCAGATTTTGATGTAGAGGTAACTGACGATGTTTCAGTAGAAAACTTAAAGGCTAAAATAAAAGATTGTGATGGTGCTTCAATTAGAATAGCAAAACTACCAGGTGAAGTAATTAACGAAGCCAAAAATCTTAAAATAATATCTAGACATGGAGTTGGCTACGATAATATTGATTTAAAAACAGCTAAAGAAAGAGATATCAAAATTGCTATTACAGCTAATGCAAATGCAGTTACAGTTGCGGAGCATGTTATGTTTGTCTTGCTAAATATTGCAAAAAGAAGAGAGCTTTATCATACAACGGTTAAAGAAGGTAATTTTAAGGATAGAAATAAATTACCCAAGACTATTGAAGTATGGAAAAAAAATTTCCTAATTATGGGATTTGGTAGAATCGGTAAAGCACTTATTAAAAGATGTTTAGGATTTGAAATGAATGTATTCGTCTATGATCCATTTGTAGATAAAGATACAATAGAGAAGCTTGGTGGAAAAAAAGTTGATAGTCTTGAAGAGGCAGTAAAAACAATGGATGTAATATCTTTACATATGCCTTTAACAGAAAAAACAGAAAATCTTATTAATTATGATTTACTTAAAACGATGAAGAAAAACTGCATCATCATTAATGCTGCAAGAGGTGGAATTATTCATGAGGAAGATCTTGATAAGGCTTTAAATGAAGATTTAATATTTGGAGCAGGTATTGATGTATTTAAACAAGAACCACCAGAAAATGATAATCCTCTCTTAAAGAATGAAAAAGTTTATTTAAGTCCTCATACAGCGGCATTTACTGATGAATGTATGACAAGAATGGGGGTAGAAACAATTCAAAATATAATTGATTATTTCGATGAAACATTGGAAAAATCAAAAATTGTAAGACTATAGTAAAAGATTTAATCTAAAAAATAGATTTATTATTTATTGAAAATTAACTTTTATAAATCTCAATACCACTAAGATTTAAAGTTTCAGTTAAATACTTGTAACCTATTTTTGCATATTCGAATGGATTTGCTTTTGCAGGATCTTGTTCTGCCTCTACTACTAACCATCCAGAATAATTTTTTTCTTTTAAAACATCAAATAAAGGCTTGTAATCAATACATCCATCGCCTGGAACTGTAAATGCACCTTCTAAAAATGCCCCTCTAAAACTTAAGTCTTCTTTTAAAGATTTTTCTAAAACATTTTTTCTAATGTCTTTACAATGCATATGAATTAATCTTTCACTAAAGTTGTTTAATATTTTTAATGAGTCTCCCTGAGCAAACAACATATGACCAGTATCTAATGTAAGTTTTACACTATCATGAGTGTTCTCAAGTAATCTTACTGTATCTTCTTCTGTCTCTATTACAGTTCCCATATGATGATGATAAGCAAGCGGCATACCTTCATCCTCAAGATATTTTCCCATTTCAGAAATTTTTTCATAATATTTTTTAGACTCTTCAAGATCCATTTGAGGTCTTGTAGATAATTTTCGATTTGGATCTCCTTGAATTGAGCCAGAAACTTCAGCAAAAACCATACATGGTGAATCACAATCTTTAAAAAGTTTTAGTTGATCTTGAATGAGATTTTTTTCTTCATCAACACTATTTGTTCTTAAATTAGCTCCATACCAACCTGAGCAAAGATTTAATTTAAATTCGTTAAGCTTAGGTATTAATTCTTCTGATTTTTTTGGAAATTTACCACCAGATTCAATTCCAATAAACCCTGCTTGACTAGCTTCAGATAAACATTGTTCTAAAGAAGTATCACCACCCAATTCTGGCATATCATCGTTACTCCAAGCAATTGGTGCTATTCCTAATTTTACTGACATATTAATTATTTAAAAAGTTAAATTTATTTTTAAATTATGATGTTTTGTGCATCAAGAAAATTATAATTTAATTTGATGTTTAATTCATCATTTAAAAATGTTTCTTGATTTTATTTTTTAATTCTGTTCTATATTCTTATGCTTAACTTTTCTTTAATGGGAGCAGGACGAATTGGAAAAATGCATGCTAAATTTATTACAGCACATCCGAATGCAAAATTAAAATATATATATGATGTTAATTCAGAATTTGCTAAAGAAGTATCAAAATCAACAGGATGTTCAATTGCATCTTCACCTGAGGAAGCAATAAATTCAGATGATGTAGATGCAGTTCTTATCGCTTCAGCTACACCAACACACACTCAATTTATCACAATGGCTGCAAAAGCAGGAAAAGCAATTTTCTGTGAAAAGCCAATTGATTTAGATATCAATAAAGTAAATGAATGCATGGAAAATATAAAGGAAACAAACGTTCCTATTCAAATCGGCTTTAATAGAAGATTTGATGCAAGTCATGCAAAAGCTCAACAAGCAAGAGTAAAAAAAGAAATTGGTGAATTAGAAATGGTTGTTATTACAAGTAGAGATCCTGAGCCCCCAGGGATTGACTATCTAAAAGCTGCAGGAGGATTTTTTAGAGATACCACTATACATGATTTCGATTTAACAAGATTTATTTTAGGGGATGATCCTGTAGTTCAGATATCTGCATTCGGAGGTGCTTTGTTTGATAAAAATTCACAGCAAGAAAAAGATCTAGATACAGCAATGTTTATTCTAAAATCAAAAAAAGGCGTTTTAATCCATATTAATAACTCTCGAAGAGCAGTTTATGGATATGACCAAAGAGTAGAGGTATTTGGAAGTAAAGGCATGGTAATTTCAAACAATCAAACCCCAACTTCTTTAGAAAGATACACAAGTACATCTACAAATGAAAAAGAACCCATACATTTCTTTTTTATTGAAAGATATGAGCAAGCTTACAGAGATCAATTTAATGAGTTTGTAAAATGTGTTGAAGATAAAACAAAACCATTAGTAGGATTTGAAGATGGGAGAAACGCTTTAATAATAGCTAATGCAGCATATGAATCATTTGAAAGTGGCAAAGTTGTAGATGTAAAATTCTAAAATGAGCATTCTTTCTTTAAATAATATAGAAAAAAATTTTGGAGCCATACAGGCTTTAACAGGGGTTAGTTTTGATATTAAAGAAGCTGAAACTGTAGGATTAATGGGTGATAATGGAGCGGGTAAATCTACACTACTAAAAATTATAGCTGGTAATTTTAAACCTTCAAATGGTGAAATAAAGTTTGAAAATAATACTGTATCATTTGAAAAACCAATAGATGCAAGAAAATCTGGTATTGAGGTAGTTTATCAAGACTTAGCTCTTTGTAATCATTTGACTGCAGCATCTAATGTTTTTCTAGGTAGAGAGATACAAAAAGGTATTTGGCCATTTAAATATTTGGATTATCCAGCAATGTTTAAAAAATCTTCTGAATTATTTGAGGAACTTAAATCTGAAACTCGACCAAAAGATTTAGTTATGCAAATGTCTGGGGGACAAAGACAGGCTGTGGCTATTGCAAGAACTAGACTTACAAATCCTAAATTAGTTTTAATGGATGAACCAACAGCAGCAATTAGTGTTAGACAGGTTGCTGAAGTATTAGATCTTATAAAAAGATTAAAAGATCAAGGAATAGCTGTAATGTTAATTAGTCACAGAATGCCAGATATATTTGAAGTATGTGACAAGCTAGTAGTATTAAGACGAGGCGAAAAGGTTTGTGAAAAAAATATAAAAGATTCTTCTACAGAAGAAGCAACAGGCCTAATTACAGGAGCAATAGACAGAGTATGAGTTCACTAAAATTTAATCAAGAAATAATCTCTAAGACAGAAAAAAATGTATTTCAAAAACTTGTTTCTGAACAATCTTTTTGGGTAACAGTAGCTTTATTTGGGATTTGTTTTATTATGTTTTTTGTAGAAGATGCTTTTTCTAGCAAAGACAATCTTTTTAATATTACACGAAACTTTTCTTTCATTGGAATAATGGCAATTGGAATGACATTTGTAATTATTACCGCTGGAATAGATCTATCAGTTGGATCAATAATGGGTGTCACAGGAGTAATATGTGGTTTATTTTTGGATGCACAATTTTTGCCTGAATGGTATTCCAAAGCTTCTTACTTTGAGGGAGTATACGTTTGGGTATCAATAATTTTAGCTTTACTTGCTGGTACATTAATTGGTGCAGTAAATGGATATCTAATTGCTTATGTTAAACTTTCTCCTTTTGTAGTCACTTTAGGAATGATGGCTGCTGCAAGAAGTTTAGCTTTAGTAGTCTCAAACAATAAAATGTTTTATGAATTTGGACCTAAAGATGAAATGTTTTATGAAATTGGAGGAGGTTCAATGCTAGGTCTTGCTAACGCAACTTGGTTATTAATATTTCTTACGATAGTTATGGGTTTAGTATTGAAATATACCTCATATGGCAAACATGTTTTTGCAGTTGGTAGTAATAAAAAAGCTGCTGAATTATCTGGAATTAATACGAGATGGATTGAAATGTCAGTCTACATGATCAGTGGACTATTTGCGGCAATTTCTGCTGTTATGATAGTTGGATGGATGGGCTCTGTAACTAATGCTTTAGGTTATACTTACGAATTAAGAGTTATTGCAGCAACAGTTATTGGTGGTGCTAACTTAATGGGTGGTGTTGGTGGTACTTTTGGGGCATTTATTGGTGCTGCATTAATGGAAACAATTAGAAACAGTCTTCTAATGGCTGGAATTGACCCTTACTGGCAAGGAACATTTTTAGGAATATTTATCGTAGGTGCGGTTTGGTTGGAAAAAGTTAAAAATAAGAAGAATTAATTAATAAACTTTTTTATCCATACAATTATATTTGTTGAAAATTAATATATCTGAAAAAAAAGAATTTTGATTATCTGAATTTTTCTCAAAATCTAAAATTTTATCAAATGCAACTTTAATTTCTAATTCGACATCATGGCTTATAACAAAATCCATTTTATTATTTTCTAAAAGATCTCTAGAATTTTTATTTAGTTCATGACCTACAAATACAATATGATCTTTTACATCCATTTCACTAATTGCTTTTGCGACACCTAAATTTCCTCCAGCAATATTATAAATTCCTAACGGTGGTCCATTTTCTTTAATATATTTTTTAACATATTTGTAACTTTGTTCCGATGTATCTAAATTAAAAACACTTTCTTTAATTTTAAGATTTGGAAATTCTGATCTTAATACTTTTCTAAAACCTAGCTCTCTTTCCTGTTGGCACCTGTATGGCATGCTCATGACCATCAAAATTGAACCTGATCTTTTCCCAACATTTTTTCCAATTATATTTGCAGCAGTAGATCCAGCATTAGATTGATTATTACCTATATAAGCTGATCTGTTCGAATTTGGAAAATCAGTGGTTAATGTAATTACAGGTTTTCCTTCACTTGCAATTTTACTTAGCTCGTTATTTATATTTTGATCCTCCTGTGAAACTATAATCACTGCATCAAACTTTGAAGTTTCTTTTAAAATTTTTACAAATTGACTAGGTTTAAATTCCTTTGCAGGAATAAAATATTTTATCAGATTAAACTTATAAATTTCATTATTAATTTTATCTAAACTCTCCTCAAGAGTCTTGTTATATGAAGGTCCTGATTGACAACAAATTAAAATATTTTTAGTTTGATTTTTATTATTTCCGTTTTGAAGGTTATTTAAAATTTTTAAGATTTTATCTTTAGTTTTTTTACTCACACCTTTTCTGTTATTTAAAACTCTATCTACAGTCGCTGTACCATACCCTGACTCATCAGAAATTTTCTTTATAGAGACATTTTTCCAATGATTTTTCATGCAAACATGGTATCATTAAATGATGTAAAATCAATCATTTGATGTATCACTTTTTAGTTGTATTACATCATTTTACTTGAAACTAAGACTCATTCTAAATAGTATTTGTTTAATAAATTAACTAACTAATAGAGAGAGAAATATGAGAAAAACAATAATTGCAATGTTAGCATTTATTTTTGTGTCAATTTCTGGAATTTCATATGCAGCTGATAAAGTTTTTGCATTAGTTCCAAAAGCTATGAACAACCCGTTTTTTGATTTAGCGAGAGATGGTTGTAAAGTTGCTGAGAAAGAAATTGGTGGGATAGAGTGTTTATACATTGGACCTGGAGAGCATACTGAACAAGAACAAGTTCAAATTGTTCAAGATTTAATTGCTAAAGGTGTTGATGGAATTGCTGTTGCATCTTCTAATGCGGCTGCAATGGCAAAAGCTGTTAAAGGAACAGATATTCCAATTATTACTTGGGACTCAGATCTTTTAACTAAAGATGCTGGTTTAAGAGCAGCTTATGTTGGAACAAAAAACTATGACATTGGTGTATACCTTGCGCAAATCGTTATGATGTTAAAACCTAACGGTGGTGAAATTTGTATACAATCTGGTGGTGCTGCAGCTGCAAACCACAATGAAAGAATGTCAGGAATAAGAGACACTATTGCTGGAAGAGCAGATTCAGGAACTTATCCTAGTGCAGCTCTTAAAGGTGAAAATGGATGGACTGAAGCTAGCGGATGTCCTCTGTACACGAACGATGATTTCCCTCTTTCTGTACAACAAATGGAAGATATCTTTGCAAAACATCCAAACCTAACAGCATTTGTACCAACTGGAGGTTTTCCTCAATTCGTATCTAAAGCTTTCAGAAGAGTTGCTGAAAAGCACGCAGATAGAATTGGTTCTATGAAAACTGCTGTTGTAATTGCAGATACTCTTCCAATGCAAATGGAAGATTTAGATGCTGGAAGAACACATGGTCAAGTAGGTCAACAACCTTATATGATGGGCTACAAAGCTATGTATGTTCTTAAAGATATAGTAGATGGTAAAGCATTAAAATTTGACAACCCATCACTAAAAGCAATCTATACAGGTCTTGATGTTTGTATGAAGCCAAACATTGGATCTTGTATTGCGGGATAAAATCATTATTCTTCTTAAAAGTTTCTAAGCCCAATTTTTATATTGGGCTTAGTTGTCTGTATAACTTAAAATTTTATGACTAATAAATATATATCTGATCAAGCTAACCAGTTTAAAAATAAAATAATAATTGTAACAGGAAGTACTCAAGGTAGTGGAGCTGAGACAGCAAAATTGCTTGCAAGCAGAGGTGCTAAAGGAATAACTATCTGTGGAAGAAATAAAGATAAAGGAAACAAGGTAAAAGCTGAAATAGAAAGTATGGACGTGGAATGCTTATACGTTCAAGCTGATTTAGAAAAACTTGAAGATTGTAAAAAAATAGTTTCTGAGACTGATAAAAAATTCAACACTGTAGATAGTTTTATTAATGTTGCTGCTTTTACAGAAAGAGGAACGATCTTAAGCACTACAGAGGAAAATTATGACAAAAATTTTAATGTAAATGTAAAAGCTCCTCTTTTTATGATGCAAGATGTTATAAAAATAATGATTAGAGATAAAAAAAAAGGAACTATTGCTCATATTTTATCAATGGCTGGATATAGTGGTATGCCTTTCTTAACTGCTTACAGCTCTTCTAAAGCAGCATTAGCTATAATGATTAAAAATGTTGCAAATTCAGTATCTGGGCACCAAATAAGAGTGAATGGTGTAAATTTAGGTTGGACAGATACGCCAGCAGAAACAGTAATTCAAAAAAAATTTCATAATGCAGATGATGACTGGTTAAAAAAAGCGGAAGCCAAAGTTCCATTTAAAAGACTAAACAAACCTTTGGATGTTGCTAAGATCTTAGCTTTCTTGTGTTCAGATGAGTCGGGTATTATGACTGGAAGTATTGTTGATTTTGATCAAACAGTTGCAGGATGGCATTCTTATTCAGCATATGACACTAAGATTTTAGATGAGAGTATTTTGGGAGAGTGAACCTAATTTAAAATAACTTATGAAAGTTATTGATTCACATCAACATTTTTGGGATCCTTCAAGGGGTGATTATCATTGGATGCCAAAAGACAATCTAATATTAAATCAAAAATATGAAGTTAAAGATTTAATTCAAGTTTCTGACTCAATAGATTTACACAAAACTGTTTTAGTTCAAGCTGCAGCAACTAATGCAGAAACTGAATATATGTTAAACATTGCTGAAGGTTCTGATTTAGTTTGTGGAGTTATTGGTTGGGTAAATTTTGAAGACCAAAATCAATTAGAACAATTAAAAATTTTCTCAAAACATCCTAAATTTCTTGGTGTAAGACCTATGATACAAGATATTCCAGATGAAAATTGGGTTTTAAATAAAAATTTTGATATTTTTTTTAAAAATATAATTAATTTAGATTTAAGCTTTGATGCACTAGGATTTCCAGTGCACTTAGAAAATTTTTACAAAATTGCTACAAAATATCCTTCTCTAAGATTTATCATAGATCATTTAATGAAACCAAAAATCTGTAATAATAAACAAGAAGAATTTATTCATTGGCAAAAAGGTATGAATAAATTATCTAAGCTAGAAAATGTATATTGTAAATTTTCTGGTATGGTCACAGAAGCCTGCGAAAATTGGACTGAGCAAGATCTAAAGCCATATATAGATGAAATATTAAATCTATTTACTGATAAAAAAATTTTGTGGGGGTCAGATTGGCCTGTTTGCAACTTAAGAACAAACTATTTAGGATGGTATAATGCAGCAACAAATTTACTTAAAGAATTAAGTATAGCTGAAAAACAAAACATCTTTTATAATAATGCAGTAAAGTTTTATAAACTAAAAATATAATTTATGAAAAAAAATAAAATCAAAAATACTGGTGTTGAAGTCACTGAATTGAGTTTTGGAACTTCTTCTTTAGGAAGTATGCCTGATACTTACGGTTATGAAGTACCTGAACAAAGAGCTCAAGAAACACTAAAAAGATTTTTTCAAGGTCCAGTAAATTTGCTTGATACTTCAAGAAATTATGCAATGGGAGAAAGTGAAAAAAGAATTGGTATAGCAATAAAAGAAAACGGTGGATGGCCAGAAAACTTTGTCTTATCAACTAAAATTGATAGAAATATGGACACATTAGTTCTTGATAAAAAAAGAACAAGAGAGTCTGTTGAAGAAAGTTTAAAAGCTTTAAACGTTGATTCTGTAGACGTTTTATTTCTACATGACCCAGAATACGTAAAAGATATAAATGACGTAACTAAAAAAGATGGGGCTTTGGATGAATTGTTTAAAATTAAAGAAGAAGGTTTGGCAAAAGCAGTCGGTTTAGCTATGGGAAGAATAGATATTATGTTCCCAATCTTAAGAAAGTGGGACTTTGATGTCATAATAAATCACAACAGATACACTTTGTTAAATAGAGAAGCAGATGAAATGTACAGCTATGCTCATAGTAAAAATATATCTATTTTCAACGCTGCCCCTTACGCGGGCGGTGTTCTGGCAAAAGGTCCAAGTAATTTTAAAAAAATAACTTACCAGGATGCTACTGAAGAAAAACTTGCACCAGCTAGAGAAATAGAAAAAGTTTGTAAGAAATATAATGTTGAAATGGGTGCTGCAGCTTTACAATTTTCTATGAAAGATAAAAGAATAACATCTACTATTTGTGGTGTTACTAGTGTTCAGAGTATTGAGAAAAATATTTCATGGGCTGAAACAGATATTCCAGAAGAATTTTGGAATGAAGTTTTAAAATTACCTTACTCAACGAAAGATCCAGAGTCTGAGAGGAAATATACTCCAGGTTAAATTTTAAAAAAATTTAAGACAAATAGATTTTATAATTAATCTGAATTATTTTCATAAAGGGTTGGAAACATTTTACCACTTAAATCATCACCGTTTTTATATCCATTAGCCTCTATAATTGATCTTTCTTCTCTAGCCCAATCACCTCTATAAATTATTTTTGAATTTTCTTTCGCCATTCTAAGTGTAAATCTATTTATATCTGATTTTGGAGTAGTTTCGTGCAGAGCTCCATGCAAAGTCCTAATATCAAAATATACACAATCTCCTACTTCTAAATCCCATTCTAAAAACTCATAATTTTCTTTATTAGAAATTATATCTGGTGTTAATTCATACTTAACACCATTCACAACTCCTTCTGCTCCATCAACTTTATGGCCATCTTTAAAACGAGTTCTTAGAAATAATTTATCCCACAAATGAGAGCCTTTTATCCAGGCTATAGAGTCTTCTTTTCTTACTGGTTCAAGAGGTATCCACAAAACACACATGGAACCTTCAAAATCAAAATAAGAAATATCATGATGAAATGGTGGTTTAGATGTAGAGCCAGCTTCTCTAAAAAACCAATTATCCATTACTAAATTAATCTGCTTAGCATCTAGTAATTCAGAGGCAATTTTAGCTGTAGGTGAATTAAAAACAAAATTCTCAAATTCTTTATGCAAGTTCCATGTCCAAAAATCCTCTAAATAACAAGGTAAATTTGGATCTGTGGTATGATTAGTAAACCTTGGGCTTGGATTGTTTTTTGCTTTATTTATTCCAGATCTTAGAAGCTCAATCCATTTGATATCAAATTTATTTCTTAAAAATACCGCTCCATCTCTTTTAAATAGTTTGATCTCATTATCATTTAAAATTTGACTCATAGATTATTTAAGAAATAATACTCAATATACCATATGAATATTCTCAAAGATAGTTTTGGACGGAGGTTTCCATACATAAGATTGTCAATATCTGATGTGTGTAATTTTAAATGTGGCTACTGTTTACCTAATGGTTATAAAATTGATAAAAGTGATAACAGAACCTTTATCACTAAAGAAGAAATTGGAAGACTTGCAAAAGCTTTATCAGAATTAGGTGTGTCTAAAATAAGATTAACTGGAGGAGAGCCTACAGTTAGAAAAGATTTTTTGGATATAATTAAAATAATTAAAAAAAATTCAGGTATTAAAAAAACTGTAATCACTACTAATGGATATCACTTAGATAGAATTGCAGATGATTTAAATAAGAGTGGTCTTGATGGTATAAATATAAGTATTGATAGTCTTGATCCAAAGACTTTTAGAAAAATTACTGGACATGATAGATTAAATGAAATTTTAGAAGGAATTAAAAAATTACAAAAACTAAATTTTAAAAATATTAAAGTTAATGCAGTCCTTCTTAGAGGCGTTAATGATAAAGAAGAAGATTTTAAAAGTTGGGCTAATTTTATAAAAAATAATCAAATTGATTTTAGATATATAGAATTAATGCAAACTGGAGATAATTTAGATTATTTTAATCAGTATCATGTGTCTGCAAATAAATTTACAAATTATTTAAAAAATAATAATTGGGTTATTCAAACATTTGGTAAAGATGCTGGTCCTTCAAAGAATTATATAAATCCTGAATACAAAGGAAAATTTGGTGTTATTGCACCCTACTCAAAAGATTTTTGTAAGAGTTGTAATAGACTAAGAATAACTGCCAAGGGTGATTTAAGATTGTGTTTATTTGGAAATACTGGAATAAATATTAGACACTTGATGCAAAGAGATGACCAAACTGAAGAACTGAAAGATTTAATTTTGAAACAATTAAATTATAAAAAAGAATCTCACTATCTTGAAATAGGAGAAACAGGATTAACAAAAAATCTATCAACAACAGGTGGATAAGATGAAAAATTTAAAGATTGTAACTAACAACGATTTAAAAAACTGGGCAAAAGAAATTTTTAAAAAAAATTCATTTAAAATGATTGATGTTTCTGAAAAAAAAGAAACTTTCCGTAGAGCTTTGGCATCAGGCAAAATATATGTTGGCAAAGAGGTATTTGAACTTATTAAAAATAAAAAGATGCCTAAGGGTGATCCAATTACTTTAGCAGAGGTTTCGGCAGTATTAGGAGTTAAAAAAACAAGTGAATTAATACCTTTGTGTCATCCTCTTCCAATAGATCATACCGCTACTAAAATCATAATGAATGAAGAAGAGTGTTCTCTAGAAGTATACTGTGTGGTTTCTACTTATGCCAAAACAGGTGTGGAAATGGAGGCAATAATGGGAGTAAATGCAGCTCTGATTACAATTTACGATTTAAGCAAAATTGTAAATCCTCATCTAAAAATAGATAATGTAAAATTATTAATTAAAGAAGGTGGAAAAACTGGATTATGGAAAAATCCAGATGGACTTCCAAATTTTTTAAAAGATTTTTTCTAAACTTTATGAAAGTTAAAATTGAGTTGTTTGGAGCTGCAAGAGATTTTAGTAACCAAAATTTATTAGAACTAGATCTAGGTCAAAAGACAACAATCAAGGATATAAGGAATAAAATAATCCAATATGTAGAGCAGAAATTTAATGGAAATGAAAATTATATAAAAATCATTAACTCTTCAGCTTTTTGTTCAGAAAAAAATAATATTGTTAGCGACAATTATAAAATCACAAATAATGAAAAAATTGGTATTATTCCTCCAATTGGAGGAGGTTAATGCTTCATACTGACATTTTAGATAGTAAAGTTAAAAAATTATCATTAATTGATGCTGAAAAATTTATAGCATCCAATGATTTTGGAGCATCGCTAATTTTTAGTGGCACAGTTCGTAATCAAAATAATAATAAAAGTGTTTTAGGTATTACATATGATAGCCATGATGCTTTGGTAATAAAAAGTTTTGAAGAAATTTATAGTGAGGCAGAAGAAAAACTTAACATAAAGAATAAGAGTGTTTTTATTGAACATGCCAAAGGTTACTTAAACTTAGGCGAAATTAGCATTATTATAGCAGTTGCGTGCAAGCATAGAGATGAGGCTTATGTACTATCAAGATATATAATTGAAGAAATTAAAAAAAGGTCTCCTATATGGAAAAAAGAACATTACACAAATAATCAAAGTGATTGGTTAAAAGGAAATCCTATTATTCATGAAAAAAATTAAGTATTCAGAAATAACACCAGAGAAAATTTATAAAAATAGAAGATCTTTTGTTAAATCTCTTGGGTATGGAGCAAGTTCTTTAGCTTTAGCCACAATTCCTTTTGCAAGTCAATCTCAAGCTGATGATAGGAATGAACTTACAAGTTTTGAAGATATAACAACTTATAATAATTATTATGAGTTCGGTACTTCAAAGAGTGATCCTTATGTTAATTCACAAAATTTTAAAACATCACCATGGACAATAAGTATAGAGGGTGAAGTTGAAAAACCTATCAAAATTTCTATGGAAGAAATAACCGAAACATTTACCTCTGAAGAAAGAATATACAGATTAAGATGTGTAGAAGGATGGTCAATGGTAATTCCATGGATGGGTTTTTCGTTAAGTAAATTATTGTCAAAAGTAAACCCAACTAGCAAAGCAAAGTATATTGAATTTGAAAGTGTTTATGATCCTGAACAAATGAAAGGTCAAAGATATCCGGTTTTGAACTGGCCTTACAAAGAAGGATTAAGAATTGATGAAGCAATGCACCCTTTAACTACAGTTGTGACAGGTTTGTATGGTAAAAAGCTTCCAAATCAAAATGGAGCGCCTCTGAGAATATTTATCCCTTGGAAGTATGGTTTCAAGAGTGCAAAAGCAATTGTTAAGATAAAATTTGTAGAAAAAATGCCGACTTCTTCATGGATGTGGGCCTCTCCACGAGAATATGGATTTTACTCTAATGTTAATCCTAATGTAGATCATCCTAGATGGTCTCAAGCAACAGAAAGAATAATTGGTAAAGATATTTGGGTGCCAAGAGTAAAAACACTTATGTTCAATGGTTACGGAGATGAAGTTGCAAATTTATACACAGGGATGGATCTAAAAAAATATTTTTAATGAGAAAATATTTTAAACCAGGTGTATTTATTTTAAGCACAATTCCGTTTATATTAATTTTTTATAAAATATACTTCAATAAACTTGGGCCAGAACCTGTAAAAGAAATTACTCATTTTACTGGCGAATGGACTTTAATATTTATCTGTCTAACATTAAGTATGACGCCACTTAAAAGGCTAACTAATTTAAATATTTGGATAAGTTTTAGAAGAATGTTGGGATTGTTTGTATTTTTTTATGCATCTCTTCACCTGCTTACTTACATAGGTATAGATTATAGATTTAATTTACAGCCAATACTTGATGATGTTCTGAAAAAAAAATACATCTTTATTGGATTTGCAGCATGGGTATTACTGCTTCCATTGGCAATTACATCTTCTCAAATGATGATGAGGTTGCTTAAAAATAATTGGAAAAAATTACACAGATTAATTTACGTAATAGCGATATTTGGAGCTCTTCATTATATATGGTTATCTAAAACAATTTTTTTTAGACCACTAGTATATTTGGTAATAATACTTGTTTTACTTGCTTTAAGAATTAAAATTAAAAATAGGAACGTAAATTATGGATGATAATCTAAAAAAAGAAATTCAATCAGCTACACTTGAAAGATTAATGAGACATTTAGATGAAAGAAAAGATGTTCAAAACATTGATTTAATGAATTTAGCTGGATTTTGCAGAAATTGTTTGTCTAGATGGTATAGAGAAGAAGCTGAAAAAAAAGGAGTAGAAATATCAGATCCTGATGCAAGGCAGCATATTTATGGAATGCCCTACTCTGAGTGGAAAGAAAAATACCAGAAGTAACTTTCTATTCAATTCTAGTTAATGTTTGCCTATTTAAGTCTATTTATTGTTTCATTTTTAGCTGCAACAATACTTCCTTTTTCATCTGAGGCTATATTAGCAACTTATCTGTTATCAGAAACTTATAACAAATTTTTGTTAATATTTTTTGCAAGTTTTGGAAATATTTTAGGATCTATCTTCAATTGGTTTCTAGGAATTTATTTCTTGAAATTTCAAGATAAAAAATGGTTTCCTTTTACTAACACACAAATTGATAGATCATCCAGGTGGTTTAAAAAGTATGGTAAATGGTCTTTGTTATTTGCGTGGGTACCAATTATTGGTGATCCAATTACTTTTATTGCTGGAACGATGAGAATTAAATTTTTAATTTTTTTATTGCTTGTGAGTTTTGGAAAAATAATGAGATATTTTTTTATTTCTCTTTTAGTCTAGGAAACAATTCGACAAAATTACAAGGTTTATGATTAATATCTAATTGATGTTTAAGGATACCGTCCCAAGCATCTGTTACTCCTCCTGAGGATCCTGGTAAGGCAAATATGTATTTACCATTTGATAGAACTGCACAAGCTCTAGATTGAATTGAAGACGTACCAACTGTTTTTAAACTAATAGTCCTAAAAACTTCGCCAAATCCTGGAATATGTTTATCTGCTATTTCATCAACAGCTTCGGGTGTAATATCTCTTCCAGTTAAACCTGTGCCACCAGTTGTAATGACAACATCAATATCTTTATGATTAGTCCAGTCTTTTAGAATTTTAACTATATCTCCTTTATTGTCTTTACAAATTTTTCTGTCAATTAATTGATGATTGGCCTCTTTAATTTTTTCAACCAAGATCGCACCAGATTTATCATTATCAATTGTTCTTGTATCTGTTACAGTTAGTAAAGCTATATTTACAATCATAAATAAATTTTTTTAATGATTATACTTACAATATTTTTTTTTATAACTGCAATATTATATTCGAGTATAGGATTTGGTGGTGGCTCCACTTATCTTGCTTTGCTTTTAATTTGGGATGTACCATACTATATTTTTCCAATTTTAGCTTTGATTTGTAATATTATTGTAGTTTCTGGAAATTCCATAAATTTTTTAAAATCAAAGAATATTAACCTTAATTTACTTTATCCTTATTTAATTGGTTCTATACCTCTTACTTTTATAGGAGCATCGATCTCTATTGACAAAAATTTATTTGAAATTTTACTTTTCTTTATTTTAATATTAGCTGGAGTTTTTTTACTTATTGAAAGCAAATCCTTTAACAAACAAAAAATTATAATTAAAAAAATACCCCTAGTTTTATCAATATTAATAGGATCAATAATTGGTTTTATATCTGGTTTGGTTGGAATTGGTGGTGGGATATTTTTAAGTCCTATTTTATTTTTGATGAAAGCAGGATTTCCAAAGCATATAACAAGTACTGCATCCTTATTTATTTTAGTAAATTCAATTTTTGGTATAAGTGGACAATTAACAAAAGATATAGTCTTCAACGAATTCTTAAATTACTGGCCACTATTTATTGCTGTCTTAATTGGTGGCCAAATTGGAAGTTTTTTAAATATAAAATTCCTGTCTAACAAAATATTAGCTCTAATGACTGCATGTCTAGTAATTTTTGTTGCTATAAGAATGGGCATAATATTTATTGCATAAGTTGAATTAATTATTTTTTGATATATTTAATCTCTCATGAAAAATTTTAAACCATTTGGGCCTTCAATAGGAAAATCTAAAATTTCTAAAAAATTTTTAGAAAAACTTAACAAAGAAGTTGATACAAAAATCTTCTCAAAATCGAATGATTATAGTCCAAAATTAGCAAGTCAAATTAGAAAAGAAGTTCAAATTTCTAAAAATTTTATAAAAATAAATTTGGAAAAAGAATTAATAAAAAATATTAAAATTTTTCTAACTAAAGAAAATATTAAAAAGATTAAAGAAATTAGAATTTTAAACCTGTGGGTCGTTAGCCAATACAAAAATGAGTATAATCCTATACATTATCATGAAGGAGACTTATCGGGAGTTGGTTATTTAAAAATCCCTAAACATATGACTAAAAATAAAAATGTTAAAAATAAAAAGATTAAAACCAATGGAACAATTGATTTTATAAATGGACAAAAAGCTTTTCTTTCAAAAAGTATTTTTAATTTAATACCAAAAACAGGTGATCTTTTAATATTTCCTAACTACTTAATGCATACAGCATACCCATTTAATATTGAAGAAGAAAGAAGATCATTTTCTTTCAATGCTAAAATAATTTTTAATAAATAATTTATAAATTTTAGTAATATTATTTAAATTTTGTACCTTTCCTTACAAAATAGATACCTGTAGCAACTGCTATCAATGAAATTATAACTTTCGTTGTTATTAATTCTTTTAAAAAGATATAACTTAAAATGGTACCAAATATTGGAATTAAATAAGATACTTGAGATTGAAAAATTAAACCATTGTTAATTAAGATTCTAAATCTCAATAACCAAGCAATTCCAGTAGATACCAACCCAAGATAAATAACTGAAATAGTAGAATCTAATCTTGGAACAGTTTTCCAAGGTTGTTCAATCAAACATACTAAAGGTAATAATATAATAGTAGCCCAAATCAAAATTGAACTGGTTACATTTTCATTTTTTTTCTTACTTATTTTTAATGTTAAGAGACCTCCAATTACATAACAAGTAGCACCTAACAAAATTAATAATGCTGAAGTAAAGTTATTTTCATTAATTAATAAATTATCTGAAAATAAATAAACTATTCCTGAAAATCCAATTAAAACTCCTGTTGTTCTAATTAAATTAAATTTTTCATTTTTGGTGTAAAAATGTCCTAGTACTACTGAGCTAAGTGAAGTTGATGACATTAAAATTGCTGCTAAGTTACTTTGAACAGATTTAACTCCATATGCTATCAAAAAAAATGGAGCTACTAAATTTATAAATCCAATCATCGCAAACCAATGCCAATCTTTTGAAAATGCCTCGATTTTAATTTGTTTATAAAAACAAAGTAGTAAAACTGGAATTGAACCAAAAAAAACTCTTAGGAATGCAATCGTAACAGGTCCAAATGAATAGGTTGCAATTTTAATATTAAAAAAAGCAGATGCCCAAATTAATGCTAGCAACGTTAATAAACTATAATCAATTAGTTTTGGTTCTCTCATTCAATAATATCTTCTGGTGATCCGTTTGTTATTTCAATTAACTTATTATAATTTATTTTGAAAACAGCATTTGGATGTCCAGCTGCTCCAAATATATCTGGGAATCTCTCAAGACTTTTATCAATAAAGATTTTACATTGCTTTAAGTGACCTACTGGTGACACTCCTCCAATTGTATATCCAGTATTTTCTTTAACAGCTTCAGGAGATGCCATGGACACGTCTTTTTCATTAAGAATTTTTTTTAACTTATTTAATGAGCAACGCTTGTCTCCGGATACCAAACTTAATATATGATTGTCTCCTGCCCTAAAAAGTAAACTTTTAACAATAGCACCAACATTACAACCTAAAGCTGTAGCAGCATCATTGGCAGTTCTTGCTGTTTTTTCTAAGACGATAACATTTAAATTTTGATCGAATGTTTTAAGAGCTTTTTCTACTCTTTTTACCGGTTCTTTATTTAGTATTGATTCCATTGAATTTATTAAATTCTTTAGTTTGATTGAGTAGATACACTACTTATGTAAAAAATGCATAGGTGTTATTTATTAAATAAGCATTATTTTTTAACTTTTTTTTGCTAATTAGGCTCCATCAAAATTACATAGGAGACAAAATGAGTGCAGAAAACGTTTTAAAGTTTATTAAAGAAAAAGAAGCAGAATTCGTAGATCTAAGATTTACTGATCCAAGGGGAAAACTTCAACATTTAACTATGGATGCATCAATAGTGGACGCTGACATGCTTAAAGAAGGAGTGTTTTTTGATGGTTCATCTATTGCTGGATGGAAAGCAATTAACGAATCTGACATGATTTTAAAACCTGATACTGCAAGAATGTTCATGGATCCTTTCACGTCTCATAATACTGTAGTTTTGTTCTGTGATATTTTAGATGCAATCAAAAAAGATCCTTACGAAAGAGATCCAAGAGGAGTTGCGAAAAAAGCAGAAGAATATTTAAAAGCATCAGGTATTGGTGATAAAGCGTTTTTTGGACCTGAGCCAGAATTTTTTGTTTTCGACGATGTAAGAATTAAAAATGACATGAATGAAAGTGGATTTAAAATTGATAGTAAAGAAGGTCCATATAATTCAGGTAAAGAATATGAAAATGGAAATATGGGACATAGACCTCAAATCAAAGGAGGTTATTTTCCTGTGCCACCTGTAGATAGTGAACAAGATATGCGTGGTGAATATTTAAAAAACTTAAAAGAAGTTGGTATCAAAGTTGAAAAACATCACCATGAAGTTGCTCCAAGTCAACACGAACTTGGTATGTATTTTGGAACTTTAGTTGACCAAGCAGATAATGTTCAGCTTTATAAATATGTAGTTCAAATGGTAACACATTCATTTGGAAAAACTGCAACCTTCATGCCAAAACCAGTTGCAGGTGATAATGGTTCAGGTATGCACATTCACCAATCCATTTGGAAAGGTGATACCCCTGTATTTTCAGGTGAAGCATATGCAGGACTTTCAGAAACTGCATTACACTATATTGGTGGAATTTTAAAACATGCTAAAGCAATTAATGCTTTTGCTAACTCTACTACTAATAGTTACAAAAGATTAATTCCTGGATTTGAAGCACCAGTATTACTAGCTTACTCTGCAAGAAACAGATCGGCATCATGTAGAATTCCAATTACTTTAAGTAAAAAAGGTGCAAGATGTGAAATTAGATTTCCAGATGCAGCAGGTAATCCTTACCTAACGTTTGCAGCAATGTTAATGGCTGGTATCGATGGAATTAAAAATAAAATACATCCAGGTGAGTCTTTTGATAAAGATTTATATGAATTACCACCAGAAGAAGTAAAAGCTATACCAACTGTTTGTGGATCTTTAAGAGAAGCAATGGAAAGTTTAGATAAAGATAGAGAGTTTTTAACTCAAGGTGGTGTATTTACTGACGACCAAATCGATGCTTATATAGCTCTTAAGTTTGAGGAAATTCATAAATTTGAACATGCACCTCATCCAGTAGAGTTTGAGATGTATTACAGTAGTTAATATTTAATTACTGTTTGGTTGTTGCAATTGTATCTTTGTTAATACCTTTTTTAACAACGTAATCTTGAGTACCGTTTGCACCGGTCTCAACTTCTTTACGTAAATCTTTAAAGAAAGTTCTTTCTTTAATTGTGTCTTTTAGGTTCTTAACAAGATTTTTAAATTCAAATTTGTTCATACCTAAATATATATACTAGGTATGCATATGACGCAATACTGATATGCGTTAAATGGGAATATTCAACTTTTGCTAGATTTTAAAGGACTCTCCGCAACCACATCTCTCTGTTTCGTTGGGATTATTGAAAACAAACGAAGAAGATAGCTCTTCTTTTTTGTAATCCATTTCTGTTCCAAGCAAATACATAATAGCTGCAGAATCAACAAATACTTTTACACCTTTTTCCTCAATGACTTCATCATTTGGATTTACTTCTTTGGTATACTCCATGACGTAAGACATACCAGCACAACCTCCTGATTTAACTGAAACTCTTACACCTAAAGAATCTTTTTCTGCATTAGACATAATTTCTTTAATTCTTTCCGCAGCATTATCACTTAATTTAATAATTGGATTCATTATAAATTTAACTCCAGTTTTGCAGCTTCTGACATCATGTCTTTATTCCAAGGTGGGTCCCAAACTAATTCAAGATCAACGTCCTCAATACCCTCAACTTGCATTGCACCATCTTTAACTTCTTTAGGCAAACTTTCAGCAACTGGACAATTAGGAGTGGTCAAAGTCATTTTAATTTTTGCAAATTTATCATCCTCAACTTTAATATCATAAATCAAACCTAGTTCATAAATATTAACTGGTAACTCAGGATCATAAATTTTTCTAATTTCCTCAATAATTTGATCTTTTTTCGACATAATTAATTTTCTGTTTTAACCTCATCAGTTTTATTATCAAAAGCTGAGACTAGTGTATGCCAAGATAGTGTTGCACACTTTACTCTCATTGGATATTGTTTTACTCCAGATAAACACATTAGTTTTGTTTTTTCATCTTCTTTAAGATTTTCTGATTTAAGCTCAGGATTTTCTTTAATCATCCCTAAAAAATCTTCAACAATTTCTTTTGCTTCATTTTCATTTTTGCCTTTAATTAAATCAGTCATTATTGATGCAGAAGCCATAGAAATGGCACAACCACTACCTTCAAATGAAATATCTTCTACAATTCTTTGGCCATTTAATTTTAAATAGACATGAACGTTATCACCACAAAGTGGATTGTTGCCTTTAGCATCTTTATTAAAATCTTCCGTCTTACGAAGATTTCTTGGATTTTTTCCATGCTCTAAAATTATTTCTTGATATAATTCTTTTAAATTCATTTTAAATTAAATATTTTCTTACAGTTATTTATTGCATCATTAAGTTTATCTAAATCTTCTTTAGTATTATATATTCCAACAGAAGCTCGTGCGCTTGCTGGTATATTAAGTTTGTCATGTAAAATTTGACAGCAATGATGACCAGCTCTTATCGCAACTCCGTCTTCATCTAAAATTGTTGCAATGTCATGAGGATGCACACCTTCTAAAGTGAAAGACAAAACTCCACCTTTATTTTTTGGATTTCCAATTAATTTTACTGAATTATTTTTTTTTAATAATTCTTGGCCATACTCAACTAATTCTGATTCATGTCTCATAACATTTTCAATACCTACGCTCTCCAGAAATTTAATTGATTGATCAAAAGCAATAACTTGCGCTGTAGCCATAGTTCCAGCTTCATATTTATTAGGTAAATCACCATAGGTAATTCTATCTTTTTTAACCTCTCTAATCATTCCGCCACCACCTTGGTAAGGAGGAAGTTCATCCAACCACTTTTTCTTACCATAAAGAACACCTAATCCTGTAGGGCCATACATTTTATGACAAGAAATTGCATAAAAATCACAATCTAAGTCTTGCATATCTAGCTTCAAATGAGGAGCTCCTTGGCAACCATCTACGACAACTATTATTCCTTTTGAATGTGCTAAATCAGTAATTTCTTTTACTGGTAATATTGCTCCAGTCACATTTGATAAATGAGTAATTGAAATAACTTTTGTATTAGGAGTAATTTTCTTTTCAATTTCTTCTAGTGTAATTTCTCCTTCTTCATTTATTTCTGCAAAATTAATTTTTATATTTTTAGATTTTCTTAAAAAATGCCAAGGTACATAATTTGAATGATGTTCTAATTCGGTAATTAATATTTCATCACCTTCGTTTAAATGATTTTGACCCAATGTATTAGCAACAAGGTTTAATGCTTCAGTAGCACCTTTAGTAAATACTATTTCATTTTTATCTTTAGCATTAATATATTTTTGAACTGATGTTCTAGTATTTTCATATAAATTTGTTGCAGCAACCGCAAGATAATGAACACTTCTACCAACATTAGAAAATTGTTTGGTATAAAATTCATTAATTCTTTCTACCACTACTTTTGGTTTTTGTGATGAATTTGCACTATCCAAATAAACCAAATCATTATTTTGGATTTTCTCATCAAATATTGGAAATTCTTTTTTAACTTGATCTATGTTCATACATTTATACCTGATAATTTTTTAACTAATTTTTTTACATCTTCATTAGAAATTTTTTCAATTACCTCGTTAAGAAAACCATTTGTTAATAATTTTTTTGACTCTGAATAACTGAGACCTCTAGACATTAAATAAAAAATTGAATTTTCATCAATATTTCCTGATGTAGATCCATGTGAACATTTAACATCGTCTGCATATATTTCTAATTCTGGTTTCGCATTAAATTCAACACTTTCATTTAACAATAACGCTCTACTTAATTGGTATCCATCTGTTTTTTGCGCTTCAGGACTTACAAAAATTTTACCTTGATAAATACCTTTTGATTTATCATTCAATACGCTTTTAATTAATTGATAACTTTTACAATTTTCTTTTTTATGATTAATTACAGTTTTTATTTCATGATGTTTTTTATTTTCTAAATTGATAATTCCATTTAATGCAATAGAACCATATTCATCATCTAAACTGCAATTGATATCTTGTTTTATAAATTTAGAACCTTCTGACAAGATAAAATATTCTAAATGACTATTTTTAGATAAATTAATATCTTTGTTGAAATACTTTATATTTTCTGAAGTATTTGAATCTAGACTATAATTTTTTAAAATTGAATTCACTCCAATCTTAATTTTTTGTCTAAAATTAATGAAATTTTTTTCAGAATTTTCATTTAAAAAATTAACTACACATAATGAACTGTCATCTTCTAAATTAATATCTACTCTAGAATTAATTGCAGAAGATTTTAAACCATCACTCAAATAATTAAATAAAATCAATGGTTTTTTAACATTATAACCTTTTTTAATAGTAATATTCGAAACACTAGTAAGAAAGGCTGAATTCAAATTTAAAAGAGTATTTTGATAAATAGTATCATCTAAGTCTAAATCTTGATCAACTAAGATTTTATCTTTGTCTTCATGTTTAAAATCAAAATCATATAATTTTCCATCAACAAAACTTATTTTATTATGTTCAAAATCTAGTGGAAAATCTTTTTCTTCAAAAACTTTTTTTTGATCAACAACAAAGTTTAAATTGTCAAAATTTTTTGAAATAATTTGATTTATATCTGAAAATTTCCAATCCTCATTTCTTTTATTTGGTAAACCTTTTTCAAAATAATTATTAAAATTTTCTTGTTTAATTTTTTTCTGACTATCAGAAAAATTATTTAGACTAATAATTTTATCAAAATTTAATTTAAGTTCATTTTGCATTAATTAAAATCCTCATAACCTACTTTTTCTAATTCTTTTGCTAATTCAAAATCACCTGATTTTATAATTTGTCCATTTTTAAGAACATGAACAAAATCAGGTTTGATATAATCTAATAATCTTTGATAGTGAGTTATTATTAAAAAAGAATTGTTTTTATTTCTTAGTGAATTAACTCCTTCTGAAACTATTCTTAAAGCATCTATATCTAATCCTGAGTCTGTTTCATCTAGGATTGATAATTTTGGATTTAGGATAGACATTTGTAAAATTTCATTTTTTTTCTTTTCTCCACCTGAAAATCCAACATTAAGTTGTCGATTTAAAATTTTTTCATCAAATTTTAATTCTGCAGATTTTTCTTTTATTAATTTTAAAAATTCAATTGCATCTAGCTCCTTTTCGCCTCTAGCTTTTTTAATTGCATTTATTGATGTTTTTAAAAAAGTGTTTGTATTAACACCTGGTATTTCCATTGGATATTGGAACGCTAAAAAAATTCCTTTATGAGCTCTTTCTTCTGTTTCTAATTCTAATAAGTTTTCTCCATCAAATGTAACTTTACCATTTATTTCGTAACCTTTTTTACCTGACAAAATATTTGATAATGTGCTTTTTCCAGATCCGTTTGGACCCATAATTGCATGAACTTCTCCTGGTTTAATATCTAAATTTAATCCTTTTAATATTTCTTTTTCATCAATCTTTGCTTTGAGATTTTCTATTGATAACATCTATCCAACGCTCCCCTCTAAACTAATACCAACAAGTTTTTGTGCTTCTACTGCAAATTCCATTGGTAACTGCTGCAGTACTTCTTTGCAAAAACCATTTACAATTAAACTAACTGCCTCTTCTTGATTTAATCCTCTTTGATTACAGTAATATAGTTGTTCATCACTTATTTTTGATGTTGTTGCTTCATGTTCTATATTTGATTTAAGATTTTTGTTCTTAATATAAGGAATTGTATGAGCTCCACATTTGTTGCCCATTAGTAAAGAGTCACATTGAGTAAAGTTTCTAGAATTATCGGCTTTTGAAGATATATCTACCAATCCTCTGTACATCATATCTGATTTACCTGCTGAAATTCCTTTTGAAATTATTTTACTTTTTGTGTTTTTTCCTAAGTGTATCATTTTAGTACCAGTGTCAGCTTTTTGATGATTGTTTGTAATCGCTATAGAATAAAACTCACCTACTGAATTATCACCTTTCAAAATACAGCTTGGATATTTCCAAGTAATTGCTGAACCAGTTTCTACTTGTGTCCAAGAAATTTTAGAATTTTTACCTTTGCACAATCCTCTTTTAGTAACAAAATTATAAATACCACCCTTTCCATCCTTATCTCCTGGATACCAATTTTGAACTGTTGAATATTTTATTTCTGCATCGTCAAGAGCAATTAATTCAACATTAGCTGCATGCAATTGATTTTCATCCCTCATTGGAGCTGTGCAACCTTCTAGGTAACTTACATAACTTCCCTTATCAGCTATGATTAATGTTCTTTCAAATTGTCCTGTTTCTGATGCATTAATCCTAAAGTAAGTAGACAGTTCCATAGGACATTTAACATTTTCTGGAATGTATACAAATGAGCCGTCAGTAAAAACTGCAGAATTAAGAGTTGCAAAAAAATGATCAGTTGTAGGAATAACTGATCCAAGATATTTTTTAACTAACTCAGGATGCTTTTGAATAGCTTCAGACATCGAACAAAATATAATACCTTGCTTAGTAAGTTCTTCTTTAAAAGTAGTTGCAACAGAAACAGAGTCGAAAACTGCATCCACAGCAATACCATTTAATCTTGCTTGCTCTTGAAGAGGAATTCCTAATTTTTTATATGTCTCTAATAATTTAGGATCAAGATCATCTAAACTTTTTGGTTTATCTTTCATGCTTTTGGGAGCTGAGTAGTAGTAAAGATCCTGATAATCTATTTTAGGATATTTCGGTTTCTGCCAATCAGGCTCTTTTAATTGTTTAAATCTTTCAAAAGCTTTTAATCTAAAATCTAGCATCCACTGAGGCTCTTTTTTAATATTGGAGATAAATTTTATTACATCCTCATTTAAACCCTTGGGAGCTTTTGTATTTTCTATATCTGTTGAAAAACCATATTTGTAATCTTTCAAACTATCTATTTCTTTCTGTCTACTATCCATACTATACTCTGTTCTCTTTATTATTTTTTAATAAGTCGTTTAAGCTTTTATTTTCAAAGAAAGTATTAATATGAACCTCAAGCTCATCCCATAGATTGTGTGTAATACATTTTGTTGCTTTACCATTGCAACCTTTTTTAGACTCTTTTTTACACTGAACAGTTTTAACTTTCTCATCTACTGCATTGAAAATATTTGTAAGTTTTATTTCACTTGGGTCTTTTGATAAAATGTAACCTCCTTGATTACCTCTAATACTTTTTACAATTTGATTTTTTTTAAGTTTTGAAAATATTTGCTCTAAAAAATCTAATGAAATTCCTTGTCTTAAAGAAATATCTCTTAATGATACAGGATTGATATTATCAAACCTTGCTAGATCAACTAATGCCATTACGGCATATCTTCCTTTTGATGTTAGTTTCATTTTTACCCTTAAAATCTGGCTTTTTATACATACCCGACTAAAATGGTCAAGTTTATAAAGTAAAAAAAGACTACCATTTTGTCGCTCAGTTGTGATAAACGTACCTTTTTTTTGAGAACAATAATCAATTGCATATATGGATAATAAAATTTTAGAAATTTTTATACCTGGACCTGCTGGTAGATTAGAAGCTAAATATTATAAAAGTAAAAAAAACACTTCTCCTATTGCATTAGTCCTACAGCCTCATCCGCAGTATGGGGGAACTATGAACAATAAAGTAGTTGTAGATACATTTCATACATTCATGGAAAATGATTTTTCAGTTTGCAGAGTAAACTTTAGAGGAGTTGGAAAAAGTGATGGAGAATTTGATAATGGTCAAGGTGAACTGGCGGATGCTGCAGCAGCATTAGATTGGCTGGAAAGAGAAAATTTTGATAATTCGCAATGTTGGGTTTCAGGATTTTCTTTTGGTTCTTTGATTGCAATGCAGCTACTTATGAGAAGACCAGAAATAAATAGATTTATAGCAATATCTCCACAACCTAATGTCTATGATTTTTCTTTTTTGTCTCCATGTCCAACATCTGGGATGGTTGTTTATGGAAAAAAAGATGAATTGGTGCCAGTAGAATATATTACTGAATTAGATAAAAGATTAAGCGCTCAAAAAGGTATCAAAGTTGAATTCCAAACAATAACCGAAGCAAATCATTTCTTTTCTAAAACTGATGATGCTTTAACAAAAACTTTGGATAAATATATAAAAAAAGAAACAGCTTTATATTAATAATTATTTGTGAGCTTGCCTCCAATAACCGGGGCATTACATCTTGTCGTGTTTGGGAAAGAAATTGGTAAATTTAATTTAGATCTGATAGCTAAATAAGCAAACGCTTGGGACTCGATATAATCTCCATTCAGCTCAAAATTATCTATCATATCAAAATTATTTTTATTTAAATTTGAATTTCTAATAATTGATTCAATCAAAAATTGGTTCTTTCGACCTCCACCACAAAACAAATATTTGTTAGAATTATTTTTATTTAAAAATTTTATTCCTTCTGCAATCAAATATGCTGTGAATTCTGTAATTGTTGAACACCCATCCTCTAAAGATAAACCTCTTGCAAAAGATATATCAAATTCTTTTACATCAAGTGATTTTGAATAAGTTTCAATTTTGAAATTATCTATTGCTTGATTTAGAATTAATTGATCAATTTTTCCAGATTTTGCAATCTTACCATCTTCATCAAAGGTAAAATTTGAATTATTCCTGATCCATTCATCTATTAAACAATTACCTGGACCAATATCATAAGCAATCAAATCATCTTCTATATTATTGGATATATTATTAATTATTGTAGCATTAGATATTCCTCCAATGTTAACAATACAAATAGGTTGGGTTGAATTATCTTTTTCTTTATTTAAAAAATTATTAACTAATAATCTGTGATAAATTGGTGTTAGTGGTGCTCCTTGACCATCGTTGTTGATATCTGCTTGTCTAAAATTGTAAATTACTGGTTTTTTTAACAATTGAGATAACAAATTGCCGTCACCTAGTTGTTTAGTAATTTTAATCTGAGGGTTATGGAAAATCGTTTGGCCGTGAAAACCTATAAGATCAATTTCTATTTCATTTTTTAATGTTATTTTGCTGATTTTTTCAGCATGAAAAATAGTCAAAGCTCTCTCCAAATTACTTAATTCTTTAGAATATTTTATCAAATCTTCACTACTTTTAATTTTGTCTCTCAAAGTTGATAATTGCCTATAGAGATCAGTATCGTATTTAAAATATTTATCTAAAATTAGTTCTACCTCGTCATATCCATCAGATTTAATTATTGAAACATCTACCCCATCCATGGATGTGCCACTCATTAAGCCCATTGCTGAAAATAATTTTTTTTTCATTGATATTATTTTTAAAAAAAATTTGTATATAGTAACTATAATCTTATGAATAAATTTTTAAAAGAATTTAAAGATAGAGGTTATTTCTATCAATGCACAAGTGAAACTGACTTATCTAATTTATTAGATAAAGAAAAGATTAAAGCTTACATAGGATTTGATTGTACTGCTGAAAGTTTACATGTTGGTAGTTTATTGCAAATTATGTGTTTGAGGTTGCTACAAAAAAATGGACATCAACCAATTGTATTATTAGGAGGTGGAACAACAAGAATAGGTGATCCCTCAGGAAAAGACAAAACAAGAAAAATTTTAGATGAAAGTGAAATTGAAAAAAATATTAAAAATATTCAAAATATCCTAAAAAAATTTCTAGATAATGACGATCCAAAAACAAAACCTATATATGTCAATAATTATACCTGGCTTAAAGATTTAAATTATATTTCTTTTCTAAGAGATATAGGAAAACATTTTACCATCAATAGAATGCTTACATTTGATAGTGTAAAGCTAAGATTGGAAAGAGAACAATCACTTAGTTATATGGAATTTAATTATATGATACTCCAAGCCTATGATTTTTTAGAATTAAATAAAAAAGAAAATTGTGTTCTACAAATAGGTGGCTCTGATCAATGGGGAAACATTGTAAATGGTGTTGAACTTATTAAGAGATATTCTAATAACCAAACATATGGATTAACAACACCATTAATTACTTTAGCCACAGGTGCAAAAATGGGAAAAACTGAAAATGGTGCTATTTGGTTAGACGAAAAATATTTATCAGCTTATGATTACTGGCAATTTTGGAGAAATGTTGATGACCGAGATGTAATTAAGTTTTTAAAAATGTTTACTGATATTGATATAAGAGAAATCAATGCTTTAGAGAAAAAAAATATTAATGAATTAAAAATATTATTAGCAAACAAAGCCACAGCTATGTTACATGGAGAAGATGCTGCTCAAAATTCAGAACAAGCTGCAAAGGAAGCATTTTCTGGAAATTCTTTGGGCTCCAACTTACCAAGCGTTAAAATTGAAACAAAACAATTAGATAATAATGTCAATATAATTGATTTAATAATTTTATCTAAAGCAGAAAATTCAAAAAGTGAGATAAGGAGATTAATTAAGGGTAAAGCTATTAAGATTAATGATGTTTTAGTTCCAGATGAAAAATTTATTATTAATCAGGAGCTATTCAGAGAAAATTACTTAAAACTTTCTATAGGTAAAAAAAGGCACATTAAGATTGAATTAAGTTAGTTTCTTTTAATTTTTTCAAGAGTTCTAGTTATAAATCTTGGAGTTAATGTTTTTATTGGATTTACTGAGGTTTTAAGATCTTTTGGTGGTCCTTTAATTTTAAAACTTACTCCAAAAACACCTTCTCCTGTTTTATCACCAACTAAAATTTTACCTAATAATGGAATTTTACTTATTGTTTTATTTATAGTTGTTGCTGGTACCAAAGTACCTCTTAGACTTATTAATTTCTCTTCTTCCACATAACCATTCATTAATATTGAAATAGCTGGGCCAATTGCATAGAGCTCATCTATTGTCATTAGATTTTTCTGATTATTGAATTTCATTTCAAACTCATCAAATCTTATTCCTTCTCCAGTTAAAATATCAGCAATTCCTTGTAGGGAAGCTAGTGTTAAAAGTTTTGTCAATGCTGGGACTTCTTTTAATTTAAAGTCAAATATTTTCAGATTTGATACTGATTTTCCATTTATTTTTGTCGATATAAAATCTAAGTTGCCTTCATCAAATCCTTTTATAAATTTATATCTTTTGACCAATGGTTTTGCTTTAGATGAATAAAGTTTAGTTATTTTTTCACCATTATCTGTTGTTTCAATAGAAAAAACTATATTTTTGTTATTTTCAAAATTTGCAGATAAATTTGTATCTACAACTTTATTATCTTTAATAAAAATTAACCCTTGTAAATTTTTAACAAAATAAATTTCATCTATATAAACTTCATTCAAATTTATATTTAAATTAAAATTGTTCTTAAAAATTTTATTTTCTTTTTTCTTTTTACTTTCAAGTAAATTTGTTACAATTGAATTAGCGTTTAAGAACAATCCATTTAATTTATAATAATTTTCATTTTCTCTTTGAATAATAAACTGATTTTCTTTATTTTCAGTATCAATATAATCAAAATCAATTTTATCAAACCTGTCTATTAAATAATCTTTATCTAATATTAAATTATAAATCTTAATTTTATTTGCATTATCTGTAATGCTTATATTTTCAAAATTTAAATTCTTTGAATTTTTTAATATTCCAGAAACTACTAAATTTGTTTTTTCATTTATATTTTTTTTATAATTTAAATTTTTAATTTCAAAATCTGTTTGATTTAAAATTAATTTTAAATCAAAACTAGTTTTTTCTTTATCATTAAAAACAAAGTAATTTATTTCATCATGATTTTTATCAATTTTTATATTTCCATTACCTGAAAGAGTTAATGAACCATTTTTATATTTGATATTGAGTTTATGATTTTGAAGGTTAAGAAATTTTTTAGCAGATGGGAAAAATTGTTTTAAGAATTCTTGATTTTTTAAATCAACACTTTTTAAATTAATGTCAGATATGAATTCAAAATCTTTATCATTTTTATTGTAAAAATATTTAATATAATCAAAATCTTTATTAAGTTTTACTTTACCTTCACCTTTGAGTTTAAAATTTTTGTT
Organism: Candidatus Pelagibacter sp. HIMB1593; assembly: GCF_052047755.1. Lineage (NCBI taxonomy): Bacteria > Pseudomonadati > Pseudomonadota > Alphaproteobacteria > Candidatus Pelagibacterales > Candidatus Pelagibacteraceae > Candidatus Pelagibacter > Candidatus Pelagibacter sp. HIMB1593. The sequence continues at coordinate 689,820 of NZ_JBNAJK010000001.1, read as the reverse complement.
TTTATACTTTAAATTTATTTTATGATTTTCAATATTTATTTGATCCTTGGTAAGTGGAAAATATTCTTGGATAGTTTTTTGATTTTTTAATATTCCTTTTTTAATATTTAAATTAGTTTCAAATTCGATGTTATTTTGATCTCTTTTAAAAGTATATTCAATTTTATTTGTTTTATTATCTAACTTAAATTCACCTGCACCATTAGCTATAAGAGCTTTGTTTTCATAAATTAATTTTAATTTATGATTATCTAATAAGATTTCACTATTTTGATTTGAAAAATAATTTGGAATTAAATTATTATTATAAATAACTTTTTTAAAATTTATGTCAGAGTCTAATTTTAAATTAGTTAATTTATATTTATTAGTTATTTCAAAATTAAAAATATTCACCGAACTAAACTTGGTATTTTTTAAACTAAAGTTATTTAAATTTAAATTTAATATATTAATTAAATTATCAGATAAAACTGCCTCGGAATTTTGAATTTTACCTTCAACATAATGATTATTATTCTTTTTTTTAACTTTTAATAATTTAGATGAAAAATTAATTTGATCTGATGCAAATTTAATATCTTCAAATAAATATTTGTCTTTTTCTATATTAAATAAAAAATTAATATTATTAAAATCTAGTCCATTAAAAAATTCAAATTTTCCATCTTTTAACAATCCTCTAATTTTATAATCATTTTTGATTTTTCCATTTTGATCTAAGTTAAGATTTAGATCTAAAATTACATGTCCTTTTTTAATGAAAGTTTCCAAAATTAATAATTCTGGTTTGTTACTTGTGGCTCTTATAAATTTTACAAAATCCTTTAATAATATTGACTTTGTTGCCACCTCAAAATTAGAGGAAACTAATTTATTTTTAAGAATAGAATCAAGTGATACTTGAGTTTTTATATATTCGAGCTCAAGTGGTCTATTTGCATAATAGATCTTTGCGCCAATAGTTTTTGCATTTATTTTAAGTTTAAGTGGATCAAGAATTAATTTTACTTTTTTTAAAGATACATCCAAATTATTATTACTTTGAACAACTGTGTCTTTTATCTGCTGATTAAACTTGTCGGTTTCTATTCCAACAATGCTTAAATAAAATATTAGTGATATTAAAAATCCTAGTAATAATAAAAAGTATTTAAAAATATTTATTTTCATTTAATTTTATAAAGAGATTGTTCCAAAAAATCGTCTAATTCTCCATCAAGAATTTTATCTGGACTTGTGCTTTCAAAATTTGTTCTGTTATCTTTTACCAATCTATAAGGTTGCAAAACATATGATCTTATTTGATGCCCCCAACCAATTTCTGATTTACTGTTTTCTGTACTTTGATTCTCCTCTTCTCTTTTTTTAATTTCAAAATCGTACAATCTTGCTTTTAACATATTCATACAAGTTTCTTTATTTTTATGTTGCGATCTTTCATTTTGACATTGAACTACTATTTTTGATGGAATGTGAGTAATTCTTACAGCGCTATCAGTTGTATTTACATGCTGTCCACCTGCACCACTTGATCTATAAGTATCTATTCTCAAATCTTTCTCTAAAATCTCAACATTTATATTTTCATCCACCACTGGGTAAATCCAGACACTTGCAAAACTTGTGTGCCTTCTTGCTCCTGAGTCAAATGGTGAAATTCTAACTAAACGATGAATACCCGACTCTTTTTTCAACCACCCAAATACATAATCACCTTCAATTTTTATTGTTGCTGATTTAATACCAGCTTCATCTCCTTTGTGTTCACTAATTAAATTTGATGTAAAACTTTTTTTATCAGACCACTTCAAATACATCCTTCTCAACATATCTGCCCAATCTTGACTTTCAGTGCCTCCAGCACCTGCGTGTATTTCAATATAACAATCTAATGAGTCTGCTTCGTCTGATAAAAAACATTTGATTTCGTTTTTTTTAACTTCTTTTTTTAAATCCTTAATATTTTGTAATGTTTCTTCCTGAACTGTCAGATTATTTTCCTCTAAAGCAAGCTCATTCAAATCATCAAAATCATTTAATTTTTGGATAGACTGATTTAAAGAATTTACTAAGTCTTCGTAGAGTTTTTTCTCTTTTATAACTTTTTTTGAATTATCTTTATCTTGCCAAAAATTGGCATCTAACATTTGAGAATTTAATTTTTCAAGTTTTGAGTAAATTTTATTGTTTTCAAAGATACTCCTTAATTCTTTGATTAATCTTATTTATTTCTTCTTTGTAATTTTGGTAATTGTTATCCATTAGTAAAACTTTAATATGTTGTTTATATCCATTCTATCAGAATTTGAATAAAGAACTTTGCCATCTACAACATTTTTCTTTTTAAAAACCTCAATTATTGTATTTTTGGATGTAAATTTAGCTTTCTGGCCTGTTGAGGGATCCACAACCATCATAATTGTATTTTTTGCAGCTTTAAATGGTCTGGCCTCAGACTTTTTAACAGAATTTTTTATAAAATTTTTAAATATAGGTAGAGCCGTTTTTGATCCTGTTTCAAATTTACCAAGTGGTGTTGGGCTATCCATTCCTACATAAACACCTACTAACAAGTTTGAAGTAAAACCAATGAACCAAGTATCAGTATTATTATTCGTTGTTCCAGTTTTTCCTGCTATATTTAGTTGTAAATCTTTTAATTTTTTTGCGGTTCCTCTTTGAACCACCCCTTCAAGTATTGACGTCATTTGATATGCAGTTTCTTCCGAAAAAATTTGTGTAAATTTATTTTTTAACTCAGGATAATCGTCACTAAGATAGGATATTGCATCACAATTTACACAAGATCTCTTATCATTATTATAAATAGTATTTCCCTCACTATCTTGAATCCTGTCAATCAAAACAGGTTCAACAAGTTTTCCTCCATTAACAAAAACAGAATAAGCGGATGTAAGCTGCAACAAAGTAGTTTCAGCAGAACCTAAGGAAATTGACAAAAGTTCCTCAGGATTTTCATAAATTGAAAGTTTTTTTGAATAGTTAATAATTTTATCTAACCCTAAATCTTGAGCTATTCTAACTGTCATTAGATTTCTTGATTTCTCCAATCCAGTTCTAATTGTAGATGGACCATAAAATTTTTTTCCATAATTTTCTGGTTTCCATAACTTTAAATCATCTCCTTGATCTAAAACTAAGGGTGCATCCAAAACTAATGATGTAGGTGTATAATTATTTTCTAAAGCAAGAGCATAAACGAATGGTTTAAATGCAGATCCTGGTTGTCTTTTTGCTTGTGTTGCTCGATTAAACTCACTTTTTTTAAAACTAAAACCACCATTAAGAGCCAAAACTCTTCCCGTATAAGGATCCATTACAACAATTCCTCCATTTATTTTTGGCAATTGTTGTAAACTATACTTTTTATCTTTTATTTGTTTCACATAAATTATGTCACCAATTTTTAATAATTGGTTAAACTCCTTTTTTGTCCATGAAATATCTTTATATTCAATAACTCCATCATCTTTATCAATCGTTTCTACAATTGCTGAAAATTTATTTAATTTTTTTACAATTGCTAATTTCCAATTAATTGATTTTTCAAGTTTGTATTTATCTAAATCTTTGTACCAATTTGAATTGTAAGGTTTGTTAATTAGTGCTCCCCTCCAACCTTTTCTCTGATCATAGGAAATTAATCCAGATCTTAGAGAATTAGTTGCAATTTTTTGTAAATCTAAATCTATTGGAGTATTGATATTTAGACCTTGTTTATAAACTTTATCGTATGACAAACTTTCTATGACATTTTTTCTAACGTCTTCAATATAATATTGTGCATCTTCTAAGTATATTTTTTGTTTTTTCTTTAATTTAATTTCTTGATTACTTAATTTTTCTAACCACTCAGATGTAATATAATTATTTTCATATAAATTTTTTAAAACTAAATTTCTTCTAAATTTTGCTAAATCTTTATCTTTATAAGGATTGTATTTACTAGGCGCTTTAGGTAAAGCAGCTAACAATGCAGCTTCTGAATAATTAAGATCCCTTATAGATTTATCAAAATATTCTAAGCTTGCAGCAGCTACGCCATAGGCTCCACTACCAAGATAAATTTGATTTAAATAAAGTTCTAATATCCTTTCTTTTGATAATGCTCTCTCAATTCTAAATGCTAAAATTGCCTCTTTTATCTTTCTATTTAGGCTTACTTCATTTGTTAATAAAAAATTTTTTGCTACTTGTTGGGTAATGGTTGAGGCACCTTCTAATCTTTTAGAGGCCATTATATTTGAAATATTGTTTATAACTGCTCTTAGAACTCCTTTCGCATCAACACCGGGGTGAGAGAAAAAATTTTTATCTTCTGCAGATAAAAATGAATTAATTACATTTTTTGGTATAGCATTGTACGGAACAAAAACTCTTTTTTCTTTTGAAAAATCTGCAACCAATTCTCCATTTCTTGAATAAACTTTACTTGAAACTGGTGGCTTATAACTCTTAAGAAATTTATAATCTGGAATATCGTTGGAGTATTTCCATAAAATACTAAATATCAAAATACCCAATAATATTAAAATAGTGGAGGAAAATAACAGAATATTTTTGAATAATTTACTCATTTTATTTCCATTATATCTTGGAATTTGTTAAAGATAAGGCATCAGAGATAAACAAAATTTATTACAAAGAAAATTAATGAACTTAATAATCAACATATTATGGAAAAAAATTTATATATCGATGCATCGCATCCAAATGAAACTAGAGTTGTTCTTAAATCAGGTGAAAATATTGAAGACTACGAGTACGAAGGTTTAAAAAACAATTTAATAAAAAATAATATATATTTAGGTAAGGTAAGCAGGATTGAACCTTCGCTTCAGGCAGCCTTTGTTGACTTTGGAAGAGAAAGACATGGATTTTTATCATTTAACGATATTCAGTCAGATTACTATCAAATACCAAAAGCGGACCTAGAAAAAATAAAAGAAGAGGAAGAAAAAGCAAGAGAAGAACTTTCAAAACAAGTTGAAGCAAAAGAAGAAGAAAATATTGCTGAGGGCAAACTTGAAATAGATGATCCAATAGAGGAAAAAGTTGAAGATTTAGAATCTGATAAAGAAGAAGTAGATACAAAAGAAAATTCAGATACAGAGGAAAAGACTGAAAAAAAACCTGAAAAAAGATTCAAATTTAAAAGATACAAAATTCAAGAAGTAATCAAACCTAATCAAGTAATTCTTGTCCAAGTCATCAAAGACGAGAGAGGTCAAAAAGGTGCTGCACTAAGCACTTTTATTTCAATTGCAGGAAAATATATAGTGTTAATGCCAAACACACCTAAAGGGGGTGGAATTTCGAGAAAAATATTTAATCCTGCAGATAGAAAAAAAATTAGAACTATTTTAAATGAAATTGAAATTCCTAAAGAGATGGGTTTAATTGTAAGAACAGCAGGAAGCAACAAAACAAAAAATGAAATCAATAGTGACTTAACAACTTTAATTAATACTTGGGGACAGATAAAAGATAATGCAATTAATTCTATAGCTCCCTCTTTAATTCATCAAGAAAGCGAAATAATTAAAAGAACTTTAAGAGATATGTACGATGATAGTACTAACCAAATTATTGTTGAAGGAAATGAAGGTTATAAAAAAGCCCAATCTTTTATGAAAACAATGATGCCATCAAGTGTAAAAAAAGTTAAAAAATATAGAGGAAGAACACCACTATTTATTGAGGAAAATATTGAACAAAAATTAAATCAAATTTTTGATTCAGAAATTAAACTCAAATCTGGAGGATATTTAGTTATTAATCCTACAGAAGCACTTGTATCGATAGACATTAACTCTGGTAGCTCAATCAAAGGTAAAAATGTTGAGAGTACAGCCTTAGATACAAATATTGAAGCAGCAGAAGAAATTGCAAGACAGATAAAAATTAGAGATTTATCAGGATTAATAATTATAGACTTCATTGACATGCTTAGTTTTGGCAACCGACGTTTAGTAGAAAGAAAGCTTAAGGAAAAATGTAGATCTGATAGAGCAAGAATTCAGATTGGAAGAATAAGTAATTTTGGCCTTTTAGAAATGTCTAGACAAAGATTGAGGGAAAGTGCTGTTAAATGGAAGGTAACTTTAACAGACGAGTCTTTTGCTCAAAAATTATTAAAAATTGTTGAATTAAAGGCTGTAACTAATAAAGCAAAATTTGTTGAAGTAAAAGTCTGCGAAAAAATTTCAGATTTTCTAAAAGAAAATTTTGTTAATGATTTAACTTACTTTGAAAAAAAGAATAAAATGACAATTGATATCATCAGTGACAATACTCTGATAATTCCAGAATATATTATAAACATTCAGAACAAATCCAAAAAAACTATTGAACTTGTTGAGCATTATGAAAAATTAAAAAACTTAGAAACCCAAAATAAAGAAGATAAGATTTCTCAAAAAAAAGAAGTTAAGAAAATTAAAAAAAATTATAAAAAAAAAAAATTTTTTAAAAAGGCTAAATAATACCCTTTAGAGGAGAGGAAGGATTTCCCATCAAGGTTTTATCTATTCTTCCTGAGTTGTATGATTGTCTTCCAGCTATAACAGCATTTTTAAATGCTAGAGCCATATCAAATGGTTTTTTTGCTTTCGCGATTGCAGTGTTTACCAATACACCATCACAACCCAGTTCCATTGCAATTGTAGCATCTGAAGCTTGTCCAAGACCCGCATCAATAATTAATGGAAGTTTTGTTTGTTTCCTGATTATTTGAATATTAATTTTATTTTGTATTCCTAAACCTGATCCAATTGGTGCTGCTAGTGGCATTATCGCAGCAGCTCCAACATTTTCTAATCTTTTTGCCATTAATGGGTCATCGTTACAATAAACCATAACTTTAAATCCTTCTTTGGTAAGAACTTCAGTGGACTCTAAAGTTTCAATCATATCTGGAAATAAATTTTCCTTATCTCCTAAAACTTCTAATTTAACTAATTTCCACCCACCTATTTCTCTTGCCAATCTCAAAGTTCTAAGAGCTTCTTTAGAATTAAAACAACCCGCTGTGTTAGGTAAATAGGTAATCTTTTTTGGATCTATATAATCCATTAACAAAGGTTTGTTCTTATCAGAAATATTTACTCTTCTAACTGCAACAGTTACTATCTCTGCTCCTGACAATTTGATAGCTTTGGCACATTCAGACATAGTTTTATACTTTCCAGTACCAACAATTAACCTAGATTTAAATTTTTTTTTAGCAATGATGAGATTATCTTTTTTCATACTACCCTCCTCCTATAAAATGAACAATCTCAATTTTGTCGTTTTGTTTTAATTTAATTTTGTAAACATTTTTTTTATCTATTATTTCTTCATTAAGTTCAATTGCTACTTTTTTCATAGGAATTTTAAGGTGTTTTATTAAATCTGAAAGTTTATATGTTTCAGAAATTGATCTGTTTTTACCATTTACTTTGATTTTTATTTTTTTCATCGTATATAAAAGCTGAATGAATAATAAAATAATTATTATCAATGGTCCAAATCTTAATCTATTAGGTGAAAGAGAACAATCACAATATGGATCAGGTAACTATGAACAACTTAAAGAAAATTGTTTAAAAAAATCAAAAGAAGTTGGGCTAGACTGTGAATTTATCCAATCAAATTTGGAGGGAGATTTAGTAAATACAATTCAAGATGCACGTAAAACTTATGATGGAATGATTATAAATGCCGCTGCATTTACACATACTTCAGTTGCAATAAGAGATGCACTTGAATTGTTCAAGAAACCAATAATTGAAATGCATATATCGAACATATATAAAAGAGAAGAATTTAGACATAAATCACTTATTAGTGGAGTTGCAACAGGTGGGATTTTTGGATTAGGCACTGAAGGATATATTTTGGCCATAATTTCATTACAAAAGCTTTTACAAAAATGAAAATAGATAAAAACATAATCAAAGAACTTAGTAACTATTTAGATGAGTTTAATTTAACTGAAATAGAAATTACCGAAAAAGATACTAAGATTAAAGTTTCAAAAAATAACGTATCAATTAGCAATCAAACAATTCCAGCATCTGTAAACAATACAAATTTAACTGCTGCTTCTCAATCTTCTGAAGGCGTTAAATCTGGTACAGAAATTACTTCTCCAATAATTGGAACTGCTTATCATGCGCCAGAACCTGGAGCAAAGAAATTTGTTGAAGTCGGTAAAAAAATTAAAAAGGGTGACACAATAATGATTGTTGAAGCAATGAAAACAATGAACCATGTACCTTCTACCCATGATGGTGTTGTAAAAGAAATTTGTGTTGATGATGGTCAGCCAGTTGAGTTTGGTCAAACAATTCTAATTTTAGAATAAATAATGTTTAAAAAAATTTTAATTGCAAACCGTGGGGAAATTGCAGTTAGAATTATAAGAGCATGTAAAGAATGGGGTATAGCAACTGTAGCAGTCCATTCAGATGTTGATAGAGAAAGCATGCATGTAAGAATGGCAGATGAAAGTGTCTGTATAGGTTCTCATCAACCAGCAAACAGTTATTTAAATATTCCTGCATTAATGTCTGCAATAGAACTGACTAATGCAGACGCTGTTCATCCAGGATACGGCTTCTTATCAGAAAATGCTAACTTTGCTAAAATTTTGGAAGAAAATAAAATTAAATTTATTGGTGCATCTTCAAAACACATCGAAATGATGGGAGATAAAATTCAAGCTAAAAGAATAGCTAAAGAAAACGGTTTACCAGTCATTGAAGGATCTGAAGGTGGTGTTAGGGATATTAATGAAGCAAAAGATCTTTGTAAAAAAATTGGCTTTCCTGTTCTGATTAAAGCCTCAGGTGGAGGTGGTGGAAAAGGTATGAAAATAGTAAATAAAGAGGAAGAATTTGAAACTTTATTTTCCACAGCTAAATCAGAGGCACAAAAATATTTTGGTAATGATGAGGTGTATATTGAGAAATTCTTTCAAAATCCAAGACACATAGAAGTTCAAATTCTTGCTGGAAAAAATAGAGTTGTGCATTTGCATGAAAGGGATTGCTCTGTTCAAAGAAGACATCAAAAACTTATTGAAGAAACTCCTAGTCCTGTTTTAAATGATGAAATTAGAAAAGATCTTTTTGAGAAAACTGTAAAAATGGTCTCTAAAATTGGATACATGGGCGCAGGTACAGTTGAGTTTATCTATGAAGATGGAAAGTTTTACTTTCTTGAAATGAATACAAGAGTTCAAGTAGAACACCCTGTTACAGAAATGGTTACAGGAGTAGATATTATCAAAGAACAAATTTGGATAGCATTTTCTGAGGAAACAGCACTAAAGCAAAGCGATATAAACCCAAGAGGTCACGCTATTGAATGCAGAATAAATGCTGAAGATGCCAGTAAAAATTTTCAACCTTCACCAGGAGTTATAAGTATGTGCCACCAGCCATCAGGATTTAGAACAAGAGTAGATGGAGCTATATTTCAAGGTTACAAAGTTACTCCTTATTATGACAGTATGGTTTGTAAGTTAATTTGTCATGGACGAAATAGAACTGAAGCTATTCAAAGAATGAATAGATCTTTAGATGAATTTGTTATTGAAGGTATTACAACTACTATTCCACTTCACAAAAAATTGTTAAATCATAAAAAATTTATCAATTCAGATTTTAATGTGAGCTGGCTAGATAAAGATACTATAGTTTAATAACATTTTACCAACCACACATCATATATTGGATGATCAAACGGAGCTATTGAAGGGCTTGAAGAAAACATCCATCCATTAAAAACAAAAACTTCATCATTATTTTGATTTGATAAATCTCTTACTTGTATGTAGGCAGTAATTTCTGGATTATCATCAAATTCAGAATTTTTACATTTTAAACTTTGAATTGATAAGTCTTTAAATTTTAGTAATTGACCATTTTCAAGTTTCAATGAAGTATTTTTTGAACTAATTTTATCTAAAATTTTTATTTCAGTAAAAGAACCTTCAAGTTGACTTTTAGAATGTGAAATAGATGTAGATAGAAAAAAGAAGATTAGTATGTAAAGAAAAAAACTATTCTTTCCAACTAGTATATTTTTTTTTAACACCATCTTTATTTTTATTTGGATAATATGCTTCTTCGGTACCAGTTAAATTGGATTGATGAGGTTTTTGCCACTCATATTTTTCTAGCTCATGTTTTTTTTCTATTTTGTTAGGTGTAAAATGCATCCATGAGTACCACTCAACTGGAATTTTTGATGCATCAATAACATCAGAATATATTACCCATCTTTTTCCTTTTTTATCTTCATAATATTTGTTTCCAAACTGATCTGTACCAGCAAGTTTTCCAAAAAAAATTGTTTTTAATCTTGTTCCAAAAGTATCTTGATTCCACCAAGTGAAAATTTTTTTAAAAAGTGTCAACATGTTATTTTATTTTTTATTTCAATTAAAAATTGTAAAAATTAAATTAGACTAAAATTTGAATAAGTATATAAATTAAAAGAATCTATTTTCAAACTAATTTTAAACTGAGGTGAAATGGCAAAATATCTTGTAGAAACTTATTACACTTGTACCTTTAAGGTGAATCATTACTTAGAGGATATAAATGAAACAGAGCTTAAAAATCTAGAAAAAAGAGACGATGGTAAATTCGAAGTTTTAGATGTCAAATTAGACAATAGAAAAACTAAAAGTTTAGATCCAAATAATAAAAAAGTAGTTGAAAATAAAAAAATTGAAATAGTTTCAAAAAGTGCAAGTGAAAATTCTATAAGTAAAGAAACAGTTGTTCAAAACTTAAACAAAAGCTCAGAAAAAAGTGGAAAAAGATTTAGTATGCCTGATAGAAGAAAAGGTTATATACAAAAAGCTACAATCGGAGATCATAAAGTCTATCTTCATACAGGTGAATATGAAGATGGAAAAATTGGAGAAATATTTATCGACACAAGTAAAGAAGGAGAGCTAGTTAAGGCATTAATGAATAACTTTGCTATAGCAGTGTCTTTAGGTCTTCAATACGGAGTGCCATTAGATGAATTTATAAGTGCATTTGTGGGAACAAAATTTGAACCATCAGGTAAAGTTCATGGAAATGATAGAATATTGAGCGCTACTTCTATTTTAGATTATATTTTTAGAGAACTAGCTATATCTTATCAAAATAGAGAAGATCTTGCACATACTCCTGCAATTGGTGGAAACGACTCGAATGATCAAGAAAATGATGATCAAAATCAATTATTAAAAATTGTAAAGGATATTACTAGCAAAGGATTTGTTAGAAATAATTATAAAAAAAATCTAGTTGATTTGTCTGATGTTAAAATAAGTCTTAAAGGTAAGAAATAATTTTATTTTTTATTTTTTAGGGACAAGTTTAATTCTTTTAATTGTTCTGGGTTAACTTCTGATGGAGCATTCATCATCAGATCCTGAGCATTTTGGTTCATTGGAAACATTGTTACTTCTCTTATATTCTTTTCATTAGCTAACAGCATAACAATTCTATCGATTCCTGGAGCAATACCACCATGAGGTGGAGCACCGTAACTTAATGCATTTATCATACCGCTAAATTTTTCATCTACTTGCTGCTTATCGTAACCAGCAATTGAGAATAACTTGTACATAAGTTCTGGTTTATGATTTCTTATAGCGCCGGAAGATAATTCAATACCATTACAAACAATATCGTATTGATAAGCTAAAAGTTCTAAAGGATTTTCAAGTTCTTTTTCTGTCAAATCACCTTGTGGCATAGAAAATGGATTATGACTAAATTCAATTTTGTTGGTAACCTCATCTCTTTCAAACATTGGATAATCAACTATCCAGCAAAACGCGAAAACATCTTCATCTATTAAATCTAAATCTTCTGCAATTTTATTTCTTGCCTGAGAAGTTATTTTTTCTAATTCATTTTGTTTACCACAAGCTAGAAAAATACTATCCCCTACTTCTGCATTAGTTAAATTCATTATTTCTAACAATGCTTCTTTGGTGAAAAATTTTCCTATAGGTCCTTTACCAGATAACTCAGTATCTTTTTCAAATGTAAAATAAGCTAAACCAGAAGCACCTTGTTCTTTCGCCCATTTATCAATATTATCGAAAAAGCTTCTTGGTTTATCCTTAGTATTTTTTGTTATTATGCTTCTTACTCTTGAACCAGATTTTACTAACTTTTTAAATATTTCAAAAGATACATCTTCTCTTGTAAATATTTCAGTAATATCATTTATTATAAGTGGATTTCTTAAATCAGGTTTATCACTCCCATATTTTAGCATTGCTTCTTTGTAAGAAATTCTTGGAAACTTATCGTTTAATAATTTTTTATTCGAAAATGTTTTAAAAGTATTGACCATTAATTTTTCAACAACATTAAAAACATCTTCTTGTTCTACAAAAGACATCTCTAAATCTAATTGGTAAAATTCTCCTGGACTTCTGTCTGCTCTTGCATCCTCATCCCTAAAGCAAGGAGCTATTTGAAAATACTTATCAAAACCAGATACCATAATTAGTTGTTTAAATTGTTGCGGTGCTTGAGGTAGAGCATAGAACTTCCCTGGATTTAATCTACTTGGAACTAAAAAGTCTCTTGCACCTTCAGGGCTGGAGGATGTTAGTATTGGTGTTTGGAATTCCAAAAAACCTAATTTAGTCATTTCATTTCTTATGTGCGAAATAACTTTTGATCTTAAGATTATATTTTCATGTATTTTCTTTCTTCTTAAATCTAAAAATCTATATTTCAGTCTTATTTCTTCAGCATATTCTTGATCACTGAAAACTGGCATCGGTAATTCTTTGCAAGAACCTAGTTCTTCGTAAGTATCAATTTTTACCTCAATTTCTCCTGTGCCTATTTCTTTGTTAATTGTATCTTCAGATCGAGCTACAACCTTACCTTCGATTTTAACTACAGTTTCTAATTGAGTTTTTTCTAAGTTTGTGAAATTTTTATTATCCTTATCTATAATACATTGTGTGACACCATAATTATCTCTTAAATCTATGAATAATAAGTTGCCATGATCTCGTTTTTTATTAATCCAGCCAGAAAGAAATACTTTTATATCAACATCTTCTTTTCTTAATTCGTTACAAGTATGTGTTCTATATTTACTCAATTAATCTCCTAATGCTTCTTTAATAATTTTAAAATCGATTGGTTTTTTCCTTTTTAAACTAATTTCGTCGATCTTATATATGAATTCAGATATTTTGCCATAGGATCTATCTATTCTTTTTATAATGAAATCTATTAATTTCTTATCAATTGATATCTGACGATCAGAAAGATTTTTTAATATTAGGGCATATAATAAATCATCCTCTGGTTTATCAATCTTTGATAAAATAAAATTTTTAGCTCTAGAATTTAAATCATTTAATTCAAAGGAGTAATCAACAATGGGTTTGGTTGAAGTAACAATTAAGTATTTGTTGTCTTGCTCAATATTGTTCAAAAAAGTAAATAATAACTTTTCATTAATATTTTTATTTAAATCTTCAATAATTATATTTTCATAGATTTTAATTTTTTTTAAATATTCATTACTAATATCAGCTGCGTTTATTTTAATACCCTTAAATTTATGTAAAAAAATATTAATTAAATGAGATTTTCCAGAAAATTTTTCTCCAATTAAATTTATAAAATTTTTTTCCCATTTAGGCCAACTATTCAATAATAAAAATGAAAATTCATTAGATTTTGAAACATAAAAGTCTTGATCTTTAAAATTTTGATCATATTCAAATTTTAAAATTTCTTGATTTAAAGATTTCATTCTAATACCCAAATTTTATTTTTGATTTTAAAAAAATAATCATAATCTTTCATCATATTTAAGAACTGATCTCGGGTTCCATTAAAGATTATTTTATAAATGTTTTTTTTATTATCAATTTTAAATATATTATAATTATTTACCAAATCTATGTTTGAAAGTGTTTCTTCAAACTGATCGATTTTAATTATATTGCTATTATCGACTGATATAGTCAGATCCAATTTAATTGATGTATTTATTATGTTTTTTAATTTCCAATAATCTTCAAAAACTGTTTTTTGTTTATCTATGAATTTTTTTAAATCTTCTAAATCTTCTAAATTGATATTTTTGAATTTAAAATTTTTTATATTTTGATTATTATTAAATATTATTTGATTGAGAACTCGAATTTCTTCATTATTTTTAAAAATAATCATAATAATGAAATCTTCAAAATTATATTTTTTTGAAATTTCTCTAAAATCAAAATCTTCTAAATTATTAATGTTTTTTTTTATTAAATTATAATCATCAATATCTTCGTTTGGTAAAATATAATTTAGTTGATGATATTTTTCTTTTTTTAAGTTCCAATTTTTAAATAATTGACTTTCCGAAAAAAGGAATATTTCATTTTTTTCTTCATCTACCTCTATTGGAAAAAACATTAAATCTTTTTCAATAATTGATGAAGGAAATACATTTTTTTTTTCTAATAATTCAAAAAAACTTTTTTTATTGAATTCTACATTTAAGGTAAGATTATATATTTCATCAATAAAACTTTCTTGAACAATCGAAAATGTTTCAACTAAACTTTTAACTTCTTTGGTAGAAGAATTTTGAATTTTTTTTTGATCTTTGCTTTGAGCAATCGTAAAAATAAGTTCCTCATATGCTTCAACAAAACCTCGATTTATTATCTTATTTTTGTCAAATGAGGCATTAAATGGAGACGAAATTTCAATTTCTTTTATAGAAAATGTTTTTGCAACACTATTTTCTGTGGAAAAAAAAATATTTAATAAAGCAAGAAATAGAAAAAGATTATATAAACTATTTTGTTTAATTAATTTTAAAAAACACCTCATATAATATTGTAATGAATAATAAAAATTTTACCTATAAAAAAAGTGGTGTTAACATTAAAGCCGCTGATAAGTTTGTAAATTTCATTTCATCAGTATCATCAAAAAAAAGGGGCAAAAAAAAGTTTTCTAATATCGGGGGCTTTGGTTCTATTTCAAATATTCCAAGCAACATAAAGCAACCTCAAATAGTTGCTTGTACAGATGGTGTTGGAACTAAAATTGAAATAGCTAATTCTTTAAATAAATTTGATACAATTGGTATTGATCTTGTAGCAATGAGTGTGAACGATTTAATTGTTCAAGGTGCAAAACCATTGCTTTTTTTAGATTACATTTCAATAAACAAGATTGATTTAATTAAACTTAAATCGATCATTAAAGGAATAGTTAGGGGCTGTAAACTATCAGATTGTGAACTTGTAGGCGGAGAAACAGCAGAGATGCCTGACACTTATTCAAAAGGTAAATTTGACATAGCAGGTTTTGCTGTTGGTATTGTAGGTAAAAATAAAATCTTAAATAAAAATAAAATCAAAAAAAATAATTTAATATTAGCAATTCCTTCTAGCGGATTACATTCTAATGGGTTCTCACTTGTAAGGTATTTAATAAATAAAAAAAAAATTAATATAAATAAAAATAAATTTTTAAAATCAGAACTTTTGAAACCAACAAAAATTTATGTGAAAGAAATAATCAACATAATTTCAAAAAATCTTATTAATGGTTGTGCAAATA
Organism: Candidatus Pelagibacter sp. HIMB1593; assembly: GCF_052047755.1. NCBI lineage: Bacteria > Pseudomonadati > Pseudomonadota > Alphaproteobacteria > Candidatus Pelagibacterales > Candidatus Pelagibacteraceae > Candidatus Pelagibacter > Candidatus Pelagibacter sp. HIMB1593. Next base: position 674,191 of record NZ_JBNAJK010000001.1, on the reverse strand, counting down.
TTACAGGAGGAGGACTTGCGGATAATATCAAAAGAGTTATTCCTGATAACATGGTAGCAGATATTGATTTAAACAAAATTAAAACTTTAAAAATATTTAATTGGCTTAAAAAAAATGGAATAGCAGAAAATGAAATGTTAAAAACATTTAACTGCGGTGTAGGTTTTTGTTTAATTATCAACAAAAAAAACTTAAAAAAAATTCAAAGTTATTTTCCTAAAGATTACAAACCATATGTAATTGGAAAAATTATTAATGGTAAAAATAAAGTGAAATTAAATGGTTCTATCAATTGGAATAAATAAAATAAAAACTGCAATATTTATTTCTGGAACAGGTAGTAATTTAAAATCACTAATTAAGTTTTCTAAATTAAAGAGATCACCTATTTCTATAAATCTAATAATTACTAATAATAAGTTAGCCAAAGGTTTAAAATATGGAACTGTTTTTAAAATTCAAAAAAAAATAATTAGTTTCAAAAATAAAGATATTGCTGAAAAAAAAATACTTAAAGAACTAAAAAAAAATAAAATTGAATTAATTTGCTTAGCAGGATTTATGAAAATACTTTCTAAAAATTTTATTAAAAATTTTAAAGGTAAAATTTTAAATGTTCACCCCTCATTATTACCAAAATACAAAGGATTAAATACTCATCAAAGAGCTATAGAAAACAAAGATAAATACTCAGGATGCACTGTACATTTTGTTAATGCAAAATTAGATTCTGGAAAAATAATTCTTCAAACAAGAGTTAATATATATAAAAAAGATACTCCAGATAGTCTTGCAAAAAGAATTTTAGCTCAAGAGCATAAATTATATCCCAAAGCTATTTTGAAAATTTTTAGTCTTTAAAAAAGAAATCAATTTCAATTTTAGCATTTTCCACACTGTCAGATCCATGCACAGAGTTTTTATCAATTGAAATTCCGTATTTTTTTCTAATTGTGCCTTCTTCAGCATCTTTAGGATTTGTTGCACCCATCAATTCTCTATTTCCTAATACGGCATTTTCTTTCTGAAGTACCATTACTACTATCGGTCCTGAAGATAGGTATTCACATAAATCATTATAAAATGGCTTTGTTTCATGAACTTTATAAAAGTTCTCAGCTTCTGATTTTTCAATTTGAATTTTCTTTTCTTTTAATATTGAAAAACCATTATTTTTAAACATTTCTTTAATTTCATTTTCAAGATTTCTCTCAACAGCATCAGGCTTTATTATTGATAAAGTTTGTTCAATATTACTCATAATTATCCTCTATTAGTTTGTTTAATAATCTTACTCCATAACCTGTAGCTCCACCTGAATTTAATGCTCCTCCATATTTCGAGAAAGCCATTCCAGCTATATCTAAGTGTGCCCATGGTGTTTGGTTTAAAATAAATCTTTGTAAAAATTGAGCTGCGGTCGTTGAACCAGCTCCTCCAACATAATTTATATTTTGCATGTCAGCATTTTTAGAATCTATTAATTTATCAAAATTTTTATTTAGAGGCATTCTCCAAACTTTTTCTTCAACTTTTTCCCCTGCTTCAATTAATTCTTTTGATAATTTATCATTATTTGAAAATAAACCTGCGTATTCTGATCCGAGTGAAACAATAATTGCACCTGTAAGGGTAGCTAAATCAACTATAAATTTTGGTTTAAATTTTTCTTCTGTGTAGGTTAGTGCATCTGCAAGAACTAGTCTTCCCTCTGCATCTGTATTTAAAATTTCTACTGTTTTTCCACTGTAAGACTTTACTATATCTCCTGGTCTTTGAGCATTTCCACCTGGCATATTCTCTACCAATCCAACTACACCTACAGCATTCACTTTTGCTTTTCTTAGTGCTAAACTTTTCATCAAACCAACCACAACTGCTGAGCCGGCCATATCATAGGTCATATCTTCCATAAATTTTGCTGGCTTTAAAGAAATTCCGCCAGTATCAAAACAGACTCCTTTTCCAACAAATGCAAAAGGATTTGATTTGTCTTTTAAACCTTTCCATTCCATAGTTACTAAATAGGATCCCCTTATACTCCCTTGGCCAACACCCAATAAAGTATTCATCCCTAATTTTTTTAATTTTTTTTCATCATAAATAGTAATTTTTAAACCATACTTTGATAAAGATTTTAATCTTTTCGAATATTCATCAGGATGTAAAATATTACCAGGTTCTGAAACTAAATCTCTTGCATAGAAAGTTCCATCTTCTATAGCTTTAAATTTAATTTGATCTTTTAATATAGGTTTGTTTTTGCCAATAAAATTAATAAATATTTTTTTGTTACTTCTTTTGCTTTTGTATTTATCAAATTTGTATGATTTTAACTTAAATCCGTGCGCGAAATGACCAGCAAAACTAATTTTTTTTGACGAAAGTGTGTCTGTAAATATTAAGTATTGATTTTTTTTATTGTCAGAGGACAATTGAAATAATTTTGCACCTAAATTTTCTATATCAGATATTTTGATATTTTTTTTTAAAGAGACTAGAATAATTTTTTTTTTTGAGCTCAAATCAAAGGATATTATATCTTTTTTCTTACTTTTAGATTTTATTAAATCAGAAATATATAAATAATCCTGTTTTGATAAATTTTTTTTTAAACTAGATAAGTTATAACTCTCATCTACAAAAAAAATTATGTTTGAAGCTATATTTTTAGGAACATTTTTTTTATAATTAATAACTACTGACATAAATTTTATACACTCTAAAAGAGATGGATGCTATATATGAGTAAAAATACTAATTTTCAATGAAAAAATTGTTATACAGAAAGTTGTTCAAAGATTATTTGCTCTTTTTTTTAATAGCTTTATTTAGTAGCAGTTTGATAATATGGGTATTTCAAGCAGTAAATTTCCTTGATATTATGGTTGAAGATGGTCGAGAATATACTGTTTACATAAATTATTCTCTTTTAAATTTTCCAAAAATTATTAGTCGATTAATTCCATTTGTTTTATTTTTTAGTGTTTTTTATGTTTTGTTGCAGTATGAATTAAAAAATGAATTAATTATTTTTTGGAATTTTGGAGAAGATAAAAAAAAATTTGTAAATTTTATAATTTTTGTTTCAACATTCTTGCTCTTAATTCAATTTTTACTAACAAGTTTCATAGTTCCAAATAGTCAAAACAAGGCAAGATCCTTTTTAAGAGATTCAAGTGTAAATTTTTTTGGAAGCTTTATTAAGCCTAAAAGATTTAATGATACGATTGACGGTGTAACTATTTATACAGAAAATAAAGATAAAGATGGCTATCTTTACAATCTATACATCAAAAAAGATATCGATAAAGGTTTTGAAATTACCTATGCTAAAAAAGGTATATTTAAGCAAATATCAAATGTCCCTGTGTTAATCTTGTACAATGGGGAAACAATCATAAATAATGTAAATCAAATAACTAATTTTAATTTTTCTAAATCTGATTTTCTTTTAAAAAACCTTCAATCAAATACAATAACAACTACAAAAACTCAGGAAATGAAAACCATGGATATAATATCCTGTGTAATTGCAATAAATAATATTAAGGCAAATCTATTTAAAAGAAAACAAGATGAAATACAAAATTGTACTAGTCCAAACAGAATAAATATTACAAAAGAACTTTATAAAAGATTAATTGTTCCTCTTTACATACCAACACTGATGCTTGTGCCTTATCTATTAATTTTATCCTCCAAAGAAAAATTAAACTTTAAAAAATTAAAATTGATTACCTTTTTAGCTGGATTTTTTACAATAATTTTTTCTGAGGGAATTGTTAGATTTATTAATAAAGAGTTTACAGAAAATATAGTGATATTTATATCTCCATTAATATCCTTCCTTTTTTTATATTTAATCTTTGTCTACAAATTAATTTATAAAAATAAAATAAAATGAAAGTTTATATCAAATTTTTCATAAATCTTTTTTTTAGATCATTAATGTTTGTAGTGGGTGTAATTTTTTGTTTAGTTTTTATTTTAAATTATTTAGGTGAATTAGATTTTTTTCAAGATATAGAAATAGATAATTATTTTACAATTTTCTTAGCTCTACTTAATTCACCAGATGTGATTTTTGAAATGTTCCCATTTATATTTTTAATAACTTTTCAGATTTTTTTCATAAAATTATTTAACAATAATGAACTTGTAACACTTAAATACTCAGGATTTAAAAACTCTAAAATTATAACAATCATTATAATATTATCGTTAGCTACTGGAATTTTTATTACGACAATATTTTATTATTTTTCTTCCAATTTAAAAAACTTTTATTTAGAACTAAAATCTCCTTATTCAAATGATGGAAAATACCTTGCTGTAATAACAAAAAATGGATTATGGATAAGAGATAAAATTAATGACAAAACATTAGTCATCAATTCATCTAAAATTGATGGTAAATTTTTAGTTGGAACATTTATTACTGAATTTGACAGTGAATATAATGTTACTAAAAACATTAAAAGTGAGAAGATCGACGTCTCTAATAAAAAATGGTTAATTTACAATGCTAAAATTTACAAAGAAAACTATTACAATAATGAAAATTATTTAGAGCTTAATACAAATTTTGATTATAAAAGAATAAACAGCTTGTACTCAAATTTAAGTTCACTAAATGTATTTGAATTATTTGAATTAAGAAAAAATTATAAAAAATTAAATTATTCGGTTACTGAATTGGACTTGCAACTACTAAGACTAACTTCTTTACCTATATTTTTAGTCCTAATGAGTCTATTTTCATCACTAATAATGTTAAGAATTAAACATTTATCAGGTACAACATTAAAAATAGCAATAGGGTTATTGTTTTCTGTAATAATATATTACTTTAACAACTTTTTTTATGTACTGGGCAGTACAGAAAAACTAAATTTATACTTAGCTATCTTTGTACCAATTTTTGCCCTTACTTTTGTAAATTTAATCATGTTAAATAAAATAAATGAAAAATAATTTATTTATTAAATTTTCTATTATTTTTTTTTTAAATTTTTGTGTTTTAAGTTTTGCAAATTCTGAAGAATTTAATTTTAATGTTGGTGAAATAGAGATTCTTGATAATGGAAATTTGTTTAAAGGATTAAATCGTGGAATTATTGAAACAAATGATGGTTTAAAAATAAATGCAAACACATTTGTTTTTAACAAACTAACTAATATTCTGGAGGCCAAGGGAAAAGTTAAAATTCAAGACGAAGAAAATAACTATATAATTTTTTCTGATAAAGCAATCTACGAGAAAAATGAGGAAACTGTTTTTACAGTTGGTAATTCAAGAGCAATCGATGGTGAGAATAGAGAAATTACAGCTGAAAAAATAACCTATAAAAAAATACCAAATACAATTGAAGCAGAAGGAAAAGTTAAAATTCAAGACGAAGAAAATAACTATATAATTTTTTCTGATAAAGCAATCTACGAGAAAAATGAGGAAACTGTTTTTACAGTTGGTAATTCAAGAGCAATCGATGGTGAGAATAGAGAAATTACAGCTGAAAAAATAACCTATAAAAAAATACCAAATACAATTGAAGCAGAAGGAAAAGTTAAAATTAATGATGATATAGAAGACTATGAACTATTTTCAGAAAAAGTAACTTTTTTTAAAAATGATGAAATAATTGAAACAAAGGGTTTAACTGAAGCAAATATAGGAACGGATTATTATGTAAAATCTGAAAATGTTAATTTTAATTTAAACCTTAATGAATTAAGCTCTATGAGTAAATCAACAATTAAAGATAATAATAATCAAATATTTTACTTAGATGAATTTAAATATTACATTAATAATGAATTACTAAATGGTAGAGGAATATTAAATATTACAAATTATAATTTACCAAATTCAGATAAATTTTACTTTTCTGATGGTATTTTTAATTTAAAAACTAAAAAATTCGCTGCCAAAGATCCAAAAATAAATATTCATAAAAAAATTTTTGGAGAAAATAGAAATGATCCAAGAATTTATGGTGCTTCTGCTAAAGGTGAGCAAAATAAAATTTCTGTAAGCAAAGCAATATTTACAAGTTGTGGAAAAAGAGAGGGTTGTCCTCCGTGGTCAATTAAATCTGAAGAAATTGTGCATGATAAAGAAAAAAGGCAAATTAACTACAAAAATGCTTATCTTAATGTGTTTGATCTTCCTGTTTTTTATTTTCCAAAGTTTTTTCATCCTGATCCTAGTGTTAACAAGCAATCAGGTTTATTAAAACCTGAAATAAATAAGTCTAATGTATTAGGAAGCTCAATAACAATACCTTATTTTAACGTTATTTCAAAAAACAAAGATTATACATTTAAGCCAACATGGTTTGATAATGATTTTTTTACAATTCAAAATGAATATAGACAGGCGAACAAAAATTCAAATTTATTAGCAGATTTTGGTTTTGTTAAAGGGTACAAGTCTCCAATTTCTAAAAGTAAAAATAATTTATCCCACCTATTTCTAAAGTATAATTTAGATTTAAACCTAATAGATTATAACTCAAGTAAGTTGGAACTTTATACTGAACAAGTTTCAAACGATACTTATTTGAAAGTATTCGATGCTCATATAACAAAATCAATGGCGAGACCAAACGATCTTAATTTATTAAATAGCCAAGCTAAATTATTTTTAAATCATGATAATTATAATTTTGAGACAGGATTTTTATCATACGAAAATCTTAGTGAACCTAACGAAAGTGATAGATATCAGTATATTCTTCCTTATTACAGCTTTGATACAGTTCTGGAAAAAAATTACTTTAATGGCTCCATTAGCATTGATTCTTCTGGAAGTAATAATTTAAGCAATACAAATAATCTAAAATCAAATATCATAAATAATGTTCAATACACGATGAATAATTTTATTACAAACCTGGGGTTTGAAAATGATTTAAATATTGCTTTTAAAAATCTTAATTCAATTGGAAAAAATAATTCTGATTACAAATCAAGCCCTCAAGTTGAATTGATATCTTTATTTGAAGCCAATACGAGTTTACCTTTAATCAAGAAAAATGAAAATTTTAATCACTATTTAACACCCAAAATGTCGTTCAGATTTAACCCAAGTGATATGAAAAATTATTCAACTTCTGTAAAAAAAATAGATGTTGGAAATATTTTTTCTTTAAATAGACTTGGAGTAAATGATACATTCGAATCTGGGAGATCATTAACTTTAGGTTTAGATTTTAAAAGAGAAAAAAATAAACTTAATGATATAAATAAATATTTTGAAATAAAACTTGCAACAGTGATAAGAGATAAAGAAGAAGAATTTATTCCAAAGTCAAGTACAATAAATAGAAAAAATTCAAATGTTTTTGGATCTGTAAAAAATAATTTCAATGAAAATATAAGTTTAAATTATAATTTTTCATTAGATAATGATTTTAATTCTTTTGAATATAATGAATTTAATACGACAATATCATACAAAAACTTTGAAACTAATTTTAACTTTATTGAAGAAAACGGTGAAATAGGAGATAGTAATGTTTTTGAAAATTCTATTGCCTATAATATTAATGAAAATAATTTCATTAAATTTAAAACTAGAAGAAATAGAAAAATAAATCTTACAGAATACTATGATTTAGTTTATGAATATAAGAATGATTGTCTAACAGCTGGAATTAAATACAAAAAATCATACTATGATGATAGAGATTTGAAGCCTAATGAAGATTTATTTTTTACAATAACGTTATTTCCACTAACAACATATGAGTATGATGCCAATGATCTCATATCAAACTAAATAAGTAAAACTTAAAAAATATATGAAAAAAAAATTAATTATACTTTTATCTTGTATAATGTTTCTATCAATAACTGCTGTATCCAAAGAAAACAAAATCTTATTAAGATTAAATAATGAAATTATTACATCTGTAGATATCTTGAATGAAATTAAATTTCTTTCAATTTTAAATAAGGATTTTTTAAAAATAGACAAAAACAAGAAAATTGAGATAGCTAAAAATTCTCAAATTAAACAAAAAGTTAAATATATTGAAATTTTAAAGACTAGAAAAGATTTAGAAATTAAAAATGAATTATTTGAAAACATATTAAAAAACTATTTTTTTAATCTTAAAATTGAAAAAATTAATGATTTCGAAAACTATTTTAAAAATAAAGATTTAAATCCAAAATTTGTAAAGGAAAAAATAATTATTGAAACTCTTTGGAATAAAATGATTTTTGATAAATTTTCAAATTCTGTAAAAATAGATAAAAAAGAGATAGAAAATAATATTAAAATAAAGAAAATCCAAAAAGAATATTTACTTTCCGAAATAGTTTTTAATTTAAATGCAAATGAAAATTTAAGCGAAAAATTAAAATTAATATTAAATATTGTAGAAAAGAAAAATTTTTCAGAAGCGGCATTGGTTTATAGCTTGTCTGACTCTTCAAATAAAGGAGGAGAATTAGGCTGGATTAAAGAGGGAATTCTAAGCAAGAAAATTAAGCTTGAATTAGCAAATTTAAGTATAGGTGAAATAACTGAACCTATTACTATTCCAGGTGGTTTTTTATTATTATACCTCGAGGATATAAAAGAAATAGAGGTCCAATTAGATGTTGAGAATGAAATAAAAAATATAATAGAAAGAAAGACAAATACTCAATTAAACCAATTATCTAATGTCTACTTAAACAAACAAAAAAAAAATATTATTATAAATGAGTTATAAGCCAATTCTAATAGTATCAGGAGAGCCTAATAGTATTTTTTCTGAAATTTTTATAAAATCATTAAAAAAAATCAGAATTAAAAATCCTATAATTTTAATTTGTTCATTTGATTTATTTAAAAAGCAAATGATAAAACTAAATTTAAAGACAAAGGTAAATATAATAAATCCAATAAAGATAAAAAATTATAATTTAAGCAACAAATCTGTTAACTTAGTAAATATTAATTACCATCAAAAAAATGCATTTCAAAAAATTTCCTCTAAATCAAATAAATATATTGAAGAATGTTTCAATATGGCATTTAAAATTATAAAGAGAGAAAAAATTGTAAAATTTATTAACGGACCAATTTCTAAAAAATACTTTTTAAAAAAGAAATATTTGGGAATGACTGAATATATTTCAGATAATTTTTCAATAAAAAAAACTTGTATGTTAATCTTCAATAAAAAATTATCAGTTAGCCCTATAACTACACATTTACCTCTAAAACTTGTTGTAAAAAATTTGAACTCTAAAAAGATTGAGGATAATATTTCTTTAGTTCAAAAATTCTTTAAAACAGAATTTAATAAAAAACCAAAAATTGGTGTTCTAGGCGTTAATCCTCATTGTGAAAGTATATTGGATAAAAATGAGGACGAGTCTATTATAAAACCAATAATATTAAATATGAAAAAAAAAGGTTATAAAATTAAAGGACCTATTTCTGCTGATACAGTTTTTTTAAAAAAAAATCGTGAAAATTATGATGTGATCATTGGTATGTATCATGATCAAGTTTTAACACCATTAAAAACTTTGTTTGAGTACGATGCAATAAATATTACACTTGGATTACCTTTTTTAAGAGTATCGCCAGACCATGGGCCAAATGAAAAAATGATGGGTAAAAATTTATCAAACCCCTTAAGTTTAATTCAGGCAATTAAATTTTTAGATAAAAATTGATTAAAGCAAAAAAAAGTTTAGGTCAGAATTTCTTAATTGATACAAATATTTTAAATCAAATAGTTAATTGTGTTGAAATTGAAAATAAAAACATATTAGAAATAGGTCCAGGTACTGGAAACCTTACAAAATATATTCTAAGCAAAAAACCTAAAGAATTTACAGTAATTGAAAGAGATGATGATTTAATTATTGTATTAAAGGATCGGTTTAAAGAAAATATAAATATAATTCATGATGATGTTTTAAATATAGATGAAACCTCAATTTTTAATGAAAGTGTAATAGTATTTGGAAATTTACCCTACAATATTTCAACAGAGATTTTAAGTAAGTGGATAATTAATTTAAAAAATAATTTTTGGTTTGAAAGTCTTGTTTTGATGTTTCAAAAGGAAGTAGCTGATAGAATTATAGCTAGTTATAACAACTCAAATTATGGAAGATTATCTATTTTGGCAAACTGGAAATTAGAAATTAAAAAAATATGTGATATTAAACCTAGCTCATTTTCACCTAAACCAAAGATAGATAGTAGTTTACTTTTGTTCACTCCAAAGAAAAATTTTTATAAAATAAAAAATCCAAAAAACCTAGAAAAAATAACTCGAGTTTTTTTCAATAACAGAAGGAAAATGATTAAGAAGCCATTTAATCAAATTTTTAATGGTGATCTTAAAATATTAAAAAAACTTAAAATTGATTTAAATTTAAGACCTCAAAATTTAAATTTTGAAACTTATTATAAACTTGCTGAAGAATATGAGAATTTACGAGGTTAGTTTTTCAATGTGGTTTCTCACAAAATTTAGATCATAATCTTTAGAACCATCATTTAATTCTGCTTCTATAAGATTGTCAATCTTGAAATAACATTTTTCTAGTTCGTCATTTATAATTACATAATTATAATTTATCCAATGAAGGACATCTCTTTCAAACTGTTTCATTCTTTCTTCGGCAATTAACTTATCTTTCATATCTCTATTTGAAAGTCTTTGAAATAAAACTTCCTTACTTGGGGGTAAAATAAAAAAAGAAATTAATTTAAAATCTAACTTTTTATTTTTTATTTGATCAGCACCTTGCCAATCAATATCAAACAAAACATTCTTACCTTTGTTTAAATTGTCAATTACAGGTGTTCTTGTAGTTCCGTAATAATTATTGAATACTTTTGCATATTCTAGAAATTCTTCATTTTTAATTAACCTATGGAACTCATTGTCATTAACAAAGTAATAATCTTTACGATTAACCTCACCTGGTCGGGGGTTTCTAGTTGTATGAGAGACTGAAACTGTGTAATTTTTTTTTTTGGATAATAAATTTACCAGTGTAGTCTTTCCTGCCCCAGAAGGAGAGGAAAGTATAATCATGACCCCATCATTTTTTGAGGGCATTGAAATTTCTAGTTAGCTTTTCCTTCGATAAACTTAACTGCATCTCCTACAGTTAAAATTTTCTCAGCTTCACTATCTGAAATTTCAGATCCAAATTCTTCTTCAAAAGCCATAACCAACTCAACAGTGTCTAAACTATCAGCGCCTAAATCATCTATAAAACTTGATTCCTCTGTTACTTTAGCTTCATCAATACCTAAGTGGTCTGCTACAATTTTTTTTACTTTGCTTGAAACGTCTTCTGACATATTGATCCTTTTTTGTTATATTTCGTTATTAGTTTAAAAAGCTATTTTGTCAAGCCATATACATGCCACCATTAACATGCAAGGTTTCTCCGTTTATGTAGCTAGATTGGTTTGAACACAAAAAACCTACGGCATTTGCAATATCCTCAGGCTCTCCAAGACGAGCTGAAGGTATTTTTGAAATAATAGTTTCTTTAAACTTTTCATCTATCTTGTCCGTCATTGCAGTTTTAATAAATCCTGGTGAAATACAATTAATATTGATATTTTTCTTAGCATACTCTATCGCCAAACTTTTGGACATAGCAACTATTCCTGCTTTTGATGCAGTATAGTTAGCCTGTCCCAAATTACCTGTATGTCCAACAACAGAGGTAATATTAACTATTTTTCCAGATTTATTTTTTAACATTTTTTTTATAGCGAATTTACTCATCAAAAATGTTGAGGTTAAATTAATATCAATCACTTTTTTCCATTCATCCAAACTCATTCTGATTGCCAAGTTATCTTGTGTTATGCCTGCATTATTTACAATACAATCTAAGCTACCACCTAGTTCTTTTGTTGCATTTTCAATAAATTCCTCAATTTTTTCACTTTGAGATATATCAAACTTTAAAACATTTATATATTTGAATTCTTTTTTTAACTCTTCAAGTTTTTCTATTCTTGTTCCTGATGCCAAAATGTTTGCACCACTATCATTTAATTTTTTTACAATTGAATTTCCTATTCCTCCTGAGGCACCTGTAACAATTATGTTTTTATCTTTTAAATCATTCATATTTTTAAATTTTCAATATCTTCTTGATTATTTATAGTATCAATTTTTACGTTTCTATTAATCCTCTTTACCAAACCTGATAAAACTTTGCCAGGTCCTATTTCTATAAAATGATTAACATCATTATTAATCATATATAAAACACTTTCTCTCCATCTGACTCTATTTTCAATTTGTTTGATTAAAAGAGATTTTAAATCTTCAGAATTTGAAATGACTTCAGCTGTTACATTTGATATCAACTTATTGCTTCCATCAGAAAATGAAATTTTATTTAACTCTTCTGTCATAATCTCTGTAGCTTTACTCATAAGGCTACAATGAAAAGGAGCACTGACTGGAAGTTTAATATTTTTAATTGAATTTTCTTTTAAAATCTCTGTTAACTTTTCTAAATCTTCAGTTTTTCCACTCAAAACTATTTGTCCCTCTGAATTATCATTTGCTATTTGTGATATAAATTTGGACTCATTATCTATTAATATTTTTTCTATTACCTCAACAGTTGATCCAAGCACTGCGACCATACCACCCTCACCTTTTGGTACAGAGTTTTGCATAGCATCACCTCTGATTCTTAAAATTTTTAATGTCTCTGAAAAGTTTAAGTAGCCTGAACAAGATAAAGCAGAATACTCACCTAAAGAATGTCCGGCAAAATACTTTGCTTTATTTAAATCAATATTAAATTCTTTTTTAATAACGTTAAATATAGAATAACTTATTAAAAAAATTGCTGGTTGTGTGTTTGCTGTTAAATCAAGCTCTTCTTTAGGTCCTTCTAATATTAGCTTTGAAATTGAGTAATTTAATGTCTCATCAGCATCTTTAAATAGGCTTTTCACAAGCTCAAACTTGTCATAAAACTCTTTGCCCATTCCAACTATTTGAGATCCTTGGCCTGGAAATATTACTGAAAACATATAAAAATATTACTAATTTTGTGTTTTTATCTATTGTAATTGAACTTTTATAATAGTATATCCTCACTTTTTATTAAAGAACTTAAATGAACTTATACGAACATACTATAATAGCTAGACAAGACACTTCTCCGAGTGAGTTAAAACAATTAACTGAAAAATATTCTAAAATTGTTGAAAAAAATGAAGGTGAGGTTGTAAAAACAGAGAACTGGGGCCTTCTAAACCTTTCTTATTTAATTAAAAAAAACAAAAAAGGAAGCTACATACACTTTAAAATTAAAGGTAAAGGTAAAGTGGTTGAAGAGTTAGAAAAAAATGAAGCTATTGATAAAAAATTATTAAGATATCTTACTGTTAGAGTAAAAGAATTTGATTTAGACACTAACTACTTTGGAAAAAAAGAAGATAGTGAAAATAAAGAAAGTGCTAAAAACTAATGCCAAAAAGACAGAGTGGAAATAAAAAAGGAAAGCAAAGTAATTTTGCAAAGTTAAGTATATTTCAACCAAATAAATATAAATTTAAAAAAACTTGCCCACTTTCGGTAAAAGGTGCGCCTAAAGTTGATTATAAAAACATCAAACTTTTAAAAAGATATGTTTCTGAAAATGGTAAAATTTTACCTTCAAGAATTACAAATGTTTCTCAAAAAAAACAAAGAGAATTATCTTTATCAATTAAAAGAGCAAGAAACTTAGCTTTAATATAATGAAAGTTATTTTATTAGAAAACGTTAAAAGAATTGGATCTGTTGGAGAGGTAATAGATGTAAAAAGAGGTTTTGCTAGAAACTTTTTGATTGCAAATAAAAAAGCTCTTTATGCTTCTAAAGAAAACATAAAAGAAGTTGAAAAAATAAAAGCTGATTTATCTAAAAAAGACAATGAGAGAAAACAAGAAGCAGCTAAAATTGCAGAACAAATTAATAATAAAGAATACTCTGTTCAAAAATTAAGTACTGAAAATAATGAACTTTATGGTTCAGTGAAACCAACTGAAATTTCAAAACTTATTCAAGAAGAAAATAAAATTGAAATCAAGCCTTCAATGATACAACCAGTTGAAGAAATTAAATCTTTAGGAAAATTCAAAGTTAAAATTTCTTTACACTCTGAAGTTGATGCAGAAGTAGTTGTTAAGGTTACATCAGCTGATACAATTCAATAATTATACATTCTTTTCAACAGCTAAAATTTAAAATTTAAATATTAAAATATTTTCTATAGATTTTGATTTATGGAAAATAGTTTAAGTATTGTTAAAGATAAATTCAAAGAATTACCAAATAACATTGAAGCAGAACAAGCTGTAATCGGCTCGATACTGGTTAGTAATGATATTTTTGATGAAGTAAATACGATTGTTTCTTCAATTAACTTTTACGATCCTATGCATCAAAAGATTTTTGAAGCTATCGAAAGTCTTATCTATAAAGGTATGCTTGCTAATCCCATCACTTTAAAAAATTATTTTGAAGATGAAAAAGACGACATCAATGTTCCAGAGTATTTAGTAAAAGTAACTAAATTCTCTACATCTGTAAGACAAGCAGTAGAATATTCAAAAATTATATACGATATGTTTGTAAGACGAGAGCTAATAAAAATTTCTGAAGAAACTATTGATAGTGCTAAATTAAATGACCTTGATACTAGTGGGCAAACTATAATTGAAAATTCTGAAAGACAATTATTTGATTTAGCTGAAAAAGGTTCTTTTAACTCTTCTCTAATTAAATTTGATGATGCAATGAAACAAACTATCGAAATGGCTTCTGCTGCTTATAAAAATGAAGAAGGAATTGTTGGTGTTCCTACAGGTCTCAGAGATTTAGATGATAAACTAGGAGGTTTGCACCAATCTGATTTGATCATCATTGCAGGTCGTCCTTCAATGGGTAAAACCTCACTTGCAACAAATATTGCATTCAATGCTGCTCAAAAATTACAAGATAGTGGTAAGAAATCTTCTATAGCTTTTTTCTCTTTAGAAATGTCATCTGAACAGCTTTCAACTCGTATCATCTCGGAACAGGCAAGAATTAGTTCAAACGATATAAGAAGAGGAAGAATTTCAGATGATCAATTTGATAAATTTCTTGAGACTTCGAAAAATATAGCTGAACTTCCGCTTTATATCGATGAAACACCAGCTATTAGCATTGCAGCTCTAAGTAATAGAGCAAGAAGAATTAAAAGACTATTTGGATTAGATATGATTGTGGTTGATTATATTCAGTTAATGAGAGGTACAACTTACAATAAAGACGGTAGAGTTCAGGAAATCTCTCAAATCACACAAGGGCTAAAAGCAATAGCAAAAGAGCTTGCAGTTCCTGTTGTTGCTCTATCACAATTATCAAGACAAGTTGAACAAAGAGATGATCATAAACCTCAATTAGCAGATCTAAGGGAATCGGGTTCAATTGAGCAAGATGCAGATGTTGTAATGTTTGTCTACAGAGAAGGATATTATCTATCTAGAAAAGAACCAAGAGAAGCAACTGTAGAACATGCTGAATGGCAAGCTAAAATGAATGAAGTAGCGCACTTGGCTCAAATTATAATTGGGAAACAACGACACGGTCCAATTGGTAATGTTACACTTGAGTTTGAGGAAAGATTTACCAAATTTAAAGATACTCAAACTAACTAATTTCCAATATAAAAGAGCTAATGTTAGCTCAAATGTATCAAAACTTAGTTTTAAAGAATCCAAAAGCAATATTTATATTGCTTCTTATCTCTATTTTAAGCTTTGGTTATTATTCTAAAGATTTTAGGCTAGATGCTTCATCAGAAACGTTGTTAATTGATGGAGATCCAGATCTCGCATACTTGCAAGAAATCACTGAAAGATACGGATCTAAAGAATTTTTAGTTCTCACATACACTCCTAATGAAGGAATGGTTACAGACTCTTCAATAAATAATCTATTGAGTATAAAATACAAAATTCAAAGTTTAGATTGGGTTCATAGTGTTATTACACTTTTAGATATACCACTTTTAAATAATTCAGATGCACCACTTCAGGAAAGATTAGAAAGCTTTAAAACTTTGAAAGATGAAGAAGTAGATAGAGAAAGAGGGTTTAGTGAAATTTTAAACAGTCCTGTTTTTAGAAATTTTGTAATTAGTGAAGACGGTAAAACAAGTGGAATCATTGTTAACATCAAACAAAATAAAAAATTAGAAGATATTGAAAATAAATCTAGAGAAGAAATTGAAAATTATAAAGATCAGATAAAAAAACAAAATCATCAAAACATTTTAGAGATAAGACAAGTAATTCAAAGTTATGGAGATGTAGGAAAAATTTACTTAGGTGGAATTCCAATGATTGCTGATGACATGATGACTTTTATTAAAAGTGATATCATTGTATTTGGTATTGGAGTTTTATTATTTATTATAGCAACTCTTTGGTTTGTATTTAGAAATCTAATTTGGATAGTTGTTCCTATCAGTAGCTGTTTTTTCTCAGTCATTATTATGACGGGTCTACTTGGATTGCTTGGATGGAAAGTAACTGTTATATCGTCAAACTTTATTGCTTTAATGCTTATTCTTACAATGGCGATGAATATTCATATGAGTACTAGGTTTCTACAGCTTAAAAAAAATTTTCCATCAAAAAATAACTTTGAAATCATTTCCTTAACAACGAGTAAAATGTTTTGGCCTATATTGTATACAGTTTTAACAACAATTTTAGCTTTCTTATCTTTAATCTTTAGTGAAATTAAACCAATTATAGATTTTGGATGGATGATGACTTTTGGTTTGATTACATCTTTTATAATAACTTTTACTTTGCTCCCTACCCTTTTGAGTTTTACCTCAACTGGAAATGTATCTCTAAAAAAAGAACAAGACTCTAAAATTACATCGATACTTGGTTCAATTTCTTTAAATAACAAATTTACAATTTTTTCTGCAACTGGAATTATCATTGTCTTAAGTGTCGTTGGAATAAGTAAACTCGAAGTTGAGAATAGTTTTATAAATTATTTCGATAAAAATACTGAAATATACAAAGGTATGAAACTAATTGACGAAGAACTTGGTGGAACCACTCCATTAGAAGTTATTTTAAAGTTTCCTAAAAAAGAAGAAAAGAAGTCAGAGGATGATGATGAATTTGAAGATTGGGGAGATGAAGAAGATACAAATGATGAAAAATATTGGTTTACCAAAGATAAAATAGATAGAATTGCATCAGTTCATAATTATTTCGATAGTCTTCCACAAGTTGGTAAAGTTTTATCTTTTTCATCAATTATTGATGTTGCAACACAATTGAATAACAATAATCCACTTGGTACTTTAGAAATGGGAGTATTGTATTCAAAGATACCTGAAAGTATTAAAACAGAAATAATTGATCCATACTTATCCATAGAAAATAATGAAGCTCGAATAAGTCTTAGAATAATAGACTCACAGGAAAATTTGAGAAGAAATGACTTAATTAATAAAATTAATTTTGATCTAGAAAATGAATTAGGATTAGAAAAAGATGATTACAAATTAGCAGGAGTGCTAATATTATTTAACAATTTGTTACAAAGTTTGTTTAAGTCACAAATTTTGACACTTGGTTTGGTTATGATTGGTATTTTCTCAATGTTCATTATTTTATTTAGAAATATAAAACTTTCATTAATAGGTGTTGTTCCAAATTTTATAGCTGCATTCTTTATTTTAGGAATTATTGGATTATTAGGAATACCATTAGACATGATGACTATTACAATTGCTGCAATTACAATCGGTATAGCTGTTGATAATAGTATTCATTATATCTACAGATTCAAAGAAGAATTTAGCAAACTAAAAGATTACAATAAAACTTTAAAAACCTGTCACTCAACAGTTGGTGTTGCAATTCTAAATACCTCAATCACAATTGTATTTGGTTTTTCAATTCTAGTATTATCTAAATTTATACCAACCATATATTTTGGAATGTTTACAGGTCTTGCAATGTTGCTTGCAATGATATCGGTGTTAACTTTGCTGCCAGCATTGATATTGATAGTTAAACCTTTTGGTAAAGATGCTTAATGGTAGATGCTCTTAAAGATTTTTTTGAAGTATCCTCTATTATTGATTTAATCTATATCGCAGTAACCATATGGTCTTTAATTAGTTGTTATAGAAAAGGGTTTGTCTTAAGCATCCTTTCAATGGCAAAATGGCTTCTTGCCTACGTTATTACACTAATTTTATTTCCACGTATAAAACCTTATGTAGAAGATATAATTGATAACGAATATGTTCTAGATGTCGGACTTGGAATTGCAATATTTATAGTTGTTATCTTTTTGGTCTTATTAGTTAACAAAGCAATTAGTAAAGCAATAAAATATACTGGTATCGGTGGCTTGGATACTACCTTTGGATTCTTTTTTGGGTTTTTAAAAGCATATATTGTATGTGTGTCTATTTTTTCTGGAGTCCATATTGTTTATAACTACGATAAATGGCCAATTAATTTAGATAAATCATACGTCTTTCCATATTTGAAAAAAGGTAGTAGTTATCTTGTTGAAGAATTTCCTAATGAAAAAACATATCAAGAGTCTAAAGAAAAAATTGAAGATATTTGATCCAAAACTAAAAGAAGAGTGTGGAGTATTTGGCATAAGCAATGCAAAAGATGCCTCTGCTTTAACAGCTTTAGGTTTGCACGCACTTCAACATAGAGGCCAGGAAGGTTGTGGAATTGTTACTTTTGATGGGGAAAAATATTATTCAGAAAAAAGATTTGGCTTAGTTGGTGATAATTTTAATAAAGAAAAAGTTCTAAAAAACCTTAAAGGTAATTATGCTATTGGGCACAATCGATATAGTACTACTGGCAATAATATTTTAAGAAATATCCAGCCTTTTTTTGCAGATACTAATGCAGGTGGAATTGGGGTATCACATAACGGAAACTTAACAAATTCAATATCTTTAAGAAACAAGCTCGTAGAAGAAGGAGCGATTTTTTACACTACTTCTGATACAGAGACTATTGTTCAGTTAATTGCTAAATCTAAAAGATCAAAAACAATTGATAAAGTTATTGATGCGATATTCCAAATACAAGGTGGATATGCATTGGTAATGATGACGCAAAAATCTTTAATAGGTGTAAGAGATCCATATGGAATTAGACCATTGATGATTGGAAAATTAGGAAACAGCTATGTGTTAGCTTCTGAGACTTGTGCATTAGATATTATTGGTGCAAAATTTATTAGAGAAGTAGAAAATGGTGAAATAGTGCTAATAGAAAATGATGAACTAACTAGTATAAAACCCTTCCCTCCTAAGAAAGTAAGACCATGTGTGTTTGAGTATATTTATTTTTCAAGACCAGATAGCTTACTTGATAACAAAACAGCATATGAGCATAGAAAAAATTTAGGAAAAGAGCTTGCAAAAGAAAATGATGTTGAAGCAGATATAGTAGTACCAGTACCAGACTCTGGTAATGCTGCGGCACTCGGTTTTGCACAACACTTAAAAATGAATTTTGAGCATGGTCTAATTAGAAATCACTATGTTGGAAGAACTTTTATTGAGCCAAGTCAGCAAATTAGAAGTTTAGGTGTAAAGTTAAAATTAAATGCAAACCAAAGCACAATTAAAGATAAAAAAATTATTTTAATTGACGACTCGCTAGTTAGAGGAACTACTTCTTATAAGATTGTTAAAATGTTATATGATGCGGGTGCAAAAGAAGTTCATGTTAGAATTGCTTGTCCTGAGATCAAATATCCAGATTTTTATGGCGTAGATACCCCAACTAAAAAAGAGTTATTAGCAGCAAATAAAACTAATGACGAAATTTGTGAATATATTGGAGCAAAATCACTTAAATTTTTATCTATTGATGGTTTGTATAGAGCAATTGGTTTTGACAAAAGAAATGAGGCTTATCCTCAATTAACAGATCATTATTTTACAGGAGATTACCCTGTTAAACCTGTTGATGAATTGGGAGATAATAAAATAACTCAACTTTCTTTATTAAGTACAGCATCTAATAATTAAAATATGAAAACAGTAAATTTTACTGAAATGAAAAATGGAACCAAGGATGAGTATTTGTTGCTTGATGAGTATGAACAAAAATATATTGATGGCACTGCTGATCGAATATTAAAATTTATGAGCGGATTAAATTCTACTTTAGAAGGATACAAAATTACTAGACTTGAACATTCTCTTCAAACTGCAACAAGAGCTTTTAAAGATAATGCAGATGAGGAAATGGTGGTTGCAGCATTACTGCATGATATTGGAGATGAGTTAGCTCCTGTTAATCATTCAGAATATGCAGCTTCAGTTTTAAAACCCTTCGTTTCAGAAAAAACACATTGGATCATTCAAAAGCATGGCGAGTTTCAAATGTATTATTACGCGCATCATCTTGGAAAGAATCAAAATCAAAGAGATAAATATAAAGATCATAAATATTTTAACGATGCTGTAGAGTTTTGCGAGAAATGGGACCAGGCTTCTTTTGATCCAGACTATAAAAGTATGAAATTAGAGGAATTTGCGCCAATGGTTAAGAAAATATTCTCAAGAAAGCCCTATTCTTTACTTTAAATTAAATTAAAATCGACTATCTAAAGCGCATGATTAACAGTAAAGAAAAAATTATTGAATATTTTAAATCTGGAATCAAAGAAGATAAAGATTTTAGAATTGGTATCGAACATGAAAAGTTCTTGTTCAATACTAAAGACAATAAAAGAATTGATTACCCTAAAGTAAAAGAAATGTTTACAGCCTTAACTGAGTTTGGCTGGAACCCTGTTTTTGAAAAAGAAAACATTATTGGTCTTAATAAGGGTGGAAAAAATATAACGCTAGAACCTGGTAACCAAATTGAACTATCCGGTGACAAGTTAAACCATATGCATGAAGCATGTGCAGAGTCTCAAGACTATTTATTTGAATTAAAACAAGTTACTAAAAAATTAGATATCAAAATAGTTAGTGCGGGTTTTGATCCTATTTCAAAATTAGAGGATATTCCAAACAATCCTAAGCAACGTTATGAGTTAATGACAAAAGACATGCCACTAGGTGGAGAGCTTAGTTTAGATATGATGTATCGAACGTGTGGAACACAATTAAATATTGATTACAATTCAGAAGAAGATTTTATTAAAAAATTTAAACTAGCTAATTCTATTGTTCCTATTTCAATTGCACTATTTGCAAACTCATCAATCGTAGAAAAAAAGAATAGTAATTATTTATCTTATAGATCTAAAGTATGGCAAAGCACTTCGAGAGGAGGTTTGCCTAAATTATTTTTTGAAAGTTTAGATTTTGAAAAATATGCAGAATTTGTAATAAACTTTCCAATTTTATTCATTCAACATAATGATCAGTATATTTCTGGAAGAAAATATACATTTAAAGATTTCATGGATGGAAAAATTGAAGAAATAGGAAATAGACTTCCAACTGAAGCTGATCTTACAACGCATTTAAGCACAATCTTCACTGAAAATAGACTGAAGAAATATATTGAGCTTAGATCAATGGATACCTGTGGTTGGGATTGCCTGTGTGCTGGACCAGCTTTCAATATTGGTATGTTATATGGAAATTTAGATGAAGCGTATGAACTAGTCTCTTCATGGGAAACGGACAAAATAATTAATGCTTATTTAGAAGCTCCTCAAAAAGGATTTAATACACAATTGATGGGCAAAGACTTATTATATTGGACTTCTGCTCTTTTGGACATTTCTAGAAAAGGATTAGAGAAAAGAGATATCATTAGTAAAAAAGGAAATAACGAAACTATCTTCTTAAATCATTTGCAAAATGTAGTTGATAATAAGACTACAAACGCAGATCATATGATTAGTAAATTTTCAAAAGATGAAAATTTAGAAGAATTATATGACAAATAAAATAGTAGCTGTTCAAGGCAATCATCCCTCTTCCTTAAACCCTGTAACCGATACTAGTGTTTTTTTAGCTAACGAAATTCAAAATAAATATAAAATTTTTTATTATGATCCAAAAGATCTATCAATAATTAACAAAAAAGTTTTAGCTAAAGGTTTCTTCATTAAATTCAATTATCAAAACAAGAAATTTTATAAAATCATTAAAGAACAAACTTTAGACCTTACAAAGTGTAAGTTTATTTTAATTCGTCAAGATCCACCATTTAATTTAGAATATATTTCAACGACTTACATTTTAGATTTTATTAAAAATAAAGCTAAAATTATCAATAACCCAACATCTATCAGAAACATCTCTGAAAAGTTATATTCAACAAAGTATTTAAAATATATGCCAGATACACTTTTTTCTCAGGATATAAATGAAATCAAAAATTTTATTAAAAAACATAAGAAAGTAATTATCAAACCTATTCATAGTTATAGTGGTAATGATATTCACTTATTAAACAAATTTAATTCAAAACTTATAAATAAATTTATTAAAAAGCATGATCATATTATGTGTCAAAAATTTTTACCTAAAATAAATAAAGGAGACAAAAGAGTTTTTATAATTAATGGAAAAGTATGTGGTGCAATTTCTAGAGTTCCTAAAAAGGGATCTTATTTGAGTAATATGAGTAAAGGTGCTAAACCAATTAATATCAATTTAACAAATCAAGAAAATAAAATTTCAAAATTAATTGCTAAAGATTTGAAAAAAGAAAATATATATTTTGCAGGCATTGATTTTATAGATCAAAAGTTAAATGGAGACATCAATGTTACTTCTCCTACAGGACTTAAAACTTTTTTTGATTTATCAGGAATAAACTTAGCAAAAACTTTTTGGAAAGAATTAAAAGCGTGAACAATTTAACTGATCAGCAAAAAGGTTCTTTAATGGCTTTTGTTGCAGTGATGTTTATCACTCCTGATAGTTTATTTATTAGACTTTCAAATGTAGATACTTGGGGATTAGTTTTTTATAGAGGCATCATTCCATTTGTAACTGTATTTGTTGGAATGTTGTTTATTTACAAATCAAGTTTTTTTAAATTACTTTATGGAAATTCAATTTACGGTGTTGCATATATAATTACGTTTTCCATTACCAATATTACTTTTGTATTATCAATTCAAAACACAAATGTTGCAAATACGCTTGTTATGATTGCGCTTGCGCCAATGCTGTCCGCTATTTTTGGTGCAATATTTTTAAAAGAAAAACCAGATCGAAATACTTTAGTTGCTATAGCAATTACGTTTTTAAGTGTTCTTTATATATTTTACGACTCTGTGAAATTAGGAAACATTTTTGGAGATATTTTAGGTTTTATTACTGCATGTGGTCTTGCTGCTGGAGCGACAATAATCAGAGCTGGTAAAAGCCTTAACCTAGTTCCTTCAGCTGTGGTTGGTAAGCTGGTCGTAGCATTAGTTGCTTTATTCTTTATTGATACCTTTGAGTTAAAAGACAATGATATTTATATCATTCCAGCGATGTGTATCCTTTGTGTGGCCATTCCTTTTGTGTTGGTAACACTAGCTCCAAGATACATAACAGGAGCTGAGGTAAATCTATTCTTTCTAATGGAAACAGTTTTGGGACCTATATGGGTGTGGATGGTTGTTAAAGAACAACCTTCAATGGAGACAATTCAAGGAGGAGTGGTGATCATTTTAACTATCGCTATTCACTCATTCCTAGCCATAAAAAAAACACAAACCAAAACTACTTAGCCCGCAATTTATTGATACTTAAAATTTAGAAATGCAAAAAGAAGTAAAAAAATCCTGGGCCCTATTTATAGGTATTGGAACCATGATGATAGCTCATGGATTACAAATGCAGATAATGGGTATTAGATCTGTACTTGAGGACTTTAGTGTTTTTACCACAGGGGTCTTCATGTCAGGATATTATATCGGCTACTTTGTTGGGTCTAGAACAACTCCAAATTTTGTATCTAAGGTTGGCCACATCAGAGTGTTTGCAGCTTTTGCATCACTTGCATCACTTAGTGCATTGCTTGCGGTAGTTTATGTAAATCCATTTATGTGGACAGTAAGTAGATTTATAACAGGTATCAGTTTAGTTAGTTGTTATGTTGTCACTGAAAGTTGGTTAAACGACAGAGCAACTAATAAGAATAGAGGGCAATTATTGTCTGCTTACATGATGGTAATTTATTTTGGTCTTGCAGTTGGAATGTTGTTACTTAACTTAAGTGAACCAAAAGCATATGAACCTTTTATTTTGGTATCTGTACTTTTATCTTTAGCGCTTGTTCCAATTTTATTAACAAAAAGACCGGCTCCAAAATTCAAAAAAATTGAAACAATTAGTATTAAAGAACTTTATGAAATCTCTCCTCTTGGCACTTTTAGTTCTTTTTTCACTGGAGTAATTCATGCTGCATTTTTTTCATTAATTTCAGTTTACGCAACCCTTGCAAAACTAACTTTATTTGAAACTTCAATTCTTTTGTTTATAGCAACAATTGCGGGAGTGTTAGGTCAGGGACCAATTGGATATTTTTCTGATCAATACGATAGAAGAAGGGTAATTATCGTAACAACATTTGGAAGTTCTGCTTTAGCATTATTATCAATTTTAACTTCTAATGATCCTATACAAAACATTTATTATATGGATGAACTTGCATTTAAAAAAATAGTTTTCTTTATTACGGTTGGTCTCTATTCAAGTTTATGTCTTCCATTATTTTCTTTAAACCTTGCACACACTAATGACTTTGTTCCAAAATCTAAATTCGTTGCTGCTGGTGGTGGACTACAATTAATCTTTGGTTTAGGGGCTATAAGTGGTCCTATTTTATGTTCGCTATTTATGGGTTGGTTTGGATTAAATGGGTTTTTTGGATTTTTAATTATAGTTCATGCTTTAATTGGTGCATTTGGTTTATACAGAATGAGAGTAAGGGAAACTGTCAATAATCCAGATTCTACATTTACACCTGTTCCTGCAACCATTACACCTGCTGGATTAGAATTAGACCCAGATACTCCAGAAACATTAGATAATACTGCTGTAAATGAAACAAAAAATGTTTTTGAGGAACCTAGTTCCACAAATTAAATTATAATTTTATCTTCAATAGATACTTCACCATCTTCTAAAGGAATTAAATATACTCCAAGATCCATGTGATCATAAAACTCTTTAAGTTTCTGAGGAAGATTAAAAGTTATGTCACTTGATTTAGGTTTCAAATTAGTTGCTGAGCATCTTGGAATATGATCATCAACTCTAAAGGGTACTCCATTAATATTGATAGATTTACCTATCCAGCTTCTCTCTTCCCAAGCATTTAAACCACTTACGTAGAAGTTTCCTCTAAACCTTTGATACTCAACTTCTTTACCTATATTTTTTTCAAAGTCTTTAATACTATTGTGATTTATTAAAGATATTGAGTTCATTATCTCTCCCCCACTATTTGTATCAAAAAAAGGGTTTTGGTTATTCTTTAATAGAAATACTGGTCCTTTAACTTGCTCATCTAAATTTAATACTTCTTGTTCTATTAAACTTACTTCTTCAGGATTGTTAGGATTGATTGAAAATAATTTTTTTTGATCATCAAATAA
This sequence comes from Candidatus Pelagibacter sp. HIMB1593, assembly GCF_052047755.1. Classification (NCBI taxonomy): domain Bacteria; kingdom Pseudomonadati; phylum Pseudomonadota; class Alphaproteobacteria; order Candidatus Pelagibacterales; family Candidatus Pelagibacteraceae; genus Candidatus Pelagibacter; species Candidatus Pelagibacter sp. HIMB1593. The sequence goes on along the minus strand of NZ_JBNAJK010000001.1, from coordinate 648,551 downwards.
TTCTAGATTTCCTTCATTAAATTCAAATGAATATTTATTAAGTATAGGTGTATTTTTTAAAGTAAGAAAATTTATTAATTTTCTTTCAACAGGCTCTTGTTCCATTTTTTGAGCCTCTCCAGTATCTAATAGTCTTGAGAATGCAAACAATCGATCATTAATAATTCCTATATTTTTTTTAATCTCACATTTATTAATTTTTTGAAACGAGATTGATTTTACTGGTGAAAAATAAATAGAGGATATACTAATATTCATTACAAAAGCATATGGCTAATTTAAATTCAAATCAACTTAAAGAATACCAAGATCAAGGTTACATAGCTCCAATTGATATTTTGTCAAAAGAAGAAGCTAAAGAAGCAAGGGATGAAATTGAATTAATAGAAAAAGAAATGCCTGATGAAATTGATAAATCTGAAAGATACAATGCTCATTTAATTTCTCCAAAACTAGATGCCATAGTTCATAATTCAAAACTATTAGATGCTGTAGAAAGTATTATTGGAAAAAATATTTTAGTATGTGGAACAACTTTATTTATAAAAAATCCTAATCAAGAAGGTTTTGTAAGTTATCATCAGGATGCAAAATATATTGGTTTAGAACCTCATAATTGGGTTACGGCTTGGGTAGCTTTAACAGATTCAAATGAAGAAAATGGTTGTATGAAAATGTGGCCTAAATCACATATAGAAATTAGAGATCATGATGAAAAATTTAATCAAGGAAATTTATTAACAAGAGGTCAAACAGTTAATGATGTTCCAGATGATGAAGTTAAATCTGTTGAACTTGTTGCAGGTCAAATGTCATTACACCACCCAAGAATAGTTCATGGATCAGGAATAAACAAAAGTAATGACAGAAGAATTGGTTTTGTAATCCAAAGTTATATTGGCACAAACGTTAAACAAGTATTAGGTAAAAATAGTGTTCAATTAGCAAGAGGTGTTGATGAATTTCATCACCATGAGATAATTCAAAGACCAAAATCATTGATGAATAAAGAGGATTTGTTGATTAAAAAAAGAGAAAATCAAAATCTTCAAGATATTTTTTACAAAGGATCAGATAAAAAAGGAAACTACTAATTAAATGAAGAAATTAATTATTTTGAGTTTATTTTTGTTTTCTAAAACATTTGCCTTTGAAAACACCAAAATTGATTTTGGAAACTTTTCTTTAAATAAATATGAAATCACTATTCAAGAATTTAAAAATTATGCCAAAAAAAATAATTTAATCACTGAAGCAGAGAAAACTGGTGGTGGATATGAATGGGGTGCTGGTTGGGAAAAAAGAGCTGGTTGGACATATAAAACCCCATACGGCGAAAATCCTGATAGTGAATTAGAACCAGCGGTACATGTTAGTAGATACGAAGCTGAGGATTACTGTAAATCAATAGATGGTAGACTGCCCACTTTTGATGAATGGTCTTACGCTGCATACAAGCAGGTATTTAATTCTTCAGAGTTTGAAAAAGGCAAAGTCTATAAATACCCAAGCGGTGATGAAGCAAAAAATATGAATTCTCAAGGATTATTAAATTATGACAAACATATTGATGTAACTAAACTACCAGACGGAATTAATGGTTTAGTTGCAATGGGAGGAAATGTTTGGGAATGGATAGACGATCAAAAAAACGATAATTCATTAACAGCTGGTGCTTCTTGGTGGTATGGAGGTTCTAAGACTTCTAAAAGTGGAGCGCAATACAAACCATCTAATTTCTATGCAATTTATGTTGGTTTTAGATGTGCCTTCGACTAATATTTTAAAAATCCAAAATTATCGAATGATTAAATTTTTTATTACATTATTTTTTTTAATTTTTACTATTAGTTCTAGTTTTTCAAACGAGTTAAAACTTACTAAAAATCCCGATGCTATTTGTAACAACGGAGAACAAGCTACCTATACAATCAAAAAAGGTAAATCAAATAAATGGGCTATAGTTTTACCAGGAGGTGGTATTGCAAGAGATCCTGAAGAGTACAGATCAAGGCCAGAAGGTATGAAATCTCCTGAATTGAAACCTCATTATTTTGGTCAAGGTATAGAAAAAGACTTGGAAGATAAAAATTATAATTTAGTTTTTATACCTTATTGTTCTAGCGATCTTTATCAGAGTAATCATATGAATTTAGTTGATGGTAAAGAAGTTCCCTTTAAAGGTAGAGTGATAGTAAATGATGTCATAGATCAAATTGATCAGCAGCTTAAGAACGCAGATGAGGTTATGTTTTTAGGTTTTTCTGCTGGAGCAATTGGTATTGGTTTTCATGCGGAAAGAATTGGTAAATACAAAAATGTAAGAGTATTAGTGGATAGCTTTTGGGTAGACGATGAAACTAGAAAATTCTATGAAAATTTTGAAAAAAATAACGATAGAAGCTTTACATATAAAAGTTCAATGAAAGCATGTAATAATAGTTGGGTAAACTGTTATCCCTCCAGAGATAACTTTGAAAAAAATAATATTAAAGATGTATTTTTTATTTGGAATATAGGTGACAAATATGCAGACGGTGTCAAAGATAAATTAGCTTTAAAAAAAGCAATCAAGAAAGATTTGGAGTTTTATGACGCTGGATTTAGTATTGAAGCTGACAAAAGAAAAATTTCAGGATTTGAAGATTGGGGACACGTTCTAGCTTGGGATAATAAAACTTATACTAAAAACTACTTTGATATGAGTCTTCAAGAAGCAGTCAATAATTGGATAGATAGAAAAGGAAATGCAGTTGTTGTTGATTATTTGCTTAGTGATGAAAAAAAAGCTGAAATTAATAAAAAATCAAAATTATTTGATGGAGAATATAAATTCAAATTACATCGTGTTTCAGAGGATGGTAAAAATAAAAAAATTGGTAATGGAAAACTTGAAATTATAAATGGTCAATTAATCTTCTTTATTAAAGCTAGCAAATTAAAAACTGGTTCAAAAGAACATTATGAAACAGCAAAAATTGATATAAACCCGAATGGAGAATTAAACGGTTCAATTAAACTTGATGTTTTAAGTGGAAAAGATAGATCAGAAATTTATTATTTTAATGGAATGCTTGATGATAAAATCTGGGGCACATCTCCAGATGAAAGTTTTTTCAAAGTTTATCTACAAATAAAAAAATAATTATGAAAAAAACATTAAATCTTGGTGTTATTGGTATCGATCACGGTCACATCTTTGACATGTTAGATGAAATGTTAAAAGAAGGATGCACTTGTGAATTCTTTTGGACAGAGGGTGATCCATTAACCCTTGGGGAATTCAATTCAAAAAATCCAAATATTAAAAGAAAAGAAAATAAGGAAGAAATATTAAATGACCCATCAATTGATATGATTTTAATATCTTCAGTTCCAAAAGATAGAGCTCATAATTCAATAGAAGCTTTAAGAGCTGGAAAAGATGTAATGGTCGATAAACCTGGTTGCACTACTTTAGATCAATTGAATGAACTTAAACAAACAGTAAAAGAAACTGGTAAAATATGGTCAGTTAATTTTTCAGAAAGATTTCATGTTGCAGCCGTTGCTAAAGCTGAAGAATTAGTTAACGAGGGAAAAATTGGCAAAATAAAGCAAACAATTGGAACAGGTCCACATAGACAAGGCAACTATGAAAGACCTGATTGGTTTTATGATAGAGAGAGTTATGGTGGAATAATTACTGATATAGGCTCACATCAAATTCATCAATTTTTAGTATTTACAAATTCAAATGAAGCAAAAATTAATCATGCTTTTGTTGAAAACACTACCAAGAAGGAAAAGCCTGGTTTTCAAGATTTTGGAGAGGTTAATCTAACTGGTAATGGTGGGCATGGTTACGTTAGATTAGATTGGTTTACTCCTGATGCGCTTCCAACATGGGGAGATGGACGATTATTAATCCTTGGAGATAAAGGCTATATAGAAATAAGAAAATATACAGATTTAGCAAAATCAGAAAAAGGTAATCATTTATATTTAGCCAATAATGAAGAAGTTAAATACATCGATTGCTCTGATGTTAAGCTCCCCTACTTTAGAAATTTAATTAATGATGTAATCAACAGAACTGAAACTGCTTGTTCTCAGGAATTAACCTATCTTTCAATGGAACTTGCAATAAAAGCACAATTAAAAGCTGAAACAAAATGAAAAAGTATCAAGTAGCAATTATTGGAACCAATATAGGTGCCAAGCACTATGAAGATTTTCAAAAAGTTAAAGAAAGATTTAATGTTCACACTTTATGTGGACTTACAAGAGAAGCAATTGATAACATTTTATCAAAAGATACTGAAACAAAAGTATCACTAAACTTTGATGAAGTATTAAAAGTAAAAGAGATAGATATCATTGATATATGTCTTCCGCCTCACTTACATTTTTCAGCTTGTAAAAAAGCAATGGAAGCTGGAAAGCATGTAATTTGTGAAAAGCCATTAGTATCAAGTCTTAAAGAAGTCGATCAATTAGAAAAGATCAGTAAAGAAACAGGTAAAATTATTTTTCCTGTTTTCCAATATCGATATGGTCTAGGATTTTCAAAATTAAAAGCATTAATAAAATCTGGTTTAGCTGGAAAACCTTTGGTTGCTTCATTAGAAACTCATTGGAATAGAGGAAAAGATTATTATTCAAAACCTTGGAGAGGAACTTGGGAAGGTGAACAAGGTGGAGCTATATTAAGTCATTCAATACACATTCATGACTTAGTAAGCATGATCTTGGGTCCGGTTTCAAATGTATTTGCCAAATTATCAACTAGAGTAAATGATATTGAAGTAGAAGATTGTGCAGCTTTATCAATTGAAATGGAAAATGGAACACTAGTTACAAGCTCAATTACACTTGGAGCTGCAAACGATACAAGCAGACTTAGATTTTGTTTTGAAGGATTAACTGCTGAGTCTGGTGCATCACCAGATAAACCATATAGTCCAGCGGATGATGAGTGGTATTTCTTACCAAGATCCCCAGTTACTCAAGCGCAAATAGATGAAGTATTGTCAAAAGTAGAAGAACCGCAATCTTGGTATGCAGGTATGTTTGATGAAATTGCAAACAAATTAGATGGATCTGCAAGTTATGAAGTTACTTTGTTGGATGCTAGAAAATCTTTAGAATTTGTAACTGCTGTCTACGATTCTTTCAGAAAAAATAAAAATGTTAAACTTCCAATAGATAAAGATAACCTATTGTATGGTTCTTGGTTACCTAAAAATAACTTATGATATATTTGCATAAAATATTACCAATGTTGATAAGTCCTTTAATGATAGTTGTATTCTTACTAGTTCTAGGAATAAAATTTAAATCTAAAAAATTTACTATCTCTGGAATTATTGTTTTATCAATTTGTTCATTACCTATTGTTTCAAAAAACTTAATTAATTATTTAGAAATAAATTATAAACCGATTCAAGCATCCAATATGGATAAAGCTGATGCTATAATTGTGTTAAGTGGAATGTTAAGACCCATCAATACTGTTGATGGTTATAAATATGAATTTAATGATGCTGTAGATAGGTTTGTTTCAGGAATTGATCTATATAAAAACAATAAAGCTAATTTCATTGTGTTTACTCGTGGAAAATATCCATGGTCTATTGGCAAACCTGGAGGAGAATATTTAAAAGAATTAGCAATTAGTTATGGAATTCCTGAAAATAAAATAATGCTTACTGAAAATGTTGTGAACACTGATCAAGAAGCTAAAGCAGTTAAAAAACTTTTTCCCCAAAAAAATAGTAAATTAATCTTAGTAACTTCTGCCTCTCACATGCCTAGAGCACTGAAAGTGTTTCAAGCTGCAGATCTTGAAGTCATTGAATATCCTGTTGATTTTAAATCTATATCAAACAATTTTACACTGATGGACCTAATCCCATCGGTAGGCGGTCTTGGTGGTACAAGTTATTTTGTAAGAGAAATAATAGGAAGAATATACTACAAAATTAAATATATTAAATAATTTTAAAAAATTAGATGATATCTTTTGAGCTCACTGAAGATTTAATTAAAAAATTTAATAAAAACGGTTTTTTAATTTTAGATAATTTTTTAGATTTAAATTACATAAACGATCTTAGAAATAAATTTGAGCCTTTATTTAAAGGTAATTTTGAAACAGAAATTAAACCAGATGAATGGAATTGGAAGTTTGATAAAGATCCTGAAGATGCTACTCGTCAAATCTGTAATGCTTGGAAAGCAGATAATTTAATAAAAAAAGTAGTTTGTCATAAAATAATTGGTGAAGTTTGTTCTCGTTTAATGAATTGGCAAGGTGCAAGATTAGTTCAGGATAATGTTTTATGGAAACCACCAGGAGGAAAAACCTTAGGTTTTCATCAAGATGCCGCTTATGATGATTGGCTTATTCCTCAAACAATGATGACTTGTTGGATGTCTTTAGATGATGCATCTAAAGAAACTGGAACCTTAGAATATATAAAAGGCTCTCATAAATGGGGACTTCAACCTCCTAAAGGAGAATTTCACTCCCCTGAAGATTATAAAAAAGAATTGAATATTTTTGCGGAAAAAAATAATAAGCAAATAGAAGTTGCTTATGTAGAGGTGCCAGCTGGTGGTGTTTCATTTCACCATGGCTTTACCTGGCACGGATCAGGCTTAAATACTTCCAGTAACCACCGTAGAGCAATCGTTTCTCATTGTGTTCCAAGTAATGCAAAATTTCATCCAACAAATGAAGGTGGAACTGCTAAAACTTATAAAAAATACAAGAAAGAAAATAGTGATTTATTAGATGAGGAATATTTTCCTCTGTTGTGGGAAAGTAATTCTATTTAGATCCATCAAACCTATCTTCATCATGTTTATTTGGATTATAAGTAGGTGATGTTTCAAATTGTTCTTCACATATAATATCAATATAAGGTGCTTTTGATCTTGTAAAAATTTCACCTGATACTCCAAACCAAAAACTTGGTGGATCAAATGTTGCAGCAGCAATTGCTGTTAAACCTTTTAAAGCAGGTGCTGATATCGTCCAATAAACACTAGTTCCACATTTTTTACAAAAATTTGTTTCAAAAGCATTTCCACTCTCAGTTACAAATTTATATTGATTATAATTTTGTGAATGATGTTTTACATTTTCTTCTTTAAACCAAGCACCAACACCAAAAGGACTTCCTGATCTAAGTTGGCAATATCTACAGTGGCAAACTCTAGCTCTTTCTGGATTACCTGTCGTTTCGTATCTGTTTTCTCCACAGGCACAGCCACCTTGATGAATTTCTTTATCTGACATAATTAAAGACTATAATATTTTAAAATAATATGAACAAAGAAAACGCAAGTAAACTATGGAAAATTATTCAGGAAGCTGGCGATTATTTGGTGGGGCAATTACCTGACCATCCAAATCACCCAAAAGGAAGAAACCCCTATGCTCACGTTGCTATTTGTGTGAAAAGTAAATTCAATGCAAGTTATAAGGATGTTCCTGATGAAAAATTTGATGAAGTGCTAAAGTATATTGAGTTTTTAAAAGAAAATCCTAGCTAGCTTTAATTGTATTTAACAATTCATCAACATCACTATCTTTGGTGTTCCAAGCAGCTACTAATCTCACAGCTTTACCATCCAATTCTTCTTCATTCATTTTGTAACCTTTGGAATTAAGATGTTCTATTTTTTCTCTTGGAAATTTAGCGAAAACTTCATTTGCTTCCGTTGGATAAGCAATTTCAATATCATTATGTTTGCTTAGACCATCACTTAACTTTTTACCCATTGCATTAGCATGTTTCGCATTTCTCAACCAAACATCATTTGAAATATAGGCATCTAGTTGAGCAGATACAAAACGCATTTTAGATAACAAATGCCCTGCTCTTTTCATTAAAAAAGCAATGTCTCCTACTAATTCTTTCTTAAAAAATATAATTGCTTCAGCCGCTAAACATCCATTTTTAGTTGCTCCAAATGACAATACATCTACGCCTGATTTCCAAGTCATTTCAGCAGGAGTTACACCTAAAGATACCAATGCATTAGCAAATCTAGCACCATCCATATGTAAATTTAGATTATGTTTATGAGTAATTTCTGCAATTTTTTTGATTTCATCTAATTGGTAAACTTCACCTGTTTCACACACCTGAGTAATGCTAACTGATGAAGGTTGGGTGTGATGCACAATTCCTTTTCCACCTATAGATTGGTGTAATTCTTCTGCAGTTATTTTTCCCATTATTCCAGTTAAAGGTATTAATTTTCCACCTCCTGTATAAAATTCAGGGGCACCACATTCATCAGTATTAATATGAGACATTTTATGGCAATAAATATTTCCATATGATGGTGTCATCGTAGATAAAGCTAATGCATTCGCAGCTGTTCCTGATGCAGTTGGAAAAACAATTACTTCTTTTTCAAATATTTCAGAAAACTTATCTTGTAACTCAGTTGATAAAGGATCGTTTCCATATGGAGTGCTATCTCCTTCATTTGCTTTTATGATTGCCTCTAATACTTCAGGACAAGCACCTGCAACATTATCAGAGGCGAATTTAACACGCTCTCTTTTTGTTTTAATTTTTGCCATTGTTATTGTTTTGGAAAATAATCTTTTAAAGTGCCTTCTCTATATACATCTGCTGTACAACAATGAAGTCCTCCACCAAATGCATAAGCATCTCTAAGTTCTACTGGCACTACTTCCATTCCTAATTTATCTAATTGCTCAGCTTGATAAATTTCACTTTTCTCAACACAAACTGTTTTGGGATCTAAAACCAAAACATTCATTGATAACCATGTTGATGAATAACAAAGTGGTGGTGGTTCGTTATGAGCTGGTTGAGCACTATCAACAATTTCCCATCCATTATCTTCAAAAAGTTTTCTTTGTTCTTTTGGTAATCTTCTTTGAGGATTGTTGATAATTAATCCTTCTTTTATTGGTGTAAAGGTTGCATCAATGTGAATAGGATATGGATCTCCTGGGAAATTTACTGCGTGAACTCTGTGATCTTTGTAATGTCTCTTTAGCCAATCAATTCCTTTTAAATTAGTTGTAAATCCATGTTGAACAACTAAATCTTTTCCAAATCTCAATACATCTGCTGCATCAAACAATGGCTCTTCTTCGGTAGTTACAAAATATTTTTTCTCAGTCCACTCTAATCTTTTTTGAACACCAATTTTATCTGATAAATAATCTTTTCTGTAATCTGCATCTGTTAGTCTTGGTTTTGGAGCAGACTCGTGTCTCATGTTAGGATCTTGATTGTAATAATCTTTAAGTAATGGTCGGTAACATAGATATTCAAACCAACGACATCTATAACTCATTGTTGCTTCTAAAATTTCATTACCCACAGTTAACAAAACATCTCTTGGAGGCATACAACCAAACATAGTTTCTGCTTCCCAATCAGGTGTGGATGTCTTTTGATTAAAATCAATTGGTGTTGGTCGGTCAACTTTAATGCCTCTTTTTTGAAGCATGTTTGAAAAGTTATCTAATAATTCATTTGCTTTATCGACAGTATCTTTGGTTCTTGGACCAAACTGTCCTCGCATATCACTATCTTCAGGAACTTTTGCATCTAATGCTGGCTCTGGTGCTGGAATACAAGTACCATCCGCTCTTCCAACGATAACGTGCTTTAACGGATCCCACTCATTCCAACTATTAACTATTTTTTTTGAATTATTCATAATTAAACTCTTTAATCCATGGTTCAAGTGTTGGATAGACTTTAGAAAACTTAGACTTATATTTGGTCCATCTTCCAATTGATTTTGTATAAAGCGGTTTTATAACCTGATCATAGCTTGGAGTAAAGATACGTTCTCTCTCATTAGCAGTTTTCTGATAATTTAATACTAAGTCATTCCATGGAATTTCTAAAAATTTCAAAAGACTATTTATTTCACTATTAAAATTTGTAACTATATTTTCATATTTAATCTCTCTAAAATTAAAATTAAATTTTGTTTTATAAATTTTAAATAATCTCATAACTAAATCATACATATAAGCTGTGTCCTCTAAGGTTAAAAAATTTGACATTGAATCATTCAATTTAAAATTTTGAATGAAACAACTAAGCACACAATCACATGGATGTCTTAAAGAAATTATAAATTTTGCTTGAGGAAAGATTTTTTGGATCTCAGCGAGATAAATTATATTTAATGGTAGTTTATCAATATATATTTTATGCAGATCTGGATTTTTGATATATGACTTTATTTCATGTGTGTATTTTACAATAATTTCATCAATTTTTTTTTCATCTATATCAAATTTTTTTTCTAAATAATTTTCTGATAGTTTATTGAGAGAATTTATCATATTGTTGATTGCAGGTTTTTCTTCAACAACTTCAATCATTGGATGGCTCCTTAGTATTGTGTCCAAGAGAGTTGTTCCAGATCTTGGAAAACCAAACATAAATATTGGTTTATTTCTATTAGATGAATTTGAAGAGTTAAGTTTTAATTCATTTGTTCTTTCAAAATAATTAATTCTCTTTTTTATTTTATTTAAAAACCTATTTTTATCGATTTCATTATTTTTATTTTTCAGATTTAATAAATTTGATTTTTCAAAGTAAGAAAATGCTAAGCTTGTCTCATTAATTTTATCATAACTTTTTGCGATAAGATTAACTCTGTCTATTTCTTGTTGGATATAGTTTTCAAACTTTAATTTAGTAAGATTGTTTATTACATCTTTATATAAGTCATTTTTGTATAATAGATGACTTTTGTATAATATTGATAATGAATTTTGATTAAACTTTTTCTCAAAATCTAAGATTAAATTATCTAGCTTTTCATTTTCATTTGTTTTTTCATACAACTCCATCAAGTTATAATAAGATTGTTCTAATTTAGGATTTATTGAAATTGCCTTTTTAAAGGAATTTTCTGCGTCAGAAAAATACTCAAATTTTTTATAAACTATTCCTAGATTATTATATCCAGGAAAATAATTTTCATTTAAATCAATTGCTTTTTTAATATTTTTTATTGCAATATCAAAATTGTTAAGTTCGCTATTAATTAACCCAAGATAATTATAGGCATCTAAATTATTAGAATTTATTTCTATGGATTTTAAAATATATCTTTTAGCTTTTTCAAAATCTCTAATGTTAATATATACTACACCTAGATTAGTATAAGCATTTGCTATATTTGGATCTAGTTCAATTACTTCTTTTAGTATTTTTTCTGAGTTTTTAAAAAGTTTTAATTCTAGATACACTGATCCAAGCAAAAATAATGCTTTAATATTTTTAGAATTTTTGTCTAAAATTTTTTTAATTTTCTTTTCTGCAATTTTAAATTCTCTTTTGCTTAAATTTTTATTGATCTCATCAAAAATTTTATTTAAGTCGTTAACATTAGACACTTTAGTTTTAATTTTTAATTATATTGTATTCTGGGCCAAAGGGGAATTTTGTAATGTTTTCCGTCCCATCTTTACCAATAACTAATATATCGTGTTCTCTATATCCACCAGCACCAGGATTGCCTTCTGGGATCATTATCATTGGCTCCATAGACACCACCATATTTTCCTCAAGAACAGTATCAATATCTTCTCTTAATTCTAAACCAGCTTCTCTTCCATAAAAGTGTGAAAGCATACCAAATGAATGGCCATAGCCAAATGTTCGGTATTGAAGATAACCAAGTTCTGCAAACAATTCATTTAGCTCATGACAAATGTCTGAACATTTAACACCTGGTTTAATTAATTCTAATCCTCGCTTATGCACTTTAACATTTGCTTCCCAAGCTTTAAGTGATGCATCATCTGCATGATCCAAAAACAAAGTTCTCTCTAGTGCAGTGTAATACCCTGAGATCATTGGGAAAGTATTTAAAGATAAAATATCTCCTTTAACTAATTTTCTATTAGTCTTTGGATTGTGTGCTCCATCAGTATTGATACCAGATTGAAACCATACCCAGGTGTCCATGTACTCTGCACCTGGATAACTTTTCACAATCTCCCTTTCCATTCTATCTCTTGCTGCTATTGCTACTTCGATCTCCGTGTTATCTTCTCTAATATTTTTAGCTATTTCTTCACCACCAATGTCTGCAATCCTTGCACCATTTCGAATGATCTCAATTTCTTCATCAGATTTAATCATTCTAAGTTTCATTAGATCTTTTGAAACATCACTAAATACAGAGAAAGTAAAAATAGATCCTATTTTTTCTCTCATATCTAAAGTGACATGATCATTTTCAATTCCAATGTTTTTTGGAGGCTCATCTCTTCCAATAATTGATACGATTGCTCTTAAAAAATTATCTCTCTTCCAATCAGTATAAATAACATTATCACAATGCGATCTACGCCATGGTTGACTTGCATCAATATTAGCTGAAATTGTTGAGATTTTATCCTGAGTAATCACACATCCGTATGGTCTACCAAAAGAACAGTAAATAAAACCTGTGTAATACGCAACATTATGCATGGATGTTAAAATAATCATATCTAAATTATTTTTATCCATCACTGATCTAAGTTTACTTACTCGATCGTTATACTCTTTATCTGTAAATGGTAATTTTACTTTTTCACCATTTTTAAGTTCAAAAAAATCTGGTCGTTCCATAATAATTTAATTTAATGCTATGTATCGTTTATTCCATCTCATAATTAAGCTGTAGTAGAATAAAGATACAAACAGAAAAAAACCTCCAATTATTGTATTTGTTGATGGCACTTCGTTAATTCCTAAAATTGGTAACCAAACCCAAAATATTCCACCCACAACTTCTGTTAAAGACAATAATGTTAACTCAGCAGCTGGAATAGCTTTTGAACCAATTGAATATAAAATTAATCCTGAACAAACCAAAAATCCATGTAGTGAAAATAATGAACTATTATAACTCGTAGCAAAGAATGCTTGTCCAGTAGACAAAATCATAATTGATGCAAACACAAAACAAAAGAAACCAGCAAAAGCAACTGTTGTAAATTTTGGAGTTTCCTTTCTCCATCTTAATGAAACTGAAAATACGGAAAAACCTATAGATGAGGTAAGTCCAAATACAAAACCAATTAAAGATTTCTCACCAGTATTACCAATTGCCATAATCAATATACCTGCTGAAGCAATTATAATTGATATCCAAACATTAAGTGAAATTCGCTCTCTAAGAAATAAAAATGCTAAAAGTGCAGTAAAGAAAGGCATTGCAGCCAAACAAAGTAAAGTAACAGCAGCGCTGGTGTTTGTTATAGAATAAATAAACGTGATCATTGCAACCCCAAGACCTGAGCCACCAACTACTCCTGATAATCCTATTTTATAGTAATTTTTGTAGAAGTTTTTTCCTTCTTCAAAATATAAGTAAAGATTAAGTAGAATAAAAATAGTTAAACCTCTTCCAAATATATACTGCCAAGGAACAAGATTGGGACTATCCATATACCTTACAACCAAAGGTCCAAATGACCATAATATGCCAGCAAACAGCACAATTGGGACAGCAAGTTTTGGATTTCTTAACTCTAACATTTGTAGAAATCTAATTCCAAAAAGATTTTTCTACAACAAAAATACGTTTCTAAATCAAAGATTGATTTGAGTGGTTGGGGAAAAAACAATCTAAGATGTCCCCTTTTTTAAATTTTGATTTCCCTGCTGGTAACAAAGACCAAATGTTTGATTTAACAAAAGATTTTACTCTAAAAGACTCTTGCCCTTGTAAAATTTCTACCTCTATTTTTCCATTTTTAGTTGTGCTTAATTTACTTTTTGCAAACCTTGTAAAATTCTGTTTTTTTGAAAAACTATTTTTTAAAGTTGCCCTAATTGGCTGTTCTTCACTTAGCCCTAAAATGTTTTCCATAAAAGGGATAACGAAAAATCTAAAACAAGCAGATGATGACATTGGATTTCCTGGAAGTCCAAAGATTGCTTTTTGTTTTCCTTTAATTTTGGCAAATAAAATTGGTTTTCCTGGCCGAATTGCTACACTTTTAAAATAATTGGATAATTTAAATGCCTTAACAACACTTGGAATATAGTCATATTTTCCAGCAGAAACAGCGCCTGAAGTTATCAATATATCAGTATCACTATTTATAAGTTTCTTAATTTGTGATTTATAAATATTTTGATGATTGTCTCTAAGTATTCCACCATTTTTAAAATTAAATAAAAAGCTTTCTTTAAGGTTTTTGATATAATGACTATTAGAGTTTCTAACTTTCCAGTTTGGAACATTGTCTCGATCTGTAATTTCGTTTCCAGTTGAAAAAAATAAAATATTAATTTTCTTTTTAACTTTAATCTTTTTTATCCCCAAAGTTTTAAAAGCTAAAATATGATTTGGTTGAATAATTGTATTTTTTTTGACAACCATCTCACCTTTTTTAAAGTCTGAACCTGCAAATCTTACATGATTAAATTTTTTAATTTTTTGATTAACTAAAATGTATTTTTTATTATTTTTATTTGGATAAAAAATGATTTGTTCTATTGGAATAATTGTATCAAAACCTTTTGGAATTATACCACCTGTCATTATTTCAACAGCATCATATTTTTTAATTTTTTTATTTAATGATTTTGTTCCTGCTGCAATAGATCCAATTATTTTGAATTGTTTTGGTGAATTTTTCTTAATTCCATCAGTATCTTTTGATTTAACTGCAAATCCATCAAATGCAGCGTTATCTTCTGATGGATAATTGATCTTTGAATAAATGTTATCTGAAATCACTCTGTTAAGAGAATTTTCACTTAATATAATTTCATCTTTAATTTTAATTTTTGCTTTTTTTAAAATTTTTCTAGATTGATCGTAACTAATCATTTTTTTAATAATTCTTTAGCTTGTTCTAAATCTTCTTTTGTATTGATATTAAAGAAAGGATCTTGATTTGGAAACTCCATATTAATTGTTTTAACTCCAATACTATTTGCCCACAATTCAACTTTTCTAGCCCCTTTTTCTAGATCATCTTCTAATTGATCTAATAAACTCATCGACCATAAACCAAAAATGTTATGCCTAGTATTGTTTGATTTTATAAAAAATAAACTACTTTCATTTTCATCAATTTGATTAATGAATTGCTGTAAAATTTCTTTTTTAAAAAAGGGAGTATCTACTGGAAAAGTTGCTATCCATTTATAGTTTTTGTTATGATCTTTTACCCATTTCATTGCTGAAAGAACTCCACCTAGAGGACCAAGATATTTTTGAATATCTCCAATTAGTGAAATTTTATCTGAATTAGTAAAATTAATTGAATTATTAGATACAATTAATACCTCCTTAAATTCATCAATTATTTCTGCCAAGATGTAATCAATTAACATTTTATCAGCTAGCAATATCTGAGATTTATCTTCACCAAACCTTTGTGACTTCCCGCCTGCTAGCACTGTTCCTAAAATATTGATATGTTCCATGAATAAAATATAAAACATTCAAAGTTGAATTAAAGAAATTAAATGGATTTAAGAATTTTAGAAATCGCGTCTCACACAGAAAATAATAAAGTTTTAGAAAACTATACTCATAAATCAAAAAACAAAAATCCAATTTGTGGAGATGAAATGGAAATAAGCTTAATTGTCAAAGATGACGTTGTAAAAGATATGGGTTATCAGTGTAAATCTTGTATTTATTGCCAAGCATCCGTAAGCTTATTATCTAGAAAAATTAAGGATAAAAACTTAAAGGAAATAAAAGATTTTGTTACAGCTGGTGAAAAATTGTTTGAAGATGTTAAAGTAAGTCTAGAAAAACACTGGAAAGATTTTAAAGAAATTTTAGATAAAAAAAATCTTTCAAGGAAAGAATGTTTGCTTTTACCTTTAAAAACTATTGTTAAAGCATTAAAAATTTAAATGATAAAAATCACAAAACCATTATTGCAAAAAGCATTGATTGCAGGTTTTTTTTCAACAATCACTATAGGAGTACTTACAGTATTAACTTACAAGAGCACACTTGGATATTTTATTGCAGCATCATTTGGCTCGTCCATGGTTTTGTTGTTTGGTTTTCCTGAAAGTCCTTTTGCTCAACCAAAAAATGTTTTCTTTGGACATTTGTTAACTGCTTTGGTGGGTGTGTTATTTGTTAATTTTATTCCACTTCCAATTTATATGAGTATTGCATTTGCAGTAGGTGTTGGAGTTTTCTTAATGATTTTGTTAAATGTTGTTCATCCTCCTGCAGGAGGAAACCCAATAATTGTAATTATTGGTAGTGCTTCTTATGATTATTTAATTAATCCAATTATTTTTGGATGCATCATAATTTTATTATTAGCGATCATAATCAATAAATATTTATTGCAAAAAAACTATCCTTTAAAATAATTATGAATTCAAAATATAAAGTTTTAAAGTATTCATCTAATAATTTTAAAGACGTTGAAGATTTAGTTTCAATTGAAGAACCATTAGAGATTTCTTTAAAGTATAAAGAAAAAGATAATTGGGTTGAACAAACTTTATCTATTACTATGAGAACTCCTGGTAATGATGAGGATCTTGTAAGAGGATTTTTATTTAATGAACAAATTGTAAAAAGTTTATATGATATTGATAGTATTGAAAGTTATGGAGACAAAGTTGGTCAATATAAAATTCAAAATAAAGTGCTAGCAACACTCAATAATTCAGAAAATGTCAACATATCAAAAATTAAAAGAGACTTTTTAACTAACTCCTCTTGTGGTGTTTGTGGTAAATCTTCATTGGATGCGCTCGAGATAATTAAAACTACAAAGACAAATGCCTCTGAAGCTAAAATTTCAAAAGATGTAATTATCCAATCACCTGATATTTTAAGAGAAGGTCAGTCTGAATTCAGCAAAACTGGTGGTATCCATGCAAGTGGTCTATTTAATAGTGATGGAAAATTGATAGCTCTAAGAGAGGATGTTGGAAGACACAACGCTTTAGACAAAATGATTGGTTGTGCTTTGGAGAAGAAGCAATTTGATCCAAAAGATCAATTTATTACGTGTTCTGGGAGACTTAACTTTGAGCTAGTTCAAAAGGTTCTGATGACAGATATTGGGATTATGATCGGGGTTGGTGCGCCAACAAGTCTAGCCATCGATTTAGCTAATAAGTTTGACATTACCCTCATAGGTTTCGTAAAGAGGGACAGTTTTAATATTTACACAAATAACAAAAAAGTTAAGGTGGAATAATAAAAAAAAGGAAATTGTGTCAAAAAATATAAGTAATTTATCTGGAAGAATTGGCCTAAAAGACAACCTATTTAAGCAAATTTCAGAGAATACTTTAAGTGAAAACCCAGAAGATATTAAAGAAATTGCAAAAAAACATAACCTTGGAGTTTCAACACTTCACGGTGCTGAATCTTTTTATGAATTTTTAAGACCTTCACATAGAGAAAAAAAAGCTTTCGTTTGTAACGGAAGTGCATGCATGTGTGCAGGTACTCAAGACAAACTAAAAGATAAATTAAAAGAAAAATTAGGTGATGATAAAGTTGGAGAGATGTTTTGTCTAGGTCATTGTTATGAAAATCATGCATTTCACTATGATGGTGAAAATTATGCTGGGAAAGATATTGAAAAGATTGATCAAATTTTAAAAGGTGAAGAAATTAAACAAGAAAAATTTTTCTCTAAAAGCTATGCAACAACAAGTTTTTTAATGGATGATAAGTTATTATCAATGAATCAATTTAAAGAACAGTTAAGTAAATTTTTAAAAACAGATAAAAAAGAAATAGTAAAATCATTATTAGATTCAAACCTAACAGGAAGAGGTGGCGCGGGTTTTCCAACAGGAATGAAATGGGATTTCTGTAGTAAAGCAAAAGGTGATAAGAAATATGTTATCTGTAATGCAGATGAAGGTGACTCAGGAGCTTTTTCAGATAGATACCTATTAGAAGATCAGCCGTTAAAAGTTATTTTTGGAATGGTGCTTTGTGGATTTGTAATTGGAAGTGATGAAGGAGTTTTATACATCAGAGGTGAGTATCCAAAATCGATCGAAGCAATCAATGGATGTATTAATGAACTTAAAAAATTAAATTTATTAGGTGAAAATATTTTAGGAACAGATTTTTCTTTTGATCTTGGAATTTGCATTGGTCAAGGTGCATATATTTGTGGAGAAGAAACAGCTTTGATAGCATCTATTGAAGGAAGAAGAGCTGAAGTAGATGTAAGACCTCCCTTCCCTGTAACAGAAGGGTTATATAAAAAACCAACAGTGGTTAACAATGTTGAAACTTTAGCAGCTGCAACAGGAATTTTATTAAATGGATCAGAAAAATTTTCTTCAGTTGGAAATAAAAAGTCAGCTGGAACAAAATTAGTTTGCTTAGATAGCTTCTTTAACAATCCAGGTGTTTATGAAATTGACATGGGAACACCAATGAAAAAAATATTTAATGAAATTGGTGGTGGATACAAAGAGCCTGTTAAAGCTTTTCAAATAGGAGGTCCTTTAGGTGGAGTTGTTCCTTTGAGTGAAATAGAAAATTTAAATTTAGATTTTCAAGAGTTTACTGCAAAAGGTTTTATGTTAGGTCACGCAAGTGTAGTTAGTATCCCTAAAGATTTTCCAATGGCTGAATATATTCATCATTTATTTGAATTTTCTGCAGAAGAATCTTGTGGGAAATGTTTTCCTGGAAGACTTGGATCTTACAGAGGAAAGGAAATGTTTGATCAAGCTAAGAAGAAAACGGCTAAAATTCCTTTAAAATTACTAGAAGAATTGTTGGTTACTATGCAAAAAGGCTGCTTATGTGCTTTATGTGGAGCGATCCCAACTCCTATTCAAAACATCCTAAAATACTTTGGCGATGAAATGAAAAATGATATGGTGAAAGATAATTAATGAGCTCAGAGAAAAGAAAAATTGCTTATATTGATGGAAAACCTTACGAAATAGGTCCTAATCATACATCTATTTTAAAATTCGTTAAAAGCTATGTTGGTGAAAAAAAGGTACCAACTTTATGTGATGACCCTAACTTAGCACCCTATGGAGCTTGCAGAGTTTGTTCTGTTGAAGTTGCTTTAGAAAAAGACGGTCCAACTAGAGTAGTTGCATCTTGTCATACACCAGTTGCAGAAAACCAGCACATATTTACTTCAAACGAAGCATTAACAAGTCTTAGAAAAAATATTGTTGAATTAGTTTTAACTGATCACCCTATGGAGTGTGATACTTGTGAAGTAAACAATAACTGTGAACTTCAAACAGTTGCCAATGATTTAGGTGTTGCTGATCATAGATACAATAGTCCTAAACAACATAAAGGAATTCCAAGAGATACTTCTCATGATTACATGAGAATGAATTTAGATAACTGTATTAACTGTGGAAGATGTGTAAGAGCATGTGATGAAATTCAAGGATCATTTGTTTTAACAATGAGTGGTAGAGGATTTGAATCTAGAATTACAACAGACAACGATATGATGTTTGGAGACAGTTCTTGTGTATCATGTGGAGCTTGTGCTCATACGTGTCCAACGGATGCAATTTCAGATGTATTCCAATCTAAATCTGCAGCTGTAGATAAAAAAGTTAGAACAACTTGCTCGTACTGTGGTGTTGGTTGTAACTTAGAAGCATCTATTAAAGATGATAAGGTGGTTGCAATAGATACTCCTAAACAAACAGAAGTAAACGCTGGTCATACTTGTATTAAAGGAAGATACGCATTTAGTTTTTATGAACACCCTGACAGATTAAAAACACCGTTAATTAAAAGAAATGGAAAATTTGAAGAAGCGAGTTGGGATGAAGCGTATGACTTTATCAAAAAAGAAATGAATAGAATTACAAAAGAAAACGGACCAGATGCTTTTGCTGGAATTTCTTCTGCAAGATGTACAAACGAAGAAAACTATGTTTTCCAAAAAATGATTAGAGCAGCTGTTGGAACTAACAGTGTCGATTGTTGTGCAAGAATTTGTCATTCACCTACAGCTTGGGGTATGCAGCAAACATTTGGAACAGGTGCTGCAACTAACTCAACAGAAGATATTTATCATGCAGATTTATTTTTAGTTATTGGTGCAAATCCAACTAATGCTCACCCAGTAACAGGAGCAAAAATTAAACAGCAAGTGATGAAAGGTAAAAAATTAATTGTCCTTGATCCAGTAACAACTGAATTAGCTAAACTTGCAGATTATCATATCAAACTTAGACCAGGAACTAACGTTGCGGTTCTAAATATGATGTTACACTTTATTATTAAATCTAAACTCTATAATGCTGACTTTGTAAGAGATAGAACAGAAGGTTTTGATAATTTCTTAAAAGAAATTGAAAGACAAGATGTTGATCAGTTAGCAAAAGTTGCTGGTGTTGATAAACAATTAGTTAAAGAAGCTGCAATTGCTTATGCAACAGCTAGAAATTCAATGGAGTTCCACGGATTAGGAGTTACTGAACACGAACAAGGCTCTAAAACAGTGATGTTAATTGCTGATTTAGCAATGATTACAGGAAATATTGGAAGAAAAGGTGTTGGAGTAAATCCGCTTAGAGGCCAAAATAATGTACAAGGTGCTGCGGATATGGGATGTCAGCCTCACCAAGGTGCAGGTTATTTTGAGGTTGCAGATGAAAACAATCAAAAATTTTATACTGAAAAATATGGTGTAACTCACCCTACTAAACCAGGTTTAAAAATCCCTCAAATGTTTGAAGCTGCAATCAGTAAAGAACTAAAAGGTTTATGGATTATTGGTGAGGATATAGTTCAAACAGATCCAAATAGTGCACATGTTATTGAGGCAATGAACTCATTAGAGCTATTAGTAGTTCAAGAAATATTTATGAGTGAGACTGCAAAACTTGCAACTGTAGTTTTACCAGGAACTACTTTCCTAGAAAAAGATGGAACTTTTACAAATACTGAAAGAAGAATTCAAAGAGTTAATAGAGCAGTTCCTCCATTACCAGGTACAAAACCAGATGGACTAATTGTAACTGAGATGATGCAAAAATTAGGTTTTGATCAACCATCTTATGATGCGGATCAAGTATTAGCAGAGATTGCTGATGTAGTTCCATTCTTTAAAGGTGTTACTAGAGAGAGACTTGGTAAATTAGGATTACAATGGCCTG
Source organism: Candidatus Pelagibacter sp. HIMB1593 (assembly GCF_052047755.1). Lineage (NCBI taxonomy): Bacteria > Pseudomonadati > Pseudomonadota > Alphaproteobacteria > Candidatus Pelagibacterales > Candidatus Pelagibacteraceae > Candidatus Pelagibacter > Candidatus Pelagibacter sp. HIMB1593. The sequence continues at coordinate 627,420 of NZ_JBNAJK010000001.1, read as the reverse complement.
TAAAAGAAGATGGTACAGATACACAAATTCTACACACTGAAACATTTAAACTTGGAAAAGGAAGATTGAAAAACTTTGATTGGAAAGAATCTAGTGAGATAAAAGCTAATCAAAAAGATTATCCGTTAATTTTAACCACAAGTAGAGTTCTACAACACTACAATGCAGCAACAATGACAAGAAGAACAAAAAATATAAACATTGTTGATGAAGATGTTTTATTAATTCATCCTAAAGATGCAGCTCATAGAGATTTAAATACAGGTGATATTGGAAGATTATATTCTGGAAGAGGAGAAGTTGCTTTAAAAGTTGAAGTAACAGATAAAGTTAAAGAAGGAATTGTATTTACAACATTCCACTTCCCAGAACATATGGTCAATATGGTTACTGGTCATGGAAAAGATGAAGAAACTATGTGTGCAGAATACAAAGTTTCATCAGTTGAGGTTCAAAAAATTTCTAATCAATTTAAAACAGAAGTTAAGCCAAAAGAACATCAAGCTGAAGTTAGTTAATTAAAATGACCATCGGTTGGCATTTTGATAATTCATATTCAAAACTTTCAAAAACATTTAAAGAAGACATCAAGCCTACACCAGTTCATGAACCTGAACTTGTTATTTTAAATGAAGAACTTGCTAAAAATTTAAATTTAAACTTTTCAGGAATAGATAAAAAAAAATTAGCTGAAATATTTTCAGGAAATAGTTTACCTGATGGAACCAATTCAATTGCACAAGCATATGCTGGTCATCAATTTGGTCATTTCACTATGCTTGGAGATGGTAGAGCAGTTTTATTAGGAGAGCATATAGATAATAAAAATCAACGTTTCGATATACAATTTAAAGGCTCAGGAAGAACCTCTTTTTCTAGAGGTGGAGATGGAAGAGCAGCTTTAGGTCCAATGTTAAGAGAATACATAATTAGTGAAGCAATTAACGCTTTAAATATTCCAACAACAAGAAGTCTTGCGGTTGTTAAAACTGGAGAAAAAGTTGTTAGAGAAAATTTGTTAAATGGAGCAATTTTAACAAGAGTTGCATCCAGTCACATTCGAGTTGGAACTTTTCAATATATTGCAGCTACTCAAAATCTAGAGGATCTTAATACATTGGTTGATTACACAATTGATAGACACTATCCAGAAATTAAGTCCTCTAAAAACAAAGCTTTAGATTTATTAAGTCTTGTAATGGAAAAACAATGTCAGTTGGTCATTAATTGGATGAGGGTTGGATTTATTCATGGAGTAATGAACACCGATAACATGACTATTTCTGGTGAAACTATTGATTATGGTCCATGTGCGTTTATGGATCAGTATGATCCAAAAACTGTTTTTAGCTCTATAGATAAATTTGGAAGATATGCTTTTTCAAATCAACCACCAATTACAAAATGGAATTTAGCAAGATTTGCAGAATGTCTGATCCCACTTATTGATAAAGATGAGGATGCAGCGATTAAAATTGCAACAAACTTAATTGATAACTTTCAAAATATTTATGAAGAGAAATGGTTAAATATGATGAGAGATAAACTTGGTTTATTTGGTGAAGATAAAGATGATCTAACATTAATTAATAAACTTTTAGATTGGATGAAAAATAATAATGCAGATTACACAAACACCTTTTGTTATTTAATGGGTGTTGACTTTGATGATGAGATCTACAAAAATGAGGGATTTAAAAGTTGGATTAATGAATGGCAAAAAAGAGTAAAACTAAATAATTCATCTGACACATATTTAGAACTTATGAAAAAAAATAATCCTTTTATTATACCAAGAAATCAAAAAGTAGAAGAGGCTCTAGCTGATGCAGACAAAGGCAATCTAGAAACAATGAATAAACTTTTAAAAGTTTTAAGTAATCCTTACTCTGATCAAAAAAATATTATTGAATTTCAAAAACCTGCCCCAATTGGAAATGAAAAGTATCAAACTTTTTGTGGAACCTAATTTATAATACGTATGGCTCAGGTCTTGCACTTTTTCCCAATACTCTCTCAACTGAAAAATCACTAATATCAATTGTCTGATACGAGCCGGTAGTAATCAATTCTGTTAGTGCTCGTCCAATACCTGGAGCTTGCATTAATCCTCTTCCTGTAAAACCAGTAGCCATATAAACATTATCGTACTTAGGATGCTTTCCAACAACAGCATTATTATCTAATCTGTTACAATCATAATAACCTGCCCATCCCCCCGTTAATTTTAATTCTTCAAAAGCTGGTATTCTTTTTGCTAGTGCTGGCCAAACTAACTCTTCAAAATCATTCCATGCTGGCTCTAAATCATCTGCGCCAAATACTGATAATGGTGATCCTGCTAAATACTCTCCACCCTCAGGTCTCCAATAAACACCTGTAGTTAAATCACCAGTTAAAGGCATTTCTTTTATGTATGTTGGGCATTTTACTCTAAACACTGTGTGTTTTTGAGGCTCAACAGGAATGTCTTCTAATAATTCTTTAGTCCAACAACCAGCTGCCGAAACAATTGTTTTAGCATTTATCTCTGAAAGACTTTTAACCTCTCCTTTTATAAATTCTGCTCCAAGTTCTATTGCCTTACTTTTCAGTGCACTATGAAACATAAAAGGATCAATCCAACCTTCACTTTGATTATCTGTGTAAGTAGCAGTCTCAACACCTTCATCATTTATATATGAAAATACTTTTGATAGCTCTGAGCCTTTAATATTTTTTGTACCAGCATCACATTCTTTATGATTTTCTAAAGCTTTATATTGTTCTTCAGCATGTTCAGGACCAAACATCAAAAGGTAACCATTGGTCACCATACTTGCTGTTGGATTAGGATTTTTTTCAGTTTTCAATAATTCTGGTATTTGAAAAATAAATTCTCTTGCAAATTTACCAAGTAAAATATTTTCTTTTTGAAAAAATTGTCTTCTAAAACCTCCTAAAGATAAAGGAAATGAGGCTGTTTTGTAAGTTGGATCTCTTTCAATAACTTTTACTTTTCTCCCTTCTTTTGAGAGAAAATAAGCTGTTGCTGCTCCAATTATTCCACCACCAACTACAACAACATCATCCATAATTAATTCAATATTATCAAACTTGTATTCAAAATTAGAGCAAAGCAACACCAAAGTAAATATGGAATCATTAAATACGAGCTCATCATTGTGACGCGTCTAAATCTTATGATTAGATTGATAATAAATGCAATTAACACAACTAATACTATTAAAGCTAAAACCATGTTGTGAAATACAAAGAAAACTATACTCCAAGTTGCATTGAAAACTAAATGAATAAAATAAATATAAACTGTATTCATCTCTTTATTTTTCGAATGCCAATACATCCAAATAGAAATTGTCATCAATAAATATAAAATTGTCCATACTGGACCAAACACCCAGTCTGGTGGATTAAAAACAGGTTTATTTAATAGAGAATACCAAGGCTCTTTGAAAGTAACTGTAGCTAATCCTCCAATTAATGAAGCTGAAAATGTAATGATAAGAAATAATATAAATGTTACAATTTTATTTTTTAACATAATGTTTATACATAACAAAAAATGAGCAAAAAAACTATTTGGATAACTGGAGGCAGCACAGGAATAGGTAAAGCCTTGGCAATTAAATTTGCAAACAAAGGATGGAATGTTGCTGTATCTGCGAGAAGAGTTGAGCTCTTGGATGAACTTTCAAGTAATTATGAAAATATTTCATCATTCCCTTTAGATGTTACTGATAAAGCAAAATGTATAGAAGTTTTCAATCAGATTAAAACTAAGTTTGAAAATATTGATATATGTTTTTTTTCAACTGGTACATGGAATCCAAAAAAAGAAAAAGAAATCGATGTTGAACAAATGGAAGATGTTTTTAAAGTAAACTTTTTTGGAACAGTGAACTCCATTAAAGCAGTGGAACAATATTATAGAGAAAGAAAAAATGGTATAATTACTATAGTTTCATCTATTGCTGGTTATAGAGGATTACCTAATTCAACTGGTTATGGACCATCTAAATCTGCACTAAACAATTTAGCAGAAAGTTTATATTTTGATTTTAAAAGGTACAATGTTCGAGTTTGTTTAGTTTCTCCTGGATTTATTAAAACACCTATGACTGATAAAAACGATTTTAAAATGCCATTTTTGAAAACACCTGAATTTGCTGCTGATCAAATCTATGATGGCTTAATTAATAAAAATGTTTTCGAGATACATTTTCCTAAAGCACTTACTTTAACTTTAAAGTTCTTTAGTTTTCTTCCGAGTAAACTTTATTTTAAATTAGTAGGAAAGATGACTAAGCATCAAAAGAAATAATTAATCTTTAACGAATACAACAGTTAGCTCTGCTACTTTAAATCCAAACTTAGTCATTGTAGCTCTGTTGATTGCAACTCTTTCATCTTGTTTAAAAATCCAATCATCAAAAGTAATTTTTAATTCTTTTCCTTTAACTGGAACTAATAACACATACTCAAATTTAAACGCAGGTCCGTAAGAATATCCTATTGCTTTTCCAACAACGTCTCCTGCTGTACCTTCATAATTATGTTCATCTATTTTAGTAATTGTCCACTCTCGGTCTTGAACTTCACCATCGTCCCAATTAAATTTTTCTTTTAAAATTAGTTGTTTGCCATCCCATGTTCCGTCTAAATCAGCTGAAAATTGTCTTGTAACTTTTCCTGATCGATTTTGTAAAACACCCCAAGCTTTGACATTTCCTGTTAGGTATTCTTCAATAATTAATCTAGGTTCTTTATTTTTAAAATCTTCTGGTTTCATGGCACTATTATTTGAGCAACTTGTAATTAAGAAAGCCAGAATTATCAACGAAATTGATTTAATTATTTTCATATTATTGATGTTATTTATTCTGCATTGAAAATTGAATCAAATCAATATTTTTAGATTTAAATCCAGCTTCACAATAAGATAAGTAAAATTCCCACATTCTTTTAAAAGTCAGATCAAATCCTTGATTTTTAATTTGATCCCACTTTCTTAAAAACTCTTGTCTCCAGATAGCTAACGTTTCTGCATAGTGATCTGCATATGAAATGTATGAATTAATTATTAAGCCATTATCTGAAACGTATCTATTGATGCTATTTTTGTTGGGAAGAAATCCTCCTGGGAAAATGTATTTTTGAATAAAATCCTGTTTATTTTTGTATCTATCATACAAACTATCGTCAATTGTTATTGCTTGAATTGCAGCCTTTCCGCCATTTGATAAATTATCTTTTATTGTTTTAAAATAACTCTCTAAATAATTTTGCCCAACTGCCTCAATCATTTCAATTGAAGCGATCGAATTATATTTTCCTTGAAGATCTCGGTAATCTTTAATCTCAATATTTACTTTTTCATTTAGACCACATTTATGAATTCTCTCTTTTGCGTATTCGAATTGTTTTTTAGAAATAGTAATACAGTCTAACTTTACATCATATTTCTTACCTAAATATTCTGCAAAACCACCCCACCCACATCCAATCTCTAAAACCTTGTCACCAGAACTAGGTTTGATTAGATCAATTAATTTTTGGTATTTATTATTTTGCGCAACGCTTAAACTTTTTGAGCCATCATCAAAGATTGCGCTTGAGTAAGTTAAAGTATCATCTAACCATAATGAAAAGAAATCATTTCCAAGATCATAATGTTTTGCAATATTTTCCTTACTTCGACTTTTCGTATTTTTAATTATTTTATTTTTTACAAAATTAATTATAGGCAGATCAAGCAAACCTGAGAATTTATATATCACTTGAATATTTCTAGCTGTTAACTCAATTAGATCTGAAAGATTATCAGTTTCAAATTCACCTCTCATATAACTTTCTGCAAAACCAATGCTTCCACCTCTAATTAAATTATAATTAAATTTTGGATTTTTTATCTTAATATTTGCCTTTAAAGATTGATCGGGGTAACCAAAATTTAATATCTCACCTTCATAGGTAGTTATTTCAAGGTATCCATTTTTAATTTTACTTAAAAATTTAAAAACCAATTTATCTGCAGCTCTATTTAATAACATTAATTTTCAACCGTTAAATTGTTTCTTATTTTTATTTTTTTTTTAATAATCTTAATTCCTTTCATCCATAATTTAAAGGCCTCAAAATGGATTGCTGATATGATTTTTATAGTCATCAGAGGGTGCTTTAAATATGATTTTAATAATTGACTACTATTTAAGTTTGTTCTTTTTCCATCTTGAGATGCAAATAAAATTTTTCCCTCTTGATCGTATTGATCAATGATTACAGAAAGTTTTTCATCAGGATTAAGAATTCTAAAGAAATACTTACAATTCATTTCTATAAAGGGTGACACATGAAATTTTTTAGAACAATTATTTTGAATTAATTTATTTTCACTATCTACCCTAAAAACATAAGTATGTTGCTCACCAAATGTATTTTTCACCTCATATAATATAGAAACTAATTTGTCATTTTGATTGTAAACGAAAAAAATACTTAGAGGGTTAAATACATAACCAAAAATTCTTGGATAACAGAGAAGCTTAATTTTAATACCTTTAGTGTCTATTTTATTCTTTTCTAAATTATTCTTTACCCACCCTTCAAGTGAAGATCCGTCCCGTTCGCCATGATCCTTTTCATGAAAACTAATTAAATTAAACTTATTCAATGAAAAGAAGCTTATCTCCTGATCTATTTTTCTTAACTCAGATAAATCAATTAAAAGTGAGAAAACACTGTATTTAAAATAATGCTCTTTAGGTTTAAAACGTTTATGGATTACTTTTCCGTTATATATACATGAGTTAGTCATTTAGGTATTTTAGCATTTCAATCGATGATTTTATTCCATCTTCATGAAAACCGTAACCAAAATAACTCCCACAAAAAAGCAAATCTTTTTTATTTTGCAAACTAGATAGTTCTGATTGAGCGTCTAGTGCTTGTTGATCATAATAAGGGTGAGTAAATTTAACTATTTTAAGTATTTTACTCTCATCAATTTCAAAATAAGGATTAAGAGTTAAAAAAATATCCTCATCGTATTTAAGGTTTTGCAAAAGATTTAACCAATAAGTAATAGAATTTTTTTCTAAATCTTTGTCATTTATTGATGAATTCCATGAGGACCAGGCCTTTTTATTTTTTGGCATCGCTCTTTTGTCTGTATGAATATATGCAATATTTTCTTTATAACTAAAATTAGATAAAATTTTTTTCTCTTCATTGGTAGGATTATCAATCAACTTTAAAGCTTCATCAGCGTGAGCTGCTATTACAACTTTATCGTAATCAAAAAATTCACTTTCACCGCCGTAATATAAATCTAAACCTTTTGACTTTCTTATAATTTTTTTAATTTTATAATTTTTAAAATATTCACCACTTATCTTTGAAATTACTTTATTCACATAAGTTCTACTTCTATTGGTTACAGTATACCACTGAGGTCTATTTTTTAGTTTAAAGAGCCCGTGATTTTGAAAAAATTTTAAAAAGAATGTTATTGGCATCTTACTTGCTTCATAAGGTGGCATAGACCAGATTGCAGATACCATTGGTATGATATGGTAATCAATAAACATTTTTGATAGTTTATTATTTTCTAAATATTCACCTAAAGTTAGTTTTTGATCTCTAACATTTATTTGATCACTATTTTTATAAAATTTAATGATATCAAAAAACATTTTTAAAAAATTAGGATTAAACAAATTAGATCTATTAGAAAAAACTCCATTTAAACCTTTTCCACAATATTCAAAGTTTGTATTTTCTACTGATACAGAAAATGACATGTCACTTTTTTCAATCTGAACATCATTTTCTTTAAAGAAATTAATTAAATTTGGATAGGTTTGAAAATTAAATACAATAAAACCAATATCTACAGATACTTTCTTTTCATCAAAAATTAAATCTATTGTATGAGAATGACCACCAAAATGATCTTCTTTCTCAAAAAGATCTACATGATGTTTTTTTGATAAATAATATGCAGCACTTAAGCCTGATATCCCAGAACCAACTACAGCAATTTTCATTAATGGTTATGCCGCGTCTTCTTTAAACTCATCCATACTTGGACAAGTACAAAAGATATTCTTATCTCCATAAACATTGTCCACTCTTGCAACTGGTGGCCAAAATTTATTTGTTTTTAAAAACTTAGCAGGATAAGCAGCTTGCTCTCTTGTATATTTATGATCCCAATCATCTGAAGCAAGTTCTATGTCTGTATGAGGAGCATTCTTAATAGGATTGTCTACTTTATCAAACTCACCAGAATTGATCTTATCTATTTCAGATTTGATGTTAATTAAAGTATCACAAAATCTATCAAGCTCAGATAAACTCTCACTCTCAGTAGGCTCTATCATCATAGTTCCTGCAACTGGCCAAGACATTGTTGGTGCATGGAAACCATAATCGATTAATCTTTTAGCGATATCTTCCTCGGTGATACCTGTCTCACTCTTGATTGATCGAATATCTATAATACATTCATGAGCAACATTTCCATTTGAGCCTTTGTACAAAATTGGGAAATGATCTTTAAGTCTATGAGCTATATAATTTGCGTTTAAAATGGCGACCTGTGTAGCTAGTTTTAAACCTTCTGAACCCATCATTTTAATATACATCCAAGAAATTGATAAAATACTTGAGCTTCCCCAAGGGGCTGCTGAAACTGCTCCTATTCCTGTAGCAGGTCCACAATCTTTAACAACTGGATGATTAGGTAAATAAACTTGCAAATGTCTTTTACATGCAATTGGTCCCATTCCTGGTCCTCCACCACCATGAGGAATACAGAAAGTTTTGTGTAAGTTTATATGACAAACATCTGGACCAAAATTTCCAGGTCTTGCTATTCCAACAAGTGCATTTAAATTTGCACCATCCATATAAACTTGACCACCATGTTTGTGTATCAGTTCACAAATGTCTGTAATTTTTTCTTCAAATACACCGTGAGTAGACGGATATGTAACCATTAATGCTCCAAGATTTTCAGAATGTGCTTCTGCTTTTTTCTTCAAATCTTCAAAATCAACATTTCCTTCTTTATCACAATCAACAACTACAACTTTCATTCCAACCATTTGTGCACTAGCAGGATTTGTACCATGTGCTGAGCTTGGAATTAAACATATATTCCTGTTTTCTTCTCCTCTATCTAAATGATATTTTCTAATTACCATTAAGCCTGCATATTCTCCTTGAGCACCTGCGTTTGGTTGAAGTGAAACACCAGAAAAACCAGTAATTGATCTTAACCAATTTTTAAGATCAGTGAATAATGCTCTATAACCTTCCATCTGCTCTACTGGTACAAACGGATGAGGCTCAGCTAACTCTCTCCATGAAATAGGAATCATTTCTGCAGTAGCATTTAATTTCATAGTACATGAACCAAGTGCAATCATAGTTCTGTTAAGAGCTATATCTTTATCTTCTAATTTTTTTAAATATCTAAGCATCTCTGTTTCTGAATGATATGAATTAAAAACAGGATGTTCTAAGTATTTAGAAGTTCTCAGTAAATTTTTTGGTAAATTAGGTAAACTTACTGTTGGATCTTCTTTTTTAATTGACTCAGCTGCATTAAAAATTTTCAACAATTGATTTACTCTATAAACATTTTTCTTTTCATCAAAAGAAACAGCCAACATTTCAGAATTTACTCTTCTAATATTTACTTTTTGATCTAAAGCATTTTTATAGATTTGATCAGTCTTATCTTTTGTTACTATTGTAACTGTATCAAAGAAATGATCTGAATAAATTTCATATCCAGATTGTTTTAATTTATCTGCAAAATTTTTAGCTAATTGAGAAACTCTTTCTGCAATAGTTTTTATTCCATCTGGACCGTGGTAAATAGCATATGCAGCTGAAACAATTGCTAACAATGCTTGAGCAGTACAAATGTTACTTGTCGCTTTATCTCTTCTGATGTGTTGTTCTCTTGTTTGAAGAGATAATCTGTAAGCTTTGTTTCCATGTCTATCAACAGACACACCAATAATTCTTCCTGGCATAGATCTTTTAAATTCATCTTTAGTTGCAAAGAAAGCTGCATGAGGTCCACCATAACCCATTGGAATTCCAAATCTTTGAGAGCTTCCAACTGCAATATCAGCACCTAATTCTCTTGGTGTTTTAAGTAGCGCTAAAGCTAATAAATCAGAAATTAATACAGCTTTTCCATTTTTTTTATGGATTTTACTAATAGCTTCACTTGGATCTTTGATGTCTCCTAAAGTTCCAGGATATTGAAGAATTCCACAAACTAAATCCTCTTTAAGTTGATCCAATACTTTATCTTCATTGCCAACAAGTACTTTTAATCCCATTGGCTCTGCTCTTGTTTGAATTACATCAATTGTTTGTGGATGACAATTTTCTGATACAAAAACTAAATTACTATCTTTTTTATTTAACCTGTGACTTAATCCCATAGCTTCTGCAGCTGCTGTTCCTTCATCAAGCAAAGATGCGTTTGCAATATCCATACCTGTGAAATCAACAATCATTTGTTGGAAGTTTAGAAGCATTTCTAGTCTTCCTTGTGCTACTTCAGGCTGATAAGGAGTATATGATGTATACCAACCTGGATTTTCTAGAATATTTCTTAAAATTACATACGGAGTGTAAGTTCCATAGTAACCCATGCCAATAAAATTAGAATAAATTTGATTTTTTTTTGAAATTGCTTTCAATTTTCTTAATGCTTCATACTCAGAATTAGACTCTCCTATATTTAATCCATCTTTCAATTGTATCTTTTCTGGAACTGTACTTTTTATTAAATCGTCTAATGAATTAAAATTAAGCTCCTTCAGCATTTTATTTTGATCTTCTTCTGAAGGGCCAATGTGTCTTTTTAAAAAGTCTTTTTGTGAGTTATGTAACATTAGCTAGCACTCTCCTTTGCAAATTTATCGTATTCTTCTTTGTTCATTAAGCTGTCAATTTCTGAACTATCTTTCAATTTAAGTTTAAAAAACCAAGCTGATCCTTCAGGGTCTTCATTAATCTTTGCAGGATCATCTACTATAGCTTGGTTGGTATCTACAACTTCACCACTTACTGGAGTATAAACATCACTTGCAGCTTTAGTAGACTCAACTACTCCTGCTGTACCATCTTTTTCAACATTCGAACCTTTTTCTGGTAACTCAGCAAAAACAATATCTCCTAACATTTCTGTTGCATGTTTTGTAATTCCAATGGTAGCAACATCGCCCTCCACTGTAATCCACTCGTGTTCTTTTGAAAATTTAACTTCACTCATTAGTTTACTCCTTTCACGTAACTTTTTTTATAAAATGGTAACCCACAAACACTTGCAGGATGTTTTTTTCCTCTTACTTCAAGTAAAATTTTTGTATCGACTTTAGAAAACTCTTTATCAATGTAGCCCATTGCTATTGGGCCATTTACACTCGGACCAAAAGTTCCACTGGTAACCTCGCCAATAAGTTTTTCTGACTCATCAAAGATTTTAGTTTTTTCTCTAGCAATCAATCTTCCTTCTGGCTTAATCCCAATTCTAATTTTAGATGTACCTTCTTGTATTTCTTTCATAATTTTATCAGAACCAACAAATCCACCATTTGAAATTCTCTCTTTAGAAATCGCCCACTTTAAGTTTGCTTCAATTGGTGTTTTTTCTGTATCAAGTTCATGACCATATAAGCACAATCCAGCCTCTAATCTCAAGGTATCTCTTGCCCCAAGTCCTATAAGTTGTGCTCCTTTTTCCATCAAATTTTGAGTAAATCCTTCAGCTAAATCGTTATTTATTGATACTTCAAAACCATCCTCTCCTGTGTATCCAGATCTTGTTACAAAAACTTTCTGATCTTTATAATCAAACCAGTTCCCTGTCATAAAATTAAGTTTTTCAACACCCTCTATTATATTGTTTAAAATCTCAACTGACTTTGGACCCTGGATTGCAATTAATGCTCTTTGATCATCAAGAACCATTTCATATTTACTTTTAAGTAAATCTGATAAAATTTTAAAATCATTGTCTTTGCATGCTGCGTTTAAAATAATTAAATATCCTTTTTCAATTTTAGTGATTATCAAATCATCATGAATTCCAGCACTATCGTTCATTAAAAAACTATATTTAGAACAGTTTTGTTTCAAATTTTTTAAATCAAGTGGAAAAATTTTTTCAAGATCAGCAGTTAATTCCTCTCCACCATGAATAAATAATTGACCCATATGAGACACATCAAAAATACCTGCATTTGATCTTGTGAATTTATGTTCTTCAACAATTCCTTTGCTGTATTGTATGGGCATTTCATATCCAGCGAATTCCACAAATTTCGCTTGGTTATCTTTATGAAGTTTATTTAATGATGTTTTTTTTCCCATACTAACTCTGTCGTACCCATCTGTATTTTTGCCTGAGAGTTTTACTCCTTCGGCGAGAACTCAATCTCTTTCCAGAGTTAATATAATACGGTCCTTTTACCTGAGAGTTTCCTGGGTGGTTGCTCCTTCGGTGTCACAAACTTTGTGATCTCTCCCGTTGACAAATATTCTAATAAATACGGTTTAATGTCAAATGTTATTAGATCGCTTTTTTTTCTGAGGTATATAAATTGTAAAATTGAAGTAAAACTGCAAAAATAACTATTGACCCTCCAATAATTACTATGAACGGTGGCTGTTCATTTATAAACAACCACGCCCATAAAGGACCTAGTACTGCTTCTGTGAGCATTATGATTCCAACCATTGCTGATGGTGTTCGTTGAGCTCCGATAGTAATAAATATAAAACCTAATCCTAATTGTAAAAACCCAGCTAAAAATCCTAAAAAGATATCATTAGGAGATATCATTATTTTTTCTGACATTAGGAAACCTATTAACAACGCAAAAACACCTGCAACAAATTGAGCAGGAACCATATCAACATTTGGATATTTTCTTACTACTAAAATTAATGTAGCAAATGATATTGGCATTATGAAAGCTGCAATATTTCCAGACATTTGACCTGGAGATAAAGAACTTCCGACCATTAAAAGTATTCCTGAAATCGCAAGAATTATTGAAGTAAGAGTGATTGCTGAAATTTTTTCTTTTAAAAAAAAGTAACCAAATATTGCTAGGAAGATTGTTTGTGTTTGAATAATAAAATTAGCATTAGCAACTGTTGTGTTATACATCGCAAATACATAACCACTAAAACCGAGTGATAAAATAAATCCACCAAAGAAACCAGGAAATCCTAAATTATTAAAGGATCTAAATACTTGTTTTTTATAAGTTAAAGTTAAATACAAGCTAATAACAATTAGAAAAAATACTGTTCTCCAAAATAATATTTGCCAAAGGGTTGCTCCCTCAAATGATTTTACAATCAAACCCCCAAAACTAAGACTACACGCACCTAGAAAAACTAAAAATGGTCCTGGAAGTTTTCTAATAATATTCATTATATTTGATTAAGTAGATTCTGAGTGTCCATCTCATATAATTTAAATAAAGTTTCAGCATCAGATAAATTTATCTCTTTAAATTTTATTTTTGAGCCTGGTGATATTTGTACCAATCGATCATAATCAACACTAGCTACTACACCAATTTTTGGATACCCTCCAATAGTACCATGATCTGAAAGCATAATAATTGGGTTTCCATCTGCAGGTACTTGGATGACGCCTTTTAACAACCCTTCTGATTTAATATTAGTATTTACAATGTTTTCAATTTTTTGACCTTCTAACCTCATTCCCATTCTGTCTGAGAGTTTTGATACAGAAAATTCTTTTTCAAAAAATATCTTTTTTCCTTCCTCTGAAAAATAATCAAAGTTTGGTCCTTTTATTACTCTGATATTTTCAACTTTAGAATTGATGTAGTTAGTTTTTTTTTTACTTTGTTTTGTATTAATATTTAAGATATTTATTTTTTGACCGTTCTCTAATTTTTTTCCATCATTTGATCCGATATTTGCCTTGGTATTTATAGAGCAACTATTCCATTGAAATTTTAAATCTAATTCTCCACCAACTGCTAAATAGCCATAAACTGATTTATTTGTTGAGATAAGATTGATTTCATCTCCACTTTCGATTTGATAACTCTCATAACAATTACCATCAATTTCTATACCATTTTTAATAATTTTAAAAACCACATCACCTGTAACCGAAATATTAATTTTATCTCCAGAATATTTTAAATGTGGTCCTTGATACGCAAATTCTATCACTGGTGAATTTAATTTATTACCTGCCAGCTTATTAGCTAAACTATAATTTCTATTATCCATCGCTCCACTAAATGGAATTCCTATATGATATAAATTGTTTCTTCCTTGGTCTTGAAAGGTTGTGTTTACTCCAGCTCTTATAATTTCGAAATTATTTGTCATTGTAGCTATTATATTTTTCAAGATTTATTTGTTTAAAAACTACTATATCACCAGGATTTATTAAATTTGGCTCTTCCTCTTTTGAATTATCAAAAACATCTACAGGTGTATTACCAAGTATGTTCCATCCACCAGGGCTTTCAAATGTATAAATATTTGCAAATTGTTCAGTTAAAGCAACTGATCCTTTGGGGACTTTTACTCTTGGTGTTTCTAATCTTGGTACTCTCATATTTTCATCCAAATCACCTAAAAAAGGCATACCGGCAATAAATCCGGTCATATAACAAAAATATTCCTTACTAAAAAAATTTTCTAAAATTTTATCTCGATTAATATTTAATTTTTCTTCTAATCTTTTTATATCAAGAGAAAATTTATCATCACAACAAACTGGAATTTCTATTTTATTACTATTGTTATCTTGAGTTTCATTAACATTTAAATTTTCAATTAATTTTTTAATCTCTTTAAAGTTTGTTTTTCTAAGGTCGTAGGAAACTATTAATTTATTATAAGAAGGAGTAAGATTATTTATACTTTGAACATTCTCTTTTTTTAAAGCTTTAAAATATTTTATTACTTCAGAGTTAACTGATTTATTTACCTCTACACCAAAATCGCAATAAACAGCTGCGTCACCAAGATTTGATATATTTTTTATCATGGCATGTTATACTTCAACAATTAGAACTATGGAAATTAATATAAATTGTGATTTAGGTGAAAAATCAAAACACCATTCAAATAAATATGATCCAGACTTACTTGATATAGTAAATTCTGCTAACGTAGCATGTGGATTTCATGCTGGTGATGAAGAATCTATGAACCAAGTGGTTCAAATATCAAAAAAAAATGGTGTTAGTATTGGAGCCCACCCATCATTTAACGACCCAGAAAACTTTGGAAGACAAAGAATGGAGCTTGCACCTGAAGAAGTTAGAAAATTAATTATTGACCAATATGAAATTTTACAAAAAATTGCTCAAGATCATGGAGAAAATGTTACTCATATAAAACCACATGGAGCGTTAAATAATATGGCGTGTGAAGATATTGATCTGGCAACTACTTTAGCGAAAGCAATCAATGAAATAAGTAAAGATTTGATCTATTTAGTTCCTACTGGCTCTAAAATGGAACAAGCAGCTAAAAAATTAGATATGAAAATTGCCTGTGAAATTTTTGCAGATAGAACCTATGAAGATGATGGAAATTTAGTTTCTAGAAAAAAATCACATGCATTAATCACTGATCCTGAGGAAGCTAAAAAACATGTATTGAGTATGGTAAAAAATCAGGCACTGAATTGTCACAGCGGAAAGCAAATACCTTGTGAAATCGACTCTGTATGCATACATGGTGATAATGAGAGTTCACTTGCGACAGCAAGATCAATTAGAGAAAATTTAATTGAAAATGGACTTAATTTAAAACCTTTAAGCCAAATGGAGAAATTTTTATAATGATTAAAAAAATATTTACTGCTTTGATATTTGTTTTGTTTGCGTCCAATGCAATGTCAGCAGGTTCAGACTCAACACCGAAGAAGGTAAAGTCAGATTACGATAAAGCAGTACAATCAATCAAATTTGCAAAAAAATATGAAAAAAAAGGTAAATTAGAAAAAGCTAAAAAAAGATATGCCAAAGCTCAAAAGCTTCTTCTCAAATCTAATAAAGAAAAGCCTCTTCAAGCAGATACTTTAAACTATCTCGGTTTTACAACTAGAAAACTTGGCGATTACGAAAATGGAGAAAAATATTATCTTTTAGGTTTAGAAATTGATCCAAATCATAAAGGTATTAACGAATACCTTGGTGAACTTTATGTTGTCACAAATAGAATGGATTTGGCTAAAGAAAGGCTTAAAGTGTTAGAAACTTGTAATTGTGAAGAATATAACGAGTTAAAAGAAATAATCGAAGGAACAAAGAAATCTAAATACTAATTTAATGCTAGATATTCAAGATCCATTAGAAGCAAGAAAAGTTATAAGAGAAAATAATTACAAAGAACAAACTGCAGGTGCTGCTAATAAGTATGTTCAAGGAAATCTTTGTATCTTACCAAGCAAATATGCAATGGACTTTGCTTCTTTCTGTCAAAAAAATCCAAAACCTTGTCCATTAATTGGATTTGGTACAAAAGGAGATCCTTCATTAAAAGATCTTGGTGATATTGATATTAGAACTGATGTTCCACAATATAGAGTATGGGAAAAAGGAAAATTAGTTGACGAACCATATGATATAAAAAAATATTGGAACGAAGATTTAACAACTTTTGTTCTTGGATGTTCGATGTCTTTTGAGCTGCCTTTAATTGAAGCTGGTATTCCAATTCAACATATAGAAAACAATACTATTGTTCCGATGTATAAAACTTCAATAGATTGTGAACCTGCAGGACAGTTTTCAGGAAAACTAGTTGTGTCTATGAGACCATTAAGTTCAAAGGATACGATTAGATCAATTCAAATTAGTTCAAGATTTCCTGCCGTACATGGTGCACCTGTGCATGTTGGTAATCCTGATGAAATTGGAATTAAAGATATAATGAAACCTGAATATGGTGATGCACCTAGAACAATAAAGAACAACGAAATTCCTGTATTTTGGGCGTGTGGTGTTACTCCTCAATCTGTTTTAGAAAATTCAAAACCTGATTTTTGTATTACTCACAGTCCAGGTAAAATGCTTATTACTGATAAACTAAATAACGATCTTGCTGCTTTTTAATTAATTTCCTAAAAAAACTTTAGTAACTTTTTCATTATCAATTAAATCTTCAGATTTACCGTCGATAACTAATCTTCCACTTTCTAAAACGTACCCTCTATCTGCCATACTAAGAGCTAATCTCACATTTTGCTCTACAAACAAAATTGAAATACCTTCTGCAACAATATTTTTAAATATCTTAATTAAGTCCTTCATGACCATTGGCGACAAACCTAAAAAAGGCTCATCGACCATCAAAAGTTTAGGTAAACCCATCATTCCTCTTGCTATAGCCAACATTTGTTGCTCACCACCTGACATTGTTTTTGCTAACTGATCCGATCTAGTTTCTAGTTTTGGAAAAATTTTATAAACCTTATTTAATGAATTTGTTAACTCTTCTTTTGCTTTTGGATGCCAAGCACCCAATAAAAGATTTTGTTTAACTGTAAGATGAGGAAAAACTCTTCTTCTTTCAAGTACATGTGAAATTCCTAACTCGGTTCTTTTATAAGTTGGAATATTTGAAATCAAAGTATTATCAAAAGTAATAGACCCCTTTTTATGTTCAACAAGATTACTTATAGTATTTAAAACAGTGCTTTTGCCAGATCCGTTTGGTCCTAAAAGTGCAACCATTTCAGCTTTATTTACATTAATAGAAACATCCCAGATAACCTGAAAATCATCATATAAAACATCAATATTTTTTACATCAAGCAGCATCAAAAGTTCCTAGGTAGGCATCTATTACTTGTTTATTATTTTGAATTTCTTTTGGTTCTCCAAATGCAATTCTTTTTCCTTGATCTAATGCAAGAACGTTGTCAGAAATTTCCATGATAATATTTATGTTATGTTCTATTGTAATAATTGTTACACCAGTTTTTTTTAATTTTTTAACAAGTTCAACAAGTCCAGGGATAGTCTTTTGGTCCACACCGCCTGTTACCTCATCCATCAAAAGTAATTTGGGATCAATAGCCATAGCTCTAGCCATTTCTAATCTTTTCCTTTGTCCAGTTGATAACTCTTTTGCAAAATGATGTCTTTTCTCAATCAAATCTACAAAGTCAATAATCTCTAAGGCTCTATCTCTTGCTCTTTTAATATCTTTTTCTTTTACAAATGCTCCTATCATTACATTTTCAAGTAATGTTTGATCTGCAAATGGTTTTAGTTTTTGAAAAGTTCTCCCTACTCCAAGATTACTAATTTTATCAGGACTAATTCCAAAAATATTTCTTTCAAAAAATTTTACTTTTCCAGTATCTGGTTTTGTAAAACCAGTAATCAAATCAAATAAAGTAGATTTCCCAGCACCATTAGGTCCTATAACTCCTAAAATAGATCCTTCTTCGACATCAAAAGAAATATCTCTATTTGCATGGATTCCACCAAAAGATTTACTTAGATTTTCAACTGTTAATATTTTCATCGTTGTTTTTTTCTTTCTAAAATATCTTTAGGAATAAATGAGATCAGACCATTTGGTCTAAAAATGCAAATAATCATTAAAATCAAACCATAAAAAATTAAATCAACAGCACCGCCTGTACCTCCTAAATAAATTCTTGAATATTCTGAAATTGGCACAAGTATTGCAGCACCTATAATTGGACCCCAAACATTTCCAATTCCACCTAGTACTGTGATTAATAGAACTATAATTGATATCTCAATATTAAAAACTCTGTCTGGATCAATAATTAAAATATATTGAGCAAACAAACTACCCATTGGAGCCATGATCATTGCTGAAATCACATAAGCTATAATTTTATAGTTTGAAACATTTATGCATAAACTTAATGCTGCTTGTGGATCGTCTCTAACTGCTCTTAATCTGTAACCTAGTTTTGATCTACTTAGTAACCAAACTAAAAAGAATGTGATTAAAAAGAATATTAAAAAAACATAATAATATGGAGCTTTACTGCTATGAAACTGCAATGCAGACCATGAATCTTCTGGTGTCATTGTCACCCATAATCCTGATGCAGCTCCTACTAAATCCCATCTTTGAAAAACTACTTGGAAACTTATTCCAATTAATAAAGTGGCAATTGCAAAGTAGTGACCACTTAACCTTAGCATTGGTATACCAATTAACACAGCAAAAATTCCTGAAACAAACATACCAAAAAATATACTGACCCAAGGTGTTATTCCGTACTCCATATAAAAAAATGAAGTTGCATAGGCACCTATTCCAAAAAATGCTCCATGACCTAAACTGATTTGACCAGAAAAACCTGCAATTACATTCCAAGACTGAGCCATAACTGCATGCATAAAAATCATAATAAATAAATGGAGATAAAATGAATTCATCCCAAAAAGTGGAAGAGCAAACAAAAGTATAACTAAGCCAGCAATAATTGATATTACTCTATTATTCGTATTCCAAATTGGTTCTGATTTTGCAATTGCTAACTTACTATCCATTAATACCTACCAAACAGACCTTGAGGTTTATAAATCACAACTAAAAGATAAATTGCAAATACATATAAAAGTTTAAATGACGGATCGATCAGTAATCCACCTAAAGATTCTACTAATCCAATAATTATACCAGCATACAAACACCCAATAATACTTCCAAAACCTCCTAATGCTACTGCAACGAAAGCAAATAATGCAAAATTAATACCAACATCAGTAAAAATAAAAAAATAGTTTGCCATCATTCCACCCGCTACACCTACACAACCAAGTCCAATCGCCCAACCAATTGCAAACATTTTATTTGATGGAATTCCTAAAATTTCCGCAGCGTGTCTATCTTGTGCTGTTGCTTGAAGAGCTAATCCAGTCTCTGTTTTTGTTACAAACCAATACAAACCAAAAAATGCGACTAAACAAACAAGACTTGCATACAATTGGGGCTGCCCAATAAACACAGATCCAATTTCAATACGTCCCTCTAGTAAAGGCTTATCAACGTTTCTAAAGTCTGGTGTCCATAATAATTGAGCAATTGATCTGATAAAAATAGACAATCCAAATGTTGCACAAATTTGGATAAGCATTTTTGCTTTTAAAATGTATCGAATTAAAAAATAATGAGTAACAATTCCACAAAATGCCAACAAAAGTATAGTAATTGGAATTGAAAACAGTGGATCTAAACCAAATAAAGACCAAAGCCAAAATGATGAAAACATAGACAACATCAAATGCTCTCCATGAGCAAAGTTTACAATTTCCATTAATCCAAAAATTAAACTTAAGCCTGCTGCGATTAATGCATAGATTAATCCCATCATTAAGCCTGTGACTATAGCTTGAATTATAATTTCAGAAGTCATTTGGTTTATTATTAAAGTATATATAAAGAATGTATATATTAAACAAATACTTCTTAAGTATAGATAAAATAAAAAAACTAAATCATTGAATTGATTAATTGAATAGTATTAAGTTAGATATTTAAAAATTAAACAAGAGGGAAAAAAATGAGAAAATTAATTCTTACAGTATTTACTTTTTTTTCATTAGTATCTGCGCCAGCAATTAGTTACGCAGAAGATGTAAAAATTGGAGTACTTTATCCACTTACAGGACCTGTTGCGCAGGTAGGTAAAGATGCTGTTGCAGCAGTTAAAACAGCTTTGGATATTATCAATAACAGTCACAACATTCCAGGCATGCCACTTGCAAAAGATGCAGGATTAAAAGGATTAGGCGGCGGTAAAATATCTATCGTTGTTGGAGACCATGGTGGAAAACCAGATATCGGTGTTGGTGAGACTGAGAAAATGTTAAATTCAGATAAAGTTCACGCAATGTTTGGAGCTTACTACTCATCAGTGACTGGTGCTGCTAGTCAAGTATCTGAGAGAGCAGGAATACCTTGGGTAAACGGTGAGTCTACTTCTCCAAAATTAACAACAAGAGGATTTAAATACTTCTTCAGAGTTACTCCACACGATGGTGAGTTTACTCAGCTTATGTTTGAATTCATGAACGACTTTAACAAAAAGAATAGCAGTAAGTTAAAGACGCTAGGTATTATTCATGAAGATACATTGTGGGGTTCTGATAGTGGTGGAACTCAAGACAAAATGGCTAAAGAACAAGGTTATGATGTAATAGAAAAAATCAGCTACAAAGCTAAAACTACTACTTTAAGTTCTGAAGTACAAAGATTGAAAGCAAAAAACCCAGATGTTTTATTGCCTTCATCTTACACAGCTGATGCATATTTATTTTTAAATACTGCAAAAGAACTTGATTATAATCCTAAACTTTTAGTTGCTCAAAACGCTGGTTATACAGATCCTAAATTCATAGACACAATGGGAAGCAAAGCAGAAGGTGTAATCACAAGATCACCTTTTAATACTGACTTAGCAAAAACTATTCCTATGATTGGAACTGTAAACGACTTATTTAAAACACACTCTGGTGGAAGAGATTTGTCAGATGTGCCTGCAAGAGCATTTACAGGTTTTATGGCTTTAGCTAATGCAATTAATAATGCTGGATCAACAGATCCTGAGAAAATCAGACAAGCTCTAGTAAATCTAGATATGTCATCTGAGTCTTTAATTGTTCCTTACAGAGGAATTAAATTTGGTGCAGATGGTCAAAACGAGAAGACTAGAGGTATTTTGATGCAAGTTCAAAATGGAAAATACTGTACAGTATATCCATTTGAGTTAGCAGCTTGTGAATTAAAATATCCTATGCCTACTTGGTCTGAAAGATAATTTAATAAAAATACAAATATTAAGGCGGTCAAATTTTTTGACCGCCTTTTTTTTATTCTTTGATTGCAATCTCTCTAAATTAAAATAATAATTAGATATCTTGATTGAAGAGCTCATAATTCTAACCCAAATTATTTTTATCACTATTATCTTAACTGCAGATAATGCTGTGATAGTTGGATCTATTGCATCAAATTTTGTGCCTAAAAATAGAAAACAAATTATTTTATGGGGTGTAATTGGGGCATTTGTTTTTAAAATCTTTTTTGCAATCTTTGCTACTTTTTTATTTGAATTTTATTTTATAAAAATTTTAGGTGGGTTGTTGTTGGTTTGGATAGTTAATGATTTAAGAAAAGACCTTGTTGATATTAAAAATATAAAACCTTCAATTAAAAAAACAAAACAACCATCATACATAAATAGCATAGGTAAAGTGCTATTTGCCGATCTAATGATTAGTTTTGACAATGTAATAGGCGTTGTTGCTGCAGCTCAAGGATATTTTGGCTATATGATTTTTGGTCTTGTACTATCGGTCGTTCTTACAGGTGCATTAGCTACTTATATGGCTAATTATATTCAAAAACATATTTGGATAGCTTACATTGGTTTAATATTTATTTTAGTTGTTGGTCTACAATTAATTATAGGTGGTTTGGTAGATCTTGAGATACTCAATATTAATGAGGAATTTAAAAAATACTTTTAATTAAAAGAGTATTTTTTTGAGGGAAATTTTCTTGTTTTAACCTCACTTGCGTATTTAGAAACTGCTTTTAATATTTCTGTTTTGATATTTGCATATTTCTTAACAAATCTAAATTTAATTGGATTTAAACCTATTAAATCATCAAATACCAAAATCTGACCATCACAATTATTAGATGCGCCTATCCCAATTGTTGGAACACTAACACTTTTAGTTACTTGTTTTGCTAATGATGTTTGAACACACTCTAAAACCATGCAAAATGAACCAGCTTCTTCAACTAACTTTGCGTCTTTCATAATATTTTCTTTTTCACTTTGTTTCTTACCTTTAAATTTAAATGTTTTATCTGATTGAGGCAGAACCCCTATGTGGCCCATTACAGGTATATTATTTTTAACTAAAGTTTTAATAGTTTTTATAATTTTCTTTCCTCCTTCTAATTTGACACCATCACATTTAGTTTTTTTCATAATTAATTTTGCATTTTTCAATGCCTCTTTAGGATTACGATAAGTATTATGAGGCATATCAACAATCATTAAACTTTTTTTAATACCCATACGAACACTCTTGGAGTGTTCAATCATAGTATTTAAAGTTACTTCTCTAGTAGATTTATAATTATATAAAACTGACCCAAGTGAATCCCCTACTAAAATTAAATCACAATAATTGTCTAAAACAGAAGCAATATTTTTAGAATAAGCAGTTAAGGTTACTAATTTAGTTTTATTTTTTTTCTTTATAAAATCTGAAATTTTTTTATTCATCGACTTACCAAGAGCCGGTATTTTCCATTGAAGCCCAAGGCTCTTTAGGCTCTAAGTTTCCTTCTTGTAGTATTTCTATAGAAATTTTATCAGGTGATCTAACAAATGCCATATGACCATCTCGTGGTGGTCTATTTATAGTGTAACCCATATCCATTAATCTTTGGCATGTTTCATAAATATTATCTACCCTATATGCAAGATGACCAAAATTTCTAGAACCTTCACCTAGTTCATCTCCATCCCAATTGTGAGTTAACTCAATTTCTGCTTTTTCATCGTTAGGAGCTGCAAGAAAAATTAAAGTAAATCTTCCTTTTTCATTTTCCATTCTTCTTGTTTCTTTTAGCCCAAGACCTTCACAGAAAAATCTTAAAGATTCATCTACGTTTTTAATTCTGATCATTGTATGTAAATATTTCATAAGATGTTTTTATAATTAAAATTACTCTAATTCAATAGTACTTGGAGGCTTAGAAGTAATATCATACACAACTCTATTAATTCCTCTTATACTATTAACAATTTTGTTAGAAATAGTTTGCATAAACGATTTTTTAAATTCATAAAAATCTGCAGTCATTCCATCTTCAGAGGTAATTGCTCTTAGCAAGCATAAATATTCATATGTTCTGTTATCACCCATAACTCCAACTGTTTTTACTGGAAGTAATGCTGCATATGCTTGCCAAATTTTATGATAAAGCCCATGATCTCTTAAGGCCTGAATAAAATAATGATCTGCTTCTTTTAAAATTTTAATCTTTTCATTTGTTATAACACCAGGCATTCTGATTGCTAAACCTGGGCCGGGAAATGGATGTCTTGAAATTATTTCATGACTTAGATTTAATTCTAAACCTAATTTTCTTACCTCATCCTTAAATAAAAATTTTAAAGGCTCTACTAATTTTAAGTTCATTTTTTTTGGTAAACCACCCACATTATGATGTGATTTTATTTTAGAAGTTTGACTTCCAGTAACAGACTTACTTTCAATCAAATCTGGATACAAAGTCCCTTGTGCCAAAAATTTTACATTTTTTATTTTCTTTGCATATCTCTCAAATATTTTAATGAATAGATTTCCTATAATTTTTCTTTTTCTCTCTGGATCAGATACATTTTTTAATTTACTTAAAAATTCTTTTTCAGCATTCACATAAATTAAATTCATTTTTAATCTTTTTTTAAATGTTTGAACAACCTGAACTTCTTCGTTTTTTCTAAGCAATCCAGTGTTTACAAAAATACAAAATAGTTTTTTACCAATTGCTTTATTCAATAATTGTGCTACGACACTACTGTCTACACCACCTGATAATGCACAAATTACTTTATTATCTCCAACTTGAGCTCTGACATCTTTAATTAATTGTACCTTTTGATCTTTTGATGACCAATTTTTCTTAATTTTACATATAAGAAAAATAAAATTACTAATCAGTTTTTTTCCGTTTTCTGTATGGGTCACTTCTGGATGAAACTGAACACCATAATAATTTTTGACTTTATTTTCTACAATTGCAAATTTTGAATTTGAGCTTGAAGCAATTACTTTAAAATTTTTAGGTAATTTAGATACTTGATCAGCGTGGCTCATCCAGACCACTTTAGATTTTTTGGTACCAAAAAAATTATTTGTTAAAAGACTATTATTTTTTTTTATTACGTTTGCTAAACCAAATTCACGATGCTTTGATTGTTTAACTCTGCCCCCATTAAGTTTAGATAATATTTGATGACCAAAACAAATGCCAAGAACAGGAATATTTAATTCCAAAATTTTTTTATCAAATGAATACTTATTAATTTGATAAACATTCAGTGGACCCCCTGATAAAATTATACCTTTTACGCTTTGATTAATTTGATTAAGTTTAATTTTTTTATGACTCACGATATCTGAGAAAACACCCAGTTCTCTTATTCTTCTAGCTATCAATTGAGTAAATTGTGAACCAAAATCTACAATTAAGATTTTGTTAAGGCTATTATCAAGACTCATTACTTGGTTCTAAATTTTTTAAAGACTCTAAAATTTCATTATTTTCATCACATAATGACTTACATACTTGAACAAATGTTTCAGATAATTCTTTAACTTTATCGTAATTAGATTTTTCAAGCGCAATTTTCATTAGCATTAAAACAGCTTCTTCATTTTGAGGATCAATTAATAAAGTAGTTTCTAAGTTGTATTCTTCTTTTCTTTGATCTTCTTCATGATTATAAATTTTCGCTAAATACAAATATGAATTTGCATCCTTTGGATTAAATACAATATTTCTCTCAAATAAAAATCTTGCATCTTCATATTTTTCTTTTTCATATAATTTAATTGCTTCATTAAAAAAATTTTCCTTTGAAAAAGAATTAGATTGAAACAAAACAATTAAAACAATCAGTGAAATAAATTTCAAAATTTTATTCATTAATATTTGCTATCATTTTTTATTACGTCTACATTATGAACCATACTTTCATAAAATCCAGCTTTAGTAATTTTAACAAATTGTGGTTTATTTCTCAATTTGACAATTTCTTTTGAGCCAAGATATCCCATAGATGATTTAAGGCCACCGATTAATTTAAATATAATGCTACCAACATCTCCTTTGTATTTCACAAAACCTTCAACTCCTTCTGGGACATATTTAGATATATCTTTTTGTTTAGTTTGAAAATATCTATCAGCTGAACCTTTGTTCATTGCACCTACTGATCCCATCCCTCTAAAGCTTTTAAATAATTTTCCATTTTTCTTAATTAGTTTACCAGGTGTTTCATCTGTTCCTGCAAATAAAGAACCTATCATTACAGCGTCTGCCCCTGCTGCAAAAGCTTTTGCCAAATCTCCTGAATATTTAATTCCACCATCAGAAATTATTTTTACATTTTTATTTTTAAGTCCATTTCTTACAGATAAAATTGCACTAAGTTGAGGAACACCAATTCCAGCAACTAACCTTGTTGTGCAGATTGATCCTGGTCCAATTCCAACTTTAATAATATCCACCCCTAAATTAATTAAAAATTTTGCTGCTTCAGGTGTTGCAATATTTCCAGCACATAAAGCGATGTTCTTACTTTTAATTTTTTTTATATATTTAACTATTTCTCCCACTTTTTTGGTATGGCCGTGGGCAGTATCTACTACAATTAAATCAACACCTTCTTTAAGTATAGCTTTAGCTCTATCAAATTCAGCAATTGATGCTCCAACAGCTGCACCAACTAATAATTTTTGTTTTTTAACTTTTTTAATTTCTAAGATTTGTTTTTTGATATCTAAATTTCTATGAATAACCCCTATCCCACCGGCTTTACCAATTGCTATAGCCATATTGCTTTCTGTTACAGTATCCATAGCAGAAGATAAAAGTGGGATTTTAAGTTTTAAATTTTTCGTTAAATTTACTGATGTATTTACTTCAGATGGCAATATCTCCGAGTACTTCGGGGCTAACGTAACATCGTCAAAGGTAAGTGCTTCTTTTATAGGAACCATGATCTTTTATATACGATTCCTTTTAATTTTAAAGTCTCTATCTAAGTTTTTTACAAATAATAAAACTTTCTTTTGAATCTTTTCTACTCGATTTAGGTTTAAAAACCTTCACTTCTTTAAAATATTTTTTACCTTCTGCGACTATTTCGTTGAAGGTTCCACCCATAAAGATTTTAGAAATAAAATAACCATTTTCATTCAATAAGTCTTTTGCAAATACCATTGCTTCTTTACAAAGTTCTCCTGTTTGAATTGAATCAATATTTTTAATTCCTGTAGTATTTACAGCCATGTCTGACATCACAACATCTACTTTAGAAGTTGTGTTTTTTTTTATCTCTCGCTGAACTCCTTCTTCAGTGAAATCACCTTGTATTTGAATACTTGATCCGATTGGCTCCATCTTTTTTAAATCAATTGAAATTAATTTCCCATTCTTAGATACTTTATTTGCATATTGGGACCAACTTCCAGGAGCAGCTCCAATATCAATAACAGTTAATCCACCTTTAAAAATTTTAAATTTTTCATTAATTTCTATAAGTTTGTATGCAGATCTAGCTCTATAACCATCAACTTTTGATTGTCTGACGTATGTATCTCTTCGTTGTTTGTTAACCCAATTTTTTGAAATTTTATTTTTTTTCAATTAATTTTCAAATCTTAAGCTTTTATTTAATATTTTGCCATCAAGAGTTTTGATTTCAATTTTAATATCTTTATTTACTCTCATGTCCTGGTTGTTTTTCCAAATGCCAGCAGCAAGATGCATTATTCCAATTTTATAATTAGGTAAATAAGGTTCAACAAATGTATTATTTGCTTCATCAAATTTTGGTAAAAGATTGCTAGTAATCCAATTACAATTTAAAGGTAAAAATTCAGATTCAATATTATCATAATAAACTGAAATGTTCA
The DNA here is from genome assembly GCF_052047755.1 of Candidatus Pelagibacter sp. HIMB1593. Lineage (NCBI taxonomy): Bacteria > Pseudomonadati > Pseudomonadota > Alphaproteobacteria > Candidatus Pelagibacterales > Candidatus Pelagibacteraceae > Candidatus Pelagibacter > Candidatus Pelagibacter sp. HIMB1593. Next base: position 599,644 of record NZ_JBNAJK010000001.1, on the reverse strand, counting down.
TAGCAAGTTGTTCAGAACCAAAAATATCTCCACCTTTTAAAGTTTCTCTAAGGTTGTTTTGCCAAATCTCCCAAGATTTAGAATTTTTTTCTAAAGAAAAAACACCTATATTTATATGAGGAGCAAATGCTAATTTTCTGGCTTTCTCTAAATTAATTTTAGATTTTATTGCATGCTTAAAATTTTGAGATTTTATTATTGCAAGTTTTCCAAAAACCCAATCAACTTTAGAAGTTATTTTGTAACCTGGTCCAATAGTTTGGGTTATTCCTAATTTACTATCTTCACACGCTTTAAAATATAATTCTATTGTTTGCCAATCATTGACCCAAGCATCACAATCAATCCATAGATATTTTTCATAATTAGGAAAATATTTTGGGAGAAATGCCCTTGAAACTTGACTTTTTAACCACTCTCTTCCTTTTATTTTACTTTCAGGAACTTTAATATCCCACTCTGCAGATTTAATTTCATCTACTTTAGAAGATAATTTATTCTTTTGCTCTACTGATAATCCAGCATCAAGAATACATATTGCAGTATCTTTGCTCTCTTCAAAACGTTTAATAGAGTCTATTAATTCATCTAATAAAGGGAAATAATTAGAGTCTGCTAAAGAAACAATGGTATTTTTTTTCATTACAATACATCTTCAAGATCATCATCTTCATCGTCATAATTCTGACCTTCATTTTGTTTTTTAAGTTTTTGATAATGAAAAAAGCTTATTGGAAGCATAGATAAATATATTAAAGCGCTTACAGAAATCACATTAAAAGGATAAATTAAAAGTAATCCAAAAAATAAAACAATCCCAAATAATAAGAATATTGTTGCTTTTCTTTGTATTACAATTTTTTTAAATGAATAACTTGGAAACTTACTAATCAATAAAAAGGAGGTGGTGATAAAGAAAATTGGCACAATAATTGCATAATCTATTTTAAATAATTCAATACTAGAAATACTAAATATCAGTGGTGTTAATACTAAAATTCCACCAGCTGGTGATGGGACACCCTCAAAAAAATTATCTCTCCAAGATGGTTCACCTCCTGTATTTACATTGAAACGTGCCAATCTTAATGCAACGCAAATTACATATATTAAACAAACTAACCATCCAAACCTTCCAAGTTCATTTAATTTCCAAAAATACATTATAAAAGCAGGAGCAACCCCAAAGCTTATCATATCAGTCAAAGAATCTAATTCTTTTCCAACTTTTGATGTGCCTTTGATTAATCTTGCTATTCTTCCATCTAGTCCATCAATTACAGCTGCAATAATTATTGCAATGATTGCAAACTCATATTTGCCATCTAATGCAAATCTTATTGAAGTTAGACCAATACAAACACCTATAAGTGTAAGCATGTTAGGTAAAATTACTCTCGCACTCCTCTTCTCAGGAACTATTTTAAAATTTTTTTTAGGTTGTTGCATGTCTATCTTTTGGCTAATAGAGTTTCACCTGAAATAGCTGTTTGACCAATTTTTACTAATGGTTCATAATTTTCATAGTAAACATCAGCTCTACTTCCAAATCTTATCATTCCAATTCGATCACCTTGATTAAGTGTTTGATCTTTATTGGTCTCACAAACAATTCTTCTTGCAACCAAACCTGCTATTTGGACTACGACAATATCATTTCCATGATTATCTTTTAATTTATAATAGTTTCTTTCATTATCCTCGCTCGCTTTATCTAATGAGGCATTTAAAAACTTTCCTGGTTTATACAAAATATCTTCAACTTGTCCTGAACAAGGAGTTCTATTTACATGACAATCAAATACGTTCATGAAGATGCTAATTTTTTTAAATTTCTTGTTTTCTAAATTTAATTCTTTCGGTCCATCCACCTCTTCAACTTTAATTATTTCTCCATCCGCTGGACTTACTAGATAATTATCATCTCCTATGATTACTCTTTCAGGATCTCTAAAGAAATAATAAACCCATATTATTAAGAGCAATCCAATTAATCCTAAAAAACCATTTACTAATAGTAAGATAATTGTGATGAAGCCTGCGATTACAATAAACTTGTAACCTTCTGTGTGTATCTTTGGAAATATCTTGGTAAACATATTCTTCTATTTGATAATTTTCGATTAATATGTATATAAACCAATCAAATTCAATTAATAAGATAAATTTAATTAAATGAGCAAAATCAAGGTAAATAACCCAGTTGTCGAGTTAGATGGCGATGAAATGACTCGAATTATTTGGGAGTTTATTAAAAACAAATTAATCCTTCCATATATTGATCTTGGTATTGAGTATTACGATCTTGGAATGAAAAGTAGAGATAATACTGATGATCAGATCACAATAGACTCAGCAAATGCTATCAAAAAAATTGGTGTTGGAATTAAATGCGCAACCATTACTCCAGATGAGGCAAGAGTTGAAGAATTTGATTTAAAAAAAATGTGGAGATCTCCAAATGGAACCATAAGAAATATTATTGGAGGAACGGTATTCAGAGAACCAATTATTTGTAAAAATATTCCGAAATTGGTTCCTTCATGGACAGATCCTGTGATCATTGGAAGACATGCTTTTGGTGATCAATATAGAGCAACTGATTTTAAAGTACCTGGAAAAGGTAAAATGGAAGTTAAGTGGACATCAGAAGATGGAAAAGATGAAATAAAATATGAGGTATTTAATTTCACTGGTCCTGGTGTAGCACTATCAATGTATAATTTAGATAAATCTATTCAAGACTTTGCAAGATCATGCTTTAGCTACGGCTTAATAAAAAAATGGCCAGTATATATGTCGACAAAAAATACAATTTTAAAACAATACGATGGAAGATTTAAAGATATTTTCCAAGAAGTTTTTGACAATGAATACAAAGAGGAATTTGAAAAACACAATTTAACTTACGAACACAGATTAATTGATGACATGGTTGCATGCGCAATGAAATGGAGTGGAAAATATATCTGGGCTTGCAAAAATTATGATGGTGATGTCCAGTCTGATACTATGGCTCAAGGTTATGGATCATTAGGATTAATGACAAGTACTCTATTAACTCCTGATGGAAAAGTGATGGAAGCAGAAGCTGCTCATGGAACTGTTACTAGACACTATAGAATGCATCAACAAGGTAAAGAAACTTCAACAAATCCTATTGCATCTATATTTGCATGGACAAGAGGATTGGCTCACAGAGGAAAATTAGATAACAACCAAGAATTAATTAAATTTGCTCATACATTAGAAGCAGTATGTATTGAGTGTGTTGAAAATGGATCTATGACAAAAGATTTAGCAATTCTTGTTGGACCAAACAGTAAGTTTTTAACTACTAATCAGTTTTTAGATGAAATTGATGGCAATCTTAAAAAGAAATTAAATTAAAGATTTAATTTTTTCAAAAGCATCATTGATTTTGGACTGGTCTTGACCACCAGCTTGAGCAAAGTCTTTTCTTCCACCACCGCCTTTGCCACCAATTACTTCTGAACCTACTGTTACAAATTGAACTGCATCGAATTTTTCAGTTAGTTTTTCTGTGACACCTACAGCTATACCAACTTTGTCGTCTTTGCTTGCAAAAACAATTACAATACCTTCACCCAATTCTTTTTTACCTTTGTCTACAAGTTTTCTTAATTCTTTAGGTGGAAGATCTTCAACATTTTGAAATCTTACTTTCACCCCATTAACATCTTGATCATTAACTTTATTTTTGGATTGATCTTGTAATATTGAATTAACTGATAAAGTTTCTAATTGTTTATTTAAATTTTTGATTAAAACTTTTTTATCATTTTCATCCAAATTAGGCTTTCCGCCAAGATCTGAGATTTGTTTGCTCAAATCATTAATTTGTTCATCATCTTTTTCGGATGATAAATTTAACATTTTCTCTTTGTTTTTTAGGTAGTCCTCTAGTTGCTTATCTCTTAAAGCCTCTACTCTTCTAACCCCTGCAGCAATTGAAGACTGGCTAATAATTTTAAATTTACCAATATCACCAGTGTTTTTTACATGAGTTCCACCACATAACTCTGTTGAAAAGTATTTTTCTCCCTCATCTCCCATTGATAATACTCTTACTTCGTCTCCATATTTTTCACCAAATAGTGCTAAAGCTCCATTATCAACTGCCTCCTTAGGTGTCATAATTCTTGTGGTTACATCAGATTGTTTAGAAATCATATCATTTACATGACTTTCAATTTTTAACATCTCATCATCTGATATTGGCTTCATATGACTAAAATCAAATCTTAATCTTTCTGGCTCAACTAGAGAACCTTTTTGAGTAACATGTGGACCTAAAACTCTTCTCAAAGACTCGTGTAATAAATGTGTTGCTGAATGATATGCTCTTGTATCGTTTCTTTTCTCAATATTGATTTTCATTTCAACATCTTGCTCTAGTTTAATTGAACCTTTTTTCACCTTTCCGTAATGAACAAATAAATCCCCCAATTTTTTTTGGACATCAGTTACTTCAAATTCAAATTCATCCTTAGAGATCAATCCTGTATCTCCTACTTGACCTCCAGATTCAGCGTAAAATGGTGTTTGATTGACAATGATAATACCTTCATCACCTTCATTTAAGGTATCAACTTCTTTATGGTTTTTAAGAAGTGATTTGATCACTCCTTGTGCTTGATCATTTTCATATCCTAAAAATTCTGTAGTTCCATGTTTTTCTTTAACTCCATACCAAACTTGTTCAACTGCACTATCCCCAGATCCTTTCCAATTTTTTCTAGCAAGCTCAATACTTTCTCTCATCAGCTCACCAAATCTTTCTTTATCAAATTCTAAAGATTTTGATTTTAAAATATCTTCTGTAAGATCAATTGGGAAACCATAAGTTTCATAAAGTTTAAAGGCAATGTCACCTGGTAAAACTTTATCTATTTTAGAAATTTCATCATTTAAAATTTTAATTCCTCTATCCAAGAGAACTAAAAATTTTTCTTCTTCCATCTTTAATGTTTCTTTAATTAAAGATTCTGCTCTTTTTAGTTCAGGATAATTTCCTGACATTTCATTTAACAATGTATCAAACAATTTTGAAAATACTGGATCCTTAGCTCCTAATAAATGAGAGTGCCTCATTCCTCTTCTCATAATTCTTCGAAGCACATAGCCTCTTCCTTCATTAGATGGCAATACTCCTTCAGCAATTAAAAATGAACTTGCTCTTAAGTGATCAGCTATAACTCTAAAACTTGATAGATTTGATTTATCTGATTTAATTTTAATTATATCTGATGCAGAATTAATTATTTTTTTAAAATGATCTGTTTCATAATTATCATGAGTGCCTTGCAATAATGCAGCAATTCTTTCTAAACCCATTCCAGTATCAACAGATGGTTTTGGAAGATTTATTCTTTTATCTTTTGTGACTTGTTCAAATTGCATGAAGACTAAGTTCCATATTTCAATAAATCTATCTCCATCTTCATCTTTGGTACCAGGTAATCCACCATGCAAATGATCACCATGATCAAAAAAGATTTCTGAACAAGGTCCACATGGTCCTGTCTCTCCCATTGACCAAAAATTATCCGAAGTTGCTATTCTGATTATTCTATCGTCGCTAAAACCTGCTATTTTCTTCCAAAAATTGAAGGCTTCATCATCTTCATGAAATACAGTTACATAAAGTCTATTTTTGTCTATTCCAAAATCTTTAGTAATTAAATTCCAAGCATAATCAATTGCTTGTTCTTTAAAATAATCTCCAAATGAAAAATTTCCTAACATCTCAAAGAAAGTATGATGTCGAGGTGTGTAGCCTACATTTTCTAAATCATTATGTTTTCCACCAGCTCTTACACATTTTTGTGAAGTAGTTGCTCTTACATAATCTCTTTTTTCTAAACCTGTGAACACGTTCTTAAATTGAACCATACCAGAGTTAGCAAACATCAATGTTGGATCATTATTTGGAACCAAATTACTAGATTCCACAATCTGATGATCATTCTTTTCAAAATACTTTAGGAAAGTATTTCTAATTTCATTGAGAGTTTTGTCTGCCATATTTTTAAAATACAGCTTTTTTATTTTATGTCTAGATGCAGTACGGGAAAAAAGGCGCTTAAATTAAGCGCCTTTTATTAATAAAGATGACCTATTAATTCTTTTTAGATGGAGGAGTGGCTTCAGCTTTTGCTTCTTCTTCTTTTTCAGCTACTTTCTTTTCTTTCTCCAATTTTTCAGGATCTATCGGGTTTCCTTCTATTTTTTTAGAAATAACACCAGCTTTTTCCCTAATTGCCATTTCTATTTCTGCAGCAACTTTAGGATTTTGAGCTAGATAAGTCTTAGCGTTCTCTCTACCTTGACCAATCTTTTCTCCTTTATAAGCATACCATGCTCCTGATTTTTCAATAATATCTGCTTTGGAACCAAGATCGACTAATTCACCCATCTTGCTAATTCCTCTTCCATACATCAAATCAAATTCAACTACTTTAAATGGCGGAGCTACTTTATTTTTTACTACCTTCACTCTTGTAGAGTTACCAATAATTTCATCTTTATCTTTAATGGCACCAATTCTTCTAATATCCATTCTAACTGATGAATAAAACTTAAGCGCATTTCCACCTGATGTAGTTTCAGGACTTCCAAACATAACTCCAATTTTCATTCTGATCTGGTTAATGAAAATCATCATTGTATTTGTATTTGAAATTGAGCTTGTTAATTTTCTTAAAGCCTGACTCATTAATCTTGATTGAAGACCAACATGATGATCTCCCATCTCTCCCTCGATTTCAGCTTTTGGAGTTAAAGCTGCAACAGAGTCGATTACAATAACTGAAATAGAGCCTGATTTTACTAGCGTATCAGCAATTTCTAATGCCTGTTCACCAGCATCTGGCTGTGAGATTAAAAGTTCTTCAGTGTTTACTCCTAATTTTTTTGCATAAACTGGATCTAGAGCATGCTCTGCATCAACAAATGCACAAATTCCACCAGCTTTTTGAGCTTCAGCAACAACTTGTAATGCTAACGTTGTTTTTCCAGACGACTCTGGTCCATATACTTCAATAATTCTTCCTTTTGGTAATCCGCCTATACCTAAAGCTAAATCAAGACTTAAAGAACCTGTTGAAACAGACTCAATATCCATAGCTCTCTTTTGGCCAAGCTTCATTACAGAGCCTTTTCCAAAATTATCTGTAATTTGAGCTATTGCAGCATCTAATGCTTTGTTCTTTTCTTTAATATCCATTTCTTGATCTTTAGTAGATTTAACTACTTTTAGGTTACTTTTCGTCATTTTTTGCCTCTTTTTTTACGTTTTTTAACAGTCGAATCATGATTTAAATGTACACATTTTGTTCTCATTGGCAAGATCTTTGTTTTTAATGAGTAAAAAAGACTGAATTACTTAAGATTTAAATAGTCGCTATTTAAAAGACCTACTGATTTCAAAACTCTATATTGAGCTAACAAGTAGCTTCTTTCAGCTTCAGCAAGATTAATTTTTGCGTTTATTAAATTTGATCTAGATTGAAGAACATCAAAAGTAGATCTTCCAGATCCACTTTCATATTCAAAGCTAATTCCTTCAGTTGCAACTTCTGATGCTTTAACTTGTGATTGCACAGCTTGTAAAAAACTTCTTGAAGATTGCAAAGTTGACCAAGATGAAGTCACAGATTGTGTATTATTTTTTTGTGCATTCTCTAATAACAATCTCTTCATACCTTTTGCTTGAAGATTTTTACTCACATTAGATTTATTCTTTCCTCCAAATTGGAAAGGCCATGAAACTGTTGCTTGCAAGACATCTTTTTCTCTTTCGTCATAAGTTGAACTTAAATCATCAGTATAAGTTCTCTCTAATGAAATTTTTGCTGTAGGTGAAAGATCAGATCTTGCAATTTTTACATCTAGTTCTGATTGTCCATATTCTATTTCAGCAATAATTAATTCGGGACTTTTCTCTAAAGATATTTTTTTAGCTTCGCTTAAATTTTTAGGGATTGTTACTTGTGCATTATATATTTTTTTCAATTTATCTTCTTCAGCAATAGCACCAATTACATTTTCATAATTTAATCTGCTCGTTACTATATTATTTTGGGCTTCAATATATCCTGCTTGTGCTCCAGCAAGAGAAGATTGTGATTGTGCTAAATCAGAAGCTGTGATTTGACCCCTACTTAACCTTGCGTTATCTAATTCAAATTGTCTTTGAAGTAAGTTTACGTTTTCTTCATTAATATTTAATTTTTCATAAGCTAAAATTAATCCTGTGTATGCCTCAATAGCACTTAAGAATATTTCTTGTTCTTTTTGTATTAATTTTGCTTCTGTTAAATTTAATCCTAATTTACTTTTTTCATATTCTGTTTTTCTTCCGCTACCATCAAGTAATGTTTGCTCAAGTTTAATTGAAGCTGATGATGTGTCTACATCTGTAACTGATGCATCTGCACCAGCCTGTGTAGTAATTTCATTTGTCTCCTCAAAATTTTTTTTACCAGTAAGAGTTAAAGTAGGCAATAAATCGCTTCTAGACATATTGATTACTTCTTGTTGAATTTCTAAATTTTTTCTTTCTGCTTGAAGCTCAAGATTATTATCAAAAGTTTGTTTTAGGGCTTCCTTTAAAGTTGCTGAAAACGCACTCAACGGAAATATAATTGTACAAAAGATAATTATTAAAAATTTTTTCATTTATTATATTTTATCGTCTTAATTTGATGGTTGCTATTTAAATTTAAAATAATTGTAGAATATTTTGGAGCAAATTTAAACATGTTCTGTGTAATTCTTTGGTAAGTTTGCATAAAATTAATAACGTCTCCCTTACTCATTATTTTGTGACTAGATTTATTTTTAGTATTTAACCACAACTTGTACTCTTGTTTTAGTCTCCATTTCTGAAGCAAACTAAAGTTTTTAGCTTTTAAATAGATCAGGCAATTTAACTGGGAATATAGTTTTTTATATTTTGTCTTTAATTGATCATTTACGTATTTTCTCCAAATAAGTTTTTGGTCTTTAGTTCTTTCAAGAGAATTAATTGGTTTTTTAAGCGTTTTGTTAACTTCTGCTCTTGCACCAACACACCAACCTTCAAATATAATTACATCTGGCTGCTCTTTAATATTGTACCAATTTTTTTTAAGAGATCGGTCATCAACTGCCTTATTAAAACTAGGTAACTTTATTGATTTAAAGTTTTTACTTTTTGATTTTTTAAAGAAATCCAACATAATTTTTACATCGTGCGTTCCTGGCACTCCTCTTGTCATCAACATAGGATGGACTTTATTAGATAAACTATATCTTTCTTTTCTAGTTTTATAAAAATCATCAATAGAAATTTTAAATACTTTTAATTTAAAATATTTTTCTAAAATTATTTTTATAATTGAACTTATTGTAGTTTTACCAGTTCCTTGTCCTCCTGCTAAACCAACAAAGTAAGGTTTTTTATTGTTAGCTTTTTTTGCAATCCAAAAACACACTGGAATTATAAAAGATTTTAACATCTTATCTTTGTTGCTAAATTTTTCTTTTGAGGTTTCTTGTGATTTAATAAATTTTAGACAATCACTTTTAACTTTTTTAAAACACTCAGCAGCAGATTGCATTGAACTTTTATTTTTCTTGGTCCATTGGATGGTTGAGACCATCAAATTGAGCTATCTCTTTTATATCTTCAACTTTTACTTCATCGACACAACCTAAATTAAATCCAGTCATTGCTGGTGCACTTCTTGGGTTGTGGTGAGTATAAATTCCACATTCAGTACAGAAATAATGTTTGGCAACTTTTGTATGATATTGATAAAGTTTTATTTTATCTTCACCTTTGGTAAGTTTAAAATCTTCATTTTTAACCATGCCCATTGTTGCATTTTTTCTTTTGCAAATTGAACAATTACATCTTACAATTTTTGCTAATTCATTAACTGTAGAATTAATTTCAGCTTCTACAGATCCACAATGACAACTTAGTTTCATATATCTCCTTAATTTAAGTTAAAATACTTTTTGCTGCAATCTTATTTCCATCTAAATCACGAACGTATGCATAGTAATTTCCATCTTTTCTAACCCCTGGTCCACCTTCATCTGTTGCTCCTTTTGATATTGCAACTTCATAAAATTTATCCACTGCTTCTTTAGTATCAGCTAACAAAGTAGTTTGTGAACCATTTCCAAAAGTTGCAGGCTCACCATTTACAGGATGTGTTACATAAAATTGAACTTTATCAGGATCACTTGAATGAGCGTAACCCAAATACTTTTCTGTTTTTAAAATTCTTTTTAAGTTTAAAGGTTCAAAAACAGCATCATAAAAGTCTCCTGATTTTTGATGATCATTAGAACCAACCATAACAAAATCTAAAATGTTCATAATCAAACTCAGAATTTATATATTTAAATAACCAACTTAAACTATCTATGGTTGAAGTTATCCACAAGTCCACAATATGTGGATTGGATGTTCACGTTTTGATTCACTTTTGATTCAGTTACAGACTCAAAATACAACCTATTGAGTGTATTCCATAAATAGTCTATAAAGTAGAACAAAACAAGAACATGAAACTAACAATCCCATATTATCTACATAAAGCAGGCGCTGGTTTTCCTTCTCCTGCAACAGATTATATCGAAGAAGATATCGATCTAAACATGCATTTAATAAGAAATGTTCCAGCAACTTTCATCATCAGAGTTCAAGGTAAATCGATGGTCGATGTTGGCATTAATGATGGAGATTTATTAGTCGTTGATAAAAGTTTAAAACCAAAAAACTTTTCAACAGTGATTGCAAATGTTCATGATGAGCTTGTAGTTAAAACTTTAGTTCAGGAAAGAGATAAAAAATTTTTAACCTCTGGCTCTAAAGAGTTTTCTGACAGAATTTTAATTAATGAAGAACAAGATGTTTTTATTTGGGGAGTAGTTACTTATGTCATCCACTCAGTATACTAAAAAAATAGCACTCGTTGATTGTAATTCTTTTTATGTTTCTTGTGAAAGATTATTCAATCCTAAAATAAGAAAAAAGCCTGTTGTTGTTTTATCTAATAATGATGGCTGTATCATTTCAAGATCGAATGAAGCAAAAGCCTTAGGAATTAAAATGGGTGAACCTTATTTTAAAGCAAAAGATATTATTGTTAAAAATAATGTAAATGTTTTTTCATCAAACTATTCTTTATATGGAGATTTATCTAGAAGAGTGATGCGAACTCTTAAAAGATTTAATTCTGAAATAGAAGTTTATTCAATTGATGAAGCGTTTTTAGATTTAACAAACTTTAAAGACCAAGATGTAGAAAAAGTTGGAAAAGAAATTAGAGAAACAGTTTTGCAATGGACAGGTATTCCAACTAGTATTGGGATCGCAAAAACAAAAACTTTAAGCAAAGTTGCAAATCATATTGCGAAGAAAAAGCAATCAGGGGTAACAAGTTTAATTGGAATAGATAATTTAGATCCTATTTTAGAAAAAGTTGAAATCAATGATGTCTGGGGAGTTGGCAGACAATTAACTAAGTTTTATCAAAAGCATGGAATTTATAATGCGAAGCAATTAAAAAATAAATCTAATACATGGATAAAGAAAAGCTCCAACGTTTTAAGTTCAAGAACAGCAATGGAACTTAGAGGAATTCCTTGTATTGATTTAGAAACAACTACTACCAAAAGAAAGAGTTGTGTGGTTTCAAGATCATTTGGAAAAAGAATTGAAACCTTCCAAGAATTAAAAGAAGCAGTTGCAAACTATTGTTTAAATGCATCTGAAAAAATTAGATCAGAATCTTTAGTTGCAAAAGCAATTACTGTATTTGTAAGAACCAGCCCTTTTCATAGAAACTTTGGTTATTATTCAAATGCAAAGACCGTTGATTTTCCTATTGCAACAAACAATAGCATTGAAACAGTTAAAACTGCAGTTTCAATTCTTGAGAGTATATTTAAAAATGGTTATCGTTATCAAAAAGCAGGTGTGATGCTCACAGGTTTATCCAATGCTAGTGATAAAACAAATTTATTTACTTCTGAAAAAGATGAAAAAATAAATAGCTTAATGAGATCAATTGATAATACTAACCATCGATATGGAAGATCAACTTTAAGTGTTGCAAGTGCTGGGGTTCACAAAAAATGGAATATGAGAAGACAATATTCTTCTAAAATTGATACAGCTGATTTTTATTGTTTACCAACGATTAGGGCTTAATTATTCTTATTAGTTTTTAATTAGTTTAAGTAATTTTTTTTTGCTATTTGTTCTGAATAAGTTGTCATAGTAAACAACTTGTGTTGGATATTCCCCATGTACTTCATCGTTCCATCTACTAATCCAACTATGATAAATTCCAAATTTGTTAAAAAATTTACCCCCAAAACCAGTTCTGCCTTCGTAATCATTATATAATTCATCGTTTACATACATTTTTACAAAACCTTTAAGAGGGTCTTTGGACATGTTTGTGTGAAAAATTAATGTAGTCCACTTTCCTCTCATATCATCAATCTTAAGATCTTTTTTTGCCCAACCTGGAGAATCCATTCCATTTACAGGAAAAAATCTTGGTTCTAAATTTCCATTTTTTACTCTTAACATCATTCTTGGATGTCTTTGTTCATCTTTTTTTCCCCATTCATAAATTTGAAAAAGTGAAGTGCTAACTGGTTCAACAGATTTAAAATCATTAGGCAAATAAATACTGACGGAAATCCATTTTTCTCCAGTATATCTCTTATCTGATGAATATTCACTTCTGGCTCTGTCTCCTCCACCATGACCAACAACAGCATCTTTACCATTATTTTGACAGTCTGAGTATTTACTCCCATCATTTCCACAATCTCTAGGTAACAAAGTAATCTTCCATGCTTTTTTTCCTAAAGCTGGTGAAGTTACAGTTTCTCTAAATTTTTTTAGTTTTTTATCTTTTGCAACACTTTTATTCCATTGAATATTTGTTATCTCTTTCCCAGTTACATTGTTGGAAAAACTTAATAAAAACAATAAAGGTAGTATTAATAATATTCTTTTCATATTTAATAAGGAACTTTCCAATTAGCTAAAATATTAAAATCTTTATCTGAAACAACTATTTCGCCTGAGCTGATAGACAGTAAGCTTTTTTCAAACAAGGGGTTGATAACATTAAAATGACTAACAATTACTAGGTTTTTATCACTGTCCCATTTTTCTATATATTTTCTTATTTTTTTTAATTGTTTTTTCTTTTTACTGACATTTCCTCTGCCTATTGAAATAATCATTTTTGAAATTTCATAATCATTTGAAATCTCTTCAGCAGTCTTAAAACATCTGCAATATATACTGGTTAACACTTTATCTATTTTTATATTATTATCTTTAAAGACAGCTCCGATTGCTTTTGCTTGAGCTAATCCTCTATCATCTAAATCTCTTTGAACAGAACAATCTTTTTTCTTTAAAGATCCACTGTAAAAATCATCAGGCTCAAACTTATTATTAACTCTTGGAGCATAAGCGTGTCTAATAAAAACTATGTTTCCACCTTTTTTTAATGCCTCTACTACTTCTTCCTCACTGCCAACTTTTAAAGCTAAAGCATTACTGCAAATTATTAATCCAAATAATATTAAAATTATTTTTTTCATTTTAAAAATTTTACCTTAATTTATTAATGTTAATATTATTTTACAAAAGTATCATTAAACTGACTAGATACTCTTACAAAAGTTGTACATTTACTTAATTGTTTAAGTGATGGTGCTCCTACATAAGTACAGCTACTTCTAACACCACCAAGAATATTTAAAACGGTATCGTTTATTTTTCCTCTATATTTAACTCTAACTTTTCTTCCTTCGCTACTTCTATAATCTGCTAATCCACCATAATGTTTTTTGTTAGCAACTTCAGAACTGGATCCATAAAATTCAATATATTTAGAGCCATTTACTTTTACTATTTTTCCTTTTCCTTCATCATGACCTGCCAACATTCCACCTAACATTACAAAGTCTGCACCACCTCCAAAACCTTTTGCAACATCACCTGGACATGTGCATCCTCCATCAGCAATTACATGAGCTCCCAAACCGTGAGCTGCATCAGCACATTCAATTACTGCGCTTAATTGTGGATACCCTACTCCAGTTTGAATTCTAGTTGTACAAACACTTCCGGGTCCTATTCCAACTTTTACAATATCTGCACCACTTAGAACTAATTCTTGTGTCATATCTGCTGTTACAACATTTCCTGCAATAATAGTTTTAGTTGGGTATTTTTCTCTTACTGATTTGATAAAATTTGTGAAATGCTCTGAGTAACCATTTGCAACATCTATACAAATAAATTTGAAAAAACTAAATTCCTTTAAAACCTTATCTAAGTTTTGAAAGTCCTCTTTTTTAATTCCAACACTAAGTGCAATGTTTGGATAGATTTTTTTAATATTTTTGTTTTGTTTTATTTTTTTTACATCATGTTGCTTTGTTAAACATGTAATCATTTGATGATCATTTAATTTTTCAGCTATAGTTAATTCACCAACACCATCCATATTGGCTGCCATAATTGGAATTCCTGACCACTCGTTTTTGCTATATTTAAATCTATACGTTCTAAGAAGATTAACGTCTTTTCTACTTTTTAATGTACTTCTCTTAGGTCTGAATAAGACATCAGAGTAATCTAGCTTAAGCTCTTCTTCTATTCTCACAATTCAAAATGCTATTATTTCTAAAATGCTATTTCAATAAAATTGTAGCCTGTGGATAATTTAAAGTATCGAATTTAGACAATTTTTTTATTTAATTTTACCTAATTGCTTCTGTCTCATTATAATTATAAGTCCACTTATAACAATCATTACAGCACCTAGATAAGTATTATATTCTGGTGTCTCATTGAAAAAGAAATATCCATATAAAATTCCCCAAAGTATTGCTGTGTACCTGAAAGTTGATGTAACAGAAACTAATGCAGCTTTAATTGTCAGTACTGAGAAAATATAACCAAACGATAAAAAGAAAGCTGAGATAATTAAGATAATACTTTGTTCTAAGTTAAATAAATAAAATTTATAAACAGAAAGAATCCCAAAAAATATAGTAACCACCAAACAAGTAATAAACGCTATTTGAAGACTATTGTGACCTGTTGTTATATTTTTAGTTACCAAATCTCTTATTGATAAAAAGATTGCAGAAAGAAGTGGAAATATAAAGTAGTAACCAAATTTTAATTCAGCTGGGTTGATGACTATTACAACACCTGTAAAGCCAATTATAACCGCACTCCATCTTTTCCATCTAACTTTTTCGTTTAAAAATAATGCTCCAAAAGTTGTCATTATTATTGGCGCTAAACTCAATAAAATATAAACCATTGCAAAAGGTAATTTTGCAACCCCTATAAAAAAACCAACTGCAGCTAATGCTTCTAAAATTCCTCTTAAAGTTAGTTTGTTAGAAGAAAATATTATTCTTAAATTAAATTGGTTTTTAATACTTAAAAATATTCCTATAAATATTAGACAACAAATTCCTCTTAAAAAAATAATCTGATTTAAAACCGCTAATTCATCAAAGCTTTGGTAAATATGTTTAACTAATGCATCGTTAGTAGCAAATGAAAACTGTGCAATAACCATATAAACGATACCAAGTAATTCATTATTTAATTTTTTTTCAGGCATGAGCGTGCCTATATACAATTTAATGAGATTAAGTCTAAATAATCTTTAGTGGTTATTTAAGAAAATGACAGTTAGCCTCAACAACTGTCCAAGAGGCATCTCCGAACATCCTTTTGCCAATATTGTTATAATGTCTTACAAAACCTAATTGATATTTGTTTAGTCCTTCTGGATTTTTGACCCACTGCTCAATTCTTTTTATATTTTCATGATTTGGAAATCTTGTGGCATAAGCATAAAACCAGCCCCAATTAGAACTTCTTCTAATTTTTAAATCTTGATTTTTATAATCTTTAGCTGGACCAGGTGCTTTCATTTCCTTTGCATACTTGAAAACAATTTCGTTATTTTCTGTAAAATCTATAAAAAATTTTACTAGATTATGAAAATTTTTTCCCTTTCCTTTATGATCATATTCCCAAATATTATACCCTTGATGCTCGGCAATAATTGCGATTACTGTCAACACATTCATCGCTCTTCCTTGATAAAACATTGCTCTTCCACCTCGTCTAACTTCTATAGGTAAACTTCCATTTTTTCTTTGATATCTTATTGCGTGCTCATAATTCTTAAATGCTTTTCTAAAAAGCTTATTGTCATTCAAAATTATTCCTAACTGCATATGAGAAATTGCAGATGAAAGTGCATGGTTATGTGCGCTCATTGGAACTCCTCTTGCGCCAGTACCATCTCCATATTTCTCACCATACATTAAATGCTCACCCCTTTTGACAGTTCTTGTAAACCATTCTTCAATTAATTTTTCTTCTTCAGATGCAAATTCAATTAATTGTCTTGCAAAAGAATAAGCTGACATCATTGGATTATTTATATGTAAATTAATAGTTAACGTATCGTTCCATAAATCACCTGATTTTAATCTTTTTGGAGCATCTGCTTTAGCCCATTTTAAAATAATTTTTTTTACTATTTCACATGATTGAACATTACCACCACTGCAAGGAATACTGTATTGCTCAAACTTGCTTCTAACTTGATCAAATCTATCATCTAAACCATATCCTGTAGGAGCATCTAATTTTTCAATTGGTTCAATTTTTTGAACAAAGGCATGATATGCAGGTTCTGAACACTCACCCTTGTTGGTTTGAATTGGAAAAATTATTTTTGGATTACTAACTGTCGCTTTCTTTTTTATTGATTTAAAATCATCAGCTAAACTTAAATTTGTGAAAAAAAGCAATACAAATATAATTAGTAACTTTTTCATTAAGCTTTAAAAAGCTTATCCGATAAATTTTGTAAATCTTCACCCCAGAAAACATCTTTTTGAATTCTTTCAAATTCAACATCAAACACAGTAGACATTGCAGAAGCATATATAGATCTTGCATCTACTGTTACGTTTAAATCTCTACCTTGAAATAACTCTTTTTTCTTTAAACCTGGCCAATCTGCATGAACTTCTGATTTTTTAATCAAACCTCCTGCCATTAAAACTGCTGTTCCATAGCCATGCTCTGTTCCATTTCCACCATTTTGCTTTATAGTTCTTCCAAATTCAGTCAGTGTTAATATTAAAGTATCTTTAAAAGCGGATCCCATAGAGGCTTTTAATCCTCTTAATATTTGATCATACTCTCTTAAACAATCTGCATGTGTTCCATGAACTCCTCCTTGAGCAGCATGAGTATCAAACTCTTCAACTTGAAAAACTGCAACTCTAGGTCCATTAGGATTAGAAAGTTGTTGACCTGCCTCTCTTGCTAAAGAGCTATTATTGTTTCCAGCATAAGAATTAAATTTTCTTTTTTTAACCATAGATAATGTTGCACTCAAATCACTTTCTGAATATTGTTCAAATTCTCCCTCAATAATATTTAAAAGTCCTTTATTTGGTAAAGAGGATCTTATTGGGTAATAATTATCATTTAGTGGGACACCTCTTATCAGTAGTGGCATTGGAAGCGAAAGTGCTAAACCATTTCCTGTTAAGCCTGCAAGCTTCATCCCTCTTCCCAGCCAGCCTGTTTTGTGTTTATATGGCACTCTTCCACCAGTCATCATTAAGTTTTGGCCTTCAAAATGAGATCTTTCCTTATAAGGGATACTGGTTGCATGAAACACTGATGCATTATTTTGATCCCATAAAGATTTAAAATTTTCTAATGCTGGATGTAAATCAAAATCAGAGGTTAATGCTAAAGTTTTATCTAAATTTATTTTACTTCTTAATTTTTGAAAATTTTTATCATCTTTTACCGGAACAGCACAAAGCCCATCCATTCCACCTTGCAACATGATTACAACTAAATTTTTCTTATTCTGACTAGCAAAAGTTGGTAATCCGAACCCAGCAAAATACAAAGATGTCATTGCTGTAGTTTTTAAAAAATCTCTTCTATTTATTTTCATGCTCTTAAAAACTCCGGATGGTTAAATAGCAATATTTGTTTTTCATAAAGTTTATTAGTTTTTTCAAGGTATTTTAATATTTTTTCAGGGTTATCAAAATTTTTGTTAACTATTTTTTCATAAAACTCTAAATTATTATTTTCTGATCTTGTTAATTCGTAAGTATCTTTTGCATATACTAATCTCCTAATTAGAAGTTCTGGAGATATCCAATCAATCGCTAAATCAGAAAATCCATTTGGTTGTGCTGCTCTATAAGGATTGTGTCCTAAGTCATTAAGTTTCCACTCTGGCTGTCTAAATGTGTCTAGAGGTTTGTCACCTAATTTATATAAATCCATAACTTTTGGAGATGGTGGCCATTTAAAATCTGACAATTTGGACATTTGAATAAACCAATTTTCTGGATTTTGAAATTTTTTGTATTGATCATTGTATTCAAACGCAACTTTTATTGCTGCTTTATGAATTTCAGGTAAAAAACCATCAGAGTCTTTAAAAGCTTTAATGATTGGTTTTTTCATTTCCTCTGTAGGTTCATCAGTAATTAAATGTCTACATAATTTTGTAGCAATAAAATCTCTACAGTTTGGATGATGAACCAAATCTTTGATTACAGCTGCTAAACCCTTTTTTCCACTTTTATAGGTTTTTCCAAATACAGTTTTTTTTCCAGGTTGGTGAACTTCTCTTTCAAATTCAACTTTTTTGGTATCATCAGTTGTTTTACTCCAACCAAGTCTCCATCCTGTCATAATGTAAGCTAATTGTGTTATATCTTCTTGAGTATAACCAGCTGCTGGTGAAACAGTATGAAGTTCTAATAATTCTCTTGCATGATTTTCATTAATTGTTGCTGGTCTCTTTTTTTTTCTTCTCCATTCTTCTTTTCCTGATTTACTTTTTGGACCTTCATTATTACTATTATCTAGATTTCTTATCATTGCCCAGGATGTAGTTGCATCATAAACTAACTTTTCAAAAGATTGATTTAAGTTCAACCTGATGCTTTCTCTATGGTAAGGTCCTGTATGATAGTTTGGTAAAAAATCTTTATCAACAATTGCAAAATGATTTGCCCAAAAAAACCATAATTTTGCAAGCACAGGAGATTGACTTTGTAATGCTTCTGTGTGTCTAATGCTTATTTCAAGTGACTCCCAAAATCTTTGTCCTGTTTTATATCTTAGTAAATTTTTATTAGCTTTATAAAGATTTTTGTTATCTTTAAATTTTTTTCTAAGTTTCATCTCCTCAACACGCCATTCACGTGAGTATATTTCTCTCATTTCTTTTTCAGAATGAATTCTGCCTTTCCACGCCAGGTCTGGAACATTATCTAGTTGATTTAAAGCCCAATTAAGTGGGTCTGAAGGAACTTCTTCATTTGGACCTATTCCAAATGCAACTTTTCTAAAAAAGTTTTTCATTATCAATATTATAAATAAATTACTTTATTTTATCAATATCGTGGATGTTTGTTAAAGAATTATTAAATTCTTCAATATTTTCTCTTAAAGCTAAACTAGAAATTGAATAAATCATTATTAATAACAAAACTAAAGGTAATGAAGTTACAATTGATGCATTACTTTTGATTAACAAAATATAAAAAACTATGAATAAAGCTGAACGAATTAAAACTGTTTTTCTAAATACGCTTATGATTGAAAGAGAATGTTTTAACAAATTAAAAAAACTCATCTGAGATGGGCCAAAATATCTTTTTCCTCTAATTGATGGAGTAGAAATTAAATCTTTTTCAATTTTTTTTAATGATCCAGAAAAACTATTCCAAGTAGATTTTTCATCTAACATTTTTTTAACAGTTACTTTTGAAAGACATGTGAAATTACCAAATTTAATAGATTGCCCTGTAAACACTAAAGTTAAAAACTTATGAAATTGGTAACATAATTTAAAGAACATACTTTCTGATCTTTTAACCCTTTCACCTATTATAGATTTGTCTCCAGCTTCCTTTGATAATTCGATAAAGTTTTTAATTTCTTCAGGTCTATCCTCGCCATCGCCGTCCATAGGAATTACATAATCAAATTCCTTTTTTTCATAGATATATTTCAAACCTGAAGCAATGCATCTTGCATGACCCCTGTTTTCTTTCATATTAATTATTTCAATTGAGTGAATGTTTTCAATATTTGGGTATTCATCGATTATTTGTTGTGAAGAGGCATCATTAATTACCACTAATGATATCTCTGAATTTAAATCTTGTATCTCATGATTAATATTTTCAATTAATAACTTCAAAGACTCGCGGTCATTATAAATAGGTACTAAAATTACATATTTCATAGATTATCTTGATCCAACACAGATACTATCAAGACACATATAATCTTTCAATTGATCAAGTTTCTCTCTTTCAATTATACCTTCCCAAACTGGTCTAGATTTTAAGTGATAAGATAAATTGCCAGCATTCCACTCATCTCCAAGAACAACATTGATAGTTGAGCTAAATTGTTGATCCCAAGCATATTGGGTTTTCATCGCAATTTCTTTACCTGGATAATCTGTTCTCTTATCGTCTTTTGAGACCGAAACATAAGCGTACAGAACAGGTGATAAAAAGAAAAAAAACAAAAATCCAACCATAAATGGTTTTAATTTTTTCAAATTTATTTGAGATTGAAATAAATAAACAATTAATGTTCCAAAGAATAAGTAAAATGGTGTCATCCACATTGTTCGAATTTTTGAACCTGTTATCAATGAAGTTAAAAACATCAGAGCAATTGGTAAAATATTAATTGCCAACAAAAATAATAAATTTTTATCTTTGAAATTTATTTTAAATTTAGTCTTTTTAACCAATAACAACGTTAAAATTATAAATGGAATTAATATGCCAATTTGTTTACCTAAAAATATTAATGGAAATTTGATATGATCAATAAAACTTGATTGCTCTAAACCTGTTCTTGCAAGTCCATAAGTAATTGTAATGAATTCATTATTATTAAGCCAAATTAAGTGAGGAACTAAAGCAACTATAAATACTTCTGTTGATATTAAATATTTAAAATCAAACTTTCTTTCTTTTTTAATAATTAAATAGATAAATAAAAGTGCGATTGATACTAATAGGTAAATGAACAAATATTTTGATAAAAATCCTAATGCACCAAACAAACCTATTAAAAAACAATCCCAAAACTTAATATTTTTTTCATTATAAATTTTCCAAGAATAATAAGCAGTTAAAGACCAAAAAGGTAACTGGCATACATTTACGTTAAACTCAGGTGTGGTAAAATTATAAAAATAAATTGTCTCAATTAATAAAACTGAAATTAAACCAAAAAATTTGTTTTTAAGTATTTCGTTCGAAAGTTTGAAAACATAATAAAAAGAAATAATTACAAAAATTTGGCTTAGTAAATAATAAGCCCAATCCTGTGAACCAAAAATATGAAAAAAAACTTCAGGAAAAAAAGCACTCATAGGCGGATGCTTATTAAAACCCCAATCTAAATTACTCCCCCAAGCTAAAGCCTCAATTGTATCTAAAGGCAAATTGTGATTTGTGAGAGTTGGAATCAAGGTCCAAAAAATTAGATGAGATGTCACAAAAATATAAAAAAGATCGTCTATATTTTTGTTATTAATAGTCATTATTTAAATATTTATAACAATTCAGCTTGCTTGACACCCCTATTTTGCTGAATATACTCCGACCATTCAAAATTACGCTATGCCAAAGACTGCTAAAGCAAAGAAAAAAGTTTCTAAACCAAAAGCAAAAGTTGCAAGCAAGCCAAAGAAAACTGTGGCTTCGCCGGCTAAGAAAGTTCCTATAAAAATTTCAAAAACTTACGTTCCAAAAGAAACTGAAAAATATATGTGCGAAAAACATAAAGTGTTTTTTAGAATGAGATTAAATGAATGGAAGAAAGAATTAATTAAGTCAAACAATGAAGCACTTTACAATGGAAGTATGGATGACAACAATATTTCAGCTGATCTAGTAGATCAGGCAAGTTCATACATCGATAAAAATGTAGAGATGAAAGCAATTAACAGACAAATAAAATTAATTTCAGAAATAGATAAAGCTTTAAGAAGAATTATGGATGATACTTATGGGTATTGTTTAGATACAGCCGAACCAATTGGTTTAAAAAGATTAATGGCAAGACCTGTTGCTAAATACACAATCGCTGCACAAGAAAAGCATGAAAAAGAGGAAAAAGTTCATGTGGATGATTAATTAAATCTTTGGAATTTTTGCCTCTCTATCCATAAAGGCATATCCTTTGATAACAGCCTCACGTTCAGAAATTTCTTGATACCATCTAGATAAGTTTTGATAATTTTTTAATCCAATATCATGCCACTCATGTCTTGCTAACCAAGGCCAAGTTGCAATGTCAGCTATAGTGTAATTATCTCCAGCTAAAAATTTAGAATCTTTCAATCTTGTATCTAATTCCCCATAAATTCTTTTAGCAATTTTAAAATATCTTTGCTCACCAAATTCACTTTTTCCAGGATTGTAATGATGAAACTGGTGATGCTGACCAATCATTGGACCAATAGTTCCCATTTGAGCCATCAACCATTGATTAATCACTAATCGATCTTCTTCGTTATAAAACTTTCCACTTTTTTCACCCAGGTACATCAATATTGCACCAGATTCGAAAATACTTTTATTGTTTTCATGATCTGTAATTACAGGAATTTTACCAAATGGACTTATCTTTAAAAAATCTGGATTAAATTGTTCATCATTTCCTATGTCAATCTTGGTTACTTTGTATTCATGACCAATTTCTTCTAGCATGATACCTATCTTCCAGCCATTTGGAGTATTAGCAGAAAATAATTCTATCATTTTTTTACACCAAGTCTCTCTTGAGCAGCCTTTGATGTAGTTGTGAATTCAAATCTTAATTTTTCGTCTGGTCTTGCATACTTAAAACAACCTCGAGCAGCAAGAGCTCCTTCGTGAAAACCTGAAAGAATTAATTTTAATTTACCTGGATAAGAACAAATATCACCAATTGCAAATATACCATCAACGTTTGTTTCAAAATTTTCAGTATTTACTGCTACTGTTTTTTTATCAATGTTAAGACCCCAATTTAAAATAGGTCCAAGCTTCATAATTAAACCAAAAAAACCAAGAATATAATCAGATTTTAATTCTTGTATTTCACCATCATCATGTTTTATTTTTACTGAAGTACTTTGGTTATCACCGCTAATAGAGTCCATTTGATATTTGGTGTATAAGTTTAATTTCCCTTGATCGTTTAATACTTTTACTTTTTGAACACTAGATTCAGCTCCACTAAATCCATCACGTCTATGAATTAAATTTACTTTAGAAGTATTTGATAATTCAATTGCCCAATCTAAAGCTGAGTCTCCTCCACCAAATATTGAGATGGTTTTGTCTTTAAAAATTGTTTTATCTTTAATTGAATAAAATAATGATGATCCTTCATATTTTTCACATTCTTTAACTGGAAATTTTCTAGGCTCAAAAGATCCAACTCCACCAGCAATAATAATTGCAGCTACATCAAATTCTTGATTTCCACTTGTTTTAACATGCCAACGACTTTCAACCTTTTTTAATTCCTCAACTCTTTCATTTAAATGAAATTTCACATTAAAAGGTTTTATTTGTTGAAGGAGATTATTTGTTAATTCTTCTCCAGTACATTCTGGTACGGCTGGAATATCATAAATAGGTTTATCAGGATAAAGTTCAATACACTGTCCACCTGCTTTATCTAGGTTATCTACGATTTCACACTGAAGTCCTATAATTCCAAGTTGATGAGCACAGAACAATCCTGTTGGTCCTGCTCCAATAATTAACACATCTGTTTTATTCATCTAAGCTTGCTTTTCTGGAATAGTAACCTCTAATCCATCTAATTCATCTGAAACAATTAGTTGGCAACTTAATCTACTATTTTGTTTAGGTTCAAATGCCATATCCAACATATCTTCTTCACCGTCTTCTTTAGTTGGAAGTTTATCTAACCAGTCTTCTTTAACATATACATGACAAGTAGCACACGCCATTCCACCTCCACAATCTGCATCAATTCCAGGAATATCGTTTTGAACTGCACCTTCCATTACTGTTAATCCATTTTGAACATCAATGGCGTGAGTTTTACTGTCGTGTGTATGGTAAGTAATTTTTGCCATGCGTTATATATAGGTTTTTATCTAAATTGAGCAAGTAAGTAAAAACATACTTAACAAGATTTATGCATTTTGAGGTTCTGGTACTTCTTTTTTAAAAAAATAGCTAGTGTCTTCTGTTTGTTTCATTATAGCTGGTAAAATTTCTTTATAAGCATCAATTAAACCATCATTTGTTCGTGGTAACTGATCTTTAATATGATGATGAAGTTTATCTAAGTTATATGATGGAACTGTTGGAAACATGTGATGAGTTACATGATATTCCATTTTCCAATATAAAAAGCTTATAATAGGATTTAGATACATTTCTCTTGTTGTGTATCTATGATCTTTAATATTTCTTGCTAAACCAGCATGTTGAGTAAAAGAAACTAGTTTGTGTAAAGTTCTTCCATAAAATTTTGGTAATAAAAAAAACAAAACAGGTAACCAAGATGATACAATTAAAGACCACAATATAATTGCAATCCAAATTCCAACAAAAATTCTAGAATTAAAAATTACTTTTGATTGTGCATTTTCAGGAATGCAATCTTGCATTACTTTTGTTTTTACACCAAATGCATGTTGAATAATTTCGTAAGCAATACTTTTTTTAAAATAAATAAGTTCCATAAAAGGAATTAAATTCATAATTAAATTTTTTGGTGTTTCTTTTAAATTATTTCCATATTCAATTTCATGATCAAAAGGATTTTCTGTTGAATATGTATTTCCATGATGAACAAAGTGTGTGTATCTCCATCTTAATGGTTCAAAATTAGAAAGATAAGAAGAGATGTAGTAAAAAAATTCATTTAAGTATTTTGATTTAAACGCAGTTTTGTGACCTGTCTCGTGCCATAATGGATTTGAAAAACCATAAATATTTCCGTAAACCAAAAACCAAAAAGCAGACCACCATGTGCCCCAAGTTATATATGCTAATGTTCCTGTTATTAATAACAATCCAAAAAAAACTGAAACATGTTGAAGTCCTTTGACATCAGATTTTTTTGAAAGCTCTTTTAGAACTTCAATATCAACTTGGCATTTGTGCCACTTTTCTAATTTTACATCCATAATTATAAATATGTATAATAACTATACATAATTTTACCTAAGGCAAAAAAAAAGGGCAAGTACAAAATTGTACCTGCCCTTTTTTAAATTTTAAGTAAAACTACTACTTAGCTCTACCAGGTTGTTGCATAGCTGCTGCCCAAATGATCAGACCAAAAGCGATCTTGTTCAAGAAGTCAGCTGCGTTGTAAATCACGTTTAGTGAGTTAGCATCTACACCACCTGTTAGGTAACCAAAAATGTAACCTAATGGGTAGATCGCCCAACCTACAGTAACGATCATTCTCATTGCACCAAAAGCAGTTACAAGTGATTTGTTACCACTTTTTGCTGCTCTCTTACCTGCTTCACCAGAGAATACTTCATATAAGATGTATACCCAACCAGCCATACCGATTATGAAACCAAGTGTAGCGTTGATGTACCCAGCTTCTCCTAAGTATCCACCTACTAGCATTACTAATGTACCAATCATTAGTCTCCAGAAAATTCCAGAGTCTGATTTGTTTACTGCTGATAGAACAAAATAGAATTCTAACATCAATAATGGCACTGTAATTAACCAGTCAATGTATCTGTATACAGTTGGTGAGTCACCAGTAGCGATCCATACATCTCTCATGTACATGTAGTGTACGAATGCAATACCAGTTACTAGACCAGCAACTGTCATTGAAACTCTCCATCCAGCTGGAACTGAACTTCTTTCTAAGAAAAAGAATACAGTAGCAGCTAAACAAGCCATAGATACTAACCAAAACGAAATACCTACGAAATCGTCTTGAGCCAGCATAGCTGTTTCAGCGTTTGCAACACCAGTTACGCCCATAAGAGCAACAACTGTAAGAGCAAACAATTTAAGTTTTTTCATAAAAAACTCCCTCTTCGTTAGTTTTTATTTATTTAGTTTATATAAACTAGACTTAAGTAACCCTAAGCCAAAGTTGGGGTTAAATAGCAAATTAAATTAGTTTTATGAAGACTTAATTGTCATTAATTTGCATTGATTTTACTGAATTTTTAAAATTAAATACAATTTATAAGTTAAAAACCAAAAAAATAACGAAAATCGAATCAAATTAGAATGTCAAAAAAATTTCAAAGTATTTACGAAAATTCTATAAAAAACCCTGAAAAATTTTGGCAAGATGCAAGTGAAGATATCTTTTGGTTTAAAAAACCAACAAAAATTTTAAATAAATCTAGTCCTCCTTTCTATAAATGGTTCGAAGATGGCGTCACTAATACTTGTTATAATGCTTTGGACATTCACATTGAC
The DNA here is from genome assembly GCF_052047755.1 of Candidatus Pelagibacter sp. HIMB1593. Taxonomy (NCBI): domain Bacteria; kingdom Pseudomonadati; phylum Pseudomonadota; class Alphaproteobacteria; order Candidatus Pelagibacterales; family Candidatus Pelagibacteraceae; genus Candidatus Pelagibacter; species Candidatus Pelagibacter sp. HIMB1593. The sequence continues at coordinate 573,022 of NZ_JBNAJK010000001.1, read as the reverse complement.
CATGGAAGAGGACAAAAAACAGCTTTAATCTACGATAGTCCTATTACAGGCAACAAATCGAAGTTCACTTATGAGGAACTTAGAGCAAAAGTATCAAGATTTGCAGGTGCTTTAAAACAACAAGGTGTAAATAAAGGAGACAGAGTAATTATTTACATGCCAATGATCCCTGAAGCGGTAATTGCGATGCTTGCATGTGCAAGAATTGGGGCCATACACTCAGTTGTCTTTGGTGGATTTGCCTCAAATGAACTTGCAAGCAGAATAGATGACAGTAAAGCAAAATTATTAGTAACGGCTTCATGTGGTTTTGAACCTGGAAGAACAGTTGAATACAAACCTTTAGTGGATGAGGCTATTAAAATAGCAAATCATAAAATTGAAAAGATGATTTTGTTTCAAAGACCAGGAAACGAAGTCAAATTAAATGCTCCAACAGAGATAAGTTGGGATGAAGCGGTCTCAAATGCAACAGATGCAGACTGTATTGAAATCAATTCAAATGAGTTTGCTTACATTCTTTATACATCTGGAACAACAGGGACACCAAAAGGAATTGTAAGAGATACTGGTGGTCATATCGTAGCTCTTAAATGGACTATGAAGAATATCTACAATATTGATACTGATGATATTTGGTGGTCCGCTAGTGACATTGGATGGATTGTTGGACACTCTTATATTGTTTATGCTCCATTGTTCAAAGGGTGCACTACAGTTTTATTTGAAGGAAAGCCTGTTGGAACCCCAGATGCCGGTGCTTTCTGGAAAATTATTTCTGACTATAAAGTAAAATCATTATTTACAGCACCGACTGCATTTAGAGCCATCAAGAAAGAAGATCCAGAAGGTAAATTTTTCTCAAAATATGATTTATCTAGTTTTGAGAGCTTGTTTCTTGCAGGAGAAAGAGCAGATCCAGATACTATAAAGTGGGCTGAAAATTTATTAAAGGTCCCAGTGATTGACCACTGGTGGCAAACGGAGACTAGTTGGGCAATTAGCTCAAATTGCACTGGAATTGAAATGATGGAGACCAAATACGGCTCAGCTTGTAAAGCAGTTCCTGGATATGATGTAAAAATCATTAAACCAGACCAATCTTTAGCCAAACCAAATGAAATGGGTGATATCGTGATTAAACTACCTTTGCCACCTGGAACATTCCCTACTCTTTGGAATGCTGATCAAAGATACAAAGAAAACTATATGACTAATTATGAAGGATATTACCAAACCTATGATGCAGGTCACATTGATGATGATGGTTACATTTGGATTATGTCTAGAACTGATGACATTATCAATGTTGCAGGACATAGATTATCAACTGGTGCAATTGAAGAGGTTTTGTCTGAACATCAATCAGTTGCTGAATGCGCAGTACTTGGAATTGCAGATAAATTAAAAGGTCAATTACCAATTGGTTTAGTAGTTTTAAAATCTGGTGTTGAAAAAGATAATGAAACTATATCAAAAGAATGTGTGCAAATGGTAAGAGATAAAATTGGTCCTGTTGCTGCATTTAAGACTGTAATTGTTATTAAAAGACTACCAAAAACTAGATCAGGAAAAATTTTAAGAGGAACAATTAGAAAAATTGCAGATGGTGTTGAGTATAAAATTCCACCTACAATAGATGATCCAGCAATACTAAATGAAATAAAGGAAGATTTAGTAAATCATAAAATTTTAAATAATGATTAAAACTTATATATTTTTGATTGCTGCAATTTTTTGTGAAGTTGCTGGAACGATGTTGTTACCAGTTTCTCAAAACTTTACTAAAGTTATACCTACAGTTGCTTTATCAATTTTTTATCTTTGTGCATTTTATTTATTAACTTTTGTTGTGAACAAACTTCCAATTGCAATTGTATACGCTACATGGAGCGGATTAGGAATTTTTACAATTGCTATACTAGGATATATATTTTTTAAACAAACCTTAGCTTGGCAAGCAATCTTAGGATTATTTTTAATCGTATTAGGTGTAATTCTGGTAAATAGTTTTACAGTTAAGCTTAACTAAATTGTAAAGGATTTCCTTCTGGGTCTCCTAAAATTTTCCCATCTTGCATTTTAATTTTTCCTCCAATGATAGTGTGGGTAGGTGTTCCTTTAAATATAAATCCATTAAATGGAGACCATTTACATTTACTTTCAATATTTTCATTTTTAATTTCAATTGTTTTATTCATATCGACAATTGTAAAGTCAGCGTCGTATCCTTCTTTAATAAACCCTTTATTTTTTATACCAAAAATTTTAATTGGATTTTCACAAACAAAGTTAACCAACTGATTTAAACTAAGCTTTCCATCATTGATATGATTTAACATTACTGGCATTAAAGTTTGAACACCTGGCATCCCTGAAGGAGTATTGGGGTAAACTTTATCTTTATTTTCTTTTAAATGAGGTGCGTGATCTGATCCAATAGTATCATTGAAATTATTTCTAACACCATACCACAATCTATCATAATGAGATTTGTCTCTTAATGGTGGGTTCATCTGAGCATATGTTCCAAGTTTGTCATAGCAATCTGGAGCATAAAGAGTCAAATGTTGTGGGGTTATCTCAAAAGTAATGTTTCCTTTATGCTGAGAAAGAAAATCAATTTCTTCTTTGGTTGTTATATGAAGAACGTGAGCTTTTTTCTTGTGTTTCTCTGCAATTCGTACAATTCTTCTTGTGGATGCTATGGCGCACTCTGCACTTCTCCAAACTGGATGAGTATGGACATCTCCCTCTTTAATTAATTTTTTATTAATTTTTAATATCGCTTCATCCTCAGAATGCACTGCGACGACTTTGGAGGCATTTTGAAAAACCTTATCTATGTCATCCTCCTCAGCAACTAATAAATTACCAGTCGAGGATCCAGCAAAAAGCTTAATTCCACAACAACCTTCTAAATCTTTTAAACTAGCTAAATCATCTGCATTATCAGCAGTAGCACCAAAGTAAAAAGCGTAATTGCAATACATTCTATTTTTAGCAAGATCTAGTTTTCTTTGAAACTCTCTCATGTTTGAAGTTGGAGGGTTAGTGTTTGGCATCTCAAATACACTGGTTATCCCACCTGCTATTGCTGCCCTACTACCTGAATGAAGATCTTCAGTATCAGTTGATCCAGGTTCTCTAAAATGTGTTTGAGTATCTATACAGCCAGGTAAGACAGTTTGACCTTCAGCATTAATTGTCTCTTTTGCTTCATCTGAAATTTGACCAATCTTTTGAATTTTTCCATCTTTTATTGAAACATCATTATCTTTCAATTCTCCATCGATGTAACATTGTCCATTTTTGATTAAAAGATCTAACATTCTGAGAAATTGTTATTATATTACAATCTATAATTAATCAATTATGAATATTAAAAATGTTTATATTTTAGAAGACAGGTCAATTCTTTACATAAGTGGAGAAGATGCAAAAGATTTTTTACAAAATCTTATTAGTAATGACATAAATAAAGTTAGTGAGAAAAATAGTTGTTTTACATCTTTGTTAACTCCACAAGGAAAATTTTTATATGAATTTATAATTGTAAAACATAAATCAGGATATCTTTTAGATTGTGAAAAGTATCAAGCAGATGGACTATTTAAACAGTTATCTCTTTATAAGCTAAGATCTAAAGTTGAAATTCTTAATTTAAGTAATGAATTTGTTGTAGCAGCATTTTCTCATGAAAAATTCTTAACTTTTGATGGAGCAAAAGATCAACCTGGATGCACAATTAAATTTAGAGAAGATCCAATATTTTTAGATCCAAGAAATAAACAATTAGGAGCAAGATTAATTATTAATTTAGAAAAACTTTACTTATCCTTAAAAAAACTAGATCTCCACGATACAGATGTAAACGAATATTATTCTTTAAGTCATAAACTAGGAATAGTTCCAAAAGATTTAAATAAATTACAAGATAAATTATTTGGTATTGAATGTAATTTTGAAGAGCTAAACGGAATTGATTTTAAAAAAGGTTGCTACGTAGGCCAAGAAAATACGGCTAGAATTAAATTAAAAAATAAACTTTCAAAAAGATTGATGCCTATAAACATAATTAGTGGAAAACTAAATGAAGGAGAAAGTATTTTTAATAATGAAAATGAAATAGGTAAAGTGTTAATAGATAATGATTACCCCTTCGCTTTAATCAAATATTTAGATAAAAACTTTGACGAAAAAGTTGAATTTAAAACTAAAGAAGCTTCAATATACATAAAAAAACCTGATTGGATTAGATAAAAATTGAAATTTGGTGCGGTCGGAGAGACTCGAACTCTCATGGACTAAGTCCACACGGCCCTCAACCGTGCCTGTCTACCAGTTTCAGCACGACCGCGATATGTCCCATAATAAATGAATGACAAGTATGTTTCAAATTGGTAAAAAACTTTATGGAATTTACTCAAGAAGTACGTAAAGCAACAGATCCAATTTACCAAAAAATTTCAAAGGTGATGCCTGAGATAGAGTGGTCAGTGCACGCACCATACATACATAAAATCAATAAATTAAAAAAAGAAAAAAATGCGGTAATTTTAGCTCACAACTATCAAACACCAGAGATTTATCATGGTGTTGCTGATTTCTCTGCAGACTCTCTTGCGCTTGCTATAGAAGCCTCAAAAACTTCAGCAGACATAATTCTTATGGCAGGAGTTCACTTTATGGCTGAAACTGCAAAATTAATGAGCCCTAACAAAAAAGTAATTTTACCTGATATGGAAGCAGGTTGTTCTTTATCATCCTCAATTACTGGTAAAGATGTGAGATTACTAAAAGAGAAGTACCCAGGTGTTCCTGTTGTATCGTATGTAAATACCTCAGCTGAAGTAAAAGCTGAAACAGATGTTTGTTGTACATCAGCAAATGCAGTAAAAATTGTTAAATCTCTTGGAGTAAAAAAAGTTATATTTTTACCTGATGATTACCTTGCAAAGTACGTTGCATCTCAAACTGATGTAGAAATTATATCCTGGAAAGGAATTTGTATAGTACACGACCAATTTAATAAAAAAGAAATTGAAGATATTAGAAAAAACAATCCTGGAATAAAAATTATTGCTCATCCAGAATGTCCACCAGATGTAATCGAAGCTAGTGATTTTGCAGGATCCACTTCTGGAATGATTAAATATGTAAAAGATAATCAACCAAAAAAAGTAATGATGGTTACTGAATGTTCAATGAGTGACAACATTCAAATAGAAAATCCAAATGTAGATTTTGTTAAACCATGCAATATGTGTCCACATATGAAAAAAATTACCTTACCTAAAATTTTAGATTGTTTAGAAAATGAGACTGGTGAAATCATAATGGATAAAGAAACAATTGATAAAGCTAGAATATCTGTAGAAAGAATGGCAGCTATCGGCAGATAATTAAGTGTCAAAAATTAAATTAAGCAAAGAATTCATCAAAAATACTGTTAAGTTAGCTCTAAATGAAGATCTGTATCCTTCAGGAGATATCACTTCAGCCTTAATTAACAACGATAAAATCGTAACCGTGAAATTAATATCAAATCAAAATGCAGTTGTTGCAGGATTATTATTTGCTAAACAAACTTTTTCCTTAATTGATAATAAAATAAAATTTATTATCAAAAAAAAAGATGGTTCAAGAACTAAAAAAGGTTCCTTAGTTGCTTTAATTAAAGGTAAAGCAAAAAATATTTTAATTGCAGAAAGAGTAGCTTTGAATTTTTTGTCACATATTTCTGGTATAGCAACCAAGACAAATGAATTTGTTAGATTAGCTGGAAAAAAAACAAAAATTTGTTGTACAAGAAAAACAATTCCAAACCTTAGAGTGATACAGAAGTATGCTGTGAAATTAGGTGGTGGTACAAACCATAGATTTAATTTAAGCGATGAATACTTAATTAAAGATAATCATATCGCAAGTTCAGATTTAAAAACTTTAGTTATTAAAGCAATTAAAAATAAAAAAAGAAAAAAAGTTACAGTGGAAGTTGATACAATTGATCAACTTAAATCAATTTTAGGATTAAAGTTTAATACTGTTCTACTAGATAATATGAATATCAAAAATATAAGAAAAGCAGTTAAAATTGCTAAAAAGTATTACGAAACTGAGGCTTCAGGTAATATTAATTTAAAAACTGTTAAAGCTGTTGCTTCAACTGGAGTAAATAGAATTTCGATTGGAAGTATTACTCATAGTGCTACTGCAGTTGATTTTAAGTTAGAAATTTAACTTACAAACTTAGACAGATCTGGTTTAAAATAATTAGGACCTTTCATAACTTTTCCTGCTTCATTATAAATCGGCTTTCCATTTTCATCCAATTTGCTCATATTTGAATTTTGAACTTCATCAAAACATTTATCTAAATCAATTCCAAAAGCATGTCCTGCTCCATAAGTTACATATAGAATATCAGTCAAAGCATCAGCAACTTCTAATAAATCTTTATTATTCATAGCTTCTGTGAGCTCATCTAATTCTTCTTTGATTAAATCTATTCTTAATTTATTTATCTTATCAGTGCTAAAAGATGGCTTAGTTTTAACATCTTGACCAAAGGTTTTCATAAAAGTTCCAACTTTACTAAAATTCGACATATTGCTCCTGTAAGTTTTTTAAAATTTGTTGTATTAATATAATTATTTGTACTTAAAAATTAATCAATGAAATTAAGAAAAGAATTTGACAGTATTGGAAGTATTAATGTCCCCAGCGACAAATATTGGGGTGCATCAACTCAGAGATCAAATAAATTTTTTAACATTGGAAAAATTTTAGTTAATATTTCTATAATAAAATCTATTGCTATTATTAAAAGATCAGCAGCAATAGTTCATGCTAAAGATAAATTAATTAGTGGTAAGATTTCAAAGGCAATTATCAAAGCTTCTGATGAGGTTATTAAAGGAAAATTAGATGAAAATTTTCCTTTAAAAGTTTGGCAAACAGGTTCTGGAACTCAAACAAACATGAATGTTAATGAAGTAATTGCTAATAGAGCTATTGAAATGCTTGGTGGAAAAAAAGGCACAAAAAAACCTGTACATCCAAATGATCATGTAAACAAATCTCAATCTACAAATGATGTTTTCCCAACTGCTATGCATATTTCAGTAGCAATACAAACTTTAGCTAAAATGTTGCCAAGTTTAAAAATTTTAGAAAAAGAATTAAAGAAAAAATCTATAGAATTTAAAAAAATTGTTAAAATTGGAAGAACTCATCTTCAAGATGCAACTCCATTATCTCTTGGTCAGGAATTTTCTGGATATCATTCTCAATTAAAAAAATGTATTGAAAGAATAGAATATGCATTGAAAGAAATTCTATTTTTAGCTCAAGGTGGAACAGCTGTTGGAACAGGAATAAACTCAAAAAAAAATTTTGATAAAAAAATTGTTAAAGAAATCTCAAAATTTACTAAAATAAAATTTAAACCTGCAGCAAATAAATTTGCTGAACTTGCAGCACACGATGCAATAGTAAATTTTTCTGGAACATTAAATACATGTGCTGTTGCATTGATGAAAATTTCAAATGATATCAGATTTTTAGGATCTGGACCTCGAGCTGGATACGGAGAACTAATATTACCTGAAAATGAACCTGGCTCATCAATAATGCCTGGAAAAGTAAATCCAACTCAGTGTGAAGCAGTTACGATGGTATGTGCAAACGTAATTGGAAATCACAATGGAATTACAATGGCAGGATCACATGGTCATTTTGAATTAAATGTATTTAAGCCATTAATTGCCCATAACATTTTGCAATCTATTGACTTATTGGCAGACAGTACAAAAAATTTTGCGCTTTATTGTGTTAAAGGAATTAAAGCTAATAAAAAGAGAATAAAAGAGCATTTAGATAATTCTTTAATGTTAGTAACTGCTTTAGCTCCGCATATTGGCTATGATAACGCTGCAAAAATAGCCAAGAGAGCCTTAAAGAATAATACAACACTGAAACATGAAACCTTAAAAACAGGATTAATTAGTAAAAAAGACTACGAGAAAATAGTTGATCCTAGAAAAATGATTTATCCTACGTAATTTTTAATTACTCCATTCAGTAAATTTTTTAAATAAATTTTATTTTGTAGATTATTTTCTTTTAGTAAAATATCCTCAAAAGTATAATTGGATTTTTCAAGTGTTTTTCCGTCTACACTGATATTGTTAACTTTTATATTTTTTTCATCAAAGAAATAAGTGAAATTAACATCAACTTTGCTAATTTTTTTTCTTAAATTTTTTGGAGTAAGTAAGAACTTATAAAGTTCATTTGTATTATTTATATTAATATCAACATTTGAATCTAAAATTAATTTTCCTTCTTTCACATATATTAAGCTATTTGAAAACTCAAAATCAATATTATTTTTCCAAGTTATTTTGGATTGATCAATATCAACTAAACCTTCTTGAATTTTAGATTTTAGCAAAACATTTTTAAAATCATCAAATTGTTTAATACTATTTCCAGCAACGATTAAATTAAAATCAACATTTTTATTATTTAAAATTTCAGTTTTTAAAAGCTCTTTAATAATTGCATTTGACGAGAACAAAGGGGAAAGATTTAGTTTATTTGTATTACCTGTTATATTTGAATAAAATGGCTTAAAATTAAATTTACCTACATAAGAAAACTCAGGATTTTGTATTTTATCAAATAATTTAAACTCAAACGAATTATCATTTAATTGATACTCAAACAAGTTTTTTGAGTTTATTAAATTTATTTCAGAAAAACCTAAATAATTTGTGTCATCATATGATGTTTTATTATCTATTTTAAGTCTTAAACTTTCTATACTTATTTTAGAATGTATTGTTTTTTCAATTTTATCATTAAAAATTTTAATTGAATAAGGTAAATTAAAAATCTCATTATTTGCATCAAACATATTTTTAATTTCTTTAGGATCGAAATAATATTTTGCGTTCCTGATATTATTAATAAATAAAACTTCATTTTCTAAACTTCTATAAAAAACATTACTATTTAATATTTCAAATTTGAAATCATTAAAATTACCATTTAATAGATTATAAAAAAAATTATAATTTTCTTTGTTTAAATTAAAATTTGCTTCTTCCAAGATGACATGATTTAATTTGATGTTTTTTAAAGAAAATAAATTTTCCAAAGAGACATAAACTTTAACTTTTTTTATGTCTGTAATTTTATTCTCTTTAAAATTAATTGAGGAATTATTTGAAGTAAAATGAGGTCTTGGTAAAAATTTATAATCTAAATCTTCTTGAAAATTAAACTCTAGGTTTAATTTGTTTTTTAAATTTTTTTTAATTTCTAAAGCTACTTCTTCTTTATTGTGAATATTTGGGAATGAAAGATATGATAAAAATAAAATAATTAGTGCGACAATAGATAAAAATATTTTATTGTTAATTAATAAATTTTTAAAATTATCAACATTTAACTTGTTTAAATTTTTCTCTAATAGATTATTAATAAATTTACTGAATTTTTTATTAAAATTAGCAATTAATTTAAGATTATTCATTTTGAGTAGTAATCTTATAAAACATTATTTTGAATGATAAATAGAGAATATTTAATTGGTTTAAATGAGGCTCAAAATGAGGCTGTAATGCATCTAGATGGTCCTCTTTTAATAGTAGCTGGCGCTGGCTCAGGAAAAACTAAAGTTCTAACATCAAGAATAGCAAATATAATTAAAGAAAAAAAAGCTTTTCCTAATCAAATTCTTGCAGTCACTTTTACAAATAAGGCTGCTAAAGAAATGCAAAATAGAGTTAGTAAAATTTTAGGATCAACTGCTGTTGGTCTTTCTTGGTTAGGAACTTTTCATTCAATTTGTGCGAAATTATTGAGAAAACATGCTTCAGCTGCACAATTAAACTCGAATTTCACTATCATAGATACTGACGATCAGATTAGATTAATAAAAAATATATGCAAAGCAGAAAATATCGATATCAAACAATTATCTCCAAGATTTATACTTACAATAATTGATAGGTGGAAGAATAAAGGTTTTTATCCTAGCGAAGTAATTATAAATAAAAAAAATATATATGAGAAAACTGTTCTTCCATTATACAAAATATATCAACAAAAATTAACAGATTTAAATTCTTGTGATTTTGGTGATTTAATCTTACATACAGTAAAAATTTTAGAATTTAACCCTGATATTAGAGAAATATATTCAAAAAATTTTAAATATATTTTGGTTGACGAATATCAAGATACAAACTTTATTCAAAGTAAATGGCTTAATCTTCTATCTGAAAAAAATAAAAATATTTGCTGTGTTGGTGATGATGATCAATCAATATATAGCTGGAGAGGTGCTGAGATTAAAAATTTTTTAGAGTTTGATCAAGTTTATGAGAACACTAAAGTAATAAGATTAGAACATAATTATAGATCTTCACAGAATATTTTATCTGTTGCTTCAAACCTTATTTCTAATAATCAAAATAGAATTGGGAAAACATTGATTACTACAATGGAAGAAGGTGATTTGGTTCAATTAAACTGTTTTAAAAATGGTAAAGATGAAGCAATCGGTGTTTCTGATGAAATAGAAAAAAAAATTAAAAAAAAATTTTCGTATAACAATATTGCAATTTTAGTTAGAGCGATTTTCCAAACACGTGAATTTGAAGAGCGATTTCTGAAAATTGGTATGCCCTACAGAATATTAGGTGGTACAAAATTTTATGAAAGAGCTGAGATTAAAGATTGTGTTGCATACTTAAGGTTAATTCATCAAGAGAAAGATGATTTAGCTTTTGAAAGAATTGTTAACAATCCAAAAAGATCAATAGGTGATAGCACCTTAAAAAACATTCACGAGTTTGCTAAGGAAAATAATTTAAATTTAGAAAGAGCATCAATAAAAATGCTTGAGCAAAATTTAATTAAGCCAAAAGCTAAAATTGGACTTAGCTTGTTTATTAATTCTCTAAACAAATGGAGAAATGATTTAACCATAAAGAAATCAAATCACATAAAGCTATTACAGATTGTTTTAGATGAGTCTGGTTATTCAGCAATGCTTAAAAATAAAAAAGATTTAGATAATGAAAATAGACTAGAAAATATCAAAGAGTTGTTAAGTGCTATGAAAGAATTTGATAATTTAGAGAGTTTTTTAGAACACGTATCGTTAGCAACATCTGTTGATCAAGAATGGGATGGTGAAAAAATTAATATGATGACCATGCATGCAGCAAAAGGTTTGGAATTTGATGTTGTATTTTTACCTGGATGGGAAGAGGGATTATTCCCACATCAAAAATCTATTGAAGAAAAAGGTCAAAATGGCCTAGAAGAAGAAAGACGGTTAGCGTATGTAGGAATTACAAGGGCAAAGAAAAAAGCTATAATTTCTTTCTCAATGAATAGATTTTACCAAGGGGATTGGATAGACAGTATGGCTTCGCGATTCATTGATGAATTACCAGAAAAACATTTAGAAAAAAATTCTTTCTTTGATGAAGAAATTAATAGTGATGATGATTTTGAGTTTAATCAGGATTTTGAAATTGAAGAAGGAACAAGAAGTCCTGGGTGGATAAGATATCAAAAGAGAATTAAATGAGAAATTATATAAAATTATTAAGAAGTAAATTTAAGAAATATGAAATTGATGGCTATATAATTCCAAAAAATGATGATTTTTTTACAGAATATTCAAAATTAAATCGATTAGAGGTTATTTCAAATTTTAGTGGGTCTGCTGGTTTAGCTATAATTCTTAAAAATAAAAATTATTTGTTTACTGATGGAAGATACACAATTCAAAGTAAAATTGAGAGTGGAAAAAATTTTAAAATTTATGGATTTGAAAAATTAATAAATTGTAATTTATTTAAGAATCTTACACTTGGTATAGATCCAAAGTTATTTACCAATACCCAAATTAGAAATTATTTTTTAAAATATAATAAAATTAAACATATTGAAAAAAATCTAATTGACGAAATTAAAAAACAAAAAAAGAATATTTCTGTTCCATTTTTTTCTTTAGATAAAAGTATTGTTGGTGAAAGTGTTAGTTCTAAATTAAGTAAAATAACTAAATACTTAAAAAATAATAAATCTGATTATATTTTTATAAGTGCGCCAGAAAATGTCGCGTGGGCTTTAAATATACGAGGAGGAGATGGCCCTAACAGCCCAATCCCTAATTCAAGATTGCTAGTAACTAAATCAAAAAAAATACTACTTATAAGTAATCTTAAGAAGTGTAAGCAATTATTAAAAAATAAAGTTATTAAAGAAGATGAATTTTTAGATGAAAATAATTTACCAAGCAGAATATTACATCTTAAGGGAAAAAACTTTATTGTAGACGATAAATCTTGTTCAATATTTTATGAAAATTTAATTAAATCTAAATTTAATATCATAAAAAGAGAAGATCCGGTTTATTTTTTAAAAGCAATTAAAAATAAAACTGAAATTAAAAATATGATCAATGCCCACATCTTGGACGGTGTTGCATTAACAAAATTTTTATACTGGATAAAAAAAATTAATAAAAAAAAAATTACAGAAGTAGAAGCTGCTAACAAATTAGAGAGTTTTAGAAAAATAAATAAAAACTTTCTTTATCCTAGTTTTGATACTATTGCAGGATCTGGTAAAAACGGTGCAATTGTTCATTATCGTGCAAAAAAAGAAAATTGCAGAGTTATAAATAAGAGAGACGTTTTTCTTTGCGATTCTGGAGGCCAATATAAATATGGCACAACAGATGTTACAAGAACAATTTGTTTTTCAAAACAAAAACAAAATATCAAAGATGTTTTCACTAAAGTTTTAAAAGGTCATATTGCTGTAGCTACGACAAATATTAACAAAGATGATACAGGTAAAAAAATTGATAAAAGAGCAAGAAAATTTTTAAATAAAAGCAATCTAGATTATGCACATGGTACAGGACACGGTGTTGGTTTTTTTCTTAATGTCCATGAAGGACCTCAGTCTATTACAAAAATAAATACTATTAAAATAAAAGAAGGAATGGTTTTAAGTAATGAGCCTGGGTATTATAAAACTAATGAATATGGAGTCAGGATTGAAAATTTAGTTTATGTTAAAAAAATAAAGAGAAATTTATTATTTAAAAATCTAACAATGGCACCCATAGAAAAGGATTTGATCAATTTTGAATTATTAACAGTTAAAGAAAAAAACTATCTATTTAAATATCACTTGGAAGTTTATTTAAAAATATCTGAATATTTAAATCGAAATGAGAGAAAATGGCTAGCTAGCTTTATTTAGCATTTTCAAAAATTCAGCTTGATCTATAACTTTTATATCAAGCTGTTTGGCATTATCTATTTTCTTCTTTGTCGGTTTGTCCCCAGTTATTAAATAATTTAATTTCTTAGATACGCTACTAACTATTTTACCTGAATTTTCTTCAATCAAAGATTTAACTTCAGCTCTACTAATTCCATTTAATTTACCAGTAACTAAAAAAGTCTTGTTTTTTAATATGCCATCGTCTGAATTTTGAATAGCATCTTTGATAAACAAAACTTTTTCCAGTTCATTTAAAACTTGTTGGTTAGTTTCGTTTGAAAAAAAATTCTTTATTGAATTGACTTGTGTTTCGCCAATCCCATCGATGTTAAGCATATCTTCATAATCATTTTGTTTGGATAACTTTTTAAATTCTGAAAACGATACAAAATGTTTAGACAACAACTTTGCATTTTCTAGACCTATATGCCGTATGCCAAGAGAATATATAAATCTTTCTAAAGAAATAGTTTTTTTTTGATCTATTGAATACTTTAGATTTTGAACAGAAAGTTTGCCCCAACCATCTAAATTTTCAATTTTTAAAAAATCTAAATTAAAAATATCTTGAGGATATTTAATGAATTTTAATTTCCAAAAATTTTCAACTATTTTTTTTCCAAAACCATCAATATTAAAAGCTTCTTTTGAAATAAAATGTTTTAATTTTTCAATTGATATTTTATCACAATAATAACCTTCGCTAGAACATCTCCTTACAGCGTCAACTTTTTTTGTAACATTATTAAATTCTTTAATTGTTTCTGATCCACATGATGGACAATTTTTTGGAAACATGAATTTTTTTGAATTTTTTGATCTTTTTTGTTTATCTACTGAGAGTATATGAGGTATTACATCTCCAGCTCTCTCTATCACTGCTGTATCATCTATTCTAATGTCTTTTCGATTAATTTCATCTTCATTATGTAATGTTGCGTTTGAAACTATAACTCCACCAATATTAATTGGTTGAATTTTTGCAACTGGTGTTAAGGCACCAGTTCTACCTATCTGAATTTCTATATCTAAAATTTTAGAAACTGCTTTGTTAGATGAAAATTTATGTGCAATAGCCCACCTTGGAGCATTAGCAACATTACCCAATCTTCTTTGCATAGCAAAATCATTTACCTTATAAACTATTCCATCTATATCAAAATCTAAGTTCGCTCTTTTTTTTTCAATTTCATCATAATTTTTCATTAAATTTTTTATACCAGTGATTAACTTATTTAATGGATTTGTTTTAAATCCCCACTGACTTAGTTTTTTGAGAAAATCTGATTGATTATTTACCATTAGTCCTTTTTCATAACCAAATGTATATGCAATAAATTTTAAAGGTATTTTTTTTGTTTCCTCTGGATTTTTTTGTCTGAGAGAACCAGATGCAGCATTCCTTGGATTGGCAAATTTTTCATTTAAACTTTTAAAATCACTATTTTGAATAAATACTTCACCCCTAATATCAATTTCCTCAGGAAAATCTTTGTGATAAATTTCTTTTGGTATATCTTGTATTGTATTAAGGTTTTTAGTTATGTCCTCCCCTTCTTTTCCATCTCCTCTGGAAAGACCTTTGTGAAATTTACCATTTTTAAAAATTAACGACGCTGATATCCCATCAATTTTTGGTTCAGCGCTGTAAAAAATTTTATAACTATTTTTAATCGATAAATAATTAGTAATTTTTTTTTCAAAATTTATTAAATCTTCCTCAGAAAATGCATTTCCTAAAGATAACATTGGCACTTTGTGTAAGGATTTTTTAAAATTTTTAGAAGGTTTGTATCCAACTATATTATTTGGAGAAAATTTTGACTCTAAAAATTTATAGTTTTCTTCTAATTTAAGTATTTCTTTTTTTAATTCATCATAATCTTTGTCAGAAACATTTGGTTGATTAAGATCGTAATAAGCTTTATTAAACTTTTTATATAAATTAATTTTTTTTTTATAATTTGAATAAATTTTTTTTTTATTCATCTAAATTTAAAAAATTTTTTAATTTTTTTCTTAAATTACTTTTTTTATTGCTTTTATCCAAATTATTCTTCTGGTATTTTTTGTCGAATAATACATAGGAATTCTCATACCATTTAGATGATTGATAATTATATCCTAATAAGTTTGCATATTTTTTAGACTCATCTTTCAATCCCAACAAGTAATAAATTTCAACTAATCTATATAATGCTTCTTCTATATAAATAGTTGTGTCATAATCATCAACAACGTTTTTAAATCTATTTATTGCAGGTATCCATTTTTTTCTATCTACATAATATCTTCCAATATAAAGTTCTTTTGCAGCTAAAACATCATTTATTAATTCAATTTTAAAATCTGCATCTATCGAGTACTCAGTATTAGGATAATTTTGTATCAAATATTCAAAATAACTTTTTGCTTTAAGTATGGAAAAAGTATCTTTTTTTTCGTCTACAATTTGTTCGTAATAAGCAATTCCCAACATATAATATGCGTAATCTAAATTTTTATCTTTAGGATATATATTCAAAAATCTATTTAGTTCCATTATACAATCTTCATAATAATCTTGAATATAGTATGAGTAAGCTGCCATTAAAGATGATTTGGGAGCAAGGTCAGATTGAGGATATAAAATTTCTACTTCATTAAATTTTCTAGCAGCAAATAAAACATCTCCTTGATCAAGTGCCTTTAGTCCTTCAGAATATGCTTCTCTTACCTGAAGATCCAAACTTTTTTTAGTCACTACTGAAATTTTTTTATCTTCTTTAGAGCAAGATATTGCTAAGATAAATAATAAAAGAATAAGAACTACTCTCATAATATTTGTTATACTTTTTAATCAGATTTTTTAAAGTGATCTTTTGCTTTTACGAACTAGGCGATTGATCTTAAAAATCTTTTATTGATTAAAGAATGAGGAAGATTTTTTTCTTTAATTTCTAAAATTGAAAAATTGTCTTTGTTTTTAAAAACTTTTCTCAACAATTGATTTGTAAGAAAATGACCGCCTTGTGAGCACTCAATACTAGCAATCATCCTATACCCACATGTATATAAATCACCTATACAGTCCAAAATTTTGTGATTTACAAATTCTTTTTTATTTCTTAAACCTTCAGGATTTAAAATTTGTTCATCTTTAACTACTACTGCATTATCTAGACTCCCACCTTTGGCAAGACCATTTTTTTTAATTAATTCTATATCTTCAAACAAACAAAAAGTTCTTGAATTATAAACTTCAGATAAATCATCCTCATATATTTTAAATCTATTTCTTTGGTTTCCAATAATTGGATTTTTATATTTTAATTCAAAATCTATATCTAAACTTAAAGTAGATGGTTTAATGTTAATATAACGATTACCATCTGAATAATTTACTTCTTTATTTATCTTAACTATTTTTATTGGAGAATCTGATATTTCAACTCCAGCTAAAATAATTTTTTCAATGAAGATTTTTGCAGATCCATCTAGTATTGGAACTTCTTCATTATCAATCTCGATTATTGCATTATCTATACCCATTCCAAATAACGCACACATTAAGTGTTCAATGGTTGAAACTTTCGCTCCAAATTCATTTTCAATAGTTGTGTTTAAAGATGTGTTGGTGACATTCATAAAATTTGGATAAACCAAATTATTACTTTTTAAATCCACTCTCTTAAAAACTATACCATTATTGGGAGATGCTGGTTTAATACAAACATTGACATCTAGACCACTATGAAGAGCAATTCCATTAAATGAAATATTTTTTTTTATCGTTTTTTGGGTTAAATAAGACACCTCAATCTTTTAATTTGAATGTTGAATTAATTAAATACAACTATTGTTACGAGAAAAAACAAAATTAACTAAATAATTGAAAAAATTTTTCAAAAAAACCAATTTTTTTTGAGGATTTTGAGGTTATTTGAATTTCATTCTTATTCTTACCATTTTTCAAATTATGTGCCATTTGAGAAATATCTAATTGTTTATCTAAGAAAAAGTCTTTTACATATGCTTTTTCTAAAAAATTATTAACTTGAATTTGGTATTTTTTTAAAATGTTTTCAATTTCAAGTATCAATAAATTTGGTATTGAGATAAGTTTAATTTCTAGACAAATTTCATCATTACTAATTTGATCTTGCAAAGAAGAATAACTTACACCATCAATTATATATTTATCAATAATCATATGTATGAGTTTATATTGATTGTAATTTTCCTTAAATAAATCTTTAACATCTGTAAGCATATTTTCCAAAATTATGTCAGTAATTTCTCCAGTATAATTTTTTTTCTTTATACCTATATTGGAGGTAAGAATTGATTTATTTTCAATTACTATATTTATATTGTTTACAAAATTTCTCGATAATTTTTCAATTTTAAAAATATTGTTTTCTAAAAAATCATTTAAAAGATTAAAATCTAGTTTTTCTGAAACATCTCTAAATTTGAATTCTTCCTGATATATATTTTTATGATTTTTAATATCTAATAAAATAATTTCAAACTTTCCATAAGAAATAATTAAATATGTTTCAAAATCAATTTCTTTATTCATCTAAAATTATAATTTGATTTTTTATTCTAGTATCTACAATTTCTTTATTTTCTAATTTAATATTTTTTAAAAAAATTGATATTTTATCTAAAGTTTCTTTTTCAATCTTCTCAGGTAATTTAATTACTATGCTGTTAGTAAGTTTTAAATCCCATCTTTTTGATTTAAAATAATATAGAGATTTTATTTGTGAATAATCAATATTTGACTGATCAATAATTTTTTTTAATTCTAATACCTCTTTTATCTCTGGATTACCAAATATATACGGGAGTTTTACTCCTGAATTATTATTATCTGATAATTTACCATTAGCTCCAATTAAATAGAATTTTCCATTTTGATTAATCCTAGCAATAAAACTTGTCTTCTTAATATTAATATTAATTGAATGAGGGTATCTTTTAATTACATCGTACTCTTCAACTAATGAATTGGAATCAATTATATTTTGAATTTTTTTTTTATTAATAAAAAATATATTTTTTAAATCTAAATTATTTAAATTATAAAGTATTATTTTTTGATCTTTTTTTTCTAAACCAAAAATATTTACGTTTTTTACTTTTTCTAATTTTAAATTATTTGTTGAATTATTATTAATTGAACCTACTAAAATTAATAAAAAAAAGTAAATTAATATTTTTTTACTTTTTCTTTGATGCATCTTTTAAAATCCATTCAATTAATTTCAAAAAGTTTATTCCCTTATAAGAAGCTATTTCTGGGACGAGAGATAATTTGGTCATACCTGGTTGAGTGTTAATTTCTAATAAATAAAATTTACCATTATTATATTTAAAATCTGAACGTGTAACACCAGAACAACCAATAATCTGATGGGCTTTAAGTGCAATTTTCAATACTTGATTTAAATTTTTATTTGGTAAATCAACAGGTATTATATGTTTAGTTTTTGCATTTGTGCTGTACTTTGCTTGATAATCATAGAAAGCTCTTTTGGGTTTTAATTCAATTGCTCCAAGTTTTTTTTTACCCATAATTGCTACCTGAATTTCTCTTCCCCCAATAAATTCTTCAATCATAATTTTTTTGTAATCTTTTAATGATTTAACTTTTCGTGTTATATTAGATTTGTTACATATAAAAACATTGACACTTGAACCCTCATTTAAAGGTTTTATGACAACAGGAAATTTTAATTTTGACTGAATTTTTTTTATTAAGGTAGATGATTTATAACCATAATTATAAACAAAAAATTTTGGTGTATTAATTTTATTTTTTATAAAAATTTTTTTTGAAATTTCTTTATCCATAGCTAAAGATGAAGCAACAACACCAGAATGGGTATAGGGAATTTTAAATTTCTCTAAAATACTTTGGATATATCCATCCTCACCAAATTGACCATGCAATGCATTAAAAATTACATCAGGTTTAAATTTTTTTATATTAGATGATAAAAATTTATCTGGTTCAGAAATCTGAATTTTATAACCATTTTTTTTCAGCTCTTTGGCAACCTGTTTACCTGTATCAAGACTTATTAATCTCTCCTTTGATATTCCACCTGAAAGTATTAGTATTTTTTTTTTCAATTTATTCTAAAATTTTAATTTCAGTTTCTAACTTTATACCTGTTTTTTCAAAAACATTTTTTGACACATATTCAATCAAACTCTTCATGTCTTTAAATTTAGCATTACCTTTATTTACAAAAAAATTACAGTGTTTTTCTGAAATATATGCATCACCAAAAGAAATATCTAATGGAACAGAATCTTTTATTAGTTCCCAAACCTTTTTTTCAGATTGATCTAAAGGGTTTTTAAAAGTACTTCCGCTGGTTTTAATTCTTGTTGGTTGTGCCTTTTCTTTTTTTTCTTTTAAAAAATTCATTTCATTTTGGATTAATTCTTTTTCTTTCTTAAACCCTTTAAAGGAGGCGCTTAAAAAAATAAGGTCATCAGATAAACCACTATCTCTGTATTTAAAATTTATATCTTTTGCAGGTATAGTTATTACCTGGCCAGATTTAGTAACTGCTTGAATCGAAATTAGAATATCTTTAAATTCTCTATTAAAACAGCCAGCATTCATTTTAATTCCACCGCCAACTGTACCTGGTATACAAGACAAAAATTCAAAACCACCTAAACTATTTTCTAATGCAAATTCTGATAACGACTTATCACTAACAATACTTCCTGCAATAATTATATCATCTGACAGAACTGATAAATTATTAAAATTATTTGCAAGCTTGATTACTACACCGTCATATTTGTCGTCAGTTATTAATGTGTTAGATCCTCCACCTAAGACAAAGATATTTTCTTTATTTTCTATAATTTTTAAAAATTTGATTAAATCTTTTAAATTATCTGCTTTAAAATAAATTTTAGCTTTACCACCAATATTAAACCAATTTTTTTTTTTTAAATCACAGTCTACCTTAAGATTTTGACCAAACTCTTCTGACAGTTCTTTCAAATTAGTTTTCATTATAAATATTTGGGTAATTCTCTCATCCAGCTTGAAATTGAACCAGCACCCATACCAATGACAATTTTTTTTCCATAAATATTACTTTTTACATATTTTGCTAATTGCAATTGATCCTCGATCATCAATAATTCAACTTTCGAATTTTTAATAATTTGTTTTGCAAAACTAAGATAACTAAAACCGAGTTTGATTTTTTCACCGGCATTATAAATTGGAAATAAAATTACTTTATCAGCATCTCTAAAAGCATAACTAAACTCTTTTTTTAAATCTTTTACTCTTGATATTCTATGGGGTTGAAAAATACATATCTTTTCATAACCTTTATATACTTTCATTACCCCGTTAAGTACTTCTCTTATCTCAGTTGGATGATGTGCATAGTCATCAAAAAAATCAACATTATTAAAAGAAAAAATCTTATTAAATCTTCTTTGAACACCTTTAAAATTTTTAAGTCCTTTTTTTATATCAAATATTGATATTCCAACAGTCAACGATACTGCAAGAGCCGCAACTGCATTTTTAATATTATGATTTCCTAAAAGGGGAACTATTATATTTTTTAAGAAACGATTTTTTTTATTTGGTAATTTTATTAATAAATCAAATTTTGAAAATTCTTTATATTGATTTATATTTTTTATAGAAAAGTTTGATTTAGAATCTTCACCGTATGTATAAAAATTTTTCTTTTTAATATTTTTAATTAAATTTTTATTATTCTTATCATCTAAACAGATAAATGATTTTCCAAAAGATGGAACCTTCTCAACAAAATCAATAAAATATTTATTTAATTTTTTCATCGAATTATAAAAATCCATGTGCTCTCTATCAATGTTAGTTATGATAGAGTAAGTTGGGGGAATAAATATAAAGCTACCATCAGACTCATCTGCCTCCAAAATAGACCAATCACTTTTACCTAATTTTGCTGTATTATTGATTGAATTTATAACTCCTCCATTAATAATCGTCGGGTCTATTTTTGTATTTTGAAAAATTGATGCAATTAAAGAAGTAGTTGTTGTTTTGCCGTGAGATCCGGCAACTACAATATTTTTAGAAAGAGACACGATGTTTGCTAGCATTTCGCCTCTTTTGTATATTGGTAGACCTTTTGATTTTGCTTCAATTAATTCTGGGTTATTTTGTTTAATTGCTGAAGAAACAACCAAAATTGTAGCCTTACTTATATTCTGTTTTTTATGTCCAACGTAAACTTTGATTTTTTCTTTTCTAATCCTATTAATATTTTTATTATTTGAGATATCACTTCCTTGAACTTTAAAACCTTTTCTTTTCATAATCATTGAAAGGCCACTCATTCCTATCCCGCCTATACCAACAAAATGAATAACCTCTGATTTAGCTAATTCAATTTTCATTTAAAATTCCCAATAAATTTTGATTAACATTATTCCAAGTATTTTGATAATTTAATTTTTTTAGATTTTCTTTTTTTGCGACATAATCTTTGTCTTTCTTTAATATTTTTAACAATAATTCTTCAAATTTCTTTTTATCAAACTTTTTTTGATCAATTATCCAGCAACAATCTTTATCATAATAATATTTAGCATTTTCATATTGATGATTATCCTTAGAACTAGGAAGTGGTATGGCTATAAAAGGAACATTCATTAATGACATTTCAGCTAAGCTTGAAGCGCCTGACCTTGATATACATAAATCAGACTGCTTCATAAGTTCATTTAAATTTTGATCAAAACTAAAAACATTGCTTTCTATATTATTAATTTTATAAAAATTTTTTAAATAGTTTATGTTTTTTTCGCTAGTTTGATGAATTACATTAATTAAGCAAGATTTTGAGACACTCAAAATTGATTCATTAATAAGTGTATCAAAAATTTTAGCTCCTTGACTACCTCCAATAATCATAATGGTAAATAAATTTACATCTTTTTTATATAAATTTGCTTCATAATATTTTTTTCTTATAAAAGGTTTAGAAATTTTTTTCTGATTCTCAAATTTTTTTGGATAATTTTTTAAGTTTTTTGAATAACAAATTAATTTTTTAGAAAAATTTAAAAAAAATTTATTTGCTCTTCCTAAAACCATATTTGGTTCAATTAAAAAAATTTTAATATTTAGAATTTTTGCTGCTAAACATAAAGGTAAGGACATGTACCCACCCGTTGAAATTAAGTAAGAAATTTTTTCTTTTTTTAATATTTTTAGAGAATTAATTGTTAATATTAAGACTTTAAATAATTTAAAAGGAAAAAGTATTAAGCTATTAAACTTTGGTGTATCTATTAAAATAGACCCATAATCATTTTTTTTTAAATATTTTAATCCTCTAGAATCCGTTGAGATTATTGTGTCATATTTTTCTTTTAAATGGTCATGAATTGTTATTGCAGGAATTACATGTCCTCCAGAACCTCCAGTGGAAATTAATACTTTTTCTCTCACCTATTATATTTTTCTTTTTGTTAGGTTTAAAATTATACCTGTCAATATTGAGGTACTTACAATTGAAGAGCCGCCATAACTCAAAAAAGGTAATGTCATTCCGGTTGTTGGAAACAATCTTATATTAACTCCAATATGGATTGTGGCCTGCATAAGAATTAAACTTACTGCTCCAATTAGAATAAGTTTATTTTGCTCCTCAGTTTCAAAATTTATTTTTTTAAAAACCATATAAATTAGGACTAAAAACAAAATTAAGATTAAAATTATGGCAATCACACCAAACTCTTCAGAAATTACTGAAATAATATAATCTGTATGCGCTTCTGGTACTCTATTTTTAAGTGTTCCTTCTCCAATCCCTTTTCCAAAAAAACCTCCACTTGTTATTGACTCTATTGCTTTATCTGATTGAAAATTATGAGTACCTGTTTCTTTGTCAAAAAATGAAAAAATTCTAGCTTTAATATAATTAAATTTTGGTATGTAAATAACCATATAAGACAATAAAATTAATCCAATAGAAGAGATTGTGAGCAAAAAATATAAATTAATACCTGAGCAAAATATTAAAACAGCCCATGAAAAAACTACTAATAATGTTTGACCAATGTCTGGCTGAATTATCAGTAGCAAAGAAACTAAAGTCATTAATATTGTTGATGCTAAATATTTGAATAAAATATTGGTTTCATTTTTACATAAAATAATTGCAAGAATTACAATCAAGAAAGGTTTCACTATTTCTATGGGTTGAAATCTTGGTAAAAAAAATAAATCGATCCATCTCCTTGATCCCTTAACTTCTATGCCAATTATAGGTACTAAAAACAAAGAGAGTAATGAAATTAAAAAGAGAATTATTGAAAATTTATACAATTTATCTTGATTTAAAGATGAAAAAATAAAAATAAGAATTACTCCAATAATTACATAAATTAAATGTTTAAAAAAAAAGAAATAGTTGTTGGTATCTAATTTGTCTGAAGCTATGAGTGATGTTGATACTAAAGAGAAAAAAAGTCCAATAGTGAATAGAATGCTAACTAAAAACAATAAAGGTTTGTCAATATTTTTCCACCACTGGTAATAAAATTTATAAATTATGCTATTACTTTGCATATGTTAATTTTTTAACTATTTTATTGAAGTAATTGCCTCTATCTTCAAAATTTTTAAAACTATCAAATGATGCACCGGCAGGACTAAAAAAAATTATA
This sequence comes from Candidatus Pelagibacter sp. HIMB1593, assembly GCF_052047755.1. Classification (NCBI taxonomy): domain Bacteria; kingdom Pseudomonadati; phylum Pseudomonadota; class Alphaproteobacteria; order Candidatus Pelagibacterales; family Candidatus Pelagibacteraceae; genus Candidatus Pelagibacter; species Candidatus Pelagibacter sp. HIMB1593. Next base: position 548,989 of record NZ_JBNAJK010000001.1, on the reverse strand, counting down.
TTTTTTTTAATTTCTTGATCTTCTATCTCTAAGAAAATTGCACGTAAGGTTTCTTTTAAAGTTTTATATTTTTTAACCTTTAATTTATCTCTCAAAACTTTGTGAAACTTATTTCGATATGAACCAAAAATGAATGCTTTTATATTTTTACATTTTATTTTAGATAATTTGAACTTATCATTTTTTTTTGGTATTCCTCCCAAAATCCAATAAACATCATTCAAATTATTTAATATATTTTCTGAAGAAGCGAAGCTTGTTGATTTGGAGTCATTTATTATTGTTAAATTTTTTTTATCAAAAATAATTTGTTGTCTATAATCAAGTCCCTTAAAATTATTTATTGTTTGGATTAATCTATTTTTTGAAAGTTTCAATTTAGATGCAATTTCAAAAATAAATGAGAGATTTTCTCTATTACCGTCGGAAGCAAAGTATTTATTGCTAATCTTATCAATTATTTTTTTCAAATTTGAGGTATCAACTTTATAAATTTTTGACTTAAATTTATTTTTTTTAATTTTTTTGGAAATCAATGAATCATTTTTTTTAACGAACGCAAAATTTCCCTTAACTTGGGACTCGATTAATTTAAATTTTGCATTAACGTAATTTTTTAGGTTCTTATGTCTTTCAATGTGATCTGCTGAAATATTTAGAATTAAGCTAAATTTTGATCTAAAAATCTTTGAATAATCTAGCTGATATGACGAAGCTTCAATCACAAAAATCGTTTTTTTTGTTATTTTTTTCTCTGCAAGTGCTGGATTTCCTATGTTCCCAATCAATCGAGCATCTTTTTTTTGATCAATTAAAGCATCATGTAGTATTTTTGCTGTAGTTGATTTTCCGTTAGTACCTGTAATTGTTATGCTCAAATTATCATAAAAAGAATACAAAACATCAAGATCTGTATAAATTTTTTGTAAATTTTTTTTCAAGAACGTTGATAATTTACATTTTGAAATATCTATTCCTGGACTAATAATAATTGCATCAAGACTTATTTTTGAAATTCTACTAAAACTAACTAATTTTTTATTTATTTTTGAATTGTCATCGAAAAGATAAACATCTGCTTTTTTTTTTAAAAATTTATATGAAGATATTCCACTTTTACCTAATCCATATATTAATATTTTTTTTCTTAAAAAAATATTTTTTTTATTTTTCATTATCTTAATTTTAAAGTAGCAAGTCCTATCATTGCTAAAATTATTGAGATAATCCAAAATCTAACAACTACGGTAGATTCGGGCCAACCTTTTTTCTCGAAATGATGGTGTATAGGTGCCATTCTAAAAATTCTTTTTCCTGTAAGCTTAAATGAAATTACCTGAACCATTACGGAGACTGCTTCTAACACGAAAAGACCTCCCGTTATTGCTAAAACAATCTCATGTTTTGTTATAATACCTACTGCTCCTAAAGAACCACCCAAAGATAGAGAGCCTGTGTCTCCCATAAAAATTTTAGCTGGAGGAGCATTAAACCATAAAAATCCTAAGCAAGCTCCGATAATTGCTCCACAAAAAATTGCAACTTCACCTGTTCCTTCAATGTAAGGAATTTGTAAATAATTTGAAAAAACAATATTTCCAGTTACATAGCTTATAAATGCAAAACAAGCTGCCACCAATATTACTGGTACCGTCGCTAAACCATCTAGACCATCTGTAAGATTTACAGCATTAGAAGAACCTATTATTACAAATACAGCAAAGGGTATAAAAAACCATCCAAGATTAATTATTAAATTTTTAAAAAAAGGAAAATATAAATTATTTAAATCTTGATAATCATTCAAATAGACAAACAAACTTACTCCTAATAACGCTAATATAATCTGTGCGATTATTTTAAACTTTGATGAAATACCAGAGGAATTACTTTGCTTAATTTTTTTATAATCGTCGAATGCACCGAGTAATCCAAATGAAATAGCAATGTATAAACAAAATAAAATATTATTATTTGATAAATCTGCCCATAAAACAACTGAAATTATTAGGCCAAGTAAAATAATAATTCCACCCATTGTTGGAGTTCCAATTTTTTTAACTATGTGATCTTCAGGTCCATCATCTCTAATTGGATTAAATATTTTTTGATTTGAAAAAAATTTTATAAAAGGACCTCCAATAAACAAAACTATTACTAATGACGTAAAAAAGGATAAACCAGTTCTGAAAGTTAAATATTTGAAAACGTTTAAAAAACCGAAATTATCAACAAAATTTAATAAAAATTGGTATAGCATTTAATTTAAACCTTTTATTTCATTAACTATCTTATTGAAACCTGTCCCAAGTGAGGCTTTAATCATTAAATAATCATTGTTTTTAATATCATTTCTAATCAAATCATCGATCTGAGAATTGTTACGTAATATTTTACCTTTTTTACTATTTGATATTTTTTTATATATCAAAGAAGCCATTTTTCCTTTTACAAAAACCTTATCAATTTTAGTTTGATTTATTAGTGGAGCAATAGATTCATGAAGTTTTTTGGAATAACTACCAAGCTCCAACATATCTCCAAGCAACAAATACTTTTTAGACTTGTTTGATTTTATTTTATCAAAATTTTTAATAGCAGAACTTAATGATAGTGGATTTGAGTTATAACTTTGATCAATTAAATTTATTTTCTTATTATTTACTTTAATTATTGAATGGTCACCTCTTCCATCAGGAATTCTAAAATTCAAGAAAATATTTTTATTTAAATTAAATATATTTAAATTCACACTAATAACAGCTAATGCAGATAAAATATTATAAATATTGTTTTGATAGTCATTAGAGGTTATAAAATATTTAATTTTATTCATAAATCTAATTTTAATTTTAAAATTTTTTCCAAACGATTTAATATCAATTAACTTAATATCTGCTCTATTACTTTTAATACCAAATGAAATTAATTTAAGATTTTTCTTTTGAGAAATTTGTTTATGAAGTTTAAAAAATTTATCATCTGCATTTAGGATGATAGAACCATTTGATTTGATATTATTTATAATCTCTGATTTTGCTAATGCAATCTGTTTTATATTTTTAAAATTTTTTGCATGGGCATAATTTATATTTGTAATAACCCCAACATTTGGCTCAATTATTTTTGTTAGATAATCAATCTCACCCTTTTTATCCATTCCTGCTTCTAAAACTCCATATTGATCATTTTCTTTAATATTAAGAAGACTTAAAGGAACTCCATATTTATTATTATAAGACTTTGGTGATACACTTGTATTTGAAATTTTTCCCAACACACTTCCCAATAATTCTTTTAATGTAGTCTTCCCACAACTACCTGTGATAGCTATAATGTTAGTGATTATATTTTTTCTGTATACTTTTGAAACATTTGTTAAAAATTTTAAGGTGTTTTTAACTTTTATCTGCCGTTTATCATCTAGATTATTTTGAATTTTATTTACAATTGCTAATGATGCTTTTTTCTTAAATGACTGTGAAACAAATTTATTTCCATCATTTACTTTTCCTTTAATAGCAAAAAAAACATCGTTTTTTCTTACTTCATTAGAATTAATACTCACATTATTTATAGAAATAGACTTTGGTAATTTTTGAGTGTTAGAAAGTTCTTTAATTATATTTATTTTTAATTGATCGGATAAATTTTTGTTTTTTTTATTAATTTCTTTTAGAATTTTAATTCTATCGGAAAATTTGATTTTCTTTTTACCAATTTCCTGTGTGTTTTCGTGCCCTTTTCCTGCAACTAATAAAATATCTCCGCTTTTTAAATTTTTAATAGCCTTAGATATTGCTATTGCTCTATTAGAAATTTCTATAATTTTCTTAGCATTGATGCCCTTTTTAATATCTTTTCTTATATTTGCTGGATTTTCGGAGCGAGGGTTATCATCAGTTAGATAGATATTATCTGCATAAATACTTGCTATTTTACCCATTTTCATTCTTTTGTTTTGGTCTCTATCCCCCCCACAACCAAATAAAAGGTTCAACTTTTTATCAGGAAATTGCTCCTTAATATTTAAAAGACAAACTTTTAAAGCATCAGGAGTGTGTGCATAATCAAGAATAACAATCGAATTATTTTTAATTGTTCCAATTTTTTCTAATCTACCTTCAACTGGTTTTAATTGTGGTAAAACTTTTAAAATATTTTCAAAATTTAAATTACTTTTTTGTGCTGCCATTGTAGCCATCAAAATATTCTTTATTTGAATTTTACCTATTAAATTTAAGTTAATTTCCTTAATTAAATTTTTATGTTTAAATTTGATGAGTTGATTTTCATTATCATATCTATGAGATAATATTTCAAAATTATTTTTCTTTTCATTTATTGCTGATAATTTTAATTTTTTCCTTAAAGAGATTTTCTTGATTGTTTTATATTGAGGTATATTTTTATCTGTAATTATATTCCCTTTTTTTTTTATTAAATTCTCAAATAAATAAAGTTTTGCTTTTAAATAATTTTTTAAATTTTTATGATAATCAAGATGATCTTGAGACAAATTTGTAAAAATTCCAGATTTAAAATTTAACCCATCTAATCTATTTTGTTTTAATCCATGACTAGAAGCTTCCATGATAACATGTTCAACTTTTTCTTTTTTTAATTTGTGTAAGATTTGGCCTAATTTAATTGGATCAATTGTTGTATTAAGCAAATTTAAATTAATATTCTTTGATTTAACTCCTAGTGTTCCAATTGAAGCTACTTTTTTTTTATTTAATTTCATTATTTGAAGATAAAATTCAGCAACTGAAGATTTTCCATTAGTTCCTGTAACAGCTACTAAATTTTTTGGTATTTTGTTGTAAATTTTAAATGAGACTTCTGCTAATAATTTTCTTATATTTTTTGTTCTTATAAACAAAATTCCATTACGAAAATTTTTAATTTTTTGTTCTGTAACAATTATTTTAGAACCTTTGTTTATAGCTTTAGAAATGAACTTATTTCCATCTATACTATTTCCCTTAATTGCAAAGAAAATGTTATTTTTTTTTAGCGATCTAGTATTAAAAGATATGCCTGAAAAAAATAATTTTTTATAATTTTTGTGGATACCATCAAAATAATTTCCAAGTAACATCACTATTTAACCTGTATATATTTTGTGGCTAAAATAGGCCCAATTTTATCAATTACTTTTCCTGCTACCTCTACTGATGTCCACCCAGCTGTATTATAAAGTGTTCCCTTCCATCCACCTTTTCTATGCCTATACTTATAATAATAATCTTTTGATTTTTTAGGTGTATCTAACATCACAACAAATACAAATTGAGGATTTGATGTTGGAAATACCGAACTAAAAGTATTTATTTTTGCCTCTGAATATTTTCCTCCTTCTGGTTGATCAGCTGTGCCTGTTTTGCCTCCAATTTCATAATTTTGAACATCTGCAAATCTAGCAGTACCCTCCTCTGTGTTAACAATTTTTCTCAAAGCATTAACAACTTGTTCTGAAATTCCTTTATTAATAATTCTTTTGTTGTTATTTTTTTTGTTATCTTCCTTAAAAACCAATGTAGGTTTTACATCATAGCCACCATTGGCCAAAATAGCATATCCTTTCGCTAGCTGAAGAATGGTTGTTGCTACTCCATGACCGAAAGAAGCTGTTGCCAATCTACATTTTCCAAAATCATAGTCAATTTGAGGTGCCACTTCTTCAATGTCAAAATTAATCTGTTTCAATACTCCAATATCCTCTAAAAAAGATTTAAATTTTTCTGGACCAACTTTTTGTGCAATTCGTACAGATCCTATGTTTCCAGATCTAACTAAAATTTGCTCAGCAGTTAAATCTGAAGGTATTTCATTATCATATTCTCCAATTCTATATCTGTCACACTTAATTGATTTTGGTAAATCTAAAAATTCTGTATCTGGTTCAATTAATTTTTCATTTAAAGCACTTGCAAAAGTAAAAACCTTAAAAACTGAACCAAGTTCATATGTTCCTTTTGTTACTCTATTAATATAATTTACATCTGATATATTTTTTCTCTCATTTGGATTAAAATCAGGTAACGAAACTAAAGAGAGTATATTGCCATTATTAACATCCATTAAAATTGCTGCACTCCCTTTGCTTTTAAAAATTTCCTGATATTTTAATAATTCTTTTCTAATTAAAAATTGAATGTCTTTATCAACAGTTAATTTAATTGGGTCTCTAGATAATCTGAGATTTTCATTTAACGATTTTTCCAATCCAGAAATACCATTATTGTCATTATCTATTTGTCCTAAAATATGACTAAAAAGATTTTTCTGTGGATACATTCTAAGCACTTTTTCTTCAGGAATAAGAGATTTATCTCCTAACTTCATAATTTGCTCATATTTTTCCTCTGAAATTTTTTTCTCTAAATAAAAAAACTTTTTGTTTTCTATTTTTTTTTCAATTTCATTAAAATCTTTATCTGGAAAAATAATTTTTAGACTTAACAGTAATTTTTCTTTACTAATTATGTCTGAAGTTTTAAGACCAACATCAACAGACTTAACCGTTTTTGCTAAATAATTTCCATTAATATCTAAAATATCTGCTCTATGAAGATCACTACTAAAAGGAAGTGTGTTGCTTGTATTTTCAATTTTTGCCTCACGAGATCCTAAATGAATTAAATGTATTGTGTATATTGAAAAAATAACAAAAAAGACAAAAAAAATAAAAGCAACTCGATTAAATTGGATATTTAATCCAGTATTACTTTTTTTATAAACAAAATCATTTTTGTGATCTTCAATTGTTAATCTTTCTTTAAAATTGCTCATTTTTCCTTAGTTATTTTATAATCCTCTAATTTATTTAGATTTTCTGAAATATTATAAATTTTAATATCTTCTATTTTTTTTTGAACTAATTGATCCTCAAAATATAAGGATTGATATTCTAATAATTTTTCAGCAGAACTTAGATAATCATATTCCAACTGAATATTTTCTAAATCTGATTTTAAAAGTCTTACACTTTCTTTATAAGCAAATATTTTATCTTCAATTTTTTTTGTGGTATTTTTGATGATTGCTGTTGTTAAAACTAAAATTATAATTGTTAATGCTAGTAATAATTTTTTCAAAGTTTATCTCCAAACTTTTCAATTTCTAAAAAATTTTTAAATTTTTCCTCTATATCTGTATCAAAGTTAAAAAAATCACTTTTCTTAATTGCATATCTTAGTTTTGCAGATCTCGAAGGAGGGTTTTCTTTTATCTCAAGATCAGATGGAACAATTGGTTTTTTTTGACTTAAATTAAAAAGAGTTTCTTTTTGTTCTGTTTGAGGTGTGTATCTTGAAATACTTTTATTTTGAGAAAGACTTTTTAAAAAATATTTTACAATTTTATCTTCTAAAGAGTGAAACGTAACGACGGCTAAAACACCTCCCTTTTTTAGTACTTTTGTAGCATTTATCAGTCCATAAATTAATTCGCTTATTTCTTTGTTTACAAAAATTCTAAGAGCTTGAAAAACTTTAGTTGAATTATGAACTTTAAAATTCTTTCTTATTTTTGATTTATCAACAATTTTAATTAAACCCTGTGTATCAATTTTCTTATTTAATCTTTCTTTTATAATATTTTTAGAAATATATTTCGCATCTTTTTCATCTCCAAAGTATTTAAAAATTTTCTCCAACTCTTTTGCATTAAGTTTATTTATAGCATCAGCAGCTGAATAGTTATTTAAACCCAATTGCATATTTAAATCTGTCATTGAGTTGAAAGATAATCCTTTTTTTGGATCTTTCATTTGTGTTAATGAATATCCAAGATCAAAAATAACACCTTTGATATTTTCGTTCTTAATTTTTAAATTAGTTAATTGACTGAATTTTAAATTTTTGAAAACAAATCTATCTTCAAAATCATTTAAAATTGAATTTGCAATTTTTTGACTTTCAATATCCCTATCAAGTCCTATTACCTTTGTATTTTCAAACTCTAGTATTTTTTTTGAATATCCACCTTGACCAAATGTACAGTCTATAAATGTGCCACCATGTTGAGGGGTAATAACGCTAATAATTTCTTTTAGCAGCACAGGATAATGTTTTTGCACATCCGGTACTATGGTGGCTTCCATTTATTTCTTTGAAGACCATTAATTTTTTTGTCTTCTTAGGAAAGCAGGAATTTCAAGATCATCTTCATCTTCTTGATCCTCAGAATTCAACAAATCTGAAGGTGAAGAGTTTTCACTTTCTGAGCTAAATAAATCTGGAGAGTCAGAATCTACGCCAAACTCCTTTAGATCGTTTGATGGTTCTTCTTGAACATTTTCATCATGTTTTTTTTCTTCAAATGTTTCTACTGCTTCTTGAGTAAAAGATTTTTCCATTTCATTTACAGTGCTGTCTTCGACAATGTTTTCTGTTATTACACTGTTTTCTGAAGCGAAATTTTCGTTCATCATATTATTTTCAACGCTTACTTGCTCTTGTTCTTGAACCATTTCATTCTCAACCTTAAGAGCGTTAGCACCATGAGTAATTGGGCTTGATGAATTTGAAAAATTAAATGCAGGAGACCCCATATTTGAAAAATCAGAGTAACCAGGATTACGATTTTGTATTCTATGCACCATATTTACCACTGATTTAGATTCAGGTTGTTGTCCATCTAATGAAGTTGCAACAATTGAAACTCTCATTTTTCCATCTAAGTCAGCATCAGTTATTGCTCCTATAATTAACTCAGCTTCTGGATCAACCTCTGCTCTTACTTTGTTAACTGCTTCATCAACTTCAAAAAGTTTTAAGTCTTTACCACCAGTGATATTTACTAGTAACCCTTTAGCACCCTTTAAAGTATAATCGTCAATTAATGGATTGCTGATTGCCATCTCTGCAGCTTTAAGTGCTCTACCTTCACCTTCAGCTTCTCCAGTTCCCATCATTGCTTTACCCATTGAAGCCATTACAGTTTCAACATCAGCAAAATCAAGATTAATTAACCCAGGTCTTACCATTAAATCTGTAATACTCTGTACTCCATGCATCAAAACATTATTTGAAAGATTAAAAGACTCTTCAAAAGTTGTTTGTTCATTTGCAATTTTAAATAAGTTTTGGTTTGGAATTACAATTATAGTATCCACATGTTTTCTTAATTCTTCCAATCCTTGTTGTGCTCTCCGCATTCTAGAGGGGCCTTCATATAAAAATGGAAGAGTCACAACACCTACAGTTAATATATTTAATTCTTTAGCAGCTCTAGCGATGACATGAGCAGCACCAGTGCCCGTTCCACCACCCATACCAGCTGCAATGAAAACCATATTTGCACCTTGAAGTGTATTTACAATTTCATTTAAAGATTCATCGGCAGCCGCTTGTCCTATATCTAATTTTGCACCTGCACCTAAACCCTTCGTTAAATTTAAACCAATTTGAATTCTAGTTTTTGCTTTGCTTAACTTTAAATCTTGAGCATCTGTATTTACAGCAATAAACTCTACTCCCTGAAGTTTATTATCAATCATTTCATTTATTGCGTTTCCTCCAGCTCCACCTACTCCTAAAACTAAAAGTCGTGGCTGAAGTTCTTTTATCTCTGGTGCTTTAAAGTTAATTGTCATCTTATTTCCCCTCGTTGTTGTTTAAATGTTTTTCCCATTTAAGACTTGCTCGATTTAAATTTGCTTTTTTTCTTGCTGATGTCTTAAATTTTTCAAAAGCTGTTGGTTCCCAAATTTGAAAAGTTTGACCTTGACCAACAAACAACATGCTATTTTTTATTTTTGCATGTTTTAATAATTTTGATGAAAGAGAAATTCTACCTTCACTATCAAACTGTAAATTAGTGCTTTCGGCTAATATTGATGTTGCAAAATAATCTCTTTTTTCCTCAAAAGGATTTAAAGAGTCTATCGCTGAGGAAATTTTTTCAATTCTGTCTTGAGAGCATGCTTCTATCGAGGAATTATTGAAAGATGGATAACAAATTACTCCATTATAACCTAAATTGGACAAGTGAGATCTGAAGCTAGCAGGCACAGATACTCTCCCCTTTTTGTCTAATTTGTTCTCGTAAGTAGATAAAAACATAAATTTTTAATTTTATAAATTCCATAAATGGGAATATATGGGAATATATGGGTATTTAAAATGATAGTCAAACATTGATTCTGTGCTCAATTAAAGTCATTTTTTCAGGAAAAATTTAAAATAATGGTTTGAAATTGGCGAGCCCTATCATTTATTTGTTTGCTGAGATAATAAGGGTGCTTATTAAAGCTCAATTTACATTTATGCTTCTAGCTATAAAGATAATTCTATTGATATTTTGTTTTTTCGTTTTTTAAACTGTGAAGTGCCAGATAAACTATAAGCCGGGTTCTGTCATTTAAACCTATCATTTGTCTAGGCTTAAGATCACTCTTAAGCTCAAGCAACTAACCCTGATGACTAGCCAAGGACGGCTTTTAGTTTTGCAACAATGTCATCTCTACTTAGTCTTGCTCCCAGTGGGGTTTTCCAGCGTTCATTGTTACCAATAGAACCGGTGTGCTCTTACCACACCTTTTCACCCTTGCCATGTTATGGCGGTATATTTTCTGTGGCACTATCCCTAGGGTCTCCCCCGCCAGGCATTACCTGGCACTGTGTCCTTGTAGAGCCCGGACTTTCCTCTTTAAAATAAATTAAAGCGATAAGTCGTTTATCTGGCATGGTGAACTTATTATTAAACTTAAAAATTACAAGACAAATTAATTAAGCTTTTTTATTAGGTTTTCGCTTATTAATAAACATTCTTTATCAATTTTACCATTTACTAGTTCTTGCCTGAATCTTCTCTGAAATGCAAATGTGATAATTTTATTATATTTATTTTTGTTTATTTTTAACCTTCTGGGATAACCAAGTTTAAAAAGATTATTTGTAAATTTTAATTTCAATTTAGTTGAAATTTTTAATCCTCTTTCTTTTTTTATTTTGTTTGGATTTAAATCATGCCAAGTTCCAATTTTATTTTTTGATAAAAATGCCCATGGAAATTTCTCACCAGGGTCTAGCTTTCTATCTGGTGCTATATCTGAATGACCTAATATTGATTTTGAATTAATTTTAAACTTTTTAACTAAATACTTTGTGAGCTTTATTAATGAGGAAATTTGTTTTTTTGAAAATTCTTTATATTTAAATTCATGACCAGGATTAGTTATTTCAATACCTATAGAGTTTTTATTTAAAGATTTAAATTTTTTCCAACTAGAAATTCCTGCGTGCCAAGCTTGAAAAGTTTCAGGTACCATTTTTATAATATCTCCATTATTTTTAATTAAATAATGACAGCTAACTTTAGAGTTTTGATCTAATAATTTGTCTATTGCTTTTTTTTCGGATTTCATTCCAGTGTAGTGAAAAACTATGAATTTTATTTCACTTATTTTTCTTCTTTTAGGATCAAAATTTGGAGAATAATTTAGTATTATTTTCATACTCAATTTGGGTACAAATTTAGGCTATTTATTAACAATTTATCGTCACTTTTGAAATTTAATTCTACTTTAATATTAAATTTTATATAATATAAACTCGAATGTTAAAAAAACTGACCATCATACTATTTTCTCTATTCTTAATTGCATTTAATGCTAATGCAGGTTCTGATGGCGAGATAGCTTTAAATAACAATAAATCTGAAACTCAAGATACTAAAGATTGTTTTGAAAAACTAAACAGAGCAACATTTTCTTTTAATCAAGGTCTTGATAAAGCAGTAATTAAACCAATAGCAAAAGGATATAGAAAATTGCCAGATAAAGTTCAAAAAGGAACTTCTAATGCAGTAAGAAATTTATCTACTCTAATTACTATCCCTAATAATGTATTGCAAGGAGACGTTAAGACTGCAATTATAAATACAGCTCGATTAGCAGTTAATACAACTGTTGGATTATTGGGAACCATAGATGTAGCAAACAAAATGGGTTTTCCTAAATATGTAAAAGAGGATTATGGTCAAACTCTTGGTAAATGGGGCTTCGGCCCAGGTTGTTATTTAGTGCTTCCAGTTCTAGGTCCCTCTACTATTAGAGACACGACAGGATCTTTTGCAAATATAATGGGTGGAGATCCTTGGTACAATGCCTCAGTACATGGAAACAATGAGTTTTTAAGTGAGGGTGCTTATATTGCATCAAAAGCGATCACTGGTATTGAGTTTAGAGCAAATAATATTGAATCTTTTGAAAACCTTGAGAAAAATTCTATAGATTTTTATGCATCAGTAAGAAGTTTATATATACAAGATAGAGAAAATAAAATTAAAAATATACAACAAGGAAACGTAGAAGTCATATACGAAGATGATGATGGCTGGGAAGAAATTGAAACAAAAAAATAACTAATCTAAAAATATGAAGAAAATAATTATCTTATTATTGTTATTAAACTTTAATTTTACAAACTCTTTCTCTATGGAGGCAGATGTCTTTGTGCAGTCGACAGTAAATAGAGCTGCTGAAACTCTTGGTGGTGGTCTTACAAAAGAAGAAAGGATGGATGAATTAAAAAAAATTGCATTAGATACTGTTGATATAAGAGGTATAGGTTTTTATTCATTAGGGTCACACAGAAAAAACGCATCTGATGATCAAAAAATTGAGTATGAAAAAGCATTTAGAGAATATTTTTTACAAAGTTTTTCAAGTAGATTGGCTGAATATTCTAATCCAATAATAAATGTTGATTCAAAAAATAAAATTAATGAAAACTATACAATAGTTTCAAGTACACTCGCTGCTACAGATAAAAGACCTGCTGTTAAAATAGATTGGAGAGTATACACTAAAAACAAAGATCAACCTTTAATTAGAGATCTAATTATTGAAGGTTTGAGTTTAGCTAGAACTCAAAAAGAAGAATTTAACTCTATTATCCTGAGTGCTGATGGTGATATCAATGCATTAATTTTAAAACTAAAAGAGTTTTCAAATAGTTAATTGGTTTGAAAATTACAACCAAATCAATATTATTAATTTCAGCGTTAACCTCTTCGGCTTTTTTAATTTATGCTTTGTATAAAGGTATAATTTTATACTTTGTTAATGAAGCATTAGAAGATACTTTTGTAGGTGGTAGCACCTCTAATATTTCAATTATTTTGTGGTTTATAATTTCAGGAATTTTAATGCTTATAACTTCCATGTTTCTTTTTTTGTTAAAAATAAAAGATTTAAAAAGTCAAAAAATTATTGTTATAGGTCTAATATTCTTTTGGTTTATAGTCTCTTTTTTTTCAATATTCGTCACTTTTTCAAATTTCTTGATTACATTACTTACATCTTCAATTGGAATTATTTCATTTTTAGCTTCAAAAAATCTTAAAAAAGAAATTATTGCTGAATTAAATAAAAAGGGCTTAACTGAAAAAGAAATATATCTTTTGCAAAAACTTGCTGGAATATCAAAAAAATAAATTTGGTGGGCCCGCCAGGACTCGAACCTGGGACCAATACATTATGAGTGTACTGCTCTAACCAACTGAGCTACAGGCCCAAAACATTTGTTAGTTATATCATTTTTATCAAGTTATCAATTAAAGATAAATCAATAATGGTGGGCCGTGTTGGTTACGCTCCAACTACCCCTGCAATGTCAATGCAGTACTCTACTATTGAGCTAACGGCCCAATCTAACTTTCTAAGAAACTTTTTAGTTGTTTAGATCTACTTGGGTGCTTTAATTTTCTGAGAGCTTTGGCCTCGATCTGTCTAATTCTTTCCCTTGTTACAGAAAACTGTAAACCTACTTCCTCTAAAGTGTGATCGGTATTCATACCTACACCAAATCTCATTCTTAATACTCTTTCCTCTCTTGGGGTTAAGGTAGATAAAATTTTTGTAGTTGCCTCCCCAAGGTTAGATTTAATAGCTTGCTCTAATGGAGCTAAAGCTTTTGTATCTTCGATAAAGTCTCCTAAACTACTATCTTCTTCGTCACCAACTGGTTTCTCAAGAGAAACTGGTTCTTTAGAAATTTTTAATACTTTTCTAACTTTGTCTAACGGCATTCTTAATTTTTGTGACAACTCTTCTGGAGTTGCTTCTCTTCCAAACTCACTAAGTATTAATCTTTGAGTTCTGACAATTTTGTTTATAGTTTCAATCATGTGAACAGGTATACGAATTGTTCTTGCTTGGTCTGCAATTGATCTAGTAATTGCTTGTCTGATCCACCATGTTGCATAAGTAGAAAATTTATATCCTCTTCTATACTCAAACTTATCAACTGCTTTCATCAAACCAATATTACCCTCTTGAATTAAATCTAAAAATTGCAATCCTCTATTTGTATATTTTTTAGCTATTGAAATCACCAATCTAAGATTAGCTTCAACCATCTCTTTTTTTGCTATTCTGGATTCTTTTTCTCCTTTTTGAATTCTACTGACTAATTTTTTAAAATCAGTAACTGAAATTCCAAGTTTGTGACTTATTTCAATAAGTCTTTCTCTGATATTTTTAAATTCTTCTTTATTTTTTGCAAAAAATTGCTTCCAGACTAAATTTGTATCCAAGAATTTTTTAAGATTTGGATTTATTTCATTTCCAACATAAAATTTTATAAATTCATTTCTTGGTATTTTTTGATCCATTGCAAGTCTTAAAAGATTTCCTTCTAAAGAAATAATTTTTTTATTCTCAACATAATGTTTTTGAACAAGTTCTTCTAATACTGATGGAGAAAGCTGAAGAGATTTAATATTTTCTAAAATATCATTTACAATTTTTTCATAACCTTTTTCCTTTGCAGGTGTAAAGTTTTGGGAATTTAAAACACAATCTAGCTTTTCTTTCTGATACTTAATTAGTTTTGTATATTCTTTAGTTAATGTATTTACTGTTTTTAATACTTTAGGTTTAATTTCCGTCTCCATTGCGGCAAGAGTAGGATTAAAATCATCATCTTCATCTGAAGAACCATCTTCTTTATCTGTTTCACCAGCATTTTTTTGTTTAGCGCTTGGACCTGTTGACTCATCTTCCATATAGTTTGTATCGATATCTATAATTTCTCGAACTAATATTTCATCTTTTTGAAGTTTTTCATTCCACTCAAAAAATTGTTGTGCTGTTATTGGACTTTGTGACAATGCAATTAACATTACATCTTTTCCAGCCTCTATTCTTTTTGCAATTGCAATTTCTCCTTCTCTTGAAAGTAACTCAACACCTCCCATTTCACGCAAATACATTCTAATAGGATCATCACTTTTTTCGATTGTTTTGCCTTCTTCTTTATTTGAATTTTCTTTTTTTCTAAGAACTTTAAAATCTGATTTTTTTTCAACTAATGAAATATTTTCATCTAAAATATGAATAAAAGCTTGAGCAAGATTTTCATCTGATAAATTTCTTTTACCTAATGATTTGCTAAGTTCTTCATATGTTATAAAACCTCTATGGGTTCCACGACCCATTAATCTAGCAAATGATTTTGTAATAATTCTTTCCACAGCGATAAAGTTGAAAGTCTTATATAATGTCAAATCTGTAAAAATCCATTACAAATTTGTCCAGATTAATTGAGATTCTGCTTTTTTTTGAGCTCTTTTAGCTCATTAAATATGCTCTCGCTCATATCGACTGAGAACTTCGATTCTAACTCTTGAATTCTAAACTCAAGATCATAATTCATTAAATCTCGTGAAATATCTTCAAGTAATTCAATGATTTTTTCTTCATGTTCAGAATTATTTTTTAAAATATATTTTATTGGCGCAAATTTATTTATTTTTTCGATTATCTGACTATCCAAATGTAAGTCCTGAATAGCTATTTCATTTTCAGATTTTAAAACTTCGATTATTTGATTAAAGATTTTTTTATTAATTTCAGTAAATAATTTAATATTTTCAATTAAATGAATATTTGATTGCATTAAATTTAAGTTATTAATTACCAAATAAATTAATGAAAATTCTTTAAGCTCAACTCCAGATAAAGACTGGCTTTCATTATAATACTTCTTTGTAGCATCTAAAGATTTGGTTGGTTTCTTATAATTTTTTTTATTTTTTTGATTAGAATGAGGAGTTAATTCTGCGATTTTCTCTAAAAAATATTCTAATACATATTTTTTTATGTAATCGTCCTTAATAGTATTTGCTACATCTCTTAATTTTTTTTCAAAAATAGCCATCGAAGAAGGGTTGTTTTCAGTTTGTTTTTTATAGTGACTAAAAATAAATTGATGAATTGATAACTTAGATTGTTTGGTGAATTCTATGAAATTAGCTTTTCCATTTTTATTCACATAACTATCGGGATCTTCTTTATTTGGTAAAAATAAGAATGAAATTTGTTTTTCTGGTTTTAATTCTTTAATTGAATTTTCTGCAGCTCTTAATGCTGCTTTATAACCACTTTCATCACCATCAAAGCAAATAATTATATCATCAAAAAATTGATTAAGAATTTGAATTTGTTTATCAGTTAGTGAGGTACCAAGATTTGCAACAGCATTATCAATTCCATTTTTACTTAACCCAACAACATCCATATAACCTTCAACCAAATAAATATGATCTAATTTATTTGATAATTTTCTAGCTAAATCTAGATTGTATAAGTTTGATCCTTTTTTAAAAAATAAAGTTTCAGGTGAGTTAATATATTTTGCAAGATAATCTAGGTTTTCTATTATTCTTCCACCTAAACCAATTGGTTGACCAGTTATATTATTAATTGGAAAAATTAATCTTCCTCTAAATCTTTCGACATAAATTTTCTTTTTTTCATCTAAATAAAACAATCCAGTTTCAACTAAGGTTTGTTCGCTATATTTATTTTTAAATTGCTCAAATATACTTGGATTTTTTTCCACGTATCCAATTTTAAATTTTTTTACGTTTTCTTTACTTAAAGATCGATTTTTTAAATATTCTCTAGCATTTGAATGTTGTTCATTTTTAATTAATTCATTGTGATAAAAATCAACATATTCATTAAAGATTGATTTATATTCATTCCACTTTTTTTCTCTTTCTTCATCTTTTTTTGAAAACAAATAAGGTTGCATGCCAGCTAGTTGCGCCAAATGCTTAACGGCTTCTCCAAACTTTAAATTTTGAGTTTTCATTATAAAATCAAAAATATTTCCATGTTCTGAAGTAGCAAAACAATGATAAAATTCTTTTTCATCATTAACTGTAAATGAAGGTGTTTTTTCGTTTTTAAATGGAGACAAACCTACAAATTCTTTACCTCTTTTTTTTAATGAAACTGTTTTTGAAACAACGGTAGACACTTTCAACCGTGTCTTAATTTCATCTAAATACTCTTTGGGGTATTTCATTAACTATTCAATAATTCCTTAATTATTGATCCAGCTTTAGAAAAATCAATTTCATCAGAATGAGATTTCTTTAACTCACCCATTATTTTACCCATATCTTTAATCGAACTAGCACCTAATTTTGAGATTAATTCAGCGCATAGTTTTTTTGTGTCCTCTTCACTCATTTGTTTTGGCAGAAAACTAGTTAAAATATCATATTCATTTTGTTCAACTTCTAACAGATCTGTTCTGTTATTTTTTTTATAAATCTCAATAGATTCGGCTCTTTGTTTAACCATTTTTTTAAGAAGCTTTTTAATATCTTCATCATCTGTATCTTTTTTGTCAGGCCCAGAGCGATTAGCGATGTCTAAATCTTTAATAGAAGATAAAATTAACCTGTAGGTTGATATTTTATTTTTATCTTTCAATTTTAGAGCATTTTTATATTCGTTTTCGATAGTGTTCTTTAAAGACATAATTTTTTTTAATCTACTTCAAAGAAAAAATTGTTCAAAAGAAAAATTGTTTTTTTACAATTTTATAATACATCTCTGTTGCGATAATAAAGCAATTATTGTATTAACCTTTAACTCATGAGTTGTAATTGATCAAAAATTCAAAAAAAATAAACTCAAAAAATAATCATAAAATTAATACAGGCATTTTAGTTCTTGAAAATAAGAAAGTATTTAAAGGAATTGGTATTGGCTACGAGGGTGAGGCAACTGGAGAAGTGTGTTTTAATACTTCTTTAACTGGTTACCAGGAAATAATCTCAGATCCATCGTATGCTGGTCAAATTATCAATTTTACGTTTCCACACATTGGAAATGTAGGTACCAACAGGGAAGATATAGAGTCTGACAAAATATGGACTAGAGGAGTAATTTTTAATTCAGAAATTACTGATCCATCAAACTATAGAGCTTTTTTACATTTAGATGCATGGCTTAAGAAAAACAACATTGTTGGTCTCACTGGTCTAGATACTAGAAGTTTAACTAATTTTATTAGAGATAAAGGAGCACCAAAAGGAACGATTGCTTTCTCAAAAAAACAAAAATTCAATATAAGTAAACTAACAAACACGACTTTAAAATGGAGTGGGTTAAAAAATCTAGATCTTGCTAAAGAAGTATCAACTCCAAAAAATTATATTTGGAAGGGTTTTAAAACTTGGAAAAAGAAAGATGGATTTGTAAAAAATAAGAAAAATCAATTTCATGTCGTTGCAATAGATTATGGAATCAAAAAAAATATTTTAAGATATTTTTCTGATTTTAATTGCAAAGTGACAGTAGTACATTGCAAAGCATCTGCTGAAAAAATTTTAAGTCTTAAACCAAATGGAATATTTTTATCAAACGGTCCTGGAGATCCAGCTGCTACAGGAAAGTATGCGATAAATATAATTAAAAACCTTATTAAAAAAAACATTCCAATATTTGGTATTTGTTTAGGTCACCAGATACTCGCTTTAGCGCTTGGTGGTAAAACAAAAAAAATGAAGTTAGGTCACAGAGGTGCAAATCATCCTGTAAAAAATTTAATTCATGACAATGTAGAGATCACTAGTCAAAACCATGGCTTTGAAGTTGTTAAAGAAACTTTACCAAAAAATATTCAAGTCACTCATAAATCATTATTTGATAATAGTATTGAGGGTATTAAGTTAAAAAATAAACCCGTATTTTCAGTTCAATATCACCCCGAGTCTAATCCAGGACCTCAAGACAGTGTCTATTTATTTCAAGAATTTATTAACAATATGAAAAAAAATGCCAAAAAGAAAAGATCTTAAAAAAATATTAGTAGTAGGTGCTGGTCCAATTATTATTGGCCAAGCATGTGAGTTTGATTATTCAGGAACACAAGCTTGTAAAGCTTTAAAAGATGAAGGTTATAAAGTTGTTTTAATTAATTCTAACCCTGCAACAATCATGACCGATCCTGATGTTGCAGATAAAACTTACATAGAACCCATCTCATTAGAGGTTCTAGAAAAAATTATTATAAAAGAAAAACCAGATGCAATTCTTCCAACGATGGGAGGCCAAACTGCTCTTAACCTTGCAATGGAGGCAGAGAAAAAAGGGATATTAAAAAAATACAAAATAGAACTTATTGGCGCAAATTCTAAAGCAATTTCTAATGCTGAAGATCGAAAGAAATTTAGAAAAAATATGATTGATATTGGTTTAGATTTACCAAAATCTGAGATTGTTAATAATATCAATCAAGCTTCTAAAGTTCTAAATAAAATTGGTTTGCCTGCAATCATTAGACCTGCATTTACCCTAGGTGGTCTAGGTGGTGGAATAGCAAAGAATAAAAAAGAATATCTTAAAATTATAAAAAATGGATTACACGAGTCACCAGTTAGCCAGGTTCTTGTAGAAGAGTGTTTAGAGGGTTGGAAAGAATTTGAGATGGAAGTTGTAAGAGATAAAAAAGACAACTGTATCATCATTTGCTCAATAGAAAATATTGATCCGATGGGAATTCACACAGGAGATTCTGTAACTGTTGCTCCAGCTTTAACTCTTACTGATAAAGAATATCAAATTATGAGAAATGCCTCTATTGCATGTTTAAGAAAAATTGGAGTTGAGACAGGTGGATCCAATGTTCAATTTGCAATCAATCCAAAAAATGGACGAATGGTTGTTATTGAAATGAATCCAAGAGTATCTAGATCATCAGCACTTGCATCTAAAGCAACTGGGTTTCCAATTGCAAAAGTAGCGGCTAAGCTCGCAGTTGGTTATACATTAGACGAACTTAAAAATGAGATCACAAAAGTAACACCTGCTTCTTTTGAACCAAGTATTGATTATGTAGTAACTAAAATACCAAGGTTTACTTTTGAAAAATTTTCTACATCGCCAGCAACTTTAGGTACCTCAATGAAATCTGTTGGAGAGGCAATGGCTATTGGGAGAAACTTCAAGGAGTCTGTTCAAAAAGCATTGGTTTCTTTAGAAACTGGTTTTTCTGGTTTCGACCAAATATTCAATCTAAGTAAAAAACAAATCGAAAAAAAACTTAAAGAGCATATTCCTAACAAAATGCTTCTTGTTGCGGAGGCTTTAAGAAAAAAAATTAGCTTAAAAAGAATATATAGTTTATCTAAAATTGATCCTTGGTTCTTAGGACAAATCAAAGAAATTGTTGATAACGAGTTAGTTATTAAAAAAAGAGGTCTTCCAAAAGATTATAATGAATTTAATAGAATTAAATCTATTGGTTTTTCAGACAAAAAATTAGCTGAACTTACTAATTCATCAGAAGATATAATAAGAAGAAAAAGAACAGCTTTAAAAGTACTGCCTGTATACAAAAAAGTTGATACGTGTGCTGCCGAATTTAAATCGTTTACACCTTACATGTATTCAACTTATCAAAGAAATTTCTCAATAAATTCCGAGTGTGAGGCAGATCCATCAAGTAGAAAGAAAATAATAATTCTAGGTGGTGGACCTAACAGAATAGGCCAAGGGATTGAGTTTGATTATTGTTGTTGTCAGGCAAGTTTTTCTTTGAAATATGCAGGTTTTGAGACCATCATGGTTAATTGTAACCCTGAAACTGTATCTACAGATTATGACACAAGTGATCGGTTATATTTTGAACCCTTGAAAGAAGAGTATGTATTTAACATTATTAAAAAGGAGCAAGAAAAAGGAAATCTAATAGGTGTTATTGCTCAGTTTGGAGGACAAACTCCAATAAAGCTTGCTAAATTTTTAAATGATAACAAACTTCCAATTTTAGGAACACAATATAACTCAATAGATTTAGCAGAGGATAGAGATCAATTTAGAAATTTATTAATTAAATTAAATTTAAAACAAGCAGATAGTGGAATTGCAAAGACATTTAAGGAAGCAATCAAAATATCAGAAAAAATTGGTTTACCACTAGTAGTTAGGCCTTCATATGTTCTTGGTGGAAGAGCAATGGAGATTGTTCATGAAAAAAGTCAGTTAAAAAACTTTGTTGAAGAAGCATTTAAAGCTGCAGAAGACAATCCAATTCTAATTGATAAATTTCTAGATCATGCAATGGAAGTTGATGTGGATGCTATCTCTGATGGTAAAGATGTTTATGTAGCAGGCGTCATGCAACATATTGAAGAAGCAGGAATTCATTCTGGGGACTCAGCATGTAGTTTGCCACCAGTATCTATTAAACCATATCTAATTAAAGAAATTGAAAATCAAACAAAAAAACTTGCCTTAGCACTTAAAGTAAAAGGTTTTATGAATATTCAATATGCAGTCAAGAAAGATGAAATTTATATTATTGAAGTCAATCCTCGTGCTAGCAGAACTGTACCATTTGTATCAAAAGCAAAAGGAATACCACTTGCAAAGATTGCATCAAGAATAATGGCGGGTGAAAAGCTTTCTAATTTTAATCTTAAAGATAAATCAAAAGGAATGTACGCAGTTAAAGAAGCTGTATTTCCTTTTAATAAGTTTCCAAATAGTGATTTACTTTTAGGACCTGAGATGAAGTCTACAGGCGAAGTGATGGGATTTGATAAAGATTTTGGAATGGCTTTTGCTAAAAGTCAAATTGCAGCAGCAAACTCATTACCCATAAATGGTTTGGCATTTATATCTCTAAAAGACTCCCACAAAGATGAAGGTATTGATTTAGCAAGACAGCTAATAAAGCTTAACTTCAAATTATGTGCAACAAAAGGTACTGCTGAATATATTCAAAAACATGACATGAAATGTAAAATTATTAACAAGGTGAGCAGTGGTAGTCCTCACATTGTAGATGTTTTAGACTCAAATCAAATTGCACTTGTAATTAATACTGGTGGTGGAAACAGTGAGCACAGATTAAATGATGCTATTGCACTTCGAAGAGCAACTCTTAAAAATAAAGTTCCATACTGTACAAATATGTCCACTGCTTTGGCATGTTTAGAAGCAATCAAATCATTGAAAACTAAAAAACTAGAAGTTCAGGCTATACAATAAATATATATAGAAAAATTATATATTAAGCATAGATAATAATATAAATTTTATTTTAAAAAAAACCCAATTTGGGTAAAAGGTCACTTCATGCATTTACAAAATTACAAAATAATCGAAGAATTAGTCGCTTCAATATATACAAAAGATATATCAGACTTTGGTGACAGATCTTATTACCCTCAAATATTAAAATTAGTAAGCAGAATTAATTTAAAAAATTTCACAAATGAAAATCTAATTTGTGAAAATGAGGTTTTTTGCTCTACTTCAAATGGAGCAAGTATTAATTTAATTTCAAGAAGTCTTGGTCTTCCAAGAGAAACTGTTAGAAGAAAAGTTTCAGAATTAATCAAGTTAAATTGGTTAATTAGAGACAATTCAAAAATTTATGTTTCTCAAGAATGGAGAAAAAAAAATTTAGAAAATAATGAAATAATTCTCAAAGAATTAATTGAGCTTTCTGCGAAAATTTAAATTATGAACAATATTCAACATATAATTTTAAAAAATAAAAAAATAAATGATGTGGTGGTACCTAAAGCTTATTTAGAGAATAATGAATTTAACGCTAAATTAAGCTATGAAGAAATGATGAACAAGATTAATGGGAAAGAGAAGAAGAAGAAGAAACTAATCTATTTTTTATCCACTGTTTCTGCAATTGCATTAATTGCTGCTAGCTATTCTTAGCCTTAATTATTTAAATTAAATTCAATATTTACTGTCACCAACAAGATTTAAGTTTAATGATTTTGTTGACTACGTGTTTACTCTGATTATATTCAAATCATGAGTTATCCAGAAAAAACTGAAAATGATGTTCTGATAATAACAGTCAGTGGTGAAATAGATCTAGAAAATTCTGGAAATTTAAGACAACAAGTACACGGAGCTCTAGATGACAATAAAGCTGTATCAGTTGATATGAGTGCTGTAAATTATATTGATAGTTCAGGAATTGCAGTACTTATTGAAAGTAAACAAAGAGCTGGGGAAGGTAGTAAAGAATTTAAAATAGTTAAACCTAGCGAAGCTGTAGTTTCAGTTTTGAAACTTGCAAAACTAACAAGTTTTTTTGACATCGAGAATTAATATTAAATATTTTAAGTTTAAACTCTCGTCTATTAATCGTAATCTGCGTCAGTATCAATAGCGTCTGCACCTGTATGCCATGCACCATGATCTGATAAGTTCCAACCACAGTCTGCTTGACCATCTGCAGCACTACTACCAAAATATTTACCGCCAATTGATTTATGTGAATAGTCCCCTGTATCTCTATGTATGATCACTCTAAATCTAGCTTTTGCCATCGGACAACCACCACCTGAACCATATCCTCCTGTAGATTTATAACAGAACATTTGAATTTGACCTCGTTTATGATTACCCCAAGCTTCATTATCAATTGTAATACTTGTTTTGTTGGGTTTCCATGGATTCTTAAATTTAGAATTATCTGTTCCACCGCCTAAGAAATAATTTTTCATTGAAATTAAGAATTGTTTACAAGTGGTATCAGAATTAACCATGTCACCTGTTAAATTACCACCGTCATCATATTCAGGAGTTGCACTTCCAAGGTCATTTTGAATAATAATAGTTTCTGTGTCCATATATTTTGTAATTGTTGTATAATTTTGCTCTAATACTTTTAATCTAGTTGAATCTACATAACTTTGATAGCCAACAACGCCGACACCTGCTAACACACCAATAATTGCGACCACAACTAAAAGTTCAACCAGAGAGAAACCTTCTTGGATTTTCATTTAAAATTAATTTGACTCACAGTTTTTATTTTAAGATTTTATTTACAACACCACAGATATAGTCAATTTCTTTATTTTTTAAAGTTAAACCAGAAGGTAAATAAAACCCATATTTACTCAAATATTCTGAATTTTTAAAATTTTTTGATTTACTTAAATTAAGATTCTTTAAAATTTTTTGTTTATGCATTGGCCAAAAAAATGGTCGTGTCCCAATTCCATATTCACTTAATTTTTTAGAAATTTTTTGTGAATCAATCTTTAAAGATTTATTCATAATCAATAAGCCAATAACCCAATAAATATTTTTTGAATAAGCATTTTTAGGTTTTGGAATATAGATATTTTTATTTTTAGATAAATTTAGAAAAAATCTCTTTCCATTTGAGTGACGTATTTTAATTATTTGATTAATTCTTTTTAATTGACTCAAACCTAGAGTTGCCTGAATGTTGGACATTCTATAATTCCAACCAATTTCATCATGATTAAATCTATCTTTTTTTCCAAATGCTAGGTTCCTTAAACTTTTCATTTTTTCAGCTAACTTTGAGTTATTGGTAGTTATCATTCCACCCTCCCCCGTAGTAATTTGCTTATTTGCATAAAAACTGAAAGTGCTAATATCTCCAAAACTGCCACATTTTTTATTAAATATTTTTTGACCTAAAACTTCTGCAGTATCTTCAATTAAGATTATATTTTTTTTTTCACAAATCTTTTTGAGTATATCAATTCTAAAAGGGAAATTATAAATATGGGTTGCAATTATTGCTTTTGTTTTTTTTGTTATTGATTTGATTGTTTTATCCAAATTCATATTCCAATCATATAAATCACAATCTATAAATTTAACCTTTAAACCCTCTTTTATCACAGCTAATGTACTTGAAATTATTGTAAAGTTTGGAGCAATAACCTCATCTCCTTTTTTCAAATTCAATGATTTAATAGCTACTTCTAATGCCGCCGTACCACTTGAAACAGCAACAGCATTTTTGTGACCAATATATTTAGCAAATTTTTTTTCAAACAATTTGACATTGGGGCCCTCTGAAGAAATCCAACCACTCTTCATAACTTTACTAACTGACAAAACATCAGAATTTGTAATCAACGGTTCATTTACTGGGATGAATTTTTTCAAAGTTTTTTTAATCTAATTTTATCTTGATCACCTAAAAATGGACCTTGTTTTATTTCAAGCATTTCTACTTTTTCTAAAACCTTAAAACCATGACCTCCTGAAATAAGTAAAATCATGTCTTTTTTATTTAAAATCAAACTTTTGGCTCTACTTTTGTTTTTATTATAAAAATAAACTTTCAATTTACCTGAATATATAATTAACAATTCAGACATATGCTTAATTGTTTTTTTTCTATTAATATGAAAATGAGGGTTAATCACATGATTTTTTGGATGATTCATTAAACCAATCTGGAAATTTTCTAATTTTGGAGTGAAAAATTCAATTCCTTTAAATTTTGTCTTTTTATACTTAAAAACCTTAGCAACAGTTTCTCTACCAATTTTTATATTTTGAATTTTAAAATACATTTATTTTTTATTTATTTAATGAACACCTTAATATTGAAATAAGATAGTATAAACCATTAGTTAAAAATTTTAAAATACTTGGTGCTGATTTACTGTTTAATTCAGTATTTTTTTCTTGAATAAATGGAACTTCTTTTATTATTTTATTATTTTTTTTTATCTCAAAAATAAAATCAATGATGAAATTTGCATAAAAAGTATTCCTTGGAAAAGTATCAATTAAAATGTTTCTTTTAAATATTATTATACAACTTGTGTAGTCTTTAACTTGTGAATAAAGAAGCAACTGACATAATTTGTTAATTACTAAACTTGGTAATTTTCTATATTTACTTCTTTGATCTAAAGCGTTTTCAACATATCTAGAAAATATTATACAATCCTCATTTTTAATATTTTCAAAAGTTTTAATAAAATGATCAATACTATTGAACATATCAATATCAAATCTTAAAATATACTCTCCAGAACATAGTTTAATACCATCAATAAAAGCACTGGCGAAACCTCTGATGTTTTTTCTAACTACAAATTTTATTTTTGGATGATTATAATTTTCTAAAATATCAATTGTTCCATCAGATGAATTATCATCAATTATTATTATTTCTTTAACAACGGTCTGATTAACCAATGCATCAATTGCAAATTTAATATTTTCTACTTCGTTGTAAGAACTTAATACTATTGATAGATTTCCCATTACAATATATTTAATTTAAAATGTTAAATAACATTAGAGCCTTGTATCATATAATTTTAAATTATCATTTTTATACTATTCCAATAATTATAAATGAAATTTTATTCAATTTTAAATACGATAAAAATCTAAATAATTTCAAGTATCTAAAAAGCAACTTTTTATCAGACTCTATTCCATGTCCATTCACATTCTTAAAAAGAATAAAATCTTTCGTTGAAAAAAAAAATATTAATTTAATTTGTGATCTTGGATCGGGTTATGGGAAAGTGCTATATTTTTTTGGTAAAATAAATCAATACAAAATTGATGGTATTGAGTTGGATAAAGATATTTATCGAATATCTAAATCATTAGAAAATGAAAGAATAAATATTCTAAATCAAAATATTTTAGACTTTGATTTAAATTCAAAAAACTACAATTTATTTATTCTTAATGATCCTGTTAAAAAAAGAGATGATTTAAAAAAAATAGTTGAAAAGTTAAAATTAATAAAAAGAAATTGTTATTTTGTTTTTATTAATCTTACTCCAGATAAAACAAAAATAATAAATTCAAATCTTGAAGTAATTGACAGTTATATTATATCGAACAGCAAAAATATTTATTTCACAAAACCAAAATGATTAAAGAATTAATAGACACTATTTCAACCAATATAATTGGAAATGAATTCAAGATTAAAATTTCTATAGCTACAATTTTAAGTGGAGGGCATATTTTAATTGAAGATCTTCCAGGAACAGGAAAAACTACTTTTGCAAAATCTTTAACAAATGCAATGAATTTAAAATTTAAAAGAATTCAATTTACATCTGATTTATTACCAAGTGATATAATTGGATACACATTCTTAAAAAATAACGAATTTGTAGTTAACAAAGGTCCAATTTTTACAAATATAGTTCTCGCAGACGAATTAAATCGTGCAAGTCCAAAAACACAAAGTGCTTTTCTAGAATCTATGGAGGAAAAAACAGTAACGATTGATAAGGACACCTTTAATCTTCCAATTCCTTTTTCTGTTATTGCAACACAAAATCCATCAGATTTGTCTGGTACTTCTTTATTACCAGAATCACAATTAGATCGTTTTACTATTTCATTTTCTTTAGAGGAACTGAGTAAAGATCAAAGAATAGAATTACTAAAAAACGAGATAATCAATAATTCAATTAAATCAAATTTTTCATATGATCAAACTATTAAAGATATTAGCCAGATAAATATCAATGATAGTGTAATTGAATATTTAGATAACGTCTCTCAATTCATAAAGAATAATTTTAATAATATTCATATTTCTCCAAGATGCCTAAAACAAACAATCAGTCTTTCAAAATCATTAAGTTACTTAAACTCAAATAAATATGTAACATATCAAGAAATTAAGGATGTGCTTCCTTATATACTTCGTCATCGATTGAATATTGTTGAAAAAAACGAATTTATTGAGTTTATGAAAAATGAAGTTCTAAAGAAAGTTCCTCTACCTGATGAAAAATAGTTTTTGGAAAAAGTTTTTTTTAAAAAAATCTCTAAAATATCTTAACACTATCAGTAGAAAAAATTTATATATCTTTCCAAATTTAAGAGGGTTTCAAATTGCAGCTTTAATATTTTTTTGTTTTTCGGTAGCTATTTTTTATCAAAATAATTTTGCACTGCTCTTATCAATTATTTTATTTTTTATTTATTTCATCTCAATTCTAATCTCTTATCAAAACTTACTTAATTTAGATTTATATATTAATGATAAACTTCACCCAGCTAATAAAATTGTAAATTTAAGATACCTAATTAATGACAAACATAAAAGAGAAAGACTTAATATTAATTTTGATTTAGGAAAAGATAGTGTCAAAGCAGATATCAAAAATAAAATTAATATAAATTTAAAGCATAAATTTAATAAAAGGGGTAATGTTAAAGCCCCAACTTTAGATATTCACTCTCAATTCCCTTTTGGTATTATAAAAACTTTCACAAATGTGTCTTTTAGCGAATATCTAACTATTTACCCAGAGCCAATTAAACCCTCAAATGAAATTTTTGAACAACTATATCAGCTGAACACTGATGAAGGTTTTGACTATGAATTTGATAAAATTGAAGAAAATAAAGAAAATACAAATTTATCTAAAATTTCATGGAAACACTCATCAATTAAAAAAAAGCTTTATGAAAAAAAATTCAAGTTTTCTAATAATTTACAACATGTAACCATAGACCTACAAAAATTGAATAATGATAGTTTTGAAAAAAAACTTTCTTATGCCAGCTATTTGATTGAATATTTTTATAATTTAAAAAAACCATTTTTATTAAAAAATAAAGATTTTATTTCTACGATCGCTTGCTCTTTAGAACATAGAAACAAACTCTTAACTTACCTTGCAAATGTTTAGACTAAATTTATTAAATTATAATTTTAATGCTTTGGTAATATTAACATCAAGCTATTTACTTTTAATTGATGAAGTTGACATAATAACAAATCTTTTTTTTATTATCTTATATGTTTTTGCTATTCTTCAAAAAAGCTTCAACTATAATTATAAAAAGGTATTCAGTTCTATTTTGGCTATATCTACAGTTTGCATCTTATTTATTTTAAATGATCAAACATTATCTAAAGAGTATTTTATAAATTTGATTTTGGGTTTAGCCTTTCTAAAATATTCTGAAATTGAAAAAAAAGAAAATCATTATTTTTTTGGATTTACTTGTGTATTTTTAGCTGTAAGCTCACTTGTCTACGGTCAAGACTTAATAAGCTCACTTCTCTCTCTTTTGATAATTATATTATCAATCATTCATCTTTATTCACTAAATCAAACTAAGATATTAAAACTAAATTTAAATAATCTTGTTAAATATTTTATATTTGCAATTAGTATTATTCCTATAATTGCAATTGTGTACTTTATTTTTCCAAGGGCAGAATTGAATATAAAACTATTTGAAACCAAGAAAAATCAGTTAGGCATACCTGATGAAATCAGTCTAGGTTCATTTCACAATATATCAGGTAGTGAAGAAAACGTTTTTATATTTAAGATTAATAATCAAGATATTAATCAAAAGTACTACTTCAGGGTTAAGGTATTTGATAAGTTAAATAACAATAAAGATTGGTTAAATTCAGAATATAAAATATTACTCTCACAATTTAAGAATAGTTTTAAAGTCTCTAATAATGACATAAACGAAAGCGTTGATGCTTCATTAATAATGTTTCCACATGAAAAAAACTGGCTACCTAAATTAGCAAACTATAATTTTAATAATTCAAATTTAGATTTAAATTTAATTAATAATACACTTACCTCTAGAGAAATTTTAAATAATAAAAAATCATACAAATTAATTTATGATAAAAAAGATATTACATTTCAAAATAATATTTTGAAGTATTATACACTTTTGCCTAAAAATATTTCTCCTAAATTAATGCAATGGGCAAAAACAAATTATGAAGAATCAAAAAATGCTAATGAGTATTTAAATAAAATTTTAAATGAGTTTAAGACTAATGATTTTTATTACAGTCTAACCCCTGGTACTCAAGGCAATGATTATGCAAACTTTTTTTTCAATACTAAAAATGGATATTGTGAATATTATGCCGGAACATTTGCAATACTTGCAAGACTAGCAGGCATACCATCTAGAATAGTCACTGGTTATTATGGTGGATCTTATAATGAAATTGGGAATTTCTATACATTTAAGCAACAAGATGCTCATTCATGGGTGGAAATTTTTATAAATGATGATTGGGTATTGTATGACCCAACATTGTCTGTTCCTAGTAATAATATTTTAAATTCAAACAACAACAATTTTGATAGTTTCAATACATCGTCAACAAATAATTTTGAAACTGGGCAAATGGATATTAATAGAATTGGAATTTATTTTGAATACATAAACTATATATGGACTAATAGTTTTATTAGATATGACGAAAAATCGAGATCAAATTTTATCAAAGAAAAATTAACAAAAGCAAATAACTATAAATATTTCCTAACTCTTATTTTTTTTTCAATTTTTGTTTTTTACGTTACTAAAATTCTAACTTTTATTAATTCCAAAAAATTTTTATTTACATTATTTTTTAAAAAACTCAGAAAAGAAAATAAAAACATTTCAGAATTTATGACACATCAAGAAATATTTAGTTCATTAAACATTATTGATCAGAATAAATATAAAATTTTATTTGATTTTTATGAGAAGCTTAAGTTTAGTAAAGATTTCAAAGTTTCAATAAAGAATTTTTATGAGATAAATATAAAAATATTAAAATATGCTTATTTTAAAAAATAAAACAAAACTAATATTGTTTTTATCAGGAGTTTTAATCTTTTTAATTCATCAGATTATTTTCCTATCCTATTTAGATTTTGAAAAACACCATTTTGATTTTCAATCTGCATTATCAAGGTTAATATTTGGTAAAATCTGGTTTTTTAAAAATGGATTGGATGTTCCTTGGTTTACTCCTCATGTTTGTTGTGGATTGCCTTTGTATTCAAACCCAGAATCAGAATTTTATTCACCAGTGCAATTTTTATTTTTGTTTTTAAAACCACTAACTACATTCAAAGTAATATTCTTTTTATATTCATTAATTGGTTTTTGTGGTTTTTTCTTAGTTTTAAGAAATATTTTTAAACTATCTAATAATGCGTCTTTAATTGGATCAACAATATTTTTATTTAACCATTGTTTTGCTTTTCATTATTTGTCTGGTCATATTGCATGGGGTTTATATTATATAGTTCCATTTTTTTTCTTCTTATGTGCTTTATCTTTAAATAATCAAAATAAAATATCTTCATTATTTTTAATCTCATGTGCCGGGTTAATCTTTGCAACTATCATGCACAGCGGTGGAACAAGAATTGTTATTGAAATTTTAATTTTTGTTTTTTTTCTAACAGTATTACACCTAATCAATTTCAAAAATTTTAAAATTATATTCCATGTATCTGTAGCTGTTTTAATTGGCCTAATGATTTCATCCTCAAAAATTTATGCTGGATGGTCATTTGTTGGTGAATTAGAACGAGATGTATCAGTTCTATACTTTAAGAGCATTCGACATTTTATTTCTGTTTTTTTTGATTTTTTTTTCTTATCACCTAGAGAAGCTATTGGAAATGATGTTGCTAAATTTGATGTTCTTTTATCAATTGAAGAATTGTCATTTAACTTATCGATTGTTCCTTTGATAATCCTAGTTATTTACTTAAGAAGTGTTCCAGAAATTACAAAGGATAAATTTAAATTATTGTTTAGTTCTGTATTATTAATTGCAGTTTTTGTACTAATTTTATTAAATTTCTCTAATACATTTCTCGGTTCTTTAGTTGGAAAAATTCCTTTTATGACCACAGACTGGTTGTCACTTAGAAAGCTTACTCCATTTGTTCTGTTATTTTCAATCCTTACAGCAATGATGTTTGATAAGATTTCTTTTAAAAAATACAATTTGATAACATTTTTATTTATATCAATTATTATTATTCAAAATATTTCATTTGATAGGAATAAATTAAATAAAATTTTTAGATATTCAGAATTGGATATACTGCTTAATTATAATGTTACAAAAGATAACGTTGATGATTTTAAAATCGAAAAAGTTCTTTCAATTGTTAATGATGAAACTAGTTATTCTCGTCCATATGAGCATCATTACTTTTTAAATAATCGGTCTATTCAATACTGTTATTTTCCTATTTTGGGCTATGATTTAAAATTACTGAAACCTATAGTTTCAAAAATAAAATTTAATGAATACAAAATATACGATGGTACTGAAGAAAATAACACCACGACATTAAATACTGAAAAAAAACTTAAGTTAAGATTTTATCAAGGCGATCCTTTACTTGTAATAAATGAAAATTTAAATTTTATTAATCCCTCATGTTATTTAAATCCAGAAGGAAATAATTGTGAAAAAAACTTCTTATTTAAAGTTGATCAAAAAGACGAACTAATAAAGTTTTTAAATTATGAACCTTTTGAATTTAAACATTTAAAACTTCAAATATTTTTTAATTATTTAAGTATATTTACGTTAATTTTTATTTTTACTATCTTCTTTTTTTGGACAATTTACAGAATAAAAAAAAACCCCTCTAATAAATATTAGAGGGGTTTTTTTAAATTTTAATTTTAACTTATTTTAAAATTATTTAAGTTGAAATTCTTTAGCTTTATATTCTCCTTCACTTCCTGCTGCACCATCTGCAGTGTAATATTCCACGTAAAAATATCCTGAAGTTCCAGCAGATGAGAACAATCCGCCTGAAGGAATTACCGCACCATTTTGCGTATAATCTTCAGCTGTAAAATGGGCTATGTTAATCTGACCCTTTTTCACATCAGCAGCAGCAGAATTGTAAACAATTTGATTTCCACCTGCAGCATCATACGGGTTTTTAAATGCATTCCCATATCCATCAGTGCCAAAGTAACAAGTTAGTCCCTTAATAAAGTCTCCTAGATTATCACTGTAAACAGTGTATGCCTGAAGAGAGGAACAGTCAGATCCAGCGCTTATTGCTCCGGATACTGTTTGGATATTGTTGTTAAGCAGAGTTAGCTCTGTTTCAACAAATCTTTTTACTGAGTTAAAGTTAGCTACCGCAACTCTACTTTTTGCAGAGTCAGTGTAACTTTGATAACCCACAATTCCAACACCTGCTAAAACTCCAATAATTGCAACAACAACTAGAAGCTCTACAAGTGAGAAACCTTTTTGTAGTGTTTTTTTCATAATTATGTTTTTCCTATATTCTAGAATTATATATATATGAGGTTCTTCTACCAATATTCTTTACTATGTAAACTATAAAAAATAGCTAACTTAAATAGCTATTTAAATTTTTTATACACCCAATTTGGGGGTATTATAAAAGAAATATTGAGGAAAACTAAGTGGCAGAATCAAAAATTGTTAAATTAATAATTAAATTTATTCCGGTTTAAATTATTTAAAACTTAATTATTAAGAAAAATATGAAGCTAACAAACTCTCAAAATAAAATATTTGAGTATTGTATTTATCTAATTGCATTTGGACTTTTTATATTTTTTTTTAAACACACATTAGATTACGGGAGAACCTATGATGATGATGCTTTACTAGATCAATTCACAAGATCCCCTGGAGATGCAAAACTTATATCTAGTTTTTTATATGCAAAATTTCATTTTTATCCTGTGTATTTTTTAACACATGAATTAGATAATTTTTTAACCTTTTTATTTAACTTTAGTGGGATTGAAATATTAAATACAAAAATAGCTAAATTTACAAATATTTTTTTGCACGTAACAAATAGTTTTTTAGTTTATTTGTTTATAAAGAAAATTTTAAGAATTGAGAGTAATTTAAGAGATAATATTTTAATTTTTCTAAGTTCTTTAATATTTTTATTTCACCCTATTACTTCACAAATTATTTTTAATATAACTACCCGTAATGAAAGTTTAGCATTATTCTTTGGACTTTTAACTTTTATTTATTGTCTAAACAATGCCTATGATAAAAAATTTATTAATTATTTATTTATAGCATTATTATTTTTTCTGTCATTGTGTTCAAAACTAATGACCATCTATTTAGCTGGTTTAATTCCACTAACAATCTTTTTGCTCAATTTTCATCAAATAAATTTAAAAGAAAATTTTAAAAAAAATTTTGATGTTTTTATTCTACTATGTGTAACATTTTTTGTTTACTATTATTTAAGAAGTGTTTTCACTGAGAAAAATGATATTTTTTTCTACGACAGTTTTAATGATTTATTATTTTATTTTTTTACTTCATCAAAATTTTATTTAATTGGATTATTTTATCCTTTTGAACATATTTATGTTTATGCAACAAACTATGACTTAAATTTATCCATTATTTTATTTACTCTCTTTATAATTTATTCAATTTTTGCGACATATTTATTTTTTAATAAGAAAGATCCAATTCTATTAATTAGTGTTTTTTGGATCATTGCAAGTTTAACATTGCCTGTTATTTTTGGAATGGTTGATAAAGGTTTTCCACTAATTTCAAATTTAGCTGAGAGATATCAATATTCATCAGTTGTTGCAATTTCAATAATATTTTTTTGGATTTTAAAAAATTTATCTAATCATCTTTACAAAAAAACATTAGCTCTGAGTTTTTACTGTTTAATACTATTTTCTTGTATTTTTATTTTGTATGACAGAAGCAAAGTTTATATTGATAACTATACTTTTATGACTGAAACAGATGAGAAAAGTCCTAAAAATGTTCATAGATATTCATTTTCGGTTCCAATGAGAAATGCTGTAAAAAATAATGACTGGACGGCTTATAAATTTAATCTTTATCAGTTTTATCAATTAAATACTAAATTTGACGAAGTTATATTAGAATTTTTAAGATATTTCATTCACGAAGAAAACGAGGTGGGCATTAAATTTTTTGAAGACGAATTTGAAAAACAATTTAAAGATAAACCTTATGGAATTTTTAAATTAGCAAGATTTTATGTTTTTAATGAAGAATATCAAAAAGCTGAAAATGAAATAAAAAAAATTTTTAAACAATATGATAAAATTAAGAAGCAATTAGAAGCTTCAGGGAAAAAAGTTACATTTTTAGATCCACCAATTGATGACTTATATTTTGAACTTGGAAAAATTAATTTTTATCAAAAAAACTATGACAAAGCCTTAGAAAATTTTAAAACAGCAAATGTAATTAACCCCCTGCACGCAACGGCACTTTACAATGCAGCTATAACGCTTAAAAAACTTGGACTAAATAAAGAGGCTACACAATTATATAAGGATGCTATTGAAATAAATCCTTTTTTAAGAGAAACAGCTAATAATTTAATTGCTAATACAAATGAGTAATGAATTAAGCATAATTGCTCCTGCACTTAATGAAGAAAAAAATATTGAACCTTTAACTTTAAAAATCATTGAGCATACAAAAAAAACTAAATTTGAAATTATTTTCGTTGATGATAATTCAACTGATCAAAGTAAAAAAATACTCTTAAATTTAGCTAAAAAATACAAATTTTTTAATCCAATCTTAAGAAGAAAAAAAAGAGATCTTACCCAATCTTGTTTTGATGGAATTGAAAAAGCTAAATTTAAAAATATTCTTATTTTAGACGCTGATTTACAACATGATCCAAAATATATTCCTCAGATGCTTAAGGAATTTAACAAAGGACAGGATATTGTTATAGGAGCTCGAAAACTAACATCGGGAAAAAATAAAGGTTTATCTGAGACAAGAAGATTTGCTTCAATATTTTTAATATTTTTTTTTAAAATTTTTAATATTCAAACAAAAGATCCAATGAGTGGTTTTTTTCTATTTAAAAAGGATATTTATCTAAAAAACAAGAAAAGATTTTTTGGTAAGGGATTTAAAATCCTAGCTGATATATTAATTAACTCAAAAACAAAACTGAAAGCTAAAGATGTTCCAATAAATTTTAACAGACGTTATGAGAGTGAAAGTAAAATGAATACTAAAATTTTGCTGATATTAATTAATTTTTATATAATTAGTTTGATAAAAAAATTTCTAACCTATTAATTTTTTTGCAATTTCATCAATCATAAACTCATTATGTTTTATCCATTCTCTTGATTTTTTTGAAATTGAATTTTTAACATATTTTTTTGCATCAACTAAATTTGAAAACTTTTTAATTGGTTTTTTAAATTCTTTATTCAAATCTGTTGAGCTAATTTTATCTAAAATACTTTTTATTTCATACTCAGATAATTGTTCTTTTAACAAGTTGAATTGTTTATCCATTTCTTTTTGAATTTTTGGGAAAAACTCTTTTTTTATTTCCTCTGAAATTAATTCGGGATTAAAAGATTTTTGCTCTGGTACTGTATTTTTGGCTTCCATGTTTTTTTGCAATATAGAGTGACTATGTTGCAACTCAGATGAATGATACATCTGCAACATTCTCATATTTTGCATATCCATAATTTTTGACATTTGATCAAATTTATCTTGAAGCTTTTCAGACTCGCTTTTATTTTTTTGTTTTTCTTCAATTTTATTAAACAACTCCGGCTCTATATTTTGAACTTTTTGATTTAACTCTTCAATTTTTTGAGTGGCTTCGTTTCTATAAGTTGAGATGTTGTCTAAAGTCTCATCAATTTTATTATTTAGACTATTTAATGAATTTTCGATTTTTAAATTGTAATCTTTTAAATCATTTATTTTATCTTCAAATCGTTTTTCTAAATTTACATTTTCATTTAATTTTTGAGGATCATTCAATTGTCTAATGCTATCATCTATTTTAGTTGAAATAGAATTGATATTATTTTGGATGTCATCAAATTGATTATTTAAATTACCAATTTGATCCTCTAAATTTGCAAAATTTTTGTTTGCTTCATCCTCATATTTTTCAAACTCTTGGTGGTAACTTTCGTTAATGTTATTAAGTTTATTTTCAATGCTTTCTTCTGATCTGGTAAGTGCCTCAGTTAGTTTTGTATCAAGTTCATCATTAAATTTTTCAGAGAATAGGTTTTTCTGATTTAATAACTCATCTAATTTTTCTGTAAGTTCAGAACTACCTAGATCTAAATCGTTTATTTTTGCATTTAACATCTCCAACTGTTCGTTAGAGAATATTTGAGAACTTTTTACTTCTTCTTTAATTACCTCACCATTTGCAGATTTTTCATAATCAGCTTCTTGAGCATGAACGATAGTTTCTGCAACTTCTTCAGTTAGATTAATGATATCATCTACTTCTTCAATTAAATCTATTATTTTTTGATTATTAATGTCAGCAACTTCATCTTTGAGTTCAATAATATTTTCATCAACATTTCCAAAATTAGACAAATCATTATTAGCTTCATCTACTTCGCTTAAATTTTGATCAACAATTTCATTATTAAGAAAAATAATTTTTTCACTATTATTACTTCTTGAGGTTGATATTGGTTTTGTAGTTGTGTCTTGAGACGATGAAACTACAACAGTTTTATCTGTTCCTGTTGATGACATCTTTGCTTCCATGCCATCCTTAAGATCAATTACTTGATCGTTGAAAATTTCCTTGAGTTTTTGCACATAAAGTTGTCTTGATAGTTTAAGTTTTTTATCTTTTAGTAACTCAAGCCTAATTTCATCAAGAGTTTTTTTGATGTAAATTGGAGTTTTTTTCATATAATAAATTTATACGTACGAATCATTTACAGTTTATCAAATCTATAAATGATAGTAAAAATTTATAATGTTTGGATTAGGAAAAAATAAATCAAAAACAGTCGAAGACGAATCTATTAAAGATAAATCAAAATTTGTTGTCGTAGGTTTTACCGTAATGATTTTTGCTTTTTTGGCATTTTTGATAGGTGAAATTTACACTTCACTTCAACTTTCTAAGCAAAGCAAACTTTTAGCTAATACAGGGAGTATCCAAGAAGAGTCTGACAAAATCATTATTGAAATGGCTAAAGTTGGTAAAGACGTGAATAAAAGTGAATATGAATACATTAAAGAAATAATGATGTTTATGTCTCCAACTGAATTTCAAAATTTCAAAAATTCTATTTCAGGAATTGCAAGTGAATTTAATGTGCAAATTAATAGCTTAAATGAAAGTCAAGCTGATCCATTAGGTGAGAAATATTCAATTAATTACATTGAGTATCAGTTCTTAAGCACTTTTCAAAACTTAACTTATTTAAAAAACAAAATTGCAGAGAGTGAATTTAAAATAAATATTATCGAGGAAAAAATTTCTAGAGAAAATGCTAACTCTGATAAAGTACTGGCTAATGGAAAAATCGGAGTTTATGTTTTTCCTGGTAAAGAAAAATTATTAAAAGATAAGTCAAAAATAATTGAAATATTTAAGGCTGAAGAAGAAAAATTAGCTGAAAAGGAAAAGCAAGAAACTGAAAATTAAAGTATCTACCTAACTTAGTCCTAAAGGTCCTTTAATATAATCATACATAGGTATTAAAAACTCTAGATACCTTTCCATAAACGGAAATGCCATTCCTACCTGATCTCTAAATGGAACAATTAAAACAGAAAAAACTATTAATAACAATAAAAGTAGATAAGTGAGCAATCTAGCTCTTCTTCCTTTATTTAACTCTTGCTCAGATTGTTCTTGCAGTTGCTGCTCTTTTTCTAAAGATTTTTTTGCCTCTTTAATTCTGTCCTTTTTAAATAATTTTTGAAAAAAATTTAGATTTTTATCTCTATCAACTTTGTATTCATCTAAATTTTTATCCATCTCTTCTTTTGATGGAAGGTCATTTTGATCTTCATCTGTAAATATTTTAAAGTTTGAAATACTCTCTGGGTTTTCTTTTTTTATTTCATCAAAGTTGTCATTTCCAACTTCCTCCTCAGACAATTTATCTTCAGGCGTGGACAATAAATCTTCTGGGTCTTCTAAACTAGATGTTTGATTTACATTTTCAGTTTCTTGTACTTCAGATTGAGTTGTTGCAGCGAAATCATCAATTTCTTTATTTTCTCCAATATCATTCTCATTTTCTATTAAAGAATTTTGCTCTTCATTAACATTATCCTCTTGATTGATTGGATTGTTACCTTGATCTGGATGATAAAACCATACCTCAGAACATGAGCCACATCTAACTTTTGAGCCCTGTTGTGGCATAACTCCGTCAGCTAACTTAAATTTTTTTTTTCCGCAAATACAGTCGATAATCATATGTTGTAATTTAAAACTAATAATATAAAAAAATACATATGTCTATCGAACAAAAAATTAATGGAAATGTAGGAAAATTGTTTGTTACTGGTGAAGTTGATTTAGATAGTTCACCCGAATTAAGAGATAATATAAAAGATTTAATTGATAATGTTAAGACAATTGAAGTTCAGCTGTCAAAGGTGAACTACATAGACTCTTCAGGAATAGCTGCATTAGTTGAAGGTATGCAACTTTCAAAAAGTAAATCAAAAGAATTTTTTCTAACTGATGTGAGCAATGAGGTCATGAAAGTAATTAAATTAGCTCACTTAGATAAAATTTTTAAAATTAAAAATGTAACTGGTGCAAATGCAGCTGAAGTAAGCTCAGAGCCAGAAACTGTTCAGGAACCTGAGCCTCAAGCAAGTGAGAACGTGGATCTTGCTCCAAACGAAGAACCTCAGCAACAATCTGAGAATGCAGAAACAGAAAACAAAGAAACTGAGGAAACAAACCCTAGCATCAAAAGAGATGATGACGATGGAGATAAAATAAAATTTAAAAGGTAAGTGCTTACCCTTTCTCTGTTTATTATTGGATCAATCTTTGGTAGTTTTTATAATGTCTGTATTTATAGACTTCCTAATGATTTAGATGTTATTGCAAAACGATCATTTTGCATAACTTGTAAATATAAAATACCTTTTTATCTCAATGTTCCGATCATCTCATACATAGCTAATCTTGGTGAATGTAAAAATTGCAAAAGTAAAATAAGTGTAAGTTATCTTATAGTAGAGATTTTAACGGCATGCTTATTTGTCTACGCTTATAGTTTACACGGAATTAGTTTTAAAACTTTAGCTTACATTATTTTTTATTCAGGGTTGTTAATAATTTTTTTTACTGATTTAAAATATTATTTAATTTTAGATAAAATCACAATTCCACTTTCTGTTCTTGGGTTAGTTTTTACTTTTTTCAAATTTAATCCTTTTGATGTGAGTATATTAGGCTCTATCATCGGTGGGATAATTGGTTATTTAATTATTTATATTATTAGATTTTTATTCTTTAAAATTAGAAAAGTTGAAGGCATGGGGTTAGGAGATGCAAAATTATTTTTAATGGTTGGTATTTGGCTTGGAATAAAATCAATTTATTTAATTTTAGC
Organism: Candidatus Pelagibacter sp. HIMB1593; assembly: GCF_052047755.1. Lineage (NCBI taxonomy): Bacteria > Pseudomonadati > Pseudomonadota > Alphaproteobacteria > Candidatus Pelagibacterales > Candidatus Pelagibacteraceae > Candidatus Pelagibacter > Candidatus Pelagibacter sp. HIMB1593. Next base: position 508,710 of record NZ_JBNAJK010000001.1, on the reverse strand, counting down.
AAGCTCAGCAATTACTGGGGCTATTGTTGGTCTAATGATTATTTATATTTACAAAAAAGATAAAGATTTTCAAATTCCATACGGGTGTTTTATTGTCATAGCTTCGGCACTCTATCCATATCTAGGATCAGTCTTTTATAATTGGATTTAAAGATATATTGTTAGTTAACTGATTCGTTTAAAAATGAATAAATCTCTTGTTGCTCAAAACATAAAAAAAAATTATCAATTATTAGACAATAGACAATATGGTCTTGCTGAACAGAATGCATGTAATTTATTAAAGCATGATCCTAACAATCATGAAATTTATAATTTAATAGGAGATATTCATTATAAACAAAACAATTTTGATAAATCTATTTGGTATTATCTATCTTCACTAGATAGAAACTTTGATCGTAAAGCTCTTAATAGATTAGGTACAAATATTTTTTTATTAAACAATAACTCTGCTGCCGAAAAAGTTTTGACAAATCTTTTAGCTCACGACCCTACTTATGTCGATGGTTACTTAAGTTTAGGTCTAGTATATGAACAAAGTAAAAACTTAGAAAAAGCAATAGAATGTTATAAGGCTGTAATCAAAATAGATCCTAAAGAAATAAAGGCATATTTAAGTCTTGCAACTTTATACAAACAAGATCAAAAATATGATGAAGCGATAAAAGTTTATCAACAAGGACTTATAAATAATCCAAGTAATCATTTCATTTTAAGTAACCTTGGGAACTTATTCTATCTTCAGCATAAATACGAAGATGCAATAATCTGTCATCAAAGAGCGATTAAGGCTAAACCAGATTCACATGTAGTACATTTTAATTTTGCAAATACTTTACTAAATGCTGGAAAGTACTCTGAGGCAATTGAAATGTATAGAAAAACAATTGAACTTAATCCTAATTTTAACAAATCAAAAATTAATTTAGGAACTACTCTTTTATCAATGTCAAATTTTGAAGAAGGTTTTAAAGAATATCATCATAGAATATATGAAGATAAAAATTTTAAATCAGTACTTCATAAAAAAAATTTAATTTGGAATGGTCAAAATATTGAGAATAAAAAAATTCTTATTATCGCAGAAAATGGATTAGGTAATACTTTACAATTTTCGAGATATCTTGAAACATTAAGCCAACTAAATTGTAAAATTATATTCCAGTGCCAAGAAGAACTGCATCATTTTTTTGAGGATATGGTTTTTATAGAAGAAATTATTTCTAATGAAAGTGAATATGATGATTATGATTATTGGATACCCTTACAAAATTTAATCTATTTACTTACACCAGATCTTAATAGCAATTGTCCTTTTCCATCACCTCTAAAAATAAATGATAATAAACTTCTGGAATGGGAAACTCTTATCGAAGTAAATGATAATGTGAAAATTGGTTTAAATTGGCAAGGTAGCAGTTTAAATCCTAGAGTTGCTAATAACTCAGTTTCTTTAAATGGTTTTAAGAGCATTGTTAAGAGTCCATTAGCTACATTCATAAATTTGCAAAAAGGCAACGCTGTTTCAGAAATTGAAAAATTTCAGTTGGAAGAACATATTGTAAATTATGATTTACTGATGGATACAGGATCAAAAAAATTTGTAGATACAGCTGCAATTATAAAATATTTAGATCTAGTTATTACAACTGACACCTCAATTGCTCATTTGGCTGGAACACTTGGTACTCAAACTTGGTTATTACTTCCAAAAGTTTCTGATTGGCGATGGTTAAATTCTAAAGATGAAACTATTTGGTATGACAATTTTAGAATTTATCGCCAAAAAATACAGGGAGACTGGTCGGATGTATTTTCAAGGGTGGAAAAGGATTGCCAAGAGCTAATTAAAAATATCAGTGATTTAAGAAAATCTTAATTTAATTTTTTCCAAAAACTTTTATCTATTTCTTTAGAAATTCCTTTAAGCCTTGAAATCATTAGTTTTGATTTCTTTAATAATATTTCATCCTTAGCAATGGCTTTTTTAAATTCTTTATGTTGAGCTACCATAAAAGCAAATAATTCTGCTTTATCTTCTGCAGAATTATTTCTAGCATAACCTGAAATAAAACCTTCAACAGATGTATCTATTCCAATACCCCCTGTTATTAAATCATTAGAATAATCCACTTTGTTTATTTTTTCCCAAGCTTCATCTAATTGCATTAAAGATAATTTAGAATCGATTATGTGATAAAATTCGTGATGGAATAAAATTCTAATATATTTTTTTTTGGCTTTTGAATTTTTAATTTTATTAACCGCTGACAAGTTCAAATAAAAAACTCCAGGTGATTGATCGACATGTCCTGGTGCCAATCCACCTGGCTCAAATCCTAATGATTTGTCAGTTATTTTTTCACAAATCATTACATATTTTAGTCCTGAATTTTTTAAGAAAGATGCCGGATAAATATTTATTTCTTTTACAAGATTATTAATAACATCTTTATAATTCGACTTTGCTTGACCACAAAAAAAATCATTTTTGTTTTTAAAGTTTTCGGTACTAATTAAGATATCTATCCCTTTTGAAGTAAATTTTTTTTTTGATTTAATATGTTCACCCAAAACTTTTAAACTTGATTTTGAATTAATATATTTTGCATATCTATTATATTTAGGATTTTTCTTAAGTGTTCTAAATCTCACAAGACATTCAATCTCACCATCACTTTTACAATTTTTTAAAGCTTTTTGATCTAATTCATATTGAGATAAAGTCCCCCAGCTAGTGTACAATCTCCCAGAAACAGCTTCAACTATGCTTCCCTTAAATTTTTTATTTGTTTTTCTATTCTCTTTTATCGTGGATATATATTTTTTTACAAATTCTGTTCTTTCCTTGTAAGCTTGTCTTACCTCAGGAGTAATATTACCAGCGTATAATTGATTATGAATAAAGACACTTAGTATGAGAATAGCAAAAATTCTCATTAAACATTTTTGAAAAATTTAATACTAAAACTAGATGATATATCTCTAAATTGTTCATCATAACAAGAAGCAAAGATTTCAATACTATTTTTTTGAGGAGCATCAGTTAATACGAAATTTAAAGAATTATCTTTAGGTTCCTTTTCGATTAAATCATAACTATTAAAATAATCTTTCCATAGAGAAATTTTCTCTTTGCAATTATTTAAGTCACCTTGTCTTTTATTATTAAATGCAATTATTGAATAAACTTGATTTTGAGAATTTGTGTAAAAGTAATAATTGTTAAAATGATTTGATAATTTATTTGGCTCTACTTTAAAACATTTTCCCTCTGCGAGATTGTTTTCGCATTCACCAATTATATTTAATTGATCCCTATTAAGTTCAGCTAAAAAAAACTGATTGAATATTTTCTCTAGCCTATTTTTAGGAAGTACAACTTCTGTATTTTTTGGTTTCAATAATTCAGTAATATTTGAAACATCCAAACCCTCTTTTTCAATGGGTTTTTCATCAAACATTTCCTCTGGCTTTTTTTGTTCTTCTCCAGGTAAATCTCCAGGCTCGCCAGAATACAACAAAGAAGATGAAAAAAATAAAATTAAAATTGTTTGAATTATTAGTTTCATTTAAATAAAAACATCTTAAATTAATTTTTAACTATAATTCAATAGAAATCAATGAGTGAAGATCTCGAAAAAAACCTGAATGAAATAAAAAGATTACCTGGACTAAAAAAAGTAAAGGAAGAAGTTGAAAACTTATTGGCTTTTCTTCAAAATTCTAAGGATAGAAAAGAACAAGGTTTAGGTGATGCAATGCCACTTACTTACCATTTAATTTTTTCTGGTAATCCAGGAACAGGAAAAACTACAGTGGCTAGAATTTTGGCAAATATTTATAGAGATTTAGGCATTATTGCTGGAGGGAAACTGATAGAAGTAACCAGAAGTGATTTAGTTGTAGCAGAGAAAGGTAAAACAGCAGAAAGAGCAGCAGAAAAGTTTAATCAAGCAATAGACAATGTATTATTTATTGATGAAGCATATACTTTATCAAATAAGAAAGATCCAAATGACAACGGTCAAGAAGCAATTGACGAATTACTGAAGTTTATGGAGGATTACAGGGATAGATTGATAGTTATTGTGGCAGGTTATGAAACTAATATGAAAGAATTTATTTCTTCAAATGCCGGTCTAGCTTCTAGGTTTAAAAGAAATATAATTTTCGAAAATTATAATGACCTAGAATTATACCAGATCTTCTTCAAACTTTGTCGAGACAACAAATATATGATTGCAAATGATGCAAGTGCTTCAATTAAAAATTCATGCAATAAAATTATAGAAATAACTGGTGAACGTTATTCTAATGCAAGAGATTTAAGAAGATTTTTTGAAAATTGTATTCAAATTCAATCAGTAAGATTGAATAAGAAAGAAAATAAAACAAAATTAGATCTAATGATGATTAAAAAAGAAGATATTGAAAATACTATCAATAATTTTTCTTAACTTATAATTCTCGATTTATATCGATAAGTAATAAATCTTCTAATAATTTCATAAAATAGAATGATTAATGCTATGAAAGTTACTATTGGAATGTAACTTAAAATTTTAAGATATCTTGAATATAAAATCTCAATAGCAGATCTTTCGTCCATTTGAATATCATGTAACCTATTTGCGATTAAATGTATTTTTGGATCTTTTAACTGAGAACATTTATCCAATATTTGGTATAATTGTAATTTATCATAATAATTAATTAATCTTGTTAGATTTTTTTCTACCGCATAACAATTTGCAAACAAATTATTATAAACATCATCTAAAGTTAGATCTCTTTTAGATGAATTTTTCATTTCATTGTTTAAACTGATATAAATTTCCTCAACTTCCTCTTTTGTTGGATTTTCTTTTAAAACTATTTCAATTTTTTTCTCAAAATTTTTAATTTTTTCTTTAACGTCTTTTTTAATATCATTGTTTAAATTTTGATCTGGAAAAGTTGCTATGATAGTTTCATCCTTTCCTATTTCATTATCGCTAGATATAACTTCATTACTCTGTTCTAAATCTTTATCAGATTTTATAGGAGGATCTTTCTTTAAAACTACTTTAGTTTGTTCCTCATTATCATTTTTATCCTGATCAGATTTTACTGGGATATCTTTTTTTGCAATCACGCTTGGTATTCTACCTTTTGCAAATTCCCCAAAGAATTTTCTAAATGTAATTGAAAAAATATTAGAGCTGATGTCTTCTTTTGTATTTTCTAACAAAAATGCATTAGCCATTAGGCTTGTGTTATTCTCTTTATTAAGAAAATTATACCCTACCCCTAAAGAGTAGTAGTCTTCTTTATCTCTTGGTAAATCGTGGTTAAAAGTAGAGCCAGATGCAAATCTTGCTTTATTTTCTGTTCCTTCAATAAAATAATCTCTAGATACAAAAGCTGCTAATTCCAACTGACTTAATTTATTATCTTTTTCAGAAAAGTTTTTTGATACTGAAATTCCAACCTCAGGTTTGACGATAAAAAGATCTTCATTATCAACTGTTAATGCTAAATCACCACCTGTTTCTTTTGTATCTCCCTTGAAAATATAGCTATAATTTATTTTAGCAGATGGAGATATTTTATAACCATTAAAATCATATTTCGCTATATGCTGAGCCTCTAAATTAAAACCAACATCATAAAAATCAGATTTATACTTATCATCTACTGAAGTTCCAAATACAGATACATTTCTATTGCTGTTAGTCTTAGATACAAAAGCGCTACCTAATAAATTAAATGCATAATCTTCATCATCTATTTGCTTAAACATTGAGGCATGCATTGAATAAATTTCAGCATCTCCATAACTATCATTATAGGTTGTATCAGTTTTTGAAATTCCAATTGAATAACCATCAAAATTTATATCGTCTTTTTTAAATTGTTCTCCAAATAATATTCCTGTCGTATCAGAATTATATCCTGTGTAGCCTTCACCAATATTATCTCTTTTAGTATTTGTTCCAAAAGTTCTTAAAAATGAAGCCCTATCATCTGACTCGAACCTTTCAAAAAATGATTTATTTTTATTATTTTTTATAAAACCTAAAACAGATACATCGCTATAATCATAGTATTCATTGTATCTTTTTTTATCACCATACAAACCTTGGTCTTGTAATGATGCTAAAGTAAGCTCATTAGCTGTAGAAGTAAAATTAGTTACAAATGTTGTGTTTGAAAGAGACGTTGTATTAGCAACAGCTCTATTAAAATAATTATGATTAGTATTTGATTGAATAGATGATGTTGCAATAACAGTTCCTTTTAATTTATCTAATTCAGTATTAACAGAAGAAACTGTTGCGCTATCCAAAACATCTTTCACGTCTTTTAATGTTCCGCTAGTTGCATTGTCAAAAACTTTTGCAATGTCTTTTGATGATGAAACTGTTGTTGTGCAGTTTATGTTGCATGTGCTAGCTGCTTCAGTAATTTGTAAAGAAACAGTTTTTGCAGATGTATCATAGACAATATCCCATGTAGCATCATTAAGATTACTCTCGTTGTTCATTGTCTCTGTTGAAAAAGTTCCATTAAATGTTCCGCCACCAGAAGCATCTACAATTGTATGTGTTATGTCTGAGTAAGTGGTATCTTCAGGGTATAAAGAAATAGTTCCAGCAAGTTCAGTATTTCCATTAATTACTATCTTGTCTGCTGTTGTCGAATTAAATTCAATGTTTGTAGTGTCATCTGCAGATAGCGTTAGGTTGTCATTTATAGTAAGAGTGCCTATACTATTTCCTGGAGCTAAAGTACCAGCTGTTGATGAAAATGTAACATTACCATCTATAATACCACTACCGCTTAGTGTACCTCCTTTAACAATAATATTTCCTTCAGTAATTTTATTTGAGCTATCACTACTTCCTCCTGCAAATAATGTTCCTCCAGCAATATTAATCGTTCCATCAAATGTGTTAGCACCTGTAAGGGTTAATTCTCCAAAACCCGATTTATTAATGGTACCTGATCCTGAAATAACTCCAGATAATGTCTGATTATTTGAAGAGTTAATACCTAAATCTCCAGCATTCGAAATATCACCTGCATAAGATCCTCCGCCCAATTGACTTGTAACCAATAATGTACCTGCAGAAATAGTGGTATCTCCACTATAAGAATTTGTACTTGATAAGGTTAAAATACCATTTCCTACTTTAGTTATAGATCCAGAACCTGAAATAGTACCGCTTAATTCTTGGTCATTTGCATCACCGGTAGTCAAAGTTACAGCATTAGCAATTTCTATTGTTCCTGCTCCATCTACAGAAGCAATAGTATCACTTACATCAACATCATAAATTGCACCTGAAGCAACGGTTACAGCAGTACTATCTGATAAAGTCCCTGACACAGTTAAAGTTCCTGAATTAATATTTGTATTACCTGTATAAGTATTTGTTCCACTTAAAGTATAAGTGCTTGATCCAGCTTTAGTAAAACCACCTGAACCGCTTATCACACCTGATAAAGTTTTATCATTGCTATCTCCAGCCGTAAGTGTTTGAGAGCTCGCGATTTCAATGTTTCCAGCACCACTTACAGATGCAATAGTATCACTCGCATCTACGTCATAAACCGCACCAGAAGCAACAGAAACAGCAGTACTATCTGACAATGATCCTGTAACAGTTAGAGTTCCAGCATTTATAGTTGTTGAGCCAGAAAATGTGTTATTGCCACTTAAAGTTTGAGTTCCTGAGCCTGCTTTAGTCAATCCACCAGAGCCTGATATTACACCAGATAAAGTTTTATTATTTCCATCACCAAAAGTTAAAGTTTGTGAGCCAGCAATTTCAATATTTCCGGCTCCACCAATTGAAGCAACTGTATCACTTGCATCCACATCATAAATTGCACCAGAGGCAATTGTTACTCCAGTGCTGTCAGACAATGACCCAGTTACAGATAAGGTTCCTGCATTAATAGTCGTAGCTCCAGAGTAGGTATTTGCACCACTTAAAGTTTGAGTTCCTGATCCCGCTTTAGTTAAACCTCCAGAACCTGATATTACACCTGACAAAGTTTTATCATTACTATCTCCAGCAGTTAATGTTTGAGAACTTGCTATTTCGATATTTCCAGCACCACTCACAGATGCAATGGTATCACTTGAATCAACATCATAAATTGCACCACTTGAAACTGCTACTGCTGTGTTGTTATCAAGAGTTCCTGTTACAGTTAAAGTTCCAGCACTGATGGTAGTAGTACCATCGTAACCATTTGATCCTGATAAAGTTAAAGTTCCACTTCCAGATTTAATTAGATTATAAGTGTTTGATCCATCATCAATTGCTGCCATTGATACAGCACTATCAATGCTAGCAGTAGTATTTCCAGTTAGAGTATTAGTTCCTGAAAAAGTAATTGTATTGCTATCTCCACTATTTCCTAAAGTTATTGAACCTTGTAAATTTAAATTCTCATCAATTGTAAAATCACTTGCATCTGATGTATAAAATTTACCTCCAGTCATTGTGATAGCGCCTGTACCAAAAGCATCATTATTTCCATACTGAATGGCACCAGCAGTCACTGTAGTACCTCCAGAATAAGTACTGCTGTTCTCTGCAAAAAATGTACCAGTCGCTGACATTGTCAAAGTTCCAGAATTCAACACTAAACCACCTGATGGTCTAATTGTTCCATCACCACCTGTAATAGTTAAATCATAATTGTTGGCTCCTGCTGTTAAACGACCACCAAATGTTAAATTTCCGTCATCAATATTTATTGTAGTATCAGAACCAAGAGTAGTAGCACTCCCTGATAATGTTATTGTTCCAGAAGTATTTGCAGCTTGTAAAGCACCACCATTACTTACACCATTTCCATTTAATGTTAAGCTCTCATTAGTAATCGTAATTGCATCAGTTATTTTTAAACTTGCACCATCTGCAACAACTGTTCCTCCACTTGATGACCCTAAAGAATACTGATCAGATATTTCTAGAATACCTGCATTTACTGTAATTGTTCCATCATTTTGATTAGCTCCACCTAAGACTAAAGTACCACTTCCAGATTTAGTTAAATTACCAGAATCTGTAATGATACCATCAAAGGTCATTGTGTTTGATGACGCTACATCTATTGTGCCATTACCAGTTAACGTAATTCCTTTATTTGTACCTAAAGTAAAATCATTTGTAGCGCTTAGAGTTCCACCATTAAAAATTATATTATCTCCATCTGCACTGCCTGGCGTTGCTCCTAAATTAGCTGAACTTGAAACACTGATTGTTCCATTTGTAATAGTTGTTGAACCAGAATAGGTATTCGTACCTGAAAGAGTTAAAGTTCCACTTCCAGATTTATTTAAAGCACCAGTTCCTGAAATTACACCTGCTAAAGTTTGGTTAGATGATGAATCTACTGTTAAAGTTCCTGAATTTGCAATAGCACCATCATAATTTCCAGTTTCAAGTTGGCCTTGAAGTGTAATTCCTCCTTGGGAAATAGTTGTGTCACCAGTATATGTATTTGTTCCACTAAGAGTTAATGTACCAGTTCCAGTTTTTGCAAGTCCTCCTGATCCTTGAATGACACCTGAGAAAGTTTTGTTTGTAGCATCCCCTGCTGTTAATGTTTGACCACTTGCAATATCAATTGTTCCAGCTCCATCTATAGATTTAATTGTATCGCTCGCATCAACATCATAAGTAGCTCCTGATGATACTGTAATTGCTGTATCGTCAGATAAGGTTCCTGTAACATTTAATGTTCCAGCGCTGACTGTGGTTGCACCTGTATATGTATTTGCTCCACTTAAAGTTAAGGTTCCATCACCAGTTTTTGTCAAAGTACCATTGTTACTAATTACACCACCATAAGTTAATGTAGTTGATGCATCAGTATTAATTGTTCCTCCACTACCAACAACTGTTATTCCTTTATTTGATCCTATGGAAAAAGAATTTGTAGTTTGAAGTGTTCCATTATTTAAAACTATATTGGTACTTGCTACAGATCCAGGTGTTGCTCCTAAACTAGATGAGTTTGAAGCAACAACAGTTCCGCCTTCAATTGTTGTTTGGCCACTATAAGTATTTGTTCCAGTTAGTGTAAGTGTTCCTGAACCAGTTTTAGCTAAAATTCCAGTGCCTGAAATTGTTCCAGCTAGAGTTTGGTTAGATGATGAATTGATTTTTAATTGACCAGAATTAGAAATTGCTCCATCATAATTCCCGCTTTCTAATTGTCCTTGTATATCAAGAATACCAGCTGAAATTGTAGTATTTCCTGAGTAAGTATTTGTTCCACTTAATGTAAGAGTTCCAGATCCTACTTTAGTAAAATTTCCTCCTCCTAAAATAACACCTGATAAAGTTTTATTATTACTATCTCCAGCAGTTAATGTTTGGGCAGATCCTATATCAATGTTACCTGCTCCTTCAATTGATGCAACTGTATCAGTTGAATCCACATCATAAGTCGCACCTGAAGCTACACTAACTGCAGTACTATCAGACAAAGCTCCTGTTACTTTAAAAGTCCCAGAATTAATATTTGTTGCTCCAGTATATGTATTATTTCCACTTAATGTTCTTATGCCATTTCCTGATTTAGTAAGACCACCGGAACCTTGAATTATACCGCTGAAAGAGGAGTTCAAAGAAGAATTGGTAGTTAATGTTGTAGAACTAGCTATATCAACAGTTCCTGCACCACTAAAATAACTAATTGTATCACTTGAGTTTACATCGTAAGTTGCACCGCTATCTACTTGAACGTAACTACTATCACTTAACGAACCTGAGACAGTTAAAGTTCCACCTTTTACAGTTGAAGAAGAGTGTGAATTTGTACCACTTAAAACTAAAACTCCATTTCCTGATTTACTTAGAGCACCATTGGTTATATTTCCTGAAATAGTCGAAGTTACACCAGTAGCAGTATTAAATGTTTGATTTTGTGAACCTAAATTTAAACTTCCTGAAATTGTATTATTACTTTCAGAGGTTATAGTCCATTTATCATTTATGATTGAAACTGGGCCTGATAAAGTTAATGTTCCATTGTTTGTCGAGTTACCTAAAGTAGTATTTGCTCTAATTACAATGTTATCACTTACTTCTCTTGCAGATGTATTATTAGAGCTTAATATCCCCCCATCTATATAAATGATGTTTCCACCAAAAGCATTATCACTACCTACTTCCATTGTACCTGCAGATAAAACCCAGTCTGCACTATGACCGCTATTATCTCCATTAAGCTCTATTGCACCTGCACCTGCTTTTGTAAGATCAACTCCTCCACTCAGAGAACCATTAATTGTAAATGTAAATCCATTTAAGACATTGTAAGTTCTTTCCCCAACACCAAAAGTATCCGTGTCAAGATCACTATTAACTGTATCATTTTTAGAAATAGTAACTATGTCAGCAAGAGATTGTTTAATAAGAAAAAATATAATTAAGAAAAAAAATAAAAAAAATTTTTTTGCAAATTGAATATTTTTATTAAATTCCAGCAACATATAATTTTTGTAATGTATTGATCCTTTTGAGTTATTTGGATACAACCAATGATATATAATATTAGTTATATATACAATTTGATTAAATATAAAAAAATTCTATAAATGCGATTATGAGTAATCAAGAGTTCTTAAACCCAAAGTTTTTAAAGTATTTTATAACTGTTGCAGATACTGGAAGTATTTTATCTGCAAGTTCGAGTTTAAATGTTGCTCAACCTTCAATTACTAGATCCGTACAAATTATTGAAAATAGTTTGGGAAAAAAATTATTTATCAGAACTAAAAAAGGAGCCACTCTAACTAAAGAAGGTGAAATTTTTTACATGAATGCAAAATCAATTTTAGCGTTCAATGATAAAGTTATAGAAAATATAAAATCTATAGAATTTGATGATAAAAGTATAAATAATGATCAAATTACTTTTGGTATTCCAAGTACCCTTACCTATTCCCATAAACAAAATATACTTTGGTTGATTAAAAAAAATAATCCTAAAGTAAGAATAAAAGTTATTGAGAGTGATAGTTTTGAAATGATTAATCTAGTTGAAAAAAATAAAATTGATTTTGCGATAAGTTGTATCAAATTTTCAAATGACAATATTGATAAAGTCAATTTATATGAAGATCCGTTTTGTGTTGCTTATTATAAGGGACACCAATTTCAAGATATTAAAGAAGTAAGTATAGATATGGTTCGAAAAGAAAAAAATTATATCTTTAGAAATACTTGCGAATTTTTTTACTATGATTATTTAAAAAATAAAGGTTCCTTTCCAAACTTTAAAGAAATCCAAAAAAATATAAAAAAAAGAAAACAAGAAAATAGTGATAGAGATATTGTTTTTACTGATAGCGATACAACAGCAGCCTCATGTATTAAAAGTGGTTTGGGAGTTGCGATAATTCCTGAAAGTGTAGCAATTGATCATAAACTTTTATTTACCAGAATTAATAAACCTCAAATGAATAGATATATTTTATTTATTCAAAATAAAAATAATAAAAAAAATATTAATATAACCAATGAAGCTTTAAAGAATGCTTTATGGTTATAACGACTGGAGATTAAAATATGAGATTATTACTAACTTTTATATTTATATTCGTATTTAATTTAAATTTTACTCATGCAGAACAAAGTGAAGAAAAAGTACCAACTGTTACTACAAAACAGTTTAGAGATTGGACTTTGCGATGTGTTACTGAAAACAAGAAACAAAAATGTGAAATTGTACAATTTTTACAAGTTAAAAATTTAAATCTACAATTTACAGTAGTGTATTCTGAATTTTCAAATAATAAAAATGAGTTAAAAGAATTAATCAATATAATTACTCCTCTAGGTGTTAATGTTCAAAGACCTGCATCAATAAATTTTCATAAAGGAACTTCTGTTAATTTACCTTTTATAAAATGTGAAGTTGTTGGGTGTATAATATCAATTTCAAATGATACTACCGATCCCGCGATAGAGAGTCTTTTTAAACAGATTAAAGAAGCAATGACAAAATCAATCTACTTTGAAATTTTAGTTGATGGATTTAGAGAAAAGCCATTTTTAATTAAATCTTCATTACAAGGTTTTGAAGATGCGCTAACTGAATTTGAAAAACAAAAAAATTAAAAATTTGTGAAAAATTTAAAAAAATACCTTGGGCTTATTTTTCTAGCGCTGTTAGTGCTAATTAAAATCCAGGACAGTAATTTTGTTAAACGAATAGAGAATATCTCATATGATATTTACCAGTCTATTTTTGAGGAAAATAGCGATTTTAATGATGTTTTAATCGTTGATATTGACGAGAAAAGTATAGGTGAAGTAGGCCAATTTCCCTGGAGAAGAGACGTATTTGCCAACCTTGTTGACAAATTAGAGAATTTGGAAGCATCAGTAATTTCTTTCGATATTTTTTTTAGTGAAGAAGACAAACAAAATCCTAGCAAAATATTAGGAGAACTTAATATTTCTAATGAAGGAGTATTAGACTCTGACCAATCCCTAATTACTGCAATTCAAAATTCAAATGTAATACTGCCAGTTTTAGGAGACATTTCTGTTTTTGATAAAATGAATAATTCTAAACCAAAAACAAACTTTATATCAAGAGGAGGTGATGCAGAAAACTACTTATATAATTTTAAAAATAAAATCACTTCACTTGAAGTTATAAATAATGCAGCAAAAGGTATAGGTAACATTTCATATCTTGATAATCAGGATGGTGTCTTGCGGTCATTACCAATTTTACTTAAAATCGATGGAGATATCTGGCCATCACTAAGTTTAGAAACATTAAGATTGTTACATAAAAATAAAAGTATTTTAATTCAATCATCAGAAAGTGGAATAAAAACAATTAGAACCAAGAACTATAGTTTGAATACAGATCCAAATGCAATAGTTCATATCAACTATAAAAAATTTGGTAAAGATAAATACATTTCAGCTGTCGATATTTTAAATGACAAAATTAGTAAAAATATAATTAAAGATAAAATAATTTTAATTGGAAGCTCAGCACAAGGTTTATTTGATTTTGTTAAAATACCTAGTGGAAAAGTTATCCCTGGAGTTGAAACACATGCTCATGCAATTGAAAATATTATAAATAACGACTTTATAATTAAAAACTTAAAAACAGATATTATTGAAATAATTATATTATTAATTTCTTTAATCTTAGTATTAATAATTCCAAAAAAAGTTAATCCAAAACTAAGTATAGTTTTTTTTGTAGGCTTATGTGTATTTCTAATAACTTCTAGCTTAGTCTTTTACCAATTTAATTATTTTATAGATATATTTTACACTACTTTAGGCTCTGCATTTCTATTTTTAGTTACACTGTATTTTAGATATCTCCAGGAAAATGAAATAGCTATTGAAAATGAAAAAAAACAAATAGTTTTAAAAAAAGAAAGAGAAATTGCTGGAGAAGTACAAAAAAAATTATTTCCAAAAGAATTTGAACAAAAAAATATTCTTTACGCAAAGAATGTTCCTGCGCGAGATGTTTCTGGTGATTACTACGATTACATAAAAATATCTGAGGATGAATTTTATTTCACATTAGCAGATGTTTCTGGCAAGGGAGTTAAGGCTGGAATACTAATGGCAAATGCTGCAGCTGTTTTTAGATCGATGGCAAAACTTAATAAAGAAGTATCTACAATTGCAAGATACATTAATAATCAAGTTGCGGACTCATCTTATCAAGGAATGTTTATAACTGCAGTTGTAGGAAAATATAATATTAAAGAAAAAAAAATAGAATACATCAATCTTGGGCATGAACCAATTATGGTTTATGACGAAAATTTTAATTTTGAATATTATAAATCTACACTACCTCCGCTTGGAATTATGGCTATGGATAATGACGATTTTTTTCAGACAAACGAAATAAGGTTAGTAAATAAAAATTTAGTTATCTATACAGATGGTGTTACAGAGGGATACTTAGAGAATAATCAAGAATTAGAGGCAAAAGGTGTAGAAAAGGAAATTAGTGATAATAAATTTAAGTCGCCTGTAGCAATTATTGAGCATTTAAGCGATATTTTAACTAAAAGAAAAGAGCCTTTAAGAGACGACATTACCTGTCTGATCATCTCCGGATTTTAAGAATTGTTATGAGAATACTGATCTTTCTTTTTTTTATATTTATTTCAATCACTAAGGCTCATGCAAATTTAGTTTTAAGTGAAGTTTTAAATAAACCGGAAGATCTTGAACAAGCATTTTTATTTGTTGATCAAGAAAAAGATAACAAAGTTAATGAGGCAATTTATGCGCTCGAAGTTTTAAAAAAAGTTTATCCAGAAAATTTAGAGATCAAAATAAAACTATTTTATCTTTATGAAAAAACTCAAAATGAGACAGAGTTAAAAAAAATATTAAATGAGTTAAAGGAATTTGAAAACGTTCCAAGTTATATTGTTAGTAAAATAAATGAATTAATTGTTTCAGAAAACAAATCTGAGAAAGAAAATTTACAAATATCAAATGATAATTCTAAAGGAATAAAATATTCTGAAATTCTTAACAATCCAACTGATCTTGAATTAAATTTGAGATTTGCAAAGGAGCAAGAAAGTTTAGGAAATTATAAAACTGTTATTGCAACTTTAGAAAGACTATCAGATCTATACTCAGAAAATTTAGATTTAAAATTATATTTGTTGTCAATATCGTTAAAAATAGATTCTAAAGAAAGAACAAAAGCAATTATTGATGAAATAAAACAGAGTGAAAAATTAACAGCTGATATCAGAGAGCAACTTAACTCACTAACCCAAACTTTAGAAAATCAGAAGAAACCTAGAGATGAAAATGACTGGATTAGATATGTAGACTTTGGTGTTAATCTTGCAGAAGAAAACAATGTTAATACTGTTTCAAATTCTAAAACATTGTATATCAGTGATAGTTTAAGTAATTACGCTGCTGATACTATTTACGAAGATTCTTATAGTGACATCTTTATAAGAACAGGAGCTTTTAAAAAACTATCTGATACTTCAAATTTAAGTTTAAGTTTAGGTAAAAATGTAACAAGACAGAATAGAGATAAGAATAAAGAAAATGATCTAGATTCTTTATTTGTTAATTACAATAAACAATTCAATAAAAATTATACGTCCGCTTTCTTTTCAATGAATAACAATAATTTTGTTAATGATGCTGAAAATGTAATTTATAATGTTACTCTTGAAAACAGATATCTAACTAAACCAAATCAAAATCTGTTAGTATCTTCAAATATGGGTATTACAGATTATAGAACAGATACTACCTTTAGTTCTGCAGATAATAAAAATAATACTTATTATGGACTTGCAACGGGTTATGAATATTTTTTGAGCAATACCAATAATATAAAATTTAAATTAGGTATAAATCAGTATAACGCTAAGCTAGACTCTTATGGATATGAAAATAACTTTTATACTATTTCAAATTCGGGAAAAATTGGATTTTTAAATTATACAATTTCACATTCAAATAACTCAAATAAATATGATAAATCTGACACTTTCGTAAAAAGCGATACGGTCAGAGATGATGAGATTGTAACAAATAGTGTTACACTTTCTGGAAATTTAGAAGATCTAATAAAGAATATGTATATAAAGAATGTTTTTTACAATCTTTCTTATTCTGATATAGAGTCGAGCTCAAATATCCTTAACTACGACTATGATAAGGAAATAATTAAATTTGGATTAACAAAAAGGATGATGTTTTGAAGAAAATATTGGCTCTAATTTTAACCCTATTTTTTATCAGCCATTCAGTTGCTGATGAGAAAATTGTAGGTGCAATTACATTATCGATTGGAAAAATTACCAATCAAAAAGGAGAAATATTAAAAGCTGGAGATAAAATTTTCTTTGGAGATGAAATTATTTCTGATGGAAAATCTAAATCTCAAATAATCTTTTTAGACGAGACGGTTCTTACAATCGGAGAAAAAACATCAATAACAATAGATGAATTTGTTTTTGATCCAAGTACATTAGATGGTAGCTTCTTAGCTACACTTAATGAAGGTAGTGTAAAAGTTTTAAGTGGATTAATTAATCAGAAGAACCCTGAAAAATTAGAAGTTAAGACTGCGGCTGGAACAATAGGTTCAAGAGGTACAGAGTTTCAAACAATTATAGATGAAGAAGATAATGCACAAGTATTGCTGATTGGTCCTGGGGAAGACAATACCTTAGGATTAAGGCCAGGTGCGGTAGAAGTTGCAAATGAACTTGGGAGTGTATTATTAGATACACCTTTTTCATTCACACAATTATCTTTAAATCAAATTCCAACACCTCCAGTTGAAATTACACAAGAACAATTACAACAATTCCAAAATTTTTTAGATGTTAAAGCAAACCTTGATGTTCAAGAAGTAGAGAGTGCAATTAAAGAAGGTTTATTTGATGATCAACAAATAAGTGGAAATGAAATAATAGGTGAAATAGTAACCACAGCCTTAAATTTAAGCGATGGTGGATTAACTTTTGACCAGATTGCAGAAGTACTTGGTGTTGATGTCGTCGATATTATTGGTGAAGAAGGTCAAGCTGAATTTGAAAACGAGTCAGCAGAAAACCAAATTGCGATGGCAAATGCTGAAGGTGGAGACGGTCTAGCATATATTTTACGTTATGGTGGTACCAATTTAGGAGAAACAAATTATGGAGATTTCCAAGGTATAACTTCGGGAACCTACACTTATACAGGTAATAATATTAATATGGCTGCAACTAAAGGAACTGGTTCTGGGACTTTTAGTGGTGTAACAACAGTTAACTTTGCATCTCAAACAATTAATAACACTTATTCAGGAACATTATCTTTAAATGGTAATCCAGATGTAGATTTTAGTTATTCTTTTACAACTGATTACTCAAGTGGATCTGCATCTACTTCAATGTGGGGAACTAATAATGGAATTTTTAGTATAAATAATTCAAACGGTACAACTGCGACAACTACTAAATCAGGTGAAGAGGGATTTATTCCAACTAACTTTGCTACTAATGCTTCAAGTTATTATGCTGATGCTGCAACGGATTTCTTTAACGTTCAAATGAATGGTTCTCCAAATCCATCAACTGGTTCTGTAGCAACAATTGCTTTAAATGTTTCTGATTATAATACAAATGGAACTGATACAGAAAATACTATAGATGGCCAAAGAACTGGTATTATGCCATCAAGAGATTAAAATTATCTATTATTCCAAGATATAGGTGTAACAGTAACAGCGTTTCTGCTTCCTATAGCTTTTACAATTCCAATTTCTTGATTCAATGAAGTATCTCCATACACTAGCTTAATTTTAATTTTTCTATTTCCTGGAGTAAAGTCGCTAGTATCAGTACTTTGATAGTAAACTTTCTGAAGCTCGTCTCGCCATTGTTGAATGGTTGCAACCTCACCAGATGGTGACGTAATTTTTAATGGTGAATTACTAGAAGCTACAAAATCAGCTGTTTTAGACCACCCTGTAGATAATGCTAAATCACCAGTGGTATCAACTTTAACAGAGTCCTCATCGCTTATAAAAATACTATTATCACTTCCATCATTGTAAAAAGAAATTTCAGCTCTTTCAGGACCTAATAGTACATTAATGTCATTATCATCTTCTTCAATATCTGCACCAGTAAAATCTCCTACACTTCCTCCATATCTAATGATGAACCCTTCAACATCGGAGCTAGCCATACCGCCTCTAGTCATAATTCCAGTTGTAGATGCAGAACTAGTTTGTTGGAAAACAAGATAATCATTTGTATTAGCAGCTGGATGAGAGCTAATCCAATTTGAGCTTTCAAAAGGACCAACTCTAACGCTTGATTGACTTGATCTTGTTGTTAAATAGTTACAGCTTGCCTGGTTTTCTATATTATCAATTACCTGTTGATTTGTACCAACAGGCACATTTAATCGTACTCTCCAAAACTCTTTGTCCTTCCAAGGTCCAGATGTATATCTCCAAAATCCAGATCTAAAAATTCCACCCTGACATTCATCTGTTCCATTGACCCAAACTTGTTTATCATCAGTTACACCAAGCTCTTCAATTGCATCTAGATCTGCGGATGTTGTAACATTAGCTAAATAACCTTGAATTCCACAAAGGTTTTGATAACTCGCTTGAAAATTTGCTTGATTGTAACTTAACTCAGTATCTTTTAACTGATAATAATGTTCAGCGTTACTTGGCTTTTGAATATCTCCTAACAATACCTCTATTTCTCTTGTTCCATCAGCAGATGCATTGTGTTCAAAATACATAGATTTAATTAAATCAACATAATTTTTACAAGTTGCATCTCCAGACAAAGTAACCTCGCTAGTTTCATTTCCTGTAGCAGTTAAATTAACTGCATTAAGTTCCTCTGAGCCTACTACAAGTTTGTCGCCAGTTTCAGCTCCTGATTTTATTTTTACAATGGCTTTTGTTACTCTCCTATCAAAAAGTTTAATTACTCTTTTTGTAGCTATTCTAATATTAGGATCTTCATCATTTTCCATACCCCCGTATTCTAAAACTAACCCTCTTATTGAATAATTAAAGTTATTTGAATAACTTGCGCTCCAATTGTGTAAATCATTCCATGTGAGCTCATCATCGTCATCGAAATGAGTTCCTAATAAATGAATACCATGTTCTGTTTGTGCAACATTATTAGGTTCTCCAGTTCCATTCCAATTTCTAAATGGCATACCATCAACAAACACTTCACCAATTTGTTGACCTTGAGGATCATTAGAACCAGCTGTAACACCTCTTTCCCAGGTTCCATTATTTGCAGAAGGTGTTCCAGATGCTGTTCGTGTTGGAGCAAAAGCCAAACCTCTTCCATTCCATAACATACCTTCAGGTCCCGTCATCCATCTCCATACAGGACATTCTGTGCTCGTTACCGTATCATCAATGTTTGTAAACGAATCTGTAAAATATCTTTTTGTATTATTGCCTGTAATTGCTGCATTTGAAGACAAAGCTATTTTAGGATCTTTATAAAACAATGTTAAACCAGACTGAGATTGGGGGTTTGCGTTTGATGCAGTTAGTGATGAAGATCCTTTTCTGTAATATTCATTCTGATACCCTTCCAGTAACCACATTTGAGCTGAACTTGCTGTATAATTAGACCAAGAAGTAGAATTTATATTATTTCTAGTATCTAAATCGACAAGTCTGAAAGTTGTATTGGAAACGACCCTAACTCTATAAAATCCAGTTGCTAGTTGTGTCATACCATCAACATTCATCTGATTTGCAGTGCTAATATCTGCAATCTTAATGATATCATCACTGGTAAGCCCATGTGCCGAACTTGTTGTAATTAATGCCGGATTAGCTTTTGATATTGATGTAATTGTTCTCGCTGTTGTTGTTTGATATTTTTCAACTATATTTCTAACATATCTCGTACTAGCACCATAAGTTTGGCCATTTCTATAAAATGGTATATTTTCAAAATCTCGTAAAGCTTGAAAATCAGCTGTTGCTTGAGCTCTATTAGATCTTTGTCGGAAACCACCACATTTATTTAAATTAGCTACAGTATTTGCGTTATCCGACATAGCTAATCCACCCATCCATCCATTTCCAACTGCTTTAGTTGTAATGATATCATTTTCAGACTCGCTTGTTATGGTTGCAAGGTATCCACTTTTTCCAAAATAATCTAATTGTCTAGATAAAGAGAACGCCTCATTCATTCTTCTATTTTTATTATTGTATAGATTTTGACTTGAATTAGCAGTTCCATCTGGTCTAGCAGGAAACTCATAAAATTCGTAGAAGTGATTGTATCCATCTCTATGCTCTTCAACATGAAGCGGACCTAAAGAAAATAAAATTGTTCTTTCTCCAAGCGAGGCTGTAGTAGTTTCAGTGTCTTCACCTTCTGTGCCGTCTGAACCATCTGTTCCTTCATAAGCATAAGGGTTTGCTCCTTCTTCTGCATCTACTTCTTTTGAATTGTAATATTTTATAGATTCAAATGCTTGTGTCCAAACATCTACGTCTGCACACGGTGCATCAGACTCATCACCTTCATACATAGTCCAATTATGTGGATTATAAATAGTAGGAGTTTGAGTTAAATCTAAAGAAGAACCACCAGTTATCGTACCACCTGAAGTATTTTTCCAAACTCTATTATTAAACCAAACAAAATCATCAGCTGAATAAGTTGATGTTGAACTCCAATCATTTGGTTTACCAGAATGAACCATAGTAAGGACTCCTGTGTAGGCATTCCAACCTGGGTAATCATCAGTCGTGTCATGATCTACAGAAGATGAAGATGTGTCACCTGTTATTGCTGAAGGATAATCTTCAGCATCAGTATCAAGTTTTAAATAATCTTCAATTACATCTGGGTTGGTGTCTGCATCAAGATCTAATAAGTCTCCATCACTGTTTCCATCTACTGGAGCTACATATGTGTCTGCCTCTATAGTGGCTCTTGCGACACAAAAATTATGGCCACTAATATCTATTTCATCTGCATCGTCAGTATCACCATCTTGGTTAATATCATGCTCTAAGCTAAAATGATCAAAACCTCCATATTCAACAACATAACCAGTGATACAATCTAGTCCTCCAGAACTACAATTTGGAATTCTTCTTAAATCATTCCAACCTCCGTTGGTTCTACCGCTTCTATTTATTTCCATATCAGCATATGGCTCTGCTGAATTATTGGGTTCACCACTTTGCCAGTTTGTATAGGATACACTCATTCCCATTAAAGGTCCTGACTCTGATTGCATATTAGCTGCATTCGAGGTTGGATTTCTCCAATCTGAGTTTGATAGCCAAATATAGTGTTGATCACTAGATTGATCTAATCTTGTCCCATAGTAATTTTCTCTGGTTTCTCCAGCGGCAACATGAAAAGGGGTAACTCCAGTACAGCCAGACTGCGTACTGCTATTGCACATTACAGCATCTTTAATAAATTCATTTTCTTCAGCGCTTTCTATAGAAACTAAATATCCTCGCATACCTCCACAAGTAGATTGCTCAGCTCTTCTTTTTGCTTCCCACCAGTCAATCGAGTCACCGTTATAACCCAGATCAGAAGTTACATTTGGTGCAGTTGAAAAATATTTATAATAGTGGCCATAACTATTATCACCTGAATTTGATGTAAATTGTACACCGTCACAATCGCTACCCAAAACCTCAGACCAATCATCTTCAATAAAATCGTCACCAGCTGATTTTCCATCATCTTTTTCTAGGAAATACAATTTATCTTCAAATTCTGCACAGTCTCCTTCAGAGTATGACGAGGCTGCACTGAAATCTGTAAATGAATTAGAGTTACTACATTGCTCCATAGACCTTTTAAAAACATAAAAGTTTGTATTGGTATTATCCTTGGTTTGAATTTTAATATCTCCAGTTACTCCTTCTTGAGCAATATAGTTATTTAAAGGTGTTATTAATGGAGTACCTTCTTGACCAGTTAAATCATTTAGGTCTTCTTCTGTGAGTGCAATTTTACCATCTCCTACATCTCCTTTTTGAACTGGGGCTGAAACAATTAATTCAAGAGGAACGATTTGTTCTTGAGGTCCTTTTCCACATGATAAAATTTTGTAGTAAACAACATCTTCTCCAGGTGGAACATTGATCGACGGTGCATCGTCTGTTGTTGAAGTAACTGGATATTTAACAATTTCTGTTTTCCATAAAGTTCCTTTATTTCCAATACCATAAATCGTTGCATCATTTTTTCTATCAGCTGCTCTTGAGGTATTAAAATCTTTAGCAGTATTACCTGATCCTTCATTAAACTTATAATATGAAACTAATCCTGGTTCAGAACCTGTTAATCTTCTTCTATTATTGTTTGCAATGTCAGTGCCTGATCTTGATACATTCCATATTCTCATTTCAGCAATATTACCAAGCCAAGGAACACTTTGAATTATTGGATCTCCAGTCAAATAACTACTAGGATTAAAGCCAGCCAAACCTTCTCCGATTGCTAACGGCCAAAAATCTCCTTCAGGTAATGTCTCAGGAGGATTAGTATAACCAGATTTAGGTCTAGCTCCTATATCTGCATTATATGTTCCACTTAAAGTTCCATTTTGGTAAATTCTTACATTACCGGTATCAGTACTCCCCGGTGTACCTCCATCCCATACCCATGCAATGTGAACCCACTCATCCTTAACAGGAGATCCAATATCTCCTTGGTCATCCAAAACAACTTCTCCAAGTCTTGGAGACCACTCATCATTTTTAACTTTAAATACTAAATCCCAAGTTCTACCCCATTCAAAAGCATGCATGTCATAAGTAGATCCTGGCTGTTTATTTTGTATCCACATTTCAATTGTAAATTGATCGTTTGGAAAATCTTTAAAGTTTTCAACAAGCGCAAAAGATCTGTCTGTGTAAGTAGTATCTTTTTCAGTATTATTTTTTGAGCCTTCTGCTGAGAAATAAATAGATCGAACTACATCTGCATGCCTTTGAACAAAAACCTCATAAGACATGTCCTCAAATTTTGGATCATCTGTTCCAAGATTTGCATTTATTCTTTTTGCATAATAAACATCTTCACTAGAATTGGTAAAACCATGCCTATTAAGACATTTATTATCTGAGTCAGCGACATTAAGGGTATTCTGAATATCAACTAGAGTAAAACTATTTGAATTTAGCTGATCAGTGATCCATTTCTGACCTTCTTGTAATCCCGTTTCCGCAGCAAGATTTACTTGTTGCATAACTGAATTTCTTGAAACACTTTTTAAATCATTGTCATAATAAAAAAACATAGCTCCCGTCATAATTGACAATGCTGAGACGACAGCAATTACAAATACAAGGACAAAACCTTTTTCGTTTTTTTGTTTTTTCATTATGAGTCGCTCCAAAGTTGCTGTCTATCAATGTAACTATGAGTTTCCTTACATCTATTTGACAACATTCCAATAACAACATCTTCTCCATCAACTGTTACTGTTTTTTCAGCTATTTTTACAGATGGTTGTACTGACCTTTCGGGATATTCAAATGTAATTACAGCCTCATCCAAGCTAGTAGTTAGTGGGACTGTCTGTCTCCTAAATACCTTCTCACCTTCTTTTCCTTGAATATAACCCTCAATGGTCATTGCTGCTTTTGTTTTATAAACAGTGATATTTTCCATTGCTGTTTCTGAGCAATCAACTCTATCTACATATACTTTTTCTGTAGTAGTTAATTGGTTTCCTCTTAAATCTGTAGCAACAATTCTTATAGAGAAATATTTTTTATTTGAAGGTAAATTAGACCATCTAATGTCACTATCATCATTTAAAACTAAATAAAATTTATCATCTTTTTGATCAATTCTAAATCTAGTTCCATGATCTACATCTTTATCAGCATCATCATTTGGAACCTCTCCAAGATTAAATCTTACAAAATCATGTGTATCAGGTTCTTGAGTACTAGTAGTATAAATCTCACCTACTATTAGATCTTTGTTATCATCCTCAGCAATATCAAAGTTATTATTATCTGTGATGGCTGTTCCATCTGCTTCCTTAAACGATACCCCTGTAGGTGTAGTGTTTCCAATATTAAAACCAATATAAACTTTTTTTATGTCTGAAATTCTATTATTAGAGGTATCTTCTGATTGAACTGCGTAATAAAAAGAATCTTCTTTTGGTGTACCATCATTAAAACCAACTGCATAAGCTTGATATCTGAAAGAACCATCGGCAAAAACATAAATAGTATTTCCTGCGGTAGTTGTTACTGTTGCCCTAGCACCACTGTAAGAGTCCTTATCTTGGGTATCATACATTTCTCCTATATTTGGAAGTTCTGTATTATTAGCCCAAACTGCTGTGGTTGCCCTCCACTCTCCACTCAATCTGCAATTCATAGATCTATCAGAACCATCTACACTTTGAGTTTTAATTGAACCTGTTTCATTTGTTCCTCTACCACCGATTTGTGCACAGTTAGCTGATGAATTTGACTGCACTAAAACTTCTATGTGTTCTCCAAAGGGATCATAAGATTTACTTAGCAAACCATATATTCTGTTTACTGTAAAATAGTCTTCGTCCATGTAATAATATAAATTTTGCGCTTTAGGCATTGGTTTATTTCCATCAGTTTTGTCAGGGATAAACCTTGGTAGTCTTGCAATTTGAATATTAGAATACCTATTGTCAGGTTGTGAAAAAGAAACTATTGCAACAGAACCCTTTTGAAATCTTTTAAACCCTTCTGTTTTTAATTCTTCGGTATCATCATCTCCGCTTGGCAAACTAATAGAAGTTGGTGTTGTATCTTCATTATAAGGCCAAGCAGACAAAGTATGATCAAATAAATCTCCGTCACTATCAAATCTATAATCAAATGCTGTGAACCTTTGACTGTTGCTGTTAGCTACATGTGGTTTGTTATCTATGTTAGCTCTAAATTTATTTGGATGGTATGTCAGAGTAATGGTATTTTTAACTCCAGTATTTTTTCCGTGTCCACATCCCCATTTATGAGTTGCACCAGGATTGTAACTGATTCTTGAAAATGAACTCCCTCTATTATTACAGTTCCTAGAACCAGTATTTGCTGGTCTGGTACTATCAGTTCTCATGAAAAGTCTATTGTATCCATTCTCATTAAAATCAGACATTTTTGATGAATTGGGAGTAGACCATCCCGTTAACCTGTTCATATCAGCATGTGATAGATAGGATCCTTCGTTATAACCACAATTTCTAGTGTGATCGAACTCATAACCTTTGAAATGATGTAGATGGATAGCAGATCTATTACCTTGTGCCCCCCACCAAGACCATAAATACATGTCATAAACAAGATCTGCTGGCTCACCCCACCATTCATTTTTTTCAGAAGCAGATAAACTATCCCATTCTGTTTTATCACTACTTCGTAATGAGTTTCTTAATTTAGATGCACTAAATCCAGATGTGCCATTTAAACTTTCATAATCAATTCCAGCGCAAGCTCTAATTCTACCATCTGGCCAAGTTTTTTGAACTACGCTAGGTCTTTGATATCCTGCTGCAAATCCTAACATGTCGTCATCCATCCACGCACTCATATCATGATTACAATCTGGATAACCGCCAGAGCAAATCATTCCTTTTAAAACAAAAGAGTCATATTCCTCGGTAGATGCTAAAAAAGAAGGAGAAGCTAAATTTTGCTGTATATAAAATGATCTTCCATCATCTGTTAAATCATAATTAGGACCTCCATTATAACTTGATGTTCCTTTTCTCTCATAATTTGCATCTCCATAAGTAAAACCTTTTGCTTCCCAAGTATGCAAATTTACATCAGAAAATTGAGGTGCATCATACTTCATTACTCTCACCTGATAATCTTTGTACGCCTCATTTTGATCTTCCCAAGGTTGACTATCACAACTTGTATCCAAATCTGCTTTTAACCTAATCGTAAAATCTTGATAACCGTCAGAGTTAAAAGTGTAATTTGTATCTAAATTATCTAAAGTGCCCTCAAGAGTTAATGATCCATCCCATTCACCATCATCAGCAGAATTATTATTATTTAAATCATCATATCCAGATGTTACGGTAAGACCTGGAGGTAAATTGGCGGCAACTGTGGTTGTAACCAACTTTAATCTCATTTCGTCATGGCTAACACTTGGTATTCCAGTTATTGCGGGTGGTTTTTCTGAATTAAAAACTATAGCATCGTGTGTCCTAGTAAGACTTGTCCCTCCAACTGTTTCACCTTGATGAAGTATGATAATATCATCAGAGGTTGTAAAGTTTGCAAGCTGAATATCTCTAGTAAGATTATTTGCACACTGAACTTTTAAACTACCAGTAAAAGGTATAACAGCTGTCCTATTTTCATGAAGATCTTCTTCATCATAAACATAATAAGTTTTTCCACCAAAGTTTAAATTTCTCATGTAAGCAGAAGCTGTATATTTTTCTGTTACTTTTTCATCTTTAGAGACAAGAGTGATTTCAAAATCAATATGCTTACTTCTAATTCTAATTCCAATTTCATCAAAAAACTGGGCAACAGGCATCCAGTCTGCATCGACTGTTGTATTGACAGTATCATCTTCGTCACAATTTGTTGTGTTCCAAACTTTTTTCTTTAATACAGTTTTATCAGTAATAGGAGAGTATGGAGCTTTTAACTCGTACTTAATTAATTTTCTTTGAATATTTCCACTATTATCCTCGGTATCAAAACAAAATGATACAATTTCTCCAAACTCAGTATCATCTGCAACTTCTGTACCATCTGTATTTAAAACCTTTACCGGCACTTTAACTTCACCATCGGTACTATCAGGATGTTTATAACCAGCCATCTTGCTATCGTGTTGTAATACATGTAGTGCAAATCTAGCCTCCTGTTTCATATTATTGTGATTGATTTGTCTGACAAATGTACCCTGAAAATTATTATAAATTGTGTAAGTTGCTCCCATTACGATTGTTGAAACAACCACAGCAACTAAAGCTTCGGTAAGAGATAATCCTTTTTGAGTAATAAAATTTTTTAAATTCATTTTAAGTTCCAGCTAAAAATAATCTTCTAAATTTTTCTTCAATTTTGTCTTGTTTAATAATTATTGTAACTTGTTTCTTTTTGACGGTTTCATAAATATCAACTCCATCTTCTTGATCTGTAACTCCATCATTATCTTTATCAACAGGGACATCTTTTTCGATGTCTTCAATTTCTAATAATCTCTTATCTCCAGTTCTTGCAGGACCGAGATGCTTCTTCAATAAAGTTCCCCAATTATCTAGGTCAGCCAAAACTTTTTGATTTGTTATTGTCGCTTTATATGTGGTGTCTTCAAACTTTGTCATGTCTAGATCATCATAAGGATCTAAACTACCTTCAGAATTAGATATAAATGTAATTGGAGCATTTTCTGTAGCATCAGATGCCATATTTTTATTTGGTGTATCATCAGGAACATCTGATCTTTCCAAAGATAAAGTAGTGTTGTTATCATCATCGAAAGCAGTTGAGTCTGTAATTTCGTATTTACCACCCACTCCCTCGATTATTATTTGATCTCCATCACCTGGTAATTGAGCAAGACCCTTTACTTTTAAAGAAGCACCTGCTGTTGTATCTTCAAATACTCTTGGATTTCCATATTGCGCAGCTACAGGATTGTAAACAGCAGCAAGTTCTTCAAACATTAATTCTACTGCATAAGCAGCTTTGTCAAACTTCCTTAAATTTGCAAAATCTCTTTCTTGATAAGATTGTAATGTCATAAATACAGTTACTGCTATGCCCAAAACACCAGCCGCAGTCATTCCCTCAACCAAAGATACACCCCTCTGAAGTTTGTGTTTTAAATTCATTACATTCTATTCCCATTATTAAAAAAACCTGTCTCGTAAGTGTGTAAATAATCTTTTTTTCCTCCAGCATTTTCAGAGGCTTGAATTTCTCCTCTGGCATTTTCAGGTGAGGATCCATCAGGTAAAAAACAAAAAAAGTTATTAGAAGCAGAAACTTTTGTACAGCTACCTGTCGTAGATGTACATCTACTGATTGTCATATGCTCAAGTTCTTTTGTTAAATCTGTTAGCTTAGTTCCTTTATCATTTGTGCCATCAAAATCAGAACATTTGGTGGCTGTAGATTTATGATATTCTACATTGTATCTATTCAATCCTTGTGCCTGCCAAACTTCTAAATCTGCAGTATTGTTAGAAGTATCATTTACAATTCTGATCGTATAAGCGTTTCCATCTTCAAGGGACAGTTGTCTAACGTAATTTATTTGACCTCGAATTGTTGCAAGATCACTCTCGAAATTATCTTGATCACCAAAATTATCAATTGCTGGAAAACCAACTGCACCAATAATGGATATGATGGCTATAGTAGTCATCAACTCCAAAATACTGAAACCTTTTTCTTTGATTTTCATTAAGGTCTATCCTACAGCTTGACCAATACTGAAGATTGGCATGTACAAAGCTATCATAAGAACCCCGATAATCGCACCAATTATCACAATCATTAATGGTTCTATAATTGAGGATAAGGCCGCAACAACACCATCAAATTCTTCTTCATAGTAAGTTGCAATTGACTGGAACATTTCTTCCATATTTCCTGTTCTCTCACCAACGGCTGTTAACTGTGCAAGAGCTGGAGGGAATATATGTTCTTCTTTTTGTAGTAACGCAGACAATGTTTGACCAGTTACTATCTGCCTCCCAATTCTCTCTAACGCATAAATAAAAACAAGATTTGTAGTAACAGATTTAGAAATTTTTATTGTATCTATGATACTTACTCCAGCTCTAGTTAGATTGGCCATAATCATACACATCCTAGACACTGTTGCCTTAACAATTAAATCTCCAAACAAAGGAAATTTTAAAAATCTCTTATGCATTACATGTCTAAAGCCCTCTATATTTTTGTACATGAAGTTATAAGAAACTCTAATAATTACGATAATTCCCACGATTTTCATTATATTGGTTGGATTAGCAATAAATCTACTCGCATTAACAATAACTAAAGTTGCTGCTGGAAGTTGAACACCCATGGAGCCATACATTTTCTCGAAAACAGGAACAACTTTCCACAACATGAAAATTGTAATTACAGTTGCAACTGTCAAAAGCATTATCGGATAAAACAATGCACTTTTAATACCTTGTTTAATTTTTGCATTTTTCTCTAATAACTCTACAAGTTTAATTAAAAATTCATCTAATTTACCACTAGCTTCACCTGCAGAGATCATATTCAAATAAATATTATCAAAAATTTTTGGATGCTTGGCAAAAGCATCCGTTAAATTCATTCCACCATTTAAATCTTTTATTATGGTATGAGCAGTCATTTTCATCTTCATATGAACAGTTTGATCTCTGATCATCATTATAGACTCTAAAATAGGCAAACCCGCCTTGATCATAGTTGATACTTTTTTTGTAAACTGCAGTAATTCCTTCGGTGGAACTTTTGCCCAAGGTCCAAAATTTAAATAAATATTTCCTTTTGCAATAATAATAGGAGCGTTACTTATAGGAATATCATCTAAAGATGGTGGACCTTTCTTTTCGGATTTACCGTTACCTTTTTTAATTGAGGTAACAATAATTTTCTTTTTCCTAAGTTCTACTGCAGCACTTTTTGGATCAGATGCAGAAATTACTCCATTAATTTTTTTTCCAGCTTGAACACCAGCATATTGAAATGTTGCCATAAACTAAACTACTAAAATTCTAGAATATTCTTCAACAGATAATATACCTTTTTTAATAAAATTTCTGCCAATAACTTGCATAGTTTTGAAACCATCCTTAATTGCAACTTCAAGCATTTCATCTCCTCTAGCATCTCTCAATATCGCAGCTTCTAAGTTAGGAGTTTTTTTTAACACTTCATAAATTCCTTGTCTTCCTTTGTATCCTGTGTTGTTACATTCTGCACAACCTGTACCCATTTTGGGTGTAAAGGTATTTAACTCTTCCTCTTTAAAACCGTATTGTAATAAAGTTTCTTTAGTCGCTTTTTCGTCATCAACTGTACAAGAAGAGCAATTCTTTCTCGCCAACCTTTGAGCGACAATTAAACTTAAGGCTGATGCAACCATGAAACTTGGAACACCCATATTTACTAATCTGACAACCGTAGAAACCGCATCATTTGTATGAAGCGTACTTAATAATAAGTGTCCAGTTAAAGCTGCTTTAATTGCAATATCTACTGTAGATTTATCTCTTATTTCTCCAACTAGAATTACCTCTGGGTCTTGTCTTAAAAAAGATTTTAATATCGCTTCAAATGTTAAACCAATTTCATTGTTAGCTTGAATTTGTCCAACACCTTTTAAATAAAATTCAACCGGATCTTCGGCTGTCATTATATTTGTTCCGGGATTATTAATTTTTTTAATACAGCCATAAAGAGTTGTACTTTTACCGCTACCTGTTGGACCCGTAACCAAAACCATTCCTTGAGGAGCAGTTATAGCTGTAACTAAATTATCATAATCCTCTTTATCTAGACCGATTTGCTCTAAACCAAGATCTGGCCCAGCAGCAAGTAAACGCATAACAACTCTTTCACCTTCTTTAGCTGGAATAACTGAAAATCTAACATCAATATCAACATCATCTTCATTTTTTGGTTGTGGATTTTTAAATTGAAGTTTTCCATCTTGAGGCAACCTTTTTTCTGAAATATCGCAACCTGACATAATTTTTAGCCTTGTCACTATTGCATTGTAATTCTCCATCAAAAATTGTTTGAACTGTAATTGTTCTTGGAGGACACCATCTTTTCTAAATCTTATTCTTGCCTCACCTCTTCTAAAAATTTCAATATGAATATCACTAGTGCCACTAAAAAATGATTCATTTAAAAGTTTATCGACAAATTCTACCACAGCATTCTCACCTTGGGTAATTTTTACATTTGGAACCTTCACATTTAAATTTGGTTTTGAAACTGATGATTTTTGTGATTGATTACTTTGAGAATCTTGTGTCGCTTCTATTACAGATTTAAATTTTAGTGCTTGATCTAAATTTGAAGGTTTTGCAACATACAACTCTACATTACATCCAGTCATGCTTTTAATCTTACCTGCTAATGTAGATTTAGTTGGATCAAATAAAGCAATTTTCAAAATTCTTCCATTAAGTTCGAATGGAAGCATTTCGTTTTCCATTATAAAATCTTTTGGAAGTTTTTTTACAGCTTCTTTTTTAATATTTTGCTCAGTTAGAATAGTTTTACGTAAAGCATAATTTCTTGAAACTGCAGAAACAATATCATCTTCGCTTACTAATTTATCATCAATTAAATACTCTAAAACCCCAAGAGGAACCTTGCCATTACTATCGTATTTTTTTTTAGCCTCGTTAAAGTTAGCTTCAGATAATTTTCCACTAGTTTTTAAAAGGTTTGAAATCTTAATACTTATTTCAGGATTTATTGAAGGCATGTTTAAAGTTATAATAAAAATTATAACTTATACAACATTTGCACTTAGGAATATTAACAGTTGAGTTTTATCGTCTTTATCAGTTGATTGTCTAAAAAATGCTCCTAGTAATGGAATTTTTGAGAAGAACGGCACATAAGTTTCACTGTTTTCTCTAGTATTTTTATAAACACCTCCAAGTACAGCTACATCACCAGCATTAATTTGGACTATAGATGTAAGCGATTCCTCGTTCGTTACAACGTCATCACCTGAGCTTTCACCTGGTGCATCATTTGCAAGTGATAATTCAATTTTTACTCTACTTTCTCCAACAATTTCCGGTTTCACCGTGATGCTTAAATTTTGTGGAATTTCTACTGTAGATCCTGCAGCATCACCTGAAGCTGGAATTACTTTTACTAAAGTTGTACCTTGAGTAAGAGTTGCTTCTTCACCGTCCATTGCAAATAGTTTTGGATTTGAAACTGTTTCTGTATTAGAGTCTTTCACTGATGCAGTGATTACAGCTTTGATCTTTGTCATTCCTATATTTCCAAGCAAAAATGCTCCTCCTGCCAAACTGACTGCATCTGATAAATCTGCATTAGATATAGCCTCGGGATTCGTATCTGCTACAGGTGTTATAGAAGTTGTGTTTCCTGGGTTAGTATCAATCCCTGAAAAGGTTATTCGGTCTTTTCCATTTGCAACTGCTGATGCATTGAGTGCATCTATGTTCGCACTAAAGTTTTTATTAAAGCCATCAGTTGCATTAACAATATAAGCCTCGATCATTACTTGTTTTTTTTCCAAGTCAATTTTGTTTAAAATATTTTCTGCCTGATTTAATTGTGCATATGTGCCTGTAATTATAATTTGATTATTTTTTTCATCATCTACCATAGTAAAACCTTCAGTCTCACCCATAACTTCCCCAAGAGATTCTACTAAATCTGTTGAACTTTGATAAAAGACTTTAAATATCTCTGTAACCAAAGGTTCAGAACCATCTCCATCGTTTGAAACTGAACCGCCAATATCTAAGGAAGCTAAATTATTATTTTCCTCTATAGTATTATCTATTTTAGCTTTTTCTAATTCAGCAAAAAATTCTTTTGTATGAACTCTTAGCAAACCAGAATCTTCATCAACAGTCATAATTAAACTGTTAATATCTAAGATAGCATAAACAGCAGAGCCCCATTTTATATTTTCAAAGTCTATAGTTATTTCGCCACTAACTTCATTACCTATGATAATATTTCTCTGAACTAATCCAGCGAATAATTTTAAAGCTGATCTTATATTCATATTATTAAGCTTTAAACTTACTTCAGTATCCTCTAACTTTTTAATCTTTAAATTTCTATCAATTAGTTTAAGTGATTTTTTTTCTAGCGCCTTACCCTCTGTTAAAGAGATTCTTCTTACTAACTTTTCCTCTTTTTTATTTTTATTTAAAATATCATTTGAATCTTGATTAAATTGTTCTGCAGTTTGTCTAAAATTTTCAGCACTTGCTTTTACATTGAAAGACTCAATTTCTTGAACAGCTCCTTTATCCTTTTGATCATAAGCCATTTTAGGTCTATTTGAACTACTACAACTTACTAGCAATGTAGACAGTGTTAATACCAGGAATAATTTAATAAATTTTGTCATTAATTGAATAAATCCTCAACATTTGTTACTGTTTCATTTTCATTATCATTGTTATTGTTTTCATTATTCTCTGTTTGATTTTCAATATTTGTATCATCATTGTTTACATCATCATTGGTTAAATCTTCATTATTTGATTGTGGTAATGATGCAATTGCCATTCCTACTATTGGAGTATTAATTAAAAACTCATATTCAATATTGTCCTCTAAAACAATCATTTTGTTTTTTTCAATTGAGACTATCACA
Organism: Candidatus Pelagibacter sp. HIMB1593; assembly: GCF_052047755.1. Taxonomy (NCBI): domain Bacteria; kingdom Pseudomonadati; phylum Pseudomonadota; class Alphaproteobacteria; order Candidatus Pelagibacterales; family Candidatus Pelagibacteraceae; genus Candidatus Pelagibacter; species Candidatus Pelagibacter sp. HIMB1593. Next base: position 474,785 of record NZ_JBNAJK010000001.1, on the reverse strand, counting down.
CCATCTCTATTTCCTATTCTATCACCCTCTCTAACCATAAATTGACTGTTACTTATCTCAATTATTGCAAGATTTTTTCTATTTATTTTAAAATCGTTAATACTCTTCTTGTCTAAGTTTTCATAAGTAATATTCTCATTCGCATAAATTGGAATTTTTACTAATTGATTTTCATTTAAAATAACTGTGTTTTTTTCAAAAGCATTAAATTTGATTAATTCACTTATCTCTCTTTCATATCTTCCAGCAATATCAGCTATTGTTTCGTTCTCATTTGTTACATGAATAAAGAAAGGCAGTAATAATTTATCACCAATCAAAATAATATTTTCATCATCTAGATCATTGTAAGAAGCAAGCTGTGTTGCATTTAAATTATATCTTTCAGCAATAGTGTTTAAGTTTTGACCCTCTTTTACGATATGAAATCTATTTGGTATAACTATCTTGTCACCAGTTACTAATTTTCTTGATCCAGGATAAATTGCATTTGCAATTTCTATTTCTCTTAACGAAAAACCGTATCTAAAAGCGATTTTCTCAATTGTATCTTCTTTCGAAATTGTGTGAGTAGTAGGTGTTTTTGCTCTGTCGATTTTTTTTACTTTAGCTCTTTGAAATTTATGATCAGATTCTTTGCTTAGTGCAACACCTTTTAATAAATAATCCCTTAGAGAATATGCGATGATTGGGTCAATATTTAAAACTGTAACAAGTTCAGTGCTCTCAGGTTCGGCCTCAACAACCTCAATCACCTCTTCAGTGTTATTAAATAATTCCTCTGCCAATTTCTCTTCATAAGCTTCTTCTTGAATTAATAAATCTGTCTCAGATTCATCTGTATCTTCAATTTTAATCTCAACTACTTCTGGCTCTCTTACAATACCAATTTCATTAGTAAATGGATCACTACTAAAAGAATTACTACAATAGAATAGAAAGATAGTTGTAAATATAAATCTTAGTAACATTATCCTTTACCTGCCTCTAATAGATCTAAAACTATAGTTTCATCATCAAATACCTCGGTTGACAGAGGTTTTAATGATAATCTTGAGTTAAATTTTTTTGTTATTTTTTCTTTTGGTAAATCTTCTTCTTTTACATCAGGTTGTCCAGCGACTGTGTAAAGTGCTATTCGATCTTGTTTGGAAAATTCAACTAATGCCTCAATTTTACTATCATTAACAACTTCATTTTCTGAAAAACTATTCATCATATTTACCACGGCTTGATCGTTCATAGCTACACCAGAAAATAAAATATTATGTTTTTCTTGTATTCCAAAACTAGTCAATCTGATATTTTTTGGAACTATTTGATTTAAACTTGCATAAAGATTTGCAGTCGTTTTTAAATTTGATCCAAAGGCTGCTGCAATTCTTTTATCTTCATTTATACTATCAATTTTTGCATTATATCCTTGCAAAAGATTATTTTTACTTTCGAGATCTTCTTCTAAAATTTTAGTAGCAGCTAATTTAGATGAATTATTCATTAATTTTAAAATTTTAAATGGAAGAACGTGTCCAATAATACCTAAAACAAAAATCATAGAAATCATTAAACAAAAATTGCCTAAAGATTTTGATCTTCTGTTAGTTTTTACCTGATCAAAATTAGATAAAAGATTTACAGAAATTATTTCGTTAGTTTCAAGATTAAAAGAATTTAATTTTCTTGATGCAATACCAATTGCTTCCGATGCAAGAGATTTATTGCTAAGTGAATCTATATATTTTTTTGCACTATCTGAAATTTCAGCAGAGTCCTCAGGATTATAAAGTTTAATAACAACATCTCCCAATTGTCGCTCAATTCCTTTCGAAACATTTTTAATTTTTGACTTATCTGAAATTACTGTAATAATATTTATAGGATCAAATTCATACTTTGTTTCATACTCAACTAAATATTGTTTAATTTGAGAACCTAGTCTTTCAAAAATTTCATCCCAAAATTCTGTTTCAACACTCTCAACTTCCTCAACTGTATCAAGCAATACTTGATCTGCTTCAATAATATTTAATTCTGAATACTGAAAACCTTTATTGGAACAAATAGTAATACTTTTCTCATCTTTTGAATAATTGAAAATAACATTTGGAGTTTCAAAACCTTCTTTCCCAAGAAGTATTCCTTGAGAGTTAACATGAGCAAACGGTGCTAGATCAATTACCACAGGATTGTAACCTGCAAGCCTAAAAATATTCGAATAAGTTTCCACAAACTTTATCTCCATAGCAACTAAAACTACATCCATTACACCAAGCTCTTCATTTGTACTCATAACAGAATAACTTGTTTCAAATTCATCTAAATTTTCAGGTGTTTCATCAAACTGATCCCAAAATCCACCTAAAGCAGTTGCCTCCCTTAAACTTTCTTCATCCATAATTGGAATTTGTAAATTATATATTTGTGCTTTGGATGTATCTAAAGAAACGGCAATGTCTTTTGTTTTAGTCTTAATGGAGTCTAATGCATTTTTTACTTGATCACTTAAATATGTTGTTGCGGATAAAAAATCTTGGTCTTCTCCAATTCCTGCTATTTGTTGATTAGAGAAATTATCAATTTTACAAACACCTTTTTTGTATGAAATTTCTGCAGCTTGAATAAATTTATCTCTAAAAACGACACCTATTACTTTTTCTTTTTTTGAGTGATTTTTTCCTATTAATTTAATGATAGGAGCAAAAGCTTTTGCAATAGGAGGTCCAATTTTATCAATCATAAATTTTTATAAAAACCGAATAAAATCACAATAATAAATACCGAATCGGTACACAAGCATTAGTTGTGTTACTTTATATATGTATCAATATTAAAAAAAACTTGAAAAGCTATAACTTTTAGAGCATCAAAACATTTATGAGTCTTCATGATAAATTAAAATCATATCCAAAAGAATATGATTTGTCAGATATCCACATCAGATCGAATCAACCATTTGCAATAAGAGAAAATGGTGAGATCAAAGTTTTTAGTGAAGACATTGTTTCAAGACAAGATATAGAAACTTTTTGGAAACAATCTTTAGATAAAGCACAATATGATTATTTAATTAGCAATGGAGACTTAGATTTTGCTGTTGTTGTTGATGGACAGAGATTTAGAGCAAACGGTTATTATTCTTCATATGGACCAAGTATGGTTCTTAGAAAAATTATCAGTGAAATTCCTAACATTGAAAAACTAGGTTTGCCCCCTGCAGCACATGAAGCAATAACTCACAAAACAGGATTGGTTCTTGTTACAGGACAAACTGGTTCTGGTAAATCTACATCGCTTGCGGCAATGATAGATCAAATTAATTCTCATAGAGCAGAAAACATAATTACAATTGAAGATCCTATTGAATTTGTTCATCCTGCTAAAAAAAGTATTATTTCTCAAAGGGAAGTTGGAAAAGACACCGGAAGTTTTGCAAAAGCATTGAAGTCCGCATTAAGACAAGATCCTGATGTAATTTTAGTTGGGGAGATGCGAGATCTAGAAACTATTTCATTAGCATTAACTGCTGCTGAGACTGGTCACTTAGTTTTTGGAACTTTACATGCTAGTAGTGCTTCTTCAACAATTACAAGAATTTTAGACGTCTTTCCACCAGCACAAAAGGAACAAGCACAAACAATGTTGGCTGGATCAATCAGATTAGTAATGTCTCAACAATTATTAAAAAAGAAAGGTGGAGGAAGAATTGGGTGTCATGAAGTAATGACAGGGACACCAGCAATAAGAAATTTGATTAGAGAAGGTAAAACAGAGCAAATTCAATCTACTCTTCAAACATCTGCTAAAGATGGAATGTTTACAATGGAAAAATGTCTTGAAGGTTTAAAGCTCAAAAAATTAGTTGAGTAGATTAATTTGAACTTTCAGTAAATCTTTGTTGCGGAACTATTGCGGAAAAAGTTCCAGTACCAGTGCAATTACTTTCAGTTTGTTCACCAAGACCTCTATTTACACTTGAAGGGTTAGGATTGTTTGCTCCTTCACATTTTAAATTGAAATCTACATTACCTTTTAACTCAACTTCAACCTCTAAAAACTTTACATTGTTAGCTGTGGATTTTGTTATGATATTATTATAAAGATAGTTAGCTGCCAAAAATGCAAAAAAAGCTAAAAAAAATATTTTAATGTTGTTTAAATTTTTTTTAAAAATAACCATTGTTCTTATTGTTATAGCTTTTATTCCTAAAAATTCTAATGCAAATATTTATCAATTAAGTTGTAAAAATAAAAAAAATACAACTGTTTGGGTTTATTCAAATAAAAGAAAACAAATCATTCTAACAAAAATTAATAGTTCAAAGACAAAAGTAAATTTCAAGATGGATAGACAAACCCCATCATCTTTTACATCAAACGGTTCAATTGGAGGATTGCAGACTAATGTAACTTATAATCAAAATTCAAATGAATTAGCAATGCTGCAAAAATCTTTAAGAGGTTCCAACCAATTTTACAAGTGCTCAAAACCCAAACTGATTAAAGAAGAATAGTTAAAAAATTAAAGTTAAAGTTGTACCTGGGCCCACTTCATTGTGTTTGTACTCACAAAATTTAGAAGTTTTCTTTATAAAGTATACCCCCAGACCTCCAGGTCTGACTTTATCTAAATCTCTTGGTTTAATTGTATCTAATGGTACTTGTTCACCATAGTCAGTAATTATTACTTTAAGCTCACTATCATTTATAATTTCTAAATTTAAATCAATTTTTTGATCTTTTTTCATTTTATACGAGTAACGAATTACATTTTGCAAAGCCTCATCAATTGCTAAAGTTACGCTTGCTAATTCTATATTTGGGAGATTTGATTTACAAAACTTCTCTATTTTCGATCTTGTATCTTTTAGCTCTGAGGGATTTGAAAGCATTTCTATATTCATAAATAAATTTCAATAGTATTACCCAATATGGGTATGTTAAATTAAAAAAAATAGTTTATAAAAGAATCATGAAAAAAATCTTACTAGTTTTATTTACATCATTAATATTTTTTCAAAACATAGTCAAAGCAGAAGTTGCTATGATTGGAGTTGTAGATGGAATGGTATGTATGGCATGCCAAGCAAAAGTTGAAAAAGAACTTAAAGCTGCAACAGGAGAAGGCAATGTTGAAGTGTCATGGCCAGAGGGAGTTGCTTTTATAAATTTTGAAAATACTCCAAATTTTTCTGAAGAGGACTTTAAAAAGGTAATTGAGAATGCTGGTTTTGCAGTTGGTAAAGTTGCTACCTTAAATGAAAAAATTATTGATCCAAAATCTGGATTAATTTCATTAAATAAATTTTAATTTTTTACTTTCCAATCAGTTTCAAAAGTCACATAGTTTACTTGTAAACATCGTCTTTCTTTAAGAATACTCTTTTTTTCCATGCCATGCCAAGTATTTGGTCCACTAGTAAAAAGATAACCATAGTTATTTCTGTAAGGCAATGTTTTAACTTTCTCTAATTTTTCATTATAAAAATCAGTCCCTAAATCTTCAGACTCGTTTGTTTTATTAACAAATATTAATCCTGACATTAATTTTTCTTTGATATCACAGTGAGGTTTTAGCCAAAATCCCTCTCTATCACAAATTACTTCAACTCTAACATATGAATTAGATAAATCTTTATTGATCATTTTAGATATTGTCTCAAATGTTTCTTTTGACTGAAGTTCATTTATAAATTTTACAAGATTTGGAAATTGCGAACTATTTTCTTTTGTTACAAAACATCTAAATTTTATTGCTTTACCGCCAGAGGAAATACCTTCTCTGAATTCTGCTGCTCCTCCATCAATTGCTCTTGTCCCGTCATAATTCAAATTATGCTCACTTAAATTTGGAATATCTGCTTTAATAATTTCTTCAATTGCTCCATCAGATAGAGCATTGCTATATTCCCAATGATCAAATGGTATTTCATATTTTTTTGAATTATTTTTTATGGAATTTAAAAATGACATTAAGATTGAATTTTTTCTTTAATAATTTTTGCTACTCTATTCGTTTCATCTAACTTTTCATAGTTCCAATTTTCTATTTCTTCACCTAAGTTTCTAGTAATATTTAATTCTCTAAATAAATTTCTAAATCTTTGGAATCTTTTGTCATTCTTTTTTGGTAAAATATTAGCAACATAGATTGGTTTGCCTGTCAAAGCAGCTTCTGAGATCATGGAGCTAGAGTCACATGTAACAACGATATTTTCAGATAAAGCTAATGCAGATAAATATGCCTTTTTATCTACATTCATAATTACTGTGTGATTTTCTCCAAAAAACTCTTTGGCGTAATGAATGGTATTTATAGGCGTTCTCATTGATGGGATTACTACTAATTGAAAATCATGTTTCTTCATTAATTTATAAAACATTGAGAAAATATGTTTCATATTCTTGGTTGAATAATCATAGTATTTTGTTGGTCCACCCATAATTAAGCACCAAATTTTTCTTTCGTCCTTTTTGATAAAAGAATTTAAATAATCTTTATTTTCTTCAATTTCTTTCTCTGAAAGATAATGAATAGCTCCCTTTGTGCTAATAACATTTTTACCTTTAATTCCATCATGTTCTGGGGCAACAATAAAATCGAAATGATTAAAATCTATTTTTGGATCTTGGATATGAATATTAAATATTTTTTTTTTAGAAATACTTTTTAAGTGAATAGACGGAATTACGCTCTTTCTTCCACATGAGATTATTAAATCAAAATCATTATCTTCAATCTTTTTATAAACATTTTGAGAAATTGGAGTAAATTTAGGTGGAACAAGTTTCCAAATATTTTTTAGTTCAACCTTTTGGTGAATAAAATCAATATCAAGTGCTTTAGCGAGTCCCTCGACTTGACTAATCATTCCGTGCATCCCTTGAGTTAATAATAAACCTTTTAATTTAGACATTAATCACTATATAGCTTTCATATGAGTGAAAATCCAACTAAACACACAAAAGTGTTAATAATTGGATCTGGTCCTGCCGGATACACAGCTGCTGTTTATGCTGCACGAGCAATGTTAAATCCTATCCTTGTTCACGGAGCTCAACCAGGCGGACAATTAACAACTACAACTGATGTGGAAAATTTTCCAGGGTTTGCAGAAGTAATTCAAGGACCATGGCTAATGGATCAAATGAGAGATCAAGCAAAAGCTGTTGGAACAGAAATGATAGAAGACCATATCGGATCAGTGAATTTAAAGTCTACACCGTTTGAGGCTGTTGGAGATAGTGGTCAAAAATATACAGCAGATAGCATAATTATTTCAACTGGTGCACAAGCAAGATGGTTAAACATTAAATCTGAACAAGAATTTAGAGGATTTGGAGTTTCAGCATGTGCTACATGTGATGGTTTCTTTTTTAAAGATAAAGAAGTTGCTGTAGTTGGAGGTGGTAATGCTGCAGTAGAAGAGGCAATGTTTCTTACAAAATTTGCATCAAAAGTAAAATTAATTCATAGACGAGATAGTTTAAGAGCTGAAAAAATGCTGCAAAAAAAATTGATGGAAAATAAAAAAATTGAAATTGTTTGGGACTCTGTAGTTGAGGATGTCTTGGGTGATAGTGAACCCAAAAATGTTAAAGGTATAAAAATTAAAAATTTGAAAACTGAAAAAACAGAGGAAGTAAAATTAGATGGATTGTTTATTGCTATTGGTCATGATCCTGCAACTCAACTTTTCAAAGATCAATTAGAAATGGATAAAGAAGGTTATTTAATTACAAAACCAGATTCTACGGAAACAAATATTCCTGGAGTTTATGCTGCGGGTGATGTTAAAGATAAAACTTTTCGACAAGCAGTGACAGCAGCAGGAATGGGTTGTATGGCTGCATTAGAAGCAGAAAAATTCTTATCTCATTAATTTGAGATTACAATTACTAACTAATTAAAGGAAGAGGTGTCATGGCTGATAAAGTATTGTTAACTGGAATAAGTGGATGGATTGCCAAACATACTGCAATAGAATTATTAAATTCAGGTTATGAAGTTTTAGGTACTGTTAGAAGTGATGATGTAATTTCTCAGACAAAAGAAACGATTAGTAAATATGCTTCTATAGATAAATTATCTTTTACAAAACTTGATCTTTTAAATGATGAAGGTTGGGAAGAAGCTGCAAAAGGATGCAAATATATAATTCATATGGCTTCCCCCTTTCCGATGAAAGTCTCAAAAAATAGAGAAAATTTAATACCAGTTGCAAAAGATGGAACTTTAAGAGTTTTAAACGCTGGTATCAAAGCAAATGCAGAGCAATTTGTAGTTACATCTTCAATAGCAGCAATGTTTAGAAAGCCAAATAGATCAAATCCTTATTCATTTAGTGAAAATGATTGGACCGATGAAAATTGGGTTGAGGGAGTTAATGATTATTTTCTATCTAAAACAGTTGCTGAAAAGGCAGCTTGGGAATTAATGAAAAGTAAAGGTATTAAAAATAAACTTACTTGTATAAATCCTGGTGGAGTATTTGGAGATGCTTTGGATACCAAAGGTGGAACCTCAATTGAATATGTAAGACAATTTTTAAAAGGTAAATTTCCAGCAACACCTAAATGGGGAATATTAATATCTGATGTTAAAGATGTAGCAAAATCTCATGTTGCTTGCTTAGGAAATGCAAAAGTTGGTGGCAGAAGATTAATTATTGGAAAAGAAGTTAAAACATTACTTGAGACATCAAAAATATTAGCTGAAGCTTTACCAGAGTATGCAAAAAAACTTCCTAAGAAAACTTTACCAAATTTTATGGTGAAATTTATTAGCATGTTAGATTCAAGTGCAAAAACAATGATCCCTGATCTTGAATTAGAGATGAAACCAGAGACAAAATATGCTGAAGATTTAATTGGTTTTGAATTTAAACCAGCAAGTGGGGCTCTAATTGATGCTGGAAAATCAGTAGTAAGATTGGGCTTAGTATAAAAATTTTGTATAACCTCATCTTTAAATTTCAGGTATAAAATTAATCGAAATGAACAGAAGAAAATTTATAAAAACTGTAAGTCAAATTATGATTGCTTGGGGATTAAGCCCAAAGCTCGTATTTGCCTCCGAAACTAATAAAATATTATCAGGAAAATTTTTTATAGATGGCAAGGAAGCAGAATTAAATTTTCAAGATTTAAATAATTCTACAATTGAAACTAAAGATGAAAAATCAATAATTAAATTTAAAGATGATTTTTATTTGATAAGACCTGAAACAAAACTTCAATTTGTCTCAAAGAACTTGTTAAAAGTTATCAAAGGTTCTGTTCATGCAGTCTTTGGAAAAAGACAAGAGGAGTTAAATGTTGAAATTCCTCACGGCACAATTGGAATAAGAGGAACTTCTATTTTCATTGATATTGAGCCTAAGCAGAACAGAAGTTATTTTTGTAATTGTTATGGAGAAACGGTTCTCTATGACAAAAAAGGAAATTTATTAGAAACAGTGGTTTCATATGGACACGAATCTGGAGCACTTACAGAAGATGGAAAATTTAAACGGTATGGAATTAATTATTTAAAAAATATTTATGCTTTAAGACACCCAAAAATATTTGACGAAGAAATGGAAAAAGTTGGGTGTATCGTAGAAAATAGTCATTGTACCTTAAAATAAATTTATTTTACTAAATCTGAAATTTGATCTGACTCAAAGATTTTTTGATCAATATTATCGTTTGCAAGTTTAATCATTGCTTTTGCAATTGTTTCTGAATGAATTGATCTCATTTTTCTAAGTGGTCCAATAAATAAAGGATTTAGAAACTTAAAAATTATTATTCCTATTTTCTCACCCAATCTAAATTCTTTTCTATTACCCAATATAAATGAGGGTCTCATAATTCCTATTTTGGAAAAACCTAAACTAAGGATCTCTTCCTCTACAAGACCCTTATATTTTAAATAATCTCCTGAACTTTTGGAATTTGCATATCCTGAAGATACAAAAAAATAAGATTTAATATTGTTAGATTTTGCAATTTGGGCTACTTGTTTTGGGATATCTAATTCAATTCTTTGATATTCATTTTTATCAGGAGAATTTTTTTTTGTTGTCCCAATACAAAAAAAACATTCATCTCCGTCAATTTCTTCTTTGTGTTTTTCTAAATTATTAAAATCAGTTTGAATTACTTCAATTTTTGAGTTGTTTATTTGGATTGAAGAACGGACAAATATTTTAATTTTAGAGTAATTATTATTCTGAATAAGTTGATTTAGAACATGTCCTCCAACTAATCCAGTTGCACCAAATAGTAATGCTGTTTTCACTTGTTAAGAAAGGCTTTCGCAAAAAGATTTTATTCTATCCATTGCTTTCTTCAAATTTTGCATTGAAGTAGCATAAGAAATTCTAAAGTATCCATCTAAACCAAATGCAGAGCCTTGTACTACTGCAACATTCGATTGTTCAAGTAGTTTTTGAACAAACTCTGTATCTGTTTTTAATTTAGTTTTTTTATTTAACAATCCCTTACAACTTGGAAAGACATAAAATGCTCCATTAGGTGTTAAACAATTTATACCTTTGATGCTGTTTAAACTTTTAACTACAAAATCTCTTCTTTCTTTAAAGGCTTTTGATCTTTTTTTTATAAAACCTTGATTTCCATTTAAAGCTTCAACTGCAGCAGCTTGACTGATTGATGAAGGGTTAGATGTAGATTGAGATTGAATTTTACCAATTGCTTTAATGATATCTTTTGGTCCTGCAGCATACCCTATTCTCCAACCTGTCATTGCATACGATTTACTAACCCCATTCATAGTTAAAGTTCTATCTTTTAATTTAGAATTTTGAGCAATCGTATAAAAATTAAAATTATCGTATGCTATATGTTCATATATATCGTCACTTAAAATATGAACTTTTTTATTTCTAATTAAAACTTTTGCTAAATCTTTAATTTCTTTTTTTGAATATCCTGCTCCAGTTGGATTAGAAGGTGAATTTAAAATCACCCATTTAGTTTTTTTAGTAATAGCTTTTTTTAATTTACTTGCTGTAAGTTTAAATCCTTCTTCTTCTGTACACTTAACTATCTTTGGTTTACCACCTGCTAATAAAACCATATCAGGATAAGAAACCCAAAAAGGTGCGGGAATAATTACCTCATCACCTTTATTTAAAGTTGCCATGAAAGCATTATAAAGAACTTGTTTTCCACCTGTTCCAACAGTGATTTGATCTGTAGTGTAATTAATTTTGTTTTCCCTTTTAAACTTATCTACGATTGCTTTTTTTAAAGCAGGTGTTCCATCTACAGCCGTGTATTTGGTGTCTCCACTTTTGATAGCTTTAATTGCAGCATTTTTAATATTATCTGGTGTATCAAAATCTGGCTCTCCAGCCCCAAGACCAATTACATCTTTTCCAGCTGCTCTAAGTTCTCTTGCTTTTTGAGTAACTGCAATAGTTGGTGATGGTTTAATTCGTTTTAAACTGTCTGATATTATGCTCATTGAAATATAAATAAATTCTAATACGCTGTTTAATATATGGAAAATACTTATCAAGATTTAATTACAGATATTCAGAGTAAAAATCCTAAAATTGGTGGAAAACTCGAAGGTGGAAAAAAATTCAAAATTAAATCTGATTTTAAACCTGCAGGTGATCAACCAGAAGCTATTAAGAAATTAGTAAATGGTGCAAATAAAGATCAATTTAATCAAGTATTACTTGGAGTTACAGGATCTGGAAAAACTTTTACAATGGCAAAAGTAATCGAGGCTACTAATAGACCAGCATTGATACTTGCTCCAAACAAAACACTTGCAGCACAACTCTATGGAGAAATGAAAACATTTTTTCCAGATAATGCAGTTGAGTACTTTGTCTCTTATTATGACTATTATACACCGGAGGCTTATGTTCCAAGATCTGACACTTATATAGAAAAAGAGGCATCGATTAATGAACAAATTGATCGAATGAGACACTCTGCAACCAGATCTCTTTTGGAAAGAGATGATGTTTTAATTGTAGCAAGTGTTTCATGTATTTATGGATTAGGTTCTGTTGAGGCGTACAGTAAAATGACGCTAACTCTTCAAAAAAATTATGATTACAACAGAGAAGAAATAATTAAATCTTTAGTTGCTTTACAATATAAAAGAAATGATCAAAATTTTTATAGAGGAACATTTAGAGCAAGAGGAGAATATTTAGAGATATTTCCTTCTCATTTAGAGGACAGAGCTTGGAGACTTTGTCTTTTTGGAGATAAATTAGAGCAAATTGAAGAGTTTGATCCTTTAACTGGAGATAAAGTTAGAGAACTAAGTTTAGTAAAAGTCTATGCGAATAGTCACTACATAACTCCAAAACCTACAATTGAACAGGCAGTTATTAATATTAAAAAAGAATTAGAAATAACTTTAAAAAAACATAGAGCAGAAAATAAATTATTAGAGGCTCAAAGGTTAGAAGAAAGAACTAAGTTTGATTTAGAAATGATTGAAGCAACTGGTTCTTGTGCTGGAATTGAAAACTATTCAAGATTTTTATCTGGAAGAAAACCGGGAGAACCCCCTCCTACTCTATTTGAATATTTTCCAGATAACACTCTAATATTTGTTGATGAATGTCACGTAACTGTTCCACAGCTGAATGGAATGTATAAAGGAGATAGATCAAGAAAAAGTACTCTTGCAGAATATGGTTTTAGACTACCATCGTGTATGGATAATAGACCATTAAAGTTTGAAGAGTGGGATTTAATGAGAACTCAAACTGTATTTGTATCTGCAACACCGGGACCGTGGGAACTAGAGCAAACAAAAGGAAAATTTATTGATCAAGTTATCAGACCAACTGGACTAATTGATCCTGTAGTTGAAATTAGACCTGCAAAAAATCAGGTAGATGATTTGATGCACGAATGCAAAAGAGTGATTGAAAACAATCATCGAGTTTTAGTCACAACTCTTACCAAGAAAATGGCAGAAGATTTAACTGAATATCTTCATGAAAATGGAATTAAAGTTAGGTACCTTCACTCAGATATCGATACTTTAGAAAGAATTGAAATAATGAGAGACTTGAGGATGGGTGTATTCGATGTTTTAGTTGGTATCAACTTATTAAGAGAAGGTCTTGATATTCCTGAATGTGCGCTAGTTGGAATTTTAGATGCAGACAAAGAAGGATTTTTAAGATCAGAAACCTCTCTTATCCAAACAATAGGAAGAGCAGCAAGAAATGTAGATGGAAAAGTTATTTTGTATGCTGATAAAGAAACTAAAAGTATAAAAAAGGCAGTTGCTGAAACAGATCGAAGAAGAAATATTCAAATAGCTTACAATAAAAAACATAAAATTAGTGCTACATCAGTTAAAAAAGAAATAAGTGACATTTTAGAGAGTGTTTATGAAAAGGATTATGTAAAAATAAGTGAAGGCTCTAATATTGGAGGAAATTTAAAAAAACATCTTAAAGCACTAGATAAAAAGATGAAAGAAGCTGCATCTAATCTTGAATTTGAAGAAGCTGCTAAAATTAGAGATGAAATAAGAAAGTTGGAAAGTAGCGAATTAGAAATTACATTAAATCCTAAAATAAGGCAGTATGATGTAAAAAACAAACTTTATCCAAAAGGCCGATCAACAATGGGAATGCCTGGAACAAAAGTTACAAAAAAAAGAGATAAAAAATGGAAGCACGGAAAATAATTATTACAGGTGGAGCAACAAGAATTGGTGCTGCAATTGCAAAAAAATTATCTGGTCCCAATAAAGAAATTCTCATTCATTTCAATAAATCAAAATTAAAAGCTGAGAAGTTAAAAAAAGAACTATCAAATAATGGTACTAAAGTTTACTTGGTTAAAGGTGATTTGAGTAAAGAAAATGATGTAAATAAAATTGTAAAATATGCAAAATCGAAACTTAAATACTTTGATTGTCTAATTAATAACGCTTCTTTGTTCGAAAATGATAAATTGGAGAACTTTACAACAGATAGTTGGGGGCAACATTTAAGAACAAATTTACGAACACCAGCATTGTTATCAAAAGAGTTTGCAAAAAATGTCAAAGGTACAAATAACAACATAATTAATATTATTGATCAAAGAGTTTTTAAACTAACTCCGTATTTTTTTTCTTACACGATTAGTAAAACTGGACTTTATACTTTGACTAAAACTAGTGCTATGAGTTTAGCTCCAAAGATTAGAGTAAACGGCATTGCACCTGGGCCTACTATTAAAAATCAAAGACAATCTGAAAAACATTTTAGAAAACAGTATTTAGCAACCCCATTAAAAAGGCAGGTGAATGTTGAACAAATATGTAATGCTGTTGACTTTTTTATAAAAAATATATCTATTACAGGTCAAGTTTTAGCAATAGATAGTGGACAAAATTTAAACTGGCAAACGCCAGATATAATGGGCAAAGAATGAAAAGAAGTAATTTTAAGATTGTAAGAATAAATAAAAATAAAAGTCTTTTTAATTACGAAAAGAAAATTCTAATTAATGAACTAATTTTAAATTTAAAACTTGGCTATTATGACTTTGAAAAGAAAAAGCCTCAAAAAGTCAAATTTAGCCTAGAAATTGATTACGAGGATAAAAAGCCATCAAGTGATAAAGATATAAAGTCGATTGTAAATTATGGAACAATTGTAAAATTGATCACAAAACTCGTTAAAAAAAAACATTACAACTTTCTTGAAACATTAGCTGAAGCCGTATTTGATGAATTATTCAAAGATCAAAGGATTGCTAAAATAATGTTGAAAATTGAGAAATTAGAAATTCTTAAGCAATGTTCATCTGTTGGTATTCAAATTACCAAAAAAAGAAGTCATGATAAGCTCTGAAATAGGAAAAGAGGTAATTAAAAAAGAGCTCTCGCTAGTCCCTAAACTTCCTGGTGTCTACAGGATGTTAAATGAAAAAAATGAAATCCTTTATGTGGGAAAAGCAAAAAATCTTCCTAATAGACTTAAAAGTTATGTATCTGAAAAAAATCATATAATAAGAACAGAGAGAATGTTGTCTCAAACTAGAAAATTAGAGATAACAACTACTTCAAATGAAAGTGAAGCGCTACTTCTAGAAGCAAACCTAATTAAAAAATTTAAACCAAAGTTCAATATTTTATTAAGGGATGATAAGTCTTTTCCATTCATCTTTATTGGTAACAAGGATAAATGGCCACAAATCAAAAGACATAGAGGAAAAAAGACAAAAGAAGGGTTTTATTTCGGACCTTTTGCGTCAGCTGGTTCAGCTAACTGGACTATAAAGATGATCCAAAAAATTTTTCATCTAAGAGTTTGTGATGATACTGTTTTTAAAAATAGAGAAAGACCTTGTATCCTTTATCAAATAAAAAGATGTTCCGGACCATGTGTTGGCTATGTTGAAAAAAATGATTATCAACAAACAGTTGATGATGCTATTGAATTTGTATCAGGTAAATCAAGAAAAATTCAAAAAAATCTTTCAAGTCAAATGGAAAAAGCAAGTGAGGAATTAGATTTTGAAAAAGCAGTAATTTTAAGGGATAGAATTAAAGCTTTAAATATTATTCAATCTTCTCAAAGAATTAATGAGGCAAACTTAGTAGAGGCAGATGTTATTGCTGGATACAAAGAGTCTGGAAAAACTTGTATTCAAGTATTTTTTTATCGTTCAAAACAAAATTGGGGTAACCAAGCTTTTTTCCCAAAACATGACCCAGATGAAAAATTAGGAGATATTTTAAATTCATTTGTTTCTCAATTTTATGAAAATAAAAGTGTACCTTCTGCAATAATACTATCTGAAGAAATAAGTGAAAAAATTTTAATCGAAAAAACTTTAACTCAAAAAGAAGGAAAACAAATTAATATTAGTGTTGCTAAAAAAGGTTCAAAGCTAAAAGTAGTTAATCAAGCAATAAAAAATGCAAAAGATAGTTTGAATAGAAAACTTTATGAAAGTCAAAATAATCGAGAACTTTTTGATGAAGTTGCAAAAAAATTCAATCTTGAAACAAATATAAATTTAATTGAGGTTTATGATAACAGCCATATCCAAGGAACAAATAGTGTTGGAGCTTTAATTGCATATGGTGATGAAGGATTTATTAAAAAGAGATATCGAAAGTTCAATATCAAACATAAAAAAAATGAGCAAGATGATTATGGTATGATGAGAGAAGTATTAAACAGAAGGTTTAAACGTGCTGTTCAGGAAAAAGATAATTATCTCACTTTTCCTGATTTAGTATTAGTAGATGGAGGAAAAGGACAATATTCAGTAGCTAGAGAAAGTTTAAATGAATTGGGGCTTCACGACATTCCAATTATTGCAATAGCAAAGGGTAAATTTCGTAATAGTGGAAATGAAACATTTTTTCACAATGGCAAAGAATATAAATTCTCAAAAAATGACCCTACTCTATTCTTCCTTCAAAGGATAAGAGATGAATCACACAGATTTGCAATCAGTGCCCACAGAGCAAAGAGAAAAAAAGGAATTAGCAAATCTTTACTAGACCAAATTGAAGGTATTGGAGCAATTAGAAAAAGAGCACTGTTAAACCATTTTGGGTCAGCAAGATCTGTTGAGTCTGCTAGTTTGGATGAAATTAAATCTGTTGAAGGTGTTGAAGAAAAAGTAGCAAAAAAGATATATAACTTCTTTCACGAATAATTATGTTAAAAAAAATTCCAAATATTCTGACAATAGGGAGAATAATAATTGTACCCTTCTTTGTTTTAGCATTTTATCTTCCAGGTTTTTATGGTGATTTAACTGCTTTAATTTTATTTATAATTGCTTCATTTACAGATTTTTTAGATGGCATGTTAGCTAGAATGTTAGGACAAGAGTCTAAATTGGGAGAACTATTAGATCCAATTGCAGATAAAATTATAGTCGCTACAGCTCTAATTTTACTGGTGATGGATGGAACAATCCGAAATTATGAGGTTATTGCAGCTATAATAATTTTAACTAGAGAAATTTTAATTTCTGGATTACGGGAATTTTTAGCAAAAGGTCAGATCAAACTTCCAGTTTCAAATCTTGCTAAACTTAAAACAGTATTACAAATGGTTGCTATTGGTCTTCTGCTTTCAGGAGATACTGGAAATAAAATAATCAGCTTTGAAGATTATAATGCTCAAACTATTGGAATTATTCTTTTATGGTTATCAGCTGCGCTTACTTTATTTACAGGTTATGATTATTTACGAAAGGGTATTGATCACGCAATATCAGAAGATAACAAAGACTAAGCTGCTTTTTTCTTTCTCACCAATGCTTGATAACTTTCATTTAGATCAATGATTGTATCACAAACTTTGAATTGATTTTCTGCAATACAAGAGACGGGTGTAACTTCAGCAGCAGTGCCTGTTAAAAAGCATCCTACGAAATTAGGAAGTTCTGTGGGACTAATTTTTCTTTCATGTACTTTTATATTTTTTGATTTTGCAATTCCAATTACAGTTCTTCTCGTAATTCCATCTAAGAATGAATCTGGGATTGGTGTGTGAATTTCTCCATTTTTATCTTTAAAAAATACATTGGCCCCTGTTGCTTCAGCAATATTACCTTCATGATCTAACATTAAAGAATCTGTGTAACCTTGTTTTTCAGCTTCATGTTTTGATAATGTGCAAATCATATACAAACCTGATGCTTTGGTATCCCAAGGTATTGTATTAGGAGCTGGTCTTCTCCAGTTTGAAATATTTAATTTAATACCTTCAACTTTTAGTTTTGGATCAAAGTAAGATCCCCATTCCCAAGTTGCAATTGCAACATGAATTTTTGTTTGTTGTGCTGAAATAGCCATCATTTCAGTGCCTCTCCAAGCTACTGGTCTTACATATCCGTTTTCTACATTCTGAGTTGCAATTATTTTATTTGAAGCAGTATTAATTTGGTCTTCAGTATAAGGAATTTCAAAACCCATTCTTCTAGCGGAATGAAAAAATCTAGATGTATGTTCCTCTAATTTAAAAATAGAGCCATCATAAACTCTTTCACCTTCAAAAACACAACTCGCATAATGTAAACCATGACTTAATACATGGAGCTTTACATCTCCCCAATCAACAAGTTCATCGTTGTACCAAATTTTTCCAGATCTTTTATCGTACGGTATCATTAGTGAAAATATTTTAAAATATCAGTGAAAAATATCTTTGTATCTTTGATATGTCAATATAACTTACCCATTATGAAAGAACTTTTATATCTTAAAGACGATCAACTTAAGGGTTTAATTGAAAAATTATTTGTTAGTTATAGAGAGACATTTTCTGACTCCAAAAAAATTTTAGATAAATATTCAATTGGTGTAGCCCACCATAAGGTTATTCACCTAATTTCATCTTATGAAGGTATCTCTATTTCAGATCTTCTAAAAAAATTAAAAGTAACAAAGCAGAGCCTCAACAGAGTTTTAAAAGATTTAATAAAGTTAGATATCGTCATATTTAAGAAAAATGATCAAGATACTAGGGTTAAACATGTGTTTTTAAACGAAAAAGGAAAGAAAATATTTGAAGAAATTTTTAATTTACAAAAAAAAAGAATTTATTCTGCTCTTTTAAATTCAACTTCAGAAGAAGTTGTTAATTTTGACAATGTATTAAATAAAATAATTAATGGATAATTTTTTAGCTCATATTTTAGTAGTTGATGACGACGATGGTATTAGATCATTAGTAAAGAAATTTTTAAACGAAAATAATTATTTAGTAACTACAGCTGACAGTGCTGAAGATGCCTCAGAGAAAATAAAAATAATAAAGTTTGATTTAATTGTGCTCGATATAATGATGCCTGGAAAGAATGGATTAGAATTTATAGAAGAAAATAAAAAAAATCTAGATACTCCGATAATACTTCTTACTGCTAAAGGAGAAGCTAAGGAAAGAATAGAAGGTCTTGAAGTTGGTGCAGATGATTATTTGCCCAAACCATTTGAACCTAAAGAATTAATTCTAAGAATAAAAAACATTTTAGATAAGACACAAAAAACTGAGCAAAAAAGAATTATTGAATTTGAAAATGTCAAAATCGACTTAAATAAACTTTTAATTATTAGAGATCAAAAAGAATTTAAAATTAATAATACTGAAAAGACAATTTTAGAAAAAATGATTAATAGTCCTGGAAAAACATTTTCAAGAGAAGATATAGGAAAATTAATTAATCTAGATAAAGAAAGATCTATCGATGTTATTATTACTAGATTGAGAAAAAAAATTGAAATAGATCAAAAAAGTCCTAAGTTTTTGCAAACAATTAGAGGTGCAGGATATGTTCTCTGGATTGAGTAATTATTTAAAAAAAGTTTTACCAAAAAGATTATTTTATAGAGCACTTTTAATTGTTGCTGTCCCAGTAATTACTATCCAATTAATAATCACCATTGTTTTTTTTGATAGTTTGTGGATTAAAACTAATAAAGGCATGACCAGAACCCTGGTTAATGAAATTAGTGCTTTTGTAGAAGCTTATCAAAATGAGGAAAATGATAAACAAGAAGTGACAAACCTATTTTCATTATTTCTAGATTTAAATATTGAATTAGTTGTTGATGAAAAATTAAGTGATCAAAATAAAGAAAGATGGTTTAGTCCAATTGATCGAACTTTAAGAAGAGAATTGAAATCTAAATTTTCTCCTGAGATCTTCTGGTTTAATACTACAAACTATAAAGAACTAGTTGATTTAAGAATAAAATATGAAGATGGATATTTTAAATTTTTAGTTCCAAAAGATCGGGTCACTAGTACCTCTGCAAGAATATTTGCACTGTGGATTACAGTTCCTGCAATTATAATGGTTATTATTTCATTAATATTTTTAAAAAACCAAACGAGACCAATTACAAATTTAGCTCGCGCTGCTGAAAGATTTGGAAAAGGAGAAGACATAGAAGAATTTAAACCCTCAGGAGCACTTGAGATACGTCAAGCAGGTCATGAATTTGACAAAATGAGAAAGAGAATTGAAAGACATCTTAATCAGAGAACTGAAATGTTATCAGGCATTAGTCATGATTTAAGAACTCCTTTAACAAGAATGAAGCTACAATTAGCTTTTCTTAAAGATAAAGATGCAGTTGATAAGTTAACAGATGATATTAACGAAATGGAAAAAATGCTTAATGAATATCTGCAATTTACAAGCTCATCATATGTTGAAAAAGACGAAATGTTTAATCTTTCAGAACTAATAGAGGAAATTATAAAAAAATATAATAATAAAAACATTTCTCATAATTTAATTCCTAGAATTTATATTAATGGCAGAAAGAACCTTATCAATAGATCTTTAAATAACTTGATTGATAACGGATTAAAATATGCAAACAAAGTTGAAATAAGCCTAACCAAAAAAAATACAAACCTATTTATAATTATTGATGATGACGGTCCAGGAATACCTAAAAAAGAACACGAAAACGTATTTAAACCTTTTTATAAGATGGACAAAGGGAGAAATGATTCAAAATCTAGTGTTGGTCTAGGAATGTCAATTGCTTCTGATATTATCAAATCCCATGGTGGTAACATTATGCTGGAAAAATCAAAATTTAATGGGCTAAGAGTTAAGATCTTTTTGCCGGTCTAGTTTTCTTCTTTTTTTTTGTTTCTAATTTTGAAATTTTATTTTCTAAATTTTCAACTCTCTTTGAAAGAATATCAAATTCATCCTTGCTTGTAAGTTTCATTTTAAAAACAAATTCATCTCTCTTTGACTTAAATATATTTAAGATTTCAGATGATAAATCTTTTGAAGTTATTAATCCCTGCTCTAGTAGTTTTGCAAATTTATCAATTATAAATTTAGAATTTTTCATATTTGAGATATACAATATAGATATAATTTAAAATGTTCATCAATAATTTTGACCCAGTTGCAATAGAAATATTTTCTTTAGAAATTAGATGGTATTCTCTAGCTTATATAGCTGGTATTTTATTTGGATGGTTAATAGCAAAAAAACTATTCTTAAAGAATTCTGAAATAAATAAAGACTTTGATGATTATATAACGTACTTAATCATCGGAATTATTTTAGGTGGAAGAATTGGTTATGTATTATTTTATAATTTTGAATTCTATATCAATAATCTATTAGATATTTTAAAAGTATGGGAAGGCGGCATGTCTTTTCACGGAGGAGTAATTGGTATTGTTGTAGCAACTATATTGTTTGCAAAAAAAAATAATCAAAATACGTTTCTATATTTAGATGTCGTCGCTCTAGTTGCACCTATTGGAATATTTTTTGGAAGAATTGCAAATTTTATAAATTCTGAACTTTATGGAACTATAACTAATTTACCTTGGGCAGTTACTTTCATACAAATAGATAATCAAACACGACATCCCTCACAAATTTATGAGGCATTACTAGAAGGTTTAATTTTATTTTTAATTTTAGTTTATTTTAGAAGTAGAGGAAATTTTGAAAAAGCTGGATTGATTTCTGGATTATTTTTAATTTTCTATTCAATCTTTAGATTTATTGTTGAATTTTTTAGAGTTCCAGATGATCAATTGGGATACCTAATATTCAATTTAACTATGGGTCAGTTAATAAGTTTTATCTTTTTAATAATTGGATTAATTATTTTCTTTTTGAAAAAAAATGAACAAGTCGAATAATTTACCTCTAGATCAATTTATAAATCACGCTCTTTACGATAAAGAAAATGGTTATTATATGAAAAAAAATCCCTTTGGAAAGGAAGGTGATTTTATTACGTCTCCCAACATCACAAGACTATTTTCAGAAATAATTGCGATTTGGGTAATAACTTTTTGGAAAAGCATCGGTTCACCTAAAAAATTTAACTTAATTGAACTTGGCGCTGGTAATGGAGAAATGATGAAAGTTCTGTCTGAAACATTAAAGAATTTTCCAGATTGTTTTAACTCCTGTAATTTAATGATCCATGAAAAAAGCTCATATTTAATTGATGAACAAAAAAAAAATTTAAATTCTGAAAAAATAATCTGGGTAAATGAAGTTGAAATCGATAACACATTTCCTTGCATTTATCTTGCAAACGAATTTTTTGATGCACTTCCAATAAAGCAATTTTTTAAAAAGGAGAATAATTGGTTTGAAAGATATGTTAATTTAAAAACTTACAAAAAGGCTGAGTTCAATGATAAAGAAGTTGATATTAAAACAATAGAGCAAAAACTTAAATTTGAAATATCTAGGGACCAAGATATTATTGAATACTCTCCCGAAGCGTTTAAATATCTAGAGAAAATTTGTAAAATTATTGAGAACAGAAATGGTGGACTTTTAATAATTGATTATGGATATTTAGATCTGAAAATAAAAAATACTATTCAAGCAATAAAAGATCATAAATTCTCAAACATATTAGAAGATATTGGTGATTCTGATATCACATACAATTTAAATTTTAATTTATATGCTAATTATATTAATCAATTTGAAAAACTAGATCATCTAATTACTAATCAAAAAAAATTCTTAACAAGTATGGGAATTTTGCAGAGAGCAGAGATTGTAAGTAATAATATAGCCTTCTCACAAAAAACAGATCTATTTTATAGAATTAGACGTTTAATTGATGAGAAACAAATGGGAGAGTTATTTAAGGTAATGTTGATTAAAATTAAAAACAATAAATTTAAAACAGGTTTTCAAATTGATTAAATCTAAAAAGCTTTCAAAAAATAAAGTTATCAAACATGGTTTTTTTAATAGCATCGGTGGTGTATCAAAAAATATTTATAAAAGTTTAAATTGTGGTCCAGGTTCAAATGACAATAGTTCAAGTGTAAAAAAAAATTTAAATATTGTTAAAAATAAAATTTCCAAGAAATCAAAAAATATTTTTTTACTTAACCAAATTCATAGTAATAAATTCGTGTTTATTGACAAAAAGCATAAATCAAAAATAAAACCTAAGGCTGATGCAATTATTACTGACCAAATAAATTTACCTATTGCAGTTTTGACCGCAGATTGTGTGCCAATACTGGTTTTTGATAATCAGAGAAAAATGATAGCTGCAATTCATTCAGGATGGAAGGGTGCTTTTAAGGGAATTATATCAAAAGTGATTAAATTTATGGTTAAGAGAGGGTCTAAAACAAAAAATATTACTGCAGTTATAGGTCCATCAATATCAGTTAAAAATTATGAAGTTCAAAAAGATTTTTATAAAAAATTTACAAGAAAAGACAAAACTAGTCATAAATTTTTTAAAATGGGTAAAGAAAAGTTATATTTTAACTTATCCAGTTATGTTAAATCATTAATTCTTAAGTCTGGTGTGAAAAAAATAGAAAAAATTGACGTTGATACATTCGATGCTAAAAATAAATTTTTTAGTGCTAGAAGATCAAAAAGTTTAGATCATGCTGATTATGGTAGAAATATTTCAATAATTATGCTTAATTAGGTTTTTTCATGAAATTATTATCAGGAAACAGCAATAAACCTCTTAGTAAGAATATTGCTAAATATTTAAAATCTAAATTAGTCAATTCAAGTATTAGAAATTTTTCTGATGGTGAAATTTATGTTGAGATTAATGAAAACATAAGAGGAAATAGTATTTTTATTATTCAATCTGTTTCTTCACCAGCTAATGATAATTTAATGGAACTTTTATTATGCATAGATGCTTTAAAAAGATCATCTGCCAAAAATATAACTGCTGTAATTCCATATTTTGGTTATGCAAGACAAGATAGAAAAGTTGTCCCAAGAACTTCAATTTCAGCAAAACTAGTATCTAACCTGATTACAAAAGCAGGAGCAGATCGTGTTGTAACAGTAGATTTGCACGCAGGACAAATTCAAGGATTTTTTGATATTCCAGTAGATAACTTGTTTGCTACTCCTATTTTTGCAAGACACGTTAAGAAAAAAATTAAAAGTAAAAATATGATTTGTGTTGCTCCAGATGTGGGTGGTACTGAGCGAGCAAGATCTCTTGGAAAACTTTTAAATGTTGGTCTAGCTATAGTAGATAAAAGAAGACCTAAGCCAGGACAATCTCAGGTTATGAATGTGATTGGGGATGTAAAAGGTAAGACATGTATAATTGTAGACGATATCATTGACTCTGGTGGAACAATCGTAAATGCAGCTAAAGCTCTAAAAGATAGAGGTGCAAAAGAAGTTTACGTTTATATTACTCACGGTGTACTTAGTGGCGAAGCGGTCAAAAAAATTAAAAATTCTGTTATCAAAAATTTAGTAATTACAGACACAATTGATAATAGTAACAAAATAAAAGGTGCAAAAAACATTGAAGTTTTATCTATTTCAGGGCTAATGGGTGAAGCAATTAAAAGAATATCAAATTCTACTTCTGTATCTGATTTATTTAAATAATTACCTTGTGTTATTAAGGATCTTGAGCTAAAAACCCTTGTTTTTATGAATACTTTAGAAGCTAACATCAGAGATACTAAAACAAAAGGCGAGCTTAACTCACTAAGAGATAATGGAGAAGTTCCGGCTATAATTTACGGCGGTGAAGCTCAAAATGAAAAAGTTTCTATATCTAAGAAACTGCTAAAGTCGATGTTAGAAGACTCAAATTTTTTATCTACAATTCTTACATTAAATGTAAACGGTAAACCACAAAATGTACTTCCTAGAGAAGTAAAATATCACATCTTGTCAGACGAACCTATGCATGTTGATTTTTTAAGAGTTGTGCCTGGTCTAAAAATTAGAATTGAGGTTCCAGTTAAATTTATTAATCACGAAAAATCACCTGGATTAAAAAAAGGCGGAGTATTAAATATTGTAAGAAGAAAAGTTGAATTAAAATGTCCAAGTGAAAAAATACCTGACAATCTTTTGATTGATTTAGATGGTATTGATATTGGAGTAAGTTTTAAAATTTCATCAATTAATCTAGATCCTGAAGTTGTACCAACTATTCAAGGTAGGGATTTCGTTATTGCAACACTTGCGGCTCCAACTGTAATGAAAGAGCCAGAAAAACCAGCTGAAGCTGAAGCTGCAGAGGGTGAAGCAGGTGGTGCCGACGCTGCTGCACCAGCTGAAGGCGATAAACCAGCTGCTGAAGGCGAAGAGAAGCCTGCTGAAGAAAAAAAATAAATTATTTAGACTGAAGTTTGTTTTCCATTAAAAAATTTTTATGCTTTTATTTGTAGGACTAGGTAACCCAACGCCCGATAGTGAAAATAATAGACATAATGTAGGTTTTAAAATTATAGACTCGATAAATAAAAAATTTGGTCTATCAAAACAAAAACCAAAATTTAAAGGTTTGCTTACAACAGGAAATGTTGGAGACAAAAAAATATATGCAATTAAACCTTTAACTTTCATGAATAATTCAGGAATTTGTATAAGAGAATTAATAGAATATTTTAAAATTGATGCCGAGGATGTCATAGTTTTTCATGATGATTTAGATGTAGAATTTGGGAAAATTAAAGCTAAGTTTGGTGGATCTAGTGCAGGTCATAATGGTATAGCTTCAATAGATAAATTTATTGGTAAAGACTATTCCAGAGTAAGGATTGGTATTGGAAAACCAAAAGACAATATGGAAGTAAGTGATTTTGTG
The DNA here is from genome assembly GCF_052047755.1 of Candidatus Pelagibacter sp. HIMB1593. NCBI lineage: Bacteria > Pseudomonadati > Pseudomonadota > Alphaproteobacteria > Candidatus Pelagibacterales > Candidatus Pelagibacteraceae > Candidatus Pelagibacter > Candidatus Pelagibacter sp. HIMB1593. Next base: position 449,199 of record NZ_JBNAJK010000001.1, on the reverse strand, counting down.
CTTCAAAATTTCGATGATGATGAAATGGTTGGATTAGAAAAAATTACAAATAATATTACTGAGTCAATTTCAATATTAATTGAAAAAAAATTAGATCTATTTTCAAGTACAGTTAATAATAAATAATGAGTTTTAAATGTGGAATTGTTGGTTTGCCAAATGTTGGTAAGTCTACGCTTTTTAATGCACTAACAAATTCTAGTAAAGCACAAGCAGCTAATTTTCCATTTTGTACAATTGATCCAAATGTTGGTGTAGTTCCCGTACCAGATGAAAGATTGTCCAAATTATCAAAAGTCTCTAACTCTAAAAAGGTAATCAATACTACAATTTCATTCGTTGATATTGCTGGTCTTGTAAAAGGAGCTTCAAAAGGAGAAGGATTAGGAAATAAATTTCTTTCTCATATCAGGGAAGTTGATGCTGTAATTCATATGATTAGATGTTTTGATTCAGATGATATCCAAAATGTTAATCCTGACGTAAACCCAGTGAGAGATTTGGAAATTATTGAAACTGAAATGATGCTTGCAGATCTTGAAAGTATTCAAAAAAGATTGGAAAAAAATAACAAGAAAAATGTAGATGAGGAACAACTTAAAATTTTAGAAATTGCTCTTGATTGCATAAATAATGACAAAGATATTTCGATTCTAAAAACACAATTTGATACCAAGCAATTAAATCAAAGCGGTTTATTATCAATTAAACCAAAAATATATGTCTGTAATGTTGATGAACAAAGTGTTCAGAACGGTAATAAATATACAAATGATTTCATAGAAAAATTTGGGAATGAAAATACACTAATTGTATCCGCTGATATTGAAAATCAAATTAATGAACTACCTGCTGAAGAGAAAAAAAATTATATGGAAATGATAGGTTTAAAAGAAACTGGATTAAATATGTTAATTCAAAAAGGTTACAATATACTAGAACTAGACACTTATTTTACATCGGGTCCTGAAGAAACAAGAGCATGGACAATTAAAAAAAATTGTACAGCTCCTAAGGCAGCAGGTGAAATACATACTGATTTTGAAAAAGGGTTTATTCGAGCTGAAACTATTTCTTATGAAGATTTTATAGCAAATGATGGATGGGTAAATTCTAAAGCAAACGGGAAAATGAGATTAGAAGGAAAAGATTATATTGTTAAAGATGGAGATGTATTAAACTTCAGATTCAACACGTGACCAAATTTTCTTCATACTAAAGTAAACTAAAATAGTTAAAATAATCAAATATACTATAGCTTTAAATCCCATTTGGTGTCTTGCTTCTAAGTGAGGCTCCGCAGCCCACATTAAAAATGTTGTTACATCTTTTGACATCTGTTCAACTGATGCATTAGTACCATCCCCGTACTCTACAATTCCATCTGATAATGGTGCTGCCATTCTGATCTTATTACCATACATATATTTGTTGTAATAAACTCCATCATCCAAAGTTACTCCACTTGGTGGATCTTCATAGCCTTGAAGTAAAGAATAAATATAATCAACTCCACCACCTCTAGCTTTAACTAAAACAGACATATCTGGTGGATAAGCTCCTCCGTTAGCTGCTTGTGCGGCTTTTACATTTTCGTATGGCATTACAAATTTATCCGAAAGTTTTGCAGGTCTAGTAAACATTTCACCATCAGCATTTGGTCCATCTGTAACTTCAAAAGAAGCAGCGATTGCTTTTGCAGCTGCCTCTGAAAACTCTGGTCCACCCTCTTCTGATAAATTTCTATAGCTCAAATATTTCATTGAATGGCAAGAAGCACAAACTTCCGTATAAACTTGATATCCTCTTTGAAGAGCTGCTCTATCAAATTTTCCAAAAAGACCTTTAAAACTCCAATCTGTTTTAAGATAATCTACTTTTTCTGCAGCAAATGTTTGGACACTATTTAGAGAAAAAAATGAAAGTATTAAAATTAGTTTAAATAACTTTTTCACTTTATTTTATTTTGCTTTCTCTGTGTTTTGCGGCTGCTAAGTTTGGTGATCCACCTAAAATAGGCTCTGTTATACTTAGTGGAACAGGTAATGTTCTCTCTTTAAATCCAAGCACAGGGAGAATAACCAAGAAATGTAAGAAATAATAGGCAGTGGCTACTCTTGCAATTAATAAATAAAGACCTTCTGCAGGCATTGCTCCCATGTAACCAAGAATTAAAACGTCTGCTACTAAAATCCAGTAAAACTGTTTATACAAAGGTCTAAATACTGCTGATCTAATTTTTGAAGTATCTAGCCAAGGTAAAGCTGCAAGTATTAAAATAGCAGATAGCATTGCAATTACTCCAAGTAGTTTATCCGGTACCGATCTTAGTATTGCGTAAAAAGGTAACAAATACCATTCTGGAACTATATGAGCTGGAGTTACCATAGGATTTGCCTCTATGTAATTATCTGCGTGACCCAAAATATTAGGCGTATAAAAAACAAAAAATGCAAAAACAATCATAAACATTAATAATGCAAAACCATCTTTAATAACAATGTATGGATGGAATGGGACAGTATCCTTAGATGGTTTTTTGATATCAATACCAACTGGATTATTATTTCCAGGTACATGCAGAGCCCATATATGTAAAATTACAAGTCCTGCTATTAAGAATGGGATTAAATAATGTAGAGTAAAAAATCTTGTTAAAGTTGGATTATCAACTGAGTATCCACCCCATAACCATGTTACAATTCCCTCACCTACTAACGGGATTGCACTAAATAAATTTGTAATAACAGTTGCTCCCCAGAAACTCATTTGTCCCCAAGGTAAGACGTAGCCCATGAATGCAGCTGCCATCATTAACAAGTAAATTACTATACCTATAATCCAAATTATTTCTCTTGGTGCTTTGTAAGAACCATAAAATAACGATCTAAAGATATGAATATACACAGCAAGAAAAAACATCGATGCACCATTTGCATGTATGTATCTAATTAACCATCCGTAGTTAACATCTCTCATTATATGCTCAACACTTTCGAATGCCATGTCAGCATGAGCAATGTAATGCATTGCCAAAGTTAACCCTGTTATAATTTGTGTGATTAAGCAAAAAGTTAAAATTCCTCCAAATGTCCACCAGTAATTTAAATTTTTTGGAGTAGGATAATCCGTTAAATGGTTTGCAAGAGTTAGTAACGGTAATCTATCATTAAACCATTGACCAACTTTTGATTTAGGTTGATAATCGTGATCACTCATAACAGCTGTACTATCCTATTTTAATTGTGTTTGCGTTTACGAATTCATATTTTGGAACTTCCATATTCCAAGGAGCTGGTCCTTTTCTAATTCTTCCAGACGTATCATAGTGAGAACCGTGACAAGGACAAAACCATCCATTATAATCACCTTTGTCATTCAAAGGCACGCATCCTAAATGAGTACAAACTCCAAGCATGACTAACCATTCAGGATTTTTTGCTCTATCCTCATCTTTTTCTGGATGAATTAATTCTTCCATTTTAACAGATCTTGCTTCATCGATCTCTTCTTGTGTTCTTCTTCTAATAAAAACTGGTTTTCCTCTCCATAGAACTGTAATTGTGTTTCCAGGTTTGACTGAACTTACATCTACCTCGGTACTTGCTAATGCTTTAACTGAAGCATCTGGGTTCATTTGATCTACCATGGGCCACACTACTGCTGCAGCTCCAACTGCACCTACAGCTGTGGTCGCTGTAAATAAAAAATCTCTTCTTTTTTTTGGCTTTTTATCTGACATTTTAAATAGTTTTTTGTTAAAAAATTAATTTAATATACGATTTCTTATAAGATAACAGTAATTTTTCTACTGAAAGAATGACACATTACGGATGAAACCTAGACCTAAAATTTCACTATACGAGCCAGATATTCCGCAGAATACAGCTGCAATTATACGAACGTGTGCCTGTTTAGGGGCGGAATTAGAAATTATTGAGCCTTGTGGATTTTTATTATCTGACAAAAGGTTTAAAAGAGTTGTCATGGACTACATGGACTATGGTAAAATTAAATTCTACCAAAGTGCAGAACATTTTTTTGAAGAAAAAAAGAATCAAAGAATTGTTTTAATGACAACAAAGGGTTCTATAAATTATACTAAATTTAATTTTAAAGCTGATGATACAATATTATTTGGAAGAGAGAGTGCTGGTGTTCCAGAGAAGGTTCATAAGCTGATTGGTGATCGTCTAAAAATTCCAATGAATGAAAATGCGAGATCTCTAAATATAGCATCCTCAGTTGCAATAGTTTTAGCTGAAAGTTTAAGGCAAAATAATTTAATGTAATATGGACAATTCAATTAAAAAAGACCTAGCTAGCAATTGGTTCAAATTATTACAAAATGCAATTTGTAATGACATACTTGAATTAGAAAACAACAAAATAAAATTTGTATCAACTTCTTGGAAAAGAAACTCTAAAAAAGATGAAGGAGGTGGTGAATATAGAATTTTAAAAAATGGAAAAATTTTTGAAAAAGTAGGAGTAAATTTCTCAAAGGTATATGGAAAATTTCCTAAAAAATTTCAAAAAAATATACCAGGAGCTGAGAAAGATCCTAGATTTTGGGCTTCAGGAATTTCAATAGTTATGCATATGCAAAATCCACACATTCCAGCTATGCATTTTAATACAAGATATATCAGCACTCAAAAAAATTGGTTTGGAGGGGGAATGGATGTAACCCCAGCCATCAAAGATGATAATGAAAAAAATAAATTTCATAAAACTTTAAAGTTAATGTGTGATCAACATAATAAAAATTATTATAAAAAATATAAAAAATGGTGCGATGAATATTTTTATTTACCCCACAGAAAAGAAGCTAGAGGAATTGGGGGAATTTTTTTTGATTATAAAGATGATAATTTCGAAAAAGATTTTAAATTTGTAAGAGATGTTGGTATTACTTTTCAAATGATCTTTAATGAAATTATTAGAAAAAAAATTAAGAAAAAATGGTCTTTAAAAGAAAAAGAGAAGCAGTATATTAAAAGAGGTCGATACGCAGAATTTAATTTACTGTATGACAGAGGAACTAAATTTGGATTACAAACTGGTGGTAATGTTGAAGGAATTTTAATGTCATTACCTCCCTTAGCTAAGTGGAAATAAGAAATGGAAAAAGAACCTATAACTTTAAATGGTTTAAAAAAATTAGAGGAAGAACTTATTTTTTTAAAAGAAAAGAAAAGACCTGAGATAGTTGCCGCAATTGCTGAAGCAAGATCGCATGGAGATCTAAAAGAAAATGCCGAATATCATGCTGCAAAGGAAGAACAATCTCACAATGAAGGTAGGATTACTGAAATAAACGACATAATAGCTAGAGCTAATGTAATTGATGTAACTAAATTAAATAATGAGGGCAAAGTAATTTTTGGATCAACTGTATATTTAGAAGACTTAGATAGTGGAGAAAAAATAAATTATAAAATTGTTGGAAAAGATGAAGCTGACTTAAAACAAAAATTAATTTTCTTTCAGTCACCAATTGGAAAAGGATTAATAGGTAAAAATAAAAGTGATCTTGTGGAAATAAACACCCCCTCAGGCACAAAGAATTTTGAAATTAAAGACGTTAAATATATTTAACTTTTTACAATTTTTTCAACTTGTTTATCTGAAATTTGAAATCCATTTTGAACCCAGGTTTCTTCAATAAGTTTTAATTTATTACCTAAAATTTTACCCTCAGGAATTTTATACTTAGACATTAAAATATTTGCTCCAATTTTTAATTCAGGCAATGTTTTATTTTCATAAATTTTAAGTAATTTTAATAATTTATTTTCTACCTTACTTGAAAAGAACAATTTAAAATTAATTATATCAATCACGGTTTGTCTGCCATTATAGTAAAATATTTTATTAAAGTTTTTTTCTGTAAAACTTTTAATATTCACATTTTCTTTGAAAAAATAATGAATTAATTTGAGCCTCTTTTGATCTTTTTTTGAGATTTTAAATTTGTAAATAAAATAATCAGTATTGTCTGTTTCATCAATAATCAGTAATGCAATTATAAAAATAAAGTCAAAGCTACTGATAGCTTTAGAACTGAATGAATTTAGCTTCTTAAAATGATTAATATTTTTAAATTGTGGAAATACTATTTCTAATATTTCTAAACTTTGTTGATCTTCAAATAATTTGAGAAAATTTTTTGATTTAACTGTCTTTTTAAATTCATCTAATAATCTTTCAGCAGATAAGTTCGAAATACCTTTGATATTTTTTTTAAATATTTTAATTATCCCTGTTTTATGATTTTCATTTGAGTAATTAATATGAAAACGGAAATATCTTAATATTCTTAAATAATCCTCTTGAATTCTTTTTTCTGGATCTCCAATAAATTTTAAAACACCTTTATTTAAATCTAGCTTACCATTTTGTGGATCAAATAAATTTCCTAAACTATCAGAGTAAATAGCATTAATTGTAAAATCTCTTCTTTTTGAATCTTCTTTCCAATCAGAAGTAAATTCAACTTTTGCATGTCTTCCGTCTGTAGCAACGTCTTTTCTAAGTGAAGTAATTTCATAGTTTTTTTCATTTATTACTGCAGTTATCGTGCCGTGTTCTTTACCCGACTCAAAAAATTTAATTTGATGTTTATTTAGTGCATCACAAACTTCATCTGGTGTAATGTTAGTTGCTAAATCAATGTCATCTACTTCTTCTCGATTTATAATTTTTCTAATACATCCTCCAACAAATCTTAATTCACTATTTTCAGAATAATTGTTAATTGCTTCAAAAATTTTTTTTGCATGAGTGTTCTCGGATATGTTTTTTATATTTTTACTTATGTAATTAAGATTTTTGGACCTAAAAAAAATTTTATCTAAAAATTTATCCATATATATGGCTGGGGCGCTAGGATTCGAACCTAGGATGCAGGTACCAAAAACCCGTGCCTTACCGCTTGGCTACGCCCCAATATTATAGTTCCTATAACACAAAAAAAATAAATTTATATAGTTTTTGATACATACAACCAACAATTTTTAAATTTCCTCTTAAATTGAACTTTTGCTGAATTACAGTCTTTGACTGATTTATAGTATGCAATAACTGTAGATCCAGACCCAGTCATTCTTACAAACTCAGGATTATTAGTCTTTTCTAAAAATAACTTAATCTTTTTTATTTGTGGGTATTTTGAAATTGCAACATCTTCTAAAGTATTACTTTGATTTTTTAAAAATTTATAACCAAACATATTTTTTTTTGGATTATTAAATTTTGGTTTTTTAAAATTTTTAAAGTTAGAATAAATTTTTTTTGTCGCACAACCAAAATTGGGCTTTATTAAAAGCATATTTAGAGTTGGACAATTAAAAAATTTTTTGATTTTATTGTTTGAAAGTAAAACTGAGCTAGATGGGTCTATACCTAAAATAACATCAGACCCTATTTCAGAGCAAACCTCCGAAATTTTCTTTTCACTAATTTTAATTACCTTTTTTTTATTTAAAAAATTTAAAATACTCGCAGCATTAATAGAACCACCACCAAGTCCTGCTTTTTGAGGAATATTCTTTGTTATAGAAACTCTAAATTTTTGATTTAGCAATAATTTTTCTTGATCTAGTATTTGAAAGAGTTTTTGAACAGTATTTTTTTTTCCAATACCTTTCGCAAATTTCCCTTGAAAAGAAATATTATGTTTTTCACCTCCTTTTTTTTTTATTGAAATAACATCATACAAATCAATAAAACTAATGATGCTTTCAATTTTATGTAATGATTTATTTTTTCCTGTTACATTGAGAGCTAAATTGATTTTAGCATGAGACTTTAAATTTAATTTCATTGAATAGATTTAAAGCCAGTAATCAATTTTTTGTTTATATTTTCTCTCATATCATCTTCAGTATCATCAAAGCTCAACACACTATTCCAAAAATATCTCGCCTGAATTTTTTGATCTAGCTTCCACAATATATCTCCGTAATGATCATTTACTATTGGGTCATCAGGCATTAATTCTACAGCTCTTTTTAAATATTTTTCTGCTTCTTTATATTCCTCTATCAAGAAATATGCCCAACCAATTGAGTCAATAATATAGGGATCATTACTTTTTAAATCATATGCTATTTTTAACATTTCCATCGCTTCATCTATTTTGTAATCACGTTCTAACCAAGAATAAGCAAGATAATTTAGGACATATGCATCATTAGGTCTTATTCTTAATGCATGAAGTAAATCTTCATCTGACTTCTCATAATTACCTAATCTTTCGTAACTCCCACCTCTTCGATATAAAATATCTGATTTAATTACAGATGTATCCTCTAGTGAGGAGATTAATCTTGAATAATTATCAATTGCAAGTTCATAATTTTTAGAGTTTTTGTAAAAATTCGCTAAATCAAAAATCATCTTTGGATTAGGTTTTTCAATATTTTTAAATTTAGACTCGATATAGCTTGTGCCCTTTTCATAATTTTGTTCTTTCACTATTATTTGCGCTTCTTTTTTAACTCTAAACCAATAATAAAACTCATCAGTCGCTTTAAATTTTCTTACTATTTTTTTTACCTTGTTGTATTCACCATCTGCAAAGAAATTTTCTGCAACGAGTGATAAATTAAATTCAAATTTAGGATTTAAGTATATTGATAAATTTAAATAAAAATTTGATTTTTCAAAATTATCTTGTGACGAATAAAGATTTGATATCAAAAATAAAAATTCACTAATTATATCGTTGTGGTTTTTACATGAGAAAATTTTTTCAAAACTTTTAAACTTATTATTATCTATCCAGCTTTTGGTTTGAGTTAACAAAAGTGTTGAGCCAATATAATCAATTTGATCAATTACTGACTTTGCCTGAGCAAACTCCTTATTCTGAATTAGATAATTTATATAAAAAAATATATATCTTGAATAATCACCTTGTTGATTATTAATTAAATTTAAAAAGAAAGAGCTGGTTCTTTGATCATTATAATGACATCTTTGAAATGCCTCAGCTATTAATGATAAGTTTCCAAAATTTTTCTTATTAGGTAAAAGTTTTTTATTTTTAAAAGTGTAAATGTACTGCTTTAAAGTCTCAAAAATTACTAAATTAATTCTATTTTCTTCCTGAAATCTTAAACTTTGATCTAAGTAAATATCAGCTTTATCAAAATCATTTTTTTTCAAACTATCAATTATTAATAAAACATAAGCATCAAAAAAATCAGAGTTACTTTTTTTTGAGTTATTTTTTATAACATTTATTGCTTGCGCTACTTTGTTTTCCAATACAAGAGAATTAACGTATCTTTTTAAATAATTGTCATGGCTGTTTAGTAAAACTTTACTTAAATTGAAATATTTTAGAGCTTCTGAATTATCTCTATTTTCATAGGCTATAATACCTGAAAAATAATTAGATAAATCTCTTGAGTTGAAATCATTAAAACTTGTACTTTTAGAATAAACGGGCGTCTGATAGAATAACACTAATAATAATATGATTTTAAATATTTTAGATATCATTTAATCCTTGTAAGGTGAAAAAATTGATAAATCAAAACGACAAATTAAACGAAGAATTAATAAATACAATAGAAGCCAATTTTGTATTTGATAAAAAACCTATTAATAGGTTTTCTGAGGTCGAAAAAGAAAGTGATATCAATCAAAGAAATAAACAAGATTTATTAGAAAATCTAAAGAAACAATTAAATTCAATTGAAAATTGTAAACTAAGAAATTATTCCAAAAATATTGTTCTTGGAGAAGGAAATATTGATAGTCCTATAATGTTAATCGGAGAAGCACCAAGCGAAATTGAAGACAAAGTTGGAAACCCTTTTAAAGGAGAAAGTGGAGAGCTTTTAGACAAAATGTTAATAGCAATAGATATTAAAAGAGAAAATATTTATACAAGTTATGCAATAAATTTTAGACCACCAGAGGATAGAAAACCAACTTCACAAGAAATTAAACGTTACTCAAACTTTTTAAAAGAACATATATCTATTATTGATCCCAAAATTATAATTTTAATGGGTAGCACAGCTATGGAAGCTGTTACTGGGATTAATGAAAAAATATCTTCAGAGAGAGGTAAATGGAAAGAAATAATTTTAAATAATAATACTTATCCTTTAATGATAACTTTTAACCCTTCTTATTTAATTAGATATCCAGATAACAAAAAATATTCTTGGGAAGATTTAAAAAAAATAAGAGAAAAAGTTAAAGAGTTAAAATTAACAATTTAATGAAATTAGTAGCTGGTGTTGATGAGGTCGGCAGAGGTAGTTTAATAGGTCCTGTTTATGCTGCTGCTGTCATTCTAAAAAAATCTGTGGATCCAAGAATTTTAAAAGACTCGAAAGTGTTGAGTAAAAAAAAGAGAGAATACCTTTTTAATTATATTAAAAAAAATTCAATTTGGTCATTAGGCAAAGCTTCTGTTAACGAGATTGAAAAACTCAATATACTAAATGCAAGTTTACTTGCTATGAAAAGAGCTATATTAAAATTAACAAAAAAACCAACTCTTGTATTGATAGATGGAAACAAAATTCCAAATCTAAAAAATTATAAATTAAAATCGATCATAAAGGGTGATAGAAAAATTCCTTCAATTTCAGCAGCCTCTATAATAGCAAAGGTATCAAGAGATAGATTTGTTGCTACACTATCAAAAAAAAATAAAGGTTATCATTGGGATAAAAATTTTGGTTATGGCACCAAACAACACTTACAAGCATTAAAAAAACTAGGCATAACCAAACATCATAGAAAAACTTTCTCTCCTATATCTAGATTAACTTAATACTACATCTAGTTGTCATTAAAATTCGATACACAAATCGAATCCAATTTTTTCAATCACAGGTTGACCGAAGAATCCATTTGGAGTCTAATTAATTTTTACAAATGAAATCTGATTTTAAAAATAAAATAATTAACGGAGACAGTCTCGAAGAATTAAAAAAAATTCCAAGTGAAACCTTTGATTTAATTTTTGCTGACCCTCCATATAATTTACAATTGAAAGGTGAATTGACTAGACCAGATAGATCTAAAGTCAACGCTGTAAACGATAAGTGGGATCAATTTGAAAATTTTAAAAAATACGATGAATTCACGTATGAATGGCTTAATGAATGCAAAAGGATTTTGAAAAAGGATGGAGCTATTTGGGTTATAGGTAGTTACCATAATATTTTTAGAGTAGGAACTGCAATACAAAATCTAGGTTTCTGGATACTAAATGATGTCATCTGGAATAAAAATAATCCAATGCCTAACTTTAGAGGCACAAGATTTACAAATGCTCATGAGACTTTAATTTGGGCTTCGAAGAGTGAAAAATCAAAATACACATTTAATTATCAATCTTTAAAATGTTTAAATGATGATCTTCAGATGAGATCTAATTGGAATCTTCCTATTTGCAGTGGTTCTGAAAGACTTAAAAAAAATGGAAAAAAAATTCACTCTACTCAAAAACCAGAATCACTTTTACACAGAATTTTACTAGCTACATCAAATAAAAATGATTTAATTCTTGATCCTTTTTTAGGTTCTGGAACTTCTGCTGCAGTTGCAAAAAAACTAGGGAGAAATTATTTTGGTATAGAAAAAGAAAAGAATTATTTTAAAGCTGCTGAGGAACGTTTAAAGGCTACCAAACCAATTGAAGATGATTTGTTAGATACACTTAAAAATAATAGATCAAAACCAAGAATTCCATTTGGATCGTTGGTAGAGCTTGGAATAATTAAGCCTGGAACAAATATTTTTGATAATAAGAAAAAAATAACAGCAAGAATAATGGCTGATGGAAGTATCAAGCACAACCAAGCGGAAGGTTCTATACATAAAGTTGCAGCTACTATTTTAGGAGCTGAAAGCTGCAATGGCTGGACATTTTGGCATTGTGATATTAATGGCCGAACCTACCCAATCGATTACTTGAGACAAAGATTAATTTCTAAAAATTAATTTTTATAAATTTTACCTAAATAACTTTGCAAAAATTTTTTATTCTTAGCCAAAAGCTTTAAAAAAATATTTCTAAAAAAGATCATAATCGGATTTGATAAATGAAAAGCAAATTGATTAAAATCAGATCTTCTATTAATCATTTTCACTCTCTCTAATCTAGAATTATAAAAATCATTTTTTTGGTTAATTATAACTTCATGTAATTGATTGGCTCCTTCTATTGATTGTGAGGCTCCCTGAGCAAAAGAAGGAGAGAATGCAAAAAAAGCATCTCCAACTAAATAAATATTTTTGGGAGGAATAAATGGATTTTTACTTACAAAAACTGGAAACAATTTAATATCTTCAAGACTCTGAAATACTTTTGATGAAATTTTCTTGGATAATTTTTGTTTAATGTTCTCAATAAATGTACTTTCATTACAAAGATTATGGTTTTTTTGCTGATCAGAATTTAACTTATTCTTCGATATCCCAATGAAATTAAAATTTTTATCATTATTAAGTGGATATAATACATAATGAAAATCTGATCCTAAAAATAAAGAAACATTCTCCTCGTTTATATTATCAAGACTTTCTTTGGATACACTGGCTCTAACTGCGATAGTGTTATTGTAAATTGGTTCTGAATTATTATTTGAAATTAATGACTTTGCTTTTGAAAATACACCATCTGAAATAATTAAATGATCACAAGTTATTTTTTCTTTATCAAAAGTTAAATTTATTGAATCATTACTGGATTCTATCTTGTCTAAACTGCAGTTAAACTGGATTGTATTTTTATCCAGTCCATTTATTAGAAACTGAAGTAATTTTGATCTTTTTAATGTTGTGTACTTACAATCATCAGAATTAAATTCTGAAATATCTAAATCGCAAATTTTCTTTGAATTTTTAATTTCATAAAAATCAATTTTTTTTGGATTAAATTTCTCTTTGTCCGACAAGGAAGAGAAGCCTAATTTGTTTAATAACTTTACGCTATTAACAGATAATTGAATACCATAACCTTCTTCTATTTCTAATGAAGTTTTTTTTTCATAAATTGTGACCTGATAATCTTTATTTCCTTTAAATAAGTTAGCTATAAACAGACCCGAAATACCTGCGCCAATAATTGCTATTTTTTTCATTTTTGACTTTCTAAGAATTTTATTATCTTTTTGGTAAATGTTGGAAGTACATAATTTTCAAGCTTTGCAGGATTTATCCAATTAATATTTTTGTCAAAGTTATGCTTCTTTTTATATTCAATTTTAATATTCATATTCATATTAGATATTTTAAAATTTAAATCTTTATCAAAATTTTTAGGATTATTTAATTGATCCATTGGAAAAATATTTAAATTTTTCAAAAAATTAAATTCATTATTTTTGATTAATAAATATTGATTATTTTTTTTATAAACATTTAATTTATAATATGTTTCCTTGTTAATTTTCTTAAATTTCACTAAATCAAAATTTTTATTTTTGAATGCTTTGCAATTATAAGATAATGGACATTTATTGCATGAAGGGTTTGTAGGTTTACAAATTAATGCACCGAGTTCCATCAAAGCTTGCGCATAATCGCTTGATCTTTTTGTTGATGTGCCAAAAATTTTTTTTTGATCTTGTAAGAATTCTTTTTTAATTTGACTTTGTTTCTTTAAATATAAGTATCTTTTTAATACTCTTTCAATGTTTCCATCCAAAGGAATTATTGGTTTGTTAAATGCGATTGCTGAAATTGCACTCGCTGTATAATCGCCAATACCTGGTAATGATTTTAATTCATAAAAATCTCTAGGTATTTTTTTATTGAATTTTTTAACAATTATTTGAGCAGTTTTTTTTAAATTTCTTACTCTTGAATAATATCCAAGACCTTCCCAAAGTTTGGTTAATTTTCTATCATTATATTTTGATAACTTTTCAATATTAGGGATATTTTTAATAAATCTATTAAAATAAGGTATCACAGTAGCAACCTGAGTTTGTTGCAACATGAACTCGCTAACCAATGTAAAGTATTGTTTCTTTTCTTGTGAAACCTTATTTCTCCAAGGTAAAGACCTCTTATTTATATCGTACCAATTGAGAATTTTATTTGTTATTATTAGATCTTTCATATGCAATTTAAAAATAATACTAAGCAGAGAAATAATAGCATTCAAGGGTTAAAATCTTTCAAAGACACTTTGCCAAAAAATCTAAAAAAAATTATTAATAAAAAAGGTCATATATATTCAGAAACACTGAGTAATTGGAAATATTTAGTTGGAAATGAATTGTTTAAAGTCTGTTTCCCAAAAACATTCAAAAACTCAAATCGATTTGGTGTCAGTACTTTAGTTGTAATGGTTAAAAGAGGCCATGAGGTAGATGTAGAATATTCAAAAAAAAATATATTAGATAAAATGAATAATTTTTTCGGCTACGATGTTGTTGAAAAGCTTAAATTTATTAGCTTTGATGACGAACAAAAAACTAGCAGTTTGAATGAAATTAATTCTAATAATGTGGCAATTAGTAAATATCGAGATAAAATCAAAGATGTTAAAAACGAAAAAATTAAAAAATCATTAACAGAATTAACAAAAGTTTATAAAGAAAAATGAAAAAAATTATATTACTTGCCATAATTGTTTTGGGAAGCTTTTCAAATTTAAATGCAGAAGAAGTAAAAAGAATTATTGTTGGAAATGAAGACGCAAAAATAACTATAATTGCGTTTGAGTCGCTAACTTGTAGCCATTGTGCAAATTTTCATAAAAACGTTTATCCAGAACTTAAAAAAGAATATCTGGACACAGGGCTTGCAAAAATAGAGTTCAGACACTTTCCTTTAGATATTGCCGCCTTCAACGCTTCAAAAGTTGCTCAATGTAAAAATGATGGTAATGCTGATATTTTGGAAAGTTTATATGCTAACCAACAAAAATGGGTAAAGGGAAGCTCTATTGAAGAGGCAAATAAAAATCTTCAAATATTTTTAAAAAATGAAGGTTTCTCTATCGATTTTGAATCTTGTGTGAATAACAAAAATATTGAGGATTTTGTGTTAAATGACCGAATAGAGGGTGCAAAAAATTTCAAAGTAAACGCAACCCCTACGATAATAATAAACAACGAAAAATTCGAAAAAAAACTTAATTATAAAAATTTGAAAAAAGCACTAGAAAAAATGATATAAGTTAGTGCATGGAGTTTAAAAAAATCCAATTAAATGGATTTAAATCATTTGCTGAAAAAACAAATTTCTTAATAGAAGAAGGCCTTACTGGAATAGTTGGTCCTAACGGCTGTGGAAAGTCTAACATAGTTGAATCTTTGAGATGGGTAATGGGAGAGACCTCTGCAAAAAGTATGAGAGGTTCAGGAATGGAAGATGTAATTTTTTCAGGTACATCTAATAAAGCATCAAAAAATATTGCTGAAGTTTCGATAGAAGTAGAGAACAAAGAAAAAGAAGGTCCCATTCAGTATCGTGAATTAGAAAACATTCAAGTTAGACGAAAAATTGAAAAAGATAAGGGTTCTAAATTTTATATTAATGACAAAGAGGTAAGAGCAAGAGATGCTCAAATGTTTTTTGCAGATCTTTCAACGGGCGCACATTCCCCTTCTATGATTAGCCAAGGAAGAATTGGAGCTTTAGTGACAGCAAAACCTACTGACAGAAGAGCAATACTTGAGGAGGCAGCTGGAATTTCTGGTTTACATGTAAGAAGACATGAAGCTGAACTTAGACTCGGCGCTGCTGAAAATAATTTAAAAAGAGCTGATGAATTACGAAGGCAACAAGAAAAACAATTGGCAAATCTTCAAAAACAAGCGGAAGAAGCTACAAAATACAAATTAATTTCAGAGGAAATAAAAAAAATAGAGGCCGGACTATATTATCTAAGATTATTGGATATCGATAAGGAAATAAGAATAGAAAATGAAATTAATACAGAGGCAGGAGGAGAAGTTGAAAGTTTCAACAATCAGATATCTGAACTTGAAAACTTAATAAAAACTTCAACTGATAAAGTTGCTCCACTTAGAGAAAAAAATATTGAGAATTTATCAAGAATACAGAGACTTAATTTGGAACTACAGAACCTAGATGAGGAAAATACTAGAATTCAAGATGAAATTGAAACAATTAAGAAATCAATAAAGACTTTAGACGAAGACATATCAAGAGAAAATGGAATTATTATTGATGCTAACTCTAATGAAAAAAGATTAAAGGAAGAAAAGTCAGACTTAATTGAAGTAGATTCAAAATATTTTGAAACAGAAAAGTTATCAAACGAAGATCTAGAAAATGCAAAAAATGAACTAGAAAGAGAGCAAAAAGAAGTTGACGAAGTTGTTAATAATTTAGCTGACGATACAATTAAAATAAGCATTGGTCCTATAAAGAATGTAAAAAATTCAATTACTAGAGCAAAAGAATTAATTGAAAGTAATGAGATAAATCAAGCAGTTACATTACTCGATAGATGTAATATGGAATTAGACAATTTTATTAATGATTTAAAAAATGAAAAATCAAGAACAGAGCTATTAAGTGTAAATGAGAAATCTCAAAATATAAAAATACTTCAAGAAAAATATGCTGATGCATATAGTAAAAATCAATCAATAAAGAATGAATCAGTAAAAAGAAATGAAAGAATAAAAACAATAGAGACTGAAATAGAAAGCTGGAAAAATCTTTTATCTAATTCAGAAAAGATGGTAAATGAATTAACTGAAAGAAAAAATAAATTATCTAAACAATTAAACGATTTAGAAAATCAGCCAAGAGTACAAGCAGAAAGAAAAGGTCAAATTACAGAAAATTTAAGAATTTCTGATGAAGAAAAAATAGAGAACGAAAAAATTATAGAAGAAACTGATAAAAAAATTGAAACCTTAAGAGCTCAACTAAATGAAATACAAGAGCAATCAATTCAAATTAGAGAGCGAAAAGCTAGCTCAGGTGCAACCATAGAAGGTTTACAAAAAAGAAAAAACGATTTGCTTGATAGGGTTAATACAGAATTAAATTTAACAGAAGAAAATATTTTAGAAAATTCAAATTTATTTGGAGTTGAAGAACTTCCAAATCATGTTGATCAAGAAGATGCATTAGATAAAAAAAAACAACAAAGAGATCAATTAGGTTCTGTAAATTTAAAAGCAGATGAGGAAACTAGTAAGTATGAAGAAGAAATAAAAAAAATGGAACAAGATCGCAGTGACCTAGTTACCGCAATTGTTAAACTTAAAGATAGCATTGATGAGCTAAATCAAAAAGGAAGGGAAAGACTTATTGAGGCATTTGAAAAAGTTAACAGAAAATTTAATGAGGTTTATACAAAACTTTTTAATGGAGGAAATGCCAAGCTTGAATTAGTAGACTCTGATGATCCATTAGAAGCTGGTTTAGAAATGTTGGTCAGTCCACCAGGAAAAAGGCTTCAATCTATAACTTTATTATCTGGTGGTGAACAAGCACTAACTGCCCTATCTTTAATATTTGCAGTATTTTTAACTAACCCTTCTCCAATTTGTGTTTTAGATGAGGTGGATGCTCCTCTTGATGATGCTAACGTTACAAGATTTTGTAGCTTACTAGAGGAGTTAATTAAAATTACTAACACTAAATTTATAATTGTTACTCACCACGCCTTAACAATGTCTAAAATGAACAGGCTATATGGGGTAACTATGCCACAAAAAGGGATAAGCCAACTAGTAGCTGTAGACCTTCAAAAAGCAGAAAGTATGGTTGCTTAACCAGGATAAATGAGAAAAGACCCTTTTAAAACTCGCTTAGAGATTGCAAAAAGCAAGATTTCTAAGAAAAATCTTTATAACAAGAAGGATAACCCCTCACCTATTGGAACTGCATTCAAATTGAGCACAGAACTTGTATCTGCAGTGGCCGTCGGGACAATTATTGGGTTTATTTTTGACAAGACCTTTGGTACTAAACCCTGGTTTATATTAATATTTTTTTTTGTTGGGGTGATCGCTGGAATAACAAACGTGATTAGATCAGCAAAAAAGATGCAAAAATAAGTTAGTACTATGGCAGCAAACCCGATGTCCCAATTCGATGTTTATAGAATTGGACCTGAAATAAAAGTTGGAGCATTTGATATATCTTTTACAAACGCAAGTTTGTTTATGATTATAAGTACAGTTTCTATTTTATTAATTTTTAATTTAGGATCTAAGAAAAATTCAATCTTACCAAATAAAATTCAATTATTAGCGGAACTTAGCTACACCTTTGTTGCTAAAATGATTAGTGATACAGCTGGTTCTAAAGCAAAACCATATTTTGCATTTATTTTTTCATTGTTCATGTTTGTTTTATTTTGCAACATGTTTGGAATGATACCGTACACATTCACTGTAACTAGTCATATTATCGTTACATTTGTTCTTGCTGCATTTATCTTTATTGGCGTAACAGTAATTGGATTTATTAAACATGGTTTTGGATATTTAAAATTGTTTGTACCAAGTGGAGTACCAGCGGTATTACTTCCTTTAATAGTAGTTATTGAAATTATTTCTTATTTAAGTAGACCAATAAGTCTATCAGTTAGATTATTTGCAAATATGATGGCTGGTCATACAATGATGAAAGTTTTCGGAGGCTTTGTAATTAGTCTTGGAATAGTTGGTGGATGGCTTCCACTAAGTTTTTCGGTTGCATTAACTGGTTTGGAGATATTAGTTGCTTTTCTTCAAGCATATGTTTTTGCAATTTTAACCTGCATCTATTTAAATGATGCATTAAATTTACACCATTAATAACAGAGGAGGATATAATGGAATTAGAAGCAGCAAAAATGATCGGAGCAGGTTTAGCAGCAATAGCTTTAGCTGGTGCCGGTGTTGGTATTGGAATAATTTTTGGAAATTATTTATCAGGTGCTATGAGAAACCCATCAGCAGCTCAGAAACAATTTCCTAACCTACTTTTAGGTTTTGCACTTGCTGAAGCAACAGGATTATTTGGATTAGTTGTTGCATTGATTATTTTATTTGCGTTTTAAGTTAATGGTCAAAAAAATATATCCTCATCTAATATTTTTAAGCTTCTTTTTTATTAAAGAAGCTTTTGCCGCTGAAAGTGGAGGTATGCCTCAATTAAATCCAGAGTTTTGGGTTTCTCAGATTTTCTGGTTAGTACTTACTTTTGGGATAATGTATTTGGTTTTATCTAAATTAATTCTTCCAAAAATTAGTAACAACTTAGAGTCTAGGAAATCACAAATTCTAGAAAATATTGAGGCAGCTGAAAAACAAAGAGAAGATAGTGAGACCAAACTTAAAGAATATGATCAAATAATTTTAAAAAGCAAAACTGAAGCTAATGCTATGTTTAATCAAGCAAGAGAAAAGGCAGTTAAAGATATAAACGCTAAAAGAGACGTTCTTGATAAACAAATAGATGACGAAATAGCTAAAGCGGAAAAAGAAATCCAAGCTTTAAGAGATAATGCGCCTGACAAAATAAATAAAATTGCTATAGAAACGTCATCTGAGTTACTTCAGAAACTGATTGGTGCTGAAGTAAATAATAGCAGTATATCAGCAATTGTTGACGATCTATCTAGAAGAAACGGAGATAAATACTATGGCAATTGATGCAACTTTCTGGGTTGCAATTTCATTTGTAATCTTCATCGGGGTTTTAGTTTACTTTAAAATTCCACAAAAAGTTTCTCAAATGCTTGATGGTATGATTTCTGACATCAAAAATGAGATAGATGAAAGTGAAAAATTGAGAATAGAAGCAAAAACTTTACTCGATAATGCTCAAAAAAAATTAGATACAGCTAGTTCTGTAAGTAATGAAATTTTGGAAAATGCAAAAAAAGAGTCGGATAAGTTAATAATTGATTTAAATGATAAATTTCATAAATCATCAGAAATTAAAAAAAGTTTGGCTGAAAATAAAATTAGCCAAATGAAAGAGGCTGCATTGAAAGAAATAAAAGATGCTTCAATCAAAATAGCGGTAGACTCAGTAAAAAAAATCATAACTACTTCAGTTGATAAATCTAAACTGGATGCTGTATTTCAAAAAAATTTAGAAGAAACTAAAGAACAGCTAAAAAAAATAAACTCATAATACGGTTACAATTTCCTGAAAAAGCTATAAATTACAGCAATGAATTCTATAGTTATTGGATCTGGATTTGGTGGTATTGCTGCAGCAATAAGACTAAGAGCCAAAGGACACAAAGTAAAATTAATAGAAAAACATTCAGACCTAGGTGGAAGAGCTAGAGTTTTCAAAAAAGATGGTTTTACCTATGATGCTGGGCCAACAGTAATAACAGCTCCATATTTAATTAACGAACTATTCAGTTTGTTTAATAAAAATCCTGAGGACTACATAAAACTAACCCCACTTAAAATTTGGTATCAATTTGTTTTTGAGGACCAAACTAAATTTAATTACTCAGGTGATGAAATAGAAATGAAAAAACAAATTGAAAATTTAAATCAAGAAGATGTTAAGGGGTATGAAGATTTAGTACATTTTACCAAAAAAATTTTTGAGAAGGGATTTTTAGAGCTTGCAGATGTTCCATTTGATAAACCTTTTTTTATGATGAAACAGCTGCCAGCATTATTAAAACTTAAGAGTTATAAATCAGTTTATTCATTAGTATCGTCTTATGTAAAAAATGAAAAATTAAGAAGGATGCTTAGTATGCATCCACTTTTGGTTGGTGGTAATCCGTTCACAACTACATCAATTTATGGGCTAATTCTTTATTTAGAAAAAAAATGGGGCATTCATTATTCAATGGGTGGTACGGGAAATATAATTAAAGGATTTGAAAAGTTAATGAAGGAAATAGAAATCGAAATAATAAAAAATACTGAGGTAAAAGAAATTATTACTAAGAATAATAAAATTACTGGTGTTGTAGTTGACAATGAAGAGATTATCGAAGCTGATAATGTTATTTGTAATGCAGACCCTCCTGCTTTTTATGAAAAGATGACTAGTAAAAACCTAAAAAATTCAATGCTGTTTGATTGGAAACAAAAGAGGATGGATTACTCAATGGGTTTATTTGTTTATTATTTTGGAACCAAAAAAGTCTATGAAAACGTTGAGCATCATACAATTAAATTTGGGAACAAATATAAAGAACATCTGGATGATATTTTTGATTATAAAAAATTAAATAACGATATTAGCTATTATCTACATAGACCTTCTGCAACAGATAAGAGCATGGCTCCTGAGGGTAGTGATTGTTTTTATGTTTTGGTGCCAGTTCCAAATAATCAATCAAATATAGATTGGCAAATAGAAGGTGAAAAAATGAAAAATCTTGTGGTTGATAAAATGGAAAATGATTTAATGCCAAATCTTAGAGATAATATCGTATCAGACTTTTATCTTACACCTGATTATTTTGAGAAAGAACTAAATACAAAATATGGATCAGGTTTTTCAATTCAGCCTAAATTCACTCAATCAGCTTATTTTAGATTTCATAATAAATCAGAGATTTATGATGGTTTATATTTTGTTGGTGCTGGAACTCACCCAGGTGCGGGAGTACCAGGAGTACTTTCATCAGCAAAAGTATTAGATAAATTGATCTAAAATGTTAACTAAAAATTATTTAGCAACATATGCAAAATCATTTAATTGGGCTGGTTTTTTTTTACCAAAAAAAACTTATGATAAATGTTCTGCGCTTTATGATTTTTGTAGAGAAGCAGATAATATTGCAGATGATCCAGGAAAATTAGAAGACAAAATAATTAAATTTGAAAAATTTAAGAAAGATTTTTTAAATAAAAACTTTCAAAACATTGTTATTAAAAATATTTGGGCACTTATAGATGAATTTAGTATTTCAACAAAAGTAATTAATGATTTATTTGATGGGATTAATTCAGATATTAAAGAAAGAGTGGAATTAAAATCAAAAAAGGAGTTATTAATTTACTCTTATAGAGTAGCAGGTACAGTTGGTTTAATGATGGCAAAAGTTTTAAAAGTTAATAAGACAAATTCCTTGAAATCAGCAATCGATCTTGGAATAGCAATGCAGCTTACCAATATTTCAAGAGACGTAATTGAAGATAAAAATAATAAAAGAATTTATATCAATGAAAATTTCAAAGATATCAAATCTACCATTTCTTTATCTGAAAAATTTTATGAAAATTCTTTTTACTCAATTAAAGAAATACCTTTAAGTTTCAGATTCTCTATTTTAGTTGCAAGACGAGTCTACAGAAAAATTGGACACAAAATAATTAATAAAAATAATTTAGAAAATTATAAAAATTCTGGAAAAATTTATGTAACAAAAATTGAAAAAATTATTGAAACTTTTTTATCAATTTTTGATTTAATAATTTTAACATTTACAAATAAAAATGATAATAACATTGAACATGATCATTCATTAATTAATGAAGAGATAAATTTAAATGAAAGATTTTGATTACATAATTATCGGTGGCGGTTGTGCAGGTTTGTCTTTGGCTTATGAACTTGAAATTTCTGATAAATTAAAAAATAAATCTTTGGCTATAATTGAGCCTAGGGATGAATATAAAAGAGATAAAACTTGGTCATTTTGGAAAGTATTTCCACATAATTTTGATGATTGTGTAAAAAAAAGTTGGGATAATTTTTCTATAAACATTCCTAATGATACAAAGTTTATTGATTGTAAACTAACACCTTACCAATCTATAGATACTGGAAAATTTTATGACAAAATTCTTTCAAAACTTAAATTAAATGAAAATATAAAATTTTTTAAGAATATTAATGATATTGAATTATCAAATTCAATAATTTTTAACAGCGTTCCAAATTTTGAAAATAAGCCAAATAATTTGTGGCAACATTTTTGTGGTGTAGAAATTGAAACTGAAAAAGATTTTTTTGATGACCAAATATTTAACTTAATGGATTTTGTATGTGATCAAAAAAATGAGGTTCATTTTTTTTACACTTTACCTTTTTCAAAAAAAAGTGCACTTGTGGAGACTACCTGGATATCAAATTTAAGTAATGAAAATATAAAAGATTATGATAATCAAATAGATCAATACTTAAAAAACCATTTAAATATCAAAAATTATAAAATCAATTTTAAAGAAGAAGGCTCTATACCTTTATTTAGAAATAAAAATCTAAAAAAATTAAATGAAATATATATTGGATCAGCCGGTGATATGACAAGATTAAGCACGGGTTATACTTTTTTAAATATTCAGGAACACAGCAAATATATAACAGAAAACATTGATAATATTTCTAAAGCTAAATTGTTTAAAATTAAAAAAAAATATGATTTTTTAGACAATATTTTTTTGAAAGTTTTAAGAAATAACTCTTCAGATATGGGGGAAATTTTCTTTAAAATGTTCAATAGTTCACCTAAGACTGCTATTAATTTCTTATCTAATAAAAGTAATTTTTTTGAAGATTTAGAAATAATTTTAAAAATGCCTAAATGGAAATTTTTAAAAGAATTATTTTAAATGACTAATCAATTAATTAAAAAAATTAACCTTAATCATTCATTTATATTTTTTTTGTTAATTAATCTATTTTCTGTTGTGATGTTTAGATTAAATTATTTAGATATTTCTTCATCAATTTGCTTATTTTTAATTTTAACTATTGGAGTTTCACACGGTGCATTAGATAATATTAAAGGTAAAAAACTTCTTAAATTATTTAATTTTGAAAGAATATATATTTTCTATATTTTCTATATTTTTATAGCAGTTTGTGTCATTATTATTTGGTCACTCTTACCTGCAACCACACTGTTAGTTTTTCTTATAGTGGCATCATTTCATTTTGGTAAAGAAGATACACAATTTTTAATAAACAGAAAATCTTACTTAATTCAAATATTATACCTTTTAAAAGGATCACTCATAATTCTTGCCCCGCTTTTTTTTCATTTTGATGATACTGTGAAAATATTCAAATCATTACTTGTTGTTAATGAAAATTTTTATTTATTTTTAGAATTTTTAGAAGAAAAAAAGATAATCGAGATATCAATTATTTTGAGTTCATTATCAAGTATATTTTTATTTATTGATAAGTTTGAATTAAAAAAATTCACTATTTTTTTTGATTATTTCTCAATTATAATTTTAAATTACTACTTTACTCCTTTAGTAGCTTTTACAATTTATTTTTGTTTTTTACATTCTGTAAGGCACTCTATTTCACTTGCGATAGACCTTGATGAAAACAATCTCCAAAATGGACTAAAATTATTTATTTTAAAGGCTTTACCACTTACACTTTTAACAATCTTGGTTTCAATAATTGTATTATTATTATTAAATGAGGTTAATTATATAGATGATGCAATCTTAAAACTAATTTTTATTGGTTTGGCGTCTTTAACCTTTCCACATATATTGCTGGAATATTTTTTAGAGAAAAATGAAAAACAAACAAATTAAAATTTTACTTTCTGCTCCAAGAGGTTTTTGTGCTGGTGTTGAGAGAGCTATAGAGATTGTAGAAAAATCTATTCAAAAATATGGATCGCCAGTTTATGTTAGACACGAAATCGTTCATAACAAGCATGTTGTTGATAATTTAAAAAATAAAGGTGCTATCTTTGTTGAAGAATTAGAGGAAATTAATGACAAATCTAGACCTGTTATTTTTTCTGCGCACGGTGTTCCAAAAAAAATACCAGAAGATGCTGAAAATTATAAAATGACTTATGTAGATGCTACTTGTCCACTAGTTTCTAAAGTTCATAGAGAAGCGGAAAACTTAAATAAAGCTGGTTATCATATTATTTTGATTGGACATGAGAACCATCCAGAAGTAATAGGCACTATGGGCCAATTACCTAAAGGATCTATTGATTTGGTTCAAAATGAAGCTGAAGCAATGGAGTATAAAACCAATCATAAAGAAAAATTGGCTTATATAACTCAAACAACACTATCCGTTGATGACACTAAAGAAATAATAAAGATTTTGAAAGATAGATTTACAAACATTAAAGAGCCAGCAAAAGAGGATATTTGTTATGCAACAACTAATAGACAAATGGCAGTAAAAAATATTGCAAAAGAGTGTGATATGTTTTTTGTAATAGGTAGTAGAAACTCTTCTAATTCAGTTAGACTTGTTGAAGTAGCAAAAAAATCAGGTTGTCAAAATTCACAACTTTTTCATTCTGAAAGTGAAATTCCTTTTGATCAAATACAGAATTCAAATACTATTGGTATATCATCAGGAGCATCAGCACCTGAAATTCTTGTAGAAGATTTTATTAATGAATTAAAAAAAAAATTTTCTATAAATGTTGAGGAAGTAGAAATTATAAAAGAAAATGTGGTCTTTAAGGTTCCTAACAAATTAAATTAAATGGCTGTATATACAAAAATAAATCAGAGTGATATCGATATAATAAACAACAAGTTTGATATTGAAAAAATTTTAAGTTTCCAAGGAATTGCTAAAGGAATTGAAAATACAAATTACGTTTTAAAATCCAAAAATAAAAAGTTTATTCTCACAATTTTTGAGAAGAGAGTTCTTCCAAAAGAGATACCTTTTTTTATGAAATTAATGGATCATTTAAATGATTCAAAAATTATTTGCCCAAGACCACTTAAAACTAAAGACAAAAATTATTTAATTAAACTAAAAAATAAAACAGCTTGTATTGTCACTTTCTTGAATGGAAAAGATAAAAAGAAAGTTAACGAAAGTGACTGCTATGCTATTGGAAAAGCAATAGCTAAAATGCATCTGGTTACTAAGAAGATACAATTTACTAGAAAAAATTCAATGGGTGTAAAATATTTAAAACCTTTACTCCAGAGTATTAAATTTAAATCAAATAAAGGATCAAATTTGAAAAAATTTTTATTTAATAATTTTAATGATATTAAAAAAATTTGGCCAAAAAAACTTCCTTCTGGGATTATTCATGGTGATTTATTCGTAGATAATATTTTTTTTAATAAAAATAAGCTGTCGGGAATTATAGACTTTTACTTTGCTGCTAACGATTACTACATGTATGAAATAGCAATCTGTATTAATGCACTATGTTTTGATGAAAAAAATAAAAAATTTGTAATTAATAAGAAGAAAGTTGATAAATTAATCAAGGGATACAACAGTGTTAAGAAAATTAAATTAAATGAAAAAAACAATTTAAATATTTTGTGTAGAGGTGCTGCCCTTAGATATCTGTTAACTAGACTATATGATTATACAAATACTCCAAAAACAGCATTAATCAAAATTAAGGATCCGAACGAATATTATCAAAAACTTATTACCCATAACAATTTGAATAGTTTTAAAGATTATTTGATTTAATGATTAAAATTTATACAGATGGCTCATGTTTAAAAAATCCAGGAAATGGTGGATGGGCAGCAATAATTTGTACTGATAATGAAGTGAAAAAAATAAGTGGAAGTGAAAAAGATACAACAAATAATAGAATGGAATTAATGGCGACAATCAATGCATTAAAAGAGGTAAATTCTGAAGATTTGATAGAAATCTACACAGATTCTAAATATGTTAAAAATGGAATTACTGATTGGATCCACAATTGGATTAAAAATAATTGGAAAACATCTAGTAAAGAAGATGTTAAAAATAAAGATTTATGGGTTCAATTATATGATTTGAATAATAATTCTAAGATTAAGTGGAACTGGGTTAAAGCTCATGCTGGAAATCCACTAAATGAAGAAGTTGATTTATTAGCTAAAAAAGCTGCAAATCTAGATTAATTTAAAGAAATTTTCTGCTGCTGAGATTTCACAAGATCCTGTATCTGCTTCTTCCTGAAGTTTAATAACCTTCATGTTATCAACAAACATCGTGTATCTATTAGATCTAATTCCTAACCCTCTGCCACTTTTATCAACATCTGCACCAATTTCTTTTGTGAAATTAAGAAATGGATCACCCATCATAACAATTTTTTCACCTACATCATTTTGTTTACCCCAAGCATTCATCACAAAGGGATCATTTACTGAAATACAAATTATATGATCAATACCTTTTTCTTTATATTGATCATGCATCTTAATATATCCTGGCAAATGTTTAGCAGAACATACAGAAGTATATGCCCCAGGTAGTCCAAATATTACAACTTTTTTGTCTTTAAAAAAATCTTCTATATTTTTTTTTACAGGCTCTCCATCTTGAAGAACAAAAATTTCTGAATTTGGTAGGTTATCGTTTTCTTTTATTTTCATTTGGATCTATCTTTAATATGTTCTTTTACTTTTTCAATATCATTTTCAAGAATATCATAATTTTCTTTCTCATTTAATATAAATTGAAGTTCATTTGGTAACTCAGCTTTAATATTTATAGCACTTTTAATTGCATCAGGAAACTTACATGGATGTGCTGTTGCTAGCACAATATTATTACCATTGAGATCATGTTTATCAAAAGCTCCATAACCAATTGCAGTATGAGGGTCTAAAACAATATTAAATTCTTGATAAACAGACTTAATAATATCAAGTGTTTCGGTCTCGCTCATTCTTGCTGATAAGAAATCTTGATTAATTAAATTCAACTTTTCTTTATCAATTGAATATTTTCCTTCTTCTTTAATTTTTATCATGTCTTTTGATGTTTGTTCTGAATTCTTATCATTCAAATCAAAAATAAGTCTCTCAAAGTTACTTGCGATCTGTATATCCATACTAGGAGAAATAGTTTCGGAAACATTTTCAGCCTCGTAATTACCGTTTGAAATAGCTCTATGGAGAATGTCATTTTGATTTGTTGCAACAATCAATTTATTAATGGGCAAACCCATTTTTTTGGCTAAGTAACCTGCGTATACATCTCCGAAATTCCCTGTGGGAACAGAAAAATTAGTGGGTTTAGAGTGATCTTCAATGAGATAATAGCTGTAAAAGTAATAAACACATTGAGCAATAATTCTTGCCCAGTTGATTGAATTTACACCTGACATATTAATATCTTGAGAAAATTTTGTGTCAGAAAACATTGATTTAACTAAGTTTTGGCAGTCATCAAAATTTCCTTTAATAGCGATATTAAATACATTTTCATGTTTTCCAGTAGTCATGATTTTTCGCTGAACAGAAGAAACTCGATTATCAGGATGTAGTACAAAAATATTTAAATTTTCTTTTCCTTTTATTGCATCTATAGCTGCTGCCCCTGTGTCTCCAGATGTGGCAACTACAATATTAATTTTTTCTTTTTGCTTGCTTAAATAAAATTCATAAAAATTTCCAAGAAGTTGCATAGCAACATCCTTAAAGGCTAGTGTTGGGCCATGAAATAACTCTAAGACTGATCGATCCCCTATTTTTATGAAATCAATTACATTTTCTCTTCTAAAAACAGAATAAGATTTATCAATTATTTTAGACAATTCATCTTTTTCCATAAAATTTCCTATAAAAGGAAAAATAATTTTTTTTGCTAAATCTGAATAATTTAGTGACCTCAATTCTTGAATTTCTTTTTCACTATAGTTTGGAAGTGAGCTAGGAATAAACAATCCCCCATCATCAGCAAGACCTTTGATAAAAACATCCTTAAATTCATATGTTTTTGAAGTATTTCTGGTGCTGACGTATCTCATTAATAATTTTTTTTTCTAAAGTATAGATATATTAAAAGAATTGAAATCGCCATCGAAAACCAAGTAATTGCATACTTTTTGTGGTTATTTGAAATTTTAGCAGTGATCACTCTTGGTCTTGGGTTTTCGTAGTTACCGTTTAAATAAATAATATATTTCGAAAAGTTTTTTCCTGTAAATTTTAAAATATCTTCCCGATCTAGTGTGAACCAATAATTATTATCTACTTCATTCTTGGGTTTGAATGAACTTGATTTTGATTGAAGCATTAAAGTACCAATAATATTTTTTTGATCAACAACATTAATCTCTGGTTTGTTTTTTTGGTCAAAAGATATCCAGCCTCTATTAATTAAATAATCTTCATTTCCAACTTTAATTGGGTTAATAACTTCAAATCCAGGTTTACCAGTTTCGTTAAGATTATAGAGATAAATTTGTTTTTCAAAATCAATTTGTCCTGATGTTTTTATTCTTAAATAATTTTTTTTTTCTACATTTTGAAGTTCAACAGGATCGATCTTTAAAGAATTTTCAATTTGATTGATTAGATCTAATTTCCAACTCAATCTATACAATTGCCAAAAGCCTAATGACAACAAAACTAAAATTATAAAATAGACAAAAACTGAAAATAGAAGCTTATTCTTCAAGGATTAAATATTAACTTCCCCAAACGTAGATAGCTGCAAACAAGAATAACCAAACAACATCAACAAAGTGCCAGTACCAAGCAGCTGCCTCAAAACCAAAGTGGTGCTCTTTCGTAAAGTGACCCAATCTTCCTCTCCATAAACAAACAGCAAGAAAAATTGTTCCAACAATTACATGGAAACCATGGAAACCTGTTGCCATATAAAATACTGCACCATAAATATGTCCTGAATAATCAAATGTAGCATGATGATATTCGTAAGCCTGTAATAAAGTAAAAAAGAAGCCTAGTGCAACAGTTGCTGTTAATCCTTGAATAAATCCCTTTCTATCGTCTTCTAATAAAGAGTGATGAGCCCAAGTTACTGTAGTACCTGATAATAACAAAACTAGTGTATTAATTAATGGAATGTCCCATGGATCAAAAGTTTCTATGTCTTGTGGAGGCCAAACATTTCCAACAAACTCATTTGGGAACAAACTTATATCAAAATATGCCCAAAACCACGCAACGAAAAACATAACTTCAGAAGCAATAAATAACGTCATTCCATATCTATGATGGATTTGAACAACTGGAGTATGGTAGCCTTGATGTTCAGCTTCTATTACAACATCTCTGAACCACATGTAAGCTGCATAAATTACAAGAGCTAATCCTAAATACATTCCCCAAGATACATCATTGTGCATATAAAAAATTGCTCCAATAGCTAGTACCAAGCATGCAAAAGATGTAAATATAGGCCAAGGACTTGGATCTACTAAGTGATAATCATGTTTTTTTTCAGCTGACATATTTTTTTAATTATGATTGTTTATAATAATCTGTCGAGAAAAAAGTATACGACATAGTTACATCCTGTAAGTTTTTAACTGTTGGATCATTTACCAGTTCTGGGTCCAAATAAAAAGTCATAATATAAGTTGCCTTCTCACCTGCCTGAAGTTCCTGTTTTTCGAAGCAAAAACAGCCTAATTTACTATAATATTTACCAAAACTTGCAGGCGAAACATTAAAACTAGCAACTCCATAAGTTGTTTCATCTCCATAGTTCTCTACCTCAAACTCAATTCTATTTACCTGACCAACCTTAACATCAATGACATTTGATTTAGCTTTAAAATTCCAAGTAAGATTGTTTACATTCGTATCAAATCTTACACTTACAACTTTATCTAAAACTATTTTCGGGGCTTCTTTAGATACTTGGGTTGTTCCTCCAAAGCCAGTTACACGACAAAAAAGATCATATAAGGGCACTGCCGCAAAAGATAAACCTAACATTAAACAAAAAATACCCGCTAGAAGTAATGGAGTTAATGTTTTGATCTTAATCATATCTGCCTATCAAATACGCCAACGTTATATAATGTAAAAACAAACAAAAAAACCATAAAAGCTAAAATTGCTAAAGCAGTAATAATATTTTTTTTCTTTGTTTTTTTATCGGGTGTTATCATAAAATTTTATCTATTAAGAAAAATACAAAGACTAAAAACAAATATAATATCGAGTATCCAAAAATTGTTTTTGCTTTTTTTGCATCAAACTTGTTTTTCTTAAATTTGTAAAGTTCAAAACATAAGTAATTATAATAAATTGTCAAAATTAATGATGGAATTAAAAATGCTAGACCAACAAAATTAATTGCATATGGGAAAACAATAACTGGCATCATTATTAACGAATAAACAAATATATTTAATTTTGTGCTTTCAACACCATTAGTCAATGGAAGCATTGGAATATTTGCTTTTTTATAATCATCAGATTTATATAAACTTAGTGCCCAGAAATGTGATGGTGTCCAAAAAAAGATAATTAGAAAGAAAGTTAATGGCTCAATTGAAAGTGAGTTAGTAGCTACAGTCCAACCAATTACAGGAGGTAATGCTCCTGCAGCGCCTCCAATAACTATATTTTGAGGCGTTTTTCTTTTAAGCCAAACGGTATAAACCAACACATAAAACAAAATTGTAAATAACAATAAAGCTGCTGAAACTGTATTTGCAAAATAATCTAAAGCAACAACAGAAAATATTGATAAAGCGATACCAAAAATCAAAGCTTGGTTTTTATTAACTTTCCCAGTTGGTATAGGTCTTAAACAAGTCCTTGTCATTAATGCATCTAAATCAGACTCGTACCACATGTTTAAAGCTCCAGCAGCACCAGCTCCAATAGAAACTAAAATTATACCAATAATGGCATCTTTTGTTGGAATAATATTTGGCGCCATTAACAATCCAACTGCACAAGTAAAAATTACAAGAGACATTACTCTTGGCTTCATAAGTTTAAATAACTCAGAGAAATTGAAAACGTCTTCTTGACTTAAATTTCTATTTTTTAACTTAGACTTAATCATTTAATTTTAGACAAAAAATCTAAATACTTTTTTTTAAGTAGTAGATTTTTCTGCACTCTCTTCATCTTCAAACTTCGGTAATTCATCAAAAGTATGAAAATTTGGAGGAGACGGCACTGTCCACTCTAAAGTTGTTGCTCCTTCACCCCAAGGGTTTTGAGCAGCAGCTTTTTTCTTATAAAATGCATAAATTAGATTTGCAAAAAATACTCCTAAACCAATTACAGAAATATATGATCCAATTGAAGATATATAATTCCAACCAGCAAATGCATCTGGATAATCTGCATATCTTCTTGGCATCCCCGCTAAACCTAAGAAGTGTTGAGGGAAGAAAATTAAGTTTACACCAATAAATGTTAACCAAAAGTGTAATTGACCTAACCATTCTGAATATTCATAACCACTCATTTTTCCAAACCAGTAATAAAAGCCTGCAAAGATTGCAAACACCGCGCCTAAAGATAATACATAGTGGAAGTGAGCTACTACATAGTAAGTGTCATGCATTGCTGTATCTACACCTGCATTTGCAAGAACAACACCTGTAACTCCACCGACTGTAAATAAAAATATAAATCCTAAAGCCCAAACCATAGGTGTTTTAAATGATATTGAACCACCCCACATAGTTGCTATCCAAGAAAATATTTTAATGCCTGTCGGGACAGCAATAATCATCGTCGCTGCTAAGAAATAAGCTTTAGTATCCGTGCTTAAACCAACTGTATACATGTGGTGAGCCCATACAACGAAACCAACTATTCCAATTGCTACCATTGCATATGCCATACCTAAATATCCAAATACTGGTTTTCTTGAGAATGTTGAAACAATATGACTGATCATTCCAAAACCTGGTAAAATCAAAATGTATACTTCAGGATGACCAAAGAACCAGAATAGGTGTTGGAATAATACTGGATCTCCACCTGTTTGAGCATCAAAGAATGCAGTTCCGAAATTTCTATCAGTTAACAACATTGTAATTGCACCTGCTAACACTGGAAGTGATAAAAGTAATAAGAAGGCTGTAACTAAAATTGACCAAGCAAATAAAGGCATTTTATGCAATGTCATACCTGGAGTTCTCATGTTTAAAATTGTAGTTATAAAGTTTACCGCTCCTAAAATTGAAGACGCTCCTGCTAAGTGTAAACTTAAAATAGCAAAGTCCATTGCTGGACCAGGCTGTCCTGCTGTAGATGATAAAGGAGGATAGATTGTCCATCCACCACCAACTCCAGTTTGACCTGGAGGGCCATCCATAAATATAGACATGATTAATAAAATGAATGAAGTTGGTAGTAACCAAAATGAAATATTATTCATTCTTGGGAATGCCATATCAGGTGCACCAATCATGATTGGTACAAACCAATTTCCAAAACCACCAATCATTGCTGGCATAACCATAAAGAAGATCATTATTAAACCATGACCTGTTACTAAGACATTGTATAAATGATAGTTTCCACCCAAAATTCCATC
Organism: Candidatus Pelagibacter sp. HIMB1593; assembly: GCF_052047755.1. Classification (NCBI taxonomy): domain Bacteria; kingdom Pseudomonadati; phylum Pseudomonadota; class Alphaproteobacteria; order Candidatus Pelagibacterales; family Candidatus Pelagibacteraceae; genus Candidatus Pelagibacter; species Candidatus Pelagibacter sp. HIMB1593. The sequence goes on along the minus strand of NZ_JBNAJK010000001.1, from coordinate 416,052 downwards.
ACCTGGATGCATCAATTCCATTCTCATTAAAACTGAGAATGCAGTTCCGATCACACCTGCAACAATTGCAAATATAAGGTACATTGTACCGATATCTTTGTGATTAGTTGAATACGCCCAACGTTTCCAACCAGTTGGTGTATGATGATCGTCGTGTGATGCAGTCTGTGTATACATATTATTTACTCGCTAGTTTTTTAAATTGATCTTCTTCATTAATTTCTTTTGCAAATTTTATTTTAGCTCCAGTAAGCCATTCTTGATATTCTTCTTCAGAAACTACTCTTACTGTAATCGGCATAAAAGCATGTTTAATTCCACAAAGCTCAGAACACTGTCCATAATAAGTTCCAACTTCTTCTGCTTTAAACCATGTTTCATTTATTCTTCCAGGAACTGCATCTCTTTTAACTCCAAAAGATGGTAAAGCCCAAGCATGCAAAACATCATTTGCAGTAATTAAAACTTTTACTACTTTATTTACTGGAACAACTAATTCATTATCTACAGCTAATAATCTTGGCTGATTTTCTTTTAAATCCTTATCTTCAATCATGTAAGAGTCGAAAATAATATTTTCGTCTGGATACTCATAACCCCAGTACCACTGATAACCGATTGCCTTAACTGTTACATCCGCTTTCGGTATTGAATCTTGTTTATATAAAATTTTAAACGATGGAACTGCCATCACGATTAAAATTAAACATGGAATTAATGTCCATAAAACTTCTACAGCAACATTGTGAGTTCTTTTAGAAGGAACTGGATTTGCTGATGCTCTAAATCTGATACATGCATAGACCATCAAAAATAAAACGAAAACACTTATCGCAATTATGATTGGCAGTAACAGTTTGTCATGAAAATTAACGATATCTCTCATAGACTCTGATGCTGCTTTTTGAAAACCTAATTGCCAATCTTTTGGCTGGTTAGCAAACGCAACTGCAGGAGTTAAAATTGAAAGAATTGTTAATAAAATTTTTTTCATTTTTTTACCCTATATAGAACGTCTTCAAAAAAATTACACTTTAGTTTTCGCGACAAAATATCAATTTATGGTGTATTTTATGATCGATATAGCTGAAATTACAGCTGTTTCAGATCTCAATATATTCTCATTAATTTTCAATGGTTGAACTCCGCTAAATTTTAGAATCTTAGCCCTTTCTTCTTCAGAAAAATCTCCTTCTGGACCTATAATTACACATGTAGGTTTATCAGTAACCTTCTTTAAATCTATTTTGGTATTTTCAGAATTTAGATCAGTAAAAATTAAATCAATTTCATTACTAATTAAAAAACTATCTAATGATTTTGGATCCTCAATATCTGGAACATTAATTCTATTTGATTGTTCTGACGCCTCAATAATTACTTTCTCTAATCGCTCTTTATTAATTTTACGAACAATCGTTCTATCAAATATTATTGGAATAAACTTTGTGACACCTAACTCAGTTGCTTTTTGAATCATAAAATTAAAGTAATTTGATTTAATTGGAGAAAAAGCAAGCCACAATTCTTTAGAATTTTCTTTTTGTCTTAATTGTTTTGTAACATTAAATTCAACAATACCTTTTGAGATATTTAAAATTTTTGCTTCCCATTCACCACTACTGTTAAATAAAGAAAAAATTTCATTTTCTTTAACTCTCATTACTTTGTTTACGTAATGTGACTGAGATTTATCAAGTGTATCAGTTAAATTATTAGATAAACTTTTAGAAAAATATAATCTAATGTTACTCATATTATTAAATTAGTTTATGAAAAATATTAAAGCAATAATTTTTGACGCTTACGGTACTTTATTCGATGTAAATTCAGCAGCAGAAAAATGTAAAGACAAAATTGGTGATAAGTGGGAAGCTTTTGCAAATTATTGGAGAACCACACAACTAGAATACACATGGCTTAGAAGTTTAATGAAAAGACATAAAGATTTTTGGCAGATCACTGAAGACAGTTTGGATAAATCAATGAGTGTATTTAAAATAGACAATTCAATGAGAGATGAATTATTAGATCTCTATAAAATTCTCTCACCTTTTGAAGAAGTTCCAGAAGTATTAAAATCTTTAAAAGAAAAAAATTTTAAACTAGCAATACTTTCCAATGGGACACCTTCTTTATTAAATGAATTAGTACGTAGTAATAATTTAAATAATTTATTTGATGATATTTTTTCAATTGAAGAAGTTGGTGTATTTAAGCCTGATTCTAAAGTTTATGATATGCCAGTAAAAAAATATAAAATTAAAAAAAATGAAGTTGTTTTTTTAAGTGCAAATACTTGGGATGTATCTGGTGGAGGAAACTATGGATACAATTCTATATGGGTAAATAGAAATAATAATATATTTGATAATCTAGATTATATTCCTAAAAATAAGATCGCTAATCTTAACGAACTAATTAAACTTATCTAATTCTATTCTCCTCAAAATTTTTATTTAACTTTTGAGAAATAGTTTTAGTATTTTTTTTATTCCAATCAGAAAAAGATTTTAAAATTGGAATAACCGAAAGCCCAAATTCTGTCAAAGAATACTCAACTTTTGGAGGTACTACTTGATGGACTTCTCTATTTATAATTCCATCAATCTCTAATTCCTTTAGTTGTTTTGATAACATTTGTTGTGTTATTGTTTTTAACTCTTTTTTGAGTTTATTAAATCTCACTATTTTATTGTTAAATAAGTAAAATAAAATTCTGATTTTCCATTTTCCACCAAGAAAATAAATTGCTCTTTCCGCTGGGCATTCAATGTTGTTTTTCATGTTACTCATCTAAATACCTAATTTTATTTTTCAAGGTATGATTATAAATACTAGTATGAAATTATTGCGTTCTTGCAGAATTTAACCAGATCATTATTTAGATAAAAAATTAACAAAGGAGATTTATGAGCAAAGGAATAAAAGCAGGAGATCAACCTATTTCTATTGATGTTGAAAAAGGAAAAAATTATTTATGGTGTTCTTGTGGACAAAGTAAGAGCCAACCATTCTGTGATATGTCACATAGAGGAACAGAATTTAAACCAGTTAAATTTGTGGCCGAAGAAAATAAAACTATTTATTTCTGTCATTGCAAACAAACTAACAATCAACCATTTTGTGATGGTTCACACAACAAATAGATCATGACAAATATTTTAGATTTGGTTGGGAGAATATTTATCTCTTTAGTGTTCTTGTTAAGTGGAATTAATAAAATTGGAAATTATGAGGGAACCATTGGTTGGATCGAATCTTTGGGAATGCCGGGTATTTTTTTAATTCCAGCAATAATTCTTGAGATAGGTGCTCCAATATTAATAATGATTGGATATAAAGTAAAAATTTCTGCTGCTCTCTTAAGTATATTTTGTATAGCAACTGCAATTATTTTTCACACAGATTTTAGTAATCAAATGCAATTTGTATCATTTATGAAAAATATAGCATTAGCTGGTGGATTTTTATTTTTGGTGATAAATGACACAAAAGAGTTTAGTTTAGAAAGGAAATTATCAAAATAAATGTCAAAAATAGAAGTAAGTAAAATTATAGATCCTATTCCGGCATCGGATGGTGCAGGAGTAAAATTAAAAAGAAGTATTGGTGTTGAACCAAATTACTTTGATCCTTTCTTAATGCTAGATGAATTCGGATCTGAAAACAGTGAAGATTATATTGCGGGTTTTCCACCTCACCCACATCGTGGAATTGAAACTGTTACTTATATGTTGGCTGGAGATTTTGAACACAAAGATAGCACTGGTGGTGAAGGAAGAATGACTGCAGGTGATGTTCAGTGGATGAAAACAGGAAGTGGAATTATTCATTCAGAAATGCCAGCAATGAAAGAAGGAAGACTTCATGGCTTTCAATTATGGGTTAACATGCCTTCTAAATTAAAAATGAGTAAGCCTGAATACATTTATATAGATGCAGATAAAATGAGCGTTCATAAAGATGATGAAAAACAAGTTAAAGTTATAGCTGGTAAATTTGAAAACGCTGAAGGACCTGTAAAAGGTCATAATGTAGAGCCAGTTTACTTTGATGTAGAATTAAAGAAAGATAAAGAGTTTGATTTTAATATCCCATCAACTCACAATACATTTATTTACTTAATTGATGGTGAAATCGAAATTGGTAGTGAAAAACATGATAATGTTAAAGATAGTACTTTAATATTATTAACAAATGGTGAAGAGCTTAAAGTGAAAGCAAAAACAGATGCTAAATTTCTTGTAATATCTGGAAAACCGATAAATGAGGAAATTGCAAGAGGCGGCCCTTTTGTAATGAACACTAAAGCAGAAATCTTGCAAGCAGTACAAGATTATCATAATGGTACATTTGTAAAATAAATTATGAATTCAGTAATAATATCAAAAGCAGGTAGGCCAGAAGTTTTAGAATACAAAGATCTTAAGCTTGAAGAACCAAAAGCTGATGAGGTGACGATTAAAAACCATGCTATTGGTTTAAATTATATTGATACTTATCATCGATCAGGACTTTATCCATTAACTCTTCCATCTCCAATTGGCTTAGAGGGAGCTGGAGAGATAACTAAAGTTGGCTCAGATGTAAAAGATTTTAAAGTTGGAGATAAAGTTGCATACTGTGCAGCTCCTCTTGGTGCTTACTCAACTCATAGAAACTATCCAACTAAAAACTTGGTAAAAGTTCCTGACAGTGTTGATTTAGAAACAGCAGCAACATTAATGACAAAAGGAATAACTACATTTTATCTTTTACATAAAACTTATCCTGTAAAATCTGGAGAAGATATTTTATTCCATGCAGCAGCAGGTGGTGTTGGTCAAATATTTGGACAATGGGCTAAAAGTTTAGGATGCAATGTAATTGGTACTGTCGGATCAGATGAAAAAATAGAAAATGCAAAACAAAATGGTTATGACCATGTAATTAATTATAACAAAGATAATTTTGCCGAAAAAGTAAAAGAGATTACAGAAGGAAAAGGTTTGTCTGTTGTTTATGATGGAGTTGGAAAAAATACTTTTGATGGTTCAATTGAATGTTTAAAATTAAGAGGAATGTTGGTTTCTTTTGGAAATGCGTCAGGTCCTTTAGATCCTGTTAATGTTGCAAAATCAATTCAACCAAAAGGACTTTATTTAACAAGACCAAGTATTATGCAGTACACTACAACAAGAGAAGAGCTTGATGAAGCTGCAAATAAAGTTTTTGAAATGGCTTCAAGTGGAAAAGTAAAAGTAAAAATTTCAAAAAAATATTCTCTTAAAGATATTGCACAAGCACACAAAGATTTAGAGTCTAGAGTTCTTACTGGACCAGCAGTAATACTTCCCTAATTTACATCTACATCCATATCAGACATATGGAGTTTTAGAGCATTTGTTGAAATTTGAATTTCTCTAATGAAAAAAATTATTGATATAATCATAGATAAACAGCATGAGCCAAAAATTACTCTCGCTGCAAATACTTCATCTAAATAAAGTGCAAAAACAGTAAGCATATTAAATAGGAACCCAAATGAGGCAAATAAAATTGTCCATCTAAGAAGAGTTATCCTGCCACTCAAGTTAATAAACTGCTTCTTCCATTCAGGTGGAATATGCTTTTCATAAACATGCTCATCATGAAGTTGACGAATTAAGATACTAAGAGAATGAAATCTGTTGCTATACACACTCATTAGCAATGGAATAGCTGGAAACATTAAAGCTGTTACTGTGTAATCTATATTCATACGAATCAATTTGATTATGAAACTACCCTTTGTTATTTACAAGTAAATTATTATGAACCAAATTAAACTTTTTATTGAATTAACAAGATTGACAAAACCGATTGGTTACATGCTTTTGTTTTGGCCTTGTGCTTGGGGCTTGACTTTAGCTTATGATTTTTCAATTGGTTTAAATAAGTATTTTTTTTATCTAATTTTATTTTTTTTAGGTTCAGTTTTAATGAGATCGGCAGGCTGTATTGTAAATGATATACTGGATAAAGAGTTTGATGCAAAGGTTTTTAGAACAAAAAATCGACCAATCGCCTCTGGAAAAATTTCAATAAAACTAGGATTATTTTATGCTTTAATTTTGTGTTCATTGGCTTTCTTGGTTTTAATTAATTTTAATTTTTTTACTATTATTTTAGCTTTAGGATCAATGCCGCTCGCATTTACATATCCTTTGATGAAAAGATATACATATTGGCCTCAACTTTTTTTGGGAATTACATTTAATTATGGATTAATTCTTGGATGGACTGCGATTAAAGGGGATTTAGAAATAGTACCAATACTATTTTATTTTGGAGCCATATTTTGGACATTAGGATATGACACGGTTTATGGTTTCCAAGATATTCAAGATGATGAAATAATTGGATTAAAATCAACTGCAATCAAGTTTAAAGGAAACGCAAAAAAATTTTTATTCGTATGTTATTCTTTTTTAATCATTCTATTTGCCAGTGGTGGATATTATATGAATTTAAATTTAAGCTATTATGTCTTAGGTACAATTCCTTTGATGCACCTACTTTTCTATCAAATGAAAAATTTTAATTTTACAGATCCCTCGAGTTGCCTATCAGTGTTTAAAAGCAATAACTTATTTGGATTGATAATTTTTTTAAATATTTTAATTGCAAAATCATTTTAATGAAAAATTCTGAAATATATAAAAGATTATATAGAGATTATTCTAGAAAATTTTTGAATAAAATATTTTTATCAGTATTTTTTTCAGTTTTGGTTGCCGGGAGTACTTCTGCAATTGCCTGGCTATTAGATCCAGCAATTGAAAAAATTTTTATAGAACAAGATCAATCATTAATTTTTTTTATACCAATTATGATCATAGTTGCTTTTACCACTAAAGGTCTTTCACTTTATTTTGCAAAAGCAACAATGATTAGTGTTGGTGAAAATATTAAAAAGAATTTGCAATTTGATATGGTTAAATCTTTAATTTTAACCGATACGCAAATTATAGATAAAAAACATTCTGGAAAATTTATTTCTAACCTGACATATGATGTCACTCATATAACTAATCTACTTAGTAATGCTATATTAACTTTATTTAAAGATTCATTAACACTAATTGGGCTCCTAATAGTAATGTTTACACAAAACTGGAAACTAGCAATGATTTCAATAATTATGATTCCTCTTGCAAGCTTGTCAGCAAAAACCTTGGGTAAAAGGATAAGCAAAGTAGTTACTGAAGCTCAGGAAAAATCGGGTCATTTAACAACATTTTTAGTTGAATTATTTAAAAACCACAAACTGATTAAAATCTTCCAAAAAGAAGATTATGAAAATTTAAAAGCAGAAAAATATCTAGACGATTTAAAAGAAAAAAATAAAAAAATTCAGACAGTTTTTGTAAGAATTTCTCCAATAATGGAGACTTTAACTGGGGTAATGATTGCGGTGCTTATATTTTATTCTGGGATTCTAATATCAAACGGAAGTCTTGATATAAATAATTTTTTTTCTTTTTTAGCAGCAATGATGTTAGCTTATCAGCCAGTTAGAGCTCTCTCAACTTTAAATATGACAATTAAGCAAGGTGTTTCTGCTGCAACTAGAATTATTCCAATTATTGATAACAAAAACAAAATAATTGATCATGGAAATGCCAAACCTTTAGTTCAAAAAAATTCTGAAATAATATTTGAAAATTTAAATTTTGCTTATGAGAAAAAAGAAAAAAAAGTATTAGAATCTGTAAATTTATTTTTTGAAGGTGGAAAAATGACTTCCTTAGTTGGTCACAGTGGATCAGGAAAATCAACTATCTTAAATCTTATTCCTAGGTTTTATGATTCTGATGAAGGTGACATAAAAATAGATGGTCAATCTATCTACAAAACAACACTAAAATCTCTAAGAGAAAATATCTCTTTAGTAAGCCAAGAAACCACCCTTTTTGATGACACAATTTTAAACAATATAAAATATTCTAATGAAGATGCTTCAGATGATGAAATTCATAAAGTAGCTGAACTATCAAATTGTGCTGAGTTTATTGATAAACTGCCAAATAAATATGAAACAATAATTGGAGAAAATGGCATTAGACTTTCTGGTGGAGAAAAACAAAGAATTGCTATTGCAAGAGCAATGATGAAAAAAAGCTCGATAATATTACTTGACGAAGCAACATCCTCTCTGGATAGTGAGACAGAAACTAAAATTCAAGAAGCTCTTAAAATACTTACAAAAAATAAGACCACGATAGTTATTGCTCATAGACTATCAACTATTTTAAATTCAAATAAAATTTATGTAATAGACTCTGGTAAAGTTGTAGATAGTGGAAAACATGAAGATTTAATGACCAATTCCAAATTGTATAGAAACTTTTATGAGAAACAAATTCAAAAATAAGTATGTTTTTTTTATATCAAGTAATTTTGTCAATAATTATGTTGATATCTCCAATTGTTATCATTTTAAGAATATTTAAAAATAAAGAAGATAAGAAAAGGTTTGTTGAAAAGTTCTCAATCCCATCAGAGAAGAGACGAAATGGATTACTGGTTTGGTTTCATGCATGTAGTGTAGGAGAAATACTAAGTATAGTTCCATTGATTAAAAATTATGAAAAAAATAATACTGTTAATCAAATATTAGTTACTTCTAGTACACTTAGCTCATCAAAAGTTTTAAAAAAGTTTCAATTTAAAAAAACCATTCATCAATTTTATCCAATAGATCATTTTATTTTTGTAAATTCTTTTTTAAATTATTGGAAACCAAATATTGCTATATTTGTTGAATCTGAAATTTGGCCATGCATGTATCAAAACCTTAAGTACAAAAATATACCTTTAATATTATTCAATGCGCGAATAACAAAAAAAACATTTAATAGATGGTTAAAATTTAAGAATTTTACTAAATCAATTTTGGAAAACATCAAAATAGCTTACCCTCAGAATAAAGAGACAAAATCATACCTAAAAAAACTAGGCCTTAAAAATTATTCTGAAATAGGGAATATTAAATTTGCTGAATATGATGATGCTAAACAAAATCTTGATAGAAAATTAAATATTGAGCTAAAAAATAAAAAATTTTGGATTGCTTCAAGTACACACGATTCTGAAGAAATATTTTGTGCAAAAACCCATATAATACTAAAACGTAAATATAATGATTTAATTACAATTGTAATTCCAAGGCATATACATAGGGCAAAAGAAATAGCATCTGAATTGAGAAGACTAAAACTTAAAGTGAATTTACATAGTTTAAGACCAAAAAATTTAAAAAATACTGATATTTATATTGTTGATACATTTGGAGAGACAAAAAAGTTTCATAAATTAGGTGGCTCTGTATTTTTGGGTGGTTCAATAATTAATAGAGGTGGGCAAAATCCTCTAGAAGCTGCAAGATATGGGGCAAAAATATTACACGGACCGTTTGTAAGTAATTTTACGGATATTTATAAATTACTAAAATCTAACAAAATTTCTAAAAAAATTAATACTAATGTACAACTTTCTAAGGAAATAACTTTTACTAAAAATGTTCAATCAGGATTTAAAATTAAAAATATTGGGGAAAAAATTTTAAAAAAAACTATAAAAGTATTAGACAAACATATTTTTAATGAATTTAAAAAAACCTGATTTTTGGAATAATAAAAATTTATTAGCATACATTTTTTTACCTTTAACTTTAATCACACATACAATAAATTTTTTTAAAAAATTTTCACATAAAAAAAAATTTACAATTAAAACAATTTGTGTGGGTAATATTTTTATTGGTGGAACTGGAAAAACATCATTATCAATTTTAATAAATGAAATTTTAAAAAAAAAATATGAAACTGTGTTCATAAAGAAAAATTATATTAACCAGAAAGATGAAATAAATTTGTTAAAAAAGAATGGTGATGTTATCGCCAAAAATAATAGAATTAATTCATTAATGCATGCAGAAAAAAAGAAATATGATTTTGCAATACTTGATGATGGACTACAGCAAAAAAATATTGCATATGACTTAAAAATTGCATGCTTTAACTCCTCTGAATTTATTGGAAATGGTTTTGTTTTACCAGCTGGACCTTTGAGAGAAAGTATAAAAGAAATAAAAAATTATGATATGATTTTTCTAAATGGATCAACTGAATCTACAAAAAAAATCTTTCAAAAAATAAAAACCTTCAATGAAAATATAGAAGTGCTAGAAGGAGAATATATTCCACAAAATATAAACACTTTAGATAAAAAGAAGAATTATCTAATGTTTTGTGGAATTGGCAATCCAAAAGAATTTGAAAATACATTGTTAAAATATAAATTTAAATTACAAAGAAAATTTATTTATGCTGATCATCATAATTTTAGTGATGAGGAGATAGATTTTCTAAAAAAAATAGCTTTAGAACATAAACTTGAAATTATCACTACAGAAAAAGACTATTTAAGATTAAATTTAAAGCAAAGAGAAAAAATAAAATTTTTGAAAATAAATCTGAAGGTAAATAAAATAAATAAGTTAAAAAAAAAATTATTTGATATCAAATGAAACGATTTTACCATTTAGTGCAATTTGTATTTATTACCTTTTTATTTTTTATATTCAGATTGATTGGATTTAAAAATTCATCTAATCTTGGTTTTTTTATAGGTAAAAATTTAGGTCCAATATTTAGATCAAAATCATCAATAATTAAAAACTTAGAGAAAGCACATATCAAAGGAGATTTTGAAAAAATAGCATCAAATGTTTTAGGTAACTATGGTAGAATTTTTGCTGAATATGTTCATTTAAAAAATTTCAAAAACGATAAATTATCAAAATACATATTAATAGAAGGAAAAGAATATTTAGATCAGATCAAAAAAAATAAAAAAAAAGTAATTTTTATTTCAGGACATTTTAATAACTTCGAATTAATGGCAATGCAGATTGAAAAAGAAGGCATCAATTGTGCCGCGATTTACAGACCTCTAAATAATCCTTATCTAAATAAAGTAATGGAAAAAATTAGGGTAAGAGACATTTGCAAAAAACAAATTAAAAAGGGTCGTTCAGGAACTAGAGAATTGGTTAAATTGATAAAAGAAGGCACTTCAATTGCTCTCATGGTCGATCAAAGAGTAAGAGAGGGGGAAAAAGTCACATTTTTCAATCATTTAGCTACATCAACAACGATACCAGCTCAATTCATAAAAAAATATGAATGTGATTTAGTGCCTATTTATATAGAGAGAAAAAATAAATTTTATTTTAAAATGTATGTATCTAAACCAATTAAAATCGCCAAAAATAAATCTTCTTTTGAGATTACTAAATTTATAAATCAGATTTTGGAAAAAATGATTTTAAAAAATATTGATCAGTGGATTTGGACACACGATAGATGGAAAAATTAGAAATTAAGATTTATTTTGCTCTCTTTTAATAGACGCCTCAACATAAGAAAAATATGGCTCCTGTTCATCAACATTCCAATAATTTAAATTTTCTAATAATATTTTTTTTCCAGAAATTGCACAAATAACATGATCTCCATGTTCAATTATACTAAAGTTATTAGGTGAATATTTTAATTTAGCTAATTTATTTTTCATTAATAAGATATATAAATAATAATATGAAAATTGCAATTCTAGGTAGTGGAGGGAGAGAGCATGCTATTACTTATTCAATTTCTAAATCAAAAAAAATAAAAAAAATATATTGTATTCCAGGAAATGCAGGAACAGAGGAAATTGCTGAAAATATAAATATTGATATCCATAATTTTGAAAATATTCGAGATTTTTTAATAGAAAATAAAATTGAACTTGTGGTGGTTGGACCTGAGGATCCATTGGTAAACGGAATAGTTGATTACTTGGAAAATTTTAATATTAAAGTTTTTGGTCCAAACAAAAAGGCTTCGCAACTAGAAGGGTCAAAAATATTTACTAAAAACCTCTGTAAAAAATATAAAATACCTACAGCAAATTTTGGTGTTTTTACTAATTCACAAGAATCGATTGATTTTATAAAAAATGCTAAGCACCCTATTGTAATCAAAGCAGATAATTTAGCCGCTGGGAAAGGTGTATATATTTGTGAAAACATTCAACAATCTTTTAAAGCAGTAGAAGAAATTTTTAATGGAAAATTTGGAGATGCAAAAAATTTATTGATAGAAGAATTTCTTAGAGGAGAAGAAATGAGTTATTTTGTAATCAGCGATGGTAGTACAATAAAAAATTTTGGAACAGCACAAGACCATAAAAGAGTAAATGAAGGCGACAAAGGTAAAAATACAGGTGGGATGGGTGCTTATTATCCATCAAGATTAATTAACAGTGAACTAGAAAAAAAAATAATAGATAAAATAATTAAACCAACTTTAAAAGGTCTTTCTGCTGACAACATTAAATATAAAGGTTTTCTTTATGCAGGCTTAATGATAGTTGATAATGAACCTTATTTAATAGAATACAACGTTAGAATGGGAGATCCAGAATGCCAAACAATCCTCCCAATTTTAAAAACAGATCTATATGAAGTTATTGAATCGGTTATAAACGAAAAACTAAATGATTTTAAACTCGAATGGTATGATGTAAAAAGTTTATGTGTTGTGCTATGCTCTAATGGTTATCCAGATAAATATGAAAAAAATGTTGAAATTCAAAATTTCAATTCTGTGGTTTTAGATGAAAAAAATTTTTTATTTCATGCGGGAACTAGAAAAAAAGATAAAAAAATTTTAGCAATAGGAGGAAGGGTTTTAAACTTTGTCTCAATATCAAGCAGTTTTAATGATGCCAGAGAAAAAATTCATAAAAATCTTGAGAAACTAAATTGGAAAGCTGGTTTTTATAGAAAAGATATAGCTTATAAAGTTATTAATAAATGAGAATAATCTCTGGTAATTTCAAAGGGAAAAAAATTTTAGAACCTAAAGATATTTACACCAGGCCTCTAAAAGATTTAACAAAAGAATCCATATTCAATATAATTAATCATTCAAACAAGTTTAAAATTAAAATTGAAGGATCTGTAATATTAGATTTATTTTCAGGTGTTGGTTCTTTCGGAATAGAATGTTTATCAAGAAACGTTGAAAAAGTATATTTTGTTGAAAATTATAAAAATGTTTTACCTATACTAAAAAAAAACTTATTTAGTTTAAAACCAATAAACAATTTTGAAATAATTGAAAAAAATATTTACAATGAAGAGATATTTGAAAATTTTAATAAAATTTTTGATATAATTTTCCTTGATCCACCATACAAAGATAAAAACATAGAAAAAACATTGTTAAAAATTAAAGCCTCAAATATTTTAAAAAATAATGGAGTTTTAATATTACATAGACATAAAAAAGAAAAAGAAAATTTTTCAGATAAAATTAAAATAATTGAAGAGAAAATATACGGAATATCAAAAATAATTTTTTTTAATTTTTAAATTAAATTTTTTTTTGTCTCTGTTTTAATTAACTCTACAGCAGGTTGGTCAAATGGATCAACCTTCAAAGATCTCCCTAATAAAATAGTTTCTAAAATAAAAAAACAGAAAAGTTCACCCAATGTTTTTTCATTTCTCTCTATTATTTCAAAGGATCTAAATGGTAGATTTTTGTTCTTAAAAACAGTCTCAGTAGCTTTTTTTTGTGCATACATAATGTCTGAAATTTTTTTATTTTTTAAAAAATTATGTGATTTAAGAATATTTTTATTATTTATTTTTTCTGAACTTTTTTCCCTGACTATAAAAAAAGTATAAAAGTTATTTTTAAATCCATCTAAATATAATTGCATTACACTATGATTATCTTTTGGCATATTAGAAACTATCGGCAACAAACCTTTGTTATTTTTCCCCAAACTTTCTGAGATCAATTGCTGATACCATTTAAATAAATTCTCAGATCTTTCATCATAATTAATAATCACAGAATTAAATTTTCTTTTTTTTATAAAATAGATTGTGCTAGCAACATTATTAATTAAATTATTAGTAAACTTCTTGTTTTTTATAAGTGAATTGAATTGTCTGAAATTTTTAGGTTTAAATCCCATCAATTCAGCTGGTAGCATTCCAACTTCAGATAGAACAGAATATCTTCCTCCTATAAAATTATTGTGCTCAATAACATCTGCTTTTAACTGTTTGGCCAACAGATGTAGGTAATTTTTTTTATTTTCAGTAATAAAATAATTTGCATCTTTTTTTTTGATTAAAATATTGGCATTCACTATGGTCTCAATAGTGTTGCCTGATTTTGAAATTATTAAATTAGTATATTTTTTTTTATTAAAATTTTTTTTTGACTGTAAATTATCTATGAATTCAAAATTATTTTTAACTATATTTCCAAAAAATTGGTAAATAGCTTGTGAACCAAGAGTAGATCCACCCATACCTAGCAATCTATAATTTTTTTTTTTCTTTATTTTGCTTAAAAAACTTTTGTCAAATTTATCTTTATAATTTTTAGATAAAGATTGAATTATTGGACTATTTTTATTTATTAAATCTATTAAGTATTTTTTAATATTTTTATTTTTTACTTTTTTTTTAAAATTAATAAAATTTATACCTGAGGTTAACATTAATTTTTTTTAATTTTTTCTAATAATGATTCCTCAAGTTTTTTATCTTTATCATCTATTTCATTATCATTTAAAGTGTCATCTCCTTGAAGTAATAAAGATTTAATTGAATTTTTTTCCTCTTTAATCTCCTGTTGATTTACTTTTGGTTCTGGTAACTCATTATAGTTTGGTGGCATTACTAAAGGAGTTTTTTTTTCAACTAAAAATTCATCTGAGTTATTTTTTTTTTGATTAGAAAAACCCTCTTTAACTGTCCCACAAGACAACAAAAATAAAAACAAGTTTGAAAGAATAAAAATTTTAAGTTGTTTCATTAATTTTATTTTTTCCTGTTAATTCAATTACTATCATAAAAAATATACCAAAGGTTATAAAAATATCTGCAACATTAAAAATAAACCAATGAAAATTTCCTACATGAAAATCAATAAAATCAGGAACTGCTTTATAAATTAGCCTATCAAAAAAGTTTCCTAAAGCGCCACCTAGCACTAATAATAGAGAATATTTTCTTAAAGGATCACTTTTCCTTATTATAAAAATGATAAAAATAATTACTATAAATATTAAAAAGGTGAGAAAATTATATAAATAATCTTCATTAAATGAAAATAGTCCAAAAGCTATTCCTTCGTTCCAAATTAGATGAATGTTCAAAAATTTTGATGAGTATATTTCAGAATTAAAATTAAGTTTATCCTGATGAATTACAAATAGTTTTGATATTCTGTCTAAAAAAAAAATAATTAAAATTAAAATCGTTTCTAAATAATAATTTTTAAAAACTTTATTTAAAGACATTAGATGTTTTGAGGACAGTTAGATCTAGCACATCCTTTTTCGTTTATTTTCCAACACATCGAGCATTTTTTTCCTTTTGCTTTTTCAGTAAGAACATTTGTGTCAATGTTATTTTCATGGATGACTTCAGCTTTAGAAGTAATACAAAGCTCCGAAAAATCTATATCCTTGGTGATATTTTCTAAATTTTGATCTAAATGAATTTTAATTTCAGCTTCTAAACTCGATCCTATGACTTTGGCTGCTCTTTTTTCTTCTATACTTACATTGCATAAATTTCTAATTTTAATTAACTCAATCCATTTCTGATTTAATTTTTCATTATGAAAGTTATTTGGAAAATTTAAAAAGTTTTCTAAATGAATACTTTTCTGGTTTTTAAATAATAATTGATAAATTTCCTCAGTTGTAAAAGACAAAATTGGAGCAAACCATCTAAGCAGAGAGTTTAAAATTATATTCAACAATAAAATAGTTGATTTTCGCTTAGGGTCATCTAAAGAGTCACAGTATAAAGTGTCCTTTCTAATATCAAAATAAAAAGCTGACAAATCTACAGTACAAAAATTTAATAATTCCTTATACAAATTATGAAAATCATAATTCTCAAAATATTTTTTGAAATTGTTGTTTAAAGAATACAACTTGTGTAGCATGAATTGCTCTAAATCAGGTAATTTATTTAATTCTATTTTTTCAAGATCAATTATCTCAAAATTATCATTAAGATTTCCTAATAAATATCTAAATGTATTTCTAATCTTCCTATAAGAGTCTGCGTGTTGATCTAAGATTGAATAATCTATTCTTAAATCTTCTGAATAATTAGATGAGGCTACCCAAATTCTTAAAATATCCGCTCCATATTTTTTTAAAATATCCTCTGGAGCAATCACATTTCCTAATGATTTAGACATTTTTAAACCTTTTCCATCTACAACAAAACCGTGGGATAAAATGGAGTCAAAAGGAGCTCTACCTCTAGTTCCACATGATTCTAATAATGACGAATGAAACCAACCTCTATGCTGATCTGAACCTTCTAAATACATTGATGCTGGCCATTTAAGATCACTTCTTTTCTCTAATACAAATGAATGAGTTGAGCCACTATCAAACCAAACCTCAACAATGTCGCTTAATTTATCATAATCTTGGGCATTGTACTTATCACCTAAAAATCTTTGCGGATCATCTGAAAACCAGCAGTCAGATCCCTCTTTTTCATAAATTGTTGCAATATTTTCATTAACCTCATCATCAACTAAAATTTCTTTTGTTTTTTTATTAACAAAAATAGGGAGAGGGACTCCCCATACCCTTTGTCTAGAAACACACCAATCAGGTCTTGTTTCAATCATAGATTTTAATCTTTCTTTTCCCTTGCTTGGATAAAATGTTGTATCATCAATAGCCTTAAGAGCTTTGTCTCTTAATTTGTGACTTTCCATAGAAATAAACCACTGAGGTGTTGCTCTATGAACTAATGGTGCTTTCGATCTCCAAGAATGAGGATAAGAATGAACTAATTCACCATTTGATAATAAATTTTTTTGCTCTTTAAGTTTTTCAATTACTATTGGATTAGCTTTAAAAATATGAATACCTTCAAATAATTTTACATTATTTGTATATTTCCCATCACCATCGACCGTCTCTATTGCTTTAATTCCATTATTCAAACATAAATTAAAATCATCAGGTCCATGACTTGGCGCACAATGAACTATTCCTGTCCCCTGCTCTGTCGTCACAAATCTTGCTTCTAACATTGGAATTTCAGTTTCATAACCTAAATTTAAAAAGGGATGGTTGCAAATAGTATCTTTAAGCTCTTTTCCCTTAAACTTTTTAATTTCTTTATAATTTTTAATTCCACATTCTTTTATGACTGACTCAAGTAAAGCTTGTGAAACAACTATTTTTCTGTTTTGAAAATCTCCCTCATCATTAACTTGCAATAAAACATATTCTAATGCCTCGTTATAAGCTAATGCTTTATTAGCAGGAATTGTCCATGGTGTAGTTGTCCAAATTATAATTTCACTTTTTTCTAATTCTTTAATTTTAGACGACTTAACTGAAAAGGATGCATATATAGTATCTGACTTGTGGTCTTGGTATTCTACTTCCGCATCAGCAAGAGCAGTTTTTTCAACAGTTGACCATAAAACTGGCTTATATCCTCTGTATAAACTTCCTTCTTTAAGAAATTTTCCTAACTCTCTTACTATTTGAGCCTCTGCATCAAAACTCATTGTAGAATAATAATTTTCCCAATCACCGACTACGCCTAATCTTTTAAATTGACCTTTGTGAACTTCAATCCATTTTTCAGCAAAAGATCTACACTCTTTTCTAAACTCAACTATAGGAACGTCATTTTTATTTTTTTTATTTTTTTTATATTGCTCTTCTATTTTCCATTCTATTGGTAAACCATGACAATCCCATCCAGGTACATAAATTGAGTCTTTTCCATCCATTTGATGAAATTTTACAATTATGTCTTTTAAAATTTTATTTAATGCTGTTCCCATATGAATATTACCGTTTGCATATGGAGGGCCATCATGTAAGACAAATTTTTCTTTACCTTTGCTTGACTTTCTTAATTCATCATAAAGGTTTATTTTTTGCCAATAATTTAGAATTTCTGGTTCTCTAGTTGGTAGGTTCGCCTTCATTGAGAAAGCTGTTTTAGGTAGATTTATATCAGATTTGCTCATTTAGTTTTTTTTGCAATATTTAAATCAGATTTAATTTGTTTTCTGAGTCGATCAACATTCTTAAATTTTTTTTCTTTTCTAATAAACTTTAAAAACTGCACTGATAAAAGCTTATTATAAAGATTTCCAGAAAAATTAAACAAATGTACCTCAAGTAAGATTTTTTTTTGATTAAATGTGGGTCTGTAGCCAAGATTTGCTATACCACTCAATTTTTTCTGATTTTTTTTTCTTAATACTCTTACAGCATAAACTCCTGGCTGTGCTAAGACATAATCCTTAATATCTATGTTACATGTTGGAAAACCAATTTTTTTTCCAACTTGTCTTCCCTTTTGAACTATTCCGTCAATGGTCCACTCTCTTCCTAAAAATTTATTAGCTCTATTTAAATCACCTTTTTCCAGTAAGTTTCTTATTATCGTTGAAGATACTATTTTTTTACTTTTTAAAAGTGGCTTTGGTTTAATAACTTTATAATTATAATTTTTTTCATTTTGTGTAAGTAATTTAACATCACCTTCTCTTTTATTTCCAAATCTAAAATTATTACTTACAAATATAAACTTACAATTAAGTTTTTTATATAAAATTTCTTTTATAAATTTAATTGATTTTATTTTGGAAAAATTTTTATCAAATTTTTTTGTAATTATAAAATCTACTTTTAATTCTTTAAGTAATTCTAATTTTTGATTTACAGACGAAATTTTAAAATTCTTCAATGAATTATTAAAATACATCTTGGGCATTGGATCAAAATTAATCACACCAATTTTTGAATTATATTTTTTTTTATATGATAGAGCTAATTTAAATAATTTTTGATGTCCTAAATGAAGACCATCAAAATTTCCAATTAATATAATTGAATTTTTATGGTGATTATTAATATTGAAATTTTTATATAACTTTACCATTTTAATTCAGTTTGAGTAAAATTAATGATAGCTTCATACTCTTTTGATACTTCAGTAACTCCTTTGTTCTGTATTTCTTCTTTATGAATTCCATTACAAACCAACAAGGAATGGTAATTTAATAAGTTAGCACCCTTTATATCTGTATTTAAATTATCACCAATTGCCAAAACTTTCTTACCAATATTGTCTATAGACTGATTATAAACCTCAGCATGAGGTTTGCCAAAATAAATTACTTCTCCACCCATTTTTTCATAAACCATAGCAACTGAACCTGCACATAATTCTCTAATATTTCCTCGATCAACAATTAAATCAGGGTTGGTACAAATCATTTTTTTTGTTATGTGATTTTCAAGTAAGTTTTTATAATAACTTAAATCATCCTCATGGTCATCGAACAAACCTGTACAAAGTAAATATTCACTTTCATTTAGTTCGGTTGATTTATTATTTTTAAATTCATTGAATAAATCAAAATCTCTAGGGGGACCTATATGAAAAAAATTCTTAGATTTGAAAGATGTTTTTAAAAAATTTAAAGCTGCTTCACCCGAGGTATAAACATGTTTTGTCAAATCTTCGCTCATGCCCATTTTTTCTAAAAATTTATTTACTGTAGTATTTGGTCTTGGAGCATTGGTTAATAGAACAAAACTTTTATTTTTTTTCTTAAGTTCATTTAAAGTTGCTATTGCTGAGTTATGTAATTTGACACCATTATGAATGACTCCCCACAAATCTATGTAAAAAAGGTCATAATTATCAGCAATTGACTGAAGGCCATCTAAGTCTAAATTTTTAGTCATTATTTTACCTATAAACCATAATATTTAGATTTTCCTAGCATAATTACTCTGAAAAGATTCTCTTATCTTGAAATAGGCTATGAAATATCTATATGAGGCTCATATTTATATAGAATTATAAAGGAGATTTATGAAGTTTAAACCGTTACATGACAGAGTATTAATCGAAGTTTTAGACAGCAGTGAAAAAACTGCTGGTGGAATAATTATCCCAGATACAGCTCAAGAAAAACCTCAAGAAGGAAAAGTTGTTGCTGTTGGTGGTGGAGCTAAAACAGAGGATGGAAAAATAATTCCAATGGATGTTAAAGTTGGAGATAAAGTTTTATTTGGCAAATGGTCAGGAACTGAAGTCAAAATAGATGGCAAAGAATATAGCATAATGAAAGAGTCTGACATTATGGGTATTTCAAGTAAGTAATTTAATTTAAAGGAGAAAACAAAATGGCAAAAGTTGTTAAATTTGATGCTGAAGCAAGAGCAGCTATGATTAGAGGAGTAAATATCTTAGCTGATACTGTTAAAGTAACTTTGGGTCCTAAAGGAAGAAACGTAGTAATGGATAAATCTTATGGTGCACCAAGAATTACTAAAGATGGTGTTTCTGTTGCTAAAGAAATAGATCTTGAAGATAAGTTTGAAAACATGGGTGCGCAGATGGTTAAAGAAGTTGCTAGCAAAACAAATGATGAAGCTGGTGATGGTACAACAACTGCAACTATTCTTGCACAAGCAATTGTTAGAGAAGGTGTAAAATACGTAACTGCTGGCATGAATCCTATGGATGTTAAAAGAGGAATTGATGCAGCGGTTGAAGTTGTAAAAGAAAACTTAGTAGCATCAGCTAAAAAAGTAAAAGACAGTGATGAAATTGCACAAGTTGGAACTATTTCTGCAAATGGTGATAAAGAAATTGGAACTATGATTGCAAAAGCAATGCAAAAAGTTGGAAACGAAGGTGTTATCACAGTTGAAGAAAATAAAGGAATTGAAACTGAACTAGACGTTGTTGAAGGTATGCAATTCGACAGAGGTTATTTATCACCATACTTTATTACTAACAGTGATAAAATGACTACTGAATTAGATAATCCTTTCATTCTTTTACATGAAAAAAAATTAACAAACCTACAACCAATGGTTCCTCTATTAGAAGCTGTTGTTCAAGCAGGTAGACCATTAATGATTATTTCTGAAGATGTTGAAGGAGAAGCTTTAGCAACTTTAGTAGTAAACAAGTTAAGAGGTGGTCTAAAAGTAGTTGCGGTAAAAGCTCCTGGTTTTGGTGATAGAAGAAAAGCAATGCTTGAAGATATTGCTATCTTAACTGGAGGTCAGGTTATTTCTGAAGATTTAGGAATTAAACTTGAGAATGTTAAACTTGATGACCTAGGTTCATGTAAGAAAGTTAAAGTAGATAAAGATAACAGTACCATTGTTAATGGAAGTGGTAAAAAATCTGACATCGAAGGAAGATGTGCTTCAATTAAACAACAAATTGATGAAACAACTTCTGACTATGACAGAGAGAAACTTCAAGAAAGACTTGCAAAACTAGCTGGCGGAGTTGCTGTAATCAAAGTTGGTGGTGCAACTGAAGTTGAAGTTAAAGAAAGAAAAGATAGAGTTGAAGATGCTTTGAACGCAACAAGAGCCGCAGTTGAAGAAGGTATTGTAACTGGCGGTGGTTGTGCATTACTTTACGCTGCTCAAGACCTTAATAAGGTTAAAGCAAAGGGTGATGATCAAAAAGCTGGAGTAGAGCTTGTTAGAAAAGCACTTGAAGCTCCAATCAGACAAATTACTAAAAATGCTGGTGTAGATGGTTCAGTAGTTGTTGGTAAATTGTTAGAGCAAAATAAAAAAACACATGGATATGATGCACAAAGCGAAGAATATTGCGATATGTTCGCTAAGGGAATTATAGATCCTGTTAAAGTTGTAAGAACTGCTCTACAAGATGCTGCTTCAATATCTGGATTATTAGTAACTACAGAAGCGATGATTGCTGATAAACCTGAGGAAAAAGATGCTGCTGGTGGTGGAATGCCTGGTGGTATGCCTGGTGGTATGGGTGGAATGGGTGGAATGGGTGGAATGGGAATGTAATCCCTCTACTCTAAAACTAAAATTTAAAAGGCCATCACATGATGGCCTTTTTTTTATGTAAAGTTAATTTATGTCAAAAAGATACAGCGGAAAGTCATTTAAGGATTCGAGTGTAAAAAAGAAACCGAAATTAAGTTTTAAAGAAAAAAGGAAACTTAAAAAAGATAAACAAAAAAAGCCTAATAAATCATAAGTTATTTAAATTAATCAAGCCAGTCATGAGTTTTTTTAAGTTTTAATATCAAATTAAATATGTATAAGAGCCACAATTTATGAGCAACAATATAAGAAACATCACAATCATAGCCCATGTAGACCATGGCAAAACTACTTTGATTGATAATTTAATGAAACAAAGTGGATCATTTAGAGAAAATGAAGTTGTTGATGAAAGATTAATGGACTCTGGGGAACTGGAAAAAGAAAGAGGAATTACAATTCTTGCAAAACCTGCATCTATTAACTGGAATGATTCAAGAATAAATATTATTGATACACCTGGCCATAGAGATTTTGCAGCAGAAGTTGAAAGAGTTTTGAGCATGGCTGATGGAGCTCTTTTATTGATTGACTCTGCAGAAGGAGTTATGCCTCAAACAAAATTTGTTTTATCGAAAGCATTAAAACAAGGTTTAAAACCAATTGTAGTTATTAATAAATTGGATAAAGCAGATCAAAGAGCTAATGAGGTCTTAGATGAAACTTTTGATTTATTTGTAAGTTTAGATGCAAATGAAGAACAATTAGATTTTCCTGTTTTATATGCGAGTGGAAGATCTGGATGGGCAGATCATGAGGTGGATGGACCAAGAAAAAATTTAAATCCTTTATTAGACTTAATAGTGGACCACGTTAAGCCAGCTGAATTAGATAAAACCAAACCTTTTGCTATGTTATCAACATTGCTTTATTCAGACAGTTTTTTAGGTAGAAGTCTAGTAGGTAGAATTACACAAGGGACAGCAAAAGCAAACCAACCAATCAAAGCTATTAATTTAAATGGTGAAAAAGTTGATGAAGGAAAATTAACAAAGATTTTTAGATACGAAGGAACTAAAAAAGTTCCAATTGATGTTGGAGAAGCAGGAGATATTGTTGTTGTAGCAGGATTAGAAAAGGCAAATGTTGCTGATACAATCTGTAATTTGGAAGTTAATGATCCTATACCAGCGACTCCAATTGATCCTCCAACAATGTCGATCACAATAACTGTTAATACTTCTCCATTAGCAGGCACAGAAGGTAAAAAACTTACAAGTACTCAAATTAGAGAAAGATTAGTTCAAGAAGCACAAAACAATGTAGGAATTACTTTTTCAGAAAATGATGGAAAAGATTCATTCGTTGTAAGTGGACGAGGTGAATTAATGTTGGAAATACTTCTTACTCAAATGAGAAGAGAAGGTTTTGAAATGACAGTAAGTCCACCAAAAGTTTTATATAAAACTGATAATCAAGGAAACAAACTTGAACCAATTGAAGAAATTACTATGGATTTAGATGAAGAATACTCTTCAAAAGTAATCGACTCGATGAATAGAAGAAAAGGTAAATTAATTGAACTAAAAGATACCGGTACAAATAAGAAAAGATTGATATTTCATGCACCTACGAGAGGTTTGATGGGATACACAAGTAGATTTCTAACGCTTACTAAAGGGGAAGGTGTAATTAATAGAATTTTCCATGACTACGGTCCTTTTGAAGGTGAAATGGAAGGTAGAAGAAATGGTGCATTAATTGCAATGGAACAAGGAAAAGCAGTAGCTTTTGCAATCTTTAACCTTCAAGCGAGAGGAGAAATGTTTGTTACTCATAATGATCCTGTTTATCCAGGTATGATTGTTGGATTGTCGCCAAAACCAGGTGACATGATAATAAATGTCATGAAAGGTAAAAAGTTAACAAATATGAGAACACAAGGAACAGACGAAAACGTCGTTCTTACTCCTGTTAGAAAAATGTCAATAGCTGAACAATTAAGTATGCTTAACAGTGATGAAGCATTAGAGATTACACCTGAGTCTTGTAGATTGAGAAAAGCAATTCTTGATCCTCATGAAAGAAAAAGAAGTGAGAAAACTAGCGCAGCTGCTTAGTCAAATATTTTTCCAACTAAAAATAATCCTAAAGCTACACAAGGGCCAATTCCAAAAGCAAATATAAGTGTGCCCACTCCAACGGTCCCACCTAAATACCAACCAATAATTACAACAGTAATTTCTAAAAAAGCTCTTACCAAGGCTATAGGTAAATTTGTTGTTTTTGTTAATCCTGTCATTAAACCATCTCGTGGACCTGGGCCAAGATTGGCGACTAAATAAATACCACTACCAAATCCTACTAAAATTACTGAAAGAACTGCTAATAAGTATTTTGCAAAAAGAGATGAAGGTGGTTGAAAATAATTTAGAGTAAAATCAATCATGGCAGCAATCACGATGATATTAAATATTGTTCCAAGACCTGGTTTTTGTTTTAAAAAAATCCATAAAAAAAGTACTCCTACACTTACAAAAAAAGTTGCTGCGCCAATGGATAAACTAGAATTGAGTGAAATTCCTTCAGCTAATACTGACCAGGGTGAGTTTCCGGTTGTTGATAAAATTAACAAACCCTCTCCCAAACCAAAAATTGTTAAACCAAAAATTAAAAAAAATGATGTTGAAAATTTTGGTTTGAAGTTCAAACTTTTGTTTGAGCTCCAATTTACTTTTGGAATATTTTTTATAGATAGAAACATTAAATATTGATACTTTTAGTTTAATTTTTATTTATATTATTATCATGAAAAAATTTTACACTATTATTATACTTTTTTTATTTACTTTTAACTCAAACGCACATGTTGGTCATTATAATAACTTCAAAAAAATTGAACTTGAAATCTTAAGAAATAATGAAGTTATAGGATATAATAATTATTCTTTTTCTAGGAAAGACAATGAAACAACTGTAAATAATAAATATAAATTTACTGTAAAACTACTTGGAGCAACTATTTTTGAAGTAGAAGGTTTTGGAGAAGAAAAATATTTAGGAGATAATTTAATTTCCTTTGAATCTAAAACACGTCAGAATAAAAAAAAAAAATTTGTAAATTTAATATTAAATAATCAAACTAATAAATTTGATATTCAAGGATCTTCTTTTTCAGGTGAAGCTTCTTTGAAAAATACAATTGGAAATTGGTGGAGCCACAAATTGTTACAGGCAGAAAGTCAAATTAGTCCAATTTCTGGAAGTATAAAGGAACAACTAGTTACATTTATCGGTAAGGAAAAAATCACTATCAATGGAAAAGAATTTGATACTGATCATTTTAAACTTACTTCTAAAGATATGACACTTCCAGAAGATAAAAGATTAAATTTTAATATATGGCTTGATAAAAAAACTTCAGTGATAGTTAAAGTTACCTATGAGAGAATGGGAAGTTGGGAGTATAGGATTAAAAATATTGAGTAATTTTATCTGCTTATTTTCTTAAAAAGATCATTAGCACTTATCCATCCTGCTTCTAATCTAGGTCCAACAAACCAATCAGCACAAACTCCTAAATTAATTTTTGAGTTCCAATAACTTTTAATTTTTAAAGGTTTTGAATTTGATGAATACATCCATCCATGATTTAAAGAAAAAAGGATGTTGCTTTTTTTGATACCAGTAAGATCAAAAAATTTATTAATTAATATTTTTGAATTCAAATCTTTATTTTCTTTATTTTTCAAAATTTTTTTATTTGCCCACATTGACGTACTTTGAAGTGTCCAAAATTCATAAATACTTTTAAATCTTAACTTACTGTTTTCTCTAGCAGCCCAACCTAAAATTTGATCATCAAACAAAAAACTACTTATATTTTTTTTTGTTTTTTTCATTTTTATCATGACAGTAATATTAGCGTCCATTTTTAATTTTTTTTTAATAAACGAACGATTAATATATTTTTTTGCTAATTTAAGTAATTGAGGATGTGGGCAAGTTAAAATAAGATTATCATAAAATTTATTGTCACCATCAGCAAAGGTAAGTTTCCATTTGTTTTTATTGTAATCAATTTTTTTTAATTCTTTTTGAAAATTACAATTAATTTTTTTTAATAAATACTTACTAATATCGTTATTACCTTGCCTGCCAATTATTTTTTGATGGTTTTTATTTTCTTTTATCTTTTTATTTTGAAAAATATGCTGGCCCTTCCAATTTTTTAATATTTTTTTTGCTATAAGTTTTGTTGTGAATTTTTTAAACTCAGTAGTCTTAGGGGAAATATATTGAACACCATGATCAAAGCCTATTTTTTTATCTAACCTTTTAAATGACGATCTCCCACCAGGACCTCTTGCTTTGTCATAGAGGTCTACAGAGTATTTTTTATTTAATAGATTTGAAATTGTAGCACCAGATATTCCTGATCCAATTACACAGTAAGTACTCATTTACCTGCAACTGTCATTCCCTCTATCATCATAGTTGGTGAGTTGATAGAATATTCAAAATCTAAATCACTAGCTAAAGTTATATTTTTGAACATATCTTTAAAATTTCCTGCAATTGTTATCTCATTTACTGGAAATTTAAATTCGCCATTTTTAATTAAGAAACCTGTTGCACCTACTGAATAATCTCCTGTAACCAAATTACTTCCATGGCCAATTGTTTCTGTTACATAAATGTGTTTTGAGTTACTTTTTAATAAATCTTCGAAACTAATGTTCCCATTGTCAAAATATAAATTTGTTGTACCACCAGATCTTCCATTTGATTTTAAGTTAAGTTTTTTTCCATTGTACGTATCGACTAGGTAATTTTTTAAGATGCCGTTTTGTACAAGATTTAAAGTATCTGATTTTACTCCCTCAGAATCAAAAATTTGAGATCCAGCACCTTTATTTATATCTGGTTTATCAATAACGTTTATTGTTTCTGTAAATATTTGTTCATTAATTTTATCTTTAAGAAAAGATGTTCCTCTAGAAATCGCAGATGATGATATGGCTCCAGCAAAAGCTCCTAGCATTCCTTTAGCTATCCTTTTGTCAAATATAATGCTTATTTTTTCACTTCCAATTTTATTTGGGCTTAATTTTTTTATGGTTTGTTCAGAAGCTTTTTGACCAAGTTCTTTTGCGCCCTTAATGTCTGATAAATGACGTTTACTTGTAAATTCATAGTCTCTTTCCATACTATTTTCATCTTTGGCAACAGTAACACAAGATGCACTAAATGAAGATGATTTGTATCCTTCACAAAATCCATCACTAT
This sequence comes from Candidatus Pelagibacter sp. HIMB1593, assembly GCF_052047755.1. NCBI lineage: Bacteria > Pseudomonadati > Pseudomonadota > Alphaproteobacteria > Candidatus Pelagibacterales > Candidatus Pelagibacteraceae > Candidatus Pelagibacter > Candidatus Pelagibacter sp. HIMB1593. The sequence continues at coordinate 388,812 of NZ_JBNAJK010000001.1, read as the reverse complement.
TTGCTAGAATAAAGTTAGATTTATTTTCAGTAAAACTAGATTCTGTATTTATGATTTTTTCCTCTGAAGATGCAACGCTCTCAAGCTCTTTCAAATATTCAATTTTTTTTTCATTATCAAAGTGTGTTTCATCATATAAATTTAAATTTTTAATTTCCTTAGCTAAAAGATCTTTATCTGGTAAAGAATTAAATTCATCTTCAGGAGTATTTTTGGTTGTTTCAAAACATTTTTCTATTAATGTTTTAATATTATCATCTAGTAAGTTTGACGAAGAAATTGATGACCTTTTTTTTCCCAAATAAGTCTCAATGCTTAATGCTAATCCATCAGATCTATTAGACTCGTCTAAAGTATTATTTCTAAAATTTACAGTTTCAGAAATTGAATGACCTACTGTTACGCTTGATCCAGTTGCACCTAACTTTTTAGCTAAATCTAAGCAATATGATGCTTTTGATCTTAAATATTCTTGATCCTTAACCATAATTTAAAGTTTTGTCCCACCAACTGTCATTTTGTCAATTAAGATTGAGGGTTGGGCAACTCCAACAGGAACACCTTGTCCAGCTTTACCACAAGTTCCTATACCAGGGTCTAACATCATATCGTTTCCAACCATAGAAACTTCTTTTAAAATTGAAGGACCATCTCCAATTAATGTCGCCCCCTTTATCGGTGAACCAATCTGACCATTATTGATTTCGTATGCCTCGGTACAATTAAATACAAATTTTCCAGATGTAATATCAACCTGTCCTCCTCCAAAACTTACTGCAAAAATTCCTTTGTCTACTGATTTAATCATTTCTTCTTGTGTTTGGTTTCCACTCAACATCATTGTATTTCTCATTCTTGGTAAAACAACGTGTCTATAATTTTCTCTTCTTCCTGAGCCAGTGGATTTGGTGTTCATCAATCTAGCATTTAATCTATCTTGCATAAAATTCTTTAATATCCCATTTTCAATCAATACTGTTTTTTCTGTTGGTGTACCTTCGTCATCAATAGTTAAGCTGCCTCTTCTATTATCAATTGTTCCATCATCAACAATCGTAACTCCCTCACTAGCAACTTTTTGGCCCATAAGATCATGAAATGCAGAGGTTTTTTTTCTATTAAAGTCTCCCTCTAAACCATGTCCAATGGCTTCATGTATTAAAATCGCTGGCCATCCAGGCCCTAAAACAACTTTCATTTCTCCTGCTGGAGCAGGTTTACTTTCTAAATTTACTGAAGCAATTCTAAATGCTTCCTCACATACAGTTTTCCAATTGTCATTTTTTAGATATTCATCATAAGATTGTCTTCCACCTATTCCATAAACGCCAGTTTCTTTTCTCCCATTTTTTTCTAACATCACAGATACATTAAATCTAATTAATGGTCGTACATCAGTTAATACCTCACCACCTGATCTAATAATCTCAATAGATTTTTGTTCACCTGCAAAACTTGTAGTAACTTGTTTTACAGATTGATCTTTTTTTCTTAGATACTCATTTACTTTATTTAATACTTCTAATTTCGAATTTAATGTTTTTTGCTCTATAGGATTTATATCCTTATAAAATTTTTTATTAGATCTTGAAATATCTTGATTATAAGTACCTTTCATAGACTTCAGTGTAGATTTTAAATTTTCGGAGGATTTTTTTAATGAATCTTTTGATATTTCATTAGAATGAGAATATGCAACAAACTCCCCTGTAATTGCTCTAAATCCAAAACCTAAATCTGAACTATAGCTTGAGCTTTTAATTTTATTATCATCTAATAAAATAGATTCGGATTTAGTATCCTCCAAATATAGCTCACCATCATCACAATTATTTAATGTATCAGACACTATTACATCAGCATCTTTTCTTGTTAAATCAGATTTGTCGAAAAAATTACTCACCAAGTTTAGATAGTGCTTTATTATTAATTTTCAACTATTCATTTGGCGTATTTACATGCTTAATTTTAAAGTTAATATAATTTTCTATGAAAGTTTATTTTAATAATTCTTGCAAAATTTGCAGATCAGAAATCAATATGTATAAAAAAGAAAATATTGAAGATATTGATTGGATAGATATTACGAATAACAAAGAAGCAGAAAACGAAACTTCCAAAAATGACAAAGAACTTTTAAGAAGATTGCACATTAAAGAAAACGATCAAGTAATTGAAGGTGCAGAAGCTTTTCTTTATGTATGGAAGAGAATACCAAAATATAAATTTTTATATAGTTTTTTCAAACTTCCTATCATCTTTACAATTTTTAAATATGGATATGAAATAGTTGCGTATTTTTTGTATTTAAAAAATAAAAAACAATTAAAAAATTAATTAAGAAAAAATATCAAAATTTGACTCAATAAAGACATTGAGAGGATAAACATAATTAAAACTACAGAATACATTAGAGTAATAATTTTATTTCTTTTTCTTCTTAATCTTACAAAATTTTTGTCATCCAAATCTGATATGTCTCTTTCTCCATCAACTTCATAATCGTAGCTCCATCTCCAAGTTGATTGTCCTAACCTCTCGTCCTGACTATTAAAGAATCTGATCCAAGCAAGTATATAACTTAGCAGCACATATAGAATTACCATTGTAATTATTCCATAAAACATAACCAATAATACTTAAATTAAATGAAATAATTAATTGTTATTTTTTGATCTTTTTCTTGCAATTAATTGAGTTAAAGAGTCAACCATAGTGTCAGAAGCTTTAAATATTTCATTATTTTTAAATTCATGAGAGATATTTTTCTCAGGATTGGTTTTATCTTCAATGACTATACCTTCGTCAGGAGAATTATTTTTAATATAAATTAATAACAACCACTCCTCATCAGGAGCTTCATCCCACTTAACAAATATTTCACCTGTTTCAAATCTTCTATCAATACATCGAAAAATAGACATATGTCTTGTGATGTGTCTTTTATTTAATTGAAAAACTAAACTGCTGGCGCTTCTATAAAAACTTTCAAGAGCAAACTCAATTTTTTGCCTTGCTAAAGTATATTCTTTTTCTTTTCTTAATAATGTTTCTCTATCTTCATCACCTTGAATTTTAACACCTAAAGCCTCTACTCTCTCTCTTATTTTTTGATCTCTGATAATTCGATATTTTTCTTTTAACTTTTCAATTCTCTGTTGAAGTCCTGCATAATCTTCTCTCTTTTCCTTTAATGATATTTTTTCTAATTTTTCTAATTCTTTAACTTCTCTTACTCTAAATTTTTCGATCTGCTTTTCTAATTTTAGTTGTTGTAAAAATTTCTTTTGCTTTTCAGCTTGTTCAATTCTTAATAATGCCTGCTCTTTTCTTAGAAATAATTTAATTTCTTTTGTTCTTTGTTTCTCTAATCTAATTTCTTCCTTTAATACTTGTTCATTAAGCTTTAATTTTAATTCTTGTTCTTTCTGCTTCTCTTGTTGTAAGGCTAGTTTTTCCTGTCTTTCTTGCTCTTGTTTTTCAAGTTTTATTCTTCGCTGCTCATCTTTTTTAAGAGTTTTATAATTACTGATTGTTTCAGATATTTTATCAAAAAATGCCTGAATATATTTTTCTATATTGAAATTTATTCTGAATTTAAATTCAGGTTTTAGTGAATTTTGAAAATTAATTATTTTTAAAAGAAAACCTTTTTCTTTAGATTTGTTTAGAATTTTTTTTTTTGTTTTTTCTTTTACTTTTGAAATATTTTTTTTTTTAGCTTTAACTTTATTTTTTTTATTAATTTTAGGTTTTATTTGTTTTACTTTAGAAATTTTTTTAGATCTTTTTGATTTTAACTGAGATTTTTTTTTACTTTTTTTAATAGATTTATTTTGTTTTTTTTTTATTTTTTTCATTTAAAGGAATTTATTTTTTATCAATAAATTATTGATAAATATAGTCTCTTGTAACGGGTGTAGAGGTATAGTTTTTGGTTAGCTGAAACTGATATACAACTTGGTCTCCCCATTTAAAAGCCATTTCGCAACCCGCTAAATAAAATTCCCACATTCTAAAAAAACGCTCATCAAACATGTTAATAATTTTATCTTTATTATTTATACAATTTTCCTTCCAATGCCTTAACGTATGAGAATAATGCATCCTTAATACCTCAATATCAGCCACAATTAAGCCAGCTTTTTCAATTGGAGTGGTTACTTCACTCAAACTTGGAGTATAACCACCTGGAAATATATATTTTGTTATCCATGGATGAGGGTCTCTTGGAGGATTGACTGATCCAATCGTATGAATTAGCGAAACTCCATCGTCTTTAAGAAGTTTTTCAACTTGTGAGAAAAATTTTTTATAAAATTTTCTTCCGACGTGTTCAAACATTCCAACACTTACAATCCTATCAAATTTTTCATCGAGTTCCCTATAATCCATTAACCTAAATCTTAATTGATTTTCTAAATTAAGTTCTTTAGCTTTTTGTTTGCAATATTTTAATTGATTTTCTGATAATGTGATTCCAGTGACTTCACAATTAGCTGATTTTGCTATATCAACTGCTAAAGATCCCCATCCACATCCAATATCAAGAACTTTTTGGTTTGGTTTTATATTTAATTTCTTAATTATGTGTTGAATTTTATTATTTTGGGCATCCTCTAAAGTATCATTTTCATTTTTAAAATAAGCACATGAATATTGTCTTTTAGGGTCTAAAAATAAATCATAAAGATCATCTTTAATATCATAATGATGTGAAACATTCATTTTGGATTTTTTGATAAAATTGAAATTTGTTAGATATCTATATGAACCCCTCAATCTGTTAATTAAGTAACTAAAAAAATTTAATTCTCCTCTTCCAAAATTCATCAAAGATAAATCTAAAAAATCTGTAAGACTTCCATTCTCAATAACTATATCTCCATCGGTATAAGCTTCCCCAAAGTAAAGGTCAGGATGAAATAAAAGCTTATAATGAAGTTGTTTATTTAATATTTTAATTTTTATGGGATTTTCCTTCTCTGGATTTCCAATAATATAACTTTTAGAATTTGCATCGATCAATATAAATCCATCTTTCTTAAAAACACTATTTAAGAACCTTGCTAACTGCATTTTATGCTACCATTGATGATTTTAGTGAAAAACTAAATTTTTCTAAATTATTTAAAAGATCCACCTCTTCTTCTTTATTAAGAATTCTTAAAGGTGGTAGTAAATTTTCATAAAAACTATCTTTATTCTTATAAAAAGTGTGTAAGCCAGAAATTAGGTTATATTTTTCAAATGTCCCTCTTACATCACATAATTGGGTATTAACTTCTTGCTCTCTTCCATCTTTAAAGTCATCATATACTTTTCTGGCAAGTTTAGATGTTGCATTGCATGTTGCTGTAATTATTCCTGAACAACCTAATTCAAGTCCCTTCAATAATTTAGATTCAGAACCCGGCATAACAGAAAAATTATCTAATTTTAAATTTTCAAAAAGGTTATATGAGCTATCTTTTACACCAACTATTTGTTCTGGAAAATTTTTGACTAATTTTTCAACACATTCTACACTGAATTTATATCCACATAGTTTTTCAAAATTATATAATACAATTTTAGCATTTGGAATTGACTCTATAATTTTAGAGTAAAAGTTAAAAACATCTTCATCACTGTATTTATAGAATGCAGGTGGCATAATTAGGAATTTTTCTAGATTTAACGAGGTTGCAACTCTCATTAAGTTTATTGTTTCTCCTAAAGAATTTAACCCTGTGCCGATAATAAAATGATCTTTATATTTATTAGTTGATATTTTATTTAAAAGTTTAATTTTTTCAGCAACTGGTATTAGCTGAGCTTGTCCAGTACTTCCAAAAATTGCAGCTCCATGGCAACCATTTTCTATTACCATTTCAGAATGCTCAATTGTTTTATCAATATTTAATGTCAAATCATCATTTAACACAGACATTGATGCAGCATAAATACCTTTTAATAAACTCATATATTTTTTAAAAGAATATAATAATTCAAAAAAAAAATGAATAAAAGAGTAAACTTAATTATTGGATCTGGCGTACTAGGAGCGTATCTATCTGCAGAACTTTTAAAGAATAATGAAAAAATAATTGTTACCTCAAGGAATCTAAATAACAAATTTTCTAATTATAAATATTTAAATATAAAAAAAAAATTAAGTTTTGAAAAACTTAATCCAGGTAATAAAAAAGAAATATATAAAATCCTAAATAAATATAATCCAAAAAAGATTTTTTATTTCAGTGGACAAAGCTCCATTCCAAAAAGTATCAAATTAAAAAAAGCAACTTTTTCATCTCATTATGTTGGGACTAAAAATTTCTTAGAAATTTTAAAAAAAGAAAAGTCAGATACAAAATTCTTAAAAGCAAACTCTGGATATATATTTTCACCAAAAAAAGGGTTGATAAATCTTGATTGTAAATACTCAACAAGCAAAAATCCCTATATTCAAACTCAGAAAGAAGTATTCAAATTAATAAAAAAATATAGGAAATATAAGTTAAACTTATTCAATTTAGTATTTATGCAGATTGAATCACCTATAAGACCAAATGATTTTTTTATCAAAAAAATTTGCCTAGCTGCGAAAAATAAAAAAAGAGTAGAAGTTGGAAATATTAATACATTTAGAGATTACTCGTGGATAACAGAGGTCGTTAGGGTAATTTTAAAAATATCAAATCTTAAAAGTAAGGACTTTATTATTTCTGCGGGAAAAAAATTATCAGGTATAGAGATCTTAAAAACAGCCTATAATTTAAATAAACTCGATTATAAAAAATATTTTTCAATAAATAAAAAATATTTCAGAAAAAAAGAAAATAAATTATTAATTGGTAATAGCAAAAACTCTTTGATGTTAAAAAAAAAATTTAATTTTAAATTTAATATTGTCGAAAAAAAATTAATTAGAAAAATGTACAAGTCTCTATGAAAACAGGAATATATTTGAGCTATTCTGGGTTAGGTGCAAACTTAATACATCTCGCATACTGCCATCAAGTAGCAAAAAAGTATGGTCCTGTAACAATTATTACACTTAATAAAAATTTAAAAGATGCTTTGGCTGACGATCCTTTGATAGAAAAAGTATTTTACTTGGATAAATTTAACAAGAAGTTTTTTGATATATTTAAACTTAGTAAAGTTTTAAAAAAATTTAATTTTGATAATTTGTTAATTTATTATCCAAGTTTAAGAATATATCTTGCTGCAAAAATTGCAGGTATAAAACATGTTTTCTCATATAAATTTTATAGAAAAAAAAATTTACATTTAATAGAAACTGCAAAATTATTTACTGAAAAAACACTTAATATTGAAAATAGTCCAACAGAAACAAATTTTTACATAAAAAAAGAAAGATTAGATAAAATTAAAGCTGAAATAAAAAATGATTATTTTAAAATAGTCCTTGGGGTAGGATCGTCAGGACCAACAACTAGATGGGGTTCTTTAAACTTTTCTAATTTAGTTAACAATTTAAATAAAACAGGAAAATTTTTTTTTCTAATTTTATGTGGTCCAAATGAGAAAGAAATTGAAAATGAAATCATTTCAAATTTAGAAAATAATAACTTTATGACATTAAGTGATAAAAAAATTTATGATGTTTTGCCTTACTTATGTATATCTGACATGTATGTAGGAAATGACTCTTTTGGCTCTCATATAATTTCTCAATCAGGTAAAAAAAGTATTGTTTTTTTATTAGATGCTCCAAAAGCTTATACTGATTATAGTAAAAACCATTTCAGATTAGTGCCTGATGGATATAACATTGAAGAAATAACACATGGTACAAATGCAGATCCAAACCTTATTTCTGTGGAAAAAGTAATTGAAACAATAAATAAATTAAAAAGTTAACTGATATCATTAAGAACAATTTCTTTAGCCTCATTTACTAAAGTAGATAGCCTAGAAGTTTCGGGTGAAATATCTGGATGAATTTTTTTTTGTATTTTAATGTAAGCTTTATTTACATCTTCTTTAGTTAAATTTTTAGAAGGATTTAAATTAAGTATACGATAGGCTTCTTCAGTAGACATTGTATTTAAATTTGATGCAGTGTTATTAAATGAAAATCTCCCCGAATTTCTTAAAGTTTGAATTAATCTGTACAACGAAATTAATTGAAAAATAGACATACCTTTCAATTTTAAGAGAGCAAGGCTCGCTAAGGTAAATGGCAAAGTAAGTAAAAATTTACCTCCTATTGCAAACAATACTGCAAAGATGATTAAAACTATGAATAAGAATGCTCTTAAACCTTTGGATATTTTTTTTGACGCAACTTGAGTAAAAAATCTTAATAAAAAATATAAACCAACTAAAATTAATAATGTATAAATTATAAAATTCATATATTTGCTGTTAAAAATGAAAGTACCATATATAAAAAAAAAACCAGAGCTAAAATCTTGTCACAATGTAGAGTGGGAAGATAATTATAGCTGGATACATCAAGAAAATATTTTAGAAGTCCTGCAAGACAAGACTAAGCTTCTTCCAGAAGTAAAAAAATATTTAGAAGATGAAAATAAATATACTGAGTACCATCTAAAAAATACGAAAAATGCTCAAAAAATATTATTTGATGAAATTAAAGGTAGAATAAAATTAGATGATGAAAGCTTACCTTTTAAAGATCATTCATATGAATATTGGACAAAGACTACTGCCAAAGGAAATTACTCTATAAAATTAAGAAAAAAAATTGGTTCATCAGAAATTGAAGAAATTTGGAATGGAGATAAAGAAAAAGAAAAATTAAATGTTGAATATTTTGGTGTTGGAGATTTAGAGGTTAGTAACAATGATCAATATCTTGGATACTCACTAGATACTAAAGGTTCCGAGTATTATACAATTTATGTAAGAAATATTGAAAATAATAAAATAATTTCAAAAGAAATTAAAGAAACATCAGGAAGTATAATTTTCAGCTTGGATGATAAGTATCTTTTTTATTCAAAGTTAGATGAAAATCATAGAGCTAGAAAAATTTATAGACATAAAATTGGAGATTTTGAAAGTGAAGATGAACTTATCTTTGAGGAAAAGAGTGAGGCTTTCACTGTTAGTATTGGATTAAGTTCTGATGAAAAATATTATTTTATAAACACTTCAGATCACAATACTTCAGAGCAATATTACTTTAATGTAAATGAAGCAAAACCAAATCCAAAATTAATAATTAAACGCGAAAAAGGAATTCTTTACTCTGTAAATTCATGGAATGGAAAATTTTATAATCATACAAATAAAGATGCAGAGGATTTTAAAATAGATATTTCAGAAACTTTAGAAAATCAGAATTGGGAGACATTTATTCCTGCAAAAAAAGAAGTGTTAATTGGTGGACTTTCATTTTTAAATAACTGGATAATTAGATCCGAAACATCAGATGCTTTGGACAAGTTGTTTGTTATTGATACTTCAACAAATAATGAAGAAGAACTAATTTTTTCTGACGAAAAAGTATGTGTTCCTGGTGTTTCATTAACTCAAAGAAATAGAGACACAGATGAGGTTTATGTTTCATATTCCTCACCCAAAACACCTTCAAGAGTTTACAAATACAATTTAAAAACTAAATCTAAAATACGTGTAAAAGAGCAAGAAATACCATCAGGTCATAATGCAGATGATTATATAGTCGAAAGAATAGAGTTTAAGTCCCATGATGGAAGAATGGTTCCACTTACGATTACAAGACATAAAAATACAAAAATAGATGGAACAGCAAATTTGTTACTATACGGATACGGATCGTATGGTAGTTCGATGAGTCCAAGTTTTTCCTCAACAAGACTGAGCTTAATAAATAGAAATATTATTTGGGCTACTGCACACATTAGAGGTGGAATGGAAAAAGGAATGAAATGGTGGAAAGAAGGAAAGTTAACTAATAAAAAAAATACGTTTGAAGATTATATTTATGCTGCAAAATATTTGATAGAAAACAACTACACCTCAAAAGGAAAAATAATTGGAATGGGTGGATCTGCTGGTGGTTTATTAATGGGAGCTGTTGTTAATCAAGCGCCTGAATTATTTTTAGGTATAATTATGGCTGTTCCTTTTGTTGATTCATTAACTACAAATCTTGATCATTCTTTACCTCTCACAGTTGGTGAATTTGATGAATTTGGTAATGCTAAAGAAAACAAAGAGCACTTTGATTATATATTTTCATATGCTCCATATAATAATATAAAAAAAATGGATTATCCTCATATGCTAATAACAACTAGTTTAAGTGATAACAGGGTTTTGTTTGATGAACCTGCAAAATTTACAGCTAAACTTAGAGACTATAAAACTGATAATAATTTATTACTTCTTAAAACAGAAATGAATGCAGGTCATGGAGGTAAATCTGGTAGAGATGGAGCAATAGAAGAAATTGCACTCGACTATGCATTTGCATTAAAAATTTCAAAAAAAATTTAATTTTTCAGGTATTGAAATCTTATTAATCATACCTAGATATACAATGTAAGTCGCCTTATGGGGCTTGCATAAAATAAACTTGCTTAAAAAAGGAGAATATTATGACAAGTAAGGATCTATCTATATTTAACTCACTAAGACCTTTTTCAATTGGTTTTGACGATATGTTTGATCAATTTGAAAACATGTTGGGTAATGGAAGTTTGACAATGCAATCAAACTACCCTCCATACAACATTAGAAAAACTGGTAAGGATAATTATGCAATTGAAGTTGCATTGGCTGGTTTTAATAAAAATGATGTTGAGGTTGAGTTTGAAGATAATTTATTAACGGTAAGAACAAAACAAGTTGATAAATCTGAGAACAATGATGTTAATGGAGAAATAATTCACAAAGGTATTTCTCAAAGACAATTTGCAAGATCATTCACTATTGCTGATGATGTAAAAGTTAATGGTGCTGAACTTAAAGATGGTCTTTTAACAATATCTTGTGAAAGAATTATACCAGAGCACAAAAAGAAAAAACTTATAGAAATTAAATAAGTTTACCCTTACTTGCGAGGATTTATCCTCGCAGGTAAAATTTAAAAACATCCGTTGGAAGCAAATCCAATTACTAACTTATCTGGATTAATCTCAAATCTTCTCTCACATGGAAAGCCATACTTCTTGGTATTATAAATAAAAATAAAATTACCTTTTTCATTTTCAAAATCTTCATCAGGTTTTCCAAGTTCCATTTGTAATTTACTTGCTGATTGACCAATAAATTCACTCAACTTTTTATTTTCTTTTTGAATAGCTGCGTCTGTTTTTTGCTTAACTGTTTGACAACCAGAAACAAATAAAAAGATAAAAAATATAGTGAATAAAATTTTCAAATTTTTCATATTAATCACACTATCATTACAATTATGGCATAAATATAAACTTATGGGTTGAATTTTGTGAATAAAATGGACTTATTCAAAGTATTATTCAGCAGAATCAAATAATTATCAGACATTAGGAGGACAAATGCTTGATAATTATTTTAATTATAAAAAACACAAAACAGATTTTAAAACTGAAGTCATAGCAGGAACCACAACGTTCTTAACGATGGCTTATATTATGTTTTTAAATCCATTTATCTTATCGGGAGAATTCGCCGGACCCGAAAAAGGTTTCTTTGATTTCGGCGCGGTATACACAGCTACGATTTTAGCCACAGCTTTAGCATGTTTTATTATGGCTTTTTATGGAAAGACTTGGCCAATAGGACTTGCACCCGGAATGGGTATTAACGCATTCGTTGCATTTGGTGTATGTGCGGGAATGGGATATACGCCTCAAGAAGCACTTGGTGCTGTATTGGTAGCAGGTGTATTATTCTTAATAATATCTTTAACACCAATAAGAGCATGGCTAATTAACTCAATTCCAAAAAGTTTAAAATTAGGAATTGGTGCAGGTATAGGATTATTTTTAGCGATTATCGGATTACAAATTATGGAAGTAGTTGTAGATGATCCTGTTACCTTAGTTAAATTAGGTAATCTTGGAGATCCATTAGTTCTTTTAGGATGTGCAACATTTATAGCAATAATTGTTTTAGAAAAAATGAATGTAAAAGGTAACATCATCATAGGGATATTGGTATTTAGTATCATTGCTTGGGCTGCTGGCCTTGCTAAATTTAATGGTTTAGCTAGCTCACCTCCTCCAATGACATATCTTTTTGAGTTTGATCTGTCTGCCGCAATGACTGCTAGTATGTCTACAGTAATCTTTACTTTATTGTTTATCGATTTTTTTGATACGGCTGGAACTTTAACTTCTGTTGCAAACGTTGCGGGTAAAGTTGGTAAAGATGGAAAAGTTCAAGATATCAATAAAGCAATGTTATCAGACAGTGTTGGAACAGTTGCAGGTGCAATGATGGGAACTACTACTGTAACAAGTTATGTTGAGTCTGGTGCTGGTGTAAAAGCAGGTGGTAAAACAGGAATGACATCTCTTGTAATAGGTATTTTGTTTTTAGCATGTATCTTTTTTGCTCCTTTAGCAACTAGTTTACCTAAACAAATTGATGGTGCAGCTCTACTTTTTGTGTCTGTTCTTTTTGTGAGAAATATTACAGATATTGAGTGGAACGATATTTCTGAGTCTGCTCCTGCAATACTTGCAATGATAGCAATGCCGTTAACATACAGTATTAGTAATGGAATTGCCCTAGCATTTGTTTCTTACGCATTAATTAAAATATTTACTGGAAAGTTTTCAAGCACTTCTCCAGCAATATGGGTAGTTGCAATACTTAGTGTTGTAAGTTTTGCTGTAAGTTAAATAAGATTTTAACAGGGCTAGTAAACTAGCCCTGTTAACTAATTTTTTTTAATTAATTCTTCAATAGATAATTCTTCATAATGTTCAGTTGGCTGAACAATCCAAGGGTCAGAATCTAGTCTTACAGGACAGAAATCTGGTTCGAAAGTTGATGATTTTTTTTTCCAAAGACAAGCAGTTTTAACTTCTTTTATAAATTCTTTTGTTTGAGGATAATTTTTTAACCACTCAATACTTTTATTTAAAGTTAAACCAGTATCAGAAAGATCATCTATCAATAAAACTTTACTAAAATCCTCGTTATTTGCTAATGAGCTTATTTCTCTTGCAAACATAAGTTCACCTTGCTTATCTTCCATTCCTTCGCCTGAATAACTTTGAATAACTATATAGGCTATTGGCAATTTTAAAATCCTCGATAAGATATCAAGTATTGGTGCAGCACCTCTCATAATGCCAATTAAAACAGTAGGTTTGTATTCCTTGTGAATTTGTATTGCCAGTTTCTCAACAATTTTTATATATTCATCAAAAGAGATTATGAGTTTGTCGGCCATGAAGTTTAGTATCATAAGTAAAAAAATTTAAAAAGGAGAAATGATGAAGGTTTACTGGATTGCTTTGTATAAAAAGATATATAGCCAAGAAAATATTAAAAAATATGGAGCTAAAGTTACAGATATAATCAAAAGTTATGGGGGTATACCATTAGTAAGAGGAGGAAAGTTTAATACTTTAGAGGGAGAAACTTACCCAAGAACAGTAATTTGGGAATTCCCTAGTTATGAAAAAGCTATGGAGTGTCATGACTCTAAAGAATATCAAGAAGGTTGGGCGCTCGCAAAAGATACTACCGAAAGAAACTTACAGATAGTTGAGGCTTTTAGTATTGAATAGGCTCAGGATCTATACTTCTCCAAAGATACCATGTGGCTACAGAGCAATATGGGGAAAATCTTTTTTGCAATAAGTTTACATAACTTTCTGGTGGAAGATATTTTTTATTATAATTTTTTGAAATAGCTCTTAGAAGTCCTATATCTTGTACAGGCCATATATCTGGACGATTATAAGTAAATAATAAAATCATTTCAGCTGACCATCTTCCTATTTGTCTTAGTTTAGATAAATAAATAATTGCTTCTTCATCAGACATACCTGCAATAACTTTAGGATTAAATGTTTTATTTAATACTTGTTCTGCTAAACTTTTTATACCCTTAACTTTTTGTCTGCTTAATCCACAGCTCTTTAATTGAGAGCTTGATAATTTATTCACTGTTTTTGCATTAATTTTGTTTTTACACTTTTTTTTAAACTTTAAAAAAACTGAGTTAGCAGCAGCTACACTAATTTGTTGACCAATTATACTTTTACAAAGAGAAAAGAAAACATCTCGCCTTGATGTAAGAACAGTTTCTGATGGTGACTTATATTTTTTAATCAAAAAAGACATTGTTTTATCTTTTTTTGATAAATACTTTTTTGCTTTATTCCAATATGATGGGGTTTTACTCATGACGTGAAACAGATAGTTTTTTTTTCAAATACATTTCTCTCCTAAATATAATTATAGATGAAACAATAACTAATAAAGCACCTAACAAAGTTTTAGAAGTTGGTATTTCATTCCAAATAAAATATCCAAATATTATTGCGAAAACTAGTCCAAGATATTTTAAAGGAGAAACCAAACTAACTTCTGAAAATTTATAAGATTGTGATAGCCATAAGTTTGCAAGACCACCTAATATACCAACCATTGATAGCAAAAATAAATCAAGTAAACTTGGCAAGATCCATCCTTGATAAAACGATAAAAAACTTAGAAGCATTATCGAGAATGAAAAGAAAAAACTGATCAACCAGGCAGGTTCGGTTGATGATAATTTTCTTATAGCAATTGCTACATAGGAAAGACCTAAACAAAAAATAATTGGGTAAATATAATACACATTTAAAGAACTAAATCCCGGTTCAGTAATGAATATTATTCCTAAAAATCCAACTAACACTGCCATCCATCTATATAAACCAACTTTTTCATTTAATAAAAAAATTGAAAAAATTGTAATAAAAATTGGTGCGGCAAAGGAAATACTTACAACAGTTGCCAAAGGTAAATTTCTAAGTGCAACAAATATAGAAACTAAAGCTATAAGTCCCGCTAAGCATCTTTTAAAATGAAGCACAGGTCGCGTTGTTTTATAGAAATCAAAATACCGATCTTTAGGGATAAGGAATAAAATTGGGATTATTCCACAAAAGCCTCTAAAAAACAAAACTTGCCCGACTGGATAATCATCAGACCATTTAACAATTAAATCCATTAGCGAGAAAGCGCATACAGATATAAACATATAAAAAAAGCCCAATTGATTTTTTGACAACATGTGATTAACTTAGATTAATTAAGGTATTTATCAATGGAAATAGCAATTTTAGGTTTAGGATGTTTTTGGGGACCAGAAATAAAGTTCAGCAAACTTGATGGTGTTGCAAAGACAGAAGTAGGATATTGTGGAGGTAACTCTGACAAAACAAATTATAAAGAAGTTTGTTCTGGTACAACCAATCATGCTGAAGTAGTTAAGTTAGAATTTGATCCAAATATAATTTCTTACGAAAATATTCTTGAACATTTTTTTAAATTTCATGACCCCACTACGTTAAATTCTCAAGGTCCTGACTTTGGAACTCAGTATAGAAGTGAAATTTTTTATACAAACGATGATCAAAAAACTATTGCACAAAAGATGGTAGAAAAAGAAAATATTAAACTATCTGGCAAAGTAGTAACAAAAATTTCGTTAACTAAAAACTATTGTACAGCAGAAGAGTATCACCAAAAGTATCTAGAAAAAAGATAGCATGTCATTGGTTGATACAGATTGGCTAGAGAAAAATCTCGATAAAGTGAAGATAATTGATTGTTCTTGGCATATGCCTGCTGAAAATAGAAATGCTCAAGATGAATTTAATAAAGAGCATATCCCAAATGCTATTTTTTTTGATTTAGATAAAAATTCAAAACAAGACACAGACCTTCCTCATATGCTTCCAAGCTTAGTGGCTTGGAATAAAATAATTTCAGACTTAGGAATTTCAAATGATGATCAAATTGTAATTTATGATAATTCAAATGTCATAAGTTCATGCAGAGGTTGGTACAATTTTATTTATTTTGGTCATGATCCAAAATTGGTTAATGTTCTTGATGGTGGTTTTAAAAAATGGAAAAGTGAAAATAAAAAGACCTCAAATATTTCAGCAAATTTAAATAAATCTAACTATGAGGGTAATGAATTATCTAAACTTGTAAAAAATAAAGTCTTAATTGATCAAAATATTTCTAAAAAAGAATTCAAAGTAGTAGATGCGCGAAGTAGAGAAAGATTTGAAGGTAAAGCTCCAGATCCAAGAAAAAATGTAAGAAGTGGTTCTATTCCAAATTCAGTTTGTTTACCTTTTGTAGAGGTAATAAATGAAAATAAGACTTTTAAAAATAAAGAGGAATTAAATAAATTATTTCAAGAAATATCAAAAAATTTTGAGGAGAAACTAGTCTTTTCTTGTGGATCTGGTGTTACTGCTTGTGTTTTAGCGCTTGCATATTCTTTAGTTAATACTAAATATCACCCAACCATTTATGACGGATCTTGGTCAGAATATGGGAAAATTTAAATTATGAAAACATCAACTAAAATCACGAGTATAATTGTCATCTTCTTTTTAATTATTGCCATAGTGATTATTGGCAGAACAATGATTGGAAATCATTTTAAGAAAAAATTTAGTAAAAGACCTCCTCCTGGAATAATAGTGACCACAACTCAAGAGAGAACTTTTGAAAATGTTATAAGTACATACGGAACAGCAGCACCAGTTAAAACTCAATCATTTAAGGTTGAAAAGTATGAGATATTAAAGCCGATAGATTTTAATAAAAAAGTTAAAAAAGGCGATGTTGTTGCTAATCTTAAGAATAGGAAAATTATTGCTCAATTTGATGGGGTTATTGGAAAAAGAGAATTTTCTGAAGATTTAGAAGTATCAAAATCCTCTTTATTAATTAATTTAGAAGATACTAGCTCACTGTATTGCGATGTTGATATACCAGAAATTTTTGTTCCATTTATAAAAGTTGGTTTACCTGTTGATATAAAGTTTTCTGGATATAAAAATAAAATTTATAAAGGTGAAGTTGACTCCTTCGCAAGCAGAATAAGTCAAGACACCAGATCATTAGCTACAAGAATAAAAATGGATAATAAATCTGGAGAAATTTTACCAGGTTCATTTTTAGAAATTTCAATTAAATACAATGTAAGAGATGGTTTAAGTGCACCTGACACAAGCACAATAGTCGAAGGTGAAAATATATTTATTTATAAAGTGGATGAGAAAAATAAAGTAATAAAAACAAATGTTACTGTAGGTGATAGGTATTTAGGATTTGTAGAAATTTTAGATGGATTAAATAAAGGAGATAAAATTGTTGCTGAGGGTACAAAAAAAGTTAGACCAAATTTAACGATTAGACCTATAGAAAAAGGTGCAAAGAAAAAACAAGGAAATTCTGGTTGGGGTAAAAAAAAGGGATCCAAAAAAGCTGAAGAAAAAAAAGGTAAATTTGATTGGTTAAAAAATATTTTTAAAAAATCTGAAAAAGAAAAAAAATAATTAAATGTATATAACCGAAGTTAGTATTAAACGACCTGTTGTTGCTTGGGTAATGTCTTTAATTCTAATTATTTTTGGAATATTTGTTTTTGCGGAGCTACCAGTTCGAGAACTTCCAGATGGAATACAGCCTCCAGTAGTTCAAGTTCAAACAGATTATAAATCAGCGTCAGCAGAAATTGTTGATGAAGAAATAACTCAAAAACTTGAAGATGTAATAGGGGGTGCAGAAGGTATTAAAAATATCGACTCTAGTTCTTTGAATGGACGAAGTAGAATTAACATACAATTTAATACAGATATTGATTTAGATGATGCAGCGAATGATATTAGAGAGAGAGTTGCTCGTGTTGTTGATAATTTGCCTAGCGAGGCTAATCCACCCCAAATTCTAAAACAAGCAGCAGGTTTCACAACTACAATGTGGGTAGCACTGACATCTCCTACATGGGATGATCTTGATCTTGGAGATTATGCCGAAAGATATCTGATAGATGCTTTTTCAAGTGTTCCAAATGTTGGAAGGATCTTAGTTGGTGGACTAAGAGAGCTTAGTGTAAGAGTTTGGATAGATCCTATCAAATTAGCAGCCAATAACCTTACAATTCAAGAGGTTGAAAGAGCTTTAAGAAATGAAAATCTTAATATTCCTGCTGGTACATTAGAGGCAAATAATAAAGATTTAACTTTAAATATAGATAAGTCTTATTCAAACATAGATACTATAAAGGAACTTCCTCTAAGAAAAAATAAAGACAAAGTAGTAATACTTTCTGATGTTGCAAATATAGAATTTGGACCTGTTTCAGAGAAAACTTTATTCAAAGCACAAAGTAAAAATGCACTCAACCTAAAAACTGTAGGAATTGGCATATACGCTAAAAGCGGTGCTTCAACAGTAGAGTTATCAAACCAAATTAAAGCCAAAATAAAAGAACTGAATAAATCACTTCCGGATGGACTAAGTTTGGAGATAGCATTTAATAGGGCAACATATATTGGTGCTGCAATCGAAGAAGTTTATAAAAGTTTAATTATTGCTTTTGTTTTAGTAGTTTTAATTATTTATCTTTTTCTTGGAAATCTTAAGGCGGTAATTGTACCAGCTGTAGCTCTTCCTGTTAGTTTAATTGGTTCATTTCTTGGATTATACATTTTTGATCTCTCAATAAATATTTTTGTATTATTAAGTTTTATTTTAGCAATAGGAATAATTACTGATGATTCTGTAATTATGACAGATGCTATTTATACTAGAATAGAAAATGGTGAAACACCACTAGTTGCTGCTTATAAAGGTTCTAAGCAAATTACTTTTGCTATTATTGCAACTACTTTAATTTTAATTGCAGTGTTCTTGCCCCTTATATTTATTAAAGGAATATCTGGAACTTTGTTTAAAGAGACAGCCATAGCGCTATCATTTTCAATTGTAGTATCATCCTTTGTTGCATTAACTCTATCTCCAATGCTTGGAAGTAAGTTTTTAAATAAAAAAGAAAAAGTTAATTTCTTAGTTAAAAAATTTAATAATAAATTTAAATCTTTTATTGGATTTTATATTGATTCACTCAAGTACTGGATAAATAGACAAAAAACTATTTCGATATTTATAATTTTTATCGTTGCAGCATCTGCTTATCTTTTTAATTTTTCAAAAAAAGAATTGCTACCTATGGAGGATAGAGGTTCTTATTTAATAATAGGTTCGACAGATGAAGGTAGTTCCTTTGAATATACTCAAGAAAAAGCTCAGATAATTGAAGGAAGAATATTAAGATTATTGCAAGCAGAAAATAGCCCGTATGAAAGACTAATCATGAGAGTTCCTGGATTTGGAAGATCCGCAACATCTTATAACACTTTTATAATAATTGCTTTACTTGATGAATGGAAAAATAGAGAAAAAAATAGTCAAACTGTATTAAGAGAAGCTATTGGACAAGTGGTTTCGGTTCCAGAAACTTTTGCATTTCCAATATCTCCGCAAGGAATAAGAGTTTCAAACTACAACAAACCAGTACAGATGGTTATTTATGGAACAAGCTATGAAGAATTAGAAGATATTCAAAATAGTGTTCTAAGAGAATTAAGAAAAAATAGAAATATGTTCAGAATTGAAAGTGATTACACAAAAAACAAACCTGAAGTTAAATTAATCACAAACAAAAATCGAGCTAATGACCTAGGTGTATCTACAGAAAATATAGGTAGAACTCTTGAAACACTTTATGGAGGAAAAAGAGTTACTTCATTTAGTAAAGAAGGAAGAGAATATCCAATAATCTTACAACAATATTTAGCTGATAGACGTGATCAAGACGGATTATCAAAAATATTTGTAAGATCTGAAACAACTGGAAAATTAGTTTCAATAGCTAGTCTTGTTGAATTTGAGGAAAAAGGAACTGCAGAGGCACTACCAAGATATAATCGACAAAGAGCTGTTACAATTTCAGCTGCACTATCAGAAAATTACACACTAACTGAAGCTGTTAAATATTTAGAAGATGTAATGATAAAAGTTGCGCCTCAAAACCAAATTACTTGGAAAGGAAAATCAGAAGAATTGAAAGAAACTACAAACGAAATTTATTTAATTTTTGCTTTAGCTTTGTTGACTGCTTATTTGGTAATGGCAGCAACATTTAACTCTTTTGTACACCCTTTCATAATTATTTTGACAGTTCCTTTAGCTGTATTTGGTGGTTTAGTATTTATTTTATTTTTAAATAGTTCAGTAAATATATTCTCACAAATTGCCTTAATCATTCTTATTGGTATTTCTACGAAGAATAGTATTTTAATAGTCGATTATACCAATCAAATAAGAACGACAGGTGTTAAAATTCAAGAGGCAGTGTTGAAAGCCTGTAAGCTAAGAATTAGACCTATTATAATGACATCACTAAGTACTATGATTGCTATGATACCTTTGGTTATCGGAAATATAGGTCCTGGTGCTGGAGAAGGATCAAGATTAGCAGTTGGTGCAACTATTTTAGGTGGAATGATTATATCAACATTCTTTACTCTATATGTAACCCCTACAATGTATTTAGCATTAGCAAAAAATACTAAGCGGATTGATGCCGTAGATATAGAACTGAAAAAACAATTAAATTAAAAAATAATATACTTACTTGTAGTTAATTTATTTTTACAATCTGATAATTGTTTTTTATAAATATTTGACTGTTTCTCAACTTTTTTAGCTAAGTTAATAACCTTATTATTTTTTTTATAATTTTTATAATTCCCCCACCCCTCATGGTATGCAACATATTGTCTAAAAGCATCTTTTTTTGAAACTTTTAAAATTTTCTCAGTTTTGTTTGTATACCAACCAATAAAATCTACACTATCTTTAAATCTTGTTCTTGTTGCAAATTTATTTCCGGTTTCTTCTTTGTATTGTTTCCAAGTACCTTTCACCGCTTGAGAGTATCCAAAAGAACTAGAAGGTCTTTTGTAAGGGATAACTTTGAATATTTTTTGTCTTGGAGGTTTTGCCAACCTATCAAAGCTAGATTCCATCTTTATAATAGCTAATTGTAAATACACAGGTGTACCCCACTTTGCTTCTGCTTTTTTAGCATGCTTATACCACAGATATCTTTCATTAAATATTGAGCAACCATCTGCGGTATTAGATGGAATTGATGAGCAAGCAGAAAGTAAAATAAAATTAAATAATAAAAAAAAATATTTATATTTTTGAAAAAAATATTTCATTAATCTTGTAGTTTTATTTATCAAATTAATTTAAAAGGTGGAAGATGAGTTATTTAGTTTTAGTTAGACACGGTCAAAGTATTTGGAATTTAGAAAAAAAATTTACAGGATGGGTAGATGTTGATTTGACAGAAAATGGTAAATCTGAAGCAAAAAAAGCAGGTGAATTAATTAATAAAAACAACCTAAAAATAGATCTTTATTTCTCATCTGTTCAATTAAGAGCCAAAAATACATTAAAAATAATTCAAGGAGAATTAAAAGACAATAAAGTTCCTAGTGAGGCATGGGAATTAAACGAAAGACATTATGGTGCACTTACTGGTCTCAACAAAGACGAAATGAAAGTAAAATTAGGGGAAGATAAGGTACATCAGTTTAGAAGGTCTTGGGATTTAAGACCTGATCCTCTAGACAAACAAAATCCATATCATCCATCTAATATAGAAATTTATAAAAATATTCCTAAAGATAAAATACCTAGTACAGAGTCTCTAAAAGACACTTATGAGAGAGTAATAGATTTTTACAAAAAGAAAATTGAAATCATAAATGATAAAAATATTTTAATATCTGCACATGGAAATTCAATTAGAGCTCTTTGTAAGTACCTATTTAATTTGGATAATGATGTAATTTCAAAATTAGAAATACCGACAGGTAATCCTCTACTTATTGAAGTAAATGGAGATAAAAAAGTTTTAAGCGCTAAATATTTAGACTCTGACAGAGCTAAAGATCTTTTAATTTTTTGAAGATTTCCAAATTAGTTAAATGATAAAAATTTTGTTTGCTTTCATATCCATGTAAATCTTTGGTATCAATCAATTTGTTCCAAATTTTAGAAATTGAAAACTTTTCATTAGTTTCATTTTTAAACAATTCTTTACTTAATATCTGACAGCCGATGTAGATATAATTTTTATATAATTCCTTAGTTATAAGATTATTTTCTAAATTGAAATCACCCTTTAAATTTTTATCAAAACTTAAATTTTTGTTTACTAATAAAAGAATATTTTTTAATTTTTCACTAAAATAGAATTCTTCCATCTTATTAATTTCATTAAAATACTCTTTTGTCCAAACAGTATCAGGATTAAAAACTATAAAATCATCTTCATTAGAATACTTAATTAAATTTAAAATACCACCCCCAGTATCTAGAATTTCTTTTCCATCTTCTATAATTTCAATATCAATATCAAAATTTTTATCTTTAAAAAATTTTGGAAAATGATCTTTTAAATAAAATGAATTTATTAAAATTTTCTTGATACCCAAACTTTTAATCAATTGGATACATTTTTCTAACATTGTTACATTATTTAACTCTAATAATGGTTTGGGTGTATCTAATGTTATTGGGTTTAATCTTTTTCCATATCCTGCACATAATATTAAAGCTGTATTTATTTTCATAATTTAATTAATAAATTCTGGAAAAATATTTTTTAATAATAGTTTTAAATCCTTAAAAATCTTATTCTGTTTTAATCTGTAATCTATCATTTCCCATGCATAAGGGATTAATTGAATATATTTTTTTTTATTATCTCTATAAGCAAGCCTTGTGAAAATTCCAATGATTTTTAAATTTCTTAGAACTGATAGTATTTCAAAGTCTTGTTTAAATTTAATTAAATTAATTTTTTTATTGGTTTTTATGTAATAATCAAAAATCTTTTTTTTTAATTTGTTATTAGTTTTTAATCTAACATCATCTATCAATGATGCTAAATCATAAGCTTTATTTCCAATAAGAGCGTCTTGATTGTCAATTAAGCCAATTTGATTTTTAAAATACATTAAATTTGAAACATGAAAATCCCTATGTACAAAAGTAATGTTTTTATTATTAAGTTTAGATAATAATTTATTTATCTCGTTTTTAAATTTTTTTTTGAATAAAGATTTATTTCTATTTAATTTTTTTTCAACATACCAGTCACTAAAAAGTTTTGCTTCATTATATAAAATTTTATTTTTATATAATTCAAGTTTGTAATTTTGATTTAAAAAATTTTTTATCTTTTTAGTTTTTATACTTTGTAATTTATTCAATATATGAATAATATTTTTAAAAAATGAATACTTATTTTTCTTTTTATTTTTTAAAATTTTAAAAAATGAGACATTTCCGAAATCCTGAATTTCAATGAAGTTTTTTTTATAATTATGGCTAATCAGATTTGGTGCGGAAATTTTATTTTTTATTAAAATTTTGTTGACCGCATCATAAATTAATAAATTTTTCTTTTTTTCCTTTTTTGCATAAACAACTATAGAGTTATTTTTTTTACTTCTATAAAAAGTTCTAAATGATGCATCTCCTTTAATTTTTTGCAAATCTTTTGAAATTTTCATTCTAGTCTATTCTTAATTAATGCCTGTGATTTCAACACTTCTATTATTTAGCTCATTTTCATAGTTAAATCTTAATACAATAACTTTTTCATGAATATCTTTAACTAACTCTGGCCATTCAACAAAAGTAATTAAATTATTATCTTTTTCAAATATGTTTAGATCATTGGTATCTCTTTTATTTTTAATCCTAAATAAATCGTAATGTTTTATCTTCTTTGGACCTACTTGATATTCATTTAATAAATTAAATGTTGGACTTGAAACTTCTGTAATTGGAAAATCTGAACTTTTTTGAAATTCATTAATCAAATATTTTATAAATGTAGTTTTGCCCACACCCATTTCACCATATAAAAATATTATTTCTCCACCTTGCAAAAAATTCTTAAAACTTTCTGCTAAAACTTTTGTTGTTTCTTCTGAACTTATATCGATCTTGCTATTTTTAATAGCGATAGGCATCTGGTTTGAATGGGCCTTCTGTTCCAACACTTATGTAATCTGCTTGTTCTTTTGATAATTTTGTTAATTTAGCCCCAACTTTTTTCAAATGTAATGTTGCTACTTTTTCATCTAAGTGCTTCGGTAAAACATAAACTTTGTTTTCATAATTTTTATGATTATGCCAAAGTTCTATTTGAGCAATTACTTGATTGGTAAAAGATGCGCTCATTACGAAACTTGGGTGTCCAGTTGCGCAACCTAAATTAACTAATCTTCCCTCAGCTAAAAGAATAATTCTTTTTCCACTTGGTAATTCAATTTCGTGTACTTGGGGCTTAACTTCTGTCCATTTATAATTTTTCAATGCCTCAACTTGAATTTCATTATCAAAATGTCCAATATTGCATAAGATTGCTCTATCTTTCATGTCTCTCATATGATCAGCTGTAACTATATCTTTATTTCCAGTTGCTGTAACAACTATGTCTGCTCTACTAATAGCTTCTTCCATTAAAACTACTTCATAACCTTCCATTGCTGCCTGAAGTGCACAGATAGGATCTGCTTCAGTAACAAGAACTCTAGCACCACTTTGTCTTAACGATGCGGCACTTCCTTTTCCAACGTCACCAAAACCAGCAACTATTGCAATTTTACCCGACATCATAACATCAGTAGCTCTTCTGATACCGTCAACTAAACTTTCTCTACATCCATATAAGTTATCAAATTTAGATTTCGTTACTGAGTCATTAACGTTTATTGCAGGAACTAATAGAGAATTATCTTTCTCCATTTTATTTAATGCTTTAATTCCAGTTGTGGTCTCCTCAGAAACACCTTTTATATCCTTCATTAAATCTTTGTATTCATTATGCATGATGGCAGTTAAATCTCCCCCATCATCTAATAACATGTTAGGTTTCCAATCGGGTTTTCCAACTATTGTTTGTTTAATACACCATAAATACTCTTCTTCTGTTTCACCTTTCCATGCATAAACAGGAATTCCAGCTTTTGCTATTGCTGCTGCTGCATGGTCTTGTGTAGAAAATATATTACAAGATGACCATCTTACTTCCGCTCCAAGATCCACTAATGTCTCAATTAGCACTGCTGTTTGGATAGTCATATGAAGACATCCAATAATTCTAGCACCTTTTAATGGTTTTTCTTTTGAATACTCTTCTCTTAATGCCATTAAACCTGGCATTTCACTTTCTGCGATAGAAATTTCTTTTCTTCCAAATTCAGCTTGGGAAATATCTTTTACTTTAAAATCATCCATAGCGAGCTTTATACAGTTAAGTTCTATTTTATCAACTAAAGATTATAAACTAGGAAATTGTATTTCTATCAATGCTCCTTGCTTATCTAGCCTATTGGATGCTTCAATTTTTCCATCATGAAGTTCGACTAAATTTTTTACAATATTTAAACCTAATCCTGAATGCTCACCAAAATTTTCTGGTCTATTACTGTAAAAACGATTAAAAATTTTTGAGGTATCTTTCTCTTTAAATCCTTGTCCTTCATCTAAAATTTTAACTATAACTTTTTTTTCTAATCCATTTGAAACATTCACAATTACCTCACTACCATCTTCACTAAATGAAATAGAATTATCTAATAAATTGGCAACGATTTGTTCAATCCTATTTTCTATTCCATTAATTAGATACTCTGACTTTCCATCATTTTGATAGTTTATACTTATATTTTTCTTGAATTTATAAATGTTGTTATAATCATCAACAACAGATTGTATAATTGGTTGTATATCTAATTTTTTCATTTGCTCTTTACTAAGAGCAACTTCATCTTTTAACATTTGTGAATAATCTGTAATTAATCTTTCAATTCTTTGTACATCATGAGTAAGAATATCTAAAAGCTTAGTTCTTTGATTTATATCTTTTGTATCTTTTAAAATTTCCGATGCACTTTTTAAAGATGCTAGTGGATTTCTTATTTCATGAACTAAATCTGTTGAGAAATTTTCTGCATGAGAAATTCGTTTTTGCAATTCATTAGTCATATCCTCCATTGAATTAGATAATAATCCCAATTCGTCATTTCTATTCTTCAAATTTTCAATTCCTGTTTTGCCAGGGTTTTTTTCTTTTACTTTGATTGTATATCCAACTAGGTTTTGAATTGGTTTAATAAAATATCTGCTAAGTACAAAAGAAAAAATTAAAATTACAAAACCAACTGATATAGCTGTTCTAATTACAAATGCTCTTCTCTCGTCTATAGCTGTCTTAATCTCATTGGCGTTCTCTGAGATAACTATAAAACCTAAATTACTTTCATCGCTTTTTACATTTTTAACAGTTGTAACTTTAAATTGATTTAAATTATCTTCTGTAAAAGTATAATAATTTCCATAGTTATCTGAATTATTATACCTTTCTAATAAATCTTTAAATGAAGCCTTTGTTTCATTATTTTGAGAAGAATTATTTTCTTTGTTTTCATTCTCATTGACTTCTTCACTCAAACTTTCAAATTCAATTTTATCTAATCGTGTTGAAAAAGATCTTGGATCAAGATCTAAAGTATCAGTATCACCAATTAATTCTAATTTATTGTCAAAGAAAATGACTCTGTCTAAATTTTGAAAAATAAATCTTGTAGAAAATAAAAATTTTCTAATATCATTTTCCTGAAATTTTATATTCAATCTTTTAATATTATCAGTTGTGTTATTAATAATATTAATATGATCTTCAGATTTTTTTTTTAATAAACTTGGCTCAATATTAGTAAGATAAATAAGTGTAAATAAACCAATAATTGTAAATATTACAAAGTTTATAAATAGAAATTTTTTAAGAATAGAAAGTGTCTTTAAGTATTTACTAAACATCAGCTAACATTCCATCTATATCCACTACCATATCTAGTTTCAATAGCTGAAAAATCAGGATCTACTTTTTTGAATTTTTTTCTTATTCTTTTGACGTGACTATCAATAGTTCTATCTTCAATATCTGTATCTTCTCTGTAAGCAATATCCATTAGTTGAGCTCTTTCTTTAATTATTCCAGGTCTTTTTGCCAATTCTTTAACAATCAAAAACTCAGTAGTTGTCAATTTATCTGGTAACTGTTTGCCATTCCACTCGCACTCAAGCTGAGATGGATCAAGTTTTAATCTTCCATGTGATATTAAGCTTTTATTTTCTTCTAATGAATTATTTGAGTCTTTTTTTCTTAATTGAACTCTTATTCTTTCAATCAAAACTTTAATTGAAAATCCACCGGATTTTTTTACAAAATCATCTGCACCTAATTTTAATCCTAGCAACTCATCAATTTCATCATCTTTGGATGTTAAAAATATTACCGGAAGAGAGGTTTTTTTTCTTAATTTTTTAAGCAATTCTTCTCCATCCATTTTAGGCATTTTAATATCAATAACTGCTAAGTCAGGTGGCATTCTAGTAAGACCGATTAATGCACTCTCTCCATCAATATATGTTTGAACTTTGAAACCCTCTTTTTCTAGAGCAATACTAAGACTAGTCAGTATATTTCTATCATCATCAATTAAGGCTATAGTTTGTGTTTGCATTTTAATTTTTATATAAAAATATTAAATTGTTCTAAATTAGGCAATTGAATATAATTAGTGAAGCATTCCCCAATTATCACCAACATTTACATCAACTGTTAATGGGGTAGAAAAGGAATGATAATCACTTTGAGTAACACTGGTCATCTCATTCTGTATTAACTTGACCATTGCCTTTTCCTCTTTTTTTGGGACTTCAAAAATAAGCTCGTCATGTATTTGAAGAAGTATTTTTGATTTCAAATTTTTTTCTTCATTTAATTTTTTGTCTAGTCTAATCATTGCTAATCTCATAACTTCAGATGCTGACCCTTGAATTGGAGCATTAATTGCCGCTCTCTCTTGAAAATTTCTAACGTTAAAATTTTTATCATTTATTCCGTTAAAATGAGATCTTCTTCCAAATATATTGTTTACATAGCCACTTTTTCTGCAAAACTTAATTGTGCTATCCATATAAACTTTAATTTCAGGAAATTTAGCAAAATAAGCATTAAGAAATTCTTCTGCTTCATAATTAGAAACATTTATTTGTTTGGCTAAACCATACTGAGAAATTCCGTAAATTATTCCAAAATTTATTGCCTTAGCTTTCCTTCTGTGGTCTTGATTCACTTTTTTAATATCGACATTAAATATTTGGCTAGCTGTTAATGAGTGAATATCCTCGTTATTTTTAAAAGCTTTTTTAAGTTCTTTAACATCTGCAAGATCTGCTAAAATTCTCATCTCAATTTGATTATAGTCTGCTGATATCAATAAATGATCTTTTTTAGCCTTAAACGCTTTTCTTATATCTTTTCCATCTTCAGATTTAATTGGAATATTTTGCAGATTTGGATCACTTGAGGCCAATCTGCCTGTTGTTGTTGCTGCCAATAAAAAAGATGTATGAACCCTTTTTGTATTTGGATTAATATGCTCTGGCAAAGCATCGGAGTAAGTATTTTTTAATTTTGAAACCTGTCTCCAATCTAATACTAATTTTGGAAATTCATGACCTTTGAAGGCTAAATCTTCTAAAACACTTGCGCTTGTTGCAAAACTTCCTTTTTTTGTTTTTTTTGTCCCTGCAATCTTAAGATCATTATAAATAATTTCTCCTAATTGTTTTGGTGAAGCAATGTTAAATTCTTTATTTGAAATCTTGAAAACTTCTTTTTCAATTTTTTTAATTTTCTTATCAAATTTAGAGGAAAGAGAATTTAAAAATTTACTATCTACTTCAACACCTTCGATTTCCATAAATGCGAGTATTTTAATTAGTGGTTTTTCAAAAATCTCATAGATATTAAATAATTTTTCAGATTTTAAACTTTTGACAAATTTTTTATATAACCTGAAGGTAACGTCTGCATCTTCTGCTGCGTAATTTTTTGCTGTTTCTAATTCTACCTCACTAAAATTTATTTCTTTTTTGCCAGTACCAACAATTTCTTTAAATGAAATTGTTTTATGTCCAAGATGGATATCCGAAAGGGTGTCCATGTTATGTCTGTTCTTTCCAGCATCTAATACATAAGACATAAGCATAGTATCTTCCATTGACGAAAGTGAAATGCCAAGTTTGTAGAAAACTATAAAATCAAATTTAATATTTTGACCAATTTTTTTAACACTTGGGTCCTCTAATAAATTTTTTAATTTATTGATAACGCTATCTTTATTTAAACAATCCTTAGATTTATGACCAACTGGGATGTAACAAGCTTTTCCAATTTTTGAACAAAGTGAAATTCCAACTAAATCAGCCTGATGGGGGTCCAACGAACTTGTCTCTGTATCGACAGTAACTTCCCCTGCTTCCTCAGCTTCTTCTATCCACTCATCAATTTCATTAATATCTGTAATTAGATGATAATCTTTATTGCTTATTGGTTTTTGTTTTTCACTAGATTTTAAATTATTTTCAGATCCAGATAACTTTGGTTCCCCATAAGCTGAAATTGCAGAACTTAACAATCTATTAAATTCCATTTCTCTTAAAAATTTATAAAGTTTATCTTTATCAACCTCTTTGAGTTTAAATTCTGTTAAGTTTTTATTTACTGGAGACTTATTATCTAGAGTTACAAGTTTTTTACTAATTAAAGCTTTATCTTTATTCTCTATTAAAGTTTCTCTTCTTTTGTTCTGTTTAATTTCATGGGCAGAGTCTAATAATTTTTCTAGAGTACCATATTTATTAATTAATTCTGCAGCTGTTTTAACTCCTATTCCTGGAACACCAGGTACGTTGTCACTACTATCGCCTGCTAAAGATTGAACATCTATAACTTTTGAAGCATCAACACCAAACTTTTTAATTACATCGTCCTCTGTGATAAATTTATTTTTCATAGGGTCAAAAATTCGAACACCTTTTTTATAAAGTTGCATTAAGTCTTTATCTGATGAAACGATTGTAACTTTAGCCCCTTTTTTGAGTATTTGATCAACATATGTGGCTATTAGATCGTCAGCTTCATAATTTGGTAAATCCACAGAAGGTAAATTAAACGCTAAAACTGATTTTCTAATATACTCAAACTGAGGTGCTAGATCATCTGGTGCTTCTGATCGATTAGCTTTATAATCACTATAAATTTCATTTCTAAAGGTCTTTCTAGCTGAGTCGAAAATTACTGCAAAATGTGTTGGTTTTTGTAAATTTTGATCAGATTTTGAATCCTCTAATAATTTAAACAACATGCTACAAAATCCACTTACAGCACCTGTGGGTAGTCCATCACTTTTTCTAGTCAATGGTGGTAAAGCATAATAAGCTCTAAAAATATAACCAGAGCCATCAATTAAATAAAAATGATCTGTTTTTTGTATTTTATTCATGAAGATTAACAAATATTACATTGCTAACAATTTCTGTATATAAAAAAATAAAATTAAATCTTCAGGCTAATATAGCTAGATTATTTTTTATATTTTGAGTATTATTTTACTATGGAACTTACAAAAAACTTAACACAAACAAAAATCATAAAATCTTTGTTAGCTGTGATTCTGGGTTCAATTGCTTTAACTATTTCTGCAAAAATTAAAATTCCATTTTATCCAGTTCCAATGACAATGCAGACATTTGTTGTGTTATTCTTAGGTGTAAGCTTAGGTTATAAAATTGGTTTAGCTTCTGTAGGTTTATATTTATTAGAGGGGATTGCGGGATTACCTGTATTTTCAAACTCTCCAGAAAAAGGAATTGGTATAGTCTATTTTACTGGCCCAACGATGGGCTATTTAATTGGTTTTTTAACTGCTTGTTATTTAGCCTCAAAAATTAATACAAAAGATAGTTTTATAATTATTCTAACTAAATTAGTTATTGCAACATCTACAATCTTTATCTTGGGTTTAATATGGCTGGGTACTCTTATTGGTTGGGATAAACCAATATTTTCACTAGGTGCAGAGCCGTTTTTATTAGCGGAACTATTCAAAATTATTATTTTAGCTTTAATTACTAAACAAATAATTAAAATTAGAAATATTATCTAGGAGATCTTTTAGATAGAATTCTTTGAAGGGTTCTTCTATGCATCTTCAACCTTCGAGCTGTTTCGGAAACATTCCTATTACATAACTCAAATACTCTATGAATATGTTCCCATTTAACTCTATCAGCTGACATTGGATTTTCTGGTGGTGCTGCCTTTTTAGCTGGATCTGCCAACAATGCTTTTTCTACATCTTCTGCATCTGCTGGTTTTGCCAAGTAATCAATTGCACCTTCTTTAATAGCTGCAACTGCTGTGGGAATATTTCCATAACCCGTGAGCATTATAATTCTACTATCATTATTAGAAGATTGAATTTCCTTAACGACCTCAAGGCCATTACCGTCTCCAAGTCTTAAGTCTACAACTGCGAAACCTGGTTTTTTACTTTTAACGGATTCAACTCCCTTTTGTACACTCTCAGCTTGAAAAACTTCAAAACCTTTTTTTTCCATAGCTCTTGCCAATCTTTCTCTAAAAGGATTGTCATCATCTACTATTAAAAGCGACTTATTTTCGAAATCGCTTAGATTTTGTAATTTGGCTTCGTTTTTCATCAGCCTTATATGGGGTCAAAATCTAATATTACAATATATGAAAATTGCGCAAATCAGCCTTGAATTATTTGCTTTACATTGCCTGTGTTTACATTATATGGCTCAAATTATTAAAGTTTTATTAAAAACTTTTTTTTATTAAATTTTTTTTGGAGGCATATGAAATGCAAAAATTTAAGTCAGTTGAAGAACTTATAAATCAACTGAAACCTGAAAAGCCTGTTTATTGTATTAGGAAGAAATCCATAGAATCTTCGGTTAAATTTTTCTTAGATAAGTTCCCTGGAAAAATTTTATATGCAGTTAAAACAAACCCACATCCCGAAGTTATTCAAACAATTTTAAATACAGGTGTAAACCAATTTGATGTTGCCTCAATTGAAGAAATTAAAGCTATAAGAAAACTTACTCAAAATGCAAAATGTTCTTATATGCATACTGTAAAAAGTAGAGAAAGTATCAAAGAGGCCTATTTTAATTATGGTGTAAAAACTTTCTCATTAGACACAAAAGAAGAATTAATCAAAATTATTGAAAGTACAAATAATGCAAAAGATTTAGAATTATTTGTAAGAGTTGCTGTTTCAAATGAGCATGCTGAAATTGATTTATCTAAAAAATTTGGAGCACTAACATCTGAAGCTGTAGGATTACTAAGATTAGTAAAACAATATGCAAAAAAAATTGGATTAAGTTTCCATGTTGGATCGCAGTGTATGCATCCAATTTCATATGCTAAAGGCATAAATGAGATTGGAAATCTAATTAAAAAAACAAAAATAATCCCTGATACAATAAATGTTGGTGGAGGATTTCCAACAATTTATCCAGATTTAATTCCGCAATCATTAGATGAATACTTCAATGAAATTAAAAAAAGTTTGTCTAATTTAAAATTAGAGAAGTTGCCGGAGATAATTTGTGAACCAGGAAGAGCATTAGTTGCAGAAAGTGGTTCAACAATTGTTAAAGTAAATTTAAGAAAAAAACAAAAACTTTATATAAACGATGGAACATATGGAACTCTATTTGATGCAGGGACACCTAACATAATTTATCCATCTAAGATGATTAAAGAAAATTCTAATAAAATAATTTCAAAAAAATTGACTGCTTTTGATTTCTTTGGTCCTACTTGTGATAGCATGGATTATATGAAAGGACCTTTTTTATTACCAAATAATATTAAGGAAAATGATTACATAGAGCTTGGTCAACTTGGAGCATATGGATTAACTTTTAGAACACAATTCAATGGTTACTATTCAGATGAAATTTATGAAGTTGAAGATAAACCAATAATGTCAATGTATGAAAAAGACGTTAACAGCGCTCATATGGTTGCTTAATGTCAGACCAAAAAAATCCAGGACATAATAGTAAAAGAGATTTTTTAAAAAATCCTGTCGAACATATAGATATTACTTCATTTGACTCTAGAACAATTATTTCTTCAATGGAGAAAATGTCATTTGTATCTAGAGAAACTGCAAATGCTGCGAACATTTACAACGAAATGCTTAAAGATAAGGAGTGTACAATTTTTCTTACTTTAGCAGGATCAACATCTGCTGCAGGATGTATGAATATTTATAAAGATCTTGTTAAATACAATATGGTTGATGCAATTGTAGCAACAGGGGCATCAATTGTAGATATGGATTTTTTTGAAGCTCTTGGATTTAAACATTATCAAGGATCTCAATTTCAAGATGATACTGAATTAAGAGACAACTATATTGATAGAATTTACGACACATATATCGACGAAGAAGAACTTCAAATGTGTGATAAAATTATTTGTGAAATAGCAGATACTTTAGAACCAAGAAGTTATACTTCCAGAGAGTTTATTTTAGAAATGGGAAAATATTTAAAAAAAAATTCAAAAAAGAAAGATTCTTTAATTGAAACAGCTTACGATAATAATGTTCCAATTTTTTGTCCAGCTTTCACAGACTCAAGCGCAGGTTTTGGTCTTGTAATGCATCAAGAAAAAAATCCTAAAAAACATATGACTATAGACTCTGTTAGAGAGTTCAGAGAACTAACGGAAATTAAAATCAAATCAAAAGGTTCTGGTTTATTTATGATTGGTGGAGGAGTTCCTAAAAATTTTATTCAAGACACTGTTATTTGTGCTGAGCTTCTTGGTAAAAATGTAGATATGCATAAGTATGCTGTACAAATTACAGTTGCTGATAGTAGAGATGGTGCATGTAGTAGTTCTACTTTAAAAGAAGCAAGTTCTTGGGGTAAAGTAGATATCACTAAAGAACAAATGGTATTTGCTGAAGCAACAAGTGTATTGCCATTAATAGCTAGCGATGCTTACCATAAAGGTGAGTGGAAAAATAGAGAACGAAAAAACTTCTCAAAAATATTTATTTAAAATTGAAATATTTATCAAACAAACATGGTTTCTTGGGAATTGATAATACATTCAACTTCAAAGAAAAAGTGGTAGTCGTTCCATTTGGACTTGAAAAAACAGTTAGTTATGGCGGTGGAACAAAAAATGGACCGAAAGAAATTATCAAAGCTTCTCACCAAGTTGAACTATATGATGAGGAACTAAATTGTGAACCTTACAAAAAAATAGGTATCAAGACATTAAAACCATTCAAAATTGATAAAAATATCAAAGTAGCATTAAATAAAATTTCTAAAATCAATGGGGAAATTTTAGATAAAAAACTATTTCCAATGACTTTTGGTGGTGAACATTCAATTACACCAGGATGTATTGTTCCTTTTACAAAAAGATATAAAAATATTTGTCTTTTACATTTTGATGCACATGCAGATTTGCGTGAAAGTTATAATGGTGAAAAATTTTCACATGCATCGGCAATAAGAAGATGTTTAGATTATAAAAATGTATCTTTAATTTCTTTTGGAATTAGAAATATATCAGAAAGTGAAATTCCATTTTTGAAAAAAAATTCAAATAGAATAGATATCTTCTGGGCAAAAGATAAAAAAAAATGGAATTTAAATAAATTTAAAAAATTAATAAAAAATAAAACTGTTTACTTAACGTTTGATGTAGACGGATTAGATTCAAGTATTATGCCTGCTACTGGAACACCCGAACCAGGCGGATTGTTATGGGATGAAACTTTAGAGATAATTAGAATTGCTGCAAAAAATTCAAATATAGTTGGAGCTGACATTAATGAACTATCTCCAATTAAAGGATTCAACTCTTACAATTTTCTTGTTGCTAAATTAGCTTATAAAATTTTATCTTATAAATTTTTATATTAGACTTTAATTGGTTTAAATATTTTTAATAACATTCTAAATGGTATTAACATTATTAATGCTACTAGTATTTTAACACCTAAATCACCTAGAGATAAAGTTACCCAAGGAACTCCAGTTCCATAAAATGATATTGAGAAAAATAAAAAAGTATCAATAGTTGAACCAATTAATGATGAAGTTAGAGGTGCAACAAACCACTGTTTTTTTCTTAAACGATCAAATATTTGAATATCTAGCAATTGGGCTGTAAGGAAAGCAACTCCAGATCCAACTGCAATTCTTATAGAAATTAAATCTTCGAAGTTTGTTGAGAAAAATAGAGTAAAAATAATTCCTATAAAAAAACCAAAATAAACTATTTTTCTAGCAATTATTTTTCCATAAGATCTATTTGCTAAATCAGTTATCAAAAAAGCTACAGGATAACTAAAAGCTCCATAAGTAAGAATTTCATTTAATCCATAATAATTTATTGGAAATTGAACAAGATAGTTTGAGGATAAAACAACCACACCCATCATTAAAGATAGGCTGATAAAAAATTTATTCATTAAGCAGATTTAGCTACTGGCTTTTTTTTATATGGCGATTTTAATAAAATAACTTTTTTAAGTTTTTTTAATCTTGGTGAAATATTTTTATTTTTTACAGTTTTTAAAAACTCGTCAAAACTTCCTTTTTTATCAACTGATCTTACTCCTGAATTACTAACAGTTAGTTTCAAACTTCTTCCAGCAAGCTCACTTGTAAATTTTACTTTTTTTAAATTAGGTAAAAATCTTCTTTTAGTCTTATTGTTAGCATGACTAACATTATGACCTTTCATAGGAATTTTACCAGTTAGTTCGCATTTTTTTGACATAATTTCAGTGCCTATATAAGGGGAGATATTAAGGGCGTCAAGTTTATTAAAATTAAGAAAGAGTTTTATTTCCAACGATTTCTGAAATATTTTTCACTCCATCTCTAAGAAGTAATTCTTTTAGCTCTTTTTTAATGTTTGCAGCAATATTGGGTCCTTGAAATACCATTCCGGTATATAACTGAATATAATCTGCCCCTGACAAAAATTTATCATGTGCAGACTTTCCAGAGTCAATACCTCCCACCCCAATTATTTTAATTCTACCATTTAGCAGTTTAAAGAATTGATTAATAAGTAAATTTGATTTTTGTTCTATTGGTTTTCCTGACAAGCCTCCTTTTTGGTGTCGTTGAATATTTTTTAAATCATCTCTGGTACTTTCTGATGTATTTGAAATAATTATTGCAGATATATCATTTTCTAAAAGAATCTCTGATATTAATTCTATTTGCTTTAAATCAATGTCTGGAGAAATTTTAACTACGATTGGAATATTAGTTTTCAATTCATTTTTCTTATCTTTAATTGATTTTAATAATTCATTTAATTTATTTTCATCATGAAAGTTTCTTAAATTTTCAGTATTAGGTGAAGAAATATTTATTGTAATATAATCAGCAACTTCATAAAATTTTTCTAATCCAATTAAATAATCATTCAATCGATTATCAGAGTCTTTATTTGGTCCAACATTTACTCCAAGTATTCCAATTTTTTTATTTGATTTTATTCTATTTAAAATAGTTTCAGATCCTTGATTATTGAATCCCAATCTATTAATTAACGCTTGATCTTCAACTAATCTAAATACTCTTGGCTTTTCATTACCATATTGTTTTAAAGGAGTAACAGTTCCAACTTCAACAAAACCAAATCCCAATTTAAACAAAGGATTGTAAACTTCTGCATTTTTGTCAAAACCAGCTGCTATTCCTATTGGATTGCTTAAATCTTTACCAAATATTTGTGTTTTGAAAATTGGATCATTTTTATTTTCATCAAATACATTTGATACTAAATTAAATTTTAAAGATTGAATTGCTAGAGTATGGGCTTTTTCTGGATCTAATTTAAAAATTAAAGATCTTAAATTTGAATACATTATTTGAGTTTGCTCATTATAAGGTCTTTTGTTTCATTAACACCAAAAAAACTTATAAAAAATCCCATTCTTGGTCCATTTTCATCACCAAAAACCACCTCATAAATAAGTTTAAACCAATCTCTTAAATTTTCAGCATAACCATTTTCTTTTCCAGTAGAATAAATCAAAGTTTGGATTTCCTCTGGTGGCATCTGATCATTGCATTTTTCTAAAGTTGAAATTAAAGCCTCAAGAGCTTTTTTTTCATCTTCAGAAGGTGTTTTGTATTTTTTTTGAGACTTAATTACATCATTAAAATATTTAATTGCGTATCCTACTAATCCATCAAAAATTGGAAAGTTAGTTTCTTGAATATTTGGTTTATATTTTTTTACAAATTTCCATAACAAATCTTTACTATCTGCATTACTTGTTTCTACTAAGTTCAATAACATTGAAAAACTCATAATCATATCTTCTTTTGGAATACTCCCATTGTGGACATGCCACACTGGATTCATTACTAATTGCTGCTCAGTCTGCTTTTTAGATTTTTCAATATTATCCAAATATTCATCTACTGCTTTTGGAACTATTTCTTTATAAAGTTTTTTAGCTCTTTTTGGATTTTGATACATATATAGAGATAAACTTTCTGGTGAAGCATACTTCAACCATTGATCAATAGTTATTCCATTACCTTTAGATTTTGAAATTTTCTCGCCCTTTTCATCTAGAAAAAGTTCATATGCAAATCCTGATGGATTCTTTTTACCCAATAAATTAATGATTTTTGTAGATAAAATTGCACTTTCAATCAAATCCTTGCCATACATTTCAAAATCAATGTCTAAAGCAAACCATCTCATTGCCCAATCTACTTTCCACTGTAATTTACAATTACCATCTAAAATACTACTCTCTAATTTTTTACCTTTATTATCGAATATTATTTTAGAATTAGACTGATCAATTTCTATTACAGGTATCTCCAAAACATGACCAGTATCAGGACATACTGGTAAAAAAGGACTGTATGTTTTTTGTCTTTCTTTCCCAAGTGTTGGTAAAATAATATTCATTATTCCTTCATAATTTTCTAAAATGATTTTCAAAGTAGGATTAAAAAATCCTGCCTTGTACAAAGATGTGGAACTTTTAAAATTATATTTAAAATTAAAACTGTTTAAAAAATCCTTCAGCATTTCATTATTATGTTCTCCAAAACTATTAAATTTTTGAAAAGGATCAGGTACTTGCGTTAAAGGTTTGTGAAGGTTTTGTTGCAACAATTCTTGGTTGGGAACATTATCTGGAACTTTTCTTAAGCCATCCATGTCATCTGAAAATGTAATAATTTCTGTTGGTAAATCTGTGAGTTGATTAAGTGCATTAACCATCATTGAAGTTCGTGCAACTTCTCCGAAAGTTCCTATATGAGGTAATCCACTTGGACCATATCCAGTTTGGAGGGTAATCTTACCTTTTTTTTCAATAAAAACTTTTCTTTCACGAAGCATTTTTTTAGCTTCAACAAAAGGCCAGGCACTTGTCTTTTCTAGGACATCTTTTTTAATCATGAATTGCTCTTTTTAACCTTAAACTAGTGATTATATTAATTCTTATAGAGTTGAAATTTATTTACCATAAAATATTGTTCTTTCAAAATGTCTAATTACAAAACTGTTTTTTTTACGCTTGGAATTCTGCAAATAATATTGGGTGTATCAATGTTCATCCCAATTATAGTACAATTCTTTTACTCAGAGATAGACTCATCTTTCTTTGGCTCATCTATTGTAACCGTAATATTTGGAACTTTATTTTTTTTATCAAATTTAGATCACGATAAAAAACTTAATCTACAACAAGCTTTCTTATTAACTGCACTATCTTGGATTAGTATTGCAGTATTTGGATCTTTACCTTTTGTATTCTCTAGTATTGAGCTTTCAATTACAGACTCTTTTTTTGAAAGTATGTCAGGAATTACTACAACTGGATCTACAATAATCTCAGATTTAGAGAACGCACCAAAAGGTCTTCTTTTATGGAGAGCTATTTTACAATGGCTAGGTGGAATTGGAATAATTGTAATGGCGATTACTTTAATGCCTATAATGAATGTTGGAGGTATGCAATTATTTAAAATTTCAAGTAATGACTCTTCAGAAAAAATACTCCCTAAGTCAAAAGAAATAGCACTTAGATTAATTTATATTTATTCAGGATTAACAGGCCTTTGTGCAATCACTTATTGGATATTTGGTATGAGTAAATTTGACAGCTTAACTCATTCAATGACTACAATCGCTACTGGAGGCTTTTCTAACTACAACGAATCTATTGGTTACTTTAATAGTTTACCAATTGAAGTTTCATCAATGTTTTTTATTATATTGGGTAGCATTCCTTTTATTGCTTACATTAAATTTATAAGTGGAAACAAAAAAATTTTTTTAAATGATATTCAAATCAAAACTTTTTTAAAAATTATAATATTCACTGTTATAATTTTATCTATTTACTTATTATTTTCTAATCAAGAAAACTTTAGTTTGAGATCAATATTTTTTAATACTATATCAATCCTGAGTGGTACTGGTTATGTGAATGCAGAATTTGATAGATGGGGTAGTTTTCCTATAACCTTATTTCTTGCGTTAATGTTTATAGGTGGATGTGCTGGGTCTACAGCTTGTGGTGTAAAAATATTTAGAATTCAAATTCTTTATCTATTTATTCTAAACCAGTTAAAAAAAATAATTTATCCTAAAGGAGTATTTGTAATTAAGTATGATCAAAGTGCAGTTGATGAAAAGTTTATAGCTTCAATTATTTCATTTATTTATTTTTATATCGTAATATTTTTTATTCTTACTGCATTGTTATCATTAACTGGTTTAGATTTTATTACAGCTATCTCGGGTGCCGCTACATCTATTTCAAATGTTGGACCTGGTCTTGGTCCAATAATTGGCCCCAATGGAGATTTTTCTTCATTACCAGATCTTTCTAAATGGATTTTAACAGTTGGTATGATTTTGGGTAGACTTGAGCTATTTGCAATATTAGTATTATTTTTACCATCATTTTGGAAAAATTAATTATGTCTGAAATAAAAAAAACATCCTGGTTAGAATCCATCTCAGTTTATAAAGATATCCGAATGCTAAGGATTTTATTACTTGGTGCAATCAGTGGATTTCCATGGGTTTTGATTGCTAGTAGTTTAAGTCTTTGGTTAAAGGAAGAAGGATTAAGTAGATCTACTATTGGATGGGCAGGACTTATTTTTGGAGTTTATGCTTTCAATTATCTTTGGGCACCAATTATAGATAGAATTCAAATTCCTTTCCTAACTAAAAAATTAGGTCACCGAAGAGGATGGATTGTTTTAATGCAATTAGTAATTCTATTAAGTTTACTAGTTTGGAGTATTATAAATCCTACAGAAAATTTAGCGTTGATAATTACAGTTGGATTGATCATCGCTATAGCATCAGCAACTCAAGACATAACGGTAGATGCATTAAGAATTGAACAAATTAATGAAAATGAAGGAAAATCAATGGCAGCAGGTGCTGCAATGGCTGTAGTTGGTTGGTGGACAGGTTATAAATTAGGTGGTGTAGTTGCTTTATTTACTGCAGAGTTTTTTGAAAATATTGGTATCCAAGATTACTGGCAAGCAACTTTTTTAATATTAGGTATTTTAATTATTTTAATGAATATTGCTCTGATGTTTGTTCATGAGCCAGTAGAAACTGACAGACAATCAAAGCAAAAGGAAACTGATAATTTAATTAAAGGTAAACTAGGATCTAACAATATTATCACAACTTTTGTTGCTTATATAACTGGAACAATTGGTGGGCCCATTATTAGCTTCTTTAAAAAAAATGGTTTTGCCATAGCTACAGGAATTTTAGGGTTTGTCTTTTTGTTTAAAATTGGAGAAGCATTCATGGGTAGAATGTCGATTGTATTTTATAAAGAAATAGGCTTTTCAAAAGGACAAATTGCAATCTATTCAAAAGGATTGGGTTGGATCACAACTGTCGTATTTACTTTAATTGGTGGCGTAATGGCCATGAGGGCTGGAACTATAAAAACTATGTTCTTTGCAGGAGGTTTAATGGCGGTTACAAATCTGTTATTTGCTGTCTTAGCATGGACTGGTAAATCTGAACTATTATTTGCAATAGCAGTTATTGCTGACGATATTACTGCAGCTTTTGCAACTGTTGCATTTGTAGCATTTATATCTTTACTGGTTGATCGAACATATACAGCAACACAATACGCATTACTTGCATCAATAGGAACTGCTGGAAGAACAACTTTAGCATCATCATCAGGAGCTTTAGTAGATTGGTTAAACGGAGATTGGGGAACATTTTTTGTCTTAACAACTATTATGGTTATTCCTTCACTAATATGCCTATGGATGATAAAAAATAAAATTAAAATTGGTGCAAAATAAATTTTATTTTACAGGTAGTTTTTCTAATATTTATAAGAAATCCTCTAAATTTTCAGAAGTAACTTCACAAATATTGTATGGAGAAAAATTTAAAATTTTATCTAAAACTAAAAATTGGATAAAAATAAAATCTAGTTTTGATAATTATACTGGGTACATTCAAAATAAAAATTATTCAAAAGAATTTAAAGCTAATTATAAGGTAAGTAGTTTAAAAGCAAACATCTATAAAAAACCAAATTTAAAAACTAATACTTTTCTGTCTTTTGGATCAAAGTTGTCAGTTAAAGAAACTAATAAAAATTTTGCTAGAATTGATAAAAATAAATGGATTAAAAAAAAAGATATAAAAAAAATAAATTATAAAGAAAACAACTTTATTAAAATCTTTAAACAATTTTTGAACATAAAATATATCTGGGGTGGAAAAAGTTATGGGGGAATAGATTGCTCAGCCCTATTACAAATATTTTACTATTATAATAATAAGTTTTTACCTCGAGATACCAAAGATCAAATTAAATATTTAAAAGGAAACATAAAAAGAAATTATCAAAAGGGAGATATCATTTTTTGGAAAGGGCATGTCGCAATGTGCTTAAATTCCAAGCAATTAATACATGCATATGGACCTGAAAATAAAGTATTGATCATGCCTATAATTAAGACAATTAGAAGAATTGAAAATACAGCAAAACTTAAAGTTAAAAAAATAGCTAAAATTAAAATTTAGCTTCTTCCAAAATCTGGCTTATTAATATCTTGTTTGAGTTTGATTATTTTTGATCTGACTTTTTTAGTTTCAGTAAGCTTGTTAATAATAGATTTATTATTTTTTGAATTAATATCAGATTTAAATGATTTCAAATTTTTAATAAATAAATCAATAGCATTTGAAATATTTTTATTGTTGTTGAAAAAAATATCTCGCCACATAATCTCATTAGAAGCTGCTATTCTTGAAAAATCTCTTAGTCCTCCTGCACTATATTTGATTAAATCATAGCTTTGTTTTTTCTCAAAATCTTGAGCTGACTTAACTAAATTATATGCAATTAAGTGAGGTAAATGACTAGTTATTGAAAAAATTTTGTCATGTTTTTCTGGTGACATGATTGTTACTTTTGATCCAATCTTCTCCCAAAATTTTTTCAGAAAATTTAAATTTTTTTTAATTGTATTTTTTTCTTTAATTAAAATACACCATCTACCCTCGAACATGTTGCTCTTTCCGTGCTGTGGCCCACTTACTTCAGAACCAGCAATTGGATGACTGGAAGTCCATGCAATTCCTTCTTTTAAAAATTTTTTTATTATTTTTGATGATTCAATTTTTGAAGAACCAACATCAGTAATTAATGTGTTAGGAGAAATATAATTATTTATTTTCATAATTATATTTTTGTATTCACTCATAGGCGTACAAAAAATAATAAAATTAGATTTTGTTACAGCTTCTTTTAATGAACTAACTACTTTTCCAGGTAATTTAAGATTTTTAATTCTTGATATATTCTTTTTTGACTTTTCATAAATATATATCTTATCTGCTAATTTATTTTTGTGTATAGATCTTAAAACTGAAGATCCAAGCAAACCACACCCTATGATTAAAATATTTTTCATTTAATTAAAAATCTTTCTCACTGTATTCATAAATATTAAATTTTCTCTAGATGAGCCAATAGTTAATCTCAATTTGTTTTTAATATGATAACCATCTTCAGTAGATCTTAATATAATTCCTTTATTTTTTAATTTTTGGTAAAGAAAATTTGCTGAATATTTACATTCATCAAAATTTAATAGTAAAAAATTTGCTGATACAGCGTTTGAAAAAATATTATATTTTTCGAGAAATTTTTTTAGTCTATTTGCATAGTTTAAGTTATGTCTAATAGATTTTTGAATGAATTGCTTATCCTTCAAAGACTCTGCGGCCGCAACTTGAGCCAAACCATTTACATTAAAAGGTGGTTTAATAACATTTAACGCTCTAATTATTTGTTTCGATCCATATCCCCAGCCAATTCTTAATGAGGCCAACCCAAACATTTTAGAAAATGTTCTCAATATAAATACATTGTCTTTTTTTTTAAATAATTCTAAACCAGAGCTGTAATCATCATTTTTCATATATTCTGAGTACGCATCATCAATTACTAATAAAATATTTTTATTCAATTTTCTTCTAAGTTCTAATGTCTCTTTTTTAGTTAAATATGTTCCTGTTGGATTGTTTGGATTTGCAATAAAAACTATTTTGGTTTTCTTAGATACTTTTTTCAATATTTCTTCAATTGAAACTTTAAAATTATTTTCTTTTGCAAATACAACTTTTGCACCAACAATTTTTGCATAAATTCTGTACATTAAAAAACTATATTGAGGAACAATCACTTCATCCTTTGGATGTAGATATAATTGACATAACATTTGAATTACCTCGTCAGAACCTGCTCCACATATTATTTTATCGAAATTGCATTTATACGCTTTAGATATTGCCATTTTAAGATTGGTAGACTTTCCATCTGGATATTTATCTAATACTAAATTTTTTTGAGATATTGCTTTTTTTGCTAATGGGCTCATCCCTAAAGCAGACTCATTAGCTGACAATTTAATGACCTTTTTAATTTTGTTAATTTTAGATTTGCCAGGCTTATAAGCTTCTATGTTAAATTTTTTAAATTTAGGTGTACTCATTTTTTTTATTTTTATGAGCTCTTTATAGATAAAAAA
Organism: Candidatus Pelagibacter sp. HIMB1593; assembly: GCF_052047755.1. NCBI lineage: Bacteria > Pseudomonadati > Pseudomonadota > Alphaproteobacteria > Candidatus Pelagibacterales > Candidatus Pelagibacteraceae > Candidatus Pelagibacter > Candidatus Pelagibacter sp. HIMB1593. The sequence continues at coordinate 344,709 of NZ_JBNAJK010000001.1, read as the reverse complement.
ACAAATATTTATAGAGAATATGATCTTATTTTAAAAAATTGACATAAATTACAAGTTCTTGTACAAAATTTATGCGCTGATTTAACTGAATTGCGAGCGCTTAAAAAAAACCGCTAAAATAGTTTTTTTTCTCACAATTCATCTAAAGGCTTTAAAATGAATACAGAAAAAAATATTAAGACACTAATTATAAAAAAACCTCTTAAATTAGATTGCGGTAAAACTATAAACAATTTTCCAATTGCATTCGAAACTTATGGATCTTTAAATGAAAATAAAGACAATGCTATATTAGTATTTCATGCACTAACTGGAGATCAATTTGTAACTGGTTTAAATCCTGTTACTAAAAAAGACGGTTGGTGGAGTTTTGCTGTAGGTCCAGACAAAGCAATAGATACCAATAAATATTTTGTTATTTGTTCAAATGTAATTGGTGGATGTATGGGATCTTATGGACCAAGCCATAAAGATTCTGAAACACAGAAAACTTTTGGAACTGATTTTCCAGTTATTACAATTAATGACATGGTGAATGCACAATATAATTTACTTGAACACTTTGGAATTGATAAACTATTTGCAATTACCGGAGGTTCCATGGGGGGTATGCAAGTTCTTCAATTTATCACCAACTTTCCTGATAAAGCTAAAACTGTTATACCCATTGCTACAACCTCAAGTCATTCAGCACAAAATATTGCTTTTAATGAACTAGGAAGACAAGCAATCACTGCTGACAGCGATTGGAAAGATGGAAATTATGAAGCTAATAACACCAACCCAGGTAAAGGGCTTGCTGTTGCAAGAATGGCAGCTCATATAACTTATCTCTCAAAAAAAGGTTTGCAGGAAAAGTTTGGGAGAAAATTGCAAGAAAGAGAAGATTTGAAATTTGGATTTGATGCAGATTTTCAAATTGAGAGTTATTTGAGATACCAAGGATCTGTATTTGTAGATAGATTTGATGCAAACAGCTACCTCTACATAACTAGAGCTATGGATTATTTTGATTTAGTTAAACAATTTAATGGGAATTTGTCTGATGCATTTAAAAAAACAAAAGCTAAATTTTTTGTAATTTCTTTTACTTCTGATTGGCTTTATCCAACCCAAGAAAATAAAGATATTGTTATAGCTTTGAATTCTATTGGAGCAGATGTTGGTTTTGTAGAAATTGTATCTGATAAAGGTCACGACTCTTTTTTATTAGATGTACCCGATTTTTTAAATGCTCTGAATAATTTCTTAGACAAATCTTATATAGAATTAAAAAATGAAAAATGAATTTAAAGTAATATCAGATTTAATTGAGGATAATAAAAAAGTTTTAGATGTAGGTTGTGCAGATGGAACTTTGGTGCAATTTTTAAAAGAACATAAAAATATAAATGTAAGAGGACTAGAAATTTCTAAGGAAAAAGTACAAGAATGTATTGCAAAAGGATTAACTGTAATAGAAGGTAACGCAGAGAAAGACTTAAAACAGTTTCCCGATAAATCGTTTGACTATGTAGTGTTGAGTCAAACACTCCAAGCATTTTTAAGCCCTGAAATTGTTTTAGATGAACTTTTAAGAGTTGGAAAAAAAGCAATTGTAACGATACCAAATTTTGGTAATTGGCAAGTTAGATTGCATCTATTATTTAAGGGCACAATGCCAATAACAAAATCTTTGCCAGAACAATGGCACAGTACACCTAATTTACATATGTGCACACTTAAAGATTTTGTAAATTTTATAAAATTTAAAGAAATTAAAATGATAAAAACTTTAGCTTTAAATAATAACAACACTTCAAATATAACAAATAGTAATTTAGGAACTAAAAATTTATTTGCTGATCTTGGAATATTTTTAATAGAAAAATAAATGAAAGTTGAAATTATACCCTGCCTACAAGATAATTATAGTTATTTAATTATTGATAATGACAAACAGGAAGCATGTGTTGTTGATCCAAGTGAAGCTAAACCAATAATCAATTACTTAAAAGATAAAAATATTAAATTAAAATATATCTTAAATACTCATCATCATTACGATCATGTTGGGGGTAATACTGAATTAAAAAAAAAATTTGGATCTGTTGTTTTAGGATTTAATGGAGATGCAAAAAGGATACCAGAGATTGATATCTTGTTAAATGATAACGAAATTTGGAATAGCGGAAATTTTAAAGCTAAAATTATTCATATCCCTGGACACACAACAGGACATATTTGTTTTTATTTTTTTGAAGAAAACTTGCTATTCACCGGAGATACTCTCTTCTCACTTGGATGTGGTAGAATTTTTGAGGGCACATATGAACAAATGTATAACTCTTTAAGTAAATTAAAATCTTTACCTAAAGAAACAAAAATCTATTGTGGCCATGAATATACTTTAAATAATTCAAAATTCTGCTTGGAACATGATTCTGAAAACTCTTCTTTGTTAAAGAAAATAGAATTTATAAAACAACAAAGAAATAATAATTTGCCTACTATTCCGTCAACCTTACAAGATGAAATTGATTGCAATATTTTTTTAAGAGCTAATGACCTAAAATCTTTTTCAAAATTAAGGGATTTAAAGGATAATTTCTAACTAATTCAGCTTGACTATAGGCTTCCGGTAACTATATTGCGGTTACTTAAATTTAATATTCATACTATGTCATACGCAGTAATAAAAACAGGTGGTAAACAGTACAAAGTTAAATCTGGTGAAATATTAAAAATTGAAAAATTACCAGATTCAAAGCCTGAAACTAAGATAGAATTTAATGAAATCCTAGCATATGGAGATGATAAAAATATTGAGGTTGGAACTCCTACTATTGAAGGTGCTAAGGTAGAGGCAGATTTAATTAAAAATAGTAAAAATAGAACAATTCTAGTTTTCAAAAAAAGAAGAAGACAAAATTCAAGAAGAAAAAATGGACACAGACAACAATTTTCTTTGATAAGAATTAACAAAATTTTTTCAAAAGATGGTAAAGTATTATCTGAAGCTGAAAAAATTAAACCAGCTCCCAAAAAAGAAGAAGTTAAGGAAGCTGCAAGTAAATAGTTATTAGGTAAAATATGGCAACAAAAAAAGCAGGTGGATCATCGAGAAACGGACGAGATAGTGCTGGTCGAAGACTTGGTGTTAAAAAATACGGTGGAGAAACTGTAATACCTGGAAATATAATTGTTAGACAAAGAGGAACAAAAATTTTTCCTGGCGAAAATGTTGGAATGGGAAAAGATCATTCAATTTTTTCTGTTATCAAAGGTAAAGTTGTATTCAAAAAATCTAAATTAGATAGAACTTACGTTTCAGTAAAACCCAATTAATAGTACAACCAAGAAAATGTTGTATTATGAAATTTCTCGATCAAGTTAAAATTTATATTAAGGCTGGAAACGGCGGTGACGGTTCACCAAGTTTTAGAAGAGAAAAGTATGTTGAGTTTGGAGGACCTGATGGAGGCGATGGAGGCAGAGGTGGCTCGATCATTTTAAAATCAGAAGAAAACTTAAACACTTTAATTGATTACAGATATCAACAACATCATAAAGCTCAGCGTGGAGAGAATGGTTCTGGTCAAAATCGAACAGGTAAAAGTGGTGATGATTTGGTTTTAAAAGTTCCTCTTGGAACCCAGGTATTTGAAGAAGATAACAAAACTCTATTATTTGATTTTAACAAAAAAGGAGAAGAGTACATTGCAGCTAATGGTGGCAAAGGTGGTTTGGGAAATACTAGATTTAAAAGTTCTACAAACAGAGCTCCAAGAAAATTTACGAAAGGAACTTTGGGAGAAGAGTTTACAATTTGGTTACAACTTAAAACAATAGCTGATATCGGAATTATCGGACTACCTAACGCAGGAAAATCAAGTTTGTTGGCAGCACTTACAAACGCAAATCCTAAAATTGCTAATTATAAATTTACAACACTTAATCCTAACTTAGGTGTAGCTAGCTATGATGATAAAGAAATCACAATAGCTGATATACCAGGATTAGTAGAAGGTGCCCATGAAGGTGTTGGACTTGGGATACAGTTTTTAAAACATATAGAAAGATGCAAATCTTTATTACATTTAATTGATATAACTAATCTTGATCTTAAGGAATCTTATGATCAGGTTAAAAATGAACTTAAAAATTACAGTTCTAAAATGCTTGAAAAGAGAGAATTAATTGTGTTTAACAAAATAGATTTAATTGATGAAGACACAGCTAAAGACGTAATTGATGATTTCTCTAAGGATAAAAATTGTGAGATAATGACGATGACAACTTTAAATAAAGAGTCGGTTTCAAAAATTAAGGCAAAATTATTAGCTTATGTATCTTAAAAACTCGAAAATTATTGTTATTAAAATTGGTTCATCTTTATTAGTTGATGAAAATAAAAAAATTAGAAAAAAATGGCTTTCAAGCTTTGCGAGGGACATCAAAAAACTAAAAGATAAAAATCAAAAAATAGTCATTGTTAGTTCAGGTGCTATCGCTCTTGGATGTAAAAAAATGAATTTTAACAAAAAAAATATTAAGTTAGATAAAAGTCAAGCAATTGCCTCTATTGGCCAAATTGAACTAATGAACTTATTCTCTCAGACCTTCTCAAAATTCAAATTAAATATTTCACAAATTTTGTTAACTCTAGAAGATACGGAGGAACGAAGAAGATCCTTAAATGCCAAAAGAACATTCGAAAATTTATTCGAACTTGGATTTATCCCAGTTGTTAATGAGAATGATACAATTGCAACAACTGAAATAAAATATGGAGATAATGATAGATTGGCATCTAGAGTAGCTCAAATTACAAACGCCGATACATTAATTTTACTTTCAGATGTAGATGGCCTTTTTACAAAAAATCCAAAAGTAAATAAAGATGCTAAACTTATAAAAATAGTAAATGATATAAACAAAGACTTAAAAGAAATTAATATCAAAGGAATTAATGAATATGGAAGTGGAGGAATGCAAACAAAAATTGAAGCTGCTAAAATTTGTCAATTAGCTGGCAGCAGTATGATTATTGCAAACGGACTGTATTCAAATCCTATTTCAAAAATTATTGAAAAAAATAATTGTACATGGTTCAGCCCAAAGGTCTCTAAACTTCATGCTAGAAAAAAATGGATAATTAGCTCAATTGCACCTAAAGGAAATATTGTAATTGATGACGGAGCCAAAAAAGCGTTAAAGCTTGGAAAAAGTTTACTAGCCGCAGGTATTAAAAATGTATCAGGAAGATTTAACAAAGGTGATCATATAAAAGTTTTAGATAAAAAAAATAATGAATGTGCTAGGGGTTTAAGTTCTTTTTCTTCTGATGAAGTAAAAAAAATAATGGGACACCATTCGAATGAAATTCAAAAATTACTAGGGTATGTTGCAAAATCTGAAGTTATTCATAAAGATGATATGGTAGAAGTATAAATGAATAATTATATGAATTTAATCGGTAAAAGAGCAAGAAAAGCAAGTCAATATAAAATAGACACAAAAGTTAAAAATAGTGTTTTAGCCTCCTATGCTAAAATGCTTGACGAAAACAAAGGTTTAATAATTAGAGAAAATACTAAAGATATTAATTATGCAAAAAAAATAGGGTTAAAAGAAAATTTAATTAATAGACTTCATTTAAATGAGAAAAAAATAAACGACATCAGAAATTCTATTATTAGTATTATTAGATTTAAAGATCCCATTAATCATGTTCTAGAAAAGTGGAAAAGACCTAATGGATTAAATATTAGTAGAGTATCAATTCCAATAGGAGTTATTGGTGTAATTTATGAAAGTAGGCCAAATGTTACATCAGATGTTGCGGGTTTATGTTTCAAATCAGGTAATGCAGTAATCTTAAGAGGAGGTTCTGAGGCAATCAATTCAAATAGAATTTTATCAAAACTTTTTAGAAAAGCACTCAAAAAAAATAAAGTAGATGAAAACTTTATACAATTTATAGACTCTAAAAACAGAAAGATGGTTGATGTAATGCTTTCCAAAATGAAAGAATATATTGATGTTATAATCCCACGTGGTGGAAAAAATCTTGTAAGAAAAGTTCAAGAACTTTCTAAGGTTCCTATAATTGGTCATCTTGAGGGTATTTGTCATACATATGTCGACAAAGACGCTGAATTAAAGATGGCAAATAGAGTTGTTACTAACGCAAAATTAAGAAACACCAGCATATGTGGGGCGACCGAAACTATTATTCTACATAAAAATATTGTTAAAAAATTTAGCAATACAATCCTGGGCAATTTAGAAAAAAATGGTTGTAAAATTTATGGAGAAAAGACTTTGGCTAAATTTTATAAAGGTAAAATTTTTAAAGCTACTGAAAAAGATTGGTCTACAGAATATTTAAGCTCAGCAGTTTCTGTTAAAATAGTAAACAATCTCAATGAAGCTATAAGTCATATTAATAAGTATGGAACAATGCATACAGACTCAATAATTACAAAAAACAAAAAAACAGCTAGTCAATTTCTAAAAGAAGTCAAAAGCTCTATTGCTATGCATAACACCTCAACTCAATTTGCAGATGGAGGTGAATTTGGGTTCGGAGGAGAAGTTGGAATTTCTACCAATGTACTTCCACCAAGAGGGCCTGTAGGACTTAATCAACTTGTTTCATATAAATATCAAATTACAAGTAACGGTAAAATAAGAAATTAATTTGAAATTAAATAAGACAAAAATAGGAATTTTAGGAGGATCATTTGATCCTGCTCACAAAGGTCATCTAGCAATTTCAAAAGAAGCAAAAAAAAGATTTGAGCTTAAAAACATTATTTGGGCAATCACAAAAAAAAATCCTTTTAAAAACCAGAGCAAAACCTCAGTTACTGAAAGAATAAAATTCTGCAAAAAAATTATTGGTAAAAATTCATTTATAAAAGTGAGATTTTACGAAAATAAAATTAATTCAAATAAAACAATCGATTTAATTAATCATTTGAAAAAAAATAAAAATATTGAAATCTATTTTTTAATGGGAGCAGATAACTTAATAAATTTTCACAAATGGTATAAATCAAAATCTATTTCACAAAAGTGTAATATTTTAGTTTTCGATAGACATGGCTATAAAAAAAACTCATTAAAATCAAAGACATTTAGGGCTCTCAGTAATACCACCCTTAAATTCATAGAGTTTAATAAAGTCAACATTTCATCTTCTCAATTAAGAAAAATTTGATAGTCTAAATTTAATTAATGGATAAAATTTCAGATCTCAAAGAAATTGTAATCACCACATTAGATCTTAACAAAGCTGAAGACATAGTAACTATTGATCTAAAAGATAAAAGTTCGATGGCAGATTATATGATAATAGCAAGCGGTACATCATCTAGACATATACAGTCTTTATCTGAACAAGTGTTAGAAAAGCTTAAAGATAATGGAATTAAAGATTCTAAAATTGAGGGCAAAGAAAGTGGTGAATGGAAATTGGTAGACGGTATAGATCTAATCGTTCATATTTTTCATCCAGAGAAAAGAAAATTTTATGAATTAGAAAAAATCTGGTCAGAATTTATTCCTAAAGAAAAAGTAATGATATGAAAATAATTAAATATTACTCAATTATTTTTTTATCATTTTTTTATTTGAGTTCAGCAAACTCTTCTGAAGTAGATATTTACAAAAAGATAGATTTATTTGGTGAGGTTTTAGAAAAAATAAATAGAGAATATATTGATGAGATCAATCAATCTGAAAGCATGGACTCTGCTATCAATGGCTTACTTCAATCTTTAGACCCTTATTCCTCTTATATGTCTCCTGAAATTCTGGAGGAAATGCAAACTGAAACTAGCGGTGAATTTGGCGGCCTTGGAATTGAGGTAAGTATGGAAGCAGGAGTTGTTAAAGTTATTTCACCTATTGATGACACACCAGCATCAAAAGCTGGATTAAAAGCTGGTGATTACATTGTGAAAATTAATGATACCCAAGTTCAAGGGAAATCTCTAAGTGAAGCTGTTGATTTAATGCGAGGCCCAGTAGGTTCAAGTATAGAATTAACAGTTAGACGAAGAGGAGAAAAAAAAGCACTAACATTTAATATCACTAGAGAGATAATTGAAATTCAATCAGTTAAGTCAGAGTTATTAGAAGAAAATATTGGCTATATTAGATTAACTTCATTTAATGAAAACAGTAGTGATCAAATAGAAAAACAAATAAAGAAATTAAAAAAAAATAAAAATCTTAATTCATTTATTTTGGATTTAAGAAATAATCCAGGTGGACTACTAAACCAAGCAATAAGAATATCTGATTTCTTTTTAGAAAATGGTGAAATTGTCTCCACTAAAAGTAGAAAAAAATCTGATAATAGAAAATGGTTTGCAAAAAAAGGAGACATAACTGACGGAAAAACATTATTAGTACTGATAAATTATGGATCAGCTTCAGCATCAGAAATTGTTGCAGGAGCTTTAAAAGACCACAAAAGAGCAATTGTTGTAGGTGAAAACAGTTATGGTAAAGGTTCAGTTCAATCTATTATTCCTCTTAAAAATAGAGGCGCAATACGTTTAACTGTTGCAAAATATTATCTTCCATCTGGAAAATCTATATCTGAGGTTGGTGTACGTCCAGACATTGAAGTGAATGAAGAAGGTGATAATTTTAAAATAAGAACTGACACTGATAATCAACTAAATTATGCAATTAAGTTACTCAACGGATAAGATGAAAAAAGATTTACATAATCTTCCACTAAGAAGTGGAGTAGGAATTGTTGTGTTAAATAAAGAGAACAAAGTGTTTGTTGCCAAAAGAATAGATAACCCCAAAAATTTTTGGCAAATGCCGCAAGGCGGTGTAGATGAAGGTGAGGATTTTTTAAAAGCTGCTTACAGAGAACTTGAGGAAGAGACCAGTATTAAAAATGTTGAATTAATAAAAGAATTAGATGGAACCATAACTTATGAACTTCCAGATAGATTGCTTGGTTTGATTTGGAAAGGAAAGTACAAAGGTCAAAAACAAAAATGGTTTTTAATGAGATTTGTTGGGTCAGATAGTGAAATAAATATCAAAACTAAACACCCTGAGTTTTTAGAGTGGAAATGGGTAGAGCTAGACAAAATCACAGACTTAGTGGTTGATTTTAAACTACACGTGTACAAAGAAGTTAAAGATAAAGTAAAAAAAATTCTTAATTAAGAGTTTTTAAAACTTCAATTTTTTGATCTACTAAATATTTAGCTTGATCATTAATATCTGACTTTCCTGCCTCTTCCTCAGCTTTTTTCAGTAAATCCTGTTGAACAGATTTATCCATATCAGACAAATTATAAATTGAGCTTGTTAGAATAGATAAATTATTATTTTTAAACTCTACTATACCATCCTCAACATAATAATTTTCATCACCAGATTTTGAACTTACTTTGATAATACCTGGTTTTAAAAATGAGATAATTGAAATGTGATCTTTTAATATCCCCATTTCTCCCTCAAAAGCAGGTACTACTACTTCCGATACATCTTCTTTGACCAAAAAAGATTTTTCAGGATTTACTATCTCAATTTTAAATTCTTCACTCATTAAGCTGCAGCTTCTTTTTCCATTTTTTGAGCTTTTTCAATAGCTTCTTCAATTGTACCAACCATGTAAAAAGCTGCTTCTGGCAAGTGATCATATTCACCCTTACAGATTGCATCAAATCCTTTGATTGTAGATTCAAGATCAACTAATTTTCCTGGTGAACCTGTAAATACTTCCGCAACAAAGAATGGTTGAGATAAAAATCTTTGAATCTTTCTAGCTCTTGCTACAACTAATTTATCTTCCTCAGATAATTCATCCATACCAAGGATAGCAATAATATCCTGAAGTGATTTATAAGATTGTAAAATTCTTTGTACATCTCTCGCAACTCTATAGTGCTCATCACCAACTATTCTTGGATCTAAAATTCTTGAAGTAGAATCTAATGGGTCTACTGCAGGATAAATACCAATTTCAGCTATTTGTCTTGAAAGTACAGTAGTAGCATCCAAGTGAGCAAATGATGTTGCAGGCGCTGGATCAGTTAAGTCATCAGCTGGAACATAAATCGCTTGCACTGAAGTAATTGATCCTTTGTTTGTTGTTGTAATTCTTTCTTGAAGATTACCCATATCAGTAGCTAATGTAGGCTGATATCCTACAGCTGAAGGAATTCTACCTAATAAAGCAGATACCTCTGAACCAGCTTGAGTAAATCTAAAAATATTATCAACAAAGAATAAAACGTCTTGTCCTTCTTGATCTCTAAAATATTCTGCAACTGTTAATCCGGTTAAAGCAACTCTTGCTCTTGCTCCTGGGGGTTCGTTCATTTGTCCATAAACCAATGCAGCTTTAGAACCAGGGCCATCTTGCTTGATTACTCCAGATTCCATCATCTCATGGTAAAGATCATTTCCTTCTCTAGTTCTTTCTCCAACTCCAGCAAAAACTGAAAATCCACCATGTGCTTTTGCAACGTTGTTAATCAATTCCATAATTAAAACTGTCTTACCAACACCAGCACCTCCAAATAGTCCAATTTTTCCTCCTTTGGCATATGGTGCTAATAAGTCGATAACTTTAATACCAGTAACTAATATTTCAGTTTCAGTCGATTGATCATTAAATTCAGGAGCAGCTCTGTGAATAGGCCAGCTTTCTTTAGTTTTAACCTCACCTCTTTCGTCAATTGGCTCACCAATTACATTAATAATTCTACCTAGTGTTTCTGGTCCAACAGGTACCTGGATAGGAGCATTCGTATTTACAACTTCATCTCCTCTTTTTAGTCCTTCAGTAGCATCCATTGCAATAGTTCTTACAGTAGTTTCTCCTAAGTGCTGAGCAACCTCTAAAACCAATCTATTGTCACCATTTTTACATTCTAATGCTGTTAAAATTTCCGGTAATTCTCCTTCAAATTTTACGTCTACTACCGCTCCAATAACTTGTGTGATTATTCCTTTGCTCATAATTATAAACTTTCTGCTCCTGATATGATTTCTATTAGTTCTTTAGTAATTGCTGCCTGACGACTTCTATTATACTCGATAGTAAGTTTGTCAACCATTTCACCTGCGTTTCGGGTTGCATTATCCATTGCACTCATTCTGGATCCTTGTTCGCTAGCTGAATTCTCTAACATTGCCTTAAATATTTGTGTTGAAATATTTTTTGGCAACAAATTGCTTAAAATTTCATCTTCATCTGGTTCAAATTCGTAACTTTCATCTGAACTATTTTCACTTCCCTCATCATTTAAAGGAATTATTTGTTGAGCCTGTGGGATTTGTGTAATTACATTTTTAAATTTATTGTAAAAAATTGTACAAACATCAAATTCACCTGCTTCAAATTTTTCAATAATAATTTTTCCTACCTTATCTGCATCAAAATAATTTGCATTTTTCGACTCTTTAAATGAAATATTTTCAATTATTTTATCACCATAAATTCTCTTAAGCTGGTCATTGCCTTTTGAACCTACAGTGATAATTTTAAGCTCTTTATTCTCATCTAAAATTTTAGAAAAGTAACTTTTTGCTTTCTTAATTATGTTGGAATTAAACCCACCACATAGACCTCTATCTGATGTCATAACAACACAAAGATGAACTTTGTCTTGTCCTGTACCAGCTAATAACTTTGGTGCATTTTCTTTATCTGAAATTCCACTAGAAAGGTTTAAAATTACATTGTTCATTTTTTCTGAATAAGGTCGTCCTTTTTCAGCACTTTCTTGTGCTTTTCTTAATTTTGCAGCTGCAACCATTTTCATAGCCTTAGTAATCTTTTGTGTAGATTTTACACTAGCTATTCTTTTTTTTAGGTCGTCTAAACTTGCCATATCAAATTAAGATTTAAGAGTTTCCTTTAATTGAGTAATCAGTTCAACTAATAACTTTTCTTTATCCTCTTCAAGTTTTCCTGAACTTTGTATCGACTCAATAATCTCAGGTTTTTCTGATTTACATTTCTCAATGATTTTACTTTCAAAACCTGCAACATCTTTTAAATCGATATCATCAAGATATCCTTTAACACCACAGAAAACCGAAATTACTTGTTCAGCAACTGTCATTGGAGAATATTGCTTTTGTTTTAAAAGCTCAGTTAATTTTGATCCTCTATTCAATAACTGTTGAGTAGAAGCATCTAAATCTGAACCAAATTGAGCAAATGCTGCCATTTCTCTATATTGAGCAAGCTCAAGTTTCATAGATCCTGAAACTTTTTTCATCGCTTTAGTTTGTGCAGATGAACCTACCCTTGAAACTGATAAACCAACGTTAATTGCAGGTCTAATTCCTTGGTTGAATAATTCAGTTTCTAAGAAAATCTGACCATCCGTAATTGAAATTACATTTGTTGGAATAAATGCAGATACGTCTCCACCTTGAGTTTCAATAATTGGAAGTGCTGTTAAAGATCCACCTCCATGTTCATCACTCAATTTTGCAGCTCTTTCTAATAATCTACTATGTAAATAGAATACATCACCTGGATAAGCCTCACGTCCTGGAGGTCTTCTAAGTAAAAGTGACATTTGTCTGTAAGCAACTGCTTGTTTTGATAAATCATCGTAAATAATCAACGCGTGCATTCCATTATCTCTGAAATATTCACCCATAGCACAACCAGTATATGGAGCTAAAAACTGAAGCGGTGCTGAGTCTGATGCTGTTGCAGCAACAATTGTTGTGTATTCCATTGCACCAGCTTCCTCTAAAGTTTTTTGAATTTGTCTAACAGTTGATCTTTTCTGACCTACAGCAACATAAATACAATATAATTTTTGTTTTTCGTCGCCTGATTCATTAATCTTTTTTTGGTTTATGATTGCATCAACTGCAACAGCAGTTTTTCCTGTTTGTCTATCACCAATAATTAATTCCCTTTGTCCTCTTCCGATTGGAACCAAACTATCAATTGATTTTAAACCAGTTTGCATTGGTTCATTAACTGATTGTCTAGGGATAATTCCAGGAGCCTTAACCTCTACTCTGCTCTTTTGTACACTTTTATCTAATGCACCCTTGCCATCAATTGGATTTCCCAAACCATCGACTACTCTACCTAGTAACTCTTTTCCAACTGGCGTATCAACAATTTTTCCAGTTCTTTTTACAACATCACCTTCTTTAACATTTCTGTCATCACCAAAAATTACAACACCAACGTTTTCGCTCTCTAAGTTTAGGGCCATACCTTTAGAGCCATCAGAAAATTCAACCATCTCTCCAGCCTGAACATTGTCAAGACCGTAAATTCTAGCGATACCATCACCAACTGATAAAACTTGACCTACCTCAGTAACTTCTGCTTTATCTCCAAAATTTTTTATTTGTTCTTTTAATATTTTTGTAACTTCTGAAGGATTTATTTCCATTTATGCCTCTATCATTCTATTTTCGATTTGTTGTAATTTACTTTTAATTGAGGTATCAACCATAGTACTCCCTACCTGTACTACTAAACCTCCTATTAAACTTTCATCATGTTTGTAGTTTAATTTTATTTTTGAACTAAAGTTTTTAGTTAATTCTTCCGTAATTTGTTTAATTTCTTCATTAGATAATTGTTTAGCAGATCTTAATTCGGCTTTTAGTTCTCCCCTTTTTTCTGAACAGATCTCGATGAAACTTTTAAGAATTCTTTCTACAAAAAAGAACCTTCTCTTTTGAATTAAAAAACTTAAAAAATTTTTTAACAATTGATCAAATTTATAATTTTCTGAGATTGTATTAACTACTTTTAATAAATCATCTTGGCTTGTAGTTGGATCTTTTATTAAATTTGAAAAATCTTGGCTTTGTTCTAACAATTTTAGAACTGAGAGTGACTGTTCTTCTATTTGGGATGTAACATTGCTTTCAGTAGATAATTCATAAAGCGCAAGTGAATACCTTTCTGCTGAAGTAATTGAAAATCCTGTGTCTTTGCTCAACTTGATACCTCTAAAATGTTGAAGATTATTTAAAAATCACGCTCTAATTAGCATATGACCTTTATGTCTTCAAGTGACTGATTGACGAAAAAGTCCTCTTTTTTGGACCTAATTGAAGTTAATTGGATCAACATCAACTGAAAGTTTTATTCCTTTAGAAAATTTGTATTTTGGAACTGATTTTGCAATAGCATTTTGTAGTTTCATAGATTTTGAACCTCTAATTAAAAATCTGACCCTAAAATTTCTTTTTAGTCTAAATATAGGAGCCTCAACTGGACCCAATATATTTCCCTCAATTTTATTTTCTAAATAATTTTTAAAGTCATAAGCCTCTTTTTCTAATTTTTTTTGATTTTCACCAGTCATAATCAGAGAAATAAATCTTTGATAAGGTGGAAGTTTATTTTTTTTTCTAATTTCTAGTTCTCTTTTTAAAAATATATCAGGATTTTTATTTGTAATTTCTAAAATCATATTTTTATTATTATTATAGGTTTGAAAATATACTGTTGCAGGTTTTCCTGTTCTTCCAGCTCTTCCTGATAACTGATGATATAACTGCAAATTTTTTTCAGCTCCTCTTAAATCATTTCCGTTAGCTGATAAATCAATATCAACAACAACAATACAATTTAAACTTGGAAAGTGAAATCCTTTAGAAATTAATTGTGTACCAACTAATATCTCAGTTTGATTATTTATAATTCTTTCTAATTTATTTGATGAGTCTTTTTTATTCATTGTATCGCTTGAAAAAATTTCAACTTCTTTATTTGGAAATTTTTTTTTAACTTCTTCAGATATCCTCTCTACACCAGGTCCACTAAAGACAAAATTACATTGACCTTCTTTTGAGCAATCCCTTTTTAAATCTGTTTTAAAACCGCAATAGTGACATAATAAATTATTTTTGTTTTTGTGATAAACAAGGTTGATAGTACAATTTGGACAAGAATAACTAGTTAAACAATTTTTGCACAGAGCGTGAGGTGAAAAACCTCTTCTATTTAAAAAAAATAAAACCTGATCTTTTCTCTTAAGGTGAAAATTTACTTTTTCGATTATTTTATCTGATAACCACGATTGTTTTTCAAGTTTGGTTTTATTAAGATCTATAATTTCATAATTTGGTAATGAAGCATTTTTGTATCTCTCTGTTAGTCTTGATAAGGAATATTTTCCTTTTTGAATATTTTCAAAAGTTTCAATTGATGGAACGGCTGTAACTAAATTAACTGGTATATTTTCAAATGAAGCTCTAGAGATTGCCATATCTCGTGCATTATAAGTTACACCCTCATCTTGTTTGAATGATTGATCGTGCTCCTCATCTACAATTATCATACCTAGATTTTTAAAAGGTAAAAATAATGACGATCTTGCTCCTATAATTGTTTTAACTTCTCCATTTGATATTCCGCTCCAAATTAATTCTTTCTTTTTTTTTGAAACTCCTGAGTGCCACACTGCTGCGTTAAAACCAAAATATTCATTAAATTTTTTTTCAAATTGACCTGTTAAACCTATTTCAGGTAACAAAATTAAACCCTGATATCCTTGTTTTATAAGGTTTTTTAAAGCTTCAAAATATACAAGAGTTTTGCCTGATCCTGTTGTCCCTTGTAATACGTGCACTCTAAAATTTTGGTTAGTGCTTACCATTTCTTCATATGCTTTAATTTGATCTTTGGTTAATTTTATGGATGTATTTTTAATTTCACTTTTAAAATTATTATAAGAACTTAGCTCCTTATTTTCTATTGCATGACTACTTAATAAAATAAGCTTTAGAGCCATTCCTTTTGGAATAATATTGTACTCTGAAAACCAATTTAAAAATTTAATAGTATTTTTTTTTAGAGGAGTCACATCTAACTTCCTCAAAACTTTTTTTATTTTGAATGTTTTGTTGCTATTTTTTTCAAATTCATCCCAAACTACACCTGTAATTTTTGATTTGCCAAAAGGAACTTCCACGTAGTCTCCTAATTTAAGACCAATACTACTTTCATAAGTAAATGGATGATCAAAAATATTAGGTAAAAGAATCGGAAATTTCATATTTTTATAATATGAAAAAAAAATAAGAGAGTATCGGTGTTTTTAATACCGCTCTATTTGCATTGATACATAATATTTCTAGACACACTTTGAACTTGTTTTCATTAAAATTACTATTTACTCTTTTTTATTTAAATTCGTTAACAGCCCAATGCTACCTGAGTCTTCAAGTGCCATAATAATTGTAGATGATTTTATATCATACTTTAAATCCCTTATTCTTTCTCCAATATATATTTCTTCATAATAATATAATTTAGAATATTTATTATTTAGCTTTATCCTTAAAAGATGTTTGTGGTATAATGTTGCTATCAAAAAGTTGTTTTTCCAATCTTTGTCAAAATTGTTATCAATTTTTACAATTTCTGAAATCCCTATTGATGGAATAAAACTGAAAATTGGTTGATTAAAACCATATTCACTATGATCTTTATATTCTCCCTCATCTTGATAAACTTCATAGTCAGTAACTCCTCTAGAATATTTTTTTCCATAAGAAGCAATGTCCCATCCAAAGTTTCCATTTTCCTCAATTAAATTAATTTCATCTCCACCATATGGGCCATTTTCAGTAGCTAGGATAATATTTTCTAGAGACAATAAACCAAGTATATTTCCATGACCTTTAGAATAAATTTTGTAAGTTTTGTTTGCATCGTCTATAGAAATAATTTTTCCATATAAAGAGTTATTACTCTGAGGTTTGTTGTCACTTTGGCTTGGTGCATTTTTGCTATAGGAAGAAGTTGATAGTAAAATATGTGAAGTGTTTTCTTTTTCAATTTTTTGTATTCTTCCTGCTTGAATATAAGCCATACACTCATCAGTAATACTAAAAATATCATTAAAAATTAATTGGTTTAAATCTATTTTTGACTTTGCTAAATATAAATGCTTACAATCATTAACTTCTTTGACATAAGAAATATAAATTGAATTTCCATCTATAAATAAATCAAGCAGCTCAAGCGGATTAGTTTCATTGATGTTTGATTTTATTTTATTAAAATTTTTATCCTCATCTAACAAGGAATTAAGGGATTTATAATAAAATGTGCCATTTTTTGGCATTATTATTAAATATTCTTCAAAAAAATCTATATAAAAAGATTTTTTCTTAAAACCTATTTCTGATTTTTTTACGAAATCTAAAGGGATTTTGGTGAAATTTATCTCTGCATACTGAGTATCAGGAAGAAAAAGCTTATTGTAATCATTTTTTATTCTTTTTGAATTTATTTTATTGTTCGTAATCATTCTTAATGTTGAAGAGATCATCTGAGGAAAAAAAGAATCTGTTACTTTAAATATACGGTCGTAGTATTTTGTTCCGTTTAGATAGCTAGCAGTGATTAAAAAAATTATTATTATGAATAAAAATATTATAAATATTTTTTTCACGAATGTATTGCTCTTTTTTCTACTGATAATGCAGCTTCTTTAACTGCTTCTGAAAATGTTGGGTGTGCATGACATGTTCTTGCTATATCTTCTGAACTTGCACCAAATTCCATAGCTACACCTATTTCAGCAATTAACTCTCCTGCATGAGGGCCTATAATATGAGCCCCTAATACTTTGTCTGTTTGCTCATCTGCTAATATTTTTACAAATCCCTCAGCATCATCAATAGCTTTAGCTCTAGAATTTGCCATAAATGAAAATTTACCAACTTTATACTTTTGATTAAGTTCTTTTAATTGTTCTTCTGTTTTTCCTATAGATGCAACTTCTGGAGTAGTATACACAACACCAGGTATTGTATCATAATTAACATGTCCAGATTGTCCTGCAATATTTTCTGCAACTGCTATTCCTTCATCTTCAGCTTTATGAGCAAGCATTGGCCCTACTATTACATCGCCAATAGCAAAAATATTTTCGACATTTGTTTTAAAAGTTTTGTCAGTTTTTATTCTTTTTCTTTCATCTAAATCAATTCCTACTGCATCTAAATTTAGTCCATCCGTATTTGGCTTTCTACCAACAGAAATTAACACCACATCACATTCAAAATTGTTTTTATTGCCATCTTTATCTACTGTTGAAACAACTGCTCCGTTGTTATTTTTCTGAATTGTTTCAACTTTGTTTTGCATATTAAATTTAATGCCTTGTTTTTTTAAAATTTTCATAAACTCAGATGAAATTTCTTTATCCATTCCAGGTGTAATATGATCTAAGAATTCTACGACCTGAACTTCTGAACCTAATCTTGACCAAACTGAACCCATCTCTAAACCAATGTAGCCACCTCCAACCACGACCATTTTATTTGGTACTTTTTCTAATTTTAAGGCCCCTGTAGAGGAAACAATTACTTTTTCATCAATATCAATTCCAGGTAATGAAACTGGCACAGATCCGGTTGCTATTACTGTTTTTTCTGACTCAATGATTGTCTCATTATTCTTGTCATCTTTAATTGAGATTTGGTTTTTTGATTTAAAACTTCCGTGACCTTTAAAATAAGTAACTTTGTTTTTTTTTAAAAGAAATTCAACACCTTTGGTCAATATTGTTACAGCTTTATCTTTGCTTTTCATCATCTTTTCAAGATTAAGTTTCACCTCACCTATCTCGATACCCTTATTGGATAAATTTTTTACTTTATGAAATTCTTCAGAAAGATTTAATAAGCTTTTTGAGGGTATGCAGCCAACATTTAAGCAAGTTCCTCCTAATGAACCCCTAGACTCTATACATGCTGTTTTTAAACCTAATTGTGCAAGCCTAATTGCACAAACATAACCACCAGGCCCTCCTCCAATAACTACAGCTTGAAATTTTTCTGACATTTAAATATCCAAAAATAATCTTCTAGGATCTTCTAGATTTTCTTTAATCATTTTTAAGAAAGAAACAGATTCTTTACCATCAATAATTCTGTGATCATAAGAAAGAGCTAAATACATGATAGGTCTTATTTTTATTTCACCTTCTACTACCACTGGTCGCTCTACAATGTTGTGCATGCCTAGAACACCAGATTGGGGTAAGTTTAGAATTGGAGTTGATAACATTGAACCATACACTCCACCATTACTGATGGTAAATGTTCCTCCTTGTAGATCTTCAATTGTTAGTTTTCCATCTCTAGCCTTTTCAGAAATATCTTTGATATTTTTTTCAATATCTGCAAATGAAAGCTCATCTGCATTTCTTAAAACTGGGACAACTAAACCTTTATCCGTACCTACAGCAAAACTAATATTATAATAGTTTTTATATATAATTTCATCGCCATCAATTTCAGCATTAACAGCAGGGAAATGTTTCAAGGCCACCACACATGCTTTAACAAAGAATGACATGAAGCCTAATTTAATTCCATATCTACTTTGAAAGTCTTGTTGATTTTCTTTTCTCATTTCCATGATATTTGTCATGTCAACTTCATTAAAAGTTGTAAGTAATGCAGCGTTTTCTTGAGCTTGTTTTAATCTCTTAGCAATTGTCTGTCTTAATCTGGTCATTTTAATTCGTTCTTCTTGACCATATTGAATTTTTCTCTCTGATGGTTTTGGATTTGCTCCCATTAAACCAATTAAATCTCCTTTTAAAACCTGACCATTTTTTCCTGAACCTTGAACAGAACCAATATCAATATTATTTTCAGTAACAATTTTTCTGACCGCAGGAGACAAAGTATCATTTCTATTCTCTCTTACTGGTTCTGGGTTTGTTGCTACTTCCTCTGTCAAAACTAAGGGTTTAGGTTTTTGAATTTCTGTTTTTTTATCTTCAAAAATTTCTGGTTCTTTTTTATTTGTATCTAATTTTATTACATTATTTTCAGGAGGAGTAGTTTCTTCGACTTTTTTAGGTTTCTCTTTCTTTTCAGTTGGTGTCACTTTTGCTGAACCATTTTCTGAAACAGAACCTAATAAAGCTCCAACTTCCACTGTAGAGCCATCTTGTGAATTAATTTCTGTTAAAACACCAGTTATTGGTGATGGGACTTCTAAATTAACTTTGTCAGTTTCAAGTTCTACAATTGGTTCATCAGCTTCAACTGCATCTCCAGTTTTTTTTAACCATTTTGCAACCGTTGCTTCTGTAATACTCTCACCAAGTACTGGAACTACTATTTTTTCACTCATTATAATTTAATCAAACACCTTATTAATTATTTCTTGTTGCTGAGAATTATGCCTCTTTGCATATCCAGTTGCTGGAGTTGCATCAGGGCTTCTTCCTATATAAGAAATTTCATTATATTTAGCCTTTAAAGTATCTAATGTCCATTGAATATAATCTCTCACTGAAAACCATGCTCCCATATTCTTTGGCTCTTCTTGGCACCAAAAGAATTTAGCATTTTTGGCATAAGGTTTAAGTTCGTTTACTAAAGCTTTTGCTGGGAAAGGATAAAGTTGTTCTATTCTAAACATAATTACATCATCTCTTTTTAATTTTTCTCTAGCGTCAAGTAAGTCAAAGTAAACTTTGCCTGAGCACAAAATAACTTTTTTAATCTCAGAACTTTCTTTAAGTTTAATAAAACCATTTGATTTTGGATCGATCGCATGATCCCACAAAACTCTATGGAAAGTATTTTGTTTGTTAAAATCCTCTAAGTTAGAAACACAGTATTTATTTCTGAGTAATGATTTTGGAGTCATTATAATTAGTGGTTTTCTAAAATCTCTATGCATTTGACGTCTTAATGCATGATAATAATTGGCTGGAGTTGTACAATTCATAACTTGCATATTGTCATTTGAACATAACTGTAAAAATCTTTCTAATCTAGCAGATGAATGTTCAGGACCTTGACCTTCGTATCCATGAGGTAACAACATTACAAGGCCTGATGCTCTATTCCATTTTCTCTCACCTGAAGCTATAAACTGATCAATCACAACTTGAGCTCCATTTGCAAAATCTCCAAATTGAGCTTCCCAAATTGTTAGAGTGTTTGGCTCAACTAAACTGTAACCATATTCGAAACCTAAAACAGCAAGTTCAGATAAAAAACTATCTACTACTTCAAATTGTTTTTGACCTTTGACAATATTATTTAGTGGAATATATCTCGAATTATCAATTTGATTTCTTAGTACAGAATGTCTTTGACTAAAAGTTCCTCTACCAGAGTCTTGTCCAACTAAACGAACTGGATATCCTTCAACTAACAAAGATCCAAACGCAAGAGCTTCTGCTGAAGACCAATCAATTCGCACTCCTTTTTCAATGGAGTCTCTTCTCACATTTAATATTTTACTAATAGTTTTATGAATATTTTTTTCTGGTGGTACTGTATTTATTTTTTTTGAAATTATTTTTAATTTCTCCTCATCAAAACCTGATATTCCCCTTTTATCTTTTCCTTTCTCGGGTTTATATCTTGACCATGTACCCTCAAACCATTCTATTTTAGGATTGTAGTCTTTTGCGCTTTTATATTGATCATCTAATAAATCTTTAAACGATTTAACATTTTGGTTTAATAATTCTTGAGTAATTGATTTTTCATTAACAAGTTTATTACCATAAATTTTATATACACTTGGATGAGATTTGATTTTTTGATACATCAAAGGCTGAGTAAACGATGGCTCATCTCCCTCATTATGACCAAACCTTCTGTAACAAATTAAATCAACTACAACATCTCTATTAAACTTTAATCTGAATTCTGTTGCTATTCTAGTCGCATAAACAACTGCTTCTGGGTCGTCTCCATTAACATGCAAAATTGGAGCCTCAACCATTTTAGCAACATCAGAAGGATAAGGTGATGATCTTGCAAATCGGGGACTCGTTGTAAAACCAATTTGATTATTTACAATTATATGAATAGTTCCACCAGTGTTATGTCCAGGTAGTCCTGACATGGCAAAACATTCTGCTACCACACCCTGTCCAGCAAATGCCGCATCACCATGAATTAGTATTGGGATAACTTTGTTTCTGTCTTTATCTTTATGAAAAAATTGTTTTGCTCTAGTTTGTCCTAAAACGACAGGATTTACTGCTTCAAGGTGAGATGGATTATCTGTCAAACTAACATGAACAGAATTTCCATCAAATTGTCTGTCAGAGGATGCACCAAGATGATATTTTACATCTCCAGCACTATCCTCAGAGTCGTCACTATATTCACCAGCAAATTCATTAAATATTCTTTTATAAGATTTTTGTAAAACGTTAGCCAAAACATTTAATCTGCCTCTATGAGACATTCCAATTTTAACCTCTTTAATTTGTTGTTGACCACCAATTTTAATTATTTGCTCAAGTGCAGGAATTAAACTTTCTCCTCCATCTAATCCAAATCTTTTTGTACCAACATACTTAGTTGCTAAAAATTTTTCAAAACCTTCTGCTTGAACTAATTTATTTAGAATTGCTTCCTTACCATTTTTAGTAAACTGAAGAGCTTTATCATCTTGCTCAATTCTATCTCTAAACCATTTTCTTTCGTCAGGATTAGAAATGTGCATAAACTCATAACCTATTTTTCCACAATAGGTTTTTTTCATAAATTTTAAAATTTCTTTAATATTGGCATACTTTTTATTTATCACCCCGTTTAAGAAAATTTTTCTTTCATAGTTTTCTTTCTTAAAACCATAAAACTCTGGATGAAGTTCATCTAAATATTCAGATTTTCTCATTCCCAAAGGATCAAGATCAGCTAACAAATGCCCCCTTAATCTGTAGGCTCTGATTAAGGCAACAGCACTTATTGAATCTTTGTTAGAATCTGCAAGTAATTGAAAATTAAATTTTTCTGAAGTATCTATTTTTTCATTATTTAAATTAGTAATTTCATTTTCATCTATTTTCTTTTGAAGCTCATCAATATTTATTTTTGTTTTTTCTGGTCCCCATGATGGTCCATTTATTTCATTTGCAATAACTTTTATTTCATCACCAATTCCTTCAAAGTAATTTAACCAACTTTCAGGGAGATCTTTATCTTTGTTGATGAATTTTAAGTACATTTGTTCAATAAATGCACTATTTGATTTATGTAAAAATGAATTTTTTTCGAAATCGAGATTTTTTGATGATGACATCTTTTTTATTTAATATATCCCTCTAAAAAATATTTTTCAATTAGACAGTTTATCAAATAAAGTTTTACCAATTATTGATGGTGATTTTGCGACTGTAATTCCACATTCTTCCATTTTTTTTATTTTATCTTCTGCACCACCTTTACCTCCAGAAATAATTGCACCTGCATGCCCCATTCTTCTCCCTGGTGGCGCAGTAATTCCAGCTATAAATCCAACTGTTGGTTTTTTAATCTTATGGTTTTTCAAAAACTCTGCTGCTTCCTCTTCTGCAGAACCTCCTATCTCTCCAATCATTAAAATTGATTGTGTCTCTTCGTCATTTAAAAACAGATCTAAACAATCTATAAAATTTGTACCATTTATTGGATCTCCTCCAATTCCAATGCATGTTGATTGCCCTAATCCATTTTTAGTTGTTTGAGCAACTGCTTCGTAGGTTAAAGTTCCAGATCTAGATACAATTCCAACTGAACCTCTTTTATGAATATTACCAGGCATAATTCCAATTTTACATTCATCAGGAGTTATAATTCCTGGACAATTTGGGCCTATGAGTCTGCTATTAGATCCATCTAATTTTTTTCTTACCTTAAGCATATCTTGAATTGGGATACCTTCAGTAATGCAAACAATTAATTCAACAGATGCATCGATAGCTTCAATAATTGCTGCGGCAGCAAATTTTGCAGGCACATAAATCATAGTTGCATCTGCCCCGACTGCATCTTTAGCTTCAGCTACAGAATTAAATACAGGTCTGTCTAAATGCTTTTGACCTCCCTTTTTAGGAGTAACACCTCCTACTAAATTTGTTCCATATTTTATTGCTTGCTCTGAATGGAAAGTTCCATGTGCACCTGTAAAACCCTGACAAATTACTTTAGTTTCTTTGTTAACTAAAACTGACATTTATTTAATAGCCTCAACAATTTTCTTAGCAGCATCATCTAAGTTCTCTGCTGAAATTAATTTTAAACCTGAATTATCTAAAATTTCTTTTCCCTCTTTAAAATTTGTCCCTGCAAGTCGAACTACCAAAGGTACACTAATATTAATTTCTTTTGCAGCGTCCACTACTCCTTGTGCAAGCACATCACATCTCATTATTCCCCCAAAAATATTTATCAAAATTCCCTTCACATTTTTATCTGAAAGAATAATTTTAAACGCTGCAGAAACTTTTTCTTTTGAGGCTCCACCTCCTACATCTAAGAAATTAGCTGGCTCTTTACCATATAATTTGATGATATCCATAGTTGCCATTGCTAGACCTGCACCATTAACCATACATCCAATACTTCCATCTAACTTAATATAAGCTAAATCATGTTTACTAGCTTCAATCTCAGTTGGATCTTCTTCATTTAGATCTCTTAATTCTAGAATTTCAGGGTGTCTAAATAATGCATTAGAGTCGAAATTAACTTTCGCATCTAAACAAACAATCTTTCCCTCTTTTGTTAAAATTAAAGGATTTACCTCAACCATATTAGCATCTGTACTAATAAACATTTTATAAATCGATTTGATTAGTAAAATTGCTTGATCTTTTGCATCAATGTTTAAATCAAAAATTTTAATCACTGACTCACAATCTGCATCTGATATTTCTTCAGCTATATCAACTTTAGTTGTAATAATTTTTTCTGGATTTGAGCTTGCTACTTCTTCAATATCCATTCCACCTTGATCACTTGAAATAAATGCAATCTTTGAGCTCACTCTATCAACTAAACATGATAAATAGAATTCTTTTTCTATATTAGAGGATTCTTCAACATATAATCGCTTAACTTCTCTTCCTTCTGGTCCAGTTTGATGAGTTACAAGTGTTTTTCCAAGCAACTCATTTGCTGAATTTTTTAATTCCTCAAGTGTATTAAGAATTTTAACTCCTCCAGCTTTACCTCTACCACCAGCATGAATTTGAGCCTTTAAAACATACTTTTCAGTTTTTAAATTTTTTGCTTTTTCAATCAAGTCATCAACACTTGTTGAAAAAAATCCTGCTGGAACTATTGCTCCATATTTCTTTAAAATTTCTTTTGCTTGATGCTCGTGAATGTTCATTTTTATTTTGAAAGATCTGGATCTATTTTAGAAGCAGCTTCCCAAAGAGCTTTTACAGCATCAATAGAGTGCATAAACTCTTTATTTTCTTTTTCATCTAAATCCACTACTTCAATTTTCTCAACTCCGTCTTTACCAATTACAACTGGTACTCCAGCATAAACATTTTCTACTCCGTACTCACCATTTAACTGCACTGCGCAAGGTAATAATTTTTTTTCATCTTTTAAATATGATTCAGCCATTTGAACTCCCGATGCTGCAGGTGCATAAAAAGCAGAACCTTTTTCTAAATACTTGACGATTTCTGCTCCACCGTCTCTAGTTCTTTGATTAATTTCTTCAACTCTCTCTTGAGAAATCTTTCCCTCTTTCACAAGATCCAATAAAGGTTTGCCAGATACTTTTGTAAATCTTGGCATTGGAACCATAGTATCTCCATGACCACCCATAACCATTGCTTCAATCTCTCTTACAGGCACACCAAACTCTAATGATAAAAACAGTTTAAATCTTGAGCTATCTAAAATTCCTGCCATGCCGACAACTTTATTTGCAGGCAAACCTGAAAACTTTTGAAACGCCATAACCATCACATCTAAAGGGTTGGTGATACAAATTACGAAGGCGTTCGGTGCGTTTTCTTTTACCCCTTGAGCTACCTGTTTAATAATTTTTAAATTTATACCAAGAAGGTCATCTCTACTCATTCCTGGCTTTCTAGGAACTCCTGCTGTAATTATGATAACATCAGAATCTTTAATATCTTTATAATCGTCTGTACCTGATAATTTTACATTAAATCCATCAACTGATGATGATTGAGCTATATCTAAAGCCTTACCTTTAGCTATTCCACTTGCAACGTCAAATAAAACAACTTCATCAACAAGCTCCTTTATTCCAATTAAATGTGCTAGTGTTCCACCTATTTGGCCTGCGCCAATTAAAGATATTTTTTTCATTTATTTCCTCTTATTTCATTGTTGGCATTACAAATTCTGCGTTTGTACGCACACCTGAAGGCCATCGTGATGTTACAGTTTTAAGTTTAGTATAGAATTTTATTCCTTCCATGCCATGCATGCCACTATCTCCAAATAATGATCGTTTCCAACCACCAAAACTATGAAAAGCCATAGGAACTGGAATTGGAACATTGATACCAACCATTCCTACTTGAATTTTACTAGCAAATGTTCTGCCTGCATCACCATCTCTAGTATAAATACTTACTCCGTTTCCGTATTCATGATCATTGATTAGTTTTGCAGCCTCTTCAAAAGTTTTAACTCTAACTACAGATAGAACTGGACCAAAAATTTCTTCTTTATAAATTCTCATGTCTTTATTAACGTGATCAAATAAACAACCACCTATATAAAATCCGTTTTCATAACCTTGAAGTTTTAAGTTTCTTCCATCGACAACTAATTTAGCACCTTCTTCAACTCCTAAATCAACATAACTTTTTACTTTTTCTAAATGCTCTTTTGTAACCAGAGGTCCCATCTCTGAAGTTTTATCCATACCAGGTCCTACTTTTAAGGCCTCTGCTTTTTTTGAAAGTCTTGAAACTAGTTCATCACCAATATCTCCAACAGCAACAGCAACAGATTGAGCCATACATCTCTCACCTGCAGATCCGTAAGCTGCACCCATCAATCCATTTACTGCACCATCCAAATCACAATCTGGCATGACTACTAAGTGATTTTTTGCACCTCCAAGTGCTTGTACTCTTTTTTCATTTTTAGCTGAATTTTCGTAGATATATTTTGCAATTGGAGTGGATCCAACAAAGCTTACAGCTTTAATATCTTTATTTTCTAAAATTGCATCAACAGCTTCTTTGTCGCCATTAACTACGTTAAATACTCCCTCAGGCAATCCAGCTTCACTAAGTAACTCTGCTAATCTAAGTGGACATGAAGGATCTTTTTCTGAAGGTTTTAATATAAATGTATTTCCACAAGCAATTGCTATTGGAAACATCCACATTGGTACCATTGCTGGAAAATTAAATGGAGTAATTCCAGCTACTACCCCCAAAGGTTGTCTAATTGACCAACTATCAACATTTGTTCCTACGTTTTCTGAATATTCGCCTTTTAACAAATGAGGAATTCCACAAGCAAACTCAACTACCTCAAGCCCTCTTGTTAAAGATCCTCTAGCATCCTCAAAAACTTTTCCATGTTCTGATACTATTAGCTTTGTTAACTCATCAGAGTTTTTTTCTATTAATTCTTTAAATTTAAATATTATCCTTGCTCTTTGTAAAGGAGGTTTTGCAGACCAAGTTTCAAATGCTTTTTTGGCTGCTTCTACAGCTTGATCTAAATCAGATTTACTTGCAAGCCTTACCTCAGACTCTTGTTCTCCTGTTGCAGGATTAAATACTTTTCCTTTTCTATCAGATGAACCTGGAATTATTTTTCCATTAACGAAGTGCTCTATTAATTTCATGAATACGGTCTTTTAAATCAAAAAAACTTAATAGTCTATTTAAACATTAGCCGTAGCTAACATTTTTTTAATTTCTGCAATTGCTTTTGCTGGATTTAGGCCTTTAGGACAAGCATTTGTACAATTTAAAATAGTATGACATCTGTAAAGTTTTAATTCATCAGCAACTTTTTTTAATCTTGCTTTTCTTTCTTCATCTCTACTATCAACGATCCACCTGTAAGCTTGTAGAAGGACTGCTGGACCTAAGTATTTATCTCCATTCCACCAATAACTTGGACAAGATGTTGAACAACATGCACACATAATACATTCATAAGCACCATCAAGTTTTGCTCTATCTTCTTGAGATTGATAAATTTCTGTTGTTTCTTTTTTTGAATTATTTTTTAACCAAGGTTCAATAGATTGATACTGTTTATACAAACCATCTAAATCACCAATTAAATCTCTTTTAACTTTCAAGTGCGGTAGCGGATATATGTCTATATCTCCATCAATTTCCGAATGTGGAGTTGTGCACGCTAAACCATTTTTGCCCCCCATGTTCATAGCACAAGAACCACAAACTCCATGAGCACAAGATCTTCTATAAGCTAATGTTGGGTCAATTTCGTTTTTAATTTTATTTAAAATATCTAAAACTTTTGAAGGACAATTATCCATATCAACTTCATAAGTATCAATTCTTGGATTTTCTTCTGTAGAAGGGTCCCATCTATAAACATTTACTTTTCTAAGATTTTTAGAACCTGTTTTGTCTTTAAAATATTTACCTTTTTTGACTTCAGAATTTTTTGGTAAATTCAATTGCACCATTAATATACCCGTTCTTGTGGTGGGAAATATTGAACATCATTAGTCAAAGTTGACTTGTGAACTGGTCTGTAACTAATTTTTGTATTTTTTCCATCACACCAAGCAAGAGTGTGTTGCATAAATTTTTCGTCATTTCTTTTTGGATAATCATCTCTTGCATGCGCTCCTCTGCTTTCTTTTCTGTGGTATGCAGATTCTACTGTCGTTACTGCTTGTCTAATTAAATTATCAAATTCTAAAGTTTCAACTAAATCAGTATTAAATACTAAAGATCTATCTTTAACAGAAATAGAGTCCATTCCATCATAAGCTTTTCTAATATCATCAACTCCTTCTTTTAGATTCTTTTCTGTTCTAAATACTGCACATTTAGATTGCATTGTTTTTTGCATTGAAAGTCTAAGTTCTGCAGTACTATTATTTCCATCTGCATTTCTTAACTTATCAAATCTATCTAAACATTTTTGTGTCTCAGACTCAGGTAACTCTTCATGAGGAGTTCCAGGTTTGACTAATTCTGCAGCTCTCTTTGCTGCTGCTCTTCCAAATACTACTAAGTCAATTAGTGAATTAGAACCAAGTCTATTTGCGCCATGAACAGAAACGCATGCTGCTTCTCCTATAGCCATCAGACCTGGAACAGTTTTTTCTGAACCATTAACAGTTAAAACTTCTGCTTTATAATTTGTTGGAATTCCTCCCATATTATAATGAACTGTTGGTACAACGGGTATAGGCTCTTTAGTTACATCTACATTTGCAAATAATCTTGCAGCATCAGTAATTCCTGGAAGTCTACTTTCAATAATATCTTTATCTAAATGACTTAAGTTTAAATGAACATGATCTTGATCTTTTCCAACTCCCCTTCCTTCATTTATTTCAATAGACATTGATCTACTAACAACATCTCTTGATGCTAAATCTTTTGCATTTGGAGCATATCTTTCCATAAATCTTTCGCCCTTAGAGTTAGTTAGATAACCACCCTCACCTCTAGCACCTTCTGTTATTAACGTGCCATGACCATAAATTCCTGTTGGATGAAATTGAACAAACTCCATGTCCTGAAGAGGCAATCCAGCTCTTAATACCATTGCATTTCCATCTCCAGTACAAGTGTGCGCAGATGTAGCTGAATAATAAACTTTCCCATATCCACCTGTGGCTATAATTACAGTGTGTGCTCTAAATCTATGGATTGTTCCATCATTTAAATTCCATGCAATTAACCCTTTGCATGCTCCATCTTTCATTAAAAGATCTAGTGCAAAATACTCTATAAAAAACTCAGTGTTATGTTTTAAGGCTTGTCCATAAAGCGTATGAAGAATTGCATGACCAGTTCTATCTGCAGCAGCACATGTTCTTTGTACAATTCCATTTCCATAATTTTTTGTCATTCCTCCAAAAGGTCTTTGATAAATTTTTCCCTCTTCAGTTCTACTAAATGGAACTCCGTATTTTTCTAATTCTAAAACTGCTTTTGGGGCTTCTTTACATAAATACTCAATACTGTCTTGATCTCCTAACCAATCTGCACCTTTGACCGTATCATACATGTGCCATCTCCAGTCATCTTCACCCATGTTTCCAAGTGCAGCTGAGATACCTCCTTGTGCAGCAGATGTGTGACTTCTAGTTGGAAATACTTTTGAAATACAGGCTGTTTTCAATCCAGCTTCACTTAATCCAACAGCAGCTCTCAAGCCAGATCCACCAGCTCCTAAGACAACTACATCATATTCATGATCTATAATATTATAAGCACTCATTATTTTAGATTAAGTAAAATTATTATTGTTAATAATGGAATTATTATAGCAGAAATATAGAGAAGTCTGTTTGCGACATATTTGGTTTTTTCATCAGAAATATAGTCCTCAAAAACCTCACTAATACTTAAGGCAGAAAAAAAATAAGCAAAAATTAAAAATATACTAAATAAAAACTTATTTGTTTTGTTTGAAAAAAAACTAACTACTTCAGAATAATCTCCATCATAAACTGATATGAAATTAATTATAAACCAAAACATTAAAGGGACTAAAATTATTGATGATAATTTTAAAAACATCCATTTTTTTGTAGCTAAATTCATATTAAAAAAAGTTTTTTCCAATTAAGTAAAATAAAAAAGTTAAAATCAATGAACCAAAGATCACCATCAAACCTGTTATACGAGTAGTTTTCAATTCATAGCCATAACCCATATCCATTATTAAATGTCTGATTTCACTAAGTATTTGAAAACTAAAAGACCATGCTAAACCTATTGCAACAAATTTTCCAAAAAACGAGTTAAAAAAAAAGTTTATCAAATTGTATTTGGGTTCTCCTAAAATTAGCCAAGAAACCCAGACACAAACTAAAGTTATAGCTAAGATATTTATTATTCCAGTAATTCTATGAGAAATAGATACTAATGATGATATGTGCCATCTATAAATTTGTATATGAGGAGAAAGAGGTCTTTTACTTTCCATAAAAATTATTTTCTATTAATGTTCCAGCAATTTCAACTGCATTTAAGGCTGCACCTCTAAGTAAATTGTCTGAGACAATCCACATATTTAAGCAATTCTTTTTAGTCTTATCTTCTCTAATTCTTGAAATGAATGTCTCATCTTTTCCAGCGGCTTCAAGTGGTGTTGAATATCCACCATCTTGTCTCTCATCAATAACTTTACAGCCTTCCATTTTTTCAAGACATTCTTTAATTTGATCAATTGTAAATTCTTTTTCTAATTCTAAATTTACAGCTTCAGAATGAGAAACTAAAACTGGTACTCTTACACATGTTGCTGATAATTCAATATTTTGATCTAGAATTTTTTTAGTCTCATTGGTCATTTTTAATTCCTCTTTTGTGTATCCATCATCAGCAAATACATCGATATGCGGAATTAAATTAAATGAAATTTGTTTTGTAAAATTTTTTGATTCAATTGCTTTGTTTTCTAGTGCTAGCTTAGTCTGTTCTACTAATTCATCCATTGGTGCTTTACCACCACCAGATACTGATTGATATGTAGCTACAACTACTCTTTTTATTTTAAATAAATCATGGATTGGTTTTAATGGTAAGACTAATTGTGCAGTTGAGCAATTAGGATTAGCAATAATATTTTTTTTTATATTTTTTAAGTCATCCGCATTTACTTGAGGTACAATTAAAGGAACATCAGGGTCCATTCTGTAAAAACTAGAATTATCTATTACAATACTGTGAATTGCTGCTTTTGAGGCATAAGCTTCTGAAATTTTTCCACCTGCTGCAAAAAAAGTAATTTTTGCTTTTGAAAAATCAAAAGTATCTAAATTTTCAACTTCTATGTCTTTACCTTTAAAATTAATTTTTGAACCAGCGCTTCTTACAGATGCAACTAAAAAAATTTCTGAAATAGGCAAATTTTTCCTCTCAAGCACTTCTAGTACTTTTCTTCCAACATTGCCCGTGGCTCCGACTATAGCTATATTCATGATGGGGTTGTTATACTAAATGAAAGGTAAATCGCAAACTTTTCCAGCGCAATTATGTCCATTTACAACAACTTTTACATTTTGCTCAAGATTCCAGTATCCTTTTTGCATCATAGCTATACCAATTACTTTTTTGAAGTGAGGTGAATAGCAAGCAGATCTTAATTCTCCAATTAGGTTGTTGTTTTCATCTGTCAAATCTAGAGAATCTGTTACACTTATTTCATTAATATCAATTTTTATACCCATCAATTTTTTAGTAATTCCTTCTTCTTTTATTTTTATTAATTTTTCCTTACCCAAAAACTTTGCATCACTATCTAAGTTAACATACTTATCAAAACCACACTCAAACGGGTTATCATTGTTATCCATATCGTTTCCAAATGATAATAGAGCACTTTCAATTCTCTCTATTAAATTAGGGCATCCAGGCTTAACATTAAATTCTTTACCAGCTTCAAATAAATGATCATATAACTTTTGACCAGACTCAGTGTTTTGAACATAAATTTCATAACCACCTTGCTTAGACCAACCTGATTGTGCAATTAAATGGTCAACTCCTTCAAAATTAAAATAATCAAATCCAAAAAATTTCAATTTAGTTATTTTTTCTCCAAATACTTTTTCCATTAACTTAAATGATTTTGGACCTTGAACAGCCATAATGTCTACATTTGGTTCAAAGATTTTAACATCAAATTTATTTCCAATTGCTAATCCTTTTGCAAATAAAATTACATCAGAGTCTGCAATAGATATCCACCATTTCTCCTGACTTAATCTCAGCACAACAGGATCATTAATTAATCCACCCTGGTCATCTATAATAGGACAATAATAACATCTACCATCTTTAGATTTAGATAAGTCTCTACAAGTCATTAATTGAACTAATTTAGCTGAGTCTTTTCCTGAAATTTCAACTTGCCTCTCTGCTGCGACATCCCAAATTTGAACATGCTCTTTTAAGTGATGATAGGAATCTTCTACAGATCCAAACGCTGCAGGTAGCAACATATGATTATAGATTGTATAAGCTGTTACACCTTGTTTTTCTATTCTTGAAGTATATGGTGTACTTCTAAGTCTTCTAGATTTTGCTATTGAATAATTTTTCATTTATTTAAAAATTCTAAAACCTTGTCCCGCATTTCAAATGCTTTTTCAATCATAATCATATGCCCACATCCTTCGATTACATGAATAGTTGAATTTTTAATCAATTGAGAGAATTTTTTTCCAGACTCTAAATTAACCATTTTATCTAGAGAACCAAAAACAAACATTGATGGAACCTCAATTGACCCAGCTGCGGTTGAGCCATTTTTGTAATTATTACAAGCTATAAGATCTACAGCAAGTATTTCACTAATATCTTTTGGAGATTGAATAATTCTTTCAACTGGATTTCCACCTATAAATTTTTTTGATCCTTCATATCCCCACTTCATCATTAACTTTACTGCATCAGAATCTCCATTTTCCGCAAGTTCAATCAAATCAGGATGAACAGGCATTTTGTTAGATCCACCTACAAAGACTATTTTTTTTAGTCTATCTTTGTATCTATGGGAATACTCAAGTATTTCTAAACATCCTTGTGAATGACCAACTAAAATTAAATTTTGAAGATCTAAGGCATCAAATACAAGTTCCAACCATTCTGCTATTTCCTCAATAGTTTTTAAACATGGCCCCTCAGAATTTCCATGTCCTGGTAAATCAATAGATAATACATTGAAATTATTATTTGAAAAAAATTGCTCACTTAATGACCAAACAATATGGGATAAGCCACTTCCATGAAGAAAAACAATGGTATCTCTGTTTTTATCTATACCTTTGCCATTGTCTGAAGCAAAAATACTTTTATTTTCGATTTCAAATATCAATTAGATTCCTAAACTTTTTTTCTCAGTTCAAACTTCTGTATTTTTCCAGTTGATGTCTTAGGTAGTTCGCAAAAAACGACCTTTTTGGGAACTTTAAATCCAGCCAAAGATTCTTTACAAAAATCAATTAATTCTTTTTCAGTAACAGGCTTATCTTGAACCATCTCGATGAAAGCACAAGGTACTTCTCCCCATTTTTCATCTGGTTTAGCAACTACTGCTGCTATTGAAACTGAAGGATGTTTAGATAAGGTATTTTCAATTTCTATTGATGAAATATTTTCTCCCCCTGAGATAATAATATCCTTAGATCTATCTTGAATTTTTACATATCCATCAGGAAACATAACTGCCAAGTCGCCACTATGAAACCATCCATCTTTCATTGCTTTATCGGTAGCTTCTTTGTCTTTAAAGTAACCTTTCATTACTACGTTTCCTCTAATCATGATCTCTCCGATAGTTTTTCCATCTTTAGGAACTTCTTTCATCGTTTCTGGATCTAAAACTGTTACTCCTTCTGTATTAGGATACCTTACTCCTTGTCTTGCTTTAATCTCATTTTGTTTATCTTCATCTAAATCATTCCATCCATCATTCCACGCACATTGTGTAACATGACCATATGTTTCTGTAAGACCGTAAACATGCATAACTTCAAATCCAAGAGATTTCATTTTTTTAAAAATAATACTTGGGGGAGGTGCTCCAGCAGTTAAGACATAAACTTTATGCTTTAATTTTTTTCTATCACTTTCGGGAGCTCCAGTTATCATATTTAAAACTATTGGTGCTCCTCCAAAATGAGTAATGTCATATTTATCAATAAGCTCAAAAATTTTCTTAACATCAATATTTCTTAAGCAAATTGTTCTTCCATTTAACATTGGAACTGTCCATGGATAGCACCAGCCATTACAATGAAACATAGGTACAACTGTTAAAAAGTTTAAACGATTAGGCATATTCCAGGCAACAGTACTTCCCGTGGACATTAAGTACGCACCTCTATGATGGTAAACAACACCTTTGGGATCGCCAGTTGTACCTGAAGTATAACTTAAAGATATTGCCTGCCATTCATCATCAGGCATTTTCCAATCAAAATTCTCATCTCCAGTATTTAAAAAACTTTCGTATTCTAAATCTCCAATTTTTTCCAATTTTGATTGATCAGCATGTTTGTCATTAATATCTATAACAGTGATTTTTTTATTTAAATTTTTTAAAGCTTTTTTTACTTCTAAATGTAATTGTCTATCTACAACCAATACCTTCGCATCACTGTGATTTAAAATATAATTAATTGTATTAGCATCTAATCTTATATTAATTGTGTTTAAAACAGCTCCTGTCATTGGAACTGAGTAGTGTGCCTCAAAAATTTCAGGAGTATTAAAAGCTAAAAAAGATACTGTATCTCCTTTTTGAATACCAATTTTAGAAAGTGCACTGGCAAATTTTACTGCTCTTTTATAAACTTCATTCCAAGTATAGCTTCTATCCTCATAAACTATAGCCTCATAATCAGGATAAACATCTTTGGCTCTTTGTAAAAATGTTAGTGGTGTTAATGGAACATAATTTGCATTATTTCTATCCAGATTAATGTCGTAATGATTCATTATTAATTAAATTTAAATTTCATTATATTTGAGCTACCTGAAACTGCAGATTTATAATGATATTCTGCTCTTGGTAGCACTTTTTCAAAGTAGAATGTAGCTGTATTAATTTTGTCTGAATAAAACTCTTTATTTTCTTCATAATCTTTAAAACTAATTTCTAAGATTTTTATCCATGAAAAAGCAATTGAAACATAACCAAGTGTTTTTAAATAGTCATTTGCAGCTGCAGACACATCATCTTTTTCGATTTTACTTTTATCTACAATCCAACCAGTGAACTTTGACAAAATATCAAGATAATATGTAAGATCTTTTGTAAAAGATTTTACCTTTTCATGTTTGTTTTCACATTCAGATTTTATCATTTCTAAATATTTAGAAATTACATCGCCATTTCTGTTTATTAATTTTCTAAATACTAAATCAGCGGCTTGAACTGAATTGGTTCCTTCATATATCGGTGTTATTCTATTATCTCTATATAACTGTTCAATACCTTGGTCTTTAGTGTAACCGTACCCTCCATGAAT
This sequence comes from Candidatus Pelagibacter sp. HIMB1593, assembly GCF_052047755.1. NCBI lineage: Bacteria > Pseudomonadati > Pseudomonadota > Alphaproteobacteria > Candidatus Pelagibacterales > Candidatus Pelagibacteraceae > Candidatus Pelagibacter > Candidatus Pelagibacter sp. HIMB1593. The sequence continues at coordinate 308,750 of NZ_JBNAJK010000001.1, read as the reverse complement.
CTGCATAGCATCGCTCGTAATCTCCATGGCTAAATCGGTAAATAAAGATTTAACTACAGGTGTCATCAAAGAAACATAATCAGAAGCTTCCTGTTTAATTTTTTCATCTGGATGATGAAGACTAACTTCAGTTTGTTGAGACAGCCAAAAGCATAAAGCTCTTTCTCCCTCAATTATTGATTTCATGTTTAATAAAGTTCTTCTTATGTCTGCATGGTCAATAATAAAATCTGCACCATTTGTAGATTTAGAATTATTAGTTTTTCCTTGTTTTCTCTCTTTTGCATAAGCAAGTGAATTTTGGTAAGCAATTTCTGAAATACCCAATCCCTGAATACCAACTACAATTCTCTCAAGATTCATCATGGTAAACATTGCATTTAAACCTTTGTCCTTAGGACCAATCATGTATCCTGTTGCATCATCAAAGTTTAAAACACAAGTTGCCGAACCTTTAATTCCCATTTTTGTTTCAATAGATCCTGTTGAAATACCATTTCTTTGTCCAACCGATCCATCTTGATTTACTAAAAACTTGGGTACTAAAAATAAACTTATTCCTTTTGTTCCAGGAGGAGAGTCGGTAGATCTTGCTAAGACTAAATGGACAATATTTTCTGTTAAGTCATGATCACCTGATGTGATAAAAATTTTTTGGCCAGTTATTTTATAAGTTCCATCAGATTGACTAACTGCTTTTGTTTTAAGTAAACCTAAATCGGTACCACAAACAGGTTCTGTTAAGCACATCGTGCCACTCCATTTACCTTCTACAATTTTAGGTAAATATTTATCTTTTATTTCATCAGTAGCGTGATGATTAATACAATTGTATGCTCCAATACTTAATTCACTATAAAGTTTAAAAGATAAACTCGCAGAGGACAGCATTTCGTCAAAAAAAGCACTTACTGTTTTTGGCATTCCTTGACCACCATATTTTGGATCACATGACAATGAAGTCCATCCATCCTCAATATATTTCTGATAAGCTTCTTTGTATCCTGGTGGTGTTCTAACTACACCATTTTCTAAAATTGCTGGATTTTCATCGCCTGCTTTAGCAAGTGGTAAAATTAAATTTTGATTGATTTTAGCTGCTTCTTCTAAAATATCTTTAACCAAATCTGAGCTAACTTCATTATATCTTTCAAGATCATTATAATTTTTGTTATCTCTTAATTTTTCATAGAGAAACATCATATCTTTGACAGGTGCAGAATAACTTGGCATTTAAAAAGCTTAGAATACTTAGAGATTTATTGCAATTTTGAAATTATCGCATCGCCCATTTGTGAAGTAGATACTTCTTTCATGCCCTCCGAAAGGATATCTTTCGTTCTTAGACCATCATTTAACACAGCTTGTACTGCATTTTCTAAAGCATCAGCTTCATTATCAAGATCTAAAGAATATCTTAAAGCCATTGCAAAACTTAATACTGTTGCTATTGGATTTGCTAGCCCTTTTCCTGCAATATCAGGAGCTGAACCATGTATGGGTTCATACATTGCTCTCATTTCACCATCTTTATTTTTTGCACCTAAAGATGCAGAAGGTAATAATCCTAAAGATCCTGTTAACATTGAAGCTTGATCTGAAAGCATATCACCAAATAAATTATCAGTAACAATTACGTCAAATTGTTTTGGATTTCTAAGTAATTGCATTGCACAGTTATCTGCAAGCATATGGCTTAGCTCAACATCTTTGTATTCTTTTTCATGAAGTTCCTGAACTTCTTCTTTCCATAGTTGTCCAGCTTCCATTACATTAGATTTCTCACAAGAGGTAACTTTGTTTGATCTTTTTTTAGCAAGATCAAAAGCAACTCTTGCAACTCTAGTAATTTCACTAGTAGTATAAGTATGAGTGTTTATTCCTTTTCTTTCACCATTTTCTATTGGTTTAATACCTCTTGGTTCACCAAAATAAATTCCACCTGTTAATTCTCTTACAATCATTATATCTAAACCAGAAACCACCTCTGGTTTAAGTGTTGATGCGCTAACTAATTGTTCAAAACATATTGCAGGTCTCAAATTTGCAAATAATTTTAATTCTTTTCTTAATTTTAATAAAGCTCTCTCAGGTTTTTTTGAAAACTCAATATTATCCCACTTGGGTCCTCCCACTGCACCAAGCATAACAACTTCACTCTCTAAAGCTTTATAAAAAACTTCATCTGTTATTGGTGTACCGTGTTTATCGTAAGAACATCCACCAGCAAGATCTTCATCTATTTCAAAGTCTAAGGATTTTTTATCATTGAACCAGTTAATTATTTTTTTAACTTCTCCAATTACTTCAGGTCCAATACCATCTCCTGGTAATAATAGAATTTTTCTTTTTTTAACTTTAATCATTAAAAATCCAAGGTTTTTTATCTTTTAATTGATTTTCAAAATTTTCAATTTTGTCAGATTTTTTTAAAGAAAGAGCAATGTCATCTAATCCTTCTAGCAAACATTTTTTCTTAAATGGATCTATTTCAAATTTAATTTCATTGTTTCCATAAATAATTTTTTGATCATTTAAGTCTACAGAAATTTCCTCTTTTCTATTTGCGTATTCAGAAAGTTCTTTTATTTTTTCTTCTTCGAGAATTATTGGTAAAATTCCATTTTTAAAACAATTACTATAAAAAATATCAGCATAACTTGAACTAATCACACAAGTAATTCCAAAATCTAACAATGCCCATGGAGCATGCTCTCTTGATGAACCACATCCAAAATTGTTTCCTGCAATTAAAATTTTTGAGTTATTAAATGGTTCCTGATTTAATACAAAATCATTAATTTCTTTTCCATTATCGTCATATCTCATTTCAAAAAACAAATTTTTTCCAAGTCCAGTTCTTTTTATTGTTTTTAAAAATTGCTTAGGAATAATCATATCTGTATCGATATTTACGATTGGTAAATAAGCTGGAATACTTTTTAATGTATTAAATTTTTGCATTTAATTTTGATACTTTCTTACATCATCTAAATTACCAGAGATTGCAGCTGCAGCTGCCATCCCAGGGCTTACTAGATGCGTTCTGCCGCCTCTTCCCTGTCTTCCTTCAAAGTTTCTGTTTGAAGTAGATGCACATCTTTCCTCTGGTTTTAATTTATCTGCATTCATTGCTAAACACATAGAACAACCTGGCTCTCTCCATTCAAATCCTGAATTTACAAATATTTTATCTAAACCTTCTTGCTCAGCTTGTTCTTTAACCAATCCTGACCCTGGAACTACAATGGCATTTACATGAGATGATATTTTTTTGTCCTTTAAAATTTTGGCAGCTTCTCTTAAATCTTCAATTCTTCCATTTGTACAGCTTCCAATAAAAACTTTATCTATCTTGATATCAGTTGCTGCCATATCAGGTGTTAGTCCCATATATTTTAATGCTCTTTCAATTGAATTCTTTTTATCCTCATCTTTTTCATTTTGAGGATTTGGTACTTTTCCATCGATTGTAATTACATCTTGAGGTGAAGTCCCCCAAGTAATCATTGGTAAAATCTCATTTGCATTAAGATTTATTTCTTTGTCAAAACTTGCATCAGCATCTGTTTTCAAACTGTTCCAATATTCCAATGCCTTTTCCCAATTTTCTCCTTTTGGAGACATGGGTTTACCTTTTAAATATTCAAATATTTTTTCATCTGGAGCAATTAATCCAGCTCTTGCACCACCCTCAATGGTCATATTGCAAATGGTCATTCTCTGTTCAACGCTCAAAGATCTTATTAAATCTCCAGCATATTCAACTACACAACCCGTACCACCTGCAGTACCAATCTTTCCAATGATTTGAAGAATTACATCTTTGGATGTTACTCCTAATGGAAGTGTTCCATTAACATTAATTCTAAAATTTTTTGCTTTCTTTTGAACGAGTGTTTGCGTCGCTAAAACATGTTCAACTTCAGATGTTCCAATACCAAAAGCTAGCGAACCAAAAGCACCATGAGTTGCGGTATGACTATCTCCACACACAATAACTGTTCCTGGTTGAGTAAAACCTTGTTCTGGTCCAATAATATGAACAATTCCTTGTCGTTTATCATCCATACCAAAAAGCTGTACACCAAATTCCTTACAATTTGATTCTAATGTATCAACTTGTATTTTTGATTCCTGATCTGATATCCCTTTAGTTCTATCTGTCGTTGGAACATTATGATCAGCAACAGCTAAAGTTAAATTAGGATGACGAACTTTTCTATTTGAATTTCTTAAACCTTCAAAAGCTTGTGGACTAGTAACTTCATGAATTAAGTGTCTATCGACAAACAATAAAGCTGTTCCATCTTCTTGCTGATCTACTAAATGATCATTCCAAATTTTATCGTAAAGAGTAGTGGACATTGAAAAAAAAATTATTTTTTTTCTGAAGTACTTTCTGTTGATTGTTCGGCAGTAGCTTCCTCTGTCTTAGGGGCTTCTTCTTTTGGAGCTTCTGCAGCTGATGCTGCTTCTACTTTAGGAGCCTCTTCCTTTGGAGCTTCTGTTGGTGGTGCTACATTTTCTTCAGTAACTGTTTCAGGTTTTGCATCAACATCAATACCAATTTTTTTTCTGATTTTTTCTGCAATCCTTGCTGATTTACCTGTTCTATCTCTTAGATAGTATAATTTTGCTCTTCTTACTTTTCCTGATCTAATAACTTTAATTGAGTCAATTAAAGTTCCATAAAGTGGAAATGTTCTTTCAACACCTTCACCAAAAGAAATTTTTCTAACTGTGAAAGACGAGTTTAAATCTCTGCTTTTTTTTGCAATACAAACGCCTTCAAAATATTGAATTCTCTCTTTTTTTCCTTCTGTAATTCTAACACCTACTTTAACTACATCTCCAGGGTAGAATTCAGGTATCTTTTTTTCTGAAAGTATTTTTTTAACGTTATGTTGATTTATCTCTTCAATTGTTTTCATAGTTATATTTATCAAATTAATTCTTCTTATATTTTTCCCATAAATCTGGTCTTCGGACGCGTGTTATAGCCTCAGATTGAGATAAACGCCAGTGTTTAATTTTACTGTGATCTCCTGACAAAAGTACTTCAGGAACCGCTTTTTCCTCCCAAATTTGAGGTTTTGTGAACTGAGGATACTCTAATAATCCATTTTCAAAACTTTCGTTTACCGTAGAATTCTCATTCCCCAGAACACCGGGTAAAAGTCTCAAAATACTATCAATCACCACAAATGCTGCTGACTCTCCTCCTGATAAAATAAAGTCTCCAATACTAACTTCTTCTATATTTCTCGTGCTTAACACTCTTTCATCAACTCCTTCGAAGTGTCCACAAATTATCGAAACCGATTTTTCCTTTGATAGTTCTTTGGCATAATTTTGATCAAATTTTTTTCCTCTTGGAGATAAATATAATATTTTTTCTCCCTCATTTTTATTTTGATCTAATGATTTTGCTAATACATCAGCTTTCATCAACATACCTGAACCACCTCCATAAGGAGTATCATCTACAGTTTTGTGTTTATCATCAGCAGCATCTCTAATGTTTACTACTTTTAAATTCCAAATATTTTTAGACATTGCTTTTCCATATAGACCTTTAGACAAAGGACCAGGAAAAATATCTGGATAAAGTGTAAACACTTGAGCTTGCCACATAGATTATCCTTAGTTTATTTTTTTTCCTCAGCTGGAGCTTCTGCTGCTGGAGCTGCTTCTGCTTTAGGAGCTTCTTCTTTAGGAGCTTCTGCTGCTGGAGCTGCTTCTGCTGCTGGAGCTGCTTCTGCTTTAGGAGCTTCTTCTTTAGGAGCTTCTGCTGCTGGAGCTGCTTCTGCTGCTGGAGCTTTAGGAGCTTCTGCACCATCTTCCTCTTTTTTATTTCTTTCTTTCTTAGGGACAGCTTTATTTGGATTATTTCCAGCTGCTGGCATAGGGATTAAATCATTTTCACCTAAAATTCTTGCAACTCTTGTTGTTGGTTTAGCACCTTGACCTAGCCAATATTTAATTCTTTCAGCTTCAAGACCTACTCTTTCTTTTTTATCTTTAGGAAGTAGTGGGTTAAAAAAACCAACTTTTTCTATAAATCTTCCATCTCTTGGGAAACGACTGTCAGCTACAACAACTTTGTAAACTGGTCTCTTTTTAGAGCCTCCCCTTGATAATCTAAGTTTTAACATTTGTTCTCCTTATTTTATTATTTTAGTTTATTAAATAGCTCTGGTGGTATCCCTTGATCAGACATACCTTTCAGATTTCCTTTTGACATCTTTTTCATCATTTCAGACATCATTTTAAATTGCTTAAGCAATTTATTGATAGTGGCTGGATCTGTGCCAGAGCCATTAGCAATTCTTTTTTTTCTTGAACCATCAATTACTTTTGGATTTTCTCTCTCTTTTTTTGTCATTGATAAAATGATAGCTTCGTTTTTTGTTATAATACTTTCGTCAATCCCTGCTGAATCCATTTGAGATTTAATTTTAGATACTCCTGGCATAAAAGACATGATCCCCTCAATGCCTCCCATTTTTTTCATTTGTCTTAATTGAGAAAGGTAATCTTCCATAGAAAATTGACCCTTTTTTAAATTTTCCTCAGCTTTTTTAATGTTCTCTTCGCCTAAATCTTGAGCAGCTTTTTCTACAAGAGAAACAATGTCTCCCATTCCTAAAATTCTATTTGCTATTCTATCTGGATGAAATACCTCAAAATTTTCTATTTTTTCACCTATACCCAAAAATTTTATTGGAACATTTGATACATATTTCATACTCACGGCAGCTCCACCTCTGGCATCACCGTCAGCTCTAGTTAATATTATTCCAGATAAGTTAACTGTGTTTTTGAACTCTTTTGCAACTGAAGCAGCAACTTGACCTGTAAGAGAGTCCGCTACAAGAAAAGTTTCTGCTGGATTAATAATGCTCTCAATTTGTTTGATCTCGCTCATCATTTGTAAATCAATTTGAGTTCTCCCAGCTGTATCAAACAAAATTATATCTGCTCCATTTAGATTTGCTGCACTCATGGCTCTTTGGCAAATATCAGTTGGTTGTTGACCTTCAATAATTGGAAGTGTCAAAATATTATTCTGTTCACCTAAAGATCTAAGCTGTTCTTGTGCTGCTGGCCTATAGATGTCCAAACTGACCATCATCACTTTTTTCTTTTTATTATCTTCTAAATATTTAGCTAATTTTGCAGTAGAAGTTGTCTTACCCGAACCCTGCAAACCAACCATCATCATAGGAACTGGTGGTACAGCATTTAAATTTATGTCTGCATTGCTAGAACCTAGTAAATTTACTAGCTCATCGTAGACAATTTTTACAACCATATCTCCAGGAGAAGTTGATCTTATAATTTCTTGTCCTAAAGCTTTAGGTTTTACGTTTTCAACAAATTCTTTTGCAACATCTAAAGAAACATCTGCCTCAAGTAATGCTTGTCTAATACTTCTCAAACCCTCATCTACCTGAGCTTCATTCAGAGAGGGTGCTTTTTTTAAAGAAGAAAAAATTTCTTCAAATTTATTTGTTAAATTTTCAAACATATATTTTTTTGTTACGCATAGCAGTAACGCACTAGTGGGCGAACTCTCGCTGACTAGTGTCGATCTCTTTGTTTCCAAAGACACCGCAAAGTTAATGTTTTTGCGGAAACGGCAACAACCTATAATAGAGGTTCAAAAAGTCAATAAATAAGTTAAATATCTAATTATGAATATTAAAGCATTTAAAATGGACGGTTTAGGCAATGATTTTGTAATTATTGATAATAGAGAAAAAGTTACAAATCTTACCAAAGACCAAATAATTAAAATTTGTGACAGAAACTTTATAGGATGCGACCAACTTATATTAATTAATAAAGACCAAGATTACGATGCTTCAATAGAATTTTTTAACTCTGACGGTGGGATTTCTGGTGCATGTGGAAATGGCACAAGGTGTGTGGCTGAGCTATTAGGAAAAGAAAAAAATAAAGACACGATTATATTAACAACTTTATCTGGCCATTTAAAATCTCATATTTTAGGAGAAAAATTAGTATCTACTGAAATTGGTTTGGGCAGAACTAAATGGAATGAAATTCCATTATCTCAAGAATTAGAAACTAAAAACTTAAATATTAAAATTGTTGATTCAAATAATAATGAATTTTTTGGAGGAACGGCCGTCAATGTGGGAAATCCTCATATAATTTTTTTTGTGGAAGACAACGAACAATTCAAAATAGAAAAAGTTGGCCCAGAAATAGAAAACCACAAACTGTTTCCAGAAAAATGTAATGTCACAATAGCCACAATAGTAAACAAAGAGTTAATAAAGGTAAAAGTTTGGGAAAGAGGAGCTGGTTTGACAAAAGCATGTGGAACTGCAGCTTGTGCTACTGCCTTTGCTGCTAAGCAGGCAGGACTTGCTAGCGATAAAGTTAACATCGAATTTTCTACTGGAAGATTGACGATATCTATAGATGAAAACAATAGTATCCACATGAAAGGTCCTGTTTCTGATATAAAAGAAATCGATATAGAAATTTAATGGGAATTTTCGAAAAATTTAAATCAGGATTTAAAAAAAGTGCTTCAGCTTTTACATCGGGCCTAAGAGATATAGTTGTCAAAAAAGAAATTGATGACAAAACTTTAGACAGAATTGAAGATTATTTAATTCAATCAGATGTTGGGGTAGCTTCTGCCTCAGAAATTAGAGAAATAATCTCAAAAACAAAAATAGATCCAAACAAAGATTTAACTGCTGAGATAAATAATATTCTTAAAGACTACATTATCTCAATTATGAAACCTCTAGAAAATAATGAATTTTTTAAAAATAAAGAAAAACTTAATGCCATTTTAGTTTCTGGAGTTAACGGCGTTGGTAAAACAACAACTATTGGGAAAATTAGTAAAATATTAAAAGAAAATGGTAATAAAGTTATGTTGGCAGCATCAGATACATTTAGAGCTGCTGCTATAGAGCAATTAGAAAATTGGGCAAAAAAAATTAATGTTGAAATTACAAAATCTTCACAAGGATCTGATCCTGCATCTGTAGCTTATAAGGCAATAGAAACTTCTATATCAAACAATTTTAATCAAGTTTTAATTGATACTGCTGGAAGACTGCAAAATAAAAAAAACCTAATGGAAGAATATAAAAAAATAGCAAACGTTACAAAAAAAATAGATGAAAGTGCACCTCATGATGTGATTTTAGTTTTAGATGCAACTTCAGGTCAAAACGTTTTAAATCAAGTTGAAGAATTTAATAAAATTATCCCAATTACAGGCTTAGTGATGACAAAATTAGATGGAACAGCTAAGGGAGGAATACTTCTGGCTGTAGCCAAAAAGTATAAAATACCAATTATTGCACTTGGTTTAGGTGAAAAGGAAGATGATCTGCAAATTTTTGAAGCTGAAAAATTTGCTGATGCGTTTACACAAATTACTTAATTAAATTACTAGATATTAAAGGTTTATAGAAACTACATCTGTAATTATCCTTAAATTTGTAGTGTCCGCAGTCCTTTGCAATAGAGGAAATAATGAAATCAAACTTTCCATTAGTTGGATATAAATCTAATTTCTTTTCAACAATATCGTATTTGAAATTTACTTTTAAACTTTTAACAGCACTAATCATTACCAATGTTTTGTTATCCTTTAATAGATAATAAGCAAAATCATCTGGAAAAACTGGAAAATTATATTCCTTTAAAAAATTTTTTGCTTTTCTTGGAAACCATTCATAAGAAATCAATGGTGATGATACTTCTGTTTTATAATCATAAATATAAAGATCTTTAGGGTAATCATTGATGTAATTACTTACTTCCCCTTTTGCTAATATAGCCTTTTCTCTTGGTTTAAAATACAAAGCAAAATTTTCATCATGCGAGTTCATTTGATCAATAAAAAATAAATTTTCAATTGAAGACAAATTTTCTTTAGAAAAAGAAGTTCCTGAAATAAGAAAAGTCAAAAAAATATAAATGAATAATTTCTTCATGATTAGAAATTAATTAGAATTTTTGGAATAAAATTGTTTTGATTGTGGCTTAATTTAAACTTTTTATAAATGAACCTAGTTGGAAAACCATATTATTATCAAATTCCATCATATGATCGTCATGTTTGGTAAAATAAGAGGACTTTGGATCATTTGCTAAATCAAACATCTTCTTTCCCATTGAAAAAGGAACAATTTGATCTTTTTCGCCATGCATAACTAAAACTGGAATATTAATATTTTTTATTTTTTCATCATTTTTATATTTATCTTTCAATATTAGAGAGACAGGAATGTATGGATAAAAATTCTTAGCTGCAGCAATCATTGAAGTGAAAGGTGTTTCTAAAATTAAACCAGCATATCTTTTATTTTGAGAAACTTCAGTTGCAATTCCTGTGCCAAGTGACTCTCCATAAATGATTAAATCACTGTCACTCAAACCTTTATTTTTAAGCCAGTTAATTGCACTTTTTCCATCCTCATATAAAGCATTTTCAGATGGTTTTCCTAAATTTCCACTAAATCCACGCCAAGCGATTATTAAAAAATTTACATCCATATTTTTAAAATGATTTAATTTATGAATTCTATTTTCTAGGCTTCCTGCATTTCCATGAAAATAAACAACAGTCTTAAATTTTTTCAAATCTTTTTCATGAAACCATCCTAAAAGGCTAATGTTATCTGCTGTTTGAATTTGAACTTTTTCTATTTCTACTTCTATTTTATCTCCTGAATAATTATTTTCCTGGGGATGATACATTAGATTTCTTTGAAATATAAAAAGATAAGCTAGTAAAATAAAATATATAACTGAGATCCAAAATATAATTTGCAAAATTAATTTCCTAGGTTTTGGTATCATAATTTTTCTTTGCTAAGTAAACTCCAACAAAAACAAGTGCAGTACCAATATAATGAAATGTTTCTAAATTTTCATCAAACAATATAAATCCGTAAATTGCTGCATAGATAGTAAATACATATAAGGTAAAGCCAGTAAGTGAAGCTCCTAAGCTTTCTTGAGCTTTAGTATATAAAGTAAATGCTATAATTCCTGGTGAAACGGCTGCAAATATAGTCCACAATAAAAAATCAGAATTAAATATAGTTTGTTCAAAATAAATTTCTTCCGCCAAATAAAATGGAAATAAACTTACTGCACCAAAAAACGATATCATAGAAAATCTAGTAAAAATCGATAATTGAGATTTCCAGTAAAATAAATAAATCGAATATAAGGCCCAGCCAATCGCAGCTGCTAACATCCATAAATCTCCAATGGTGAAATTTAAATTTAAAAGTAAATTTAAATCTCCTTTAATAATAATTGCTAAAACTCCAACTAAACACGAAATCAAACCAATAATTTTTAATAAATTAATTTTCTCTTTAAAAAATATTGCAGAAATTATAATTATAAAAATAGGAGATGAGGTATAAATAATTCCCATATTTGTAACAGTCGTTGTTTTACCTGCTAAAAAAGGAAAAGCCCCACAAACTCCACATCCCATTGCTCCTAGAAAAAATAATTTTGAATATTCATTTTTAATAACTTTGAAATTTTTTTTTAATGATGAATATGTGAAAGGTAAAAGAAGTAAAAATACAAACGTCCACCTCCAAAAAGCTAATGAAATTGGGGGCACAAACTCAACACCACCTCTAGCAACAATTAAATTAGATGCCATAAATATTGGTTGAATAAATAAAAGAGATAAAGCTAATAAATTTTTATTTTGACTAGACAATTGTATATTAAGAAAAATTATTTTTTATCGAAAAACGCTTCGTAAACCATCATAAAAATTGCTCCACCCATTAAAATATAAACAGGAAGAACATCAAAAAATCCAATCATCGATGATCTAGTCAACGTTGTTGCAAGTCCTACTAAAAAAGCAATTGCGAGAAGAGAACCTAAAAATGTTGTAAATTTTTGCATTTAATTATTACATTCCTTTTCTAACCAATTAGCAACACCTAAAAATCTTTGATCATCATATTTTGCGCCAATTAATTGTACACCTAAAGGTAAATTGTTTTCACCTTGAAGTATAGGTAATGATATACAAGGTGTACCTAAATAAGACCATACTTTATTAAATTCTGCCGTTCCTGTGCTTTTTAAACCTTTCAGTGCTACTCCAGGGCTAGATGGGGATAAAACTCCATGATAATCCTCAAAAACTTCCTTATAAGATTCATAACTTCTTTTCATAAAATCTATAGCTTCTGCATATTCTTTTGCAGAATGTTTGTTACCTTTTGAAATTGCATCTTGCATATACTTGGATAATTTTTTCTTATACTTTTTATAATAGAGTGAAAAATTATTAGCTAAATCTGTCTCATGAATTATTTGATGGTATTTATGAATATCTTTAAAGTACGAAGGAGTATCAAAAACTTCGATATTATTTTTGAATGATTTTATAAAGTAATCAAATGCTTCTCTTGATTTTTTTCCAAGAAGCTTCCAATGATCAGTTTTGTAAAAAATAAATTTAGGATCAAACAAAGGTCCTTTTTTTGTTTCTGCTAACATTTCATCACTAGAGTAATGAACTGTTGCTGTATCATAATTATCTTTTTTGATTAAAATTTTAGCAAGAAGAGCAACATCTTCTACCGATCTTCCAAAAACACCAATGTGATCTAATTTTTCAGAGGTTTTTAGAACACCATTTCTACTAATCAAACCATAACTAGGCTTATAACCAACAACTCCACAATAAGATGCAGGTCTTATAACTGAACCTCCTGTTTGAGATCCAATTGCAAGCGGAGCCATAAAAGAAGCTACTGCTGCTGCAGATCCACTAGATGATCCACCTGGGGTTCTGGAATAATCATGAGGATTTGTAGTTTTTGAAGGACCTAAAAATGCCAATTCCGATGTTGCTGTTTTGCCCATTATAATTGCTCCAGCAGATATTAATAGATCAACTATTTCAGCATTCTGAGAATATGATTTCCCTTTTCTTATTGATGTCCCACATTCTGTAGGCATATCGACAGTTCCAACAATATCTTTTACCGCAACAGGTATTCCATGAAGTGGACCGAGTGGTTTGCCTGATTTCCTATGTTCATCAGCCTCTGATGCCTTTTCTAATAAAAGTTTTTTATCTAAATGCGCCCATGCTTTTACGTCTTTTTCAAATTTATTTACTCTGTCTATATAAATTTTACATAACTCTACTGATGTAATTTGTGCTTCTTTAATTTTTACAGCAAGTTCTTCAACTTTTAATGAAAAAACATCTGTCATTTTCTTTTATTGTGCAAATAAAGTTTCCGGTAACCAAAGCGCTATTCCTGGGAACATATACATTAAAAACATCGCAAATATTACAATTGCTAAAAATGGCATTATTCCTCTGAATATATCCATAAGTTCAACATTAGATTTTTGAACTCCTTTTAAATAATAAGCCGACATAGCCATGGGTGGGGTTAAAAACGATGTTTGTAAATTTAAAGCAATTAACATTGCAAAGAAATATGGATTAACACCAAATACTTCTAACAAGGGTAAAAATATTGGAACAAAAATAATTAAAATTTCAGTCCATTCTAAAGGCCATCCTAGAAGAAAAATAATTATTTGAGTGATAATTAAAAACTGCCAAGTCGTAATATTTATAGAAGTAAAGAAGTGTTCAAAAACCTCGTGTCCTCCCAAATAAGAAAACACCGATGAAAAAGTCCAGGAACCAATAAACAGCCACATGATCATTGCAGTTGTTTTAGCTGTTAAAAAAACAGACTCTTTAAAGTTTTGCCATTTAAGTGTTTTATAAAACCAAGATAAAAGTATTGCCCCAAAAGCTCCTGCTGCAGCTGCTTCTGCTGGAGTTGCAATACCTGCCAAAATAGTACCTAATACAAGCATAATTAAACCAAACAGTGGAACGAAAGAAACCAAAACTTCTTTTAAAATTTCACCAGTTGGTGGAATATCTTCTTTTGGAGGTCTAGGTGCAATAGATGGATTTAACCATGCTCTAAATACTGCATATGCAATGTAAAGACCTGCTAAAAGTAGACCTGGAAATATTGCTGCTGCAAAAAGTCTTAATGGTGATAGTTGGGCTATTACTGAATAAACAATAAGCATGATACTCGGTGGAATTAAAATTCCTAAACATCCACCAGCGCAAATAATTCCTGACGCAAATTTTTTATCATAACCTGCTTTAACCATTGCAGGCCATGCTAACAGTCCCATCAAAGTTACAACAGCACCAATAATTCCTGTAGCTGTCGAAAATAATGTACACGTAATTAATGCAGCCACCGCCATTGAAGCTGGAAGTCTATGTGCGGCCAATCTAATTGCAAAAAATAGTTTAGCTACGATCCCTGCTCTTTCAACTAGATATCCCATGAATAAAAATAAAGGCACAGCCGTAAGAACGTTGTTGTCCATAACAGTATAAGTATTTTGAACAAACAATTGGAATATACGATTATCAAAAATGTGCTCCATCATTGTTGCATCGTAATAAGCAAAATATCCAAAGCCTATTCCCATAGCCATTAAAGTGAAAGCAATCGGGAAACCTAAAAGAACTGCAAACAAAAACATACCCATCATTAAAATTGCAATTTCTGGATTTGTTAAACTAAATAACATTTTTTTTGTCCTCTTCTTGAGCTGTTCTCATTAAAACTTGTTCTGTTTCTTCAGCAACGACCATTCGTGCTGGCCATTGTCCTGTTTGAATACATATAATAGATCTAAATACTTCACTGATGCCTTGAATAATTAATAAAACACCTGCAGCTGGTATCATCGATTTAACCATATAAATTTGGATTTGAGCTGGACTACTCCAACTAGTCTCTTTTATTTTCCAAGCAAGCGCAGCATATTCATATCCATAAAAAGCTAACGCGATCACACCTGGAAAAAAGAAAATAAAGTATAAAACTAAATCAATCCAAGCCTGAGTTTTTTGACTAAATAATCTGTAAATAACGTCACCTCTAACATGTGATTCTGTTGCTAAACAATATGCTCCTGACATCATTAAAATTGCACCATACATCTGCATACTAAAATCAAAGTTCCAAAGTGTAGGTGAATTAAAAACATAGGCCATAACTACTTCATAAACAGTTCCTCCCATTAAAACTACTATGCACCAAGAAAAAGCTTTCCCCATTGATGTGCTGAGAGTATCTGCAAATTGTATAAATGGCTTCATATCAAAGAAATATATTAAAATACGTGTAAAAAAAAGGGGGTTTTTCAACCCCCTTTTAAATTTATTTTAAAGTTAATTAGATTTTAACTTTTTCGATTGGACCAAACTCATTTTCATAAGCTAATTTGTAGTTCGGTTGATTCATCAACAGATACTTCATAGTTCTCTTAGCGTATGCTTTTTGTGAGTCTACTACTTTTTTGAAGAAAGCATCTTTAGCAGAAAACTCTCCTACAACTTTATCCCAACCTTTTAATTGTTCTGCTAGGATAGCATCAGACGTTTGGTAAACATTAACCTTATGCTCATTCATCAACTTAGCAAGGTCAGTTGAATATCTAACCAATGCTTTAAAGTAGTTATCTGAGTTTGCAGCATAAGCAGCATTTCTCAAGATAGCTTGATGTTCAGGTGAAAGGCTGTTTAGTCTCTTAGTGTTCATAGGAATTTCAAACATTTCCTGAGATTGGTGGAAACTTCCTAAGTGATAGTGTTTAGAGACGTCTTGCATTCCAAACTGTGAGTCTGATGTTGGGTTGTTAAACTCAGCAGCATCAATCAAACCAGTTTTCATTGCTGGTTGGATTTCACCACCTGGTAACTGTCTTACAACCATTCCCATAGCAGTTAAAACGTTAGTCGCTAGACCAACAGTTCTATACTTCATACCTTTAACATCAGATACTTTAGTTACGTTCTTTTTGAACCAACCAAAAGGCTGTGCAGGCATTGGCATATGGAAGAAACCTGTGTAATTAAATCCTACACTTTTTACAGCTTCTTCATATAATGCTCTTCCTCCACCATACTCCATCCATCCCATAACTTCTTGAGACGACATTCCGTATGAGGGACCTGTTCCAAAAAGAGATGCAGCAGGGTTTTTTCCGTACCAGTATGCTGTCACCCAGTGACCCATATCTACTACTCCAGAACTAACTGCTTGACCAATTTCAGAAGTTTTTACAACTGCTCCAACTGGTTGCACATCAATTTTTAATTTACCACCTGACATGTCACTAACCATTTTCGCATAGTCTGAAGCCATTTCGAAAAATATGTTAGCACCTGATGGCCAAGCAGCTTGCATTTTTAAAGTAACGTGACCGTCACCTAAAGCAATGTTTGGCATAGCCACTGCTGCTGCTGTTGCTGCACCAGTTGCTGCCGCTGCTTTGAAGAACTTTCTTCTTGAAGGAGTTTTAGAACTCTTCAAAGATTTCTTATTCTTAATCATTTATTCTCCTCTAGTTAATTAACTTGGCGAGCACTAAAACATATTTTCACATTAGAGTCTTTCTAAAAAGTGACCTAGAATGGGTTAGATAGGGTTTTTTTACAATTATAGGTAGAATTTAAAACTTAAATTAATTTATTATTTTCGTAAATACAGCACTTTTCAGCTGGAATATGAAGTTTAATTTTTTCACCTGAAATTTCGGTTTCTCTATTAACTTTAGATTTAATTTCAAAATTATCCATTCTCGCAGTAATCAATTTGTAATTACCAAAATCTTCAACCTTTTGAACATTCACATCAACAAGATTTTCACTTTGATTTTTTGCAATTTTAATAAACTCAGATCTAATTCCTAATTTTATATTTTTATTTTTTAAATTAGACAAATTTGTATTCGTTTTAATTATTGTATTATTTATTTTAACAGTATTTTCTGAAGTTGCTTCACTATCAAATAAATTCATAGCAGGTGAACCAATAAAGTAACCAACAAAAGTTGTATTAGGTCTTTCAAATAATTCTTTGGGCGAACCTGTTTGTACAACTTCTCCTTCGCTCATCACAATTATATTATCTGCAAATGTCATGGCTTCGTTTTGATCATGTGTTACATAAACTAACGTTGTTTTGTATTGTTCGTTTATTTCTTTTAGGTTTCTTCTTAATCTAAATTTTAGATCAGGATCAATAACAGTTAAAGGCTCATCCATTAAAACTGCAGCAACATCTTCTCGTACCAAACCTCTTCCTAAAGATATTAATTGTTTTTGATCTGCTGTTAATTTTCGCGCAGGAGAGTTTAAAAAAGATTTTAAATTTAAAGTTTCTGCAACAGAGTTGACTCTTTCATCTATTTTGGCTTTTGAAAAATCTCTGCACTTTAATGGAAAAGCAAGATTTTCAAAAACTGTCATGGTGTTATAAATTACTGGAAACTGAAAAACTTGAGCAATATTTCTTTCTTCTGTTTTTAAATCTGTAACATTCTTATCATCAAATAATATTTTCCCAGCTGATGGTCTTACCAATCCAGAAACAATATTTAACATCGTTGTTTTTCCACATCCAGAAGGACCTAAGATTGCATATCTATTTCCGTTCTCCCAAGTCATCGAAAATGGATTTAATGCATAAACTGGATTTGGATCATTTGGATTGTAAGAATGTGAGATATTACTTAAATCAATTTTAGCCATTGTTTCCTCCAAATGGTGAGGATGCTAATTTACCATCAGCAGCAAAGGCATAAGCTCTATCTATTTTAAAATCTATTTTAATCTTGTCATGAATTTTAAAATTCAAAACCTCTTCTATAGAAATAATAATTTTTATAGTTCCTCTTTTTAAATGGAGTAAAGTTTCAGAACCACTAATTTCAGCAAGCTCAACTTCAAATTCATGACCATTTTCATTAAGTTCAATGTCTGAAGATCTTAAACCAATCTTTAATCCGCTATCTGTTAACTTTGATAAATGATTAGGCGCTTTAATTTCAATACCTTCAAATCTTATTTGCTCATTAGATATTTCTGCTTCAATAATATTCATAGGTGGGTCGTTAGAAATTTCAGCAACTTTTAAAGAACTTGGGTTCTCAAATATTTCTTTTGCTGGACCTACTTGCAGCACTTTCCCCTCATCTAGAACAATTACTTCTCCATTTAGTTCCATGGTCTCTCTTGGGTCTGTAGTAGAATAAATTAAAATAGTTTCATCAGCTAAACCCTTTGAAAACAAACTCTTAAATTCCTCTCTAAGCTGTTCTCTCAATTTGTAATCTAAATTAACTAGAGGTTCGTCTAGCAATAATATTTTAGCATTTTTAACTAATGATCTTGCTAGAGAGACACGTTGTTGCTGACCACCAGACAACTCCTGTATTTTTCTGTTTTCATAGCCAACTAACCCAACTGATTTTAAAGACTCCATTACTTTATTTTTGATTTCTTCATTATCGATTTTTCTTTGTCTCAGAGGAAAAGCAATATTTTCAAATACATTTAAATGAGGGTAATTAATAAATTGTTGATACACCATAGCTACATTTCTTTGCCAAACTGGAACCTTTAAAAAATCCTTACCATCAAATTCAATAGCACCGCTATCTGGAGTTAAAAGACCAGCTATAGTTTTTAGTAAAGTTGTTTTACCTGACAAAGTTCTTCCAAGAATTGTGTATAAATTCCCCTCTTTAAAATTAAAGGACACTTCATTTAAGTGATATTCTTCACTTGGTTTATAGGTTAAGTTGTTAGCAATTAAATTCATTATTTAATTGCTCCTGATAAGTTTCCTTTAGATAGATATCTCTCAACTATGAAGGCTACTATAATTAATGGTGCAACTGAAACCAGGGCAGATGCTGATAAGCTCCACCATGGAGTAACAGATGAGTTCAAAGCAACAATTTTTACTGGTAATAACTGTACTTCTGTAAAAGTTAAAATGAATGCAAAGAAAAAGTCTATCCATCCAAAAATAATACAAAACATACCAGCAACAATTAATCCTGGTATTGAGTTTGGTAGCACCACTTTTAAGAAAGCTTGATAAGGATTACATCCATCAATCAAAGCTGTTTCATCAATCTCTCTTGGAACTTTATTAAAGAAATCAACCATAATCCAAACTGCAATAGGCATCAGTAAAACAATATAAACTACAATCAATCCTACGAGGCTATCTAATAAATTAATTGAACTTAGAAATAAGAAAAATGGAATTGACAAAACAATTGGCGGCATAATTCTTTGAGAAATAAAGAAAAATGTAATGTCATTATTTTTTACAAAACCTGCTTTAAAGGTGTATCTGGATAAAGCATAAGCTGACAATGTGCCAAGAATTATACTAATTAAACTTGCAGTACAGGTTACAAATAAACTATTGAAATAAGGTTCTACTATATCAACTCCACCTTTAGCTGGAGATTTTATCAAAACTTTCCAACCCTCTAAATTAGGTTCAAAATCTACCCATGGTATATACGTAACTCCACCATTTACAGATTGAAAATCTTTAAACGATGTAGTTAAGGCCCAAAGAAAAGGAGCAACAACAAAAACTGCCCAAAAGACAATAAAAAAATATTTTAAAAATGTATAAAGCTTGCTCATAATTTATTCTTTTAAAAGTAATTTAGTTAAAACCTTTGCAATAATTGTTAAACTTATGATCATAATAATTAAGTAAGTAAAAGACATCGAAGCTGCGTATCCCATTTGAAACTCTCTCAATCCCTTAATAAAAATATAAAAACTTGATGTTTCTGTTGAGGTACCTGGACCTCCTGATGTTAGGACATATACCGTATCCATAATTTTAGATGCCTCAATTAATCTTATAATTATTGCCCCAATTGATATAGGTGCCATTAGCGGAAAAGTTACATAAATAAACTTTCTAACTGGACTAGCTCCATCAATTGCAGCAGCTAAAAATGGTTCTTTAGGTAATGACAATAAACCTGCTAATAAAAGTAGAAACATAAACGGTGTCCACTGCCAAACCTCAACTATAATTACTGTAAATTTAGCTAAAGCTGGGTCTGTTAACCATTTCGGAGATAAACCAAAATTAGATAAAATATCATTAACAGGTCCTAAAGACTCATGAAAAAAAGTTCTCCAAATAACAGTCATAATTACTGGAGTTGTCATCATTGGAACTAAAAATAATACTCTAAAAAATCTTTTAAATTTGATGTCTTTCCAAACCATATGTGCAAGAGCAAATCCAATTACATACTGGAGAATTACTGTTGTAACAGATAAAAAACTTAATCTAAAAAAAGATTCCCAAAATCTTGGGTCGTCTGTAAATAGACGGATATAGTTTTCTATACCTATAAAATCTAAACCTGGATTATAACTATTCCATCCAGATAAACTTAATCTAACAACAAAAATAATTGGAAAGATTAAAATTCCAATCAACACAAATAGACCTGGAAACAGAAAGAAATATTTATGCTTAAAGTTCATTTGTAAAATTGGATTATATTATGTTTTTTATATGTGGCCATTTTAATAAACGGCCACATAAATTAAGTATTATTATAGTTGGTTATCTTCCATTTTAACACCAACAGCGTAGGCATCTCTTACTGCTTTTTTACCTACTCTGCTTACAATTGCTTCCCACTCTTTAGCAACTTCGTCTAATGCTTCTTGAGGAGACAATTGTCCTGCTAAAGCTTTAGAAGTTCCTGTAGCAACAGCACTTGTAAACTCAAATACACCTGGAACTCTTAGAGGGAAAACTCTATTTTGACTTTTCTCCATATCTAAAAGTGTTTGAGTGTAACTGTTAGCGATCTCTGGATCCCAACCCATACTATTAATGTAAATATTAGGGTCGAAGTCAGAGTTTTTGAAAGGGTTAACACCAAATCTACCAATTGCTAAGTCAGCTTGGTGGTTTGCTCCGTTTGAGAAAAAGCAAAGATAATCAAACGCCATATCTTTTACTTTACTTTTCTTAGCAACACCAACTGCCCAACCCCAAACAATATAAGGAGCTTGGTTGTATTGGTTTTCCCAGCTATTTGAAACTCTGTTCCAAACTTTGTTGGCACCTGGAAGAGGAGCTGCACCTACTTTGTTTTTAATAGGGCTGTCATCTTGCATCGCTGCAATAAATGCATCATCCCATGAAAAACTAAATAAAGTTTGTCCACCACCAAATGATCCGATTTCGTCACCTAGACCAAAGTTAGTTCCCCCTGGAGGAACATATTTAGTAGCCTCAACCCAATCAGTTAAAGCTTCAACGAAACCTGGATTATTAATGTTTGGTTTCATAGTTTCTAAATCAAAAAAGAAACCACCTGGAGTTCTTGGATTTTTAGCATATGCAACTGATCTGCTGAAAAAAGCTGCAAACATTAAGTCGTCTTTTTTCATAACTTCAGCTGAACCATATTCTAACTCACCATCTCCATCCCAGTCCCAACCATTAAAGAATTTTGCCATCTCAGCATATTCTTTCCAAGTTGTTGGAACTTTTAGATCTTTTCCTGTTTCTGCTTTATATTTTTTTTGCATTTCAGGATTGTCAATGACGTCTTTTCTATATTTTAGATAGTGTCTGTCACCATCAACTGGATACTGGTACATAGTTCCATCCCAAGATGATACACCCATATGAGATTTGGTTACGTCTTTCATCTCTGTTGAGTTCATATACTTCTTAGGAA
The DNA here is from genome assembly GCF_052047755.1 of Candidatus Pelagibacter sp. HIMB1593. Taxonomy (NCBI): domain Bacteria; kingdom Pseudomonadati; phylum Pseudomonadota; class Alphaproteobacteria; order Candidatus Pelagibacterales; family Candidatus Pelagibacteraceae; genus Candidatus Pelagibacter; species Candidatus Pelagibacter sp. HIMB1593. The sequence continues at coordinate 287,093 of NZ_JBNAJK010000001.1, read as the reverse complement.
CTGGTGCTAAATATCTTTTCCAGTCATTTATAAAGTTAGAAAATCCAAACACAATATCGTAAGGTGCTTGTCCAGCTTGAAAAGGAACCATTGCTTTAGAATACAAATCACCTGCTGGTGTATGAGTAACTTCAACTTTAGCTCCAGTTAATTTTTCAAACTGTTCAGCATGAAGAGCTGTTGGCTCTCCCATTACTGGAATTGCGTGAGTATTTATTTTAAGAGTTTTTCCTTTGTAATTTTTCTTAGACATTTCCTCATAAGAACAATCACCTGGAATATCTCCTGTTGCTTTGATATGTGGGAATTGATCACTCCACTTATCAGCATATGCCATAGGGCTAAATATCATCATACTTGATATTACAGCCGTTAAGCAGGTTTTTATTATTTTCATTATCACCTCTCTTTTTTTTTTTATGGAACTAAAACAGCTCGTCCCTTAACCTTACCATCGTTAAGATCATGAAGCGCTTTATTAGCATCGTCTAAACTATACTCCTGCATAGAGAGCTTAACTTTACCTCTGTCAGCTAACTCCATTAATTCATATAATTCAGACCACGTTCCCACTAAATTACCTACAATTGTTTTCTCAGAAATAATTAAATCAACTGCAAGTGATTTAATTTCTTCTCCATATCCAACTATGTAGTAAAAACCACCATTAGAAGTCATTTGAATTCCCATGGCAGTAGATCCTTTTTCACCTACGAAATCAATTACAGCTTCAGAACCTTTTCCTTTTGTTAGTTCTTGAACTTTTTCAATTTCGTTTCCATCAATTAAAACTCCGTGGTCACCACCAAGTTCCATTGCATGTTTCAATGCTGCTTCAGATTTTTCAACAATAATAATATCTGCTGCACACATAGCTTTTAAACATTGAATAGCGATGTGACCTAAACCTCCTGCACCAATAATTGTACAGCTCTGACCAGGTAGCAAATGTCTTGTTGCTTTTTTTACTACTCTATAAGCTGTAAGACCTGCATCTGAAAAAGGTGCAACATCTTTAGGCGCTAATACTTTTGGAAGTTTAATTAGATTTCTAACGCTAGTTTTTAATAGTTCAGCGTAGCCACCTTCTTTAATACTTAATCCAGGAAATGCACCTGCTTCAGCATGCATATCATTACCTCTTCTGCAATCTAAACAAGTTCCTCCTGTTCCAGAAATAAGTGGGTGTAATATTACAGGATCACCCTTTTTAAATTCAGTAACGTCTGAACCTACATCTTCTACCCAACCAGCATTTTCATGTCCCATTACACATGGTAATAATTTTCCATCTGGATCTTGAATATGTTTCCATACTCCTTCAATAATATGTAAATCAGTTCTGCAAACTCCTGCAGCACCAATTTTAACTATAACGTCTGACGCCTTTTCAATTTTAGGATCTGGCATCTCCTCCCCTGTGACCCAGACCTTTTCTTTCATTTCAGGGTCATATTTATGCAAAACCTGTGCTTTCATTATTATCTCTCCTTTAATATTTAAGTAACACTATTAAAATTCTGATATAGAATGGAGTCAACGGCATCTTTATATGTACAAAAAGTTAACAATTACAACCTGTGGTTGGTTGTTGTATCTAGAAAAACAAATAAACTTTTAAAATGTCAAACTTAAGTCACTCAAACAGCGAACTTAAAAATATCCTACACAAAAGGAATATGAGCTCTTATGAGATGGGAAAAGATATTAATGAAAGTTGGTTGAGATGTATCAGTGAAGGCCTTGATCCGTTTAATGATCCTAAACAAAGTGTAATTTCATCAATCGAATTAAAAGAGATAAAAGAGCGAAATGAAACTATCAGAAGAATAATTATTCCTGAACTAGAACTTTTATATTCCCAAATAGCAGGAACAAATTTTATGGTGGCTTACTCAGATGAGAAAGGATTAGTCTTGGATACAATTTATGACAAATCTTGTTTGCAAACTGACGTTGGTAAAACAGTAATACCAGGTTCAATTTGGGCAGAAAAAATTTGTGGAACAAACGGTCTTGGCTTATCTGTTGAACTAAAAAAACCAACTATAGTTTCAGGTAAAGAACACTTTTTTACTGCTCATGAAAATATTTCGTGCTTTGCAAGTCCAATCATAAATTATGACGGTAAAATTATTGGTATTATTGATGCTTCAACAGACTCAATGTCCAGAGAACAACATACGCTAGCTTTAGTAAGACTTGCAACTAGAAGTATCGAAACCAAATTGTTTATTAAAAAATTTGAAAACGAATTAATTATTTCTTTTCACCCAAGACAAGAATATCTAACTACAACTAGTGTTGGGATGCTAGCAATAAATGGGGATGGATTAATTGTGGGTGCAAACAACAATGCAAAAATTATGCTTAACGGACTAGTTGACTTGAAAAATGAAAATTTTAATAAAATTTTTACAACTTCATTTTCATCAATTGCATCAGATATCTTAAATAATAAAACTCTAAAGATAACAGATCATTTAGGTTCATCTGTTTTTGTGGTCAAAAGTCAAAATTTTAAAGAAAGTAAATTTATAGAAACTAGCAAACAAAACAAAACTTACGCTTGTAAAAATTGTGAGCATACAAAAATTAAAAGAGAAAAATGTATCTTAATTAGATCAACTTTTAGTGAGACTAATAACATTTCTGCAGCATCAAGAAAATTGGGTGTATCTAGAACTACAATTTATAAACATCTAAATTAATTATTTTTTAATAAAAAATATAAATAAGAAGTTAAAGACGTAACTAGTACAAAAGACATTGCCAATTGAAATGAAACAATTTCAGAGTAGTTTAAACTTAATCCTAAATCTATAATAAGCCCAATTATCCATTGCAGAAAGAAGGCACCTATAAATATCAATAGATTATAAGAAGTTAGAGCTTTACCTGCATTAGAAACAGAAAAAGCCATTCCAACAGCTGGCTGAATTAAGGACAAAAATACAGCTGAAACTATGAATAATGCCCAATGAATTGAATCTGTATTTGGACCTAGATAAATAATTACACCCAATACCAATAAACTTAATGGTGAACCATATTTCAACAATCTGATTGCATCATTAACGTTCTTTGAAAATTTCGGAACAAAATAGCCCCATATCAAAAATGATAGCAACATAAAAAAATAAATTAAAAATAACCCTTTTGCACTTTCTTCTGGTGTATACCCAGATACTTTTATCATCCAAGGACCAGCCCATAGTGTTTGGATAGCAAATAATCCTCCAGTGCTAAAAAAGCCCATTGGAATAACACTTCTGAAGAATTGATTTTGCCAAACAATACTCAATTTTGCATCATCGTTTTTCTGATTACCTTTTGAAGTCCACTGAGGGATAAAAATAATTATCAAAATTATACAAACCAAAGTTATGAAAGCTAAAAGCAAAAATATATTTCTCCAACCAATTATAGGTAAGAAAAATTGAACTGGTAAACTTGATGACAACATACCAATTGCACCGACCATTAACATCCATGAGTTTGCACGTTGTTGGGTTTCATCTTGATACCAAATCCGATAAGCTGTCAAAGGCCCCATTAAACAAGCTCCAACACCAACTCCTATAATTATTCTAGATACTAAAAGAGTTAAAAAATTCTGAGCGAGAGCAAATATTAATAAACCAACAATGGTTAATGATAAAAAGTATGAAACAATTTTTCTTGGACCTCTCATGTCTAGCATATAGCCTAAAGGGATTTGTACACTTGCAAATCCTAGAAAATATCCGCCACCTAATAATCCAAGCTCTCCTGCAGAAAGATTAAATTCATTTACTAATTCAGGTGAAATTGTTGCAGTTATTGCTCTTAAGAGAGTAGAAATAAAATATCCTAAAGCAAAAACTAAAAAAATTATAATAGCTTTTGATTTAGCTAGAACAGGTTTATTCATTAAAATTTAGTTAACTTTATTAACGCAATTACCAGTTCTAAAAAATTCTTCTATATTATCTATCGCTAAATTTCCCATTGCAATTCTAGTATCTTTTGTAGCGCTTCCTAAATGAGGCAAAACAAAAACACTCGGGATTTTTAAATAACCAGAATTTAAATTTGGTTCATTTTTATAAACATCTAATCCTGCTGCATAAATTTTTCTTCTATTCAATGCATCAATCAAAGCTTCATCATCAACTATATCGCCTCGAGCAACATTTGTTATTACAGCACCTTTAGGGAAATACTCTACTGTCTCTTTATTTATTAAATTTTCTGTTTCTTTTGTAGCTGGACAACAGATAGATAAAACATCTGACACTGAAAAAAGACTTTTTATGCTGTCATGATAAATTGCACCCTGCTCTTTATCTTCACTTAATTTTGAACGATTATGATAATGAATAATCATACCTAAAGATTTAGCAATATTTGCAATTTTTTGACCGATACGACCCATACCTAAAATTCCTAATCTTGTTCCTGTTAACTGTTTTCCAATTAAATAATCTGCGGACCATTTCCATCCACCCTCACGAGCAGACTCAATTCCCTCAGACGCTCTTCGACAAGCTCCTAATATGAGCAATATTCCTATCTCAGCTGTAGCATCTGATAAAACTTCTGGAGTATTAGTTACGGCAATACCTCTTTTTTTAGCAGCATCTAAATCAATGTTTCCAAAACCAACTGCAAAATTTGAAATTATTTTAATACTATCTGGAAGCTTATTTATTGTATCAGCATCTAATTTTTCAGTTAAAGATGATAAAATTCCATCGCATCCTTCGCTCATTTCAATAATTTTTGATTGTGAATAAAGTTCATCATTTGAATTAAATTTAGCTTCAAATAATTTTGATGCTTTATCTTCACTCTCTCGGATTAGTCTTCTTGTAATTAAAATTTTTTTCATAAAACCCCTATTTTAAAATTTCAGGTTTGGGACCGCCTGTGTACCAATCTAAAACTTCAATTGTATGTAAAATTGGGACTTTAGTACCATGAGAAATTTGGGTAATACAACCAATATTTCCTGTTGAAATAAAATCAGGATCTAAACTTTCAATGTTATTTACCTTATTTTTTAATAGTTGTTTTGCAATTTTTGATTGTAAAATATTATAAGTTCCAGCTGATCCACAACAAATATGTCCTTGTGGAATTTCCATTATTTCATTGTTAGTTTTTTCAAGTAATGAAATTGGTTGTGAATGAACTTTTTGACCATGCTGCATTGAACATGCAGAGTGATAAGCAACTTTATATTTCTTTGCTTTAGATTTTATATTTAGCTTTAAACTTTCAAAAATGTATTCTGAAATATCTCTTGTAAGATCTGATATGACTTTGGCTTTTTTACTTAACTCTTTGTCATCTCTAAAAATAAAACCATAATCCTTCATGGTAGTACCACAACCCGATGTATTAGATAAAATTGCATCTAAATTTCCCTTTTGATGCTCTTCATACCAAGTATTTATATTATTTTTAAAATCTTGGTGAGCATCATCTTCTTTTCCTAGATGATGATTTAAAGATCCACAGCAACGAATTTTTTTGGGAACCACAACTTCAACCCCATGTCTATTTAATAATCTGATTGTTGCTTCGTTTATTTGAGGTGAAATTTCTTTTTGTACACATCCAGTTAATAAAGCAACTCTTGCTATTCTTTTTTTGTCTGAAACTTTATAAATCTCTTTAATAGGTAAAGTTTTTTTTGGAAAAGTTGTTGGCATTAATTCAATCATGTCTTTAATCTTTGTAGGCATCAAGAATTTGAATGGCATTGCCAATTTAACAAAAAAACTTGAAAGTCTAAATACTTTAACATTTGGTAAAGTGATTGATAAAAAATATCTAATTAGTTTATCAAAAAAAGATCTTTCATAATTTTTTTCAATATATTTTTTTCCGTGATCTATGATGTGCATGTAATTTACGCCTGCAGGACAAGTAGTCATACAGCTATAACATGAAAGACAACGATCAATGTGCTTAACAACTTTTTCGGTTGGTTTTCTATTGTTTTCCAACATGTCTTTTATAAGATAAATTCTACCTCTTGGTCCATCCAATTCATCACCTAACAGCTGATGTGTGGGACAAGTAGCATTGCACATTCCACAGTGAACACACTTTTTAAATACTTTTTCTGTAGCAAAATTATCAGAGTTTTTAAGTTGCTGTTCAGTAAATTTTGTCTGCATTAAATGCCTCTATACATTTTTCCAGGGTTTAAAATTCTTTTTGGATCAAAACTTTTCTTAATTTTTTCTGAAATCATCAAACGTATATCATCGACTGTAAAAATTGATTCTCCATAATCGTAATCTGCAGAAGTTTTTATTACAGTTAAATAACCACCTGACTCCAGAGCTATTTTTTTTAGCTCTTTTATTTTTTCTTCTTTTTGTTCATCAACTTCTATCCAAAATAATGATCCACACCAATCCACAAAATATTTATATTTATTATCTAAAAATTTTAATAAATTTGATCCTTTTGCTGGAGGAATAACCATTCTGATTAAATTATTTTTTGTATTTTCAAAAATTTCTAAATTATTAATTTTTTGCCAAAATGGTTCTGACTGATAAACATCTAAAGTGGAAGTTTCAAATTTATCAAGTTCAAGTTCTTTGCTTAAATTTTTAATTTTTTCCTTTATTGAAATTTTATCTCCCTCTACTCTAAAAGCTAGAAAAGAAGTATTAGATTTTAAATCGTTAAATTTTAGTACAGAATTTTTTTTCTTTAAGAAATCATCATCCTTTGATTTATTAGGAACATACACTGCTCCTGATATTTCACTGCTGGAACTTGATAATTTAATAAATAAATCAAAAATTTCCTCAGATTTATCAATATAAATTGCGATTGTATTTGATGAATCTTTTTTTGGTAAAACCTTTAAAGTGATTTCTGTTAAAGCTACTAAGGTACCAAAGGATCCTGCTATGAGTTTTGACAAATCATAACCAGTAACATTTTTAACTACTGTGCCACCTGATTTAATAATATCCCCTTTGCCATTTACTCCTTTAAAACCCAACACATGATCTCTAACACTTCCAACTTTAAACCTTCTTGAGCCTGCATAATTACAGGATAAATATCCTGCTATAGTTCCTTTGTTAGATACACCATTTTTTATATAACCAAAATCAATAGGCTCAAAAGCTAATTCCTGATTATTTTCATCAAGTATTTTTTCAACTTCTTCTACTGGCGTACAAGCCTTTACTTTAATATACAATTCCTCAGGTCTGTAATCTATTATGCCTGTTAATTTCGCAAGCGACATTGTGTTTGCTGATTGAGCTTTATTTCCTATAAAACTTTTAGAGTTATTTCCTATTATTTCTGTTGGAGAATCATTTTTATAAAGTTCTCTAATTAATTCTGAAACTTCACTTTCGTTTTTTGGATAATAGATGTTATTAGAATCTTGGAAGATCTGGGAATTTATCTTTGCTTTTATGGACATGAACCCTTCCTTCCTCCGCGCACTTTCTAAGAATAGGATATACTTTTCCAGGATTTAGTAAGTTTTTCTCATCTAATGATTTTTTAATATCTAACTGTTGTTGAATATCATTATCGTTGAACATCTCACACATAAGTTCTCTTTTTTCGATACCAACTCCATGCTCTCCTGTGATTACCCCCCCAAGTCTTACGCAAGTTTTTAATATTTCTGATCCAAACTCTTCAGTTTTTCTTAACTGTTCTTTATCATTCCCATCAAACATAATTAATGGATGTAAATTCCCATCACCTGCATGGAAACAATTTGCCACTGGTAAATTATATTTTTCTGAAAGTTTTTTTATTTCAAGTAAAGCTTCTGCGAGTTTGCCTCTAGGTATTGAGCCATCCATACAGTAATAATCTGGAGCCATTGCTCCACATGCTGGAAAAGCAGCTTTTCTCCCAGCCCAGAAAGATAACCTTTCTTTTTCATTTTTGCTTAGTTTTAAACTTGAACAATTATTTTTTTTACAGATTATCTCAACTTTTTTGATCAACTCGTTTACTTCAGACTCTGTTCCATCAAGTTCAACAATTAATAATAATTCTGCATCTCTTGGGTAACCAGCTTTACTAAAATTATCTGTTGCTTCTATAAGGGCTTTGTCCATTATTTCCATTCCAGCTGGAACTATTCCGCTTGAAATTATTTCAGACGCTGCATCTCCTCCTTCTTTAATAGATGGAAAACCAATTAAAGCTGCCTTAACAACTTCTGGTTTTTTTAGAATCTTGACAGTTACTTCGGTAACAACTCCTAATAATCCTTCTGAACCACAAATTAATCCCATTAGATCATACCCTTCTTGATCAAAAGATTTTCCTCCAATTTTACAAATAGTTCCATCCATCATTACCATTTCTACACCTAAAATATTGTTTGTAGTGGTTCCATATTTTAAAGAATGAACACCTCCTGAATTTTCAGCCACATTACCACCGATTGAACAAGCTAATTGGCTAGATGGATCTGGAGCATAATAAAAACCCTTATGTTCCACAGCATGAGTAATTCCTAAGTTAGTAACACCAGGTTGAGTGATCACACATTTATTCTCATAATCAATTTCTAAAATTTTATTAAATTTTCCTAAACCTAAAAGGATAGCGTCTTGCAAAGGTAATGCCCCACCGGATAAACCTGTTCCAGCTCCTCTTGGAACTACTTTGATATTTTCTTCATTACAATATTTAAGAATTTCACTAACTTCTTTAGTGTTTTCAGGCAAGACCACAGCTAAAGGCGTTTGGGTATAAACTGAAAGCGCATCAGTTTCATAAGGTCTTAATTCATCAGCTTCGCTTAAAACATTTTCTGGATTAGTTAGACTTGATAGTTTTTTTACTATTTGAGATTTATTAGATACAATAGACCTATCAATTTTTGGTAAAGCTATTTCAGACATAGCTTAACCTAGCATTTTTTTGATATTTTCCAATGCGTTAGAAATGTTATCCTGAGATGCAGCAAAGCTAAATCTTACGTAATCTTTGCATGTTTTTCCAAATGCCGTGCCTGGGACAATAGCAACACCCGCTTCATGCATGGCTCTTTTACAAAACTCTGAACCATCCATTCCAGTCCCTATAACTTTTGGAAATGCATAAAATGCTCCTCCTGGCAAACTGCATTCTATTCCGGGTAGACTATTCAGTCCTTCATGAATTAATTTTCTTCTTTGTGTAAATTTTTCCATCATCAAATCAATTGAATCGTCTGGTCCATCAAGCGCTGCTATTCCTGCAAATTGAGCCGCAGCATTAACACAAGAAACACTATTGATTAGTAATTTATTAATATGTTCAATTAAATTTTCAGGCCAAAAACTCCAACCTAATCTCCAACCTGTCATTGAGTAAGCTTTACTCCAGCCTTCTAAAACAATTAGTCTTTCTCTTAACTCAGGATAGTTAAAGAATGTTGGCATTTCTTTATTATCAAATACTTGTCTACTGTAAATTTCATCACTCAAAATAGTTACATGAGGATGTTTTTTTAAACCCTCTGCTAATTTATCAATTTCAGATTTCTCAACAAAACTTCCAGTTGGATTATTAGGATTAATTAAAATTAACAATCTAGTTTTTTCAGTTATTAAAGATAGAATTTTATCCGCACTAAATTTTAAATCTTTATCTTCTGTTAAATCATAAGGTACAGCAGTAGAACCTGTATAATTAATCATAGACTCATAAATAGGAAAAGCTGGTGTAGGATGAATAATTTCTGCTCCTGGCTCCCCAAAACACTGTATAGCATAATGCATTGTAGGTTTACCACCTGGCATTATGATAATTCTTTCTGGATCTACTTCAGCGTTATATCTTTTCTTGATCCATCTAGTAACCGCTTGTCTGCACTCTAAAATTCCATTTGAAAGAACATAGCCATGGTGACCATCATCTAAAGCTTTCTTTGCAGCTTCAACTACATGTTTGGGTGTTTTAAAATCTGGCTGACCCAACCCAAGATGTATCATTGGGTTTCCTTGCGCTTCTAATTTTTTAGCTTCTGCTAAAACTGAAAAAGCACTTTCTGTTCCAAGTCTATCAAGTGACGCTGCTAGTTTCATAATAAAGTTGGAAAATATACATAAATTAAGTTAATTGTCTATTAAGATAAAATTTGAATTTCCTTAATTTATCTTAATTTCTGTAGATTATTTTTGATTGATCAAGATCTTTTACAGATTTACAGCCCATCAAAATCATATTTCTTCTAATTTCTTTTTGCATGTTCTCTAGTAATCTTTCAACACCTTGTTGTCCTCCAGCGCCCAAACTAAAAAGAAATGCTTTTCCAAAACTACAAGCTGTTGCGCCGGCTGCAAGAGCTTTTAAAACATGCGTTCCTCTTCTTACTCCACCATCTAGAATAATTTCTAACTTATCACCTACTGCATCTGAAATTGCTTTAACTTGATCAAAGGGTGACCTAGATCCATCCAATTGTCTTCCCCCATGATTAGATATCATTATCGCTGTACAGCCTATATCAATTGCTCTCTTTGCATCTTCAACAGACATCACACCTTTTAGTGCCATTGGTTTATTCCATTTTTTAATACAGTATTCTGCATCTTTCCAATTCATCGCTGGATCATATTGCTCATTAATATAATCCATTACTGATTTAGCTATGTTTGTTCCTTTGTCGGTTTTGTTTTTAATATTTGCTAACTCAAATTTTTTATTAGTAAAATATTTAAAAACCCAACCAGGTCTCATGGCAAAACTTAATAAACTATCTAATGTAAATTTAGGTGGAGTAGTAAAACCAGTTCTATGATCTCTTTCTCTATTTCCTGCAACTAATGTATCAACAGTAATGCACATACCGTCAAAATTTGCTCTGCTACATCTATCAATTAAATCATCAGTAATTGATTTATCCTTATGGATATAAAGTTGAAATAGTTTTGGACCGCTAGAAACATTCGCAACTTCTTCTATAGAGAATGATGCCATTGTTGACATACTATAAATTGTATTAAATTTTTCTGCTGCTCTAGCAGAAGCTTTATCACCTTCTGGGTCATACAAACTTTGCATCGCTGTAGGAGACAAAAATAGAGGCATATCAATTTTTCTACCAAAAACTGTTGTAGATAAATCTGGCTCTCCAACACTGTTTAAAATATTAGGAACTAAATCACAGTCGTTAAATGAGTCTGTATTTCTGTTTAAAGTTATTTCATCATCAGCACCTCCATCAATATAATGAAATATTGGTGCTGGTAATTTTTTCTTGGCTAATTTTCTAAAGTCATCAAAATTATAGCAATCATTTAAATTCATAAAAGTGTATTAGAAGCTTTTAAAGAAATTAAACATATAACTATTTGCCCCAGGATTTTTATCTCCTATACTTGCATTAGATATATGATTATATGAAAAACCAAATTGACTGCTCTCAGACATATCTAAAGAAATTTGTAACTCAGATTTAAATTCTAAAACGTGACCTAAGTCTTTTCCATCACCTTCGTGATATAATCCTGGAGTAAAACTTGGATTAAAATTTAAAGAACCTATTTTATATTGTGCTTCTACTCCTGTATAAACATAAGCCGCACTATCTGCAGTTATAAGAGCACCAGTAATAGGTGATAAATTTCCAAGAAAAGTATCTCTATTTAAGTTTTCATTTTGATGCTGAAAGCCAATTAATTCTGATTTTTTTCCATCGTCACTAAAATCAAACATCCCAGTATAAACGTTAAACTCAGTATTTAAATCTCTCTGTTTAATTTCCTCTGCATTTGATGAAATCGGAAACGCTAGAAATATAAGTAAAATCAGAATTTTTTTTAAATGCATTTTGGATTAATTTTTAAATTTTAGTTTTTTGAGGATTATTGCACCTCCAAGTAAAAATATCAATATTGGCAATAACCAAAGAATATAAGTATTTTTATTTAAACCAGGATCATACAAAATCCATTCTCCGTATTTTTCTTTAAAAAAATCATAAATTTGGTTTTCAGATAATCCTTCCTCAAGTTTTTTATCAACTAAAATTTTCATGCTATTTGCAAAATCTGAATCAGAATCATACACAGATTGACCCTGACAAATTAAACACCTTAAATTTTTCGTAATCTTATTTCTTTCAATCTGATCACTAGCAAATGATATTTTTGGAATTAATAATAAAATAATTAAAGCAATTTTTAAAATTTTCATTTTATTATCGAGTTAATTTCGTTAATTAATTTTTCATTTAATGGTCCAATGTATTTTGCAACTATTTTATTTTTATGGATCAAAAAAGTTTCTGGTACACCATATGCCCCCCACTCTATTGAAATTGTACCATCTTCATCTAATAAAATTGTTTCGTATGGATTTCCTAATTTTATTAGAAAATTTTGAGCATTATTAAAATTATCTTTATAATTTAGTCCAATTAAAGTTACTTTATTGTTTTCACTTAATTTCATTAAATAAGAATGTTCTTGTCTACAGGGTACACACCACGAGGCCCATATGTTTAATAAATAAAATTTATTTGAATTAAATATTTCTGACGAATTTACATTTTCTTTGCTATCAAATTTAATACTAGAAAAACTTGGAATATCTTTTTTTATTTCTGACTTGGGAGTATAAATATTTGTATTTTGCAAACCTTTATAAAATATTAAAAAAATAATTATAAAACTTATTATTACTATTGAAGGTATTAATTTATTTTTCATATTCTCTTTTTTAAAAAACTTAATATTCCACCAATACTTAATAATAATACTGATACCCATATCCAAAGCATAAAAGGTTTGTCTTGATATCTAACATTAAAATATTCCTGATTTTGCACTAAGTTTATGACAATAAATTTATCTTTCATCAGAGTAGTTTTGATATCAGCTTCGCTAGTTACTATATTTGGCTGATTGTAAATTCTTAACTCTGGAGTCATTTTATTAATTTTTCCATCTGAAGAAATTATTTTAAAATTTGCTACTACTGAGTTGTAATTTTTTTCACTTCTCTGGTTTACATCTTCAAGTGTAATTTTAATTTTTGAGTTTTCATAACTCTGACCAATTTTAAGATTGGTAATTACTTCGCTAGAAAGTAAATTATTAAATAAAATACTTAAAATTAATAAACTAAATCCAAAGTGAGCAATAGTTTGAGAAATGTTTTTATATTTTTTTGTAAAAAAATCCCTCACAGTAATAAAAAACAAATAAAATGCACTTGAGATTAAAATAGTGTTTACAAGTAAATTTTTATCAAAATTCTTAACTATCAAATAAGATATTAAAATCGATACAAATAATAAAAATATAAAAATTTTTTTACTCTCTAAGTTAGATTTAATCCATTTCAATTGAGGTCCAATCGCCATAGCGATTAAAAATGGAATTAAGAAAGGGATAATTAGTTTATGATAAAACGGTGGACCGACTGATATTTTTTCTGAAGAGATTACATCTAAAAAAATTGGATAAACTGTACCAATTAAAACCACAGATAAGAAATACATCATGAACCAATTATTCAATATAATTGCACTTTCTTTACTTACCCAAAAAAGATTTATTGAATTCTTTTGATCCTCTTTATGAAAAAAGAAAAAAATAAATAAAGAAATAAAAATTAAAACAAACAAAAATATTAATATAAATAGACCTCTTTCAGGGTCGTTTGCAAAAGTATGAACTGAATTAAGGATACCTGATCTAACTAAGAAAGTTCCACACATACTAAGTGTAAATGTAGCGATAGATAAAATTATAACCCAAGAAGTTAAAATCGATTTTTTCTCTAAAACCAATATACAATGTAACAATGTGGTTAATGCCAACCAAGGCATAAGAGATACATTTTCAACTGGATCCCAAAACCAAAATCCTCCCCAACCAAGTTCATAATATGCCCAAATAGAACCTAATAAAATTCCTAAAGTCAAAAATATCCATGAAGCTAAAGTCCATTTTTTTATATGAGTTGCCCAGCTTCCCGAAACCATTTTTAAAGTTGTGGCTGCTAATGCGGAAGAAAATATTATTGATGAACCAACATAGCCTAAATATAAAATAGGTGGATGAATTGCTAATGCTGGATCTTGCAATATTGGATTTAAACCTAAACCTTCTTCAGGAATTGGGAAAAAGTAATTAAATGGATTAGAAGTTTTTAGTAAAAAAACAAAAAAACCAATAATTATAATCTGCTGAAATATTGTTGTTAGAGTTTTGTATTTTATTGATTGATTATTTGTTCTTAATAAAAAAATAAAAATAAATAATGTTAAAACCAACAACCACAATAACAAACTACCTTCATGATTTCCCCATGTTCCCGTAATTTTGTAAAATAAAGGTTTAGTAGTATGAGAATTATTAAATACAGTTTCATTACTAAAATCTGAAACTACAAAAGATAAAACTAAACCAAAAAAACTAATAACAACAAAAAATAATTGTAAAAATGATAATGATAATATTTTAGTATCCAAAATTTCTGAATTTCTAAAATTTTGAACAGAAAAATAAATCAAAATTGAACCACTAATTAATCCTAAAATTAGTGCGTAATATCCAACAACGCTATAAATCAATTAATTTTCCTCCAATGCAGCTTTAACCTCTGGTGGCATATAATTTTCATCATGCTTCGCTAAAATCTTTGTTGCTGAAAAGAAATTTCTGTCCTTCAAAACACCTTCGGCTACAACTCCCTTTCCTTCTTCAAATAAATTTGGGACAGCGCCTGAATAAGTAACATTAATCTCATTTTTAAAATCTGTAATAATAAAATTCACTTCATTAGAATTCATACTAATAGAATTTTTTTTAACCATTCCACCTACTCTGATTTTATTATTTGTCAGCTCAGTTAATGACTTAATCTCTGAAGGAGATTGAAAATAAACTACGTTTTCTTCTAAAGATTTTAGAACCAAAAAAACAGTTAATATTAAAATTAATAAAATAGTCGAAACAAATAGAAATCTTAACTTAACTTTTCGACCATACATCGATCAAAAATTAGTTGTTTGTTGCGTCAGCTAAAATTTCTTTATTTATTCTTTGTGATTTTGCAGAATTAGCTTGTTCAGTGTTAAGTGATCCAAATTTAGCAACAAATTTATTTTGTTCTCTAATAAATTGAACTTTTGTTACTAAATATAAACTTAGGAAACTTAATAAAGTAAAACCAAATGCAGATAACACGTATACTGCATATCCATTCATAAATAATAAGTCGTTAATCATAGTCTATCTAAACCTTTGTTTTTAATTTTTATCAGTTCTGTATTATATTTCATTAAGAAAATTAACAACGAAAATAGAGCAAATGCCGCAGTCATTATCAATAATGGATAAAGCATTGATGAATGAATTGAGCTTTTAGACAAGATATTTATTGAGGCAGGTTGATGAAGTGTATTCCACCAATCAACCGAGTACTTAATTATTGGCACATTAATAATTCCAAGAATAGTGATAAAAGTTGAAATTTTAAAAACTTTTTCTTCATTTTCATAAATTCTCCAAGAGATTAAGTATAGAGCATAAAATAGAGCTAAAATTAACATCGAAGTAATTCTCGCATCCCAGGCCCACCATGTACCCCAAGTAGGTTTCCCCCAAATAGAACCTGTTACCAAAGCAATTATGTTAAAAACAAAACCTGAAGGTGCTAAACTTTTGGATATTAAAAAAAAATTTTTGTTTTTAAAAATAAATCCTGAAATTGACAAAACAGTTATCGAAGAAAAAATTCCAAGAGAAATCCATGCAGCAGGAACATGAACATACATAATTCTAACAGCATCACTCTGCTTGTAATCTTCTGGAGACAATATGAGTGCTTCAACTAATCCAACAGATAAGACGACAACAAATAAAAATAAAACATATTTTGGTGCCTTCGAAGTAATTTGAAAAATTTTATTTGGCTCTAGAAGTTTAAACATATCTGTAATTTAAGGATTTATTTTAAAAATACTATTGAGAAAAATTATCTGATCAAGAATGAAGAGGGGGAGATAATAAAGAAAGATTAACTTTTAACACTCTTGATCAGAATATGAATAATTTTTATAGAATTAGTGTGGCCTAGATTGGAAATAAATGTGTTTGAATAATGATAGCTAATTAGAAAGCTTGAAATAACTTGAGCCTTTTTTACCTGAAAAAATTTCCTCAATTAATGGATGTTTAATAGGCTCGTCTGAATCGTCCATCAGAAGATTTTGTTCTGAAACATAGGCTTCGTAAGTAATTTCATCATTTTCAGCAAGTAAATGATAAAAAGGCTGATCTTTTCTTGGTCTAACATTTTTTGGAATAGACTGATACCATTCCTCAGAATTGTTAAACTCGAAATCTACATCATAAATAACACCTCTAAATTCGAAGTGCTTGTGTTTAACAATATCTCCAATTGAAAATTTAGCTTTTTGGATTGCCATGATAGTTAGTATGGGTATTTAAAAATAAAAATCAATGTAAAAAATATTAATGTTTTGTGATGTGGCAAATATGTTAATATCTTTTAAGTGAATAAATCTTTTTTAAAATTTGTTACTGATTTTGGACCTCTAGCAATATTTTTTTTCTATTATTACAATAGTGGGAAAAATTTATCAGTAGCAATTCCTCCCTTAATAGTTGCAACTATTATTGCATTAGCTGTTGTTTGGTTTTTTGAAAAAAAAATACCACCGATGCCTTTGTTAAGTGGAATTTTAATAACTTTTTTTGGAGGTCTCACTATCTACTTTAATGATCCAATATTTATTTATGTAAAACCAACAATAATAAATATCATGTTTGCTTTGGCTTTATATTTTGGAAAATACTTTACGAAAGAACCAGTGCTTAAAAAAGTTATGGGTAAATCAATACCTTTGTCAGATATCGGATGGGAAATTTTAAATCGAAGATGGATGTTTTTTTTCTTTGGTCTTGCATTATTAAATGAATTTGTTTGGAGAACACAAACTGAAGAATTTTGGGTCAATTTTAAAGTATGGGGAATGCTTCCAATAACAATAGTGTTTACTGGATTTCAGGTACCTTTAATAAATAAACATAAAATTGATGCGTAATAACTTAAGATTAGTTGTAAACAATCCACATAACAAAATAGAGGAAAAACAATTTTTTGAAAAAGATGAGCTTAAAATAATTTTAGATCTCTATGCTAAGATGGTTTCTGAAGGTTCTTGGAAAGATTATGGTCTCAACATTTCAAGCAAACAAGTTAGCTTTAGTGTATTTAGGAATGCAGCAGAAAATGCACTATACAAAATCTGTAAAAATTTTAAGCCAAAAAATAAAAATTTAAAATATTTAATCACAGATACAAGCGGTAAGATTTTAAAAAATTCTTACGAACTTAAGTCTTTACTTAAAAATACTAATTGGAAGAAACTTCAAAAATAAATTATCGTCTTTGACCAAAAAGTCTTAACAACATTATAAATAGATTAATAAAGTCTAAGTATAATGTTAAAGCACCCATTACTGCTTTTTTTCCAACGATTTCACCAGAGTCACTTGCAACATACATGTTTTTAATTTTTTGAGTATCATAAGCAGTTAAACCTACGAAAATTAAAACACCTAAAATTGAAATTACAAAGTACATCATTGAAGACTTTAGGAAAATATTAACGATTGATGCAATAATTATACCAATCAATCCCATCATTAAAAATGATCCAAACTTAGTTAAATCTCTTTTAGTTGTATAACCATAAATACTCATCGCTCCAAAAGTTGCTGAAGTTATGAAGAACACTCTAGTAACACTTAAGCCAGTATAAACTAATAAGATTGAAGACAATGAAAGTCCCATTAAAGCTGCAAACACCCAAAATGTTGTTTGAGCTTTTGAAGCACTCATCTTATTAATTCCAAAACTCATGTAAAAAACGATACCTAAAGGAGCCAACATTACTAACCATTTAAGTCCTGACAAATAAATTGCATTCCCCATTTGTGTTAATCCAACAATTGCTCCTGATTGATCAGTCACGACTGACATCTTAAATGTTATTAATGCAATGATCCCTGTTAACAACACACCTGTTGCCATATAGTTGTAAACTTTTAACATGTAGGCTCTTAAGCCTTCATCCATTACAGCTGCAGTTTGTTGCGCTGCTTTTGCTCTGTTTAATATTCCGTTTTTATCAAATTCCATAATATGCTACATATAATAGTCTTTTAATAATTATTCAAGACACCTTAAAAGATTAATAAAAAGTTAACATAAAACATTAATGAATTACAAAAAATTGGGAAATACCGATCTTGATGTAAGTACAATTTGTCTCGGTACAATGACTTGGGGAGAACAAAATACTCCAGATGAAGCATTTGAACAAATGGACTTTGCTTTAAGCAATGGAGTAAATTTTTGGGACACAGCTGAATTGTATGCAGTTCCTCCTCGTAAAGAAACTTATGGAGACACTGAAGAAATAATTGGTAATTGGTTTGAAAAAACAAAAAAAAGAAAAGAAGTTATTTTAGCTACAAAAGTTGCTGGTCCAGCAAGAGATTATTTAAGAAATGGAGAAAATAGTTTTACAGGTCCAAACTTAGAGTCGGCTTTGAACAATAGTCTCAAAAGACTTAAAACAGATTATATTGATTTATATCAACTGCATTGGCCAGAAAGAAATGTAAATAATTTTGGAAGACTTGGTTATGTTCATAAAGAAAATGAATGGAATAAATTTGAAGATGTTCTTGGGGAATTAGATAAATATATTAAAGCTGGGAAAATAAGATACGTTGGTCTTTCAAACGAAACTCCTTGGGGAGCGTTAAATTATTTACAGCTATCAAAAGATAAAAATTTACCAAGAATGATGTCTATTCAAAATCCATACAGCTTACTAAATAGATCTTATGAAGTGGGATTAGCCGAGGTTTCTATTAGAGAAAAAATTGGATGCCTTGCATATTCACCGCTAGCAAGTGGATACTTAACGGGAAAGTACAGAAATAAAAATTTTCCTAAAGGATCAAGAATGGAAAGAGACTTTGATTTTTGGACAAGATATAGAAAACCTAACACAGAGGCTGCAGTAGAACTTTATTTTAAAATCTGTGAGAAACACAATTTAAATATGACTCAAATGTCTATTAAATTCTGTGAAATTCAAGAATTTATGACAAGTGTAATTATAGGTGCAACTACAATGGAGCAGTTGAAATCAGATATAGAAAGTGTAAATGTAAATTTATCTAATGATGTCATTGAAGAAATCAATCAAGTTCAAACAATTTATCCAAACCCATGTCCTTAATTAAAAAAATATTAATTTTATCAACTATACTTATCTTAAGTTCAAATCATCTATTTGCACAGGAAGTAAAAAAAATTGGTAATTACAAAGATTGGGAGGCAATGGTGGCATATGAACCTGATGGCAAAGTATGTTTTGCTCAATCAGTACCTGTACTTCAAGCACCAAAATCAAACAAAAGAGATGCAAAATTATTTGTAACTTTTAGACCAGAAGAAAATATTTCAAATGAAGTAAGTGTTACTCCTGGATATGAATTTAATAACAAGAATTCTGTTATTGCAGCATCTGGAAAGAACAAATTTAAGTTTGATATAATGCAACAAGGATTTGCATGGATTGCTGATAACAAAATTGAAGTAAAAATGATTAGTAGAATGAAGAAGGGATCAAGAATAATGATTACTGGATACAATCAAAATGGATCCCAAACAATTGATCATTATTCTTTGCTTGGATTTACCAAAGCGTACAATGCATCAAAAAAAGCTTGCACATAATTAAATGAAATCAAAAAATAAAATTGTACTTGCCTACTCAGGCGGTTTAGATACATCCATAATTTTAAAATGGCTTCAAGAAAATTATAACGCTCAAGTAATTTGTTACACTGCTGATGTTGGTCAAGAAATTGATAGAAAAAAAATTTTTAAGAATGCGAAAAAATTTGGTGTCAAAAATATTATTATCCAAGATTTAAAAGATGTTTTTGTAAAAGATTACGTTTATCCAATGATTAGAGGACATGCAATTTATGAAGGCGTGTATCTTTTGGGGACTTCTATTGCTAGACCATTGATTGCCAAAGACCAAATAAGAGTTGCTAAAAAATTTAAAGCTAATGCAGTTTCACATGGTGCTACAGGAAAAGGAAATGACCAAGTAAGATTTGAATTAGGCTATCATTACTTTGGACCAAAAATAAAAATTATTGCTCCATGGAGAATTTGGAAATTAAAATCAAGAACTGATTTAATTAACTATGCGAAAAAACATGGGATACCAATACCAAAAGATAAAAAAGGCGCTCCACCTTTTTCAGTAGATGATAATTTATTTCATACATCAACTGAAGGGAAAGTGTTAGAAAATCCAAAAAATTCTGCGCCAGAATTTATTTACCAAAGAACAGTTTCTCCTGAAAGAGCTCCAAACAAGCCTTCATTTATTACCATCAATTTTAAAAATGGAGATCCCTTTGCAATTAATGGAAAAAAAATGTCTCCTTCTAAACTATTAGAAAAGCTGAACAATGTTGCTGGAAAAAATGGAATAGGAAGAGTTGATTTAGTTGAAAATAGATTTATTGGAATAAAATCTCGAGGGGTATACGAAACACCAGGTGGAACTTTATTAATTCATGCACATAGAGCAATCGAATCCGTAACTTTAGATAAAGAAACAATGCATAAAAAAGATCAGATTATGCCAAGATATGCTGAACTTATCTATAATGGTTATTGGTATTCAAAAGAAAGATTTAAACTTCAAAAAATTGTAGACCTTAAAAGAAACAAAGTTAATGGCTCAGTAAAACTTAAACTTTATAAAGGAAATGTAATAATCGAGTCTCGAATAACAAATAGTTCTGCCTACTCTATGAAAAAAGTTTCCTTTGAAGAAAACAAAACATTTAATAAATCTAATGTTGAAAGATTTATTAATTTTCATAAGAAAAAACTACGTTCTTAATTAAATTTAGGTCAATTTAACATTTGTTAAAACTTCTTAAAACTGTATCGTGAAATTATGGATTCATTAAAAAATTGGATGAAAGATGCTGCAAATATTTTATTTGACGACAGTAAAAACGACCTTCGAGCTCTTCCAAAAACTGTAAGATTACAAATTCTTTTAGTTCTAAGTTTTATTTGGACTACGGTTTTCAGTTTATATGTATTCTCATACACAACATTTGCATTTGGTTGGGCAGGTCTTTATGTGGCGCATGTAGGATTAATTTTTGCTGTGTATATGACTTTTAAACAATTTCATAAAGCAGAGGAAAGATCTAGCAGTGTATTTGAAACTAAAAATTTTGACCCATTTAAGATTATGGTAATTGTTTTTGTGATAGTATTTATATTTGTTTTTTCAAAAGGTATTGAAGTATTAACTAGTCCTAACCCAAGTTCTTATTCAATTCCTTATGATGGGCCGTCAAAATCAGTTTTTGAAAAATGGCTTCCATTTAGTAAAGATAAATAATGGACAAGATAGCAAAAAACTTACAACTAGCTTTGATGGTTATTATCTTAATCAGCACAGTTATTGCAGTTGGAATTGAGATGAAAAATATGTTCTTAAATCAATCTGTAACATTAGCTGATCTACTATTAATGTTTCTTTATCTAGAGGTCCTGGCGATGGTTAGAGTTTTTTGGAACCAACAATCAATTAGTATTACCCTTCCACTGCTTATTGCGATTACTGCTCTTGCACGATTTATTATTTTACAAGGAAAAGAAATGGATCCTACTGCACTTGTTTATGAAGCGGTCGCGATTTTATTAATTGCTGGAGCAATTGTTGTCTTAAGATTGAGACATAGTGATAAATTGGGTCTCAAGAAAAAAAAATCAAAATAATTTAAAATGATGTTTGAAGCTTCAAGGGCTAAGGCCTTAAATCAATTAAATAATTTTATCGATAACGGTCTTGCAGATTATTCTAAATTAAGAAATTTTGATTTTGGTCCTGAAAAAAGATCTAATATATCATGCTTATCTCCATACATAACACACGGAATTATAAACGAAAAAGAAGTCATCCAGAAAACTCTAAGCAAATTTTCTTTTTCAAAAAATGAAAAATTTATTCAAGAAGTTTTATGGAGAACTTATTGGAAAGGTTGGCTAGAGCTAAGACCAAATGTTTGGGCAGATTATCTTATTGAATTAAATCAAATAAAAAAAGAACTTCAAAATAATAAAAATTATCTCTCAGCAATTGAGGGAAAAACAGATATTGAATGCTTCAATGAGTGGGTTAACGATCTAAAAGAAAACAATTATTTGCATAATCACACAAGAATGTGGTTTGCTAGTATTTGGATTTTTACTTTAGAATTACCTTGGCAATTAGGTGCTGAATTTTTCATGAAACATCTTTATGATGGAGACGCTGCATCAAATACTCTAGGATGGCGATGGGTTGCAGGTGTTCAAACTCAAGGCAAACACTATCTTGCTAGTGAATGGAATATTAAAAAATTCACTAACAATAGATTCCAAAACATAAAATTGAATGAAAATGCTCCTCCGAAAATTTCAGAAAAATCTTATCAAATAATAAAACAAGATTTTACTAACCCACAAAATATTGAAGAAAAAAATCTTTTAATTTTTGATAATAATCTCTCATTTGAAATCACTGACTTTAAAGAAAAAAACTTTAAGAAAATTTACTTAGTTTCTAACAAAAATGAAAATAGATCTATTAAACTCAGTGAAAAATTAGTGAAATTTAAATCTCAGTTAATAGAAGACCAAGGACAAAGATTAAAAAATCAATCTATTGATTTTCAGTTAATTGATATAAGTGAAGTGACAAACATTGAAAATTGTTATGGTTTGTATCCAACAGTTGGTGAAAATTTAGACTACTTAAACTCGAATGATATAAATGTGAGTTTTTTATACAGGAGCCTTGATCAGTTAGCTTGGCAATATTGTAATAAAGGTTTTTTTAATTTTAAAAATTATATTCCTAAAATTGTTTCAACCTTGAGCTAAAACCATCGAATCATACCTATAATTCCAGCAGTCGCATAGAAGAATTGAAGTAAAAGAATTCCTTTGTGGCCGCCCCTGTAAGCCCAAATTCCAATTAAAATAGCTGACAAAAGCAACAAACAAAATCCAAAAAATTCTATTCCTATATTTAAAGCCACAAATAAAGAATATAATATTGCTGTAATAACCCCTGCCCATTCAAAAATTTTATTATTCATAATTTTTATATATCTCTTCACGCTCACTTTTATTCATACCCTTTGTTTTTTCTAAAAATTCATTTCTTAACTCTCTTGTTTTAAAAATGTAAAAACAAACTGTATCTTTGCTGTGGTAGATTGCTTTAAGTTCATCATCTATATCGTTTAACTCATTAGGTATTTCAGTCTTTATGCAAATCATAAAAGTTTTTTAAAATTATTGTAAAGCATTGTAGAATAATTGTTCATGTCATTCATATTATCTTTTGCTGATTGATCAAACTTTTTTAAAGCATCACTCCCAAGCTGATCCTCTAAAGCTTTCTTGTATTCAGGTACACATCCCCATTCATTGACTGTTGTATCTTTTATTTCTATATGAAATTGAATTCCGTAAGCGTGGTTTTGATATTTAAATATTTGATATTTAGTAATCGGTGAAGAAGCCAATAAAGTTATATCATTGTTTTTTTCAATTCCTTGGACCTCATAAGAATGCCATTGTAAACTTTTTATTTTATTAGGAAATTGTGAAAACAAATTATCGTTTTCTTTTTCTTTCGAAAAATCAATATCCATAATACCAATTTCTGGAGGATTTGATTTCACAACTTTACCACCCACTACCTCTCCTAATAATTGGCAACCCAAACAAAAACCTAAATAAGGTTTTTTTAAATCTACAACAAATTCTTTAATTTTTTTCTTTTCTTCAATTAACCATGGATATTCTTTTTCCATGTAGGTATCCATCGGTCCTCCCATACAAAACATTCCATCAAAATTACTAAGATCCTCTGGTATTTTTTCACCTTCGTCTAACTCTATTGTGGTTAAATTAAATCCATCTGATAGCATTAAATCTTTAATGTAGCCTGGATCTTCTATTTTAATATGTTGTAGTACAATTATATTCACTATGATTAACTTAGCTTAGAACACTTCTTGGAACAATATTTTACTCTATCCCAATTAAGTTTCCATTTTTTTCGCCACGTAAATGGTCTTTTACATACAGGACATATTTTTGAGGGTAAGTTTTGTTTTTTCAATTTAATATTCTTTAAAATTTTTATTCCAAAGATCTAAAGCTTCATCCCAATTTGGAATATGATCGCTTTCATAACCATATGTAGAACCTGTTGCAATTGATCTAAAATTTCTCATTGCTTTTGAGTGCTCAGTTCCATTTAAATATTTAACCATCAGCTTTCTATCTTTCCAAGCTGTTAAAGTATGCTGGTATCCGTTAAATGGCTTCGTTTCACAAAATATGTTTCCTTCAGCTTTTTGTGCTGCCCTAAAAGATGGGATTGCTAACAACCAAAATCTTAATTTTGAAAAAAAATTTTTTGGCTTTAAACCAGTAATGGCAATATACATAAAGTTTAGTTTGTATTTTGTTTAATAAATTTATCAGCCTCTGATAAAATCATTTTTTTTCTCTCATCTTTCATTTTATCAAAAATTCTAACCATCATTGATAGTCTTGGATTTTTTAAAAAGAATTTTCTGTTCCGATCTATGAATCTCCAATAAAGACCATCCATGGTGTTGCACCAATCACCTTTCTTAAAGTCCATCATTTTCATAAAATATGCAGATCCGCAAATATATGGTTTAGTCGCAAAAATCCCTCCATCACTAAACAATCCCATTCCATAAACATTCGGAACCATTACCCAATCTGATGAGTCTACAAACATCTCCATAAACCACTTATAAACAATTGTAGGCTTTATCTCACAGAGGTTCATAATATTGGATAAGATCATTAATCTTTCAATGTGATGTGACCAGCCATTATTGACTGCATTTTTAATCGCATAATCTAATGGTGGAAGACCAGTAGTACCCTCATACCATGAACTTTTCATTTTTCTATTCTGTTTAAAAAAATTTCCTGTTTCCATTTCATGCGAGTAGGACTGGTAAATTCCACGCATAAATTCTCTCCATCCAATTACCTGACGCACATAACCCTCTAAGGAATTTATTCTAATTTTATTTTTTTTATGAAAATCTAAAATTTTTTGGATTACAAGTTCAGGTGTTATTATGCCTAAATTGATATAAGGACTTAAAGCGCTATGAAAAAGAATATTATCTTTTTGATCAACAGCATCCTCATAATCACCAAATAGATTAGATTTTTCTTTTATAAAAAAGTTTAAAAGTTTAACTACATCGTCATATTCAGTAGCAAACCAAAAATTCTCTGTACTCCCTGGATGGTTTTTAAATTCCTTCTCAATAATAGGCTTCAATTTTTTTGTGTGACTAGTTTCATTAATTTTTGGAAATTTAGGAATTAATATATCTTTTGGTAATTTATTTCTGTTATCTTCATCAAAACTCCATTTACCTCCGATTGGATTACCATCTGACCCCATCAATATTCCAGATTTTTTTCTAACATCCTTGTAGAAAGTTGCCATAAAAGGTTTTTTTGATTTTGATAGATAATTTTTAAAATCTTCTCTAGAATTTAAAAACATTGGTGTTTGAATTACATTCCAATTAATTTTTTCTTTTTTTAAAAATTGAGAAATTTTTTTTTCAAAAAATTTATCCTCTACCTCGAAACTAGAAATTTCTTTTATTTTTTTTTGAGTAATAATTTTTTTTAACTTTTTTAAATAATCATCATGAAACTCTTTGTCTTCAATTTTGACATGGTCTAATTTAAATTTATTTTTCTTCAACTCATCAGCATAAGATCGCATTGATGATAAAAATAATAAAATTTTCTGTTTATGATGCTTTTCATAGGTGCATAAACCCTTGTCTTCGGCCATAAAAAATAAATGGTCTTTTTTGAAGCGGTCAATGTATTTTGTTGGAAATAATTGATTGCCAAGTATAAAAAATAACTTCATATTTAAATATAACTAATAAAAATTTTTATGTCAGAAAAATATCTTATTTTTGGTGCAACTGGCTCGATTGGATCTAGTTTAGCAGAACAATTAAAAAATTCAGGAAATGATATTCATTTAGTTGCAAGAAATGAAATTGAACTTGCTCCAATTGTAGAAAAGCTTGGGTGCTCACATACTGTTGCGGATGTTTTGGAGGATGGATTTATAGAAAAAGTTAAATCAGATATTTCTGAAATAAAAGGATTTGCCTACTGTGTAGGATCCATAGACTTAAAGCCACTTAGAATGATTAATGAACGAGATTTTCAAAAATGTATGAAACTTAATCTTTATTCTGCTGTTGAAGCTATCAAGGGATATCAAGAAACTTTAAAAAAAAATAAAGGTTCAATTGTAATGTTTTCAACTGTTGCCGCACAAAGAGGTTTCACCAATCATGCAATTATAGCGTCAGCAAAGGCAGCTGTTGAAGGTCTGACTGTTTCTTTAGCTGCAGAATTTGCTCCAAACATAAGAGTAAATTGTGTGGCACCAAGTTTAACAAAATCTAAAATTGCTGAACCAATGTTAAAAAATGCTGCTTTAGCAGAAGGTATTGCAAAAGCTCATCCATTAAAAAGATTAGGGGAAGGAAAAGATTCAGCATCACTTGCTAAATTTTTACTTACAGAAGATAGTTCTTGGATCACTGGTCAAGTTATAGCTGTAGATGGTGGTAGATCTAAACTTTCATAAAGTGAAAAAATTTATTTTTATATTTTTTTTTATTTTAATTTCTACAACAGCAAATTCTAAAAATTATAATTTTGAAAAATTAGGGTCTTTTAGTGAACCATGGGGTTCAAGTTTCATTAATAGTGAAGAATTAATTGTTACAGAAAAAGGTGGCAAAATTAAAATAATAAACATTGTTTCAAAAAATATTTCTGAAGTTGAACATAATTTAAACTATTTTGTTCACGGTCAAGGTGGTCTTTTAGATATTATTCATAAAGATAAAAAATTATGGATTTCATATTCAGAAAATAGAGGAGACTGGAAAACAAGTACCTCAATTGCAAAAGCAGATTTAAATAAGAATTATTTAAATTTTAAGAATATATTTCAAGCAAATCCACCAATTGAGTCTGGATATCATTTTGGATCGAGACTTGCTATCAAGGAAAATTACTTATTTGCTTCTGCAGGTGAAAGAGGCTTGAATATGATTGCTCAAGATCCAACTCAACATCCGGGCAGTATTATTAGAGTTAATTTAGATGGAAGTATTCCAAAAGATAACCCTAAGTTTGAAGGTAAGCCAGATTGGCTTCCAGAGATATACCAGATAGGAGTTAGAAATCCTCAGGGTTTAACTTTTTCAGAATTTGATGGAAAAATTTATATGAGCAATCATGGAGCAAGAGGTGGTGATTGGTTCGGAGAGGCCAAAAAAGGAGAAAATTATGGTTGGAAAATTTTAGGATGGGGAGGAACAAATTACTCAGGTACTAAAATTGGTCCAAAATGGAAACCAGGATTTACAAAAGCCATTCGATATTGGGTTCCATCAATCGCTGCAAGTGCCATTAAAATTTATAAAGGTAAAGAGTTTGAAGAATGGAATGGTCATGCATTAATTACTTCTCTTAAAGATAAATCTTTAAGAAAATTAATATTTTCAAACACATCTGAAATCCAAGAGGAAATTATTTTTAAGGATAAAATTGGGAGAATTAGAGACATACAAGTTCACCCTATTGATGGGAAAATTTACTTTTTAGCTGGAGATGATTTGTGGCTAATGGAAAAAAATAATTAATGTAATGAAAGAGAAACCTTATCACCATTTATCAGATGGAACTTTTCGAAATCCTAAAGGTTCGCCTGTTGTGATATCTAGGTCGGGTAAATTTTCTTATAGAACTTTCAGTAAACTAAGAAAAAAAATTAGTCTTAATTTTTCAAATGAACATGTTGTCGAAAAAGAAAAAGTTAAATCTGATTTAGAAAAATACAAAGATGGTGATTACATTGCCTGGATTGGGCACGCTACTTATTTAATTAAATTAGGTAATACAACAATTATTACTGATCCTGTTTTTTCAAAAAATGCAGGTCCGTTAATATTTGGACCAAAAAGATTTACTAAACCTGCTTTAGATCTAAACGAAATTCCAAAAACAGATTTATTTTTATTAACTCACAATCATTATGATCATCAAGATATGTCAACTATCAGAAATTTTCCATACAAGGATGCAAAAGTGTTGGTTCCACTTAACCTTGGAAAATATTTTAAGAATTACAAAGATGTAAATGAAATGGATTGGTATGATCATAAAAATATTAATAGTGATTTAAAAGTAACCTTGCTACCGGCAGTTCATTGGTCAAAAAGGAGCCTAACAGACACAAACAAAACTTTGTGGGGAAATTTTTTAATTGAATATAAAAATAGGAAAATTTTATTTGCATGCGATACTGGTTATGGAAATATTTATAAAGAATTAGGGGAAAAATATGGTCCAATTGATCTTACTATGATCAACATTGGAGCCTATAATTTTAAACCAATGTTCGATAAAACCATTTATCACACAACTCCAGAAGAAGCTTTAAATGTAGCAAAAGATCTTAAAAGCAAAAAAGTATTAGGAATGCATTGGGGGACTTTTGTTTTATCTTTAGAGCCAATTATGGAACCACCAATTCGATTTAAAGATAATGCAGAAAATTATGGATTTAAAAGAGAAGATGCAATTACATTTAATATTGGTGAGGTAAAATCCTTAAACGAATTATTATAACTACAATATAGTTATTCTATGCATAATTCTATTGCCTTTAAAAGGGGTAGCTTGGTGGAGCATGGATCTATTGTCCCAAATAGCTAACTGATCTTTTTCCCATTCTAATGAGTATTGAAATTTTTTTTTAACTTGGTGCTTAAATAATTGTTTTTTAACTTTTTCAGAATTTTTTAAATTTGGAGAAAATCCTACAAGATGTCCGGGACTGCAATAAATCGTATTTTTAGAGTTTATTTTTTTTATAATTTTATGAATAGATTTTAATTCATCAATCTTTCTACCCTTCTCTTTTACTCTTTCTCTTGTAGTAACTGAAATTGGTCCTTCAGAAGAGTACCTTCCCTTCACTTTTAATAATTTATTTTTTATTGATTTAGGCAAATAATCATAAGCTAAGTATTGAGAGGAAAATTCAGTATTTGCTCTACCCTTTTTAGGAACTAGTTTAGAATAAAGCATTGTAAATCTAGGTGGTTTTTTTGTGTAAATTGAGTCTGTGTGAAACTGTTCTCCAAAACTAGGTCCTTTATCTGTTGCTTTTCTTTGAACGACAGTAATTTGTTTATATTTCTTACTTAATCCTTTTAGTCTTGGATATTTTGCTAATTTACCAAAATGTTTAGCAAACGCTATATAATGTGAAGAATTTAGTTTTTGTCTTCTAAAAAAAATCATACCATAAAGTTCGAGTGCTTTAAAAAAAAATTTAAAATCTTTTTTAGAAATTTTTTTAACGTTACCAGTAATTTCTGCCCCAATATTTTTTTTATTGGGAATTATCTTAAACATGTCTAAATTTAATTATTCAGTAATTTACTTTTAGCTTTCTCAAACTCTTCTTGGGTAAGAGCTCCATTTTTGTACAACTCATTTAATTTAGAAATTTCAGAGCTTAAATCGTTACTATTTGAGAGTCTATTTACTGTTTCAGAGCCTGTTTCTGTTTCCTCAGGTTTATTGGGTCGATTATCAACTTTAGCCTTAAAACCCTTCATGATTGCAGAACCACCTAGGTAAAAAACAAATCCTAGAATTGGAACTGCTAAAGCAAAAAAAATAATTTTTTCCATTAATTAATCCTCATCCTCATCTCTCCAACCTTTTTCATACATCAAATATCCAGCTAAGATAACAGAAAAAACTCCAGCAATCATTCCAAAATCAAAACCAACTTGTTTGTTATATAAATACCAACCCAATTGAGTGGCTCCAATTGGAACTGCAGTTAATAAAATCATTATAATTGCAATCCTGTATTCGTATTTGGGTTTTTTCATCAAAACGAGCTTATCAAATACAACAGTAATTAAATCAGTTTAAATATCCTTGAGACAATTAAACTTATATAAAAAGTCTTTATTTTTGTGATCTTTTAAAACACTCAATTGTGTTTTTTAATAAACAAGCGATAGTCATTGGTCCCACACCGCCTGGAACTGGGGTTAAAGCTTTTGCATTTTTTGAAACATCTTCAAAATCAACATCTCCAACAATACCTTTATCAGTTTTATTGATACCAACATCAATTACTATTGCATCTTTTTTAACCCAATCTCCTTTTACAAGTTCGGGTATTCCAACTGCTGCAACAATTATATCAGCTTCTAAACATTCAGCTTTTAGATCTTTAGTTTTTGAATGGGTAATTGTTACAGTACAATTTTCTTTCAAGAGTAGTTGAGTCATTGGTTTTCCATTTAAATTTGATCTACCAACTACTACTGCTTTTTTTCCACTTAAATTTGGTTCAATTTTTTTAATTAACAAATAACAGCCTAGAGGCGTACAGGGAACTGAACTTTCATAACCTGATGAAAGATTACCAACATTCATTGGATGAAAACCATCTACATCTTTGGAAGGATCGATGGCCTCAATTACTTTTTGCTTATCTATATGTTTTGGTAACGGCAATTGAACTAAAATTCCTGATACTGTTTCATCTTTATTTAATTCTTCAATTTTTTCTAAAACAGTTTTTTCTTCAACACTATCTGGATATTTAATTACTTCCGATTTTAACCCTACTTCATTTGCTGATTTTTCTTTATTACGAACATAAATTTGGCTTGGAGTAAGATCTCCAATTAATATCACAGTTAAACCTGGGACTTTATTGTATTTAGATTTAAGTCCTGATACTTCTTGTTTTAATTCTTCTCTTAATTCAGCTGCAGCTTTTTTTCCGTCAATTAAAATCATTTTACTTTCTAAAAAATTATTGGTGCAATGTAGAGCTTCATACACATTTCAATAAACCAAATCAATAGAAGAAGAATGATTGGTGAAATATCTAGTGATCCTAAATTGGGTAAAAAACGTCTAATTTTATTAAGTATTGGCTCAGTTAATTTATAAGTAAGCTCTAAAATTGAATAAACAAATCTATTTTGAGTATTTAAAACATTAAATGCTATCAACCAGCTTATAACTACATTTGCTATTACAACATAAGAATACAATTTTAAAATCTGTAAAACTAAATAAAAAATTGCTATCATTTTTTCTCAACATAAATTGACTGACTTGGGAAAGCAAAAGAGGCCTTATTTTTTTCTACAATCTGCTTAATTTCAATTGCTAATCTCTCTTTAACTTCTAGTGAATTACTCCAACTATTTGAATTCGTAAAACATCTTACCAATAAATCTATTGAACTATCAGAAAACTTCTCAATTCTAACCGCAACCCCAGTTGATTGATTAAAGTCTTCACTGTTGTTTATATAACTTTCAATTTCCTCTCTTATTTTTTTTAATTGATCAATCGTAGAGTCGTACTGCAATGTAATTATCCATCTAATTCTCCAATTAGATGTTTCGCTAACATTAACTACAGCATTTTCTGCAAATTGAAAATTAGGAATAATCGCTAAAGATTTGTCAAACTTTCTTATAGTTGTTGATCTAAAACCAATTTTTTCAACTGTACCTTCAATGATCCCATCAACTGCAATCCAATCTCCAATTTTAAATCTTTTTTCAACTAATACTAAAATTCCTGAAATTAAATTTTTAAATAAATCTTGTGCTCCAAGCGCAACAGCAACCCCAAACAAACCAAGACCAGCAATAATTGGTCCTATCTTAATCCCCCATAATTCTAGTACCGCAGCTAATCCTAAAATAAATATTAAAATCTTAAGCGATTTAATTATCCATCCAATAAGCTCTCTTGTTAAAAGTTTATCTAGTCCACTTAAAATATATGAAATGGGTTCTATAATTTGATGAATGACCCAAAAAATTAGTATCGTAATTAACGTTCTATTAATTGTATCAACTACTTCTCTACCCTCTGTTGAAAAGGTCATGTAGTAACTCGCGATAAAGAAACCTAATACAATTGGTAAAAATCTAGCTGGACCAATTAATGACTGAACAAAAGTATCATCTAATTTGTTTGTTGTTCTTTTTGAGATAATTTCTAATTTTTTTATAATTAATTTACTAATTAATCCTCTAAAGACTAAAAAAAGTAAGAATATACCTATTCCAATTAAAATTTGAAAAATATCAACACCAAGTATTCCTTTATTCCAAACAGATAAAAATATTTCAGAAAAATTATTTATTAATTCCATACCTAAATTTTATATAACAAAAACTCTTCTTCTCCAGGATTAAAAAGAAATATCTTTTTCCATTTGATTTCATTCAATATTGACGAGGTTTTTTCACCTATACACATCAAGTTTGTATTCATCCAAAAGTTTTCTGTTTGATAGATTTTTATAAAATTCAAGAAACTAGAGGCACTGTTTTGAGAATAAACATAAACAATATCTGGTATATTCCGCTTTAATTCATTAACAAAATTTTCATCAAATTTTTCAGTATGATTTACTTTATAATTAATAATACGTTTAACTGCATACCCTTCTTTTAATAGTTGTTGATCTAAATCAGTTGTTATGATCTCGCCACTTATATAAAGAAGTGGAGTTTCTTTTAGTTCATAATTTTGTAGAATTAATTCTTTAAGATTTGAAACATTCCCTTCTGCAGCAATTGTATTTTGAAAGCCTAAACTTCTAGCTTTTTTTTCTGTAGCACTACCAACACAAAAACAAATTAATTTTTTATTTAAATTTTCTAAATTTAAATTTTTTACAGCATTAGAACTTGTAAAAATTAAACCACCATAATCACCAGAGTTAATTTCTTCATGTTGAACTTTTTGAACATTTATTAATGGTAGGTGAGATACTTTATGATCTAAAGATTGAAACTTAACTATCATTTCTGAACAGTCTTCTATAGGTCTAGTTAACAAAATATGCATTTTACTTTTTATATGAATTATTTGATTTAATTTTTAAAGTGTTACCAACTTCTGTTCCAATTTCTTTAAACATATCAATATTACCAGATTTTTTTTCATAAAATATTTGAGAACCATCTAATGAGAATAGTTCAGCTTCAACTGTAATTTTATCCCCTTCTATAATTGAATGAGCACCTATTGCGGTTTCGCAGTCACCTTCCAATACCTTTAAAATGTTTCTCTCTGTGTGAGCTCTCATATAAGTATCTTTGTGATTTATTTTTTCCAAAACTTTTATAATTTCATCATCGTCGTCTCTACACTGTAAAGCAATAATACCTTGGCCTGCACTTGGAATAATTTGATCTGTCGAAAAAATTTCAGAAATTTCATTATCTAAATTTAAATATTTCATACCTGCATAAGATAAAACTATTGCATCATAAATACCTTCCTTTAGTTTTTTGATTCTAGTATCTACATTTCCTCTTATTAATTTACAGTTAACATCAGATCTTATTTTTTTAATTTGAAATTCCCTTCTATAAGATGAGGTTCCTACTATTGCATTTTGTTGTAATTCCTTAATATTTTTTTTGTCAGTTGTTATTAAAATTTCTCTTGGATCTGTCCTTTCTAAAAATGAATTTGTTCTAAGTCCAATAGTTTCAATTGCTGGCATATCTTTTAATGCATGGACGGCTATATCAATTTTTTTTTCTTTCAGTTCTTTTTCTATCGTACTAGAAAATAAACCCTTACCACCGACCTCTGACAATCTTCGATCCTGAATTTGATCACCTTTTGTAGTTATTGTTTGAATGACAATCCGATCATCTGGCAAGTCTAAAGCTTCAATAATTTTATCTTTAGCTTTTTTCGCATAAAGCAAAGCCAATTTACTTCCTCTTGAGCCTATTATAATTTTTCTATTCATTAAAAATTTATTTCTTACTTGTATTGAGATTGTACAATTATTAAAAACTATTTGAATGAGTAAAAAACCCTTAATTCTTGGAATAGAAACTAGCTGTGATGAAACTGCAGCATCTATAATAACTGAAAATGACAAAGGAATTCCAACAGTTTTATCCAATATTGTTTCTGGTCAGGTTGATGTTCACAAAGAATTTGGGGGAGTAGTTCCCGAACTAGCCGCAAGATCACATATAGAAAAAATAGATTGGATTGTTGAAAAAGCAATTTCAGATAGCGGAAAAAAAATTGAAGAAATTGATGCTGTTGCTTCAACTGCTGGACCAGGTTTAATTGTTTGTTTGTCAGTTGGTTTAAGTTTTGGAAAAGCTTTTGCAAGCGCAATTAATAAACCTTTTATAGCAGTTAACCATCTTGAGGGTCATGCGTTAAGTCCTAAGATAAATTCTCATTTAAATTATCCCTATCTATTATTATTAATTTCAGGAGGTCACTCACAATATTTAAGTGTTCAAGGTCTTGGAAAATATAAAAGATTAGGAACAACTATTGATGACGCATTAGGTGAAGCATTTGATAAAACAGCTAAACTTTTAGGAATTGAATTTCCTGGTGGACCACAAATCGAAGTTTTGGCAAAAAAAGGAGATCCTGAAAAATATGATTTGCCTAAACCAATTTTTAATAAAGGTGGATGTAATTTATCTTTTGCAGGATTAAAAACTGCAATTTTAAAAATTTCAAAAACTATAAAAACAGATCAAGAAAAATTTGACTTAGCAGCCTCTTTTCAGAAAACTGTTGAAGAAATTCTTAATAAAAAAACAAAGATAGCATTTGAAGAATTTGAAAAAGAAAATAAATCAAAAGAAAAAGTTTTTGTAGTTGCTGGTGGTGTTGCTGCTAACAAAAAAATTAGATCTATGTTAATTAATTTATGTGAGGCTAACAATTATAAAAGTATATTTCCACCAATAGAACTTTGTGGGGATAATGCTGCAATGATTGCAATGGTAGGTTTAGAAAAATATAAATTAAATGAATTTAATACTTTAGATTACCCAGCAAAACCTAGATGGCCTTTAGATGAAAAAGCTGCATTTTTAAAAGGTGCGGGAGTACAATTATAATGAATTATTGGTTATTAAAATCTGAACCAGATGTTTGGTCCATTGAGCAACAAATTAAGGCTGGCAAAAAAGGTGCACCTTGGGATGGTGTTAGAAATTATCAAGCAGCAAACAATCTAAAAAGTATGAGGAAGGGTGATCTATGTTTTTTTTATCACTCTAATATTGGTAAAGAAGTGGTTGGGATAGTAAAAGTAATTAAAGAACACTATTTAGATAAAACTGATAAGACTGGAAGATTTGTTGCAGTAACAGTCCAATTTAAAAGTAAGTTCTCTAAACCAGTGACCCTTGAAAATATCAAAAAAAATAAGGATTTAAGCGATTTAGCGCTTATTAAACAAAGTAGACTTTCAGTAATGCCAATTGATGATAAAAGCTGGAAAATTATAAATAACATGAGTAAAATTTAAAAAAAAATAATCCATGCCAAAAAAAAAGAAAAAAGCTAAATCTAAAAAAAAAACTAAAGTAAGAAAGAAAACTGCAGTTAAGAAAAAAACTAAAGTTAAAAGAAAAAAATCAAAAAAAATTTTAAAACAAAGTGAAAATCCTGCTCCTGAATTAATTATAAAAACTAAACCTGAGTGGATCAAAAGTAGTTTGGCCAACAAAAGTAAATACGAGCAAAAATATTCTCAATCTATAAAAAATAACGATGAATTTTGGAAAAAAGAAGGAAAAAGAATTACTTGGATTAAACCTTATAAAAAAATTAAAGATGTTAAATACAGTTCTAAAGAAGTAAAAATTAAATGGTTTGAAGATGGAACACTAAATGCATCTGCAAACTGTATCGATAGACATCTAAAAGATAAAAAAGATAAAACAGCAATAATATGGGTTGGTGATGATCCAAAAGATAGTCAAAAAATTAGTTACAAACAGCTTCATCAAAAAGTTTCTAAAGCTGCAAATGGTTTAAAAAAATTAGGTATTAAAAAGGGAGATAGAGTTACAATTTATCTTACAATGATACCAGAGCTTGCTATTTTAATGTTAGCGTGTGTTAGAATTGGTGCAGTCCACTCAATTATTTTTGGAGGTTTTTCAGCAGACTCGATTTCTGGAAGAGTGAATGACTGTGAGTCTGAATATATAATTACAGCAGATGAAGGTGTTAGAGGTGGAAAAACTATTCCATTAAAAGAAACAACTGATGAAGCATTAGAGAGCTGTCCTAATGTAAAAAAATGTATCGTTGTTAAACGTACAGGAAATTCAATTAGTTGGAATTATGATAGAGATGTTTGGTATCATGATTTAATTAAAGATGTTCCTTCTCAGTGTGAGCCAGAGGAAATGAACGCAGAAGATCCTTTATTTATTTTATACACATCTGGTTCAACTGGAAAACCAAAGGGAGTTTTACATACAACAGGTGGATACATGGTGTATGCATCAATGACTCATCAATATATTTTTAATTACAAACCAAAAGATATTTATTGGTGTACTGCTGATATTGGTTGGGTAACAGGTCACAGTTATATTATCTATGGTCCTCTTTCGAACGGTGCAACAACTATAATGTTTGAGGGAATACCAAACTATCCTGATAGTTCTAGATGGTGGCAAATAGTAGATAAATACAAAGTAAATACTTTTTATACTGCACCCACTGCAATCAGAGCTCTAATGAGAGAAGGTGATAAGCCTGTAAAAAAAACATCTAGAAAATCTTTAAAGTTACTTGGAACTGTTGGTGAACCAATAAATCCAGAAGCTTGGATGTGGTATTACAAAACAGTAGGAAATTCTAAGTGCCCAATTGTAGATACATGGTGGCAGACAGAAACAGGAGGGATATTAATTGCCCCTCAAACAGGTGCTATTCCTTTAAAACCTGGCTCTGCTACAAAACCATTTTATGGAATTAAGCCTATGTTGGTTGATAAATCAGGCAAAGAGATAAAAGGACCTGGAGAAGGAAGACTTTGTATAGCGCAATCATGGCCTGGACAAATGAGAACAGTATATGGGGATCATCAAAGATTTATTGATACTTATTTTTCTCAGTTTGAGGGCAAATATTTTACGGGTGACGGATGTCGAAGAGACAAGGATGGATATTATTGGATTACAGGTCGGGTAGATGATGTAATTATTGTATCAGGACACAACTTGGGTACTGCTGAAATTGAAAGTGCATTTGTAGCTCATCCAAAGGTAGCAGAAGCGGCAGTTGTAGGTTACCCACATGATATTAAAGGTAATGGACTATATTGTTATGTAACATTAAATGCTGGTGAAAGAGAAACTGGTGAACTCGAAAGAGATCTAAAGCTATGGGTTAGAAAACAAATTGGTCCACTTGCTACACCTGACTTAATTCATTTTACTCCGGGACTTCCAAAAACAAGGTCTGGAAAAATAATGAGAAGAATTTTAAGAAAAATTGCTGCTAATGAACATGGTCAATTGGGAGATACAACTACATTAGCCGATCCTAGTGTTGTAGATAGTTTAGTTGAAAACAGAAAAAATATTTAAAACTGTATTCTGTCTTTAAATTCTTTTTTAATAACATCCCATTTTAAAATAACAGAATTTAAAACTATTTTTCGATCAAGAGTTTTTAATTCATCTGCTATTGGTGCCCATTTATACATTGCTAAAGCACTTGGATTGAAAGGACGATCATTGTGATACTTCTCCCAATCAATTTTAATTAGTCTTTCATCAAATTCTTTTTTCGCGTCTTCAATAATATTTAAGGGCATGTTATTTGTTGTCTCATCATCTAAAATTTTTAAAAAAATTTCTTTAGCTTTGTCTAGTTCATTAAAACTAGAATGAACTTTTAAATATGAAAAAGTAAAGAAAGTTAAATCTTGAAGAGCAACAGAATAAATGTTCCATTTGGCTTCATTTACAGATTTCATAAATTCATCATTATCAAAATGAAGAACATATCTTGTCCCCATTCTAGTTTTTAAATAACTATAAAGTGTAACTTGAGATACCCATGCAGATTTTGTTTGAATAAACTCTTCTAACTCATCTAAAGTTTTAATTTTTGTTTTAGGAATAAAAGCTTTAAACAAGGAAAAAAAATAAACTTTGAAATCACTTAAAGATAAATCTTTCCAACTTAATTTTTTTTTACTCATAAAAAGTTAATTTTATTGAAAATAAATGAAAAAATTAACCTAATACGGCTAATTTTACACTTTTATTCTCTTTCATAATGGTTATGGTTTTATCAGTTATAACTAAAAAAGAGAGGTATACATGGCGAAAAACGCTCAACACTGGGAAAAGACCAGAGGTTTGCTATTTGTTACATTAGCAATCTGGGCTGTATTCTCAATGGGTATATTCCTTTTTGGAGCTGAAATGAACTCGGTTACTGGACCTTTTGGGTATCCATTAACTTATTGGTTCACATGTCAAGGTTCTCTTGCGATATTTGTAATCCTTATTTTCTGGTTTGCAGGTAGACAAGAAAAAATTGATGAAGAGTTCGGCTTCAGTGAAAAAGGAGACGACTAATGATTAAGGGTAATTTTATAGATAACTTGCCTAAAGTTTATGGAATCTACACAGGTGGATTTATAGGTTTCATAATCTTAATGGCGATTGGTGAGCAGATGGGTATGTCTGCAAAAGCAATAGGTATTTGCTTTGTAGGTTTTACCATTTTCATCTACGCAGCAATTGGTTGGCTATCTCGAACAGCCCAAGCAAGTAACTATTACGTAGCTGGAAGAACGGTTCCAACTGTGTTCAACGGAATGGCAACTGCAGCCGACTGGATGTCTGGTGCTTCATTCGTTGCAATGGCAGGTGGTATTTACTTCAAAGGTTATGGATATATGGCTTTGCTTGTAGGTTGGACAGGTGGTTATGTGTTGGTTGCAACTTTATTAGCACCATACTTAAGAAAATTTGGTTGTTACACAGTTCCAGATTTCGTGGGTACTAGATACGGTGGTAATACTGCAAGATTGATGGCGGTTATCGTTTTAACTGTTGCATCATTCACATATGTGACTGCACAAATTAACGCTACAGGTACTATTGCAGCTGTTGCTTTAGATATCCCATTCCAATACGCAGTATATGTTGGACTAGTAAGTATTTTACTATGTTCAATGCTTGGTGGTATGAGAGGGGTAACTTGGACACAGGTTGCGCAATACATTGTGCTAATTATAGCTTACCTACTTCCAGTATTCTGGATCAGCAACAACATTGGCGCGGGTTTCTTCCCACACTTCATGTTAGCTGATGAAGTTGCTAGAATTGGTGAGTTAGAGCAACAGTATGGGTTTGTTAAAAACTCTGCTGCTGATTTAGCTACAGTACCTAAAGGGTTAGCTGGTATTACTAAAGCTCACTCTGAAGTAAATGCAACACCTTGGGCTTTCATCTCATTAGCATTAGCAATGATGATGGGAACAGCTTCATTACCACACGTAATGATGAGGTTCTTTACTACTCCAAGTG
Organism: Candidatus Pelagibacter sp. HIMB1593; assembly: GCF_052047755.1. Taxonomy (NCBI): domain Bacteria; kingdom Pseudomonadati; phylum Pseudomonadota; class Alphaproteobacteria; order Candidatus Pelagibacterales; family Candidatus Pelagibacteraceae; genus Candidatus Pelagibacter; species Candidatus Pelagibacter sp. HIMB1593. The sequence goes on along the minus strand of NZ_JBNAJK010000001.1, from coordinate 247,422 downwards.
TAAAAGCAGCTAGAAAATCAGTAGGTTGGTCAGTATTCTTCATCTTCCTACTATATTCTTCTGCACCAATGTTAGCGACACTATCTAAACTTGCTTTGATTGATCCAAACTTGCCAACAGGCATTATTGGTAAATCAATCGCAGAAGTTCAAGCAATCGATTGGTATCAAAACTGGAACCAAGCAAATCTGATGTTTGTAAGCGACTTTAACGGAAATGGAACTGTTGAATTAAACGAGTTCTTCATGGGTGGTAAAGCCGTAGTATTAGCAACACCAGAAATTGCTGGATTACCATATGTAATCTCAGGTCTAGTTGCTGCTGGAGGTTTGGCAGCTGCGATGTCAACTGCAGATGGTTTGATTCTTGCAATCGCAAATGCAATCTCGCATGACGTTTACTACAAAATGGTAGACCCTAAAGCTGAGACTGCTAAAAGACTTGTTGTTGCAAGGGTATTACTTGTAGTAATTGGTTTTGCAGGAGCAACTATTGCAGCAATGGAGATCCAAGGTATCTTAGGTTCAGTAATCTGGGCTTTTGACTTTGCGATGTCTGGATTGTTCTGGCCACTAGTACTTGGTGTATGGTGGAAGAGAGCTAATAAAGAAGGTGCTATAGCTGGTATGGTCTTAGGACTAGTTTCTGGTTTCGCATATCTAGTTTGGGTAAGAAGTGGTGGAAGCGGATTCTTAGGAATTACTCAGTTAACATTTGGTATCTTCGGATCTACTGTTAGCTTAGTGGCTATGGTTGTTGTAAGTTTAATGACTTCAGCACCAAGCGCTGCAACACAAAAAATGGTTGATGATTCTAGGGTACCTGCGGGTGCATCTGTAATCGGCGGCCAAAAATAAATAATCTTTTTAAGGGGCGATTAATTTCGCCCCTTTTATTTATTTTTAAGATCAAATATAAATCCCTTAATGTCAGCTAACTTTCATCCTTTAGTTTATATAATTGACTATATCCTTGGAATTATAATGTGGACTTTAGTTGGGAGAGTAGCAATGAATATCTTTCAAAGAGAAGACTCAAATTTTTTCTTTATGAAAGCTTTTGTAAAATTTACTAATCCCTTATTAAAAATTTTTAAACTTGTCACACCATCATTTATTATACAACCATTAGTACCACTTTACGTAGCTTGGTTCTTTTTCATGATTAGATTTTATTTGATGCCTTGGATCTTGGGATATTCGGTTATGGGAATGTTATCCTTCCCTCTTGAAAGTGAGATTTCTAGGCAGATTTATCAATTTTTTAATTCAATTAAATTTTAAAAATTGATACTAGTAAGTCTAGATATCAATGAAAAATATACAAATATCACCTTCAATCCTATCAGCTGATTTTAGCCAATTAGGTACGGAAATAAAAAGGCTTGAGGAAGGTGGAGCTGATATGATTCATGTAGATGTTATGGATGGACACTTTGTTCCAAACTTAACAATAGGTCCTCCAGTAATTAAAGCCCTCAGAAAACATTGTTCGTTAAAATTCGATGTTCATTTAATGATTTCTCCAGTGCATAAATATATAGAAGCTTATGCAGATGCGGGCGCAGATATAATTACTGTACATCCAGAAGCAACTGATAATTTAGAAGATTCAATAAATAAAATAAAAGATCTAAAGAAAAAGGTAGGAGTTTCTCTAAATCCTGAAACAAGTATAGATTTAATAAAAAATCTTTTAGATAAAATTGATTTAGTTTTAATAATGAGTGTAAATCCTGGATTTGGTGGACAAAAATTCATACCAGAAGTTTTAGAAAAAATTAAACAATTAAAAAAAATTAGAGAAATAGGAAAACTTAACTTTGATATTGAAATAGACGGTGGGATAAATTTTGATAATTGTAAAATAGCAATTGAAGCTGGTGCTAATATTCTTGTATCTGGTACAACGGTTTTTAAAAGCAATGATGGAGATATTAAGAAGAATATTAATTTATTAAAAACAAAATAAGTTAATGCAATCTCAAAATTCCTTAAATTTTTCTAATGGAATATTTTTTAAGTTAAAATATTCATTTAAAAAATTATACAAAAATTCAAATTTTTATGAAAAACGAATTTCAAAAACTTTTGATAACAATTTTGAATATAAACCAAGTCCTCATCTTTTATCTTCAATTATAAAGTATCAGAAAAAAAAATATAAAATTGAAGATTTTGTAACTGAAACTATCTGGACAAACAATATTTCTTCTAAAGACTTTAAAAAACTAAACAATTTTTTTTGGTTTTTTAGTTTGGATTTAAAATCATCTAAAGAAACCACGCAATCAATTATTCTTAATTGGATTAAGAAAAATGAAAAATTTAATGAAAATATTTGGGAATTCAATATTACTGCAAAAAGAATTATTGCTTGGCTTTCCAATCATCAGTTAACTTATGAAGATAGTAATGAAGAATATAGATTGTATTTTAATCATATGCTTCAAAAACAAACTAACCATTTATTAAATGAGATCAAAAATTTAGATGAAACAGAAGAAAAACTGATTGGCTGTGCTGCAATAATTTTAACAGGTTTATCTTATAAAGATGAGAAAAATTATTTAGATAGTGGTTTAAATATATTAAAAAATTTAATCAAAAACTCTCTTGATAAACAAGGTTTTCCCAAATCAAGAAATATTCAAAATTTAGTTTTTTATCTTAAATATCTAATCATTATTAGAGAGTGGTTCAAAGAATCGCAAAATCCAATTCCGGAATATGTTGATGAAACTATATATTATTTAGGATCCAATTATGCTTTTATATGGCAAAACATAAAACAAGATATTTTTTTTAATGGAAATTATTCATCTAATCATAATGAATTTGACCAATATTTAAAACGATTTGGATATACTTTTAAAAATCAAATTAATGAGTTAGCTGGATATACAATATTACAAAATAAAAAGTTTATTCTAGCAGCTGACATTGGATCAAATCCTGAAAAAGTATATACTAAAAATTATCAGGCAGGTGCCTTGTCTTTTGAAATTTTTTCTAATGATAAAAAATTAATTTCAAATTCTGGATATTATCCTGATACAAAAAACAGACTAAATAAACTTTCCAAAAGTACTGCTTTACAAAGTACACTCTCAATTGAAGATTATTCTTCATGTGATTTTATTAAAGCTGGTGATAATTTTTTGATACAAAAAGATTTAAAAATTGGAAATAAAAATATAGTTTTTGAAAAAAATTATTGGAAAATTTCAGCTAGTCATAATGGTTACTTCAAAAAGTTTAAATTAGATCATCATAGAGAAATAGAATTCTATCCCGAACAATTTAAATTTATTGGTCATGATAAAATAATAAGAAAAGATCCTGATAAGCAAATTAAATTTGACATTAGATTTCATCTTCATCCCGACTCAAAAGTTATGAAAACACAAAATAATAAGTTTATATTAATACAATTAGAAGATGAAGGTTGGCAATTTAGTTGTGATAACTATGATATAAACATTGATAATGGTTTATATTTCAGTAATAAAAATTCATATCAAGAAAACCAAAATATATTTATTTCAGGCATGAATAATGAAAGTGAACAAATAATTAGATGGGAAATAAGTAAAATATAATGAAAAAAATAAAGACAGCTCTTATTTCTGTATCAGATAAAAATAATTTAAAACCAATTTTAGAAATTTTAAAAAAATATCACGTTAAAATTATTAGTTCTGGTGGAACATATAAACAAATAAAAAAATTAAAATTTAATTGTTTAGAAGTATCTGATTTTACAGATTCTCCTGAAATTTTGGAGGGAAGAGTTAAAACCTTACATCCAAAAATACACGCAGGAATCCTTAATAAAAGAAATAATAAAACACATTTAAATGACTTAAAAAAAAATAATTTTGAAAATATTGATCTAGTAATTGTAAATTTTTATCCCTTTGAAAAAACTTTAGAAACTACTAATAATCATAAAAAAATAATTGAAAATATAGATGTGGGGGGTCCCACAATGGTTAGGTCTGCTGCTAAAAATTATAATGATGTAACAGTGATTACTTCTGCAGATCAATATCAAGAATTAATAGATGAGATGAATAAAAATAATGGGGCTACATCATTAAATTTCAGAGAAAAACTATCAAGAACAGCTTTTACAGAAACTGCTTACTATGATTCCATAATTTCAAGTTATTTTAATAAAAAGGCTAATATACACTTGCCAGATAAAAAAGTTTTTTCTGTAAATTTAATTGAAAAACTTAGGTATGGAGAAAATCCACATCAATTTAGTGGGTATTATTCAAAAAATTTAAAAACTAATTTAAAACAGATCCAAGGAAAACAACTAAGTTATAACAATTATAACGATATATTTGCTGCCTTGACGATTTCAAAATCTTTACCAAAAAATAAAGGCACTGTAATTGTAAAACATGCAAACCCTTGTGGTGTATCAATAAATTCAAATCCTATAGATAGCTATAAATCTGCATTAGCATGTGATCCTATAAGCGCTTTTGGGGGAATTGTCTCTTGTAATTTTAAAATAAAGAAAAATCTTGCAGTTGAGCTAAATAAACTTTTTTTAGAAGTAATTATTGCTAATGGTTTTGATATTGATGCCCTAAAAATACTTAAAACTAAAAAAAATTTACGTGTAATTGATGCAACAAATTATTCACTTAGCGAAATTACAAAATTCAATTCATCAAATGAAGCAATATTGGTTCAATCTGAAGACTTAAAAATATTCAAAAATAAAGATTTTAAAGTTGTATCTAAAAGAAAACCAAGCCGTAAGATGCTTAGAAATCTAATTTTTGCATTCAATGTTTGTAGATATGTCAAATCAAACGCAATCGTTCTTGCTAAAGATGAGTCGATTGTTGGTATTGGATCAGGTCAACCGAGTAGATTAGATAGCTGTGAGATAGCAATTAATAAAATGAAAAAGTTTAATTTATTTGGAAATAATTTGGTTGCAGCATCAGACGCTTTCTTTCCATTTGTGGATGGAATTGAAAAATTAGTTCAATCAGGAGTTCAAGCTGTAATTCAACCTTCTGGATCAATTAGAGATAAAGAAATCATTAAATTTGCAAACGAAACAGATACCATTTTAGTCTTTTCTAAAACAAGACATTTCAAACATTAGTAATTTTATCTATCTTAGCCGCTAAAATAAAATCATTTTCTGAAAGACCTTTGATAGCATGTGTGGTAATTTTAATTTCTGCATAACCCCAACCAAAGCTTATATCTGGATGATGACCCTCTTCCTCAGAAATGTTACCAACTTCATTAACAAAATTTTGACTTTTTTTAAAATTTTCAAATTTAAATTTTTTAAATAGGAAGAATATTTTATTTTTATCTTCTGTAATGTCCCAACCGTCAACTTTTTTTTGATATTTATGAATTTCAGATATATCAAAAGGAAGTGCACCTCCTTCACAAGGCAAACATTTTTTAGTTAAAAGATCATCACTCATAAAAATTTGGAGCGGGCAAAGGGGGTCGAACCCTCGACCTTCTCGTTGGCAACGAGACGCTCTACCACTGAGCTATGCCCGCTTATTTAGCAATATTATAGTTATCGGTTTTTATAAATGCAAGTTATTATAAATTAATTTATATCTAAAATAAAACATGAATAAAATAATTCGAAGAAAATTTAAACACGGTATAATATCTTATTATAAAGATGATGAGTATATTGGAAAAAGTTTATCTCAATATGGTGAGTGGTCTGAAAGTGAAGTTGAATTAATCAAAGGATTTCTAAAAAAAAATGAAAGCATAATTGAAGTTGGATCTAATATTGGCACACACACAATTCCTTTAGCAAAATATATAAATAATGGTGGAATCGTATATTCATTTGAGCCACAAACTCAAAATTTCAATTTATTATCAAAAAATATTAAAGAAAATAATATTAAGAATGTTGAGATTTTTAAAACAGCACTTTCATCAGAAGAAAGTGAGAGTTATATAAATATATTTGATGAAAACAAAAAAAATAATTATGGTGATGCAAGAATTTCAAAAAAAAAATCTAATAATTCTGAGAAAGTTTCAGTAAAAACTATAGATCAAATATTTTATAATTTAAATAATACTGAAAATTTAATTAAACTCATTAAATGTGATGCGCAAGGTGAAGAGTTAAATATAATTCTAGGAGCTCAAAAAACTATAGAAAAATATAATCCATTTCTTTACATTGAAAATGACGACATTAGTTCTTCAAAAAATTTGATAGAAAAAATAAAAAGCTATGGATATGTGATGTTTTGGCATTTACCACCTCTCTTTAATCCAAAAAATTTTTTAAAAAATTCTAATAATGTTTTTTATAATATCGTGTCATGTAATATGTTTTGTATTCATCATACAACGAAAATTACTCTTAATAAAATTTGGAAAAAATTTGAAATAACTAATAGTAATTTCCATCCATTTAAAAAAGTAAATTAATATTGATAATTATTTATCTCTTTTGTAATTTAAAATATATATCTAAAAAATTATCACTATAATTTTTCCATCTATTATTTATAATTTAATTCTTTTAAATTTTTTGCAAAAGTATTACTTATTTTATTTGCAATAGATGTGTCTAAAATTTTTTTCCAGTCATTTTTAGGACCTAGATTAAAAAAAGTTATTTTTTTATTTTTACTAGTTTTATCTGGCACAGCCTCAGTAAATCCATATTTTTTTTCACTTTTTTTTAAAGCATCAAATGAAGTGGATTTAAGAGTTTTTTTAATTTTATTCTTATCTAATTTTTGATTATTTTTAGTTATTACGTTTATAAAATTTATTACTTCTAAAAAAACAGCATAAGTCGAATTTAATAATTCTTCGTACTTAATTAATTTAACTGGTATTTTTTTTTGAATAGTCCAAGATTTATAATTTGTATTCCAAGAACTTATAAATTGAAAATCACCATATCCTGAATTTTCGAAATCATTAATATTATAAATATAATTTTTTTCGTTTGTGATCCAATTAAAAGCTTGATCGTCATTTAATTGATAATGATTTTTAAGTGATGTAATTACATTTCTAGGGTCCCTAACAACATATATGCAACCAATAGAGTTTTGATTATTTGTAAAATCAAAATTATTTAACTTGCCAAAAACATTATGGGTTTTAAAAAATTTTAGATTTTGCTGGGCATTTATAATTTCTTGAGCTTTAATCCAATACTTGCAGGTATCACCTGGTATTTTTTTATTGTGATTAAAGTTTTTAAAATATTTAAAAGTAGGAAATTGATCTATATTTTTTAATAAACTATCATGAAAAGTACCATCCTTTGAAAAAAAATAAGTGCTTAATAAAGCTCTGAGCCATGTATTTCCACTTTTGGGGTATGAAGCTATCCAAATAATCATTTAAAATTTAATATAGAAGATTAATATATATTTTGTAAAAATTATAAAATGAATAATCTGCCAACAAAAATATCTGTTTTTCCTTTGAGTAATTTCATAATTTTTCCAAGAACAACCGTACCATTAAACATCTTTGAGCCTAGATATATTGAAATGATCAATGACAGTATGAAATTAGATAAACTAATAGGCATAATCCAACCAAAAACAACGTTTAATAAAGAAAATAATCCAGAATTATTTGATGTTGGGTGTGTCGGTAAAATAATATCCTTTCAAGAAACAACAGATGGACGATACTTAATAGACATTAAGGGAATATCAAGATTTAAAAATGTAACAGAGATAAAAACTGAAAAAAAATACAGAATACTTGAAGTGAATTATGAGGAATTTTCTGAAGATTTGATAAATGAGAAAGCAGAGTTAAAGTTTTCTGACCTTGAATTAATTTTTAAAGATTTAAAATCTTTGTTTGAGAAAAAGGGCTTCATTATAAATTGGAAAGCTTTAGAAAAACAAAATCTTGATGAAACTATAAATGCTCTATCAATGGCATCTCCTTTCACACTTGAAGAAAAACAGATTTTATTAGAGGCTAGAAATTTAGATTTAAGAAAAAATAAAATTGCAGAAATTCTTAAAACTTATAGCTTCGATGTATACGAAAATAATACGGTTCAATAATTAATAAATTATTCCATGATCGGCAATTTCAGCAAATAATTTATTTAAAGATGGTTTATTTGATATAATCTTTATCGACTTACTGAGTATACTGCTCTTAAATTTACTCTCTATTTTAAAAAACTCATGAACAAAATCTATACCTTTTGAAAAAATCATATTTTTAGCTTTTACTTTTTTTTCAAATTCTTTGCATATGGATTGGTCGATTGGTAAACCTAATTCAATTTTCGAGACGATAATATCAATTAAAACTCTTAAATCTCTAACAGTCATATTAAAGCCTTGCCCAGCTAATGGATGAATTTTGTGCAATAAATCTCCAAATGCTAAGAAATTACCATGATAATAATTTCTTAAATTAATAGATTTTAAACTAAAAGAACTAAATTTTTCAATTTTTTTTATTTCATACTTAAGATTATATTTTTTTATAAGTTTGAATAATTCCTCATTATTAAAGAGCTTCTTATTATTTATCGAAAAAACTATTGAAGTTTGGTTATTTGATATTGGCAAAAAAGCTAATGGTCCATATTGTGTGAAAATCTGGGAAGCTGTATGATTATCAATTTTTTTGTGTGTAATTATGCTCGTATAAGCATAACTAAAGTAATTTTTTAAAGTTTTCTTTTGAAAAAATTTTTTTGAAATCAAATTTGAATTATCAGTGTTAATTATAAGATCATATTTTTTTGATAAACTTAAATAATTATTTGATGAAAATTTTCTAAAATTTTTATTTTTTGATAAACTTTTGCTTAGTTTTTCATAGAGTAAATAATTTTTTATAATAGAAAAAAAATGGCTTTTATTATTTTTAAAGTTTATTAATTTTTCTTGTTCTAAGTTTTCAGTTAAAATTTCTATCTTATTCAATTTCCAACCGATTCCTTCTATATTAATTATATTTTTATTAAAATATTCTAAATTGTTTTTTGTCATTCCAATTGTTCTAGAACTATCAACAACTTGTTTTTTTTTATTTATTAAAACATCAACATGAATACTCTGATTAACTAAAGCTTTTGCTAAAGTTAAACTTGTTAAACCACTTCCTACTACACAAACTCTCATATTATTTTTAATTTTAACAACAAAAATTAGATGATACAAAGTGGTATAATTGATTTGTATAAATGAACATTAAAAAAACAGCTAATTTATTAATTAATTTTACTTTAAAGCGCTTAGCAGAAATATCTGGAATCATAATTTTCTCTGCTGGTATTCTCTTATTTATTGCACTTTTTTCATATTCACCTGAGGATCCTAACTTTATTTTTCCTAAAGATACTAAAATTAAAAATTTATTAGGTTTTCAAGGAAGTTTTATTTCTGATCTATTTTTTCAATCTTTCGGTTTCGTTGCTTATCTAATTTCTTTCACATACATAATTACTGGTATGAATATATTTCGAGTAAAAGAATTTTTTTTAATAATTGAAAATACTTTTATAACAATTTTATATATTATATTTGGGACTTTATTTTTAAATCATTTTTATTCTGATGCTTTTACACTTTATATAAATGGTAACGGTGGTTTTGTTGGAGAATATTTTGGACAAACTTTTTTAAATTCAATAATTCTCATAAATGAAACATTAATTTACTATGTTCTAGTTATACTGGTAATTACTTTATTTTTATTAAGTGTAAATTTTCACCCTATTAAATTTTATAATTTATTAATAAAAATTATTAAATTTTTTAATGGTAAAGAAAATAAATCTTATACAGACAAAAGTGAAATCATAAGTGAATATATTCCTCAAGAGGAAATCAAAAACTTAATACAAGAAGACTTGCCATTTATTAAAGCAGAAAACAAACCAATTTCTAAAAATAAATTTCAATTACCAAAAATTGAATTATTAAAAGCTCCAACTAAGAAAGAGAGAGAAAACTCAAATAAAAATGAGACAAATGACCCTAAATTTTTAGAAAAAATTCTATTGGACTTCGGGGTTAAGGGAGAAATTAAAAAAGTAAGTCATGGTCCAGTTGTAACACTCAATGAATTTGAGCCAGCTGCTGGAGTAAAAGTTTCTAAAATTATAAATTTATCAGATGATATAGCAAGAAACACTAGTTCTGAATCTGCTAGAATTTCAACTATACCAGGTAGCAATACTGTAGGAATTGAACTACCAAATGATTTAAGAGAAAACGTCTATCTTAGTGAAATTATAAATAATGCGGATTTTAAAAATAGAGAAACAAAATTACCAATAGCTCTTGGAAAAAATATTTCTGGGAAACCTATTGTAGGAGATCTGTCTACTATGCCTCATTTACTCATTGCTGGTACTACAGGTTCAGGAAAATCTGTTTGCATTAATACAATTATTTTATCACTTCTTTATCGTCACACACCAGAAAAATGTAAATTTATATTAATCGATCCTAAAATGCTTGAGCTTTCAACATATGAAGGCATACCACACTTGCTTTGCCCTGTAATAACTGAAGCTAAAAAAGCTGCATCTGTTCTTGGTTGGGTAGTAAAAGAAATGGAGAGTAGATACAGATTAATGACAAAAGAGGGAGTTAGAAATATTGACGGTTACAATGCCAAACATAAACTTCCGATGCCCTACATAGTTGTAGTGGTAGATGAAATGTCAGATTTAATGTTAGTAGCAGGTAAAGAGATAGAGAACTATATTCAAAAACTATCTCAAATGGCTAGAGCAGCTGGTATTCATATTATTATGGCTACGCAAAGACCTAGTGTTGATGTAATAACAGGTACAATTAAAGCTAATTTTCCAACAAGAATATCTTTTCAAGTGACTTCAAAAATAGATAGCAGAACAATTCTGGGCGAACAAGGGGCAGAACAGTTATTAGGAAAGGGAGACATGCTTTATATGTCATCTGCTAACCGAATAATAAGGATTCATGCTCCATTTGTCTCAGATAATGAAATAGAGAAAATAAACAATTTTTTAAGATCACAAGCTGAACCAGACTATATTGATGAAATCTTAAATTTTGCTGACGAGAAAGAGTTAGGATCAAATACAGATCAAGGAGATAAGGATGAATTATATCAACAAGCCGTTGAAATAATTAGATCTGAAGGAAAAGCTTCTACCTCATTTTTACAGAGAAAACTTCAAATTGGTTACAACAGAGCTGCACGAATAATTGACATGATGGAAGCCGATGGAATTGTCAGTAAAGCAAATCATGTAGGTAAAAGAGACGTTCTTTAATGTTGAGAGTCCTGCTTTTATTTTGTCTCATTAGTTTATCTAGTGAAGTAAATGCAAATAACAAAGATCAAATAATTAATAAATTAAAAGATACTTTAAATTTAAATTTTGATTTTGAACAAAATATAAATGGAAAAATTGAGTTTGGAAACTGTACAATTCAATATCCAAAAAAAATGTTTTGTGCATATGATCAAAAAAACAAAGTTATAGTTTCAAATGGAAAATCTTTAGTTATAAAATCTACTTCAAGCTACTATAGGTATCCATTGGATAAAACACCATTGAATTTTATTTTAGATAAAAATTTCTTATTAAAAAAAATATCCGAATTAAATGAGGAAATTATTAATAATTCTCTGGTCAAATTTACAATAAAAGAAAATAACCAATCAATAGAGATTTTTTTTGATATTAATAATCATAATTTAATTGGCTGGCAAACTAAGGATATTTATCAAAATATTGCTGTTACACTTCTTTATTCAGTTAAATCAAATAAAATTGTTGATGAAGAAATATTTAAAACTCCACTTCAAAATTAGATTCTAACAATTTCTGATTTAAATATTTTCATTCCTCTAGCTAAATAATTATAAAGTGCATTTTTGTGATCTAAAGAACATGTATGAAGCCAAACTCTGTCTACATTTTGTTGAAATGATTTTTTAATAGCATCTGATAACAAAAACGATCCTAATTTTTTATTTTGATATTCTTCTAATATTCCAAAATATGCTATTTCCACCTCTTTCTTTTCGTAATGAATAATTAATTCAAAAAAACCAGCTAAATCATTTTTATTTTTTAATATAAATGTTTTAACATTTTTATTGGAAACATATTTGATCCACTGTTCTTCTGTCCATATTAATCTATCAACCCACTTGTGTTTTTTTCCAATATTTTTATAAAAAAATTTATTTAACTGAAAATCACTCGGTTCAATTAAGTTAACAATATAATCTTGTGAAGGTTGTTTGCCCTCCTTTAGATCATTAAGTGAGTTTATTTCTAGATAATTTCTTTTAACTTCTTCTATCACTCGACCATTTTTCCAACACGTTCACCACCAAATAAATGAAAATGCAAATGAGGGACTTCTTGACCACCATGCTCACTAATATTGGCTAGCGCCCTATAACCTTGGCCTACTTCTGTTGAAATACCTAGCTTTTTTGCAACTGTATTAATACCTTTCAAAAGACCAACCATCTCTTCTGAAGATGCATTCATACTAAAATCATCAAGATCTATATATTTGCCCTTAGGAATTACCAGTGCATGAACTTTCTTTTGTGGATTGATATCATGAAATGACAAAACGTAATCATCTTCGTAAATTTTATTGCAAGGTATCTCTCCACGTAAAATTTTAGCAAAAATATTATTATCATCGTAACTCATTTTTTTCTTTTCTCTAATTCTTCCATTACCTCTTCAATTTTCACATCATTCGCCTCTAAATACATTAACAAATGGTAAAACACGTCAGCTGCCTCGTGTATTTTGTTTGTATTTTCTTCTATAGCTTCAATTAATTCATCAATTTCTTCTAGGACCTTAGCTTTACTTAGAGATTTATCTGTAAGTAATTTGTTTGTATAAGAACCTTCAACTGGATTAGTTTTTCTATCTCTTGCAAGTTTAATTAAATTTTCTAATGTATTAAGCATATCAAATTCTAACAGGTATTCCTTTTGAATCCAGATATTCCTTTGCCTCTTTTACAGAGTGTTTGCCATAATGAAATATCGATGCTGCTAAGACTGCACTAGCATTTCCTAATTTAATTCCATCAACTAAATGATCTAAGTTCCCCACTCCACCTGATGCAATGACGGGAATATTTACTTTAGATGAAATTTTAGACATAAGTTCAATATCATAACCTACCTGGGTGCCATCTCTATCCATTGATGTGACTAACAGCTCACCTGCTCCACTACTTTCCATTTTTGATGCAAATTCTATTGCATCAATTCCAGTATTATTTCTTCCACCATGTGTAAAAATTTCCCATTTGTCAGCATTTTTTTTGGCATCAATAGCAACCACAATACATTGTGAACCAAATTTTTTAGAACTTTCTACAACTACTTCTGGATTTTGAACTGCTGCCGTATTAATAGAAACTTTGTCTGCACCACAGTTCAGTAGTTTATTGATATCCTCAATACTTCTAATACCGCCTCCAACTGTCAGAGGAACAAAACATTTCTTCGACGTTTTCTCTACAACATCATAAATAGTATCTCTATTTTCATTTGAAGCAGTAATATCTAAAAAACAAATTTCATCTGCTCCACCGTCTGAATAAATTTTTGCTTGTTCGACTGGATCTCCTGCATCTTGTAGATCAACAAAGTTAATTCCTTTTACAACACGGCCATTTTTAACGTCTAAACAAGGTATTATTCTATTTTTAAGCATTTACTTCCTTAGCTAATTCATCCAATTTTATATCGCCATCATAAATAGCTTTTCCAACTATAATGCCCTCAATATTTTTATTATTTAATTCCTTAGCTTTTTTAATATCTTGTATTGATGAAACTCCACCTGATATGATCACTGGACAACTAGATGTATTGGCAACCCTAACTGTTTCCTCAAAATTAGGACTTTGCTTCATACCATCTCTATTAATATCAGTATAAATCAATCTACTTGCCCCATAATCATTCACTTCTTTTAAGTAATCTAAAGTTAATTGATTTGAATTTTCTTTCCAACCAGAGACTGACAAATAACCATCTTTAGCATCTAATCCTAAAGCAATTTTATTTGAAAATTTTTCACATGCTTCTTTTAAAAAATTTTTATCTTTTATGGCTGCGCTTCCTAAAATTACTTTTTCAACACCAGCATCAGTATATTTGTGAATACTCTCAAAATTTCTTATACCTCCACCAATCTCAATTTTAAGATCAAATTTAATAACTATTTCTTTAATAATATCTAAATTAACTGTCTCACCAGTTAATGCCCCATCTAAATCAACTATATGCAGGTTTTTAAAACCATGATCTTTATATTTTCTAGCCTGTTCAATTGGAGACATTTCATATTCAGTTTTGTTGTCGAAATTTCCTTTAACTAGTCTCACACATTTTTTATCTTTGATATCTATGGCTGGAAATATTTTCATCTTTTAATTGTTTGATTAACTAAATATCTAAAGTTTAATTAATATTTTAATAACAAGTAGTTATTCCTAGTGAATTTGTTGAGCAAGAAAAAGATTGTCCACCTACGCTCCCAGTTGTAATACCTAAAGAATTAGTTGAATAAGAAAATGTTTCACTTACAATCGATCCTGACGTAATTCCAAGTGAGTTAGTTGACGATGAAAAAGATTGTCCACCTACGCTCCCAGTTGTAATACCTAAAGAATTAGTTGAATAAGAAAATGTTTCACTTCCAATCGATCCTGACGTAATTCCAAGTGAGTTAGTTGACGATGAAAAAGATTGTCCACCAAGTGTGCCTGATGTTATACCTAAAGAATTAGTAGACCAACTATCTGCATTAGCAAAATTAAAAGTAAATACGATCGATGTAAGTAAAACTAAAGTTTTTAAGGTTAATTTCATTTATATATGATAACAAAATTCACGTTTTGTTTCAAATTATAAACTTAAAAAATTATCAATAATTTTAAGACCTAATTTATCACTCTTCTCTGGATGAAATTGTGTTCCAAAAATATTTTCTTTTTCAACTGAACAAACGACATTTGAAGAATAATCTGTTGTTGCTGAAATTATATTTTTATCTTCTGGAACGAATTCATAACTGTGAACAAAATACATGTGAGAATTATTTTCTATATCTTTAAAAATTTTACTGTCTTTAACAATGTTAATTTGGTTCCAACCAATATGAGGAAGTTTGTATTTTCCGTTTTGGTTGTCTATTTTTGATACTTTGCCTGATATCCAACCAAGACCCTTAGTTTCAGTTTCTTCATAGCCAATATCTGCAAACATTTGTAAACCAACACAAATTCCTAGAAGTGGTTTTTTATTATTTATTGCAAATTCGTTTAATACATCTACCAAACCATTAATATTATTAAGTGCATCAATACAACTTTTAAACGAACCTTGCCCTGGTAAAACTAATTTATCAGAAGATTTAATCTTGTTTAAATTTGAAGTTACTTCGATATTTACTTTATCTTTAGCAACTTCCTTAAAGGAATTTATAACGGAGCTTATATTGCCCGAATTATAATCAACAATTGTGACGTTCATTAAACTTATAATGAGCCTTTAGTGGATGGAATGCTTTTTTTACTTCTAGGATCCATCTCTAATGCCTCTCTTAGTGATCTTGCTAAAGCTTTATAACAGGACTCAATAATATGATGACTATTATCACCATAGATATTTTCAACATGCATTGTAATACCTGCGGCTTGTGAAAATGCCTGGAACCACTCTTTAAACAATTCAGTGTCCATCTCACCAAGTTTCTCAACTTTTAATTTTACCTTCCAAATTAAATAAGGCCTGTTTGAAACATCTATTGCAACTCTAGTTAATGTTTCATCCATAGGAATAACTCTGTGTGCATATCTTTTAATACCTACAAATTTCTTTGAAGCTTTTTTTAAAGCTTCGCCAATTGCAATCCCTGTATCTTCTGTAGTGTGGTGAAGATCAATATGAGTATCACCTTTTGCTTTAACTTTTAAATCTATTAATGAATGCTTTGATAATTGTTCAAGCATATGATCTAAAAAACCTATTCCAGTATCAATCTGGTATTTACCTTTGCCATCAATGTTTAATTCAACATTGATACTAGTTTCTTTTGTTTTTCGAGATACTTTTCCTTTTCTATCCATATATTTTAAATGGTATACATACTTAATCCAACTATATCAATATTAGTGTAAAGACTTGAAGTATCAAAAATAGTTACCATTTATTAGATATGACAACAATTGTACTGGTTAGAAAAAATAATGAAGTTGTAGTTGCTGGTGACGGACAAGTTAGTATGGGAAATACAGTTGTCAAAAGCACAGCATCTAAAGTTAGAAAAATTGAAAAAAGAGATGTGGTTGCAGGATTTGCAGGATCAACTGCTGATGCATTAACTCTATTTGAAAGACTAGAAGGAAAATTAGAAAAACATGCTGGTAATTTATCTAGAGCAGCTGTCGAGCTGGCAAAAGATTGGCGAACAGATAAATATTTAAGAAGATTAGAGGCACTAATGGCTGTAGGTGATAAGAATAATAGTTATATAATTTCTGGAACTGGGGACGTTCTTGAACCAGAAGGTGATGTGATAGGAATAGGTTCTGGTGGAAACTATGCTCTAGCAGCAGGAAAAGTATTAATGGAAGGAAATATGTCAGCAGAGGAAATTGCAAAAAAAGCTATTAAAGTAGCAGCTGATATATGTGTTTTCACAAATGACAATGTCAAATTTGAAAAAATATAATGGATAATTCAAACGTAACACCTTTACACCCTAAAGAAAAAACTCAGAAAGAAGAAGCTTCTTTAGTAAGCGCTCTTTCACCAAGAGAAATAGTTTCAGAATTAGATCGTTTTGTTGTTGGACAAAATAAAGCAAAAAAAGCTGTCGCTGTTGCATTAAGAAATAGATGGAGAAGACAGGCTTTAAAAGGTGAAATGAAAAATGAAGTTCTGCCAAAAAATATTTTAATGATTGGACCAACAGGAGTTGGGAAAACAGAAATTTCTAGAAGACTTTCAAAACTAGCTGAAGCTCCTTTTGTTAAAGTTGAGGCAACTAGATTTACAGAAGTTGGATATGTTGGAAGAGATGTTGAACAAATTGTTAGAGATTTGATTGAAATTGCAATTGCAATGGAAAAAGTGAAGAAAAGAAAAGAAGTTCATGCACAAGCCCAAAAGGCAGCTGAGGAAAAAGTACTAGATGCTTTGGTGGGAAAAAAAGCAAGTCTTGCGACAAGAGAAAGTTTTAGAAAAAGACTTAGAAATGGTGACTTAGATGATAATGAAATAGAGATAGCCGTAAGCGATACAGGTTCAAACGGTGCTTCTTTTGAAATACCAGGAATGCCAGGTGCTAATGTTGGAATGATAAACATTGGGGAAATGATTGGTAAGTCTATGGGTAACAAAGAAAAAAAGAAAAAAATGACAGTAAAAGAGTCACATGAAATTTTAATTAATGATGAATCCGACAAATTAATTGAGCAAGATAAAATTGTTAAAGCTGCCAAAATATCTACTGAAAATAACGGAATAGTTTTCCTAGATGAAATAGATAAAATTTCTGCAAGAACTGATAGAGTTGGAGGTGATGTATCAAGAGAAGGGGTTCAAAGAGACTTGCTACCTTTAATAGAAGGAACGACAGTTAATACAAAACATGGTCCAATCAAAACAGATCACATTTTATTTATTGCTTCAGGTGCTTTTCAACTTGCTAAACCATCTGATTTACTTCCAGAGTTACAAGGAAGATTACCAATAAGAGTTGAATTAGAAGCATTAACAAGTGATGATTTTAAAAGAATTTTAAAAGAACCAGATTATAGTTTAATCAAACAATATGTTGCTCTTTTAAAAACTGAAAATGTGGAACTTGAATTTTCTGATGATGGTATTGATACAATTGCAAATATTGCTTCGGAGGTTAATGCGACAGTAGAGAATATTGGAGCAAGAAGATTACACACAATTATTGAAAAAATATTAGATGATATCAGTTTTACAGCAACAGACAGAGCTGGTGAAAAAATAATAATTAATAAGGAATATATAAATAAAAACCTGGATAACTTAGTTAAAGATACTGATTTGTCGAAATTTATTCTTTAAAACTACAAATACCCCAGTTCAATCATTTCTTTTTCAAAGTTTTTTTCAATTTTATCTAAATTTTTTTTATCTAAAAGTTTTCTCCAATCATTTTTTGGACCAAGGTTAAAAAAATTTTTTCTTTTACCTGTATTAGTGTCAATCAGGGCTTCATAAAATACTTCATTTTCTTCTTTTTTTTTCATATCCTCAAATTGGGTCGTTTTAATTGCTTTATTTAATTTAATAATATCAAGATTTGTTTTTAATCCTAAAAAATCAAGATATTTAAAAATTTTTAATAAAACATTTTTTTTCTTACTGATTAAATCCTCGTATTTAATTAATAAATATTTGTTATGTTTTTGAAGATTTTTCCATGAATTATAATTAAAAGACCATGAACCTAAAAAAACTCGACAATTTTTTGGTGTTTTGTCCATAAACCTATTTTTATCAATCATTACATCTGTTGCCTGATCTATGGACATACTATAATGATGAGCAAAAGAAGTGACGACATTTCTTGGATCTCGAACAATATAAATTGTGCCTAATGTGTTTCTTAAGTCTGTAAAATTTGACTCATAAGTTTGACTTAAAGAGCTATGCGTTTTGAAAAATTTAATTTTACCTTTATCTTGATTAATTAGATTTTGTGCATTGATAAAATTTTTAAATACATCTTCTTCATTATCAATATTCACTCCTATAGACATTAAATGACTTGTTAATGGGAACTGAGATATTTTTTCTAAATTTTTAAAAGTAAATGAACCATCAGATGAATAAAAATAAGAAGATAATAATGATCTTAATAGTGTATTTCCACTTTTAGGGTAAGATGCCAACCAAATTATCATGGTTTTTTATTTTTTTTTAAATAAATGTAAAATGCACCACTACCACCATCCTCAATTTTTGCATCTTTAATTTCATTAATCATTTCCATTAATTTTTTGTTTGTCGAAATAAATTCTGGAACAGAGTACTTCAGAATACTTAAATCTTGAGAAACATATGGATTTTTTTCATTATTAGAATGAATACCTTTTCCTGTTACGATAATTAATTTATTTATTTTGTCATAAAATGCTTTGATAATAAATTGTTCTACAGTTTTATTGGCTTGATCCAAAGTATAGCCATGTAAGTCTATTGATTTGGTTAAATATGATTTGGATGTTTTTTTTTTATAATCCTTATCAATTAACTTATCTTTACTATTAAGAAAATTTTCCCAATCTGTTTTATCTTTTTTTGAAATTTTATCGTTCAACTAAGTTAAAATACTAACTAATTGCCAGTTTGGATTTTGCGAAGTTGTATCACGTGAAAAAACCCAAGTATCGTAGATCTTTTTAATTTTTTCAGGATCTCCAGATACAATTTTTTTTTCTTTATCTCTGATACAAGTGATTACCTCGGCTATAAAATCAACCGTTACATTTAGAATGTTTCCAGTTTTTTTATGTTCTTTTATTTCAGCCTTATTTACTCCAATAAAAGTAATTTCAGCAATATGGCCTTTTTTTGCTCTTTCTTTTAATGCTTCATCAAATTGATTAAATATTTCCTTATTCAACAAAGGTTTGGCATTTGTAATTTTGTTATCGTTATCACTAAAATCAGTAATAATTGTTTCATAAGCAATTTTAGCACCTTTTATAAATTCTTTTTTAGCTTCATCATCAAATTTATCACTAGATTTTTTTTGTTGATCAACCTTAATTTTTTTTAATACCTCTTGAAATTGTGCTGGAGATTTTCCCTCATACCCAGTTCTTTTACCAAGAATTCCTCTTAATCGTAAAAAAATAAAACCTGCAATCATTGCAAGTAAAATAATATCGATATACTCGAAACTGTAATTCATTGATTTATAGTAATTACTCTGTTGATTAATTTCAACCAGCAATTTAGATTAAAGACAAATGAACTCAGTATTTTTAACAATTATCCTCATCCCAGTTATTGAAATTTACCTTTTAATTAAAATAGGGTCAGAAATAGGAGCTTTAACAACTATTTTTCTAATTTTTTCTACAGCTATTGTCGGAGTGTACTATGCTAAGTATGAGGGTTTAAATACTCTCAAATCAGGTTTTAACCAATTGAGGCAAAATGAAAATCCTACTTATGAAATGTTGTCTGGTGCTGCTATCGCTTTTGCAGCATTATTATTAATAATTCCAGGCTTTGCCACTGACTTTTTGGGTTTTCTATTAATTTTTCCATTAAGTAGGAAATTTATATTTAATAGTTTGTTTAAAAAATTTAATCCTGTAAATAAAAAAAAAAATAATTTTATTGATGGTGAGTACGAAGATATAGACGATAACGATGATGGAAAAATTTAGAATTTTAGGTAAATATATTAAAGATATGTCTAGCGAAACAAAAGATGCTGAGACATATTTTTTTGTTAAAGATAATATTTTAAAGTATCAATTAAATATTGATATAAAAACGAAACCATTAAAAAATAAAATGGTTGAGATAAACACAATATTAAAATTCGAAGATAAAGAAAATTCAAAATACAAATCTTATTTTGAAATGAATTTTGCAACAATTATAAAAATAAATGAAGATATTAAAGAAAAAGAAGATTTAGAAAGAATTATTTTGTGCGATGCTCAAATTAAAATTTATCCAGACCTTGAAAAATCTTTTTTGAATATGTTGCATAATTCGGGATATGAGGGCATTAAATTTGAAAAAAAGATAGATTTTGAGGATCTTTATAAAAAAAGAGTTAATTAAAAGTAATTCTTTTTTAAATGATTTTTTAAATATTTCTGGTGCTTAGATATTTCATCTTTTGAAGGAGTTATAATTTTCTTAAAATATAAAATCTCTGCATTAGATTTATTTGCCTCAAAATTTTGCTCGTCTTTAAAATTAAGTGTAGGTTCTTTTTGATCAATTAAATTTATATAAACTTTTGCTAAAAGGTCACAATCAATTAAAGCCGTATGCTGCACCCTTCTAGAGTTATCAATTCTATACCTTTTACACAATGCATCTAGACTTGATGATGATCCTGGAAATTTAGATCTAGCTAATTCAAGAGTATCGATTATTTTATTGCTAATTTTATTTTCTCCAATTAACGAGAGCTCATTATTTAAATGAGCAATATCAAATTCTGCATTATGAATAATTAAGTTTTTACCTTCAATAAAATTTAAAAAATCATTTACTATTTCAGAAAATTTTTTTTGTTTTGATAAAAACTCATCAGAATAACCGTGTACCTCAAATGCTTTTTCAGAAACTTTTCTTTCAGGGTTTAAATATGAGTGAAACTTATTTATAGGTACCAAATTATCTAATTCAATACACCCTATTTCAACTATTCTATGGCCATCTTTAATCGATATTCCGGTAGTCTCTGTATCTAAAACAATTTCTTTCATTTATAAAATTTTATTCATAATTTTTATAATTTCATTTTTAACAGGTTTTTCTGTAAATGTATTTTTAATTATAAAATGAGATTTTTTTTTTTTATAACTTGGGCTGAGCTGAACTTTTTTAAAAATTTTTAAAAGTTTTGAATTAAATTTTGGTCTTTTCTTAATTCTTTTATCAATATCTTTTTTTTTAGATTTAACAAAAATTAAAAAATCTTCTTTTTTAAAAAGTTTATTTTCGATTAATAATGGAATATCTAAAATTACAATTTTTTCTTTTTTATGTTTCTTTAAAAAAACATTAAGTTTTTTTCTTATTTCTTTATGTACAATTTTAATTATTTTATTTAAATTATTTTGATTATTTAAAATAGCGTCTGTAATTTCGTTTTTATCTATAGGAAATTTAGTTATGTATTTTGGTAATTTATTTTTTAACTTTAAAAAAATTTTTTTATCTTTTTTATAAATTTTTGATACTTCAAGATCTGCATTAAATACTGGATATCCAAAATTATTTGCTACAAAAGTCTTTCCAGAACCAATATCTCCAATTATACCTATTCTAATCATGATCCAATAATTTCAATATTTTTTCACTCACACTTGGTTCAACACCATGCCACAATCTAAATGCTTCAAACGCTTGATAAATAAACATTAATTTACCATTCTCTGTTTGGTTTCCCATTTTTTTTCCTAATTTTAAAAAATTGGTTTCTTTAGGATTATAAATAACATCATAAAAAAATTTATCTTTACCAATTTTAGAAGTGTTTAAATCGATGGTCTCATTATTTAAACCTAAACTAGTTGCGTTTATAATCATATCAAAATCAGGCACCTCGCCCCAACTTACGATATTAATTTGATTAAATTGAATTTTTAAATCTTCAGCTTTTTTACTAGTTCTGTTGCTTATAATTATTTCTGAGGGCTCCATTTTATTTAAAGCAACAATTAATGATGGAACAACTCCACCAGCTCCTAAAATTAAGATTTTTTTGTTTTGAATTTTGTAGTTCAAACTATTTATAGCTTTCTGGAAACCAAAAATATCTGTATTATGGCCAATGAGTTGACCATCATTAAAGCAAATTGTGTTCACTGACTTTGTTTGTTTTGCTTCCAAACTTAAACTATCGAGGTAAGGAATTACAATTTTTTTAAATGGAACAGTTACATTACAACCATTTATTTCTTGTTTTTTAATCTTAAGAATAAAATTTTCAATTTCATCTTCTTCAAGTTTAATTTTTTCATAAACTGCATTAATATTATTTTGTTTTAACCAATAGTTGTGCAGTTTTGGAGATAATGAATGATTAATCGGGTTTCCAATTACAAAATATTTTTTCATTTTTGTAAATTTAGATATTCTTTTATTTTTTTTATAGGTAGGCCCATTATTGTATCTTCATTTCCTTTTATACTAGTGAATAATTTTCTACCCTCCCCTTCTATTTGATAGACATTATAAGCATAAAGTTTTTCATCAGATATCTTTGATAAATATTCTGCTAATTCAAAGTCTGAAAAATTTTTCATCGTTAATGTTGCTTTATCAGTATAGTTCCAAATCATTGAGCCATTTTTTGAAATACAAACAGAGCTTATTAAAAAGTGTGATTTACCGTTGAGTTTTTTTAATATTTTCATTGCCTCTTCTCTACTTTGAGGCTTTGATATTAACTCACCATCTAAATCGATAACACTATCTGCTCCAATTACTGTTTCGCCTTGTCTTTTAGCACTAACCTTATTTGCTTTTAACTCTGCTAAATTTTTGGAAATTATTTCTGGGGTAGCATTTTCTTTAAGCAAAGATAATTTTACAATATCTTCGTCAACGTTTGAAGGTTCCACAATACTTTCTATGTTGTTTTTATTTAAAATATCTTTTCTGACTTTGCTCTTAGAGGCTAGAATAATTTTATTTAGCATTGTTTGAATATATTTCGTGTATTTTTATTATTGAAGCAGCAGTTTCTTCAACAGATTTTCTTGTTACATCTATCAAGGGCCATTTATATTTTTGAAATGTTTTTTTTGCCCGAAGAACTTCTTTTTTTATACTCTCTAGGTTAGTGTAATCTATACTTTCTGTTTCTTTTAACGAATTCATTCTATTTTTTCTTAAATCTGCTAGTCGTTCAGGTTCTGTACTTAATCCAACAACACAAGTTATATGCGGATTTTGTTTAAGTTTTTCTGGTAAAGAGTTTTCATTAACCAAAGGAATGTTTGATGTCTTAAAACCTTTATTAGCAAGATAAATAGAAGTTGGGGTTTTGCTAGTTCTACTAACTCCAACAAGAATGATATCAGATTTTTCAACTTCACTTATTAAATTACCATCATCATGATTCATGGTAAATTGTATTGCTTCAATTCTATCATAATACTCATCGTTTAAAACGTGTTGTCCACTTGGTTCGTGTGTGGCTTTTTGATTTAAAATTTTAGAAAAATTTAATATTAAATTACCTAATACTCCGAAACAAGGTATCTTCTTATTTTCACTCTCATTAGCTAAATACTTAGCAAGGTTATTATCTACAATCGTATACAAGATTATTGAGTTTTCGTGTTTTTTTGCATCTTCTAAAATTTTTAAAATTTGATTTTCTGTTCTTGTAAATGAATAAGAATTAACTTTATATTCTATGTTTAAAAATTGTGCTTTAAGCGCCAAAAATATTCTATCTAAAGTTTCTCCAGTTGAGTCAGAAATTAAATAAATTTGATATGTATTATTCATAAATAAATTGTTAATAAACTCTGTATTATTTTGATTAAATTATACAATTCAAAATTTCTCCAATAACATCTGTAAAACCTGACTTTTATTAACAATAATAATAAATAAGTTAAAACAATCCACAAAAATTGAGATAATTAAAAAAGCTTCATTTTACACAATTTTAATCGTCAAACATGTTGATAAATTGTAAGGATAATGTTTATAAAAAATAATCTCCTTTATTCACAGGATATATTAATACTACAATAATTTATAAGACTTTAATATGAAACCTTTAAATAAAGTAATTATTAACAAAGACACCTCATTTAATCCTATATGGATAATGAGACAAGCAGGTCGATATTTACCAGAATTTAGAGAAATTAGAAAAAAAAATCCTGATTTTATTAATTTATGTTTAGATGACAACTTATCAGCTGAAATAACATTACAACCATTAAAAAGATTTGATATTGATGCTGCAATAATCTTTTCAGACATTTTAATGTTACCTTACGGTTTAGGTCAAAAAGTAAAATTTGAAAAAAATTTTGGTCCCAAGCTAGAAAATCTAGATTTAAAAAACATAGCTAAATTAGATGAGATAGATTTTGTTGAAAAAATATATCCTGTTTATAAAGCGATCAAAAAAGTAAGTTCTAATTCGATTGTAAAAAACAAAAATACTATTGGATTTGTCGGAGCACCATGGACTCTTCTAGTTTATATGATTAATTTAAAATCTCCAAAAAAAGATTTGAATAAAAATTTTTTTAAAGACGAATTTTTAATAAATAGAATTTTATTACTTATAGAAAAATTTTTGAAAGTTCATATTAAAAATCAAATAGATAATGGAGCAAATGTTATTCAAATTTTTGATAGCTGGGCTGGTTTATTAGAAGAAAAAGATCTTCCAAATTATATTTATACTCCTACTTTGAATTTAGTGGATTATGTTAAGTCTTTAAAAGTACCAGTAATATGTTTTCCAAGAGAAATCAAAAATTACAAAGAATTTTGTGAAATTGTTAAACCTGATGCAATAAGCATTGATTATAATGTTGATCCAAAGAAAATACTAAAAGATATTAAAATCCCCGTACAAGGTGGTCTAGATCCTAAGGTTTTATTAACTAATTATGACAATTTGAAAAAAGAAACAAATAAGTATTTGGAAATTTTTAAAGATCATCCATATATATTTAATTTAGGGCATGGTATTCTTCCTGAAACCAATCCAGAAATGGTCGAAAATTTAATTAAAATAGTGAAAAATAATTAAACTATGGATAAAAATCATCCACCATTAAATTATGGAAAAACAGGGGTGCTCATAATTAATTTGGGCACACCAGATTCAACAAACTGGTTTGATATTAGGAAATATTTAAAAGAATTTTTGTCAGATGGAAGAGTGATAGAAGTAAATCCTATAATTTGGCAAATAATTTTAAATTTATTTATTCTAACTTTTAGACCTTCCAAGACCGCCAAGGCTTATAAAGAAATTTGGATGAAAAATGAAAATATGTCTCCACTCCTTTATTATACAAAAAAACAATCTGAAAAAACCTCTCAGTCATTACAAAAAGAAAATATCATTTTAGATTTTGCGATGAGGTATGGAAATCCAAGTATTAAAAAGAAGATACATAAATTACATGAGATGGGTTGTGAAAATTTAGTAATTTTGCCTCTTTATCCTCAATATGCAGCAGCAACAACGGCAACAGTTTGTGATGAAGTTTATAGAACGTTAATGAAAATGAGATGGCAACCTTCACTAAAAATAATACCACACTATGAATCCAATCCTCTCTACATTGACGCACTAGTTAATTCAATTAATAAAAAAATTAATGAAATAAATTGGAAACCAGATCTAATCATAGCCTCATATCACGGGATACCAAAAAAATATTTTGAAAAAGGAGACCCGTATCATTGTTATTGTCATAAAACAACAAGACTTATTTCAGAAAAGTTTAATTCTATAAAAATCAAAACTACCTTCCAGTCAAGATTTGGTCCACAAGAATGGCTTCAACCATATACTGACAGAACTTTAGAAAATTTACCAAAAGAAGGAATTAAAAATATTCTTACAATTTGTCCAGGTTTTTCATCTGATTGTGTAGAAACATTAGAAGAAATATTAATTCAAGGTAAAGAAAGTTTTATAAATGCTGGAGGAAAAAACTTTGATATGGTTCCATGTTTAAATGACAATGAGGACCATATTGTTTTATTAAAATCTTTAATTGAAAAAAATATTTGATCAATGAATACTTATTTGCTTTTTAAGTCCTTACATTTAATTGCTGTTGTTTCTTGGATGGCTGGTCTTTTATATCTTCCAAGAATTTTTGTTTATCATGTTGAAAACAAAGAAAAAAAAGAAACCACTGATGTTTTTATTTTGATGGAGAAGAAACTATATAATTACATTATGCGTCCTGCTATGTTGTTAACATGGGCTTTTGGATTAATATTAATTTATTTAATTGGCTTTGAAGTTTTTTCAAATTTATGGATGCAAATCAAACTGGTGTTGGTATTATTTCTATCAATTTATCATGAATATTTGGGCAAATGTCTTCAAGCATTGAAAAATGAAACAAACGTAAGATCTTCTAAATTTTTTAGAATTATTAATGAAGTACCAACTGTAATTTTAATTATTGTTGTATTTTTAGCTATTTTTAAGCCAATCTAGGGTTGAAATAACAAAAACAGCATATATATTAATAATATTGATAAGCCCTTATCATAAAATTAATCATGAACATTCAAGAACTAAAACTTAAATCATCTGAACAGTTAATTACACAAGCGGAAGAGCTTGGAATTGAAAATGCTAGCACCCTAAGAAAACAGGAAATCCTTTTTGCTATTCTCAAAAAAGTTGCAGAAAAAGAAGAGATTACTGGAGTTGGTGTTTTGCAGTTATTGCAAGACGGTTTTGGTTTTCTTAGAGCAATGGAGTCTAATTATCTTCCAGGACCAGATGATATATATGTAAGTCCAAGCCAAATTAGAAAATTTGGTTTAAGAACAGGTGATACTGTTGAAGGACCAGTAAGAGCTCCTAAAGAAGGAGAAAGATATTTTGCACTATTACAAGTAAGCAAAATAAATTTTGAAGAACCTGAAAAAACAAGACATAAAATTGCATTTGATAATTTAACTCCATTATATCCAGACAAACAATTGGTGATGGAAATCGAGACAACTAAGGTAGAAAAAAAACCAGATCTTACCCCAAGATTAATCGATCTCGTTAGTCCAATTGGAAAAGGACAAAGATCAATAATTATTTCACCACCAAAAGCTGGAAAGACAATGATTTTGCAAAGTATAGCAAACTCAATAGCTAAAAATTATCCAGAGTGTTATTTGATAGTTTTGTTGATAGACGAACGTCCAGAGGAAGTTACGGACATGCAAAGAACTGTAAAAGGTGAAGTAATCAGCTCTACTTTTGATGAACCTGCACAAAGACATGTTGCTGTTGCTGAAATGGTTATAGAAAAGGCTAAAAGATTAACAGAACATAAAAAAGATGTTGTAATTTTATTAGATTCGATAACAAGATTGGGACGAGCTTATAACGCTGTAATACCAAGTTCAGGAAAAGTCTTAACAGGGGGTGTAGATGCAAATGCACTTCAGAGACCCAAAAGATTTTTTGGTGCCGCAAGAAACATTGAGGAAGGTGGTTCATTAACTATTATTTCTACTGCTTTAATAGATACTGGAAGTAGAATGGATGAGGTTATTTTTGAAGAATTTAAAGGAACAGGTAATAGTGAAACTGTCTTAGATAGAAAAATTGCCGATAAAAGAATTTACCCTGCGATTGACATAACAAAGTCGGGAACAAGGAGAGAAGAACTATTGTTTGATAAAAATGATCTCCAAAAGATGAATGTTTTAAGAAGAATAATTGCCCCAATGGGAACTATGGATGCAATAGAGTTTATTAATTCAAAATTAAAAGATACTAAAAATAATGCAGAATTTTTTAATTCAATGAATAAACCTGCTTAATTTTTTCTTTAATTATAGTAAAATCCATCAAAATTTTACAACTCAATAAATTAAATAGATATAATATTCTCTATGCGTAAAGAAAATTTGAATTTATTAAATTTATTTAAAGAAAAAAAATATTCAGAAATCATATTTAAAATTGAACAAATTAAAAAGGAAGAGATAAATTCTTCCTTATTAAATCTATTAGGTGTTTGTAGGATGCTGTCCACTAGTTCAATTGAAACAATTAAGCTTGCTATCGAGGATTTTAAAAAATCTTATTATTTAGAAAAGGACAAAACAAAAACAAAAGATGCAATAAAAAATTTAATTAATGCATCTTCAACTCTCTTTGACAAAGAATATATTAAGAATGAAAGAAACCTAGGCAGTGATTTTTTCGTAGAAATAGACTTAATCTATCAACAAAATAAACAAATTTTTGATAATGACGTAAACTTGCTTAAAGCTATTTCTAAAGTTTTGAAGAGGACTTCTGATGCTAAAAGTACAATTCAATGTTTAAAAAAAATTTTAAATTTACATTCTGACCCAGATACTATTGCATCTTATAATTTTTTTAACAATTATATTTTTGACTGGAAACAATCTGATTATTATCATAACTCTAAAAAAGTTAATCAAAAATTACCCACATTTTCATCTGGAGAATTAATCAATTTAAAATTTTCAAAAAAAGATAAAATTAATATTGGATTTGTTTCATCAGATATAAGATCTAAACATTCGATTACTTATTTTTTAAAAACAATTTTGTTATTTTATAACCAAGAAAAATTTAAGATTTATTTATATCATAATCATAATCTAATAAATGATCCCACCACTATAGAATTAAATAATTTTGTTGCGAACTTTTCATATATAAATACGCTTAAAGATACAGATGTAATTAACAAAATTAGAGCAGATGAAATAGACATTATCATTGATCTAAATGGTTTTTCGTCAAATCACAGATTAGCTCTATTCAAAAATCGTTTAGCACCAATACAAATTTCATGGTGTGGATACACAAATACAACTGGATTAGATGAAATGGATTATCTATTAGCTGACAGAAATTTGATAAGACCTGAAGAGGAAAAATATTATTCTGAAAAAATTTTTTATTTACCCAACATTTGGAATTGTCATTCTGGTTATCCCTATGAAAGATCAGAAAACTTAATGCCTATTAAAACCAATAATTACATAACATTTGGAAGTTTTAATAATTTTAGGAAAATAAATGACGAAGTTATTGAGACTTGGTCTTCTATACTTAAAACTGTCAAAAATTCAAAATTACTTTTGAAAACTTCAATTGCTACATCTATGGAATTTTATCAAAAAAAATTTGATAATTTTGGAGTTTTAAAATCTGTTACATTTAGTGATTACAATAAAAGTTTTAAAGATCATTTAAATGAATATAAAAAAATAGATATTGCATTAGATACATTTCCATGGAATGGAGTCACAACAACTTTCGAGTCCATTTGGATGAATGTTCCGGTTTTGGTACTAGAAGGATTTAATTTTAGTTCTAGATGTGGTTCGTCTATAAATAAAAATTTAAAACTTTTAAGCTTAATTGCTAAGAATAAAGAAGAATATATAAGCAAAGCAGTAACTTTAGCTCAAGATAAAAATAAACTTTACGACATAAGAAAAAATCTTTTTGAAGATGCTTTAGATTCATCTCTTTTCAATAAAGAAAAATTTTCAAACGAATTTTTTACATCTTTAGAAAAAATTTTTAATAAAAGATTAGCTAGTGAATTATGATTTCTGAAGAAATTAAGAACAAAATAAAATCTCTTTATTTGAAACAAAAATATGATGAATTGATTGATTTTACCGAAGAATTTACATTAAAAGAACATAGACCATCTGGGCTTATTAATCTTCTTGCAATTTCTTATTGCTCCAGAAAAAATTCTACGAAGGATGAAATTTTTAAAGCATTAAATTTATTCGAGGAATCTTATTTAAAAGAAAAAGATTCTATACATGGATTAAATGCAATTAAAAATTTAATAATTGTTGGAATTAAGACATCTAGAGTTTCAAAAGAGTTTTCAAAATTCTTAATTAAAGCTAAAAGTTTATATCTAGAGGCTGAAATTAATTTTGCAAAAAATCATGAATTTTTACAAAGTGGAATTTTGCTATTTTCTTATTTATTAGATAAAAAAAAATTAAAAGAAATTATTCACATAATCCTTGAAGAAAATATTCAATCAAATGATTTAAGAGGACAAGCAACATTTATGTTAAATTATTTTTATGACTTTTCTCAAGAAAAAATAAACAATATTTCAAAAAAAAATTCTGAATATTTTTCTAAACTTAAGGTTAAAAATATTGAAAAAAAGTTTCATAATGAAGATGAAATTATAAACTTAGGATTTGTTAGTTGCGATCTAATTAAAAATCATTCTGTAATATATTTTTTAAAAAACACTCTCAAAAATCTGAATAAATATAAATTTAGAATTTTTCTTTTTTCTTTAAATAAAAAAGATGAAAGTGACCTAAGTCAAAACGAATTAAGAGATATCTCAAGTGAATGGTTTGATATGCAAGATTTAAGCAATCAACAAATAGTTGAAATTATTCAGGAAAAAAATATTAAAATATTGTTTGATTTAATTGGATATACTAATTCAAAGAGAATAGAGATTTTTAATTCAAGAGTTGCACCAATTCAAATTTCTTGGTTAGCTTATTGCAATACTACCGGTTTTAATTCAGTAGATTATATTTTGGCTGATGAAAATTTGATATATCAGAATGAAAAAAATTTCTATGCTGAGAAAGTTGTTAAATTTCCAAATATTTGGAATGCACACTCTGGGTTTAGTTATCAAAGAAAATTTAATGAATTACCCTTTTTAGAAAATAATAACTTTACATTTGGATCTTTAAATAATTTTATGAAAATATCTAACGAAACTTTTGATTCATGGTGTAAAATTTTAGATGAAGTTGATAACTCAAATTTAATATTAAAGTCCTCTAATTTTCATAATTCTGATATTTTAAGAAGTAAATTTAAATCAAAAGGTTTAGATGGCAAAGTTATTATTTTAGATAAGTATAATTTTAAAAATCACGAAGATCACCTAAATATATATAAAAAAATTGATTTATGTTTGGATACATTTCCATGGAATGGGGTTACGACTACTTTCGAGTCGTTATGGATGAATGTTCCCGTGCTTGTTCTAAAGGGAAATAATTTTAATTCAAGATGTGGAGAAAGTATTATTAAAAATTCAAATAATAATTTTTTAATAGCAAAAGATTTTGATGAGTATGTTTCAAAAGCAATTTTGTTAGCAAAAGATATAGAAAAGTTAAAAACTATAAGAAAAAATTTATATGATAATGTTTTATCAACTGATATTTTTGACACTGAAAAATTTACAAAAAATTTTACAGAAATCCTATTAACTATAAATAAAAAATATAATTCAAATAATTTATAGAAATTTTTAATTAGTTTTATCTTAAAAATTCTATAATTAAATTTTACACAATTATTTTTTTATAGATATAATCACTTTATGACTATTTTTGCTTTATCTACCGGACCTGGTATTTCGGGTGTTGCTATAATTAGAATTTCAGGTGAACAATCCTTAAAAGTAATTGAGACTCTAACAGGCAATAAAGTTCCCCCTCCAAGAGTAGCAACATTAAGAAAAATCAATAAAATCAACACTTCTGAGCTTATAGATGAGGGGATAATATTATGGTTTCCCGGCCCTGAGAGCTACACAGGAGAAGATATGGCAGAAATTCAAATTCATGGTAGCAAAGCTGTTGTTGATGCCCTACACGCCTCTATTTCTAAAATTGAAAATTGTAGATTAGCTGAACCAGGAGAATTTACAAAGCTTGCATTCCAAAATGGAAAAATAAACTTGTTAAAAGCAGAAAGTATTGCTGATCTAATTTCATCAGAAACTGAAATTCAAAGACAGCAAGCAATTAAAATTATGAATGGTAAATCTGCTGATCAATTTAATTTTTTAAGAGAAAAACTTTTAAAAATTTTGTCATATGTAGAAGCTAAAATTGATTTTCCTGATGAAGATTTACCAAATGATATTTTGGATGAAATCAAAAATGATTCAAATGATGTTATTCAAAAAATTAAAAAGATTTTAAATGACCAAAAAGTTGGAGAAAGAATTAGAGAAGGTTTTAAGATTGCAATTCTTGGACCTACCAATGCAGGCAAATCTAGTTTAATAAATTATTTATCAAATAGAGATGTTGCAATTGTCTCTGAATTTGCTGGTACTACAAGAGATGTTATCGAAACTCATCTTAATATAGATGGTTATCCTGTAATAATATCTGATACTGCAGGAATAAGAGACTCTAAAGATGAGATAGAAAAAAAAGGTGTAAAATTATCTTTGAATAGAGCCGAAGAAGCAGATTTAAAGCTTGTAGTGGTAGATGCAAAAAGCCTTAATTTTACTAACGTTTTGAAGAGATTATTAGATGAAAATGCGATTTTAGTTATAAATAAGTCTGATCTTTTAGAAAATGAAATTGATTCAGAAATAAAAAATATAAATCATGTTTTAATCTCCATTAAAGATAATAAAAATGTTGATGAACTAATTTCAAAAATTAAAAATAATTTAAAAAATAAATTTATAACTAGTGATGATATTTTAATTACTAGAGAAAGACACAGACAACATTTAGAGCAGTGTTTAAACCATTTGAATAACTTTAATCAAAAAAAAGAAATAGAAGATTTTGATAAAGCAGCAGAAGATTTAAGATTAGCTACTAGACATTTGGGTATGATCGTTGGAAAAGTTGATGTGGAAGAGATATTGGGTAGTATTTTCAACGATTTTTGCATCGGTAAGTAATCCCCTATTTTCCTTATTTTTTAGAAATTTTTTATCAAAAACTCTTGATAATTAACGCTTATTTACAAAAAAAATAAGCCTATCTTGTAAATTATGTAATCACATATAAATTTGGCTCATGAAAAATGATTTGTCATTTGACGTAGTTGTAATTGGTGGAGGTCATGCAGGATGTGAGGCAGCTGCAGCTTCTGCTCGACTAGGAGTTAACACCGCCTTATTCACTCATAAAATAGAAACTATTGGTGAGATGTCATGTAACCCAGCAATTGGTGGTTTGGGCAAAGGTCATTTAGTTCGAGAAATAGATGCACTAGATGGTGTTATGGGAGATGTTGCAGATAAATCAGGCATACAATTTAGATTATTAAATAGAAGCAGAGGTCCAGCTGTGCGTGGACCAAGAACTCAATCAGATAGGATACTTTACCGTAAATTTATGCAAGAAAAACTTTTAAACTATTGTAATTTAAGCATTTTTTCTGATCCAGCAATAAGGTTTATTTTTAATAAAAACATTATAAGTGGTTTTGAAACTAAAGAAGGTAAAAAGGTATCATGCAACAAGTTAATACTAACAACAGGAACTTTTTTAAATGGTTTGATACACATAGGTGATGAAAGAACACCAGCAGGTAGGTATGATGAAAAACCTTCAACAGGATTAAGTGAACAATTAGCAAAATATGATTTTAAAATTGGAAGATTAAAAACTGGAACACCTCCAAGGTTAGATGCAAGAACGATTAATTTTGGAAAGCTTGAAGAACAATTTGCAGATGATGATCCTTATTTTTTTTCTTTTTTAACTAAAAAAAATTTAAACAAACAAGTGTCATGTCGAATGACTTATACTAATGAGAAGGTTCATAAAATTATAGAAAAAAATTTATCTAAAAGTGCAATGTACTCAGGCAACATAAAAGGTGTAGGTCCAAGATATTGTCCATCTATAGAAGATAAGATAGTAAAATTTGCTGATAAAGTTCGTCATCAGGTTTTTTTAGAACCAGAAGGACTTAATGATCACACAATTTACCCAAACGGGATCTCCACATCCCTTCCAGCTGAAGTACAAGAAGAAATATGTAATAATATCAGTGGTTTAGAGAATGTTACTATCATAAGACCAGGATATGCTATAGAATATGACTATATAGATCCACGTGAACTATTCTTGACCCTTGAAACCAAGAAGATCAGCAATCTTTATTTTGCTGGGCAGATTAACGGAACAACAGGATATGAGGAAGCAGCTGCTCAAGGCCTTATAGCCGGTATAAATGCAGCTTTATCTGTTAAAAATGCTGAGCCATTTATCCTTGATAGATCTGATGCCTATATTGGTGTAATGATTGATGACTTAGTTACTAAGGGAGTTGCCGAGCCTTACCGTATGTTTACATCAAGAGCAGAATATCGATTAAGTTTGAGAGCAGATAATGCAGATCAAAGATTAACAGCTAAAGGAATAGAAATTGGGTTAATTGGAGAGGAGAGAAAAGCTTTATATTTGAATAAATTTGATAAAATTGAAAAAATTAATTTAAAAATGAATAAATCTAGTATTTCACCATCTAAAGCAGAAAAATTTGGGATTAAAATAGCAAAAGATGGAATATTGAGGTCTTCAAATGAGGTGTTAACTCAAAAAGGTGTAAATATGAGTAAAATTAGGGAAATATGGCCTGAAATACCCTTTTTTAGCAAAGAAATTGATGAGCAAGTAGAAATTAATGCTCATTACAGAGGATATTTAAAGAAGCAAAAAGCAGATATTTTAGCTTTTAAGAGGGACGAGAACCTAATTATCCCTGATAAAATTAATTATGATGGGCTTTCAGGTTTATCTAATGAAGTAAAAGCTAAATTTAAAGAAATAAAGCCTAAAACTATGGGTCAAGCTTTAAGAATTGATGGAATAACCCCAGCAGCTGTATATATTTTGTTGTCACACGTAAAAAGAAAGTCTATTAAGCATATAGCTTAATGGATCAAGAAATTTTAAATTCTTACTCTAGACTTAATGATCTAAATGTTTCACGTGAAACATTTTTAGACTTTGAAAACTATATATCTCTAATTCTGGAAAAAAATAAAAAAATTAACATAATTGGTCAAAATACAGCATCAAAAAATGCAATAATTGAGCGTCATATTATAGATTCTGCACAAATAATTGATTTTGTTGATTTAAATTGCAATACAACCATAGATTTAGGTTCTGGAGCTGGTTTACCAGGAATTATAGTAGCAATTATACTAAAAAACATGAAAAATAAAATGAATGTGCATCTGTATGAAAAAAGCTACCATAAAAGCCGTTTTTTGAAAGAAGTTTCAGAAAAATTAAATTTAAATACAAAAGTTTTTCAAAAAAATATTTTTGATATAAAAAATTTAGAGACAGGAACAATTATGTCGAGAGCATTTAAACCTATGCCTGTTGTTTTAGATTTAGTTTATGAAAATTTTTCGAAATATAAAAATTTGATTTTCTTTATGGGTAAAAGTGGAAAAAAAGTTTTTGAAAATTCTAAAAAAAAATGGAATTTGGAATATATAGAAAAGAAAAGTTTAACAAGTAAGGATTCATTTTTAATAAATATAAAAAAAATCAAAAAAAAAAATTAAAAAGAAATTTAAAAAAATTAAATGCAAATTATTTCGGTCATAAATCAAAAGGGTGGGGTAGGAAAAACTACTACAGTAATAAATCTTGCAGCTGGACTATCACAACATAATAAAAAAATTTTAGTTATAGACCTAGATCCGCAGGGAAATGCTACTACAGGACTAGGATTATCTAATATTGAAAACTCAAGCGATACAATCTACGGCGTTTTGAATGGAACTAAAGAAATTTATCAAGTAATCAAGAAAACCCAGTTTGAAAATTTGGACATGATAACTTCTAACGTTGACTTATCAGGTCTAGAGGTTGAAACAGCTGATGATACAAACAGAGCTTTTATCTTAAAGCTTAAATTGGCCGCTTATTTAAATGATTCTAGAGGATCCTATGATTATATACTGATTGACTGTCCTCCTTCTCTCAGTCTATTAACTGTTATGGCCCTTGTTTGTTCAAGCTCACTACTCGTTCCTTTACAGACAGAATTTTTTGCTCTTGAGGGTCTAACTCAGCTTATGAAGACAATAGAAAGAATAAAAATAAGCTTGAATCCAGAATTAAAAATTCGAGGTATACTTTTAACAATGTATGACAAAAGAAATAAGTTATCTTCACAAGTTGAAAAAGAAGCTAGAGATTATTTTAGTGAAAAAGTTTACTCAACAGTAATACCTAGAAACGTTAGATTATCAGAAGCACCTTCTCATGGAATGCCAGTTTTGATTTATGATAAATCATGCCCAGGTAGCAAGTCGTATTTTAGTTTTACAGATGAATTTATAAATCAAGAGTCAAAAATAGGGAGTGCTGCTTAATGGACAAAATTAAAAAAGGTTTAGGAAGGGGTTTGTCTTCCTTGATTGGTGAAGCAAAAGTAGAACTTCAAACTAACCAATTGCAAGTAAGTGATCTAATTCCAAATAAGTATCAACCAAGAAAAATATTTGATGAAAAAAATTTAGAAGATTTAACCAATTCTATCAAAGAAAGAGGAATGATACAGCCAATCATTGTCAGAAAGTCAAACGATGATAAAGCAAAATATGAAATTATAGCAGGAGAGAGGAGGTGGCTTGCGGCTCAAAGGGCCGGTCTTCACAATGTTCCCGTTGTTATTACAGAAGCTGATGATTTAAAATCTTTGGAATTCGCAATTGTTGAAAATGTTCAAAGACATGATCTAAATCCTTTGGAGGAAGCTTTAGGATACAAAAGATTAATAAATGAGTTCTATTATGATCAAGAAAAAGTGTCAAAATTTATAGGAAAAAGTAGAAGTCACATTACAAATTCTTTAAGACTTCTAACTCTACCTAATGAAGTAATAAAATTAATTGAAACTCAACAATTATCAGCTGGCCATGCTAAAATTTTAGTTGGTCTTGAAAACGCAATTTTTGTTGCAAATAAAATTATTGAGAAAAAACTTTCTGTGCGACAAACTGAGAATTTTGTCAAAATTTTTAAAAATAAAAAAAAATCTTCTTCTAGTAAAGATGCAAATATTATTGCACTTGAATTATCTATTTCAAATAAAATTGGTTTAAATGTTGATATACAAAATAATATAAGAAATAAGGGAAAAATAAGTTTTGAATATAAAGATATGGATCAATTACATAAAATTATTGATATAATTAAATCTAATTATTAGTTGTTTGAAATGATTGCTCTATTAAAAAATCCGTTATTAGATTGATTGAGAAATTAATATTTTTCTTAACTTCTAATTCAATTTTGCTGATTCTATAAATCAATTCTTTAAGCTTACGAGTTTTCCATTTAGTTAGTTGTTGTTTTGTAATATCTTTATCTTTCCAAAATATTGGTGGTTTAGCATTAGAAATTACTAAATCTATGTTTTGAGTTTTTTCTAACTCATTGGAAAGTTTCAAGATTTTTTTTGTTTTATTTAAAAATGTTCTTAAGATTATGATGCAATCTTCATTAGTAAAATTATTTTCATTTAAAATAGTAATAAATTTTTTATGATTTTTGGCTAAACAATTATCAACTAACTCTGATATACTATAATCTTCTGATAAATTAATTAATTTCATTAAATTTTCGTCAGAAAGTTTTTTTCCATTTTTTAGAAAATTTTCTATTTTTTCTAGTTCTTTCAGAAGGTTATTTCTATCGCCTGATGATTTGTTTACAATTTGATTTAAGTATGCTTGAGATATTGCAATTTTTTTTTTTTTTAAAAAATCATTACATAGCTTAGAAAGTGTTTGCTCATTATCTGGGTAAAA
Source organism: Candidatus Pelagibacter sp. HIMB1593 (assembly GCF_052047755.1). Classification (NCBI taxonomy): domain Bacteria; kingdom Pseudomonadati; phylum Pseudomonadota; class Alphaproteobacteria; order Candidatus Pelagibacterales; family Candidatus Pelagibacteraceae; genus Candidatus Pelagibacter; species Candidatus Pelagibacter sp. HIMB1593. Next base: position 209,306 of record NZ_JBNAJK010000001.1, on the reverse strand, counting down.
TGGAATACAGATTGTATCCTTTCCTTTTTCAAAAAAATTTCTTAATTTAGATTTTTTTTCTAAATTATCAGCGATGATTATTATTATATCGTTGATACTTTTATCATTTATTTCATTTAATATTTTTAGTATTTTTTCTGTTGCTCTTCTGACAATTATAATCTTTTTTTCCTCAAATAATGATTTGTTAAGAACACTAGATAAAAAATTATCTTTTGTTTCTAAAACTTCTTTTTCTTCATATTTAAATTTTTCTAGATTTTCTTTAATTAAATGATTTATCGTTTCATTTTTAAGTCCTTCATTATTGCCATAAAATAAAATTAGATTATTTTTATCCAAATCTATTTTGTTGATCTCAAAATATTTAATTATCATTTAAGTTAATTAAATTACGAATTAATTCATCTTTTGCTGCTTTTGAAAAATTTCTTTTTATTTCTTTTTCGTAATTAGATTGTTCAAAATTTTCAGTGCTTTTTATTTTGAAATTTTGATTAAAATTAATTTCCTTATTATTTTTGGAAAGAAGTTGAAATTTTACACTCATGTTTAACTTGTAGTCAGTAGCTTTTCCTGTAGAATCTTTAGCTAATATTATTTTTTCATACTTACTTTCAAAATTTATTTCATGTTTTTTAGTTGAATTTACATCAGAAGCAATTTTCAATTGATTTTTAATAAAATTACTTATCTCCAAATCACCTTTAAAATTTACAACATAAATAAATAAATCTATGTCTTTTTTATCTTTATACACTGAGTTATATCCGCATCCATAAATAAAGGTGCATAAAATTAGAATAATAATTTTCCTCATAATTTTAAATTATAAAATTTATTAATTTATTTTTTATATAAATGCTTTTCTTAATTTCATTATTATTTAAATATTTATATATCTTTTCATCTTTTTTAATTATATCCATGATCTTTTTTTCTGTTTCATCGATCTTAGTTTTAAGAAGTCCTCTTTTTTTTCCGTTTACTTGTACTACTATATTGATAACTTCTTCTCTAATGATGTTTTCGTCTATCTCAGGCCAATTTATATCTTTTTCGTTTATCAATTCTAAGCATTCATTTGAAAAATGAGGTATTACAGGTTGTAAAGAAATTAATATTTTTTTATAATTTTTCTTTAAAGTATTTTTCTTATAATTTTTACTTATTTGTTTTATCATAAATGAATACATCTCATGTAAGTTAGCTATAATTTTATTATAACTAAATCCTTCTAAATTTTCTGTCACCTTCTTTAAAAATTTATTTGTATATCTTTCAATTTCATCATCAGAATCTTGTTTGTGATTTTTGCCTATTTCCTCAATAAATTTTAAATTTAGATTCCATAGTTTTTGTATAAATTTATATGATGAAGAAATACCTTCTTCAGACCACAAAACATCTTTTTCTGGAGGGCTATCTGATAAAATAAACAATCTTGCTGCATCTGCTCCGTAATTTGAAATAATATTTTCCGGATCAATTGTGTTTTTCTTTGACTTTGACATAGACTCTATTGGGCCTACTTTTATTGGAATTGAGTTATCTTTTTTAAGAAATTTTTTCCCATTTATTGTTTGTACTTCATCGGGGCTTATCCAGTTATTTTTATTATCTTTATAAGTTTCATGGCAAACCATCCCTTGAGTAAATAGACCGTTAAATGGTTCACTTAAATTTATAATTTTGTTATTTTTTGAAATAGCACGCATAAAAAATCTTGAATAAAGCAAGTGAAGTATGGCATGTTCAATCCCACCTATGTATTGATCAACTGGCATCCAATATTTAATATCTTCCTCACTAAAACCATAATTCTCTTCATTTGGAGAACAAAATCTAAGAAAATACCATGAAGAACAAACAAATGTATCTAAAGTATCAGTTTCCCTTATCATTTTTTTTCCATTAATTTCTATGTTTTTCCATTCATCAATATGATCAAGAGGGTTACCTTTTACTTTCAAATTAATTTTTTCAGGTAGTTTTACAGGTAACATTTCTTCTGGAATTTTGTGCACGTCACCATTCTCATCATATGCAATTGGGATTGGGCAACCCCAATATCTTTGTCTTGAAACCCCCCAATCTTTAAGTCTAAAATTTATTTTTTTTGAGCCAATTTTTTTCTCTTCAAGAATTTTGATAGTTTCTAGTATTGATTGATCTGGTACTTTTAGATTATTCAAATATTTTGAGTTAATTAATGTTCCCTCACCAGTATAAGCTTCAGATGTAACTTTAAAGCTCTCGTTTTCATTTTCAGGTCTTACCACTGTTTTAATTTCAAGATTATATTTTTTAGCGAATTCAAAGTCCCTTTGATCATGAGCAGGGCATCCAAAAACTGCGCCAAAACCGTAATCCATTAATACAAAATTTGCGAAATACACTGGAACTCTTTCAGATGGACTTAAAGGGTTGATCGCGTATAGGTTTGTTTTAAATCCAATCTTTTCCCCAACAGCTATAGCCTCTTCTGTAGTCCCAGTTTTTGAGCACTGCTCTTTAAATTCTATAAATTTAGGATCTTTCTTATAGTATTGAGATATTTCATGATCAGCTGAAACAGCTAAAAAGGAAAATCCAAACAAAGTGTCAGGTCTAGTAGTAAAACATTTTATGTTTTTAACTCTTGTATCTCCTTCAATTTTAAAATCAATTTCACAACCAAACGATTTTCCTATCCAATTTTTTTGCATAGTTTTTACTTTGTTTGGCCAATTCTTAAGTTTTTCTAGACCATCAAGTAGATCTTGTGAAAATTCTGAAATATTGAAAAACCATTGACTTAATTTTTTTCTTTCTACAACAGCTCCAGATCGCCAACCCTTCCCATCTATTACTTGTTCATTAGCCAATACAGTTTCATCAACTGGGTCCCAGTTTACATAGTTTTCTTTTCTATAAACTAGTTTTTTGTCAAATAATTCTAAGAAAAACTTTTGTTGATGTTTATAGTATTGCTCTGAACATGTCGAAATTTCTCTGTCCCAATCAATAGATAAGCCAAGTTTTTTTAATTGAGATCTCATATTTGAAATATTTGTCTCAGTCCAATTTTTAGGGCTTAAATTATTTTGTTTCGCTGCATTTTCTGCTGGCATTCCAAACGAGTCCCACCCCATTGGATGTAGAACATTAAATCCTTGAAGTGTTTTGTATCTAGCGAGTACATCGCCAATTGTATAATTTCTTACATGACCCATGTGAATCTTTCCTGATGGGTATGGGAACATTTCTAAACAGTAAAACTTTTTTTTACTTATATCAGTTTGAACAGAAAAGGCTTTTGTGCTTTCCCATTCTTTCTGCCACTTTTTTTCTACAGATTTAAAATTATATCTTTCCACTTCTAACGTTGTTCGTCACCAGTATTTGGATAGGTGTAAGTGCTTTCAGGTTTTTTTGCATCTATTTCTTTTTTATATACTGCTGCTTTTTTTAGTATTTCTTTTTTAATTTCTGTTGATAAACTTCCATCTAATTCATTAAAACTACAGTTAGCCAGAGTATCAATACATTTTCTAGTAAATATTTTTATGTCTAATGCGTCTGATCTTATTTCATTCGTTAAAAATCTTATTGAGATTTTAATACTTTCATTTGGAGAATTTGTTTCAGAATACCAATCTGTAATAATAATTCCTCCACTGTAGTTTACAGATGAAAGAGGCATAAATTCGATTATATCCAAAGATGCTCGCCATAACTCATTAGAGCTAGCAAAATCAAAAACACCTCCCTTGTTACTACCCATAACATCATTAAACCTTATACCTTTTCCTTCCCTAATATTTTGTTCAACTCTTTTTTTTGGATCAGCAGGTGTTTTTCTTGCATCTCCTCCTGGCAATTTAAATTTTCCGTCTGGACCTTTGCAGGCAAATAAAAAAAGTGGAATAATTAGTAGTAAGGTTATTACTTTAAATTTTTTAGATAAATACATGTGATAATAATTTTTGCTTATATCTACTATATTTCTTTAAAATATCTAATATTAACGTAAATTAAGGTATTAAGTGATGTAAAAATGCAACACTTTGTGTCTTTTTCAATTAAATTAGGCCTAATTTGAAAGAATTAAACTCTAATGAGATATAAAAACAATGTTTATTATTAATAATAACAAATAAATAAAGGAGTAATTAATATGAACATTAAAAAAGTAGGTATGACTGCACTTGCAGCTTCACTTGTTTCTATGTCAGCACATGCTGGTGAGATGACAATTTCAGGAGCAGCTTCAGTTGCAGTTGGAGGATACAGTGCCGAGGAACTTAATGCAGGTACTACATTCTCAATGGGTAACCAGTTTACGGTATCTGGTAGCGGTGAACTAGATAATGGTTTAAACATAGCTTTATCATTTCAATTAGATGAAACTGATTCAGTTAATCCATTTGATGATCACTCAATAACAATTAGTTCTGATGAACTTGGATCAATTAAATTCTCTGGACACGGTGGTTCTTCAGCTGTTTCATCTATGGATGCAACTGCTGCAGGTGACATCTGGGATGGATTTGATGGTGTTAGAGGTGGAGTTACTGGTTTAACTCACGGTATGTCTGGTGGAACTGACAACAATATATTCTACACAGCTCCAACTTTAATGGATGGTGTAAGCATATATGGTCATTACAATCCACAAGGTTCTCAAGCTGAGTCAGAAACTGGTATTGGTATAAATTATACTGGTATCGAAGGTTTAACACTTAAGTATGCACAGTCTGATGAAAATACAGGTACAACTACTACTTCAGGTGATCAAACAGCGTGGCATGTATCTTACGCAATAGGTCCAGTAACTCTTGCAGCAACGCAAGCTGATTACGATATGGACGCAGCTAGTAACGATAAAGAAATTTCATCTTACAGCATTGCTTATACTGTAAGTGATGAGATTTCAGTAAGTTATGGAACTGAAGCGCTTGACGATGGAAACACAAGTTCGGATGCAGAATACTCTGCACTTGTTGCTTCTTACACAGCTGGTGGTATGACACTTACAGCTAAATTAGAAGAAGCTGAAAACATTGATGGTTCAACAAATTCAAATGCAGATTTTGAATATTGGACTGTAAGTGCTGCATTTGCATTCTAATTTAATTTAAGTTAAATTTTAAAAAAGGGCCCCTATTCAGGGGCCTTTTTTTTATTCAAAATAAGATATTCCAGCAAAACTAGATTGATCTAAAATTTTCATTTTTTTTAGATTTTGTTTAGAGATACCCCCTAAGACAACAACTTTTTTACGTGTAAGTTTTGAAAGTAGTTTAAATTTATTTACTCCTAAATAATTTTTATTTTTTTTAAATAAAGATGATATAAAAATTTTATTTACTTTTTGTGTTTCTTTAGTTCTAATTTCTTTAAGATTATGTGCCGATCCAACAATTTTAAATTTTTTTTTTAGCGAATACGATAAATGTTTAATATTTTTGTTAAATGATGGAATATATGCTCCATCTAAATTAAGTCTTATTGCTAGTTGAATGTTGTTAGATAGATAAAATTTAATTCCTTTTTTCTTACAATAGTTTTTAATTTTTAAGATAAGTTTCACATCTGCTGTTTTTGATGAATAATTTCTAAAGATAATAATTGTTTGTTTGTCTTGTTTATCGATATTGTTTGTCTGAAATTTATTTATGAAGTAATATTTCTTTTCTTTATGCATAACACTGTAAAAAATTTATTAGATATTGATAATAATATTCAAATTTATCTCAATAGATTAAATATAACCACTAAACCTAAAATTATAGCAGTATCTAAAACTTTTAAAATTGAAAAAATTTTACCACTTATAGAATACGGACATATTGATTTTGGTGAAAATAAAGTTCAGGAAGCAAGCGAAAAATGGATGGATATTAAAAAAAATAATTCGCGCATAAAACTACATATGATCGGAAAATTACAGACGAACAAAGTAAAATATGCAGTAAGAATATTTGATTACATCCATTCTGTTGACAGCGCAAAACTTGCAAAAAAAATTGCAGATGAACAAAATAAAATAAATAAAAAAATTAAAATTTTTTTACAGATAAACATAGGTTATGAAGATCAAAAATCAGGTATTAATAAAACCGAAGTAAATCAGCTGGTTGCTTACTGTAAAGAAATTGGATTAGATTTAATTGGCTTAATGTGTATTCCCCCAGCAAATGTTGATCCTAATAATTACTTTGAAGAGATGAACCAACTTAATAAATCCTTTAGTTTTAAAGATTTAAGCATGGGTATGTCTTCGGATTATCTTATTGCTGCTAAACATTTTGCTACATACGTTAGAGTTGGATCTAGTATATTTGGACATAGAAACTAAAAAATTTTAATTTTAGAATTTTTTTTAATTAACTTAAGTAGGATTAAAAAATCCTTTTTCTTTAAAGCAACACATCCATTAGTTGGTTTGAAATCTTTAGTTAAGTGAATAAAAATACAACTTCCAAGACCAGTAATTGGTTTTTCAAAGTTGTATTTAATTGGTATTAGAAAATCATACTTATGATCTTTTCTAAGTAACTTTTCATGACCAACTTTTTTATCAATTTTGATAAGCTTGTTATATTTTTTGGAAAAATTAATATCATCGCACCAACCCATATTTTTTTTTATTTCAACACATTTCAGTGTTGTTGATGGTTTTTTTAAACGGTCTTTCCTAAAATAAAGATTTTCAATTTTAAAGGTACCCATTGGGGTTTTTTTATCTCCTTCTTTTTTATTCGCTGTTAATCCCCTTTTTCCTATACAACACCTAAATGTAAATTCATCTATTTGAAGAGTATGTTTATTTTTTACCAAAATTGTCATATTCTATTTTTGTGTTACCTCAGAATTTAATAATATATAAATTTTCGCAATTGTATCATATCCTTGAAGAAATTGAGTTAGATTTAAATTTTAAAATTTTATTTGTAGATGATGAAAATACTTTAAATGATACAATTAAAAGTCTTAATAATTATTTGATTATTACAGATAGAGAATATCCAAATATTGGCCATCAATTTGTTTTAGACGATACACCTGTCAACATTTCTAAATTTAAAGAAAAAATAAATATTGAATTTTTAAAAGTGAAATTCAACAGTCAATCAGAAGTTAAAGTAAGTAATTATATTATAGATTTAAATTCAAGAGAGATGTCTGAAAAAAAAATCAGGCTCAAATTGACTGAAAAAGAAATTAATACGATTATATTTTTATCTAAATCAAATAAACCAGTTAGCGTTGATGAATTACAAAAAAAAGTATGGAGTTATCAATCTGATATGGAAACCCATACTGTTGAGACCCACATTTATAGATTAAGAAAAAAAATTTTAAATACTTTTGATGATAATGAATTTATAATCAGTAAAAAAAATGGTTACCAAATTAACTAAAAAAAATCCTATCGCTAAAAATTTATTTTCTAAAAATTATAAACCAAAAACAATAAAGCCTAAAAAGGGTAAAGGGAGTTTTAAAAGAAAAAAAAGTTAATCTAAAGTCTTGCACCGATTTGCTGTATTACTTTTGATGACATTTCAGTACCTTTTTCAAGGCATTCTTTTGTAGACAATTTATTTAAATATCCATGTAAAAATCCAGCAGCAAAGAGATCTCCCGCGCCTGTAAGGTCAATAATTTTTAAATTTTTTTGTATATCATTTTCAAAAACTTTATCTCCATTAATTGCAACTGAACCTTTTTCGCCTCTTGTTACAATAATTAATTTGTTAAGTTGTTTTGAAAAATTTATTACTTCATTAAAGTTTTTTGCGTCAATTAAAGATGTAATTTCTTGTTCGTTAGCGAAAGTTATATCTAGTTTGTTTTTAACTAAGTTTAAAAAATGAGGCTTGTGTCTATCCACACAAAACAAGTCAGAGAGTGACATCGCAACTTTATTCGCATTACTTATAGCTTTATCAAATGCTTTTTTAGGCTCTCCTTCGTCCCATAAATAACCTTCCAAAAATATTATTTCGCTTTTTTTAATAGCTTCTGAACTAACATCATTTTCATTTATTTTTCCTGCTGTACCTAAAAAAGTGCACATTGTTCTTTCAGAATCAGGTGTTACTAATATTAGACATGTTCCAGTCGGTAACTCCTCCTTTTTTTTTGAATAAATAAACTCAACTTTTTCTTTATTTAACCCTTCTTCATAATTACCACCAAACTGATCATCGGAAATCTTACCTATAAAACCAACTTTATCGCCAAGTTGAGATATACCAACTATTGAGTTAGCAACCGATCCTCCAGGTACTGTTTTTTCTATTTTAAGATTTTTTAATAAACTTTTGAATTCATTTTCATCAAAGAATAATTTCATTGTACTTTTTGTAAGATTATTTTGCTCGATGAAACTGTCATCCACTTTACAAATAACATCTACAATTGCATTACCTATTCCTAAAATTTTCATATTAAGCTTTTTTGGTAATAACAGGTTTTTTTCTTTTTGGGTAGCAACTAGTACATATTTTACAACTCAATCCATAGCAATCTCTGGCTTTACAATATTCTCTTCCATAAAAGATTATTTGTAGATGAAGTTTAGACCAGGTTTTTTTAGGAAATATTCTTTTCAAATCCTTTTCAGTTTGAGCTACATTTTTTCCATTTGTTAAACCCCAACGCTGTGCAAGTCTGTGAATATGAGTATCAACAGCAAAAGCCGGGTATCCAAAACCTTGAGACATCACAACACTTGCTGTTTTATGTCCTACACCAGGCAGTTTTTCAAGTTCCTCAAAAGTTTTGGGTACTTTACCTCTGTGTTTTTCTAACACTTGTTTTGACATTAAGTAAATACTTTTGGCTTTAACTCTAAAAATTCCAATTTTTTTAATTAATTTTTCGATTTTTTTTCTCCCTAATTTTACAAAATGTTCTGGCTTATAGTATATTGGATAAATATCTTTTGTTACATTATTAACATTTACATCAGTACATTGGGCAGACAGCAGGACTGAAATTAATAACGTAAACGTATTTTTGCTTTTTAAAGGAACAGGTGCTTTAGGATAAATTTTATTTAAAGTCTTAATAATTATTTTTGCTTTTTGTTTTTCATTCATCATGAAAAGTTAAGCAAATCTCTCATCGAATATAATCCTGGTTTTTTTTTCATTAACCATTTTGATGCAGTCAAAGCTCCATCTGAGTAAAGTGCTCTATCAAAAGCTTCATGGTTCAATGTAATTATTTCTTTTCCACTAGAGAATTTTACTTCATGTTCACCAATAATTTCACCTTTTCTAATTGAACTGAAATTAATTTTTTTTCCATAAGGAAATGATTTTTTATTCAAGAATTTCTTACCAATCAAACTATATAAATTTTTATTTTTTCCATCAGCAATTCCTTTTCCAAGCATTAATGCGGTACCTGATGGATAGTCTTTTTTATGTTTGTGATGTACTTCAAATATTTTACTCAAGTATTCCTCATTTAGTGATTTAGAGGCAATTTCAGTTAAGTACATTAATAAATTTACACCCAAACTCATGTTGCCAGCTTTTAAAATAGCTATTTTTTTTGAATATTTTTTAATTTGATTTTCTTGAGCTCTAGTAAATCCAGTGGTACCAATTACTACTTTTTTTCTTAATTTTGATGCTATTTTTAATATTTCAAGAGTGCACTTAGGAATAGTAAAATCAATAATCACATCAGTTTTTTTAAAAGCTTTATCAGAATTTAGTTCAGGTTTAATTCCATTAAATTTTTTATTTACCAATCTATTTTCTGTAAGTGTAACTAATTTGAAATTTTTATTTTTCTTAGATGATTTGATGAGTTGTTGACCCATCCTTCCCATACATCCTGAAATAGCTAAATTAATTTTTTTCATTAAGTGATAAAATATAAAAGTATCATAAGAACAATTATAATTACACCCCAAATACTTAAATTTTTAAAAAATACTTTTTTCTTAAAGTTTGATTTTATGAAGCTAGGTAAAATTAGAATTAGTATTAATATTAAAGCTATTGATGGAATTATTTCCTCTATTTCCATAATTTAGTTTTTCCAAAAATCTTTAGCCTTTTGAAAAAACTTTTTAATACTTGGATTTGATTTGTCGTTTTCTATTTTTCTAAATTGTTCCAATAATTCTTTTTGTTTTTTATTTAGGTATACAGGTACCTCTGTTTTTACCTGAACATATAAATCACCAAAATCACCTCTTCTCATAAATGGCATTCCTTTGCCTTTTAATCTAAATTGTTTACCATTTTGAGTTCCATCTGGAATTTTTATTTTTGCTCGTCCACCATCAATCGTTGGTATTTCGATGATAGTTCCAAGCGCTGCATCAGTAAGAGATAGAGGAAATTCAAAAAATAGGTTTTCATCTGATCTTTTAAATAGTTCATGAGAATTAACATTTATAAATAAATATAAATCACCTGTAGTACCACCTCTGCTGCCAGCTTCACCTTTGCCGGCAAGTCTTATTCTTGTACCATCATCTACACCTTTAGGAATAGTTACAGATATTTTTTTGGATGTTTGTTTTTTCCCCTGACCATTACAATCATTACATGGATTAGTAATTTCCTCACCATTACCATTACATTGTGGACATGTTTGTTGAACAGTAAAGAAACCTTGGTTAGATCTTATTCTTCCATTTCCTCCACAATAAGAACACCTGTCTGGAGAATAACCTGGTTCAGAACCATTACCTTTGCAAGTTCCACACTGCTCAGTAGTTGCAAATTTTATATCTTGTTTTTTTCCATGATAAGCCTCTTCTAATGAAATTGATAAATCGTATCTTAAATCTGAGCCTCTATTATTTGATCTTCTGTTTCTTGATCTTCCTCCACCTCCAAAATCGCCAAAGAAATCCTCAAAAATATCAGAAAAATCAGCTCCACTAAAACCACCAAAACCGCCACCTGGTCTGCCACCGCCATTTTCAAAAGCTGCATGTCCAAAGTTGTCGTAGTTTTGTTTTTTCTCTTTATCTGAAAGTATCCCGTAAGCTTCACTAGCCTCTTTAAACTTTTCTTCAGCCTTTGAATCACCTGGATTTTTATCTGGATGATATTTAACTGCTAGTTTTCTATATGCGGATTTAAGCTCATCAGGACTCGCGTTCTTACTAACGCCTAGGACATCATAATAGTCTCTTTTAGCCATCAAATTACCCCAGACAATTAAATGTCAGTTTATGCGCTTTTTTCTTTATTCTCGTCTTTTACTTCTTCGAAATCAGCATCAACAACATTTTCGTCTTTTTTACCTGTATCATCTCCACCATCATCTTTACCTGACTCTGGTTTAGCACTTTGTTGTGATTTATAGATTGCTTCTCCAAGCTTCATTGAAGCTTGAACTAAAGCTTCTGTTTTTTTCTTGATATCTTCAACATCTTCGCCTTTCAGAGCTTCTTTTACTGCAGAGGATGCATCTTCAATTGCTTTTTTCTCAGCATCTGAAATTTTTGATCCATGCTCTTTTAAGTTCTTCTCAGTTGAATGAATTAAAGTGTCTGCTTGGTTTCTAACATCAACCGACTCTCTTTTCTTTTTATCGGCTTCTTTATTAGCTTCAGCATCTTTGACCATTTTTTCAATTTCTTCATCACTTAATCCACCAGAAGCTTGAATTTGTATCTTCTGCTCTTTACCTGTTCCCTTGTCTTTTGCCGAAACATTTACGATACCGTTAGCGTCAATATCAAATGTAACTTCAATTTGAGGAACTCCTCTTGGAGCTGGCGCAATACCTACCAATTCAAAATTACCTAATAACTTGTTATCGGAAGCCATCTCTCTTTCACCTTGTAAAACTCTAATAGAAACAGCTGGCTGATTATCTTCAGCGGTTGAGAAAACTTGGCTTTTTTTAGTTGGAATTGTCGTATTTTTATCAATTAGTTTTGTTGAAACACCACCAAGCGTTTCAATACCTAATGATAACGGTGTAACGTCCAATAAAAGAACGTCTTTAACATCTCCTTGTAACACTCCTGCTTGAATAGCAGCACCCATTGCTACTACTTCATCAGGGTTTACACTTTTATTAGGGTCTTTTCCAAAAAAGTTTTTAACTTCCGCTATAACTTTTGGCATTCTAGTCATACCACCAACCATAACCACTTCATCTATCTCACTTGCGGTAATTCCTGCATCTTTTAATGCAGTTTTACATGGAGGCATTGTTCTAGCGATTAAGTCTTCAACTAAAGCTTCAAGTTTAGCTCTGGTCATTTTTAAATTAATGTGTTTTGGACCTGTTTTATCTGCAGTTATAAATGGTAAGTTTATATCTGTTTGTTCAGCAGATGATAATTCTATTTTTGCTTTTTCGGCTGCTTCTTTTAATCTTTGTAAAGCAAGTTTATCTGATTTAAGATCAATACCATTATCTTTCTTAAATTCAGAAATTAAATAATTAACTATAGCATTATCAAAATCTTCACCACCTAAAAAAGTATCACCATTAGTTGATTTAACCTCAAATACACCATCACCTAACTCAAGTATAGAAACATCAAATGTTCCTCCACCTAGATCGTATACAGCAATTTTTTTATTTTGTTTTTTATCTAAACCATAAGCTAGCGATGCAGCAGTTGGTTCATTTATAATTCTTAAAACTTCAAGTCCTGCAATTTTACCTGCATCTTTTGTAGCCTGTCTTTGTGCATCGTTAAAATATGCTGGTACTGTTATTACGGCTTTTGTTACTTCTGATCCTAAATATTTTTCTGCTGTCTCTTTCATTTTTTGTAAAATGAAAGCAGAGATTTGAGATGGAGAATATTTTTCTCCTTTAGCTTCAATCCAAGCGTCTCCTTTTTCAGAATTAACTATCTTAAATGGAGCAGCTTCAACATCTTTTTTTACTGTTGGATCATCAAAATTTCTTCCAATTAATCTTTTAACTGCAAAAATTGTGTTTTCAGGATTTGTTACTGCCTGTCTTTTAGCAGGTTGACCTATTAATTTTTCTTTTTCATCAGTAAATGCAACAACTGAAGGAGTTGTTCTTGCTCCCTCTGCATTTTCTAAAACTTTAGCTTGTGTACCTTCCATTACTGCAACACAAGAGTTAGTTGTTCCTAAGTCTATTCCGATTATTTTACTCATAATATTAATTTCTCTCTTTCGTCATATAGGGTTTAAATTTGAAACTACAAGTTGATCTCATTATTATTTATCTCCTGAATTCTCTTGATTTTGTTCAGTTTTTTCCTCTTTTTTAGTTACTTTTTTTGAAACACCAACCAATGAAGGTCTTAGAAGTCTATCTTTAATAGTGAAGCCTTTTTGAATTTCTTGAACAATTGTACCAGCTTCTTTAGTGTCATCTTCAATCTCCATCATTGCTTGATGAAAGTTAGGATCTAGTTTTTTGTTAATACAATCAATTGGTTTAATATTATTTTTTTCAAAAATAGAAATTAAATCTTTCTTTATTATATTTAAATGTTCCAGTGTCTTCTTTAAAGCGTCTGTTTCTTTTAACTTGTCATCGCTTTCTAAAACATGTTTAGAACGATCTAAGTTATCAATTAAATTTAATGCTTCTTTAGCAAAGCTAGAACCTCCATACTCAAACGCATCCTCTTTTTCTTTTTCAAACCTTCTTCTTTGATTTTCCATTTCAGCAAAAGTTCGTGCCAGTTTATCTTCTAGTTCTGCAATTTTTTCTTCTGGAGTTAGTTCTTTAATCTCTTCTTTGGTTTCCTGAAGTGTTTCTTGTTTATTTTCACCTACTGAGCTTTCCTCACGTTTTTCTGTTTCTTCTTCTAAATTCTGATTTTTGTCTTGTGGAGCATTGTTTTGGTTTTCTTCTTTTTCCATATGCTCATATATGGTAAGGAATTTAATTATTTCTAGATGTCTAAACAAAAAATTAAACGATTACTCATTGGCACTAACAACAAGGGTAAATTGAGAGAAATTAGGAGTTTATTGCCAAATTATATCAAAATTTACTCTACTTCTGATTTTAAACTTAAAAGTCCTGCTGAAAATGGAAAAACTTTTGAGGAAAATTCCTTAATTAAATCAAAACATTTCTCTAAAAAGACTGGTCTAATATGTTTGGCTGATGACTCTGGTTTGGAGATAGATCATTTAGACAAAAGACCTGGAATCTATTCTGCACGATGGGGAGGAAAATCAGCGGATTTTAATAAAGCTATTAAAAAAGTATTTAGAGAGTTAGATAAAAAAGATAAGAATTGGAAAAATAAAAAAATTAAAGCAAGATTTGTTTGTGCTTTATCAATCTCGCATTTAAATAAAAAAATTACTTGTGTATTAGGCAAAGTTGAGGGTCGAATATCAAATGAGCCAAAGGGAAAAAATGGATTTGGTTATGATCCAATTTTTATTCCACTAAAAAAATCTAAAACATTTGGTGAAATGAAACCATCTCAAAAATATAAAATGGACCATCGTTATCAAGCTTTCAAAAAGCTTAAAAGATTTTTGTAAGTTTTTTATCTTCTATTTTATAAAAATTTAATCTGTGGTTAATTTTGTTATCTTTAATATCAAAAATTCCTATCTTACCTTTAAATGAATTTTTTTTCTTAAATAATTTATCCATTTTTGAAAGATCCGATTTTAATGAAAGATAATATACTAAACCAACCAAATCATAACTTAACAGCGATAGATGGGATGGGTTTTGATTAAAAGCATTAAAATATTTGATTTTATAATCTTCAAAATTTTCTTTATTAATTGATGGATAGTAAATTGGTTGAATATTTGTTTCTTCTATTAAACTTTCATCAAACCACTGGTTAAGAGTTATAAAGTATTTATTTTTTGGTGACACGTCAGTATAAAGTAATGAAGTTGCAACACTCTTAAGACTTTCATCAAAATCAGATATAACAACAGCATCAAAATCAACATTTCCAATTGTATATTTTTTTTCCAAGTTTTTTATTTTTCTTTCCTTGTTTGGTTCATTTGACTCCTGAATTCTTTTTATTTCATCCGCTAGATTTTGTTTTCTAATTTTGTATTTAGTTATTTCTTCAATTTGTTTTGTAAGTTTTGTTGGTTCAGTATTATATTCAAAATTTTTAAAAACTTTTATTTTGGAATTCTTAAAACCATCTTTTACTTCAAACTCAAAGTTCTGAATTGGTGTTAAAAAAAGATTTTTTTCTAAATTATTTTCATCTAAAAATTTTTTTATAGTATTAAACTGTGAAGTAGAATTTATTCCAGCAGAAATTACATTTTTAGGCAAATCCAAAGTCTTATTTGTTAAAGATAAAAAAGTTAAATCTTCCATCTCATCCAAATAAGTTAAGCTCTCATGAAATATTGGTCCAATAATAATTTTTATTCCCATTTGTTTTAATTCAAAAGCAGACTTAAGAGTTTGGTTAGCTCTTGTCCCGGTATCTTTTGGATAAATTTCAATTAAATCATTATTAATATCTTTGACAGCTAAACTTACAGCTTTAATAATAGACGATCCTAGATCTTTATTTTCTCCAGTCATCGGAACCAACAGTCCAATTTTTATTTTTTCATTGGCATAAACTAAATTTAAGAAATTTAAGAATAAGAGAAGTAAAGAAATAGAAATAATTTTGATAATCTTTTTCATTTTGGTGTTATTATATAATTTTTAAGCTGAATTATGATCACAAAACCACAATTTAAATCAAATGATTATAAAAATGGGCTTTATTTAGTAGCAACACCAATAGGTAATTTAAAAGATATATCATTTAGATCATTAGAGGTTCTGGAAAAATCAGATTATATACTTTGTGAGGATACACGCATTTCTAAAAATTTATTAGGAAAATATCAAATTAAATCAAAATTGATTTCAAATCATAAATTTAATGAAAAAAAAAATACATTACAGATAATTGAATATTTAAAATCAGGTAAATTAATTTCACTCATATCTGATGCAGGAACACCAAGTATTTCGGACCCTGGTTTGGTGTTAGTAAATGAATGTATAAAAAATAATATCAATATATTTTCAATACCAGGACCATCCGCGGTAACAACTGCTATTGCAGCAAGTGGGTTTTCGGATAAGTTTTTATTTTATGGTTTTTTACCAGAAAAAAAAAATCAAATTGAAGATGAATTTAAAAAACTATCAAACTTCAATCACAGTTTAGTTTTTTTTTCATCATCAAAAAAAATAAATAGACTTATTCCAGCATTTAAAAAATTTTTTAATGGAAGAAAAATAGTCTTCTGTAGAGAGCTGTCTAAGTTATATGAGGAGTATATTAGAAAAAATATTGATGAATTGGAATTGTTTAACAATGAATTAAAAGGCGAATTAACAATAGTTATTTCTGAAAAAAAAGAAGAAAAAGCTTCACAAAAGCTTAGTGAATCAGATATTAATTTGATTAAGAAAATGATTAACAAATTAACTACAAAAGAAATTACAGATTTAATATGTAGCGATAAAAATATTCCCAAAAAAGTGGTTTATAATTTTTGTTTAAAATTAAAAAATGAAAATTAAACTTTTAATAATTATTTTATTATCTATTACTTTATCGGGCTGTGTACCAGGAGTTAGCTCATCTGGTTTATTTGGAACTGGAGTATCAATTGCAATTGATCCAAGAACAGTTGGAACACAAATAGATGATTCAATTATGCAAAAAACAATTTCAAGTAAAATACTTACTATGGATAAAAAACATTTTTTAAAAGTTAAAACTAAAGTTTTGGATGGAAGAATATTTATTACTGGAAAAGTTGATGCACCAGAAGAAAAATTGAAAATTACTAAAATCGCTTGGGAAACAAAAGGTGCAAGATCTGTAAGAAACGACATTAAAATAAATGAAGAATTTAACTTTAAGCAATCAGCAAAAGATCTACTTATTACGTCTCAATTAAGAACAGCTCTAATAGTTAATAAAAATATCAAAGCAACAAATTATCAAATTGATACCTATAAAAAGAAAATTTATGTTTATGGAATAGCTTTAACTGAAGAAGAAAAAGAAATGGTTATTAGTGAAGCAAAAGAAATTCTAGACGTTGAAGATGTTGTGGCAAGTATTTTATTACTTGAAGACTTGAGAATTCAAAAAAATTAATCATTTTTATATTCAATTACCTCAGATGAATAAGCAGCAATTGATGCTAAATTAATGATTTCAGATGTTGAAGATCTAAGTGGAGCTATCTCAATTGGTAATCCAAGACCAATTAATAAGGGTCCTATAACTTTAGCATCACCTAAAGTTTTCATTAGTTTATAAGATATTGCTGCACTATGTTGTCCAGGCATTATTAGGATATTTGCTTTACCCACTATTTTTGCAAAAGGATAAAGTTCTTCATAATCAGGATTTAGAGCTACATCAGGCTGCATATCACCGTCAAATTCAAAATCAACTTGTTTATCTTTTAAAATATCTACTGCCGTACGAATATGTTTTGTTCTACTTGTCAAAGGTTGTCCGAATGTGGAGTGTGAAACAAATGCTATTTTTGGATCAATTCCAAAAAGTCTTACTACTCTAGCTGCAGAAATTGCTATTTCTGCCATTTCTTCTGATGTAGGGTATTCATGAACGCTTGTATCTGCAATGAAAATAGTTTTTCCTTTATTGACAACCATGTTTAGTCCAAACATTATTTCACCTTTTCTAACATCAACAACTTGTTTAATTTTTTCAAGAGATGCTCCAAAACGTCTAGTATTTCCTGTAACTGCACCATCCGCATCTCCACAAGCAACCATGCTAGTAGCCCAGACAACTCTATCGTTTCTGACCATTCGATCACAATCTCGTTCTAATAAACCTTGTTCTCTTTGAAGTTTTTTGAATAGATGATTTACATATTTTTTTCTTTTTTCGTCGTCTTTTGAATTGGTGATTTCAATATCAAAATTTTCGCTGTAACCTATATTTTTAATCTGCTCTTTAATTTTACTTTCTTTACCAACTAAAATTGGAATACCAAGTTTTGAATTTTTAAATGCTATTGCAGCTTTTAAAGTATTTTCATCTTCCCCATCTGCAAAAACAATTCTTTTTTGACTCTTTTTAATGAAAGAGTTTATACCTTGCATAATTGTAACTGTCGGGTCTAATCTTTGTTTTAGTTGCTCTTTATAATTTTCAAAGTTATCAATTTTTTTTCTAGCAACTCCACTTTCGATTGCTGCTTTGGCTACAGCAGCAGGAATAACACTAATTAATCTTGGATCAAAAGTTGATGGAATTATATAATCTTTGCCGTAATGAGGTCTTTCTCCTCCCATAGCCGCTACAACTTCATCTGGGACATCTTCTCTAGCAAGTTTTGCTATAGCTTCAGCAGCAGCAACTTTCATTTCTTCATTAATTGTTTTTGATCTTACATCTAGTGCACCTCTGAATATGTAAGGAAATCCAATTAAATTATTTACTTGATTGGGATAATCTGATCTTCCAGTTGCAATAATTGCATCATCTCTTACTTCATTTATTTCTTCTGGTGTAATCTCTGGATCAGGATTTGCGCATGCAAATATTATAGGATTTTTAGACATGCTTTTAACCATTTCTTTTTTCAAAACACCTTTTGAGGATAATCCTAAGAAAACATCAGCTCCTTTAATTGCATCATTTAAAGTTCTTAAATCTGTATTAATTGCAAATCTCGATTTCCATTGATCTATACCTCCCGCTCTTCCTTTATAAATCACACCTTTTCGATCTAGCATTATTACATTTTCAGATTTAACACCTGAGTTAATAAATAATTCTGTACATGCTTGAGCGGATGCACCAGCACCATTAACAACGACTTTTATATCTTTAATAGATTTTCCATTTATGTCGAGTGCATTCAGCAAAGCAGCGGTTGTGATAATCGCTGTTCCATGTTGATCATCATGAAATACTGGAATATCTAATATTTCTTTAAGTTTTTGCTCAATGATAAAACAATCTGGTGCAGCTATATCCTCTAAATTTATTCCTCCAAAACTCGGAGCAAAGTTTTTAATTGAATTGATAATTTCTTCAGCGTCTTTACAGTCTATTTCTAAATCAATCGAATCTATATCTGCAAACCTTTTAAATAGTACTGCTTTTCCTTCCATAACTGGTTTAGAGGCTAATGCCCCTAAGTTGCCCAATCCTAAAATTGCAGAACCATTACTAATTACGGCTACTAAATTTCCTTTACTTGTATAATCATAAGCGGCTTCTGGATCCTCACTTATTTTTTTAACTGGGGCAGCAACTCCTGGAGAATAAGCAAGAGCAAGGTCTCTTTTAGTGGTCATGTTCTTTGAAGAAATTATTTCGATCTTGCCAGGTTTCTTATCCTTATGAAAATCTAAAGCTTCTTTATCTGTGTAATGATCAATCTTTGTTTTTTTCATTTTTATTAAACTGAATACAAACTTTATCTATTTTATATTTTTTATTATTTGGAATATTTGATCTATATATTCTGATAATAACTATACAATTAGGGTAAAATTAAGACTAATATGATTTATGAACTTAATTAAGTCAACAGGCACATTTGGCTTTTATACCATCATTAGCAGATTGCTTGGATATATTAGAGATATATTAATTGCAATATTTCTTGGAACAGGTTTGTTGGCAGATGCTTTTTTTGTAGCATTTCGAATTCCAAATACATTTAGAAGACTATTCTCAGAAGGAACTTTCAATGCAGCCTTTGTACCTAGTTATACTTCTGAAATGAACAAAGCAAAAAAATCTGCAAACGATTTTGCAAATAATATTTTTAATCTTTTATTTTTAGGTCTCTTAATTTTAACAATAGTCGTTCAGATTTTTATGCCTGGATTTGTATCAATTATTGCCCCAGGTTTTGTAGATGATCTAGAAAAAATGGATTTAGCTATTAGTTTAACAAGGATTACTTTTCCTTTTTTGTTATTTATTAGTTTAGCATCTTTTTTTTCTGCAATATTAAATTCTCATAATAAATTTGCTGCAGCTTCAGCAGCACCAATTCTATTAAATGTTATTTTAATTATTGTTTTATTTTTTTCTAAAGCTTTAGGTGATGAGCTTGTTTACTATTTATCTTATGGTGTATCTTTAGCAGGATTCTTACAATTAATTTTTTTATATTATTTTGTTAAAAGATTTTTTTCATTTAAATTTAATTTTAAGTTAGCAAGTGATGAAAAAGTAAAGTTTTTTTTCAAAAAACTATTACCGAGCATTTTTTCATCTGGCGTGACGCAAATCAATATTTTGGTTGGAACAATTATTGCTTCTTTTCAAGCTAGCGCAGTTTCTTATCTTTATTACGCAGACAGAATTTATCAGATTAATCTAGCTATAGCTGGTATTGCTATTGGAGTTGTGATTCTACCACAACTTTCAAGGTTTATAGATTCTAAAAATGAAGAAAAAATTTCTCTTATTCAAAACAAAGCTTTAGAGTTGAGTTTATTTTTAAGCATTCCAGCAACGATAGCTTTAGTGATTGCTTCAGAGGAAATAATTTCAGCGTTGTTTGGTTATGGTAACTTTAATAAAGAATCTGTTGTTAACTCAAGTCTTGCTTTATTTTATTTTGCTTTAGGTTTACCGGCTTTTGCTTTGATAAAAGTTTTTTCAAGTTTTTTATTTGCCAATCATAATACAAAAATACCATTTTATATTTCGTTAATTTCGGTACTTTTAAACATTTTGATTAGCATTTATTATTTTAACAAAATAGGTTTTATTATAATTCCAATCGCAACTTCAATTTCATCGTGGTTTAATGCAGTAATATTATTTATATACTTAAAAAATAATAATTTATTCTATTTTCAAAATAACTTTTTTTTAAATTTCTTTAAAATAATTTTTGCATCAATTTTAATGGGATTATTCTTTAATTTTCTATTAAACTTTTTTGAAAATCAACTTTCATTTTATTATAGTTTTAAATCAATTTATTTAATCTTAAGCGTATTATTTGCACTGTTCTTTTACATATTTATTTGTTATTTCATCAAGGCTTTTAAAATTAGTGATATTAAAATAAACTATTAAAAATATGGGTAAAAAAATATTTTCTGGTGTTCAGCCAACAGGCAATCTTCATCTCGGTAATTATTTGGGTGCAATCAAAAATTTTGTAGACCTTAATAATGACGTTGATAATGATTGTATCTTCTGTGTGGTTGATCTGCATGCAATTACAGTTAAACAAGATCCAAAAGAGCTAAAAAATAATATTCGAGAGACCGTAGCTACTTTTATAGCAAGTGGAATTGATCCTAAAAAAAGTATTATTTTTAATCAATCTGGTGTAGCAGCTCATTCAGAGGGAGCTTGGATTTTGAGCTGTGTTGCTCGAATGGGTTGGTTAAATAGAATGACGCAATTCAAGGAAAAAGCAGGTAAAGATAAAGAAAAAGCAAGCGTTGGACTGTACTCATATCCTGTTTTAATGGCAGCAGATATTCTTTTGTACGATGCGTCTCATGTCCCCGTTGGTGATGATCAAAAACAACATCTCGAGCTATGTAGAGATATTGCTCAAAAGTTTAATAACGATTTTGATCAAGATAACTTTTTGCAAGTACCTGAACCTTTAATTCAAAAAGAATTTTCTAGAATTATGAGTTTAAAAGATGGATCAAAAAAGATGAGCAAATCTGAATTATCAGATTTAAGCAGAATTAATTTAACAGATGACAGAGATGCAATTGTAAATAAAATAAAAAAAGCAAAAACTGATCCGTTACCAATGCCAAGTAGTATCGAAGAATTAAATGAGAGGTTAGAGGCAAAAAACCTTCTTGGCATATATTCTAGTTTAAATAATTCAACTTTACATAATACAGTCGAAAATTTTTCAGGTAAAAATTTTTCTGAATTTAAAAATCAACTTTCTGATTTATTGGTTAAAAAGATTGAACCTATATCTTTAGAAATAAAAAAACTTTTAAATGATCAACCTTATTTAGATAAAATCCTTCTAGAAGGAGTTGAAAAAGCAAACTTAATTGCATCAAAAAAGATAGATAGAATTAAAGAAATACTTGGATTTTAATATAATTTAAATATCAAGTTTAAATTTTAGAAATAAGCTCTATATATATTTACAGCATGTTTGTAAAAACAGAAATAACGCCAAACCCTAACTCTTTGAAATTTCTTCCTGGGAAGAAAGTATCAAATAGTGGTCCCTACGAAATCACAAATAAAGATCAAATAAATAATGATTTGGTCAGAAATATCTTATCAGTCAATGGGGTAGAGGGTATTTTTTTAGGACAGGATTTTATTTCAGTAAACAAAAATGATCAAATTAAATGGGACGAAATTAAACATATTGTTATTTCATTAATAAACGATTTTTATTTAGATGGTAAAGAATACGTCATTGATGAAAATGAAGAGGAAAAAAATAACAATTTGAGTGAAATTGAGGAAAAAATTGTAAAAATTTTAGACCAAAAAATTAGACCTGCAGTTGCAAGAGATGGTGGTGATATAAAATTTAAAGAATTCAAAGACGGAATAGTAAAAGTACAATTACAAGGAAGTTGTTCAGGCTGCCCAAGTTCAACAATGACATTAAAGCAAGGAGTACAAAATCTTCTATGTCATTATCTTCCAGAGGTAAAAGAAGTTGTTGCGATATAAAAGTTTATGAAAAAAAATTTAATCAAATTTCAATTTAGTAAAAATAAAAGTATTAATTCTATTTCTAGATTTATGTTAAGTGGGATTTTTTTAATCTCATTTTTTTATGTAACTCCGATGTTTATTAACTTTGCTGAAAAAAATTTTAATCATAAAGAATTCACAAATAATTCTAAAAATCTTTTATTAAAAAAACTTAATACAAATGGTTTAATTGAAGAAGATATCTCAGGTGAAGTAGATGAGATGGATTTACTTTATGATATCTTAGAGGAAAATAATTCAGAAATTAATTTAGTCAGGTATACAACTTCAGAAATTAATTCA
This sequence comes from Candidatus Pelagibacter sp. HIMB1593, assembly GCF_052047755.1. Lineage (NCBI taxonomy): Bacteria > Pseudomonadati > Pseudomonadota > Alphaproteobacteria > Candidatus Pelagibacterales > Candidatus Pelagibacteraceae > Candidatus Pelagibacter > Candidatus Pelagibacter sp. HIMB1593. The sequence continues at coordinate 186,346 of NZ_JBNAJK010000001.1, read as the reverse complement.
TTATTTAAAGAGGTAAACTATAACTTAAAAGATGTGAGGGAAAATAAACTAGTAAAGCCTATCGATATAGGACTTCTTCCAAACGAAATAAATGACATCTCTAGTTCAAAGAAAAAAAAGGATATGTTTATTAAAATAATCCTCCCATTGATTGTTAAAGAAAACACTAAAATTAGAATAGATAGAAAAAGACTATTTACGATTTTAAATAAAAGTAGCAATACTGATATCGAAAAAAAATGGCTTGAGAAAAAATTTAAGCAATATGGTGTTAGGCAAAATGATTTTTCATCATTAAAGGTAAGAATGGATGAAATTCCAGCTTCGTTAGCAATTGCACAAGCAGCAAAAGAAACAGGTTGGGGAACTTCAAGATTTGCAAGAAAAGGAAATGCTTTATTTGGTCAATGGACATGGTCAGGTGAAGGTTTAAAACCCAAAGAAGCTGACAAAAGCGAGACTCATAAGGTCATGAAATTTAATAGCTTACAACTATCTGTGAGAGCATATTTAAGAAATTTAAATACTCATAAATCTTACATAAATTTAAGAAAAGCTAGAAGTGAGCTAAGAAGCAATGATAAACCGCTTGATAGTATAATATTATCTAAACATTTAGATAAATATGCAGAAACAGGAAATCAGTACATTGAAGTACTACAAAAAATAATTAATCAAAATAAATTGAAAGATTTTGATGAGGCAAGATTGTTGCCATCTAGTAAGGATTTAGAAAGCTTAATTTAATTTTTCTTGATTGGAAATTGAACTCCAAACCATCTCCATTTGCCGTTATCATTTAAAGAACAGTTTATCCTACCTCTTCTAGGTTTAAAAGGTTCTCTAAATTCAATAGTTAAGATTTGATTAGATAAATTAGTTTTAGATTTATCCCACTTATCTCCTTCGTTGGAATAGCATGTAATATTGTTTAAATTTTTTTGTTCTTTAAAAAATTCAACTTTAAAATTTGGTGGATTATTATTTATTGTAAGCTGTTTTTCACTTGGAGATAAACTTTTATATTCTAAAGGATAATAATTAATTATAGATTTAAATCTTTTAAGCTCTCCATATTTTTCATTTATCGGAAATCTTGGCAATTCAAATTTATTTTTATTAAGATCAATAACCCCTGAATGTTGACCAAATGCGTATTTAAAGTTTTGAGAAATATAATCTCTCATAAATTTAGAATATTCACCAAATGGATAAGAGAACAAATCAGGAATATAATTAAGTTCTTGTTTAAAAATTTTGTTTGCAGTTTCAATATCTAAAATAAAATTTTCCTCAGTTTCTTCAATTAGGTATTCGTGGCTATGAGAATGATGTCCAATTAAAGAAAAATCTACTGCATCAATTTCTCTAATTTGATCCCAGGTCATATAACCCTTGTTTCCAACTGGTTCTGTTGAAACAAAAAGTATAAATGGAATTTTGTTATCTCTTAAATGTGGCCAAGCTTCATTGTAAAATGACTCAAATGCATCATCAATTGTTATCAAAACTTCTTTTTTTGATTTTGAAGTTTTAAATTTTGAGTCAAATTCATTAGGATTAAGAAAATTATATTTAGAATTTTTAACAATTTCTAAGTGCTTCTTAAATACCTCCATATTAATATTAGTTGATGGGTATTTATGTTCATTAAAACGATGATACATTATTGATAAAATCCCATTATCTTCTGAATAAAATTTGATATTATTTTCATCTGATTTAGAACCAAAACTAAAAAACAAAGATAAAATGAATAAACTTATAATTGATGTAGCTGGAGATAAAATTTTTTTAATGATCATAGCTGATGATCATATTTACAATATTACTCATGAGAATACTAAAATAAATTATGAAAAATTAACTTTGATAATAAAAGAATTTTTAGAATTAAATAAATTTGAATTGAAGGATATTAACAAAATATACATAAACAGAGGCCCAGGAAGTTTTGCAGGGATTAGAAATTCTATCTCTGTTGTAAAGGCTCTTAAATTAGCAAAAAATATTGATTATTATTGTTATAGTTTAGAAGATTTTAAAGGTGAAAAAGATGTAAAATATGAAAATGTCCCTTATTTGTGCGATAAATTTAAAATTAAAAAAAATTTGATTAACCCTATTTATATAAGTTAAAATTAAATTATGTCTGAAACAATTGAACAAAAATGTTTAGCAAAAGGAGTGAAATTGACAGATCAGAGAAAGATAATTGCTCAGGTCATGTCAGAGTCTACCGATCATCCTGATGTTGATGAACTTTATAATAGAGTTTCAAAGATTGATAATAAAATAAGTATTGCTACCGTCTACAGAACAGTAAAATTATTTGAAGAATCTGGAATACTTACTAAGCATGAGTTTAAAGGTGGAAAAGCAAGGTATGAAGAGCTTAACGAAGGACATCATGATCATCTAATAGATGTGAAGTCAGGTGAAATAATAGAATTTGTTGATGAAGAAATCGAAAAACTTCAAAAAAAGGTAGCAGATAAATATGGTTACACTTTAGTTGATCATAAGCTTGAACTTTATGGGATAAAAAAAAAATCCTAAATAAAATGCAAAAAATTTTCATTAAAACGTTTGGTTGTCAAATGAATGAATATGATTCAAATAGAATTTTTGATTCAGTAAAGAAAATTGGTTATCAAAAGAGTGAAAACCTAGAAGAAGCCGACTGTTATTTATTGAACACTTGTCACATCAGAGATAAGGCAAAAGAAAAAGTTTATTCTGAAATAGGAAGAGTTAAAAAAAGCTTTAGAGCCAAAAAAAAACCATTAGTAATAATTGCAGGGTGTGTTGCTCAAGCAGAAAACCAAGAGATGCTTAAACGTGAGCCTTATATAGATTTAGTAATTGGCCCTCAAGCTTATCATAAGATTAACGAAACAATTCTGGATCATATTGAAAAAAGAAAAAAAATTGAACAAACAGATTTTGATGCTGTTTCAAAATTTAAATATTTTAGTAAAATAAAGAATGAAGCAGGTAAGGTTTCGTCTTTTTTAACTATTCAAGAAGGATGTGATAAGTTTTGTCATTTTTGTGTGGTTCCATATACTCGTGGACCAGAATATTCTAGACCATTCAATCAAATAATTGAGGAGGCAAACTATTTGTCAGATAATGGAGCAAAGGAAGTCATACTTTTAGGACAAAATGTAAATGCTTACAATGATAATAGCAAAAGACTATCTGATTTGATTTTAGAAATTGAAAAGATTAAAGATGTAAAAAGAATTAGATACACAACTTCGCATCCAAAAGATATGACTGATGATTTAATTGAAGTATATAAAGTTTCTAAAAAGTTAATGCCTTTAGTCCATCTTCCAGTCCAGAGTGGATCCGATAGGATTTTAAAGTTGATGAATAGAAAACATAAAATAGATCATTATTTAAGAGTTTATGACGAATTGAAAAAAATTAATCAATCAATTGAATTTTCTAGTGATTTTATTATTGGTTATCCTGGTGAAACTGAAGAAGACTTCCAAAGTACAGTCGATTTAATTAAAAAAGTTAATTTTATAAATTCTTACTCATTTATTTTTAGTCCAAGGCCTGGGACAAAGGCAGAAGGTCTAGATTTAATTGATAAAAAAATTTCAATGAAAAGGTTAGAATTTATTCAAAACTTATTATCTGAAAATCAAACTCAAATGAACAAAAAATTAGAAAATAGAACAATCAATGTTTTGGTTGAAAATTTAACTGAAGATAAATCCAAAGCTTTTGGCAGAACTGAATATATGACATCAGTAATTTTTAATGGTAAAAGAGAACATATTGGAAAAATTGTGAAAGTAAAAATTACAAATAGTAATAGAACCACATTGTTTGGAGAATTGTTAAGCAACCCAGATCAAAAGGTGGCATAATCTTTGAATAATACAATTAAAAAAAAAATTGATACCACTCTAAAATTTGTTTACTCAGACAATAATTCATTAAGTGTAATATTTCACAACAATGAATTACTCATGGGTGTTGCCGGAGAATTTAATAAAAATTTAAAAGAATTAGAAAAGATGACTAATTCTAGTTTGTATTCTAGGGGAAATTCAATAATGATAAAATCAGATCCACAAAAAAATGAGTTAATAAAAAATGCAATTCAATTTTTAACTAATCAATTTATAAATAATGGTTCAATTGAAAATAAAGATCTTATATCATCAGTTGATCAATTTATGATTAGAGAGAAGGTTAAAAATAATAATGTAACTGACATTATAAAAACACCAAAAAAATCAATTATTCCTAGATCCGAAAAACAAAAAAGCTATGTCAGAGCTCTAAGACAAAGTGATATTGTGATCTCAGCCGGTCCAGCTGGAACAGGAAAAACTTTTTTAGCTGTGGCAGTTGGTTTGACTATGTTATTAGAAAAAAAAATAGAAAGAATTATTTTATCTAGGCCTGCTGTTGAAGCAGGTGAGAGACTTGGTTTTTTACCTGGAGATATGAAAGAAAAAGTAGATCCATATTTAAGACCTTTATATGACTCTTTGTATGACTTATTCGATTTTGAAAAAATACAAAGAATGATCGAAATTGGTGATATCGAAATCGCTCCTTTGGCATTTATGAGAGGTAGAACACTAAAAAATTCTTTTGCTATATTAGATGAAGCGCAAAATGCAACAGATACACAAATAAAAATGTTTTTAACAAGGATTGGTGAAAATTCAAAAATTGTAGTTAATGGAGATCCTACTCAGATAGATCTTCCTAACAAAAGTATGTCAGGATTAGTTAGATCAAAAGAATTATTGGGGCATCTAAATGAAATTTCAGTTGTAGACTTTGATCATTCAGATGTAGTTAGACATCCACTGGTTTCTAAAATTGTAAAAGCCTACTCTAAAAATGATTAATTTAAACGTCTTCTCAGAAGAGAAGGCTTGGTCTAAAAAACTTAAAAAAAAAGATTTTTTTTTTAAAAGTATTTGTAATGCTTTTCCAAAAAAATATAAATTTTTAAATAAAAAAATAAGTTTATCTTTACTTCTTTCAAACAACAAAAAAATTAAAATTTTAAATAAAAAATTTAGAAATAAAAATAAATCTACTGATATTTTATCTTTTCCATCTAGCAAAATATTAAAAATATCAAAGCAAACTTACTTAGGAGATATAATTATTAGTTTTAATTTTATGAATAAACCAAAATCACAAACAGATAAACAATTCAAAGAAAAAATAATTAAAACATTTATTCATGGTTTTTTACACTTGTTAGGATTTGATCACATAAAAAATAAAGAGTATTTAAAAATGTTAAAAGAAGAAGAAAAAATCTATAAATCAGTTATCTCAAAAATTAAGTAAATTGAAAAAAAATTTATATATTGATGTAGTTTATTTATTGTTCCTTGGAGCGATAACTTCATTAAGTTTGCCACCTTTCAATTTGTTAATAATTAATTTTCTATCCTTTAGCTTATTCTTTATTTTTTTGATTAAAAAAAAAGAGAGCAAACATAAATTATTTTTTTTCTATGGCTGGTTATTTGGATTTGGATATTTTCTAACAAATATATATTGGATCTCTATTTCATTAACATTTGATGAAAATTTTAAATTTTTAATTCCATTTGCTCTAATTTTAGTTCCTTCTTTCATTGCGTTATTTTATGGTTTTGTTTGTTATTTGTTTATTTTTTTTAAACCAAATAAAACTTTGAGTTCAATTTTATTATTTTCTGTAATCTTTGGTTTTCTAGAATTCATTAGAGGTTCAATTTTATCAGGTTTTCCTTGGAACTTAATTGCATATAGTTTTTCAAATCATTTAGAAATTCTAAGCATAACATCTTTAATAGGCACATATTCTTTCAACTTATTTTGCATAACTTTGTTTTTAAGTCCTGCACTCTTCATTTTACGGAATGACAAAAAAGATTTAATTTTTTGCTTAATTTTACCTTTAATATTTTTATTATTTTATTTCTTTGGATATTCAAATAAGCAGGATTTTTACAATAATAATGTTGAAAAACTTGATTATAAAATAAGATTAGTTGGTACGGATATTTCTTTGGATAGGTTTTATTCAGGAGAGGGGCCTTTATCAACTATAGAAGATCTTATAAATATTAGTTCACCAAACAAGAAAGAGAAAATAATTTTCATTTGGCCAGAGGGTATATTGCCTGGAATTTCTCAGGATCAAATTCAAAGTTATGATTATTTATTTAATGAAAATTTTAACGAAAATCATTTACTCATTTTAGGCATCAACAATAAATTAAAAGTTAATGATCAAGTTAAGTATTACAATTCTTTATCTGTTTATGATCATAATCTTAATTTATTAAATTATTATAATAAAATAAATCTCGTACCATTTGGAGAATTTTTACCCATGGAAAATTTATTAAAAAAAGTAGGTCTCAAATCTTTAACTAACAATTATCAATCCTACTCAAAAGGTCAAAAGAGGGAAATTATAGAGTTAAACCAAAAAAAATTTTCTATAAAATTTTTACCATTAATTTGTTATGAGATAATTTATTCTGGAAAATTATATAAAAATCATGACTTTGATGTAATAGTGAATATTTCAGAGGATGGATGGTTTGGTCAATCAATAGGACCAGAACAACACTTTGTTCACAGTATATTTCGAGCTATCGAAAGTGGAAAATATGTAATTAGGTCAGCTAATAACGGAATAGCTGCGATAGTAAATCCTCTTGGTATAGTTGAGGAAAAAATTAACTTTAATGAAGTTGGACATATTGATTTTACAAAAATGAGAAAAATTCAGCCAACAGTCTTTTCTAAATATGGGAATAAAATTTTTGGTTTAACAATTTTATTGTATATTTTTTTAATATTTTCATTTAATAGAAATAAAAATGAGTAATTTAAAAAATTTCCTATTTACAAGTGAGTCAGTTTCAGAGGGACATCCAGATAAAGTATCAGATAGAATTTCTGATATGGTTGTTGATAGTTACATTTCTGGAGATCCTTATTCAAGAGTTGCTTGTGAAACTTTAACGACAACAAACAAGGTTGTGCTTGCAGGTGAAGTAAGAGGACCTGAGATTAAAAAAGATGATTTAATCGAAAAAGTAAGGAATTGCATAAAAGATATTGGATATGATCAGGAAGGATTTACCTGGAAAGAAGTAACAAAAATAGAAAGTCATTTGCATTCTCAATCTGCTGATATTGCAATGGGTGTAGACTCATCTGGAAATAAAGATGAGGGCGCAGGAGACCAAGGTATAATGTTTGGTTATGCATGTAATGAAACAGATGTATTTATGCCTGCACCAATTCATTATTCACATAAAATTTTAAGACTTATGGCCGAGGATAGAAAATCTGGTAAATTAAAAAATATTGAACCTGACTCAAAAAGCCAAGTTACATTCGAATATGTTGATGGTAAACCGACTAAAGTAAAATCTGTTGTTATATCATCTCAACATTCTCCTGATGTTAATCAAGCTCAGGTAAGAGAATTATTAAGACCGTATATGTTAAAATCAATTCCAGAAAAATTTCTTAAAGACTTTAATGAGGAAGAGTTTTATGTAAACCCAACTGGTAATTTTGTAATAGGTGGTCCAGATGGGGACTGCGGTTTAACAGGAAGAAAAATTATTGTAGATACCTATGGTGGAGCAGCACCCCATGGAGGAGGAGCATTTTCAGGAAAGGATCCTACAAAAGTAGATAGATCTGCCGCTTATGCAGCAAGATACATTGCTAAAAATGTTGTTGCTTCAAAAATAGCAGACAAATGTTTGATACAGTTAGCTTATGCAATAGGAGTTTCAAAACCTTTATCAATTTATGTTGATTTGTTTGATAATGATTTAGATAAAAACAAATTTGTTGTTGAAAAGATTAATGAAAATTTTGATCTCAGTCCTAGAGGAATTAGAGAGATGTTAAACCTTAATAGACCTATATATGAAAAAACAGCAGCCTATGGTCACTTTGGCAGAACTCCAGGAGATGATGGATCATTTTCATGGGAAAAAACTGATAAAATCAACGTTTTTTCTAAATAGTTTCAGTTGAATTAAAAAAAAACTTTACTATATTGCCCTTACATTGTTGAATTATCAAAATGGGCTCTGGCCCATTTTTTTTTGGAGCAGATAAAAAATGTTAAATAAAAGAGCAGATAAATTAGAATTATTAAGAATTGCTGAAGCAGTAGCTTTGGAAAAATCGATAGATAAAGAACTTATAATTAGTTCTATGGAAACAGGAATAGCTAAAGCAGCTAAATCTAAGTTTGGTCAAGAAAATGAAATTAAAGTTTCAATCAATAGAGATAATGGAGATATAGAATTGTTCAGAAAACTTGTTATTTCTGAAAATCCTGAAAATGCAAATACAGAAATAAAATTAGAAGATGCGATAAGTCTTAATGAAAATAATAAAGATAAGTCAATCGGTGATGAAGTTCTTCAGCCATTACCATCTTTTGATTTTGGTAGAATAGCTGCTCAAACTGCAAAACAGGTAATAAGCTTTAATGTTAGAGAAGCAGAGAGAGAAAGACAATTTAATGACTTTATTGATAAAAAAGATACAATTTTAAGTGGTATTGTTAAGAGATTAGAATTTGGAAGTGTTATTGTTGATCTAGGTAGAACAGAAGCAATCATTCAAAAAAATGAATTAATTCCTAGAGAAAATATTAAAGCTGGTGATAGAGTAAAAGCTTATTGTTATGACGTAAGAAGAGAGCCAAGAGGTCAACAAATCTTCTTGTCTAGAGCTCACCCAAAATTTATGGAAAAACTTTTTGTTCAAGAAGTGCCAGAAATATATGATGGATTAATCGAAATTAAATCTTCTTCAAGGGATCCTGGAAGTAGAGCAAAGATTTGTGTTAAAGCAGTTGATACATCATTAGACCCTGTTGGAGCTTGTGTTGGTATGAGAGGTTCTAGAGTTCAGGCAGTTGTAAATGAACTTCAAGGAGAAAAAATTGATATTGTTAATTGGTCAGAGGATGCTGCAATATTAGTATCAAATGCTTTGTCGCCTGCAGAAGTTCAAAGAGTTAATGTTGATGCAGAAAGAAAAAAACTTGATGTGATTTTAACTGAAGAAAATTTGAGTAAAGCGATTGGTCGAAGGGGTCAAAATGTAAGATTGGCAACTAAATTGTTAAATTATGAAATCAATATTATGACTGATGCAGAAGACTCCGAGAGAAGACAATTAGAATTTAAAGAAAAGACAGATAACTTTGTTAAAAATTTAGAATTAGATGAAACTTTAGGTCAGTTATTAGTTGCCGAAGGTTTTTCAACAATAGACGATATTAAAGATAGCTTGCCAGAAAATTTAACTAAAATAGAGGGAATTGAGGAAGAAACAGCTATTGCGTTAATTGATAGAGCAAAAGAGTTTCATCAAAAAGACCAAGAAGATATATCGGAAAGAATTAAAGAGCTTGGTCTACAAGATGCTCTTATCAACCTTGAAGGTCTAACTCCAGGAATGCTAGTTACATTGGGTGAACAAAAAATATTAACATTAGAAGATTTTGCAGATCTAGCATCTGATGAACTTACTGGTGGCTACGATGTAGTTAAAGGAGAGAGAGTTAAAATTCATGGTTATCTAGAGGATTTTGCTTTATCTAAAGAAGAGGCAGATGAATTAATTATGTCTGCTAGAAATATAATTTATAAAGATTGAGAGATGAGCAATGGAGAAAAAAACAAAATTAACAATATCCGGCTCTGCAAAGAAATCTATAAGAAATATTGAGATAGCTAAAACTCAAGGAAAAAATTCTAGAGTAATTGAAAAACAAGGTGGAAAATTCACTAATAGAGGTGGATCGTTTAGACCTGGTGCAGGAAAACCAAAATCTACCACTTCATTTAATAGAGGCGCACTATCAAAACCGTCTTTTGCACCGAAATCTCCTCCAATTACAAGCGATTTTGAAAGAAGAAAACTGGCAGAGCAAAGAGCCACCAAAAGACTAAAGGGAGATAGTGAAAAAGATAAAAAAACATTAAAAGCTGGAACAAAAAAAAGAGAATTAAAATTAACTGTTTCAAGAGCATTAAGTGACGAAATAGAAGCAAGAGAAAGAAGTTTAGCATCAGTTAAAAGAGCTCGACAAAAAGAGATGAAAAACTCTTCCAAAGAAGAGGCACAAGAAAATCCAAAACCAGTTAAAAGAGACATCAATATTCCAGAGGCAATAACTGTTAGAGAGTTAGCAAATAGAATGGCAGAACAGTCTAGCAATGTAATTAAATATTTATTTGGAATGGGTGTGACTGTAACAATTAATCAAACTTTAGCCGCTGATACAGCTGAATTTCTAGTTAAGGAATTTGGACATAATCCAATAAGAGAGGAAAAAGCAGAGGAAATTATTCAAAAAATAAAAGCTACTAGAGTAGAAAATTTAAAAAATAGACCACCTATTGTTACTGTTATGGGCCATGTTGATCATGGTAAAACTTCTGTTTTAGATGTTTTAAGAAGTGCTAATGTTGTTTCAGGAGAGTTTGGTGGAATTACTCAACATATCGGAGCATACCAAATTGAAAGTCAAAATAATAAATTAACTTTTATAGATACCCCAGGTCACGCAGCTTTTACAGAAATGAGAGCTAGAGGCTCTAAATTAACAGATGTAGTTGTTTTAGTTGTTGCAGCTGATGATGGAGTGAAGCCACAAACAGTTGAGTCTATTAAACACGCAAAAGCTGCAAATGTTCCAATAGTAGTTGCAATAAATAAGTGCGATCTTCCAGAAGCTGATCCGCAGAAAATTAAAAACCAACTACTTGAACATGAGTTAATTGCAGAAGATTTATCTGGAGACACTTTAATGGTTGAGGTTTCAACAAAAACAAAACAAAACTTAGATAAGTTAGTTGAGTCTATAATTTTACAAGCTGAAATATTAGATCTTAAAACAGATTATGAATCTAAAGCTACAGGTATCGTATTAGAGTCAAAAATAGATGTTGGAAGAGGTCCTGTTGCAAATATTATTGTAACGACAGGTACTCTTAAAAAAGGTGATTTTTTTGTAAGTGGTTTAAAATGGGGAAAGGTTAGAGCAATTATTAATGATAAAGGTCAAAATATTAGCGAGGCTCCACCTTCAACTCCTATAGAAGTTTTGGGTATAAATGGTGCTGCTAAAGCTGGAGATGATTTTATTGTTTTAGATACTGAAAAAGAAGCTAAAACTCTGAGTGAAAATAGAGCTCAAGAGAGTAAAGATGGAAAAAACCCATTAACGTTTGCGACACAGGATTCTGCTTTTTCAGACAAATCTTCAGAGGAATTAAATTTAATTATTAAATCTGATGTACAAGGATCATCAGAGGCTATCAAAAATGCAATTGCTCAAATTAAACACGAAGAAGTCAAGCCAAAAATAATATTAGCAGATATAGGAATGGTAACAGAAACTGATGTTACATTGGCTAAAGCATCTAATGCTGTTCTTATAGCCTTTAATGTAAAACCGAGTAAAGAGGCTAAAAAACTTGCTGAAAATGAAAAAATAAAAATCTCTTCTTACAATATCATTTATGAGGTGTTGGACTATGTTAAACAAAAAATGTCTGGACTATTATCTCCTGATGTTCAAGAAACAATTACTGGAACAGCACAAATTCTTGAGATATTCAAAGTTTCAGGTGCTGGAAAAGTTGCAGGTTCAAAAATTACTGAAGGTGAAATAAATAGTAATTCCGATGTAAGAATTATTAGAGACGGTGCAATAATTTACACAGGAAAAGTTTCAACAATTTTCAGAGAAAAAAACCAAGTAAAACAAGTTAGTGATGGTCAAGAATGTGGAATTACTGTTAAAGATTATATGGATTTCCAAAAAAACGACACAATAGAGGCATTTAGTGTTACATCTAAAGAGAGATCGATTTAATGGCTGATAGAATAGGAAAACCAGTATCACAAAGACAGCTTAGAGTTGGAGAAATGATTAAGCAGTCTTTAAGCATGATTTTTATAAGAAATGAGGCTAAGGTGCCAAATTTAGAAACAAATACTATAACAGTTACTGAGGTTAGAATGAGTCCTGATTTAAAAATTGCTAAAGCATATGTTCTTCCATTGGGAGGAAAAGATGCTGAGGAAACAATTAATGTTTTGAAAGAATACTCATTTTTAATAAGAAAAATTTTATCACAAAAAGTGGTTATGAAATTTTTACCAAAATTACTTTTTAGAAAAGATGAGTCTTTTGAGTATGCGGAAAAAATAGAAAACTTAATAAAACAAACAAATAAATAGGAAGAAAGAGGCATGAATAAAAAGGCACAAGAATTAGCAATGCATGATAAAGATACTGGATCTTCAGAAATCCAAATCGCTTTGCTAACAGAGAAAATTGAAACTCTCTCTAAGCATATTAAGCAATTCAAGAAGGATAAACATTCATCTGTTGGATTGTTGAGAGCGGTAAATAGAAGAAAGAAATTGTTAGAATACCTAAAGAAAAACAAAATGGATTCTTACAAAAATGTACTGTCGAAATTGAATTTAAGAAAATAGAAGTCAAGATAGATAGAACGGAATGGAACGAAACGAACGAAACGAAATGGAAATGAAATGTTTAAAGTATACAAGAAGGAAATTGAAGTAGCAGGAAAAAAGATAAGTTTAGAAACAGGTAAAGTAGCAAGACAGGCAGACGGTGCAATAATCGCAACATGTGGAGAGACAGTCGTACTAGCAACAGTAGTGGGGGCAAAAAAAGTAAATCCTGATATGGATTACTTTCCATTATCTGTAAATTACCAAGAGAAATATTATGCAGCTGGAAAAATACCAGGTGGATATTTTAAAAGAGAAGCAAGACCAACTGAGAGCGAAACATTAATCTCTAGATTAATTGATAGACCAATCAGACCTTTGTTTCCTGATGAATTTAAAAATGAAGTACAGTTATTACCAACTGTAATTTCATACGACAAAGAAAACGAACCAGATATTTTATCAATCACTGCTTCATCAGCAGCATTAGCTATATCAGGAATGCCTTTCATGGGACCTGTAGGGGCCTCAAGGGTTGGATTTATTGATGGAAAATATGTTTTAAACCCATCTAAAGCAGAGTTAGAAAAATCGAAATTAGATTTGGTTGTAGCGGGTACAAAAGATGCTGTGCTTATGGTTGAGTCAGAAGCAAGCGGTTTAACTGAAGAGGAAATGTTAAACGCAGTTAAATTTGGTCATGAAGGCTTTGTTCCAGTGATTGAAATGATTGAGGAGCTTGCAAAAGAATGTAGAAAACCTGAATGGACAGTTGAGAAAAAAGATTTATCTGAAGTTAAGAAAAAACTTGAGGAAACTTTTACTGAAGATCTTAAAAAAGCTTTTGCTACAAGAGATAAACAAGATAGATCAAATCAAATTTCCAAAATTACTGATAAAGCTAAAAAACTTTATGAGGAAGATGAAAAATATACAGATCTTGATGTTAACAGTCAGCTAAAAAGCTTAGAAAAATCAATTGTTAGAACTGATATTCTAAAAAATAAAAATAGAATTGATGGAAGAGGTTTATCTGATGTAAGACCTATCGAGTGTGAAGTGGGTATTTTACCTAGAGCTCATGGTTCTGCATTATTTACTAGAGGAGAAACCCAAGCAATTGTTGTAGCAACTTTAGGGACTTCTGATGACGAACAAAGAATTGAAAGTTTAGATGGGCTTCAGAGGGAACGATTTATGCTTCACTATAATTTTCCTCCTTTTTCAGTTGGAGAAACTGGAAGAATTGGAACTGGTAGAAGAGAAATCGGACATGGTAAATTAGCTTGGAGAGCTATTAACTCCTCATTACCAACTAAAGAGGCATTTCCATATACTTTTAGAGTGGTTTCAGAAATAACTGAGTCTAATGGTTCTTCTTCAATGGCTACTGTTTGCGGAACGTCTTTAGCGTTAATGGACGCTGGAGTGCCAATCAAAGAGCCAGTTGCAGGTATTGCAATGGGTTTAATTAAAGAAGGCGATGATTTTAGTGTCTTATCAGATATTTTAGGTGATGAAGATCACCTAGGTGATATGGACTTTAAAGTTGCTGGAACTAAAGATGGAATTACTTCTCTTCAAATGGATATCAAAATTACAGGTATTACATTTGAAATCATGGAGCAAGCATTAAGCCAAGCTAAAGATGGAAGAGTTCATATCTTAGGAGAGATGAATAAAGCATTGTCAGCTTCAAGATCCGATGTTGGAAAACATACTCCAAAAATGGAACAAGTTAATGTTGATAAAAAAGACATTGCTGCTGTAATTGGAAAAGGTGGTGCAACAATCAGAGAGATAGTTGAAAAATCAGGTGCGAAAGTAGATGTAAATGACGAAGGTGTGGTAACAGTTGCTGCTCCAGATGAAGAGTCTAGAAACATCGCAATGCAGATGATTAAAGACATAACCGCAAAAGCTGAACTGAATAAAATTTATTCAGGTAAAGTAATGAAGATTATGGAATTTGGTGCATTTGTTAATTTCTTAGGAAAACAAGATGGGCTTGTTCATATCTCAGAACTTGCAGACAAAAGAGTTGCTAAAGTAACTGATGTTGTCAAAGAGGGTGATGAAGTTAAAGTTAAAGTGATTGGTTTCGATAGAGGTAAAGTTAAACTTTCTATGAAACAAGCTGCTGAGTAATATCCTAAATTAAAATTCTAAACCCCTGGAATGAGAGTTCTGGGGGTTTTTTTTAACTAAAATTAACTAAATTTAGCTAATATTCTTTGGGTCAGGCATTCCAACTTTGTTATATCCTGCATCTACATAGTGAATTTCACCAGTAACTCCGTTTGCAAGATCACTTAATAGATATAATGCTGAATTTCCAACATCATGGATATCTACGTTTCTTTTGAGAAAAGAATGGTCTTCATTCCATTTATATAGGAATTTTGCATCTCCAATCGCAGAAGCTGCTAATGTTTTAATAGGGCCTGCACTTATTGCATTTACTCTCATGCCCCTGGCACCCAAATCTCGAGCTAGATACTTAACACTAGCTTCTAAAGCTGATTTACAAACACCCATTACGTTATAATTTGGAATTGCTTTAGTAGACTCGTAAGTTAAAGTTAATAAACTTCCGCCTTGTTTCATTACCTTTGAGGCTTCTTTTGCTACTTCAGTAAATGAAAAGCATGAGATTAACATACTTCTTAAAAAGTTTTCTCTAGTGGTATTTAAATATTCACCTGATAATTCTGATTTATCAGAGAAAGCAACTGCATGAACTACAAAGTCAATTTCACCCCATTGGGATTTGATATCTTCAAATAATTTTACAACCTCTTCTTTTTTTTCAACATCACAACTAAATGTAACGTTTGAATTTAATTTTTCTGCTAAAGGAACTACTCTTTTTTTCAAAGCATCGCCTAAATATGTAAATGCTAGTTCTGCCCCTGCTTCAGCAAGTTTTTGAGATATACCCCAGGCAATAGATCTTTCATTTGCAACACCCATGATTAATCCCTTTTTACCTTTCATTAAACTCATAAATTAAACCTTTTCAAAAATTAAAGCTGCATTAGTTCCACCAAAACCAAAGCTATTTGACATTACTGTATTTAAAGTTGCTCCCGTTTCAGTTTTTGAAACTATAGGAAATTTCTTAGCTTCTTCATCCATCTCACTTATGTTTGCAGAGCTAGCTATGAAATTATTCTTCATCATTATCAAACAGTAAATTGCTTCATGAACTGAAGCCGCACCAAGTGGATGTCCCGATAAAGATTTTGTCGAACTAATCTTTGGGATATTGTCTCCAAAAGTATTTTTAACTGCATTTAGCTCCGTGATATCTCCAACTGGAGTAGAAGTTCCATGAGTATTGATATAATCAATTTTATTTTTAGCAGTAGACATTGCCATTTGCATACATCTGACAGCACCTTCTCCTGATGGAGCTACCATATCGTATCCATCTGAAGTTGCTCCATAACCAGTTAATTCTGCGTATATTTTAGCACCTCTTGCTTTAGCGTGTTCATATTCCTCTAGCACTAACACACCTGCACCACCTGCAATTACAAAACCATCTCTTGTTTTGTCATATGCTCTTGATGCTGTTTCGGGAGCATCATTATATTTTGATGATAAAGCAGTCATCGCATCAAACATTGCTGTCATAGCCCAATGAACTTCTTCACTTCCACCTGCAAAAACAACATCTTGTTTGCCCATTTGAATTAATTCCATTGAATTACCAATACAGTGGCCACTTGTTGCGCAAGCAGAACTCATTGTGTAGTTAGTTCCTTTAATTTTAAATGGAACAGCAAGTGTTGCAGAAGCTGTACTTGCCATTGTTCTTGGAACAATGAACGGTCCCATTAATTTTGGAGTTTTAGCCCTCGTTTTATCCGCAGCTAAAATAACATTTTCAATTGATGGACCACCAGAACCCATAACGATTCCAGTTTTAAAATTGCTAACTTCAGTTTCTTCTAATCCAGAATCAGCAATAGCCTCTTTCATTGCAATATAATTATAAGCTGAACCTGAACCCATAAATCTAATTGTTTTTCGATCAATATGATCTTCTAATTTTATATTTGGTTTGCCATGAACATGACTTTTAAGATTATGTTCTTTATATTCCTCAGCATAAGAAATTCCTGATTTTGAATTAATTAATGATTGATGAACTTCCTCTTGGTTGTTTCCCAAACAAGAGACAATTCCTAATCCTGTAACTACTACTCTTCTCATTATTTAAATAACCCCACTTTCAAACTTTCTGCTGAATATATTTTTTTGTCATCAGCAAGTACAATTCCATTGGCAAGACCAACAGTTGTTCCACCTGGCGACATAATTTTTTTCATATCTATTTCGTACCTTACATTTTTAACATTTTGTAAA
The DNA here is from genome assembly GCF_052047755.1 of Candidatus Pelagibacter sp. HIMB1593. Taxonomy (NCBI): domain Bacteria; kingdom Pseudomonadati; phylum Pseudomonadota; class Alphaproteobacteria; order Candidatus Pelagibacterales; family Candidatus Pelagibacteraceae; genus Candidatus Pelagibacter; species Candidatus Pelagibacter sp. HIMB1593. Next base: position 169,438 of record NZ_JBNAJK010000001.1, on the reverse strand, counting down.
ACTTCACCAGTAAATTTTACAGTACCAACTCCTAGAGCTCTACCTTTGCCAGGATTTCCTAACCAGCCAAGAAAAAATCCAACTAGTTGCCACATAGCATCTAAACCTAGACACCCAGGCATGACTGGATCCTCTTTAAAATGACAGTCAAAAAACCACAGATCATTTTTTATATCTAATTCAGCCTTTAAAGAGCCTTTATTGAAAGCTCCATTATTCTCGTTGATTTCAGTTATTCTATCAAACATCAACATTGGAGGAAGTGGTAATTTTGCATTACCTGGTCCAAAAAGATCACCATTTCCACAACTTATTAGATCGTCATATGAGTAGGAATTTTTTTTCATATTTTTTGAGAAACCTTATTACTTGATTTAATGCCAATATAATATAATAAAACTGTATATTTTTATTCATACATTAGAATAATTATAAAATATAATGGTAAAAAACTGTAATTTTGTTGAAAAATTAAGAGATTTAGGACTTAGACCCACTAAACAAAGGGTTAAAATGTGTGAAGTTCTATTTAATAGAGAAAAAACTTTTCATTTTACAATCAATGATCTCGTAAAAATGATTTCTGAGGAGATGAATGAAAAAATTTCTTTAGCAACAGTTTACAATACTGTTCATGCATTTAAGAAAAAAGGTTATTTAAAAGAAATTTCAATTAACAGCGATAAAAGTTATTTTGACACAAACACATCTGTTCATCATCATTTTTATGATGAAGATACTCACCAGCTAATAGATTGTGATGAAAATGATATAGACCCAGTAAATATTAAAAAAAATATTACAGGAAAAAAAATAAATTCAGTTGAAGTTTTGGTTAAAGTTGCGAGTGATAATCAAACTCAAAAATAATTCAATTAAATCAATTATATAAAATCTAGATTATAATAATTCTAAACTATTGACATTAAAGTTTTAGACACTATATGGTCTATAAAGTTAAATTAAGGAGAAAAAAATGTCTTTAAAAGGAAGTAAAACAGAAGAGAACTTAAAAGCAGCATTCGCTGGTGAAAGTCAAGCAAATAGAAGATATCTTTATTTTGCACAAAAAGCTGACATCGAAGGTTACAATGATGTAGCTACAGTATTTAGATCAACAGCAGAAGGTGAAACTGGTCACGCACATGGTCACTTAGAATACCTTGAGCAAGTTGGAGATCCAGCTACTGGGAAACCAATTGGTGAAACTAAAGCAAATTTAGCTTCAGCAATTGAGGGAGAAACGCATGAATATACTGACATGTACCCAGGTATGGCTAAAACTGCAAGAGAAGAAGGTTTTGAAGAAATTGCAGATTGGTTTGAGACTTTAGCAAAAGCTGAAAAATCTCATGCTGGTAAATTTCAAAAAACTTTAGAGTCTATTGCCTAAATAATATTCATTAGTGGGCGTTTACCGCCCACTAAATTTAACAAAATTTCTAAAATCAAAAAAATGAAAGAGCAACTTTTACAACTAATAAAAGATTGGTTTAATGAACCAGTCGTATTAGTTTCTTTATCATTAATTATTATTTCTAATATAATCGTATGAGCAAAGAAGGAAGTCTAGACGCCCCAATACGTCACCCTATTGATTTTGAGCATCCAGATTTTTTAAATCCTGAAAAATTAGATGCAGAAATGCGAAGAGTGTTTGATATTTGCCATGGATGTCGAAGATGTTTTAATCTTTGTGATTCCTTTCCAAAATTGTTCGATATGATTGATGAGTCTGAAAATGAAGACGTAGAAAGTTTAAAAAGTGAGCAATTTGCTCCGGTTGTTGATGCCTGTACTCTTTGCGACATGTGTTTTATGACCAAATGTCCTTATGTACCTCCTCATGATTTTGATCTTGATTTCCCTCATTTAATGTTGAGGTACAGAACGGCACAGAAAAAATTAGGTAAATTACCAAGTGTTCCAATGCAATTAGCCCAAATAGATAGAAACGCAAAAATTGGGGTTTTATTTTCTAAAATAATTAATTGGGCATCAGATATAAAAAATAAGTTTTTCAGAAAAATATTAGAGGTAGTTGCGGGTATCGATAAAAGGGTTCAACTTCCAAAATACAATTCAGAAACTTTTTCTAACTTTTTTAAGAAAAATAATGACAAAATAAACTATGATACAAAAACTAATGATAGAAAAGTTGTAATTTATTCTACTTGTTTTGTTAACTTTAATAAAAAAAATACGGGTGTTGCAGCTTTAAAAGTTTTAAAGAAAAATGGTGTAGAAGTTCAAGAAGCCTATCCTGGATGTTGTGGAATGCCATTCTTAGAGCAAGCTGATCTTCCTAAAGTTGTGGAACAGGCTAAAAAAGTTTCTAAAGATTTAATGGAATGGATTAACAAAGGTTACAAAGTTGTTACCTTAACTGCTAGTTGTGGTTTAATGTTAAAATTTGAATGGCCATTGCTTTTACCTAATGATGATAAAATAAAAAAATTATCTGCAAACGTTATGGATATTGATGAGTATGTTGTTGATATTGCAAACAATGAGGGATTAGCAGATGGTTTACAAGAAATAGATGGTGGAGTGACAGTGCATCATGCGTGTCACGCAAGAGCACAAAACATGGGTATCAAAGCGAGAGACATGCTTAAACTTATCCCGAATGTTAAAATTGATGTTGTAGAGAAATGTGCTGGGCATGGTGGAACTTTTGGTGTGATGAAAGAAACACATGATCTGGCCAATAAAGTAGGAAGACCAACTGCAAGACAAATTAAAACAAAAAATAACAAGTACATGGCTTCTGATTGTCCTTTAGCAGGTAAGCACCTAAAGCAGCTTGAAGTGGATACTAACATCTCCAATGATGAGGCACTACATCCTATCGAATTGATGGCTAAAAGTTATAAATTATGATTATGCCAAGAGAAAAAAGAGAGATACAAAAAGAAGACATCATGCCATTGGATGTTTACACAAAAAATAGAAGAGAACTGAGAAAAAATATTGTTGATTTTAAAAAAAATAGAAGAATTGCATTAGGTCCTTATGCAACTTTTTATTTTGAAAGTTACGAGACAATGTTAGCTCAAGTTCAAGAAATGTTATATATTGAAAAAGGCGGAGATGAACAACTTAAAGATGAGTTGTCAGCATACAATCCTCTAATTCCAAATGGTAAAGAATTAACCGCTACTTTGATGTTTGAAATAGACAATCCTATATCACGTGCAGCTTTCCTAGGAAAAGTGGGTGGAATAGAAGAAACAGTGTTTATGAAAATTAATGGAGAAAAAATAAAAGCTATACCAGAGGAAGATGTTGATAGAACATCAGCTGAAGGAAAAGCTTCTTCAGTTCAATTTATTCATTTTAATTTTTCAGATGACCAAATAGCTAAATTTAAATCTGAAGAAATTGAAGTTGAAATAGGAATAGATCATAAAGAATATTCCCATACTACCAAGCTGTCTGTAGAGAACAAAAAGTCACTTTCTGCTGATTTTAGTTAATTAAATCCCCAGATATTATCTGTTTTAACCCAACCTTGAAATTTTCCAGATGTTATCTGACACCATTCTTGCTCACACTTTTCTAATATTAATAACCTACCTTCCTTAATAAGAGCAATTGGTTTTGCAAAAGATGTAGGGTTTTTAAATAAAATTTTATCCTTTGTTGCTATTACAGAATTATTTTTTTTTAATTGAGATATATGTATCCAACCACCATTATTTTTAAGGTCTATAATTCTTCTAAAGTTTTCTTTTTTATCTATTTGTTTTAAAGGAAGGTTAATTTTTTTGTAAACATATTTTACATCTGAATCAAAACTTGGACCGTACCTAACGTTTACTTTATTTTTTTTTAAAGAAACAAATATTTCATCAGCTGAACTTGTTAAAATTGATAAGATAAAAATTAAAATTATTCTTATAATTAATTGCATAGACAGTTTTTTCTTTTTTTAATCTTTGCTTTTCTAAAATTTAAATTTAATAAATCAATAATTAAAATATAATTGTTTAAACTTTGGCCTGTATTTAAAATATTTTTTAAAATTTCATTAGCTTGCATTGTGCCAACTGTTCCCGCTACAGTTCCCAGGATTCCTTCATATTCACAATTGAGTATTTCATCTGATATTTTTTCCTCTTGATAAAAACATCTAAGGCATGGTTCTTTTTTATTTTTGAAATTAAATGTAAAGATATGACCATCAAATTTACTTATAGCACCAGTTACCAAAAACTTTTTATACTTTAAACTTAAATCATTAATTAGAAATTTACTTTCAAAATTATCAGTTCCATCAACAATATAATCGTAATCTTTAATAATTTTTTGAAAATTAGATTTATTTAATTTGTAATTAAAAATTTTTATTTTTGTTAAAGAATTAATGTTGTTTAATTTTTTTTTAGCTATTTTGACTTTTAGTTGATTTAAATCTTTTTGATTGAATAAACTCTGCCTATGAATATTTGAAAGGCTTATTCGATCATAATCCACAATTCCTAATGAGCCAACCCCTGACCTAGTCAAGAATTCTGCTACTGGGCACCCAAGACCACCCATGCCTATTATTAATACTTTTGCATTTGTAATTTTATTTTGACCTAAAATACCAATATTTTTTAATATGATCTGTCTTGAAAAACGTTCGATTTGTTTTTTGTTTAATTTTTTGCTCATTTTCCTGTTGAGCCAAATCCGCCTTCGCCTCTAATTGTTTCTGGAAGCTCATATGTTTCTTCAAAATTCATTTTTATCACTGGTGCGAGAACCATTTGAGCTATTCTGTCTTTATTGTTTATTAAAAAATCTTCTTTTCCGTGATTGTAAAGTATTACTTTTATCTCACCCCTGTAATCACTATCTATTGTTCCTGGTGTATTTAAAACACTAATATTATTTTTTGCTGCTAAACCTGATCTAGGTCGTATTTGAATTTCAAATTCATTTGAAAAAGCAACGGCAATTCCAGTTGGAACTAAACAAGAATTTTGGGATTTAAGTATAATAGGTTCTTTTATAAATGCCATAAGATCCATTCCCGAAGCTCCTTCTGTTTTGTAGGCAGGTAGCTCTATTGAAGGATCTAATTTTTTAACAAGGATTTTTGCCATTAATTTAATTGATCAATTATTCTATCAACTATTTCTTCAGAAATTTCAGATTTTCTTTTGTATGGTAGGACTTCATTTTTTAAAGATTTATTTTTGTAGTGGATTACAACTTCATTATAATCTGAGTTAAATCCAATATTTTTTTTAGAAACATCATTAGCAATTATCCAATCACAATTCTTTTTATTTAATTTTTCTTCTGCATTTTTTAAAACTTCGTTTGTTTCTGCTGCAAAACCAATCACAATTTCAGGCCTCATAGAATTATGATTTGATATGTAATTTAAAATATCAATATTTTTTTCTAAATTTAAATTTAATGCTTCTTCTTTTTTTATTTTTGATTGAGATTTATTTTTTACTTTAAAGTCTGATACTGCTGCTGAAAAAATTGCTACATCTACAGGTAAATTCTCTTGTGTAGCAGCAAACATTTCATCTGCTGTTTCAACTTCAATGAGTTTAATATCTTTTTCTACTTCTAGATTAGTTGGTCCTGAAATCAGTGTTGTATCAAAACCTTTTTTCGATAGACATTTAGCTAGTTCATATCCTTGTTTGCCACTTGATTTATTTGTTATAAAACGCACCGGGTCGATATACTCATTTGTTGGACCCGCAGTAACTAAAGCTTTAAATTTTTTATTTTGACTTTGGTTTAAAAAAAATTTGTTTAACTCATCCACAATTTTTAATGGTTCTGACATCTTACCTTCTCCGTATTCCCCGCATGCCATATCTCCTATTTCTGGACCAATAAACTTATAACCAAAATCTTTTAATTTTTTTAAATTAGTCTTTGTAGATTTATGTTCCCACATTCTAACATTCATCGCTGGTGCTAAATAAATTTGTTTATTTGAAGCAAGTATTACAGTAGAAGCCAAATCATCTGTAGTACCTTGTGCTAATTTTGAAATTGTATTTGCTGTAGTTGGTGCAACGATAACTATGTTTGCCCATCTAGAAAGTGAAATGTGATCCATTTCAGTTTCGTTTTCTAAGCTAAACAAATCACTATAAACTTTACCTTGAGATAATGATGCTACTGATAATGGAGTTACAAATTCTTTAGCACTAGAAGTAAGTATAGTTTTTATTTCTGCACCATTTTTTTTTAATAATCTAATCGTTTCAAGACTTTTATAAGCTGAAATACCACCACAAATAATAAAAAGAATTTTTTTGTTATTAAGATTTTTCATTTGCAGAATTAAAATACTATAAGACCAAAAATTACAAGAAGTAATAAACCAATAATAGATTGGTTTCTAAATGCTATCATTTCAGATTTTTTATCGTTTAAAGCTGTATAAGAATTGGAGTTTTGAGGAATTTGTCCGCTAGCTAAAAATGTTAGAGCTTGATTTGCTTTGTCCATGATTTCAGGTAACTCAGGTAATCTTTTAATTACTTCAGTACTATTTTTAAGTGTTTCGTTAAAATTATTTATAGGATCTTTTGTTTCTCTTAACCAATTTTCAAGAACTGGTTTAGAGGTTGTCCAAATATTAGTGTTAGGATTTAATTTTCTTGCAACACCCTCAACTACAACCATTGTTTTTTGTAACATCAACAATTGAGGTTGAGTTTGCATATTGAATTTTTCTGTAACATCAAAAAGCTGTTTTAATAATTTTCCACCTGAAATATCTTTAACCTCTTGACCAAATATTGGCTCTCCTATTGACCTTAATGCTTGCGCAAGATCATCTATTGGCACATTTTTAGGGACTAATCCTGCTACCAAGTGAACCTCAGCAACTTTTTTATAATCTCTTTGTATAAATCCAAATAAAATTTCAGCTAAAAAACGTTTACTCATTTTGTCTAATCTACCCATTATGCCAAAATCTATTGGAGCTATTTGACCGCTATCATCAATAAATATATTTCCTTGGTGCATATCAGCATGAAAAAAACCATCCCTTACTGCATGTCTTAAAAAATGCTGGATAATATCTTCAGCAATTTTATTAGTATTTAGATTTCTTTTTTTCAGCTCTTCTGTTTCACGAATAGATACTCCGTCTATCCAATCTAATGTCATCACATTCTCACTAGTAAAGTTCCAATAAATTTCAGGAACTTTGAATCCAGCATCATTTTTTGTATTTTCTGCATATTCATTTGCGGCTGCTGCCTCAAACCTTAAATCCATTTCTAAGTTGGTTATTTCTTTCAACAAAAAAACAACTTCCACAAGTTTTAATCTTTTAGTTTTTTTTAAAAATGACTCAATGATAAATGCAAATAACATCATCGCATCAATTTCTTCATTAAATATTTTTTTTATGTCAGGTCTTATAATTTTTATTGCTACATCTTTAATTGTACCATTGTCATTTATTTTAGCTTTATGAACTTGTGCTATTGATGCAGCAGCAACTGGCTCACTTAAATCAATAATAGAATTGTAAGCATCATTGCCTAAATCATTTTTAATTATTTCTTTTGCCTGATCAATAGAGAATGGTGGTACACGATCTTGTAATTTTTCCAGCTTTGTAGAAAGTTCTTCTCCTATAATATCAGGTCTAGTAGCTAAAAATTGACCTAATTTTATAAAAGTTGTACCCATCGACTCTAATGATTTCGAAAGTCTTTCACCATCATCTAGCGCATGATGACTCAATTCTTTTTTTTCAAAAGATATTGCTAATAGCTGAAATAAAATTCTGATCGCAACTGGCGGTTTTTTAAATTTAGAGGCAATATCTAAAATATCAGATTTTGCAATCTTTCTTCCTAACTTAAATAAAGTAATTAATTTTCTTAGCATTATATTTTCCAACCACTATGGATAGAAACTATACCACCTGAAAAGTTCCTATAATTACATTTTGTAAAATTATGCTTTTTCATTAAGTCAATTAATTCTTCTTGATTAATAAATTCTTCAATACTTTTTACTAAATATTCATATGGTTTTTTATCGCCAACAATAAATTGACCAATATGAGGAATTATTTTTGAATAGTTTTTATAAACAAAATCTAGGTTAGAGTTTTGAATTTTTGAAAATTCTAAACATAGAAATCTTCCGCCTGGTTTTAATACCCTATAAGCTTCAGATAGAGCTTTATCTAAATTCTTTGTATTTCTAAGGCCAAAACTTATTGTGTAATAATCAAATTCGTTATCTTGAAGTGGAAGTTTCTCAGCAGCTGCATTGATCCATTTTATATTTTTATATTTAGATAATTTTTGTTTGCCTTGACTAATCATACCTTTATTTGGGTCTACACAAGTGACCTCTGACATTTGATTTGTATTATTCAAAAATAATTTACCAATATCTCCAGTACCACAAGCAACGTCTATTAATTTTCTATTTGGAGACGGCTTCATAATATTGATTAGACTTTTTTTCCAAAATCTATGAATGCCCAGTGACATGAAATCATTCATCAAGTCGTATTTATTATAAACTTGATCAAAAACACCCTCTACAAGGCCTTTTTTATTTTGAAGATATTGTTGCATAAAAAAATATATATTGAATATAGTGAGAAATGCCAGAATTACCAGAAGTAGAAATTGTTAGACAATCTTTAGATAAAAAAATTAAACAAAAAAGTATTAAAAAAGTAATTATTAGAAATAAAAATCTTAGGTTTACGGTTCCAAAAAATTTTAGTTCTTTTTTAAAGAATAAAAAAATTATTAAAGTAGATAGATTTTCAAAGTACTTAATATTGAATTTTAAAAGTGGAGAGTTTTGTTTGATACATTTAGGCATGTCTGGAACCATGCACATCATTGATAGTAAAAAAAAATTAAAATTTACCAATGCTAGTTTTTATCATTCCCCTATATTACCAAAAAAACATAATCATATTGAATTAATATTTAATTCTTTGAAAGTAATTTATAATGATCCAAGAAGATTTGGTTTTTTTGAGTTAGTAGAAAATAGTGAAAAATTAGAAAATAGATTTAAAAATTTGGGACCAGAACCATTCAATTTAAATTTTAATTTGAATTATGTTTTTAATTACTTCAAAGGAAAGAATAAAAATATTAAAACATTTTTATTAGACCAAAAATTTGTTTCTGGAATTGGGAATATTTATGCAAGTGAAATTTTATTTCTAAGTAAGATTTATCCATTCAAAAAAGCAAGTTTGTTAACTAGAGAAGATTGTAAAAAAATTATTTACTATTCAAAAAAAATTTTATTAAGAGCAATTAAAAAAGGTGGTTCAAGTATTAGAGATTTTAAGGATACGCTGGGATCTTCTGGAAACTATCAAAAAGAATTTAAAGTATATCAGCAAGAAGGATTAAGATGTAAAACTATAGGATGTACAGATACTATACAGAAAAAAATTGTATCAAATAGATCTACTTTTTTTTGTAATTCCTGCCAAAATTAGCCAAATAATTAGTTGACCGTTTTCAGTTCTCAAGCTATACCCCTGCGCATGGCAAATACAAAATCAGCTATTAAACGTATAAGACGTATTTCTAAGCAAACAGCAGTTAATAAAGCTAGAAAAAGTAGATTTAGAAATGCATTAAAGAAAATGAACGCTTTAATTGATACCAAAAAGAAAGATGAAGCGTTAAAATTCTTACCTAAATTAAACTCTGAGTTGATGAAAATTGCAAAGACTGGTGTAATTAAAAAACAAAATGCATCAAGAAACGTTTCAAGAATAACTAAAAAGATTGCAGCAATTTAAAAACCTTAAGTTGTTTTGAAGATAAATTTCACACACACATTATATAAGATCTAAATATTTTCAAATTACTATATTTAGATTTAGTAAATCTTTGATCTCACACAATACAATCAATGTTTGATTCAATCTGTATTTGATTCAATCAAAAATTTTATTTTTAAGAAAATTTAAAACGAATTTAAAAATTTATGTCCATAAAAAAAATGATTGTGACAATAAATTTTACAATTGCAGATTTAATTTTTTTTTAATTTTAAATTTAATACTTGTTGCAAAATTTTTTAAATCGTTCTAACTGAGATCTTCCCTTAAGTTATGAATAAATCTTTTACAAATAAAAATATTAATAATTTTGCTTCAGAAGAGATCGATTGGCAACAAATTCAATCTGAAATGAAGAATAAATTAGGTTTAGAAATTTATGAAAGTTGGTTGAAAAAAATATCATTTCTTGAGGAGCATAATAATTATTTACTTTTATCTGTTCCAACTAGATTTATCAGAGACTGGATTACTTCGAGGTATTTAGACCAAATTCTGAAAATAATTAAATTGTATAAAAAAGATATAATTAGAATTGAATTTAAAATTATTGATCAAAAAGTTGATAAGGATTTAAAAGACACAACAAATATTGAAAATACCCAAAATAAAAATGTTTCATTTATAAAAGACTCGTACCTTCAGTATAACAGAATAGATCCAAACAAACGATTTGATAACTTTATAGCTGGATCAAGCAATAAACTTGCATATGAAGCTTCTTTAAAGGTTACAGAAACTATCTCTCATTATAATCCACTCTATATTTATGGTGGTGTAGGAATGGGGAAAACTCACTTATTAAATTCTATTGGTTTTGAGATGAAGAAAAAAAATAAAGTGATGTTCATTTCAGCTGAACGTTTCATGTATCAGTTTGTAAAATCAATTAAATCAAATGATATGGTTAAGTTTAAAGAATATTTTAGAAATACTGATATTTTATTAATAGATGACATCCAGTTTATTAGCGGCAAAGAAGCAATGCAGGAAGAATTTTTTCATACATTCAATGCTTTGTTAGATAAAGGATCACAAATTATAGTATCTGCTGATAGAGCACCTAATAAATTAATGCGTATTCAAGAGAGAATTAAATCCAGATTTTCAGGTGGATTGGTTGTTGACATTCAAAAACCTGATTTAGAATTACGAAAAAAAATAGTTCAAAAAAAAACAGAAGAATTAAACAATTTATATTCAGATCAGCTTCAAGTATCAAAAGATATACAAGATTTTATCAGTAGTGAGATCTCAGGAAGTGTTAGAGAATTAGTTGGAGCAGTTAATCGAATAGTATCCTTTTCAAGAATTTATAACAAAGTTCCAAATTTACCTGAAACTAAAGTGGTATTAAAAGATCTTTTAAATATCTCAGAAAATAAAGTAACAATTGACTTAATACAGACTATTGTGTGTAAGTTTTTTAAGATAAGCAAAAATGAAATGCTTTCTTCAAGAAGATCAAGATATCTTGTAAGACCTCGACAGACAGCAATTTACTTAACTAAAATTTTAACTTCAAAATCATTACCAGAAATTGGTAGAGAATTCTCGAATAGAGATCACACTACAATTATCCATTCTGTTAAAACAATTGAGAAAATCAAAGAAAAAGATCCAGAAATGGTAGATAATATCAATAAACTTAAAAATCAGATATTATACAATAACAAAGAAAATGAAATTTAACGTCAACCAACAAGACCTTCAGCAAGCACTAAATTATTGTCAGGGTGTAATTGAAAAGAGAAGCACGTTACCAATTTTATCTAATATTTTATTAGATGCTAGTAATTCGAAATTAACAATTACTGCTACAGATCTTGATTTAATTTTTATACACCAGCTAAATAATGTTGAAATTCTGGAAGAAGGAAAAACAACAACAACCTCATCAATTATGTATGATATAATCAGAAAGTTAACATCAGGAAAAAAAATTAACCTTACACTTACCGATGTAAGTAAATTACAAGTAGAGTCAGAAAAATCAATTTTTAATTTAAATTGTATTAGTGCTACCGAGTTCCCTTTGACTGATGAAAATTTTAATGAAAATGAATTTACTATAAAATCAAAACAATTATTGAAGCTTCTAAATAAATGTAAATTTTCTGTTTCAAATGATGAAACTCGACATTATTTAAGTGGTATTTATTTTCACCAAACCGAAGTTGAGGATAAAAATTATTTAACAGCTGTTGCTACAGACAGTCATAGAATGTCGATTTCAAAAATCAGGCTAGATGAAAAAATTGAATTTGACCCTATTATACTTCCTAAAAAAACAATTTTTCAACTTTGTTCACTGTTAGATAGTTATGATGGTGATGTAAAAGTATCAAATCTAAAGTCAAAAATTAAGTTTGAACTGAATAATAGTATTTTAATTTCAAAACTTATCGATGGAAAATTCCCGAATTATATTCAAGTAATACCTAAAAATAATCAAAAAAAATTAGAAATTGATTTAAAACTTTTCTTAAACTCAGTTGATAGAGTGGCCTCTGTATCTCTGGATAAAAAAGATGGTGTAAAATTTAATTTATCAAATGATACTCTTAATCTTTCGGTAAATAATACTAATAGTGGAGACGGAAAAGAAACATTAAATGTTAAATTTGATCATGACTTAGAAATAAGTTTTAACTCAAGATATTTGATTGATGTAGCTTCACAATTAGATGGTGATAAAGTCGAAATCTTCTTTAATGATACGGGTTCACCAGCTTTAATAAAAGATCCAGGTGATTTTGATAGTATTTATGTTGTGATGCCAATGAAGGGTTAATTAATTAAATCTAATTCTTGATAAATATTTTTTTCTAGAGTTTTTAAAAATTCATTTTTTTCTAGGCCAGCTGAAATAGGTTTTAATATTGATATAGTAATTGTTCTATTACTATTTTTTCCACCTTTTTTTGGCCATACGTAACCAGAGTTTATGGCTACTGGTAAACAATTTATTTTTAATTCTTCATATATCCTTGAGGCTCCTTTTTTAAATGGAGTTCTATCATCAGGTAATACCCTGGTACCTTGAGGAAAAATAATTAATGGACGATTTGATTGTGATATTGTTTTTGAAATATCACTAAAAAAACCCAAATTATCTTTAGTTGTTTTATTTCTATTTATTGAAATTGATCCTATTTTTTTTAAATACCAACCAAATATTGGTATTTGAAGAAGCTCTTTCTTTAAAATAAAAACTGGTGAATTAAAAATAGTTTGCAAATAAAAGGTTTCAAACATTGATTGATGAGATGCAGCAATAAAAAATTTATCCTCTTTGATTATATTTTCTTCACCTTTGATAAGGATTTTTACTGAAAGGATAAACCTTAAGCAAATACTAGTCCAATAGCCCATTAATTTGCCACCAATTAAAACAACTTTTCTTGGTAGAAAGAAAGAAGGTAAAAAAATTATAGAAATAACAATAATTCCAGTAAAAAAAATTATTGAAAATAGAATGTTTCTTATCATTGTCTCAAAAGCTAGATTATTTCTTTATGCTTTTGTCTTTTTCTAATTATTTTTATTTTATTGTTTTTAATTAGTAATTCTAAGGGCTTTGTTCTTAAATTATAATTTGAACTCAGCGACATTCCATAAGCTCCTGCATCGCATATTGCAATATAGTCCTTTTCTTTGAGTTTTTGAAAATTTTTAATTGTTACAAACTTGTCTGTACTTTCGCATATAGGTCCCACAAATTCATAAGGTTTTTTGGAAACTTTTCCAGATTTAATAACGGGTAAAGTTTTATGAATTGCACCATATAATGCTGGTCTCATTAAATCATTCATTGCCGCATCTAATATAATGAATTTTTTACTTTCACTGTCTTTTATATAAATAACTTTTGTAATTAATGTTCCAGCATTTCCTATTATAGACCGTCCAGGTTCAAATATTATTTTACATTTTTTATTTTTTAAAAATTTCTTAATGGCTAAATTATATTTTTTATAATTAAGTTTTTTACTATCGTCTGTGTATTTAATTCCCATACCACCGCCTAAATCGATATATTCAAATTCATGAGATGTTTTTTTCAGAATATTATCAACCACCTTAAGCATTTTTTCATATGGTTTATGATCTAAAATTTGGCTTCCAATATGAACACTTAAACAATTAAGATCAATATTTTTTGAATTTTTACAATAATCAATAATTTCATAAAATGTTTTTTCATTTACACCAAATTTATTTTCTTTCTTACCAGTTGAAATTTGGCTTAATGTTTTGGCATCAGTATTAGGATTTAATCTTAGACCAATTTTTACAATTTTATTTTTAATTTTAGCAACTCTATTTATTTCTTCTATTTCGCTTTTAGATTCTGCATTTATCAATAAAATTTTTTTGTCTATTGCATATTTTATTTCATCTGTAGTTTTACCCACTCCCGAAAATACAATTTTTTTTGGATTAACACCTGCTTTAAGAGCCATCATCATTTCACCAACAGAAACAACGTCAGCTCCTAAACCAAATTTTGCTATTTCGTGTATTAAATTTAAATTTGTATTTGATTTAACTGCAAAACATATCAATGGGGATATTGATTTAAAATTTTTTTTGAAATTTAATATATTTTCTCTTAACCTTGAATATGAGTAACAATAAGTTGGAGTATTGTACTTTTGAGCAATATCTTGGAAATAATGTTTATCAATTGAAAGTTTTTTATTTATATATTTCATTTTGTTTTAAATAGAGGATCACATTTCTCCTCTTCTGAACCTGTATAAGTTGGACAATTTTTCTTACCACAAGATACCAGCATAAATGAAATTAAAATTAAAAGTGATATTTTTTTAATCATTTTGTTTTCTTATATTTTATTATCATTTTTCTTATATTATCAAAAGATGTTCCTCCAAAAGATTTTTTTGAATTAATAGAATTTTTTAATTCAAAAATATTTAAAACTTCATCTGTGAGTTTTGGTTCAATTTTTTTTAGTTCATGTAAAGTCAACTCGTTTAAATTTTTCTTTCTTTTTTCTGCCATGTTCACAATAGCAGCTGTTTTTTGATATGCCTTTCTAAATGACATGTTGTGTTCTTTAACTAAATAATCAGCTAAATCTGTTGCCGTAATATGACCTGTATTAGCAAGTTCAAGCATTTTCTTTTTATTCGCACTGCAATTTTTTAAAACTTCATCAAATATTTTTAAGCAATTTATGAGAGTGTCATTAGAATTAAAAACTAATTCCTTATCATCCTGTAAATCTTTAAAATAGGATAGCGGCAAGCCCTTTAGTATAGTTAGCATAGAAAAAAAATTTCCATAAGAAGCACCAGTTTTTCCTCTTAGATATTCCAGAAGATCAGGGTTCTTTTTTTGAGGCATAATTGAAGAGCCTGTAACAACTTTATCTGATAAGTTGATTAAGTTAAATCCATCTGAATTCCATATAATTAATTCCTCTGCAATTCTAGAAATATGCATTGAACATACAGAAACAGCATAAAGGAAATCTAGCACAAAGTCTCTATCTGAAACTGTATCTATTGAATTATTGGTTGGTCTTTTAAACCCAAGTTTTTTAGATGTAAAATTTCTATCTATGTTAAATGAAGTGCCTGATAGAGCTGCTACACCCAACGGGCTTTCATCTAAATTATCTAAATTGTTTAAAAATCTTTTTTTATCTCTAGTAAACATTTCCACATAAGCCATTAAATAATGGCCAAATGATATAGCTTGAGCATTTTTAAGATGAGTGAATCCTGGCATAATAGTCTCAACATTTTTTTCAGCCAGTTTAATTGAACTTTTGATTACTTTATCTATATTATTATTAATATCTTTTGTTGCAGTTTTAATCCAAATTTTAAAATCAGTTATTACCTGATCATTTCTTGATCTAGCTGTATGAATGTATCCAGCTTCATCACCAATTATTTGAAATAATCTTTTCTCTATATTCATATGAATGT
This sequence comes from Candidatus Pelagibacter sp. HIMB1593, assembly GCF_052047755.1. NCBI lineage: Bacteria > Pseudomonadati > Pseudomonadota > Alphaproteobacteria > Candidatus Pelagibacterales > Candidatus Pelagibacteraceae > Candidatus Pelagibacter > Candidatus Pelagibacter sp. HIMB1593. Next base: position 153,649 of record NZ_JBNAJK010000001.1, on the reverse strand, counting down.
CTTCATATTTTTTATTAAATTCAAATTTTTTGTGAGTTATTTCTTTATCAATTTTATTTAGACCATAGATAATTTTATTTTTTATTTTAAAGGAAATTATCTTTTGTCTAAAAAGCATTTCAACGTGTGCAATGGATCCTTGGATGTCTTCTTTGTAAAGTCTCTTGTCTATATCAATAGAATTACCAACTTTTTGAAATAAGTTTGACGCTTCCTTTTGTATTCGCGTGTTCCATATTGCTTGGTTGTTTTTATTTTTTGCCATGATATTTAGTTATACCTAATTAATATGAGAATTTTAGCATTATTTATTTTTTTAATTACAACTGCAGAAGCTAGTGATTTACCGAACATTAAAAATATTGTTATTCATAAAGTTCCAAAAATGTATGAAAATGTATTTTTTTTAAATAAGAAAAATGAAAAAATTAAAATTAATGATTTCAAAGGTAAATTGTTAGTTTTAAATTTTTGGGCTACTTGGTGTCCTCCTTGTAAAGAAGAAATGCCTTCATTAGACAATATGCAAGCAAATTCATCACTTAATAATTTAAAAGTTTTTCCTATTAATATTGGGAAAGAAAAACTAAATAAAGTTGAAGAATTTTTTGTGAAATTAGACTTAAAAAATTTGGAACCTTTTTTTGATCCAGAAGTAACTTTAGCTAAAACATTTTCTCTAAGAGGAGTTCCAACATCAATATTTATAAATAAAGAAGGCGAGGAATTTGCAAGGGTTCTTGGTGACATAGACTTTAATGACAAAGATTTTTTAAAGTGGATTGAAAAATATAATTAGTTTTTAAAAAAATATGCGAAAGCTACCAAAACAAGTATAGCCACAAATTGCAGTAGAACTCTAAGTTGCATTAGTTTATTTGAATATTTTTTACTTGTTTCTCCACCTTTAAATAAGGTTCCAATACCCAAAACCAAAACTATTCCAACAGCTATTAGAAAAGCAATAGATAAAATTTTAACTAATATTCCTGAAACCATATTATTATTGTAGTGTGTTTTTAAAAATAAAAAACATAATAAATCATCTATGACATTTTGCCTTAATTCAATCATCATCAAGCCAGAAGAAGGAACAGAAATCAATAATGCGATAATTTTACTTCATGGGTATGGTGGAGATGGAAAAGACATAAGTATGTTAACTTTAAATTGGAAAAGACATCTGCCAAACACTATTTTTATTTGTCCTAATGGACATGAAAAGTGTGCAATTAATCCATCAGGATATCAATGGTTTGATTTAACCAAAGAGGATCCATCTTATATTCTTGAAGAGTCAATTAAAGCTGAAAATGTTATTAAAAAATTTATTGAGGAAGTTAAAACTGAATACAACTTATCAAATCAACAAATTTGTTTATCAGGCTTTAGCCAGGGTTGCATGATGTCTTTGAATGTTGGTCTTACTTCAAATGAAAAATTTTTATGTGTCGTAGGATTTTCAGGAAAAATAATAGATCAAATTAATTTGAAAGATAGAATCAAAAATAGCACAGATACATTACTAATACATGGTGATGTCGACCAAATTGTTCCATCAACACATTTACTTGAAGCTAAAGATTTTTTAATTCGAAATAATATTCCTGTTGAAACGTTATTAATAAAAAATTGTGACCATCACATTCCTATCGAGGCATCAAGTACAGCATTAAATTATATTTTAAAAAAAATTTAACATTTGATCATATTGATTATGATGCTAAACTAAGTTAATGTTTTACTGTGAACAACTTTATTGAACAAGATGTATCATTAGAAAAATGTCCTGCATTAGTTCTTAATGCTGATTACAGACCTCTAAGCTATTACCCACTATCATTATGGTCATGGCAAGACACTGTGAAATCAGTTTTTCTTGATAGAGTTATAATTGTAAGTCATTACGATAGAACTATCAGAAGCCCTTCGTTTAATATGAAGCTACCAAGTGTTATAGCTTTAAAAGACTATATTGTTCCTCAAACGAAACCAAGTTTTACTAGATTTAACGTTTTTTTAAGAGATAAATTCTCTTGTCAATATTGTGGAAGTAATGAGGAACTTACTTTTGATCATTTGCTTCCAAGGTCTAAAGGTGGAGAAACAAATTGGGACAATGTTGTTACAGCTTGTTCAGCTTGTAATGTAAAAAAAGGTGGAAAATTATTAAAACACTCAGGAATGAAATTAAATCAATATCCATTTAGACCTTCAACAGAAGATTTGCATAAAAATGGTAAGAACTTTCCTCCTAACTTTTTACACAAAAGTTGGATGGATTATTTGTATTGGGATGTTGAATTAGAAACTTAAATTTTTTCAGAAATATTAATTGCAATTTTAGAACCAGTTTTAATTATTTTATCTAAAATACTATAAGGTCCTTTTTTAGTTGCACCCTTTTCATAAGCGATATCTTTATGATTAAGCTCATCTTCTCTAAATTTTGTAATTTTGTTTTTGAGAAATTTTTCATCTTCATCTAATTGATTAATTTGATTTAAATAATGTTCATCAATTACTTCCTCTACAGATGCTGTGCATAGCATGGCTGCCTTTTTCCCTAACAAAGTAGAACCAAATCCTAAACCAACACCTAGCAAATCCCACAGAGGTAAAAGTTTTGTAGGAGCAATGTTTCTTTTTTTAATTTCATTTTCAAAGAATTCACTATGTTCTTTTTCATGAATTTTCATATCTTCTATGATTTTTTTCAAATTTTCATCTTTGACAAATGTATTTAAAGCTAACAATTGACCTTCATATATTTTAACTGCTCCACGTTCACCAGCATGATCTACCCTTATAAATTCTTCAATTTTTTTTTTACTTACTTTTGGCATAGTTTAAATAAATTTTTAATGCATTGATTGTAATTAGTATAGAAATTACAATATTGTAAGTTGTAAGTGATAATCCAAAAATTTTAAATGTTACATCTTTGCAGCTCACATTTTGTTCCTGCAATTGTTTTAAAATCTCTTCTTTGGAAGTTGCCTCAGAGCCATTTTTTATGTCACAAACTAGAGATTCCTCGACAAATCCTTGTTCAATACCAAAATGATAAACTGATAAGATAGTAGCTGTTAAAAAAACTATTACCAATAAAATCAAAAATATTTTTTCAAACTGAAAAAATTTATAATTCAAGAGTATAATTACTATTGCAATTACATATGGAATTCTCTCTAAGATACAAAGATTGCATGGTTGATGACCTAAAACATATTCAATAAAGAACGCTGACATTAAAGCAATGAAACTGACAAATAAAATTAGATTAAGTAACAATGATTTGTTATTAAGCATTAAATTTAAAAATTAAAAATATAATTCCTAATACTATAATTATTAAAATTCCAATTATAGTGAACCATTTTGAACCATGCTTCTCCATGAATTCAGTAAATAAGTCACCGAATTTATAAGATAAATAAGCAACAATAAAAAATCTAAGACTTCTAGAGATTAAACTAACAACAATAAATAAAGGTAAACTAAAAGCAACAACACCACTTGCGATTGTGAATGCTTTATAGGGAAGTGGGGTAAATCCTGCAAGAAAAAGAATACTTAGCCAGGCAAAATAACCTACCGATCCCCGAGACAAACTTGCCTTCAAATATTCTACTTTATCTTCATAGCCATAAAATGTAATTACATGAATAGCTAAATCATAAAACAAATAACCTAGTAAATATCCAAAAATTCCACCTAAAACTGAAAATATAGATGCGATTAAAAATATTTTAAAATATTCTTTTTTTTTAGCAATCACCATAGGAATAATCATTACATCTGGAGGTATAGGAAAAAATGAACTTTCAGTGAAGGAAACAATTCCTAAGTATAAATTTGAACTTTTGTGAGCAGCTAAATTTAAACAATATTTATAAAGACTTTGGAACATTTTTTAGTTTTAATATAATTTTAGTTCTTATACTATTTAATTATTATTTAACAAAATGGGCGAATGGCGGAACTGGTAGACGCGCACGACTCAAAATCGTGTTTCGCAAGAAGTGAGAGTTCGATTCTCTCTTCGCCCACCAAAGTTTATGAATATTAAAAACTATAATAATCTTTTAGAACTATTTTATAATCAGTATACAAAAGAAAAAGCAGATCAAATTTTTCTAAAATCCTTAAAAAATTCAAACGATAAATTTTCTTGGAGAGAAACTTATTTGAATATTTTAAAATTAAGCAATGAGATTAAATCTTTAATTCAAAAAAAAGATAGATGTTTATTAATTTCAGAAAATAGGCCTGAATGGATGATATCTGATTTAGCGATAATGTTAGCAGGTGGAATTACTGTGCCAGCCTATACCACTTACACCGAAAGAGATTATGAATATTTAATTGATGATTGTAATCCATCAGTAATAGTTGTCTCAGATCAAGTTCAATATAATAAAATTAAAAATATAATTTCTATAAAGCCATTTATAAAAAAGGTTATCACCTTTGATCAAATTGACAGTCAATCAGATACTATATGTATTAAAGACATTTTTCTAAAGAATGATTGTGAAGAGATCGATTTTTTAAAATTAGAAATTTCAAGAAAAGATGTAGCTTGTATTATTTATACATCAGGAACCCAAGGTAACCCCAAGGGAGTAATGCTCAGCCATGGAGGGATTTTAAATAATTGTGAAGGTTCTTTTTCACTTTTAAAAGAGATAATATCTTACAAACCTAAATTCCTAACTTGGTTGCCATTATCGCATTCTTATGAACACACCGTTCAGTTTGTCCAAATAGCAATAGGAGCCGAAGTTTACTATGCAGAAAGTATAGATAAGTTGATTAAAAATATGGGAGAATGTAGTCCAGATATTATGACAGCTGTTCCAAGATTTTATCAGAATCTTTATCAAAAAATTAATTCTACTTTTAATAAAGCTACTGGTTTTAAAAAATCTCTAATAAACAAAATGCTTTATCTTGGAGAAAAAGTACTAACAAATCAAAAACTTACTTTTTTTGAAAAAGTGCAAAATACAATATGCGAAAAAATAGTTAGAAAAAAAATAAAAGCTCAATTTGGAGGTTCTCTAAAAGCATTCATTTCTGGAGGAGGTGCGCTAGATAAGGAAGTGGGTGTTTTTTTAAATTCGATAGGTTTACCGACTTTGCAAGGGTATGGGTTAACTGAAACTTCCCCAGTTGTAAGTTGCAACCCAATAAAAGATATAAGGATAGATACAGTAGGTCCTGCTTTTAGTGGTAATGAAGTGAAAATTGCTGACGATGGTGAAATTCTGGTTAAAGGTGAAAATGTTATGTTAGGCTATTGGAATAAAAAGGAAGAGACAGAAAAAGTTCTAAAGGATGGCTGGTTATATACTGGAGATATAGGACATTTTGAAAATGGATATTTAAAAATCACTGATAGAAAAAAAGATATTTTAATTACACCAGGTGGTGACGATATTTCTCCTGTGAAAATTGAAAATGATTTACTTAAGATTGAATTTGTAGAGCAAGCATTAGTTTATGGGGATAACAAACCATATTTAATAGCTATTTTAGTTTTAAATAATAATGAAAGTAATGTGTCAGATGAAAACATTTCAAAAGAAATAGAAACAATAAATAAAAACTTATCTAAGATAGAAAAAATTAAAAAGTTTTTTGTAATTAAAGATCAATTTACAATTGAAAATGGATTAATGACACCAACTTTAAAGTTAAAAAGATATAAAATTATTGAAAAGTATAAAAGTGAAATAGAAAAACTTTATTAAATTTCTTTAAATTAAGAGTTTATTTACCGCATAAACATTAACTAAATTAATTAAAAAATTTTTTATAATAAATAAAAAATAAAAAATAATTTTTTTAAAATTCGCTTTTAATTAATGATTTGACATAAGTTGTATAAAAAAATAAAAATAAGTTAACAACGAATCAATTTGATTCGTTAAACTAAAAAGGGAGCTAAAGATGCCTAAGAAAAGAAAAAAAGCGGCAAAGAAAACTAAGAAAAAAGCTAAGAAAAAAGCTAAGAAAAAAGCTAAAAAGGCTAAGAAAAGAAGAAAATAATAACTTAGTATTCTTTACAAAAAACGCTTCTCATAACTTTTTGTGTGAGAGGCGTTTTTTTTTATTCGTCTAAAGGTTCGTCAGTTTCAGAAATAGGTTCTTCGACAGGTAAATCAGCAGTTGGAGTTTTAGGAGTAGCACTAATAGCTTGTGTTTGTCCACCAACATTTCTCTTTAATGCTTTATCTAATTTTTTTTGAGTGTCTTCTGGAGATAAATTTAAAATTATCTGAAATTCTGATTGCATTCTTTCATAAGCTTTTTCAAAAAGTTGTCTTTCACTATAAGATTGATCAACCATAAGATCATCACCTTTGTTGAGATCTCTTACAACTTCAGCTAATTCATAAATTTTACCTGATGAAATTTTTGCCTCATATTCTTGTGCTCTTCTACTCCACATTGATCTTTTGATTTTTGGCTTACTTTTTAATATAGAAATACATTTGTTTACTTGATTAATTGTTGCCAAAGGCCTTAGGTGAGACTGTTTGTTAACGGGTACCATACCATTAGCTTTATCTTTTTCAAATTTTATAACGTATGTTTCAACATCAATACCACCAATATTTATCTTTTTAAATTCTGTAATTTGACCAACACCATGTTTTGGATAAACAACATAATCTTTAATTTTAAATTCTCTTTTTTCAGTTTCCTGTTTTTTAACTTTTTTTATCTCTGGCTTAACCTCATTAGTTTTTGATATTCTTAAATTATCTACTTTAGGTTCATCTTGCGTTTCAGTAGTTTTTGAAACTTTTTTAATTTTAGGTGATTTATTTGGAATTTTTTTTGAAACTTTTTTGGTTTTTTTTACTACTACTTTTTTAACTTTTTTAGTTTTAGGTTTTACAACTTTTTTAACTTTAATTACTTTTTTCTTTTTAACTTTTTTTATCATTTCTTTATCTGATTTGCCTTTAAAGATTTTCTTTAAAATACTTTTCGTACTTATTTTGCTCATTTTTAAATTTTTCATGATCCGCAGGGGGATCTTTTTTCTCACTTATGTTTGGCCAGATTTCTGAGTATTTTTTATTGATCTCTAGCCATTTTTCGCTTCCAGGTTCTGTATCTGCTTTTATAGCATCAACGGGACACTCTGGCTCACAAACGCCACAATCTATACACTCATCCGGTTTAATTACAAGCATATTTTTACCTTCATAAAAACAATCAACCGGACAAACGTCTACACAATCAGTAAGTTTACACTTAATACAATTATCGTTTACAATATAAGTCACTCTTTACTTTCCTTTTTTAATCTATGCTTAATATCCCCCATAGTTTTACTGTCAATGTATAAAAGTCCCGCTAGTCTTCTCATAAGATTTGTTTCATACATATCTGCATGTTCATTAGAATAAATAATTGACCAAAGAGCTTCCACTATTTTAATTTTATCTTTTTCAGGTAAATTTTTAATTTCTCTTGTGAAGTCTAAAATTTGGTTTGAATTTTCCTCAATAATTTTTGCATCTTGTATAGTTTTTGTGATTTTTTCACTTTCAAGGCCCAACTCTAGAAGTGTTTTTTTAATTATTTGCTCTTCTTTGTCAGTATAATTTTCATCTATTTTTGCAGCATGGATTAATAAAGCACAAACTTTTATTATAAAATTATTCTCTTCTTTTTTATCTGTCTTTTTAAAAAACATAAAATTAACCTAACTTGAGATTTTTAAGAACTTTAAATGGATTTTCATTTGAAACTTTTTTGTTCTGTATCTTTTTAAATTTTTTAACAGGATTATATTTAAAAAACATGTCTTGCTCTTTCTCATAAGTTTTATAATCCATTTTTTGTAATAATTTTTTAAAGTTCTCTTTGCTGCACCCTAAAAGATTTAACATTTCAGGTATCATTTTTATTTCATTATTTTCTTTTGAAGTAGCATTAATAATTTGCACAAAGAGTCTTTCAAGAATATCTATTCTTACAAAAAGATTATCAAATTTTTCAAATCCACAGAGAAGCATAAAGTTTTTATTTTTAGAGTCTTTATCTTCTAAAAAATTTAATCCAAAAGTTGGTGGTTTTAAATTATAGAATTTTTGATGAAAATTTTTCCACAATAAGGTTCTTAAAGATACAGCATCTGGTTTTATAAGCTGATAAAGGAATACATGGTATCTTCCAAATTTTACACCCAATTCTCTAAGTACTTTTCTATCTATTTGTTCAAGATTTTTTAAATAATCAGAAACTTGTTCTCTTTTTAAAACACCATTATTTTCATAAAGCTGATAAGCCAAAGCCTTAATTGAAGACTTATCTTCTTTAATGTTTTTTAAATCTATTAAACTTTTCAAGACATCGCTTATTTTAGAGTTTAGCCATTTTTGAATAAAATCATTTAGTTTTTGTTTTGGATTTTGTTCAATAATGTCATCAACGACTAAAGTAAAATTAGGACTTAAATAATCATTTCCTGGTAACAGTCTAGCAATTGGAAATTCATTCCAATATATTTTAAAATCCTCTTTTAAATCTATTAATCCCGTATCTATAATTGATTGAATTCTTTTATTAAACTCAGGCCCAATTGATTGTCTAGCAGCTTTTTTTAATGACTTGATATCAGTTTCAAGAGAGCCTTTTTTTAAATCTAATTCTAATTTCAAACCTTTGATTTTACCAATAAACTGATCATCTATTTTAACGTCATTGTTCTGTAATATTTCAGTTTTGAATTCCATGTCTTGTTTTAAACCTCTTGCAAGTATACTTGCTCTTTTGTCGATAAAAGTCTTGGTAAGTTCTTCATGAAGTCTGTCAGAAAGTCTATCTTCTAAATGTTTTGTTTTTTCTATCCAATAATTTTGATTTTCTACCCAATTATTTTTATTTGAAACATAAGACCAAGTTCTTACATTTGCAATTCTATTTGATAAAGAATCTACATTTCCCTCTAATTTATCAAGTTTCATGAGTTGTAATCTCATGTAATCTTCTGAAATTAGACCTTTTTCACTGTTTAAAAATTTAAAAACATTTTTGATCACTTCATAATGATTGCCATAGGTTTTTTTAACAAAATCAGGTATCTGACAACATTCCCATAATAATTTGAGAGTTCTTTCGTTAAATTCTAGATTATTTTTTTCATCTTTTATAAAATATTTTAGCGCTCTTTCATCCTCACATTCGTGAACTTTTCTTAACCATTCCATCTGGGGTCTTTCTTCAAGACTTTTAATCAGTGAATTTGGGTTATTGAAATTAAGATCAGAATTTCTCCAGAATAAAGTTCTTATTTCTTCAAATTTATGTCCTTCAATTAATTCCACTTCTTCAGGTGAAATTTCTTTACAATCACCAGTTATTCCAAAACCACCATCATTTAAATATCTTCCAGCTCTTCCCGCTATTTGACCTATTTCAGATAAATTTAATTTTCTTAATTTTTTTCCATCAAATTTTTTAAGATTTGAAAAATATACATAATCTAGATCCATATTTATTCCCATTCCAATAGCGTCAGTGGCTACTAAAAAATCGACATCTCCAGATTGGTAAAGTTCTACTTGAGCATTTCTCGTTTTAGGACTTAATGAACCCATAACTATAGCTGCCCCACCCTTTTGTCTTCTTATTAATTCTGCTATTGCATAAACTTCCTCCGCTGAAAAAGCTATAATTGCAGTTTTTCTATTTATCCTTGATATCTTTTTATGTCCGGCATAAGTGAGTTTTGACAATCTATCTCTATTAATAAACTCTAAATCCTCGTTTAATTTAGATATGATGTTTTTAATAGTACTAGAACCCATTAGCATCGTAAGTTTTTCACCTCTTAAATTTAATAATCTATCTGTGAATATGTGACCTCTTTCATGATCTGCACACATTTGGATTTCATCTATGCCCACAAATTCTAAATGTTTTTCAATAGGCATTGATTCGACTGTGCATAAATAATATTTTGCGTTTGTAGGAATTATTTTTTCTTCACCAGTAATTAAAGCAACTTTGTCTATACTAATTTTTTTTATTACTTTATCGTAAACCTCTCTTGCTAATAATCTTAATGGGAACCCAATCATTCCGCTGTCAAAAGATAGCATTGTGTCAATTGCAAGATGAGTTTTACCTGTGTTTGTTGGACCAAGAACAGCTGTAATTTTATTTTTAGGCATTTCTATCTTTGGTGTATAATTTTTTTTACCTACCAGATATTGTTAGTGCTAAAGAACAAAAATAGACTAAAACATGACCGAATCGGAGGGTAAAAAGTTCTCATTTTTATATTAATATTAATGAGAATATCATAATTGAGATTAATTCTATAATAGTAATTTAATAAAATAAAAATGACCAATAAACTTTGGGAAGCATCTATAAAAGAGAAAAAAAATTCAAATCTTTATGCTTTTGAGAAATTTATTTCAAATAAAATCAAAAAAAAATTTAATTTAAATTACAAAACTTTTTTAAATTGGACTGTTAAAAATTCTCCTGAGTTTTGGAATTATTTTTGGGAATTTTCAGAAATTAAAGGATTGAAAAGTAAAAAAAAAATTAAAAAATCTAAAATATTTTATAAAAATTTATTCTTACCAGGTAGTAAGTTAAATTTTGGTGAGAATTTATTGTCAAAAAATAATGATGATAAGGCAATCACTTTTATAAGCGAAAATGGTTTTAGAGAAGAAAAGTCTTGGAGAGAATTAAATTTAAGTACAGGCAAAATTGTAAAGTTTTTAAAGGAAATTAAAATTAAAAAAGGAGACAGAGTTGCAGCTTATATGCCTAATACTATCGAGACAGTTGAGGCGTTTATAGCAGCGAGTACTTTAGGAAGCATTTGGTCTTCATGCAGTCCTGATTTTGGTATTAAAGGTGTTGTTGAAAGATTTTCTCAAATTAATCCAAAAGTTTTGTTCATTACAGACCAGTATTTTTACAATGGGAAAAAAATTAATGTATTAGAGAGATTATCTCAAATTTTAAAATCTATTCCATCAATTAAAAATGTTGTGATTGTTAATTATCCTGGAAAAAAATATGTCACTAATAAAAGTAAATATAAGAAAATAAATTTAATTAAATGGCGTGAGATTATTCAAAATCAATCTGAAAAAATAAATTTTAAAAAGTATGATTTCGAAAGCGAGTTGACTATTTTATATTCAAGTGGAACAACCGGAAAACCAAAATGTATTTGCCACAGAACTGGTGGAGTTCTTCTTCAACATAAGAAAGAACACCAATTACATTGCGATATAAAAGAAAATGATAACGTGTTTTATTTTACCACTTGTGGTTGGATGATGTGGAATTGGTTAGTAAGCTCGTTAGCTTCAAAGGCATCAATAGTACTTTTTGATGGTTCTCCAATGTATAAATCAAGTGATTTACTTTTAAAAATAGCACAAAGAGAAAAAATTACTCTGTTTGGAATTAGTGCTAAATATATTGATGCTCTAAGAAAATTAGAACCTAATCTTAAATTTAAATATAAACTTCAAAAACTAAAAACAATATGTTCAACAGGTTCTCCTTTATCAAGTGAAGGTTTTAAATATGTTTATAAAAATATTAAAAAGAAAGTTCATCTCTCATCTATTTCGGGTGGTACAGATATTGTATCATGTTTTGTTTTAGGAAATATATATCAGCCAGTAAATATTGGTGAAATACAAAATTCAGGCTTAGGTTTAGATGTTGATGTTTTTAATGATAGCGGTAAATCTTTAAAAAATTCTAAAGGTGAACTAGTTTGTAAAAATCCATTTCCATCAATGCCTCTTAAATTTTGGAATGATAAAAATGACGTAAAATTTAAAAAAGCTTACTTCAATAGATATAAAAATACTTGGCATCATGGTGATTATGCTGAAAGAAGAAATACCGATGGTTTTATTATACATGGAAGATCTGACACTACCCTTAATCCAGGAGGTGTAAGACTTGGTACTGCTGAAATATATTCTGAGGTTGAAAAGTTTAAAGAAATTAAAGAAGCACTAGTAGTTGGTCAATCTTTGGATAATGATATAAGAATAATTCTTTTCGTTGTAATGAGTAATGAATACATACTTAATGATTCTTTACTTAATAGAATAAAAACTCAAATAAGAATAAATGCATCACCAAGACATGTCCCTAGCAAAGTAATTGTTGTAAAAGATATTCCAAGAACCAAAAGTGGTAAAATTGTTGAGCTTGCAGTTAAAAGCACTATAGAAGGAAGTGTTGTTAAAAATAAAGAAGCTTTAGCAAACCCAGAAGTTTTAAAACAATACAAAAATTTGAAACAGTTAAGTTATTAAATGTTAAAAAATATAGTTAAAGATTTAAAACCATCTTCTACGCTAGCAATTAATGAAGCTTCAAAAAAACTTGAAGATGAAGGAAAAAAAATATTTAAATTTGGTTTTGGACAATCACCCTTTAAAGTTCCACAAGACGTAGTAGAGGAGCTTAAAAACAATGCGTATCAAAACAAATATTTGCCCATGCAAGGTCTTTCAGAACTAAGACAGTCTGTTGCAAAATACTCATCAAAGAAAAAAAATTATGAATATAATTCTGAGAATGTCATCATAGGACCAGGCTCTAAAGAGTTGATGTTTTTACTTCATGTAATATTCGATGGTGAAATTATATTGCCTGCACCTAGTTGGGTTTCTTATGCGCCACAAGCAATATTAGGAAGAAACAAAATTCAAATTTTACAAACAAAAAGAGAAAATAATTGGTTCCCTACAGCCCAAGAAATAGAGGAAGTAATATTAAAAGATAAAAATAAAAATTATTTATTATTTTTAAATTCCCCCAATAATCCTTCAGGACAAGTTTGTGAAAATTTGGAAGAGATTTCTAATGTTGCAAATAAACATAATCTTATAATTTTATCTGATGAGATATATTCAGAACTGACTTTTACAAAAAATTATAAGTCTATTTCAAATTTTTGTCCTGAAAAAACAATTATCAGTACCGGCCTAAGTAAATGGTGTGGAGCTGGTGGTTGGAGATTGGGATATTTTATTGTCCCAGAGAGCTTAAATGACATAAAAAATATGATTAATGTTTTAGCCAGTGAAACCTTTTCAGCAGTAAGTGCGCCTATCCAATATGCTGCAATAAAAGCATATGAAAACAATCATAGTAAATACATTAATAAATCTAGAAATATTTTAAAGGCTGTCGGCAATTATGTTTATAAAAATTTAAAATCAAACAAAATTTTAATTAATGAACCTCAAGGAGGTTTCTATTTAATGCCTGAATTTTTAAATTCTAAATTTAAAACTTCATCAGAAATGTGTGAAAATATTTTAAAAGAAACAGGTGTTGCATTATTACCTGGATCAGATTTTGGATTTAATGAAAGTAAAATGCTTGCAAGATTAAGCTTTACTGATTTTGATGGAGAAAAATTCATGAATAGTATTAAGGAAGATCAATCTATTGATTTTAATATAATCGAAAAGTTGGCACCAAAGGTTGTAGAAGGTATTGATAATTTAAAAAAATGGTCAGAAAATCTTTAAAATCAGCCTATACATCTATTATAATTTTTTGGTAAGATTAATTTATAAAAAATAACGACATACAATTATAGAGAGGGAAAAATAATGAAAAAAATAATCACATCCCTATCAAGTGCTTTACTGATTTTATTTGCATCACTGTCCTTAACTACAGTTGCTAAATCAGCTGAGTTCTTCACGATAGGAACTGGTGGACCTACTGGAGTATATTTCCAAACAGGTAACGCTATATGTAAAATGCTTCATAAATCAGCAATTAGTGCTGAGCACGGTAGAAAAAAAGGTACAGCTAAAGCGTATAGATGTACTGCTCCATCGACAGGTGGTTCAAACTACAATATTGGACAAATAGCAGCTGGAGAATTTCAATTTGGTGTAGCTCAATCTGACTGGCAATATCACGCAGTGAATGGTTCAAGCAAATGGGAAGGAAAACAGTTTAGTGATTTGAGAGCTGTGTTTTCAGTTCACAACGAACCTTTTCAAATTTGGGCTAGAAAAAAAGCAAGAATTAAAGATTTTGCAGACTTAGAAGGTAAAGTAGTAAACATTGGTAACCCTGGTTCTGGTCAGAGAGGAACTATGGAAGAGCTAATGAAAGCTATGGGTGTTGATAATAGTTTCTTTAAATCAACAACAGAGTTAACTTCTTCAGAGCAAGTGAAAGCTTTATGTGATGGTAAAATTGATGCATTTGGTTATTCGGTAGGATTTCCAAATGGTGCAATGGAACAAGCAGCAACTTGTGCAGCTAAAGCATCTCCAATCAATTTGACTGGACCAGAAGTTCAAGGCTTAATTGATGGTGCTGATTATTATGCGCAAGCTGTAATTCCTAAAGGCACTTATACAAAACAGAAAAAAGATGCTACTACATTTGGTGTTAAAGCAACTGTGGTAACTTCGGCAGATGTTTCTGAAGAATTAGTATACTTAGTTACAAAAGCAGTTTTTGAAAACTTTGATGATTTCAAAAAACAACATCCAGCATTTGGATTTTTGGAAAAGAAAAACATGATTAAAGATGGTTTATCTGCTCCACTACATCCTGGTGCAATTAAATATTATAAAGAAGCTGGATTAATGTAATCTAAGTTTTTTACTTTTTAAAAGGCCTGGTAATTTTTACCGGGCCTTTTTTTTATGGTATGAATATTTCTTATGAGTGATTCAATTAGTGCCAATATAAAAAATAAAATAAGCGAGGATTTATCACCAACTAGAAACATTACTGGATTTCATTTAAAGGTAGTATCTGCAATAGCTATCATTTGGTCCTTATTTCAACTTTGGTACGCATCACCATTTCCATTTATGTTGAATATTGGAATGTTCAAAGGTTTACCGGCTAGAGCAATACATTTAGGATTTGCATTAACTTTAGCATTTTTAATTTACCCGGTAGCAAAAGGAAAAAAAATTTCATTTTTTGATATTATTATAAGTTTTGTAGGTGCTTTTTCTTGTCTCTATATTTATTTTTTTTATGATCAACTAGTAGAGAGGGGTGGTGTCCTTTTAAGTTTGGAAATCACTGATACATTTAATTTTCCAGTAGAATTAATTTTAGGAGGATGTGGTATTTTAATTCTTTTAGAGGCCACAAGAAGAGCAATTGGATTACCTTTGGTAATCATTGCAACTTGTTTTTTATTATTTTCATATTTTGGAAGGTATGCCCCAGAAATAATATCTCATGGAGGCTTGTCTTTAAATAGATTGGTAGGATTTCAATGGTTGGATCAAGAGGCAATATTTGGAATCCCTATTGGGGTTTCCGTAGATTTTATTTTTCTGTTCGTTTTATTTGGTGCCTTACTTGAAACAGCAGGTGGTGGTAAATATTTTTTAGATTTAGCTTTTGCGATGGTTGGTAAAATGAGAGGTGGACCAGCCAAAGCCGCAATTCTAGGTTCAGGAATGACTGGCTTAATTTCAGGATCATCAATTGCTAATACCGTAACTACTGGAACATTTACTATTCCAATAATGAAAAAAACAGGTTTCTCTAAAGAAAAGGCAGGTGCAATTGAGGTTTCATCATCTGTAAATGGACAAATAATGCCGCCTGTGATGGGTGCCGCAGCATTTGTAATGGCAAGTTTTATTGGAGTTACTTATTTTGAAATAGTTAAACATGCTTTTTTACCTGCAATTATTTCCTATATTGCTCTATTTTATATATCTCACCTAGAAGCTTTAAAATTAAATCTTAAAGGAATGGACGATGCGGACGTTCCTAATTTGAAAAAAACATTTTTATCTGGAATTCACTTTTTAATTCCTATTTTTGTTTTAATTTATACTCTTGTTTATTTAAGGTTTACTGCCTCGTATTCAATTTTTTATGCAACAATTACTTTAATTTTAGTAAATCTAATCAACTTAATAATTAAAAATAATTATTCTAAAGATTCTTTTAAAGAATGGTTTAATCAAACAATCGTTGGTTTTGAAAAAGGAGCATTAAATATGGTTGCAGTTGGCATTGCAATTGCTACAGCTGGTATCATAGTAGGTGCAGTTGGCTCAACTGGCTTAAGTACAAACTTAATTATTGTTATCGAATCTATTGCTAAAGATAATGTCACAATACTATTATTTTTAACTATAATTTTGTGTTTATTATTAGGAATGGGTTTACCAACCACTGCAAATTATGTTGTAGTTGCATCTTTGATGGCAACTGTTTTAGTTGATGTTGGAAATGCATCTGGGTTTATTTTTCCACTGATAGCAGTTCATTTATTTGTTTTTTACTTTGGACTGATGGCAGATGTAACACCGCCAGTAGGACTAGCTTCTTATGCAGCTGCGGGAATATCAGGAGGAGATCCATTAAGAACTGGAGTTCAAGCTTTCTGGTATAGTTTAAGAACAGGAATATTGCCGATAGTCTTTTTATTTAATCATGAACTTTTACTTATTGGTATTGAGAATATTTGGCATGGACTAGTTGTTATTATAACTTCATTAATTGGAATTTTAGTTTTTACATCAGCGACACAAGGATGGTTTGTAAATAAACTTAAATGGTACGAAATTATTATTTTTTTAATCATTTCTATTTCTTTGTTGTCTCCAGATTTTGTTTTAAATAAATTTTATCCAAAATATAATTATGAAGAAATTAGTAAAATAAATTCATTAAAATTAGATTCAGAAAAAGAAATTCAAATTAAAATAACGAGACCTAGTTTATATGGAGAAAGATATAAGCTTTTTGTAATATCAAAAAATACATTTGAGGATCATTTTACTCTAGAGGATTATGGGATTACTTTATTAGAGCAGGATGAAAAAATAATAGTTGATAATTTAAAATGGAATGGAGAAGCAAAAAAAAATGGTTTTGAAATGGGAGATTATATCAGTGAATTCAAAATTGAAAATTCTGATAGACCATCGAAAAATATAGTTTATCCAATTGCTTTAATTTTATTAGTTATTTGTGGATATTTTAATATTAGAAGAAAGGAATGAATTAACCACCTGGACCTAAGTTTGAAGGTTTAACTTTTAAAATTTTCCAAACTCCAGTTGCTGATGTTATAATTTTATTGTTACATTTAAGCTCACAAAATAAAAATATTAATGTATTTGTTTTTTTTAATATTTTTGTGTGCCCAATAATTTCATCACCAACTTTTGAGACACCAATAAATTTAATATCTAACGAAATAGTTACACATGGAGCATTACCAGAAGATCTGTGAGCTGCGGTTCCAGCACCAGCATCTATTAATGCCGATAGATATCCTCCATGAGTTATTCCTGCAGCATTTAAGTGATTTTCATTTATAGTAGATTTAAATTCATATTCAGTTTCAGAGATATTTCTAAACAAAACACCTCCATTATGTTTCATGAACCCTGGGGTTAGACTTATTTGTTCAAACTCATTACTCATAAAATTTACAATACAATTGTTAATAGCAATAATAACAATGTAATAATTATAAAAAAGTAAATTACTGATTTTTGTAAAGAAGCTTTTAATAGCCAATCAATCATTTTTTTCCTTTTTGGTGGACCGCCCAGAACTCGAATCTGGAATCTCCCGGTTCGTAGCCGAGCGCCTTATCCAATTTGGCCAGCGGTCCAAAATTAATTTTATTAAAGATACTGTATTTTATGGTTTTATTAACAAATTTTGTTCAATTAAAACACAGCTTTGCATAAAAAGATTAATTAATGTGATAAAATAACATAAAAATATATTTTATTTGAGTGTATAAGCCTTTTAAATAATGAGCGAAAAACTACTTGTTCCTGACATTGGTGATTTTGAGAATGTTGAGGTAATAGAATTACTTGTAAAGCCAGGAGACACAATCAAGGAAAATGATCCAATAGTCACAATTGAAAGTGATAAATCTAGTGTTGAAATTCCATCAACTATTTCAGGAAAAATTGATACCATTAATGTCAAAGTAGGTGATAAAGTTTCAAAAGGTGATTTACTTTTAAGTTTAAGCAATTCAACCAAAAATCTCCCAGAGAGTAATCTTCCTAAAGATACAGAAAATATTATTAAACAAGCTGAGGAAGCTATGGCTGTAAATAAAAAGGAGCTGGTGAATGTTCCAGAGCCAGCCAAAGAAAAAAAACAATCTATAATTCAAGTTACAAATGGATTAGATACAGATCCTTTAGAAACTCAAGATTGGCTAGAGTCTTTATCTGCAGTAATTTCAAAAGATGGAAATCAAAGAGCTCATTTTTTAATTAAGGAATTAATTAACAAAGCCTATCGTGAAGGAGCAAATATTCCTTACACCCAAAATACTCCATATATAAATACCATTCCTCCTGAGGCTGAAATAAAATCAAATGGAGACCAAAATATTGAGAGAAGAATAAGATCTCTGATCAGATGGAATGCAGCTGCAATGGTAGTAAGAGCTAACAAAAAATTTCCAGAATTAGGTGGACACATAGGAACCTTTGCATCTGCTGCAACTTTATATGATGTTGGAATGAATCATTTTTGGAGAGCAAAAAACAATAAATTTGGAGGTGATCTAGTATATTTCCAAGGACACAGTGCACCTGGAATGTATGCTAGAGCATTTTTAGAGGGTAGATTAACTGAGAAACAATTAGATAGTTTTAGACAGGAAGTAAAACCTGGAGGATTGTCTTCATACCCTCACCCTTGGCTAATGCCAAATTTTTGGCAATTTCCGACTGTTTCGATGGGGTTAGGACCAATGCTTGCAATTTATCAAGCAAGATACATGAAATATTTAATCAATAGAGGATTGATCAAAGATGAGGGACGAAAGGTCTGGGCTTTTTTAGGAGATGGTGAAATGGATGAACCAGAGTCCATGGGTGCAATTGGATTAGCAGCTAGAGAAAAACTAGATAATTTAATTTTTGTAATTAATTGTAATCTTCAAAGACTTGATGGACCTGTAAGAGGAAATGGAAAAATTATCCAAGAACTAGAAGGTAGCTTTAGAGGCGCTGGATGGAATGTCATAAAAGTTATTTGGGGTTCATACTGGGACTCATTGTTAGCTAATGACAAAACTGGTCAATTAGTAAAAATTATGAATGAAACTGTAGATGGTGAATACCAAGCTATGAAAGCAAGAGATGGCGCATATGTGAGAGAAAAGTTTTTTGGAAAAAATCCAGATACTTTGGAGATGGTTTCATCTATGTCAGATAAAGATATTTGGAGATTAAATCGAGGAGGACACGATCCTCATAAGGTATACGCAGCTTATGATAAAGCAATTAAAAACCAAGGAAGTCCAACAGTTATTATTGCAAAAACAATCAAGGGATATGGAATGGGAAAAACAGGTGAAAGTGTAAACACTACTCACCAAACTAAAAAATTAGATGTGGATGATCTTATGTATTATAGAGATCGTTTTGATGTTCCCCTAACTGATGAACAAGTTAGAAACATAGAATACTTTAGGCCTGATGAGAAATCTCCAGAGATTAGGTACATAAAAGAGAGAAGACTTAAACTGGGTGGTTATTTGCCAGAGAGATCAACCTTTGCAAAACCTATTAAAGCACCATCAAAAGATATTTTTGATTTTATGAAAGTTTCAACTGGTGAAAAAGAAATGTCTACCACAATGGCACTGGTCAGAATGTTAACTAATTTGTTAAGAGATAAAAATATTTCACCTAGATTAGTTCCAATTATCCCAGATGAAGCAAGAACATTCGGTATGGAAGGATTTTTTCAAAAAATTGGAATATACGCTCACGAAGGACAGAAATATGAACCCGAAGATGCTGCACAACTAAGTTCTTATAGAGAAGATAAAAGTGGACAGGTACTTGAAGAAGGAATTAATGAGGCAGGAGCAATGTCTTCTTGGATAGCAGCTGCAACTGCTTACACAAATCATGATATTGAAATGATTCCAATATACATTTTTTATTCTATGTTTGGATTTCAAAGAATTGGAGATTTAGCTTGGGCCGCAGGTGATAGCCAGGCTAGAGGTTTTTTAGTTGGTGCAACAGCTGGAAGAACAACATTAGCAGGCGAAGGATTACAACATCAAGATGGACATAGTCATTTGATTGCATCAACAATTCCTAATTGTGTAACATATGATCCCACATTTCATTATGAATTAGCAACTATTTTTAGAGAAGGCCTAAGAAGAATGCATGAGAAGAAAGAAAATGTTTTCTATTATATTACAACAATGAACGAAAATTATTCACATCCTGAAATGCCTAAGGATAAAAATTGTGAAGAGGGAATTCTTAAAGGAATGTATAAGATAAAAGAATTTAACAAATATAAAAAAACAAAACTTCAACTTTTAGGCTCAGGAACAATATTAAGAGAGATGATGTCAGCAGCTGAAATTTTACAAAACGACTATCAAATTGATAGTGAAATATGGAGTGTTACAAGTTTTAATGAGTTAAGAAAAGATGGAATGGAAGTTGAAAGATATAACCTTCTAAATCCGGACAAAACTCCTAAAAAATCATATGTAGAGCAATGTCTTGGAAGTACTGAAGGGCCAATTATGGCAGCATCTGATTATATGAGAATGAACTCTGATCAAATAAGACCTTACACAAACAATAAGAGCTTTTATTCACTAGGTGCAGATGGTTTCGGAAGAAGTGATACTAGAAAAAATTTAAGAAAATTCTTTGAGGTAGATAAAGAACATTTAGTAGCTTATGGATTAAGCATTTTAGCAAAAGAACAATTGATAGCTTCAAAATATGCAAAAGATGCTATGAAAAAATACAAAATTGATGGCGACAAACCTATGCCAACAAAATTATAATGTCAGATATTGAAATTAAGGTACCAAATATAGGAGATTTTAAAGATGTTGAGGTTATTGAAGTATTGGTAAAAAAAGGCCAATCAATAAAAAAAAATGACCCTTTAATTACAATAGAAAGTGATAAGTCTAGCGTAGAAATACCATCTAGTTTTGAAGGTAAAATTTCTAACTTAAATATAAAAGTTGGAGATAAAGTATCTGAAGGAGATTTAATTTTAACTTTAGAAAAGTCATCACAGATAAATCAAAAAGTTGAACAGAAGCCAATAATAGAAAAAGAATTTAAAAAAATTGAAGTAATAAAACCTGAAGTTCAACAAGAAACTAAAGTTTTAAATAATGTATCTAACATTTCATCAGCAAGCCCAAAAGCTAGAAAATTTGCTAGAGAACTCGGTGTAGATATAAATAAAGTTTTAGGAAGTAAGAGAGATGGAAGAGTAGTTGAAGACGATATAAAAAAATTTGTAGCATTAAGATCAAACAATAACACTGAGGTTGTTGAGGAAAAAAAACCAAGCAAAATTAAAAATGAATTTGAGCATTCAGATTTTGGTGAAATAGAGATCAAAGATATACCAAGAGTAAAAAAATTATCATCAAAGTATTTAACAAATTCATGGACCACTATACCTCATGTTACAAATCATGATGAGGCTGATATTACAGAAATGGAAAACTTCAGAAATTCTTTGACTGATATTTATACGGGAGAAAAAATTAAAATTACTCCTTTAGCATTTATTGTAAAAGCTTTAGTTGCTTCGTTAAAAAAATTTCCAAGTTTTAATTCTTCAATTGATGAAATTGAAACAGGTAAAATGACAATGAAAAAATATTACCATATAGGTATAGCTGTAGACACTCCAAATGGACTAATGGTTCCAAAAATTAGAAATGCTAATAATAAAAAAATTTCTCATATTAGTAGAGAGTTGAGAGAGGTAAGTGAGCTTTGTAGAAATTTAAAAATAGATAAAAAAGAATTGTTTGGTGGTTCAATGACTATTACTAGTTTGGGTGGAATAGGTGGATCATTTTTTACACCAATAATAAATTATCCTGAAGTAGCAATATTAGGAGTAGGTAGATCAGAGAAAAAACAAATTTATATAAATGGAAAGTTTCAAACTAGAACAATGCTACCGATTTCTTTGTCTTATGATCATAGAATTATTGATGGAGCTGAGGCAGCAAGATTTAACAATGATCTTAAAGAAAACTTAGGCAAAAATTTTGCTTATAAGCTAGCTGTATAATCAAAAATGTCTAAGCCTATTTCCCTATTAAGTGCTTTGTTATGCACTTTTATATGGGGCACAACTTTTATTGCTCAAGATACTGGCATGGACAATATTGGTCCTTTTACATTTAATGCTGTTAGATTTTTTGTTGGTTTTTTAGCTATTACCCCACTCGTAATTTTATTTGAATTAAAAAATTTTAAACCAGAATTAAAAACAGATAAAAAAACATTTGTAATTTATGTGTCTTTAATAGGATTGTCCTTATTTTTAGGTTCTGCATTACAACAGGTTGCTTTGCTCTATACAGATGTTGCAAATGCAGCCTTTTTTACGATCTTTTATGTACCTATGGTGCCTATCATAATTTATTTGTTTGGAAAAAAATCAATACATTGGAGTGTATGGCCTTCAGTAATTTTATGTTTAATTGGAGGTTATTTATTAACAAATTTTTACGATGCAACTGTTAGGTTGGGAGATACCTTGGTTGTACTAGGAGCTCTATTTTGGAGCACACATATTATATTTACTGGAATTATTATTTCTAAATACAATCTTCCACTTACAATTGGAGCAATTCAAACTTTAATCGTAGCTATTTTGTCTTTTTTCATTGGAATTCTTTATGAAGAATTTGTTTGGAACAACATTCTAATGGAAATGTATTCTATATTATATGCTGGAATATTATCTGGAGGATTTGCATTTGTATTACAGATTTATGCACAAAAAAATATTACACCTGCACCAGCAGCAATTATTTTTTCCCTTGAGGGTGTATTTGCAACTGTAGCTGCATGGTTTATTTTAAATCAAGTATTAGATATAAATAATATACTTGGATGTTTTTTTATTTTGTGTGGAGTTTTATTATCACAATTACTCCCACTTATAAAAAGAAAAAAAATTTAATAAATTAAACTAAACAATACTAAAGCAATTATTATTCTATAAATTACAAATGCATTCATAGAAAACTTATTTATAAAAATTAAAAAATATTTAACTGTTAAAAAAGAAAGAATAAAAGAAGATATAATTGCAATTATTACCAAATAATTAAATTCTGTTGGTTGATTAAAAATATCTTTTAAACTAAGTACACTTGCACCAGCTAATGCTGGTATAGATAGCAAAAAAGATATTTTACTCGAATCCACTCTATTAAACTTTAAAATCCTCGCAGCTGTTATTGTAACACCTGCTCTGCTTACTCCAGGTATCAAAGATAAAATTTGCATTACTCCTATAAATAAAATTGATTGAATATTTAAATTTGTAGAAATTTTTTTATCAAAACGACTTTTGTCAGAAATGTATAAAACAATTGCAAATATTAAAGTTGTCCATGCAATAGTTTCAATGTTTCGTAAACTATAAATTATCCCTGTAGTGTATAAAATATATCCAAAGATTATTAATGGAATAGATCCAATAATAATTAAACTTATTAGTCTTTTATTTTTATTAATGTTTAATAACTCTTCTTTGAAATAATAAACTATTGCAAAAAGAGATCCTAGATGAAGGCTAATATCAATTAGTAATGAGCTAGATTTAAATTCATACAAACTTGAAACTAAAATTAAATGTGCAGAAGAACTTATTGGAAGAAATTCTGAGATCCCTTGAATTGCTGAAAGGATTAAAACTTCTATAATATTCTGAAACATAATTTCTTCGTAGCTTATAAAGCTTATATTTCAAACAATACGATTTGATCATAGTAGCTATGCATTTATTAGAAACCCGTTTGTTTATAACAAAAATGAAAGATTAAAGGTCAATAAATATGACCTATTAAATGCTTTATTTTGTAAAATCATTATATAATTTGCCGAAAATTATATTTTTTATGACTGACAAAATGTTAAAATTTGTAAAAATAGGTCAGCAAACTCCACCTAAAAGGGAAGTTGATCAAAGAAAAAAGGATTTTAACGAGATATATGACGAATATATCAACGAAAAAGCTAAAGAACAATCAAGTAGATGTTCTCAGTGCGGAGTTCCTTTCTGTCAGGTTCATTGTCCTTTAAGTAACAATATTCCTGACTGGCTAAAGTTAACTGCCGAGGGAAGATTAAAAGAAGCATACGAGCTTTCACAAAGCACTAATAATATGCCCGAGGTTTGTGGAAGAATCTGTCCGCAAGATAGATTATGTGAGGGAAATTGTGTAATTGAACAGTCTGGTCACGGAACAGTTACAATTGGTTCCGTTGAAAAATATATAACAGATAATGCTTGGGAACAAGGTTGGGTTAAACCAATCGAAGTTACAAATGAAAAAAATCAAAGTGTCGGAATTATAGGAGCTGGTCCTGCAGGATTAGCAGCGGCAGAACAGTTAAGAAAAAATGGGTATAAAATTACAGTTTACGATCGTTATGATAGAGCTGGAGGATTATTAATATATGGAATTCCAAATTTTAAATTAGAAAAAGAAATAGTTGAAAGACGAACAAAGCTTTTAAGAGATGGTGGAATAGAATTCATACAAAATTTCGAAGTTGGCAAGGATGCAAGCTTAGAGCAATTAAGAAAAAGACATGATGCAGTATTAATTGCAACAGGAGTTTACAAAGCTAGAGAAGTTAATTTACCAGGTAATGATTTAGACAATATTTTTCCGGCAATGGATTTTCTTACAGCATCAAATAAAAAAGGATTGGGCGATGAGGTTGAATTATTTGATAAGGGAATTCTAAATGCAGAGGGAAAAGATGTTGTTGTAATTGGTGGAGGTGATACCGCAATGGATTGTGTGAGAACTTCAGTAAGACAAAAAGCAAAATCAGTAAAATGCTTATACAGAAGAGATAAAGAAAATATGCCTGGTTCAGCAAGAGAAGTTGCGAATGCTGAAGAGGAAGGTGTTGAATTTGTATGGCTATCTAGTCCTAAAGAATTTAAAGGAACTAATAAGGTAGAAAATTTACTTGTAGATCAAATAAAGCTAGGTGAACCAGATGAAACTGGCAGAAGAAAACCCGAAGTACAAGAAGGATCAAGTTATGAAATAAAAGCAGATATGGTTATTAAAGCTCTTGGATTTGATCCAGAGAATTTACCTAATTTATTCGATAGCAATGAACTTCAAGTTACAAAATGGGGAACAATAAAAACTGATTTTGATACTATGGAAACTAATCTAAGTGGCGTTTTTGCTGCTGGGGATATAGTTAGAGGAGCTTCATTAGTTGTTTGGGCAATTAAAGATGGTAGAGACGCAGCAGATTCCATAAAAAATTATTTAGAAACAAAATCCAAAAATGAGAAAAAAGTTGCTTAATGAAAACTTATAAAAAAAATTTTGATCTACTTAAGAAAAACAATGTCTATTCTGAGGATATGGAGCATGATGCGTGTGGAGTAGGTTTAATAGCTTCCACTGAGGGAAAAAAATCCAGGAATGTAGTTGAATATGGAATTGAAGCTTTAAAAGCTGTTTGGCATAGAGGTGCGGTAGATGCTGATGGGAAAACAGGAGATGGAGCTGGAATTCACGTAGAAATTCCAAAAGATTTTTTTATTGAGAAAATTGAAGTTACAGGACACACGCATGATAATTCTGAAATCTGCGTAGGAATGATTTTTCTTCCACGTAATGACTATGCAGCACAAGAGAGCTGTAAAACAATTGTTGAAAGCGAACTAACGAAAAATGATTTTAATATTTATGGATGGAGACAAGTTCCCGTTAATCCAAAGGTTTTAGGTGAAAAAGCTTTTCAAACTATGCCTGAAATTATTCAGGTACTTTTCAAACCTCATAATAAAGAACTTACAAATAAAGATTTGGAGAGAAAAATTTATGAGACAAGAAGAAAAATCGAAAACGAAGCTTTCAAAAAATCATTAAATAATTTTTATATTTGTTCCTTAAGTTCAAAGTCAATTATTTACAAAGGAATGTTCTTAGCCGAAGCAATTTCAGAATTTTATCTAGATTTAAATGATGAAAGGTTTGTATCAAGATACGCAATATTTCATCAGCGGTTTTCAACCAACACAGCTCCAAGTTGGAATCTTGCTCAACCATTCAGAGCAATTGCACATAATGGAGAAATTAATACTTATAGAGGAAACAAAAATTGGATGAAAGTTCATGAACAAGAAATGAATAGTCCATTATTTGATGATATAGAAAATCTTAAGCCAGTTATTCAACAAGGAGCCTCAGATTCTGCTGCTTTAGATAATGTTTTCGAATTATTAAACATTTCAGGTCAACCTGCACCATTAGCTAAATTAATGTTAGTTCCTGATGCATGGTCTAAGAAGAATAAGACTTTACCAAAAGATCATCAGCAATTATTCAATTTTTTAAATAGCACAATGGAACCTTGGGATGGACCTGCCGCTATAGCTGGAACTGACAATGAGTGGGTTATTGCAGCAAACGATAGAAATGGATTAAGACCTCTAAGATATGCAATCACAAAGGACAAGTTATTGTTTGCAGGCTCAGAAACTGGGATGATCGAGCTAAATGAAAAAAGAATTTTATCAAAAGGAAGATTAGGTCCTGGAGAAATTATAGGAGTAAGAATTGAAAAAGGTAAAGTATTTACTAATAAACAAATTAAGGATTATTTAGCAAAAGAGTACAAACATTTTAATTCACAAATTATTGATTTAGATGACAAGCTAACGATTGAGGATGAAAAAAATTCTTTTTCAGGGGATGATCTAAGAAGAAGACAGTATACTTTTGGAATTAGCTTAGAGGATCTTGAATTAATTTTACACCCTATGGCTGAGGATGCAAAAGAGGCCACAGGGTCTATGGGTGATGATACCCCTTTAGCTGTGCTATCAGATAAATATAGACCTCTGTATCATTTTTTTAGACAAAATTTTAGCCAAGTTACAAATCCACCAATAGACTCTTTGAGAGAAAACAAAGTGATGAGTTTAAAAACAAGATTTGGAAATCTAGGCAATATTCTGGATTTTGATAATTTAACAAAACAGAATATTTACGTTCTTAATAGCCCAATCTTATCTAATTCTCAGTTTGAAAAATTTATCAATTTTTTTGGAAATAATTCAACAATAATTGATTGCACCTTTGAAGAAAGTAATAGTTTGTACGAAGCTATTAAAAAAATTCAAAAAGATGCAGAAATTGCTGTTAGACAGGGTGTTACACAATTAATTCTTAGCGATAAAGATATATCAATTTCAAAACTTCCAATTCCAATGCTGCTTGCAGTAGGTGCAATCAACTCGTTTTTAATTGAGAAAAAATTAAGAGGATATGTATCAATCAATGTCCAATCTGGAGAAGCATTAGATACACACTCTTTTGCAACTTTAATCGGTGTTGGAGCAACAACAGTCAATCCTTACTTGGCGTTCGATAGTTTATATCAAAGATTTGAAAAAAAATTATTTGGAAAGTTTAGCTTTGAAGAATGTGTTGAAAGATACATTAAATCTGTCAATGCAGGTTTATTAAAAATCATGTCTAAGATGGGTATCTCTGTCTTAAGTTCTTACAGAGGTGGATGCAATTTTGAGACTGTTGGATTGAGCAGAACTATTGTTTCAGATTATTTTCCAGGAGTTGTGTCTAAAATTTCTGGTATTGGACTTACTGGAATTGAAAAAAAAATAAGAGCAATTCATAAAGAAGCATTTGAAAGCACAGATACAATTCTTCCTATTGGAGGGATTTATAGATATAGAAAAAATGGAGAAACACACCAATATCAAGGGAAACTTATACATTTACTTCAAAGTGCAGTTGGTTCTAATTCTTATGACGCCTATAAGAGATATGCAGAAGGCATTTATAATTTACCACCAATAAATTTAAGGGACTTAATTGATTTTAGAGAAAAAAAATTAAAGGGAGCTATAGATATTTCAGAAGTAGAACCAATAGAAAATATTTTAAAAAGATTTGGAAGCGGAAGCATGTCTCATGGTGCTTTATCTAAAGAGGCACATGAAACTTTGGCTACAGGTATGAATAGAATTAAAGGAGCTTCTTGTAGTGGTGAAGGCGGAGAAGATGAAAAAAGATTTAAAGTTTTAGATAACGGAGATAGTGCAAACTCAAGAGTAAAACAAATAGCTTCAGCAAGGTTTGGTGTAACAGTTAATTATTTAAATAATTGTAATGAGATTGAAATAAAAATTGCACAAGGTGCAAAGCCAGGAGAAGGTGGACAACTTCCAGGTTTCAAAGTTACCGATGAAATAGCAAAGTTAAGACACTCAACGCCTGGAGTAACACTAATTTCTCCTCCACCACACCACGATATTTATTCAATTGAAGATCTTGCGCAGCTTATTTACGATTTAAAACAGATTAATCCAAAAGCAAGAATTGGAGTAAAACTAGTTGCATCTTCAGGAGTTGGGACTATTGCTGCAGGAGTTGCTAAAGCAAAAGCAGACATAATATTAATTTCAGGACATAACGGTGGAACTGGAGCTACCCCGCAAACGAGTGTAAAATACGTAGGTATTCCATGGGAGATGGGATTAACAGAGGCTAATCAGGTTTTAACATTAAATAATCTTAGACATACAGTTACACTTAGAACTGATGGGGGAATTAAAACAGGTAGAGATGTTGTTATAGCAGCCATGATGGGAGCAGAAGAGTATGGAGTTGCAACAACTGCTCTAGTTGCAATGGGATGCATAATGGTAAGACAATGTCATTCGAATACATGTCCCGTTGGTGTCTGTACTCAAGATGAAAAATTAAGAGAAAAATTTACTGGAACACCAGATAAGGTTGTTAATCTATTTACGTTTATAGCAACTGAGGTTAGAGAAATTCTAGCCAAATTAGGTTTTAAATCATTAAATGATATTATTGGTAGAACTGACTTACTTAGACAAGTTAGCAAGGGTTCAGATAATTTAGATGATTTAGATTTAAATCCTTTATTTGTTCAAGCAGATACCGGGAACAATACTAGATACTGTGAAAAACAAGAAATTAATTTGGTACCAGATACTCTAGACCAAGAAATATGGCCTGAGATTGAAAAGGCTTTAGATAGTTCTGAAAAAATTGAAAAAGAATATTTAATTAAAAATACTCATAGAGCAGTTGGGACAAGAATTTCTCACCATTTGTATAAAAAATATGGCTATGAAAAACTTGATGATAATTTTTTAGTATTAAACTTTAAAGGATCAGCTGGGCAATCTTTTGGGGCCTTTTCATCCAAAGGTTTGAAGTTGGTTTTAAAAGGTGATGCAAATGATTATGTTGGCAAAGGCCTTTCAGGAGCCACAATTTCGATAAGACTACCAGAGGAAAGCAACTTAGTTTCAAATGAAAATACTATCTTAGGAAATACAGTTCTATACGGAGCAACATCTGGAAAACTTTTTGCAGCTGGTCAAGCTGGTGAAAGATTCTCTGTAAGAAATTCAGGTGCAGTTACAGTTATTGAGGGGTGTGACTCGAATGGTTGTGAGTATATGACTGGTGGCACAGTAGTAATTCTAGGGGATGTTGGAGATAACTTTGCTGCTGGTATGACAGGTGGTATGGCATTTATCTATGACAAATCACAAGAATTTGAAAAAAAAGTAAACCCAGAGTCAGTTGTTTGGCAGAATGTTGAAACAGATTACTGGAAAGAAAATTTAAAAAATTTAATCAAAGAACACCATGGAGAGACAGGATCTTTGTTATCTAAAGAAATAATTCAAAATTATGATAATGAAATAAATAATTTCATTCAGGTTTGTCCTAAAGAAATGTTAGATAAACTAAAAAACCCGATCAGTTTAAAAAAAGTTATAAAAGAAGTTAGTTAATTAATAATTTTAATTCTTTTAAGATTATATTAAGCCATTTCTTATTTGATAAGCTATGGTCACCTTTTTTTACAATGATCAATTTCTTTTTTGCTTTTGGAAATAGTTTTAAAACTTTTCTAGAATAACTTACCGGTACAGCTTCATCATATTCACCATGCACCATAGTAACATTAATTTTTGAATTTATTTTTTTATTTAAAACTTTATTTTTTCTTCCATCTTTTATAAGCTGATAAGTGATTGGATACTCATAATTCCCATGTTTTAGGTGATATATACCTTTTTGGATTGTTTCTTGCTTTATTTTTTTGGAGAATTTTTTCCACATCAAATTTTCTAAAAACTCAGGTGCCGAGCCAATTCCCAAAAATCCCATAATTTGTTTTTTAAATATTTTGAATTGTCTTAAAGCAATCCAAGCGCCCATACTTGAACCAATGACATAAAAATTATTATTTTTTATATATTTATTTATCAATATAGAAGTTTCTTTAGTCCATTTTGAAATATTTCCATTTGTGAATTTACCTGTAGATTTTCCATGACCTGAATATTCTAAAGCAAGAAAACTTATTTTATTTTTTCTTGCAAATTTTAAAAAAGCTTCTGGCTTTTTTCCCTCAAGATCTGACATAAACCCATGTAAGAAAACTATGAATGGAGAATTTTTATAAATTTTACAAATATGTCTAATTTTCTTAGTCTTTGAAATTTTGTGGAATCTGAAATTTGCCATAATCGTTTATAAGAATTGCTAATTAATATATAATCATATCAAATGTCATCTAATTTAAAAGTTTTGCAAGTAATACCAAAACTTGGATATGGTGGTGCAGAGACCGGCTGTTATGATATTGCTCACTATTTGCCAGAAAACGGTTGTAAGTCATTTATAGTTACTAGTGGTGGTGAGTTACTTAAATTTGTAGATAAAAATAAAGTAAAAGTTTTTAGACTTCCAGTTCAGAGTAAAAATCCAATATTAATTTTAATTAATGCAATAATTTTAACTTTTATTATTTTAATTAATAATATTTCGATCATACACGCCAGAAGTAGAGCGCCTGCATGGTCTTGTTTAATAGCCTCCAAGATAACAAGCAGAAAGTTTGTAACTACATTTCATGGAACTTATAATTTTAAAAGTAATTTGAAAAAATTATATAATTCAGTAATGGTTCGATCTGATTTAATTATTGCAGGATCAAATTTTATTTTTTCACACATCAAAGAAAATTATTCAAATTATTTAAATCAAAAAAAAAAATTATTAGTAGTATTTAGGGGAATTAATGTTGATTATTTTGATCCTACTACAAAACTTGAAACTGAAGAAAAAAAATTATTAAAACAATGGGAAATAGAAAAAGATAAAAAGATTATACTTTTGCCTGGTAGATTAACTACCTGGAAGGGACAAGAGGTATTTATTGAAGCAATTAATCTGGCAAATATTGAATTAGGTTATGAGGCATTTTATGCTGTTATCCTTGGAAGTGATCAGGGAAGAGACTTGTATAAAAAAAAACTAATAAGACTTTCAGAACAATATAGGTTAACTAAACAGCTAAGATTTATCGATCACTGCAAAGATATGGCATTAGCTTACAAAGTTTCTGATATAATTGTTTCAGCTTCTATTGAACCAGAAGCTTTTGGTAGAGTTTCCGTGGAGGCCCAATCTATGGAGAAACCAATTATTGCAAGTAATATTGGTGGCTCTAATGAGACTGTCATTGATGAAAAAACAGGCTATTTATTTAAAGCGGGTGATGCAAAGTCTTTAAGTCAGAAAATTTTAAAAACACTGACAATTGACGAAACTCAATTAAAATTAATTGGTGTTGAAGGAAGAAAAAATATAGTTCAAAAATTTAATGTTGAAAAAATGTGCTTTTCTACTTATTCAGAGTATAAAAGATTAATAAATTAAATGCCTATAATTACATTACCTGATGGAAATAATATTGATTTCCCAAATAAAGTTACTGGATTAGAAGTAGCAGAAAAAATTAGCAAATCATTAGCTAAACAAGCAATGGTAATAAGCGTAGATGGCGAGTTGAAAGACTTAGAACATCTAATTGAGAAAGATTGTTCTGTAAAAATTTTTACATCTAAAAATCCTGAGGGTCTAGAAACCATCAGACATGATACTGCTCACATATTAGCAATGGCAGTGCAAGAATTGTTTCCAGGAACACAAGTTACGAT
Source organism: Candidatus Pelagibacter sp. HIMB1593 (assembly GCF_052047755.1). NCBI lineage: Bacteria > Pseudomonadati > Pseudomonadota > Alphaproteobacteria > Candidatus Pelagibacterales > Candidatus Pelagibacteraceae > Candidatus Pelagibacter > Candidatus Pelagibacter sp. HIMB1593. The sequence goes on along the minus strand of NZ_JBNAJK010000001.1, from coordinate 121,525 downwards.
TGGCCCTGTAATTGAAAACGGATTTTATTATGATTTTGCTAGAAAAGATCCGTTTACAGAAGATGATTTAGCAAAGATTGAAAATAAAATGAAAGAAATTGTTGATCGGGACGAGATTACTAAAAGAGAAGTTTGGGACAGAAATAAAGCTATAGACCATTTTAAAAAAAAAGGTGAAATCTATAAAGCCGAGTTAATTGAGGCAATACCAGAGAATGAGGATGTTTCAATTTATTTTCATGGAGATTGGCATGATCTTTGTAGAGGACCTCATCTTTCTTCAACAGGTAAAATAGGTAAATACTTTAAATTAATGAAAGTTTCAGGAGCTTATTGGAGAGGTGATTCAAACAATGAAATGCTTCAAAGAATTTATGGTACAAGCTGGGCTTCTCAAAAAGATTTAGATGAGCATCTAAAAAGAATAGAAGAAGCAGAAAAAAGAGATCATAGAAAATTAGGAAAAGAAATGGACTTGTTTCATTTTAGAGAAGAAAGTCCAGGCTCAGTTTTTTGGCATGAGAGAGGGTGGGCATTATTTCAAAAATTAATTAATTATATGAGAAGCAGACAGGATGCTGCTGGATACAAAGAGGTAAATACACCTGAAATTTTAGACCGCCAATTGTGGGAAAAATCCGGTCACTGGGAAAAATATGGAGAAAATATGTACACATCAGAAACTCCTGATGAAAAAGTCTTTGCGATAAAACCAATGAATTGTCCAGGTCATATACAAGTATTTAATCAAGGATTGAAAAGTTATAGAGATCTTCCATTACGTATCACAGAATTTGGTAAGGTTCATCGTTACGAACCATCAGGTGCTTTACATGGTTTGCTTAGAGTAAGAGCTTTTACACAAGATGATGCACATATTTTTTGTGCTGAAGATCAAATTACGAGTGAGTGTTTAAATGTAACAAACTTAATTTTAGATATTTATAAAGACCTTGGTTTTGAAAATGTAATTTTAAAATATGCAGATCGACCAAATGTTAGAGTTGGAGATGATGAGGTTTGGGACAAGGCAGAGGCCTCACTTCTTGAAGCAGTTAAAGCTTCTAAGTTAGAGTATAGTATTAATAAAGGTGAAGGTGCTTTCTACGGACCTAAAATTGAATTTGTTTTAAGAGATGCTATCGGAAGAGATTGGCAATGTGGAACTTTACAAGTTGATTTAAATTTACCTGGTAGATTAGATGCATCATATGTTGATAAAGACGGAACAAAAAAAGTTCCTGTTATGCTTCACAGAGCGTTGTTTGGTTCTCTAGAAAGATTTATAGGAATATTGATTGAAAATTATGCTGGTAAATTTCCTTTTTGGATTTCACCTTTACAAACAATGGTAATTCCAATTTCAGAAGAATTTAATGATTACGCAATAGAAGTGTCTAAAAAAATTAAAGAAGCAGGCATAAGTTCTGCAGTTGATATTAAAAATAATAATTTAAACTATAAAATTAGAGATCATTCTTTGGCAAAAATACCTCTTTTATTAATTTGTGGTAAAAAAGAAGTTGACTCCAATTCAGTAACGATTAGAAGGTTAGACTCTAATAAACAAGAAAATATGGATATAGATTCATTTTTAAAAACTTTCTCTGCTTTAAACAAAGCATCATCAAACTAAGTGGCAGATTTCAAACAAAACTACTTTCAAAGAAGAACAAAGGATAGAGGTCCAAGGTCTAATAACCGAATATCTTCACCGGATGTTCAAGTCATTGCAAGTGATGGTGAAAATCTTGGTGTCATTAGTACTAATGAAGCTATATCAATGGCAAAAAACCAAGGATTAGATTTAATTGAAATTGCACCTAATGCAAACCCACCTGTATGCAAAATCATGGATATGGGTAAGTATAAATATGATGCTCAAAAAAAAGCAAATCTTGCAAAAAAGAAACAAAAAATAATTTCATTAAAAGAAATTAAAATGAGACCTGTAACAGAAACTCATGATTATGAATTTAAGGTCAAAAATGCAAAAAAATTTATCTCCAAAGGAGATAAAGTTAAATTTACCATCAGATTTAAAGGGCGAGAGCTCCAACACTCTCATTTAGGAAATGAACTGATGGGTAAAATTAAAGAGGATATGAAGGATATTGGTAGAGTAGAGTTGCAACCTAAATTTGATGGGAAGCAAATGATCATGGTAATTCAACCTTTATAAGCTTTAATAGAGGTTGTAAAATTTCAACATTCTTTGTATAAGTCCGCAGAATTATGCCAAAATTAAAAACAAAAAGCTCAGCAAAAAAAAGGTTTAAGATATCAGCTAAGGGCAAAGTTATATCTGCTCAAGCAGGTAAAAGACACGGTATGATTAAACGAACGAATTCGCAAATTAGAAAATTAAGAGGCACTACGACTTTGTCTAAACAAGATGGCAAAATTGTTAAATCATACATGCCTTACAGTTTAAGAGGGTAATAATGGCAAGAGTTAAAAGAGGCGTAACAAGTAAAGCAAAACATAAAAAAGTTTTGAAAGCCGTAAAAGGTCAGTGGGGCAGAAGAAAAAATACTATCAGAGTTGCTAAACAAGCTATGGAGAAATCCATGCAGTATGCTTACAGAGATAGAAGAAACAAAAAAAGAGATTTCAAATCATTATGGATACAAAGAATTAATGCTGGTGTAAGAGCAGAGGGTATGACTTATTCAAAATTCATTAATGGTTTAAGTAAATGTGGTGTTGCAATAGATAGAAAAATTTTAGCTGAAATTGCTTACGATAGTCCAGAAGCATTTAAAACAATTGTACAAAAAGCTCAATCCGCTTTAAATTAATCTCTATTGTTTTTATTTCTTAAGGAAATAATCTACTAATATGTCAGACATAAAAAATATTAGAGATCAATTTGTATCAAAGCTTAAAAATGAATTAAGCTTAGATGAAATCAATACAATCAAAACAGAGTTATTTGGAAAAAATGGTCAAATTTCATCTTTATTCAAAACAGTAGGATCAATTCCAGAGTCTGATAGAAAAACTTTTGCAGCTGATTTAAATAAAATAAAGGATGAGCTTCAATCTTTAATTTCGGAAAAGATTAAAGAAATTGAGACAAAAGAAATTAATCAAAAACTTGAAAAAGAAAGAGTTGATATAACTTTACCAGGTAGATCTTTTGTTAGAGGTAAAATCCATCCTGTATCTCAAACGATAGATGAGATTTCATCTATCTTTTCAGAAATAGGTTTTAGTGTTGAAGAAGGACCAGATGTAGAAAACGAATATAATAATTTTACTGCATTAAACACTCCAGATAATCACCCAGCTCGTGACATGCACGATACTTTTTATTTGGACGAAAATAAGGAAGTTTTGTTAAGAACGCATACTTCACCAGTTCAAATTAGAACTATGTTAAAGGATAAACCACCGTTTAAAATTATTGCTCCAGGTAGAACATATAGATCAGATAGTGATCAAACACATGCACCAATGTTCCATCAGGTTGAGGGCCTTCATATAGATAAAAATATTAATATGGGTCATTTAAAGGGATGTTTAAATTATTTTATTAAAGAGTTCTTTGAAGTGGAAAAAATCAAAATGAGATTCAGACCAAGTCATTTCCCTTTTACAGAACCATCTGCAGAAGTAGATATTGGTTACGAAATTAAAGATGGTAAAATTGTTATAGGAGAAGGAGATCAGTGGCTTGAAATTTTAGGATGTGGAATGGTTCATCCAAACGTTTTAAAAAATGTTAAAGTTGATCCTGCTAAATACCAAGGATATGCATTTGGCATAGGTATAGACAGGTTGGCAATGCTAAAATACGGTATTAATGATTTAAGAGCTTTCTTTGACTGTGATTATAGATGGTTAAATCACTTTGGATTTGATCCACTTGATGTACCCACAAATTATAGAGGTCTAAGTCGATGAAGATAACATTTGATTGGTTAAAATATCACTTATCTGTAAGTGCTAAAGAAGAGAAGTTACTTGAGAAATTAACTGATATTGGACTTGAAGTTGAAAGTGTTGAAAATTTATCTGAAGGTTTAGATTTATTCAAAGTAGCAAAAATTTTAAAAACGGAAAAACATCCTAATGCAGACCGTTTAAAAGTTTGCGATGTTGATGTGGGTGAAAAAGAAATTAAGAAGGTCGTGTGTGGTGCACCAAATGCTAGAGAAGGTTTAATCACTGTTTATGCTCCTCCTGGTGCGGTTATTCCAAAAAATAAAACTAAATTAGTTATAGCAAAAATTAGAGATGTTACATCTTATGGTATGCTTTGTTCTGAATCTGAACTCAATTTGTCTGAGGAAAGTGATGGAATTACTGAGCTTTCAACCTCAAAATACAACAAAAGTATTGGAAAAAGTTTTTTTACTCAATCTAATTCTAATTTAATTGATTTATCAATCACACCTAACAGACCGGATTGTCTTGGTGTTAGAGGAATAGCCAGAGATTTAGCAGCTTCAGGCTTTGGTAAATTAAAACAGATTAAAAAACAAAAAATAAACTCGAAAAAATCTCAAACAATTAAAGTAAAAATTACAAACGAAAAAAACCAAGGATGTTTTTCTTTTGGAAGCTGTTTGGTAACAAATGTAAAAAATACTGAAAGTCCAAAGTGGTTAAAGGATAAATTAATTTCTATAGGTCAAAAACCTATTTCAGCAATTGTTGATATTACAAATTATGTAATGATTGATATTAATCGTCCATTACACGCATATGATGCTGATAAAATTGAAAAAGGTATAATTGTTAGAAACTCAAAATCTGGCGAAGAGTTTACAGCCCTAGATAACAAAACCTATAAGCTTGAAGATGACATGTGTGTAATTAGTGATAACAAAGGCGTGTTAGGACTAGGTGGTATTATTGGAGGCACTAGATCTGGAACAGAAATGGATACACAAAACGTTTTAATCGAGTCAGCTTATTTTGACCCAAGATCAATTAGACGAACAGCAAAAAGATTAAATATCGATACAGATGCAAAGTTTAGATTTGAAAGAGGAATAGATCAATTGTCGATCGAAGAAGGTTTAAATAAAGCAGCATTTTTAATTAAAGAAATTTGTGGTGGTGAAATTAGTAAGATTGATATCCAAAAAATTAGTACATTTAAAAATCCAATAATTAAATTTGATCCAAATTTATTTGAAAAAGTAACAGGTTTTAAAATTTTAACGAAAGATATGTTAAAAATTTTAGATAACCTAGGTTTTATATGCAAAAAAGATAAAAAATTTTTTAAATTAACTATCCCATCATGGAGACCAGATATTACTCAGGAAATAGATGTAGTTGAGGAATTGGTAAGAATAGTAGGGTATGATAAAATCAAGTTAGAAGAGCCAATCAAAGAGAGAAAAAAATCTACTTTAACACAAACTCAAAAATTGTTTCATTTCCTTCAAAGATCTGTTGCTTCAAAAGGTTATTTGGAAGCAATTACTTGGTCTTTCACAGATGCAAAATACAATGATCATTTCAGAGGGCAAAATGAAGAATTAAAAATTGTAAACCCTATAAGTTCAGAATTAGGAGTTTTAAGAAATTCAATATTTTCAAATTTAATTATGTATATGAGTAAAAATATAGATAGAGGAATTAAAGATTTGTCTATTTTTGAAATTGGACCAACGTTTTTTGGAAAACAGCCTGGTGAACAAAATATAGTAGTTTGTGGTTTAGCAGCTGGAAAAAAATCTCGTCTTTCCTGGCTAGAAAAAGAGAGAAATGTTGATGTTTTTGATATCAAAAAAGATGTAGTTCAAACTTTAGTTGAAGCAGGTTACGATGCAGAAAAATTTTTTATCGATGATGAAACGCCTGATTATTATCATCCGGGAAAATCAGGAAGACTGTTTTTAAATAGAGGTAAAGAAAGTGTAGTTGCATACTTTGGTGAAATTCATCCAAATATCATTAAGACAATTGATATGAAAACTGAGTCCTTAGTAGGTTTTGAAATATTTCTTGATAATTTAAAATTACCAAAAAAATCATTGAAAGATCAAAAAACAAAATATTCTGTTTCAGATTATCAAAAGTCAGAAAGGGATTTTGCTTTTATAGTTGATAAGAAAATTAAGGTTCAAGATTTGGTAAATGTTGTATCAAATGTTGATAAAAATTTGATTTCTAACATTAAAGTTTTTGATGTTTATGAGGGCGATAATATTCCTGAAAACCAAAAATCAATTGCAATCAGTGTTACAATTCAATCTCAAGAAAAAACTCTCAAAGAAGCAGATTTAGATCAAATAAATAAGTCAATTATAGAAACAGTCGAAAATAAAACTGGCGCTAAAATTCGATCCTAAAGCCAATGAGTTCAATCGATAATATAAGAAATTTTGCAATCATCGCACACATTGATCATGGAAAATCTACTATTGCAGACAGAATAATTCATAGTTGTGGTGGTCTGACCGAAAGAGAGATGAAAGCTCAAGTTTTAGATTCAATGGATATTGAACGAGAGAGAGGTATCACTATTAAAGCTCAAACAGTAAAGCTAAATTATAAAGCTAAAGATGGAAAAGAATATATTTTAAACATTATAGATACCCCGGGCCATGTAGACTTTAGCTATGAGGTTAGTAGATCATTATATGCGTGCGAAGGTTCAATTTTGATTGTGGATAGTACACAAGGAGTAGAGGCCCAAACTTTGGCAAACGTTTACCAGGCATTAGATACAAATCATGAAATTGTCCCAGTATTGAATAAAGTAGATTTGCCAGCTTCTGATTTAGAGAGAACAAAAAAGCAAATCGAGGAAGTTATTGGGATAGATACTGAGAATGCTATTCCGTGTTCTGGAAAAACTGGCGAAGGAATAGGAGATATTTTAGAGCAAATTATAACCACTTTACCGGCTCCAAAAGGAGAAAGTTCATCAGATTTAAAATGTTTACTAGTTGATAGTTGGTACGATACTTACTTAGGAGTTGTCATATTAGTTAGAGTTATAGATGGGAAACTTTCAAAACATATGAAGATCAAAATGATGTCTACAAATCAAGAATATATCGTTGAAAAAGTTGGTGTTTTTACACCAAAGCCAGTTGATATCACTGAATTAAAAACAGGAGAAATAGGGTTTATAACAACAGGAATAAAAGTGTTATCAGAAACAAAAGTTGGAGATACAATTTGTGATGCAACAAAGCCATTAAATGAAGCTTTGCCAGGTTTTAAACCTAGTAAACCTGTAGTATTTTGTGGATTGTTTCCTGTAGATAGCTCAGAGTTTCAAAAATTAAAAGATGGGTTAGCGAAGTTACAATTAAATGATGCTAGCTTTTCTTTTGAACCAGAATCATCTTCAGCTTTAGGCTTAGGTTTTAGATGTGGGTTTTTAGGTTTACTTCATTTAGAAATTGTAACAGAAAGACTTGAAAGAGAATTTGATGTTAATTTATTAACAACAACTCCTGGTGTAGTTTATAAAGTTCATTTAAATAGTGGCGAGACTATAGATTTACAAAATCCATCAAGTTTACCAGATCCAACATTGATAAAAAATATTGAAGAACCTTGGATTAAAGCGACTATCATTACACCAGATCAGTATCTAGGTTCAATAATTAAGATGTGCCAGGACAAAAGAGGAGTGCAAACCAATCTTAGTTATTCTGGCAATAGAGCAGTGGTAAATTATGAACTTCCCTTAAATGAAGTTGTTTTTGATTTCAACGACAGACTTAAGTCTATGACGAGTGGATATGCAAGTTTTGATTATGAGATAATTGAGCATAGAGAAGGCGATTTAGTAAAACTTGGTATATTAGTAAATGGTGAACCTGTTGATGCCTTAGCCATGATGATACATAAAGATTTTGCTCAAAAAACTGGGAGAGAAGTTTGTGAAAAACTAAAAGACTTAATTCCAAGACATAATTTTATGATTCCTGTTCAAGCTGCAATTGGTGGAAAAATTATTGCTAGAGAAACAATTAAAGGATTTAAAAAAGATGTTTTAACAAAAATTCATGGTGGTGGAGCTACAGATAGAAAAAGAAAATTATTAGAAAAACAAAAAAAGGGTAAGGCCAGATCAAAACAATTTGGAAGAGTAGAAATACCTCAAGAGGCATTTATTGGTGTTCTTAAAATTTCAAAAGAAAAATAACCGGAGAGGTGGCCGAGTGGTTGAAGGCGCACGCTTGGAAAGCGTGTAAAGGAGCAATTCTTTCATGGGTTCGAATCCCATTCTCTCCACCATAATTAAAAATTATTATAAAAAAAATTAGATCTATTTTTTATTTCAAAAATTTTTTTGTAACCCAAAGATGACAGATAATTGTTAACTGAATTAAAATTTTTTTCAAAAATTTCAATTTGTAAAATACATTTATTATTCGAAAGAGTCTTATTTAAACCTTCTAAAACATTTAATTCATGTCCCTCTACATCAATTTTTAAGGATAATTTTTCATCTCTCAAATTTAAATATTCATCACCAATTTTAAAGTCCGCAAAAAAACTGCTATCATTTTTTAAATTAGTATCATTATTCGTTACGCCCGCACCGCCAGTTTGTTGATATCCAAATTTAACCATTGTTTGCATCTTTAGCTTCTTTGAAACATTAGATAATCCAAAATTATTTAAATTAATTTTTTTTGATAAATCAGAATTTATATCTAATGATTTTGAAAATTTATAAAAAGCTTCTTTGTTAGGCTCAAAGGCTAAAATAGAAATATTTTCGACATTTTTTCCGATTGTTAAAGAATAGTAACCACAATTAGCTCCAATATCTAAAAAAAAATTTATTTTATTGATATTAATTTTTTCAATTAGATAATTAATTTCCAAACTTTCAAATTCATTATGTAATATTAATTCTCTATCTATTGGATCTAGAAAATCTAGAAACATTTTAGTATTTTTAATTTTAAAATACCCTCTATTTTTATTTAAAATTTTTAATAATCTGATCAGTACACTTGGTATAAGTCTTTTTAAAATTGGGAGTTTAAGAATTTTCCTGAATATCATTAAAATATTTCTTTTTTATTGGTAAAATCATATATCAATGATTTGAGGACTTTAAATATGCAAAATCTCATTGTTTTTAAATGTATTTTAAAAGCTTTTTTTCGACAAAAGTTGTTATTTACCAACAATAATTATTAAAAAATGATATAATTAATTTTTCCAAAAAATTAAAAAAATGACAAATAAAAATAATTACCAAGCAGATTCGATTAAAGTTTTAAAAGGTCTTGAGGCAGTTAGAAAAAGACCAGGGATGTATATAGGAGATACTGATGATGGTACTGGCTTGCATCATATGGTTTATGAGGTTGTAGACAATTCCATAGATGAGGCATTAGCAGGTCATTGTAAAAATATTAATGTAAAAATTAATGCTGATGGAACAATTACTGTAAATGATGACGGAAGAGGTATCCCTGTCGACATGCATAAAGGGGAAAAAAAATCTGCAGCTGAGGTAATTATGACTCAACTTCATGCTGGTGGTAAGTTTGATCATGACTCTTATAAAGTTTCTGGTGGGTTACATGGAGTCGGTGTTTCAGTTGTTAATGCATTATCAGAAAAACTGGAATTAGAAATAAATAGAGACGGAAAAAAACATTTTATAGAATTTAAAAATGGTGAAGTAAAATTTCCATTAAAAGTAATTGGAAAATCAAAAAATACAGGTACTCAAATAACATTTTTACCTTCAAAAGATATATTCTCATCAATTAAATTTAGTGCAAATATTTTAATTAAAAGGATGAGAGAGTTAGCCTTCTTAAACAAAGGTATCAAAATAATTTTTACTGATGCTAGTCAAAAAAAAGAAAAAACATCTGAGTTTAAATATGATGGCGGTGTTTTGGAATTTGTAGATTTTTTAGATGAGAAAAGAGAAAAACTACAAAATAAAAATGGTAATGATTTATTTCGAAAACCAATTTACATTGAGGGCAAAAAGAATAACATTGAAATAGAGTGTTCATTAAAATGGAATGCTGGTTATGCAGAAGATATATTTCCATACACAAATAATATTTATCAAAAAGATGGTGGAACCCATTTATTGGGTTTCAGAAGCGCTCTTACAAGAGTCATAAACAAATATGCCAATGAAAATAATTTATTAAAAAAGAATAAATTAGCTATTTCAGGAGATGACATTAAAGAGGGCTTAACGTGTGTGCTTTCAACTAAAATCCCTGATCCTAAGTTTTCTTCACAAACCAAAGACAAGTTAGTTTCGTCCGAGGTAAGAATGATTGTTGAAACTTTGGTAAATGAAAAATTATCAATTTGGTTTGATCAAAATCCATCGATTGCCAAAATTGTTTTAGCTAAAGTTATTCAAGCAGCTATGGCAAGAGATGTTGCAAGAAAAGCTAGAGAAAATGTAAGAAGAAAAGGAGCCCTTGAGTTAAGTGGATTACCAGGAAAATTGGCTGATTGTCAGATAGGAAAACAAGAGGGTACAGAGTTGTTTATAGTTGAGGGAGACTCAGCAGGTGGTTCTGCTAAACAAGGAAGAAATAGAGCAAATCAAGCTGTTTTGCCTCTAAGAGGTAAAATTTTAAACACTTATGTAGAGGACATAAATTTAAAAAAAAATGGTAATGGCAATGGTAATGGTTCTGATCTAAGAACCAAAGCTCTTGCAAAAATGATATCTTCAAATGAGATAGTAACATTAATTAATGCACTTGGACTTGATCCTAAATCTCAGGAAATAGATTTAAAAGATTTAAGATATGGTAAAATAATTATAATGACCGATGCCGATGTTGATGGTTCTCACATAAGAGCATTGTTGTTAACTTTTTTTAATAACAAACCATTTAATAAATTAATTGAAAATGGTCATGTTTATTTAGCTCAACCACCATTGTTTAAAATTAATAAAGGTTCAAAAGGGATTTATATTAAAGATGAAAAAGAATTAGAGGATTATATCGTAAATAATAACAAAGAATTAAAAAAAATAAAAAAAGGCTCAAAAGAATATTATAATTCTTTAGATTTAGAAAAATCAAAAATGAATATACAAAGGTTCAAGGGACTTGGTGAAATGAACCCAGAAGAGTTGTGGAATACAACTTTAGACCCTGAAACTAGAAATTTGCTTCAAGTGCAGTACTCTAAAGATCTTAAAAAAGATCAAAGTCTTATCCATACACTAATGGGAAGTGATGTTGCGTTAAGAAAAGATTTCATAGTCTCAAATGCTATCAATGTAAAAAATCTTGATATTTAAAAATGAAGTTTTTTGAAACTTCAAAACACCATTCATTCAAAAAATCTACTTATATTACCTTAAGATGGATTGGCATAATTGGACAGTTAATTGCAGTTAATTTTGTATACTTTGTATTAGATTTTAAATTTGACTTTATAACTTCTAATCTAATTATATTTATTGGTATCATAAGTAATTTTTACTTAATTTTTATTTATAAAAAAACTCAATTATCAGACAGATCAGCTTTCATTTTTTTAGTTATTGATATTTTGCAATTAGCTATTTTACTGTACTTGTCAGGTGGAATTCTTAATCCATTTGTTATTTTTATAATTATTCCAAGTGTATTTTCATCATCCAATTTAAGTTTTAGAACAAATACTATGCTTGTATTGTTAACAGTCTTATCAATTATATTTTTAACTTTTTATTCAACAGAATTACCTTCTCCACTTGGGGATCATTTTCATGTAAGCCCTTATTATTATTACTCTATCCCGATTGCTTTGATTATTGCTCTTGTTTTTTTAAATTATTTTGCAATGACATTTGGAACTCAATCTAGGTTAAGAAAAGAAGCTCTTACAAAAATGGAAGAAGTAATGGCCAAAGAACACGAACTATTGTCCTTGGGTGGTCAAGCCGCTGCAGCTGCTCATTCTTTGGGAACACCACTTTCTACAATAAAAATAATTACCCAAGAGTTACTAAAACAATTTGAAGGTAACAAAGATGTGGAAAAAGATATAAGTTTATTATCTAGTCAGGTTGAAAGATGTAATGAAATATTAAAAAAATTAACTCTAAATCCAGATGAAGAAGATGAATTTATTGATAAGGACATTTCTATAAGAGATTATTTAAATGAAATTTTAAATTCATTTAAAGAGATAAGTACAAAGAAATTTATCTTTAATTTTGATCAAGATTCTAACTCAAAAAAAATAGTTAAATCTATAGAAATTGTTTATGGACTAAGAAATTTTATAGGTAATGCTAATAAATTTTCTGATGAAAATATATTTATAAATTTAAAGAGTGATAGTGAATTTACCGAAATAAGTGTTGAGGATGATGGTCCAGGTTATCCAAAAGATATTTTGTCAAAAATAGGAGAACCGTATTTAAAATCAAATAATCCTCAAGATAGATCAAAAACAGGACTTGGTTTAGGTTTGTTTATAGGAAAAACATTGTTAGAAAAAAATTTTGCTTCTGTAATATGTAGAAACTCTAAAACAAGATCTGGTGCTGAAGTGATAATTAAATGGAGAAATAAAGATTTATTTAATATTCAATGAAATTTTTTCTTTGTTTCGAACAAAGAGCTTAGTTGAGATATCATCACATCACCTAATTCATTTACATCGGTAATTTTTATAGCTCTATCATAATATCTCGAAACATCATGGCCAATACCAATCGCTAAAATTTCAATATCAGATTTATTCTCAATAAATTTGACCATTTTCTTTAAATGTTTTTCTAAAAAGTCTCCTGAATTTACTGAAAGCGTTGAGTCGTCAACTGGAGCTCCATCAGAAATTACCATTAAAATTTTTCTTTCTTCTTTTCTTTTTTTAATCCTGTTGTAAGCCCAAGATATAGCTTCACCATCAATATTTTCTTTTAACAAACCCTCTTTTAACATCAGACCTAAATTATTTTTTGCCTGTCTCCAATGTGTATCAGCACCTTTATAAATTATATGTCTTAGGTCGTTAAGTCTCCCAGGTGTTTTTGGTTTTGAATTTTTAGTCCAAAATTCTCTACTCTGTCCACCTTTCCAGTTTTTTGTAGTAAATCCTAAAATCTCTACTTTGACCGAACATCTTTCGAGTGTTCTTGAGAGAATATCTGCACAAATAGCAGCAATCGTTATTGGTCTTCCTCTCATAGAACCAGAATTATCAATAAGCAAAGTTACAACTGTATCTTTAAAGTCTAGATCCTTTTCTTTCTTAAATGACAAAGAATTATATGGATCCATTATTATTCTTGGTAACTTTGAACTATCAAGTAAGCCTTCTTCTAAATCAAATTCCCAAGCTCTATTTTGTTTTGCAAGTAATTGTCTTTGAAGTTTATTAGCTAACTTAGTAATTACATCTTGGAAACCAATTAACTGTTGATCTAAATTTTTTCTAAGTTTAGTAGCCTCATCTGCATTTTCTAGATTTTCAGCTTTAACAACTTCATCGTATTGTGTAGTAAATATTTTGTAATCAAGATTTAAATTATCAATTTTTTTTTGAATTACCTGCTCAGAGTTTTGTTCATCAGACTCAATATCAGACAACTGCTCATCCAAATTAAACTCGTCAATACTATAATCAGCATCAACAGAAGCTTCTGTTTGCTGTTCATCATTTTCATCTTTGCTATCTTCATTCTCTTTATTTTGGTCATCATTTGAGGGATTGTCTTGACCTTGATCTTGATTTTCTTCCTCTTCTTGGTCTTCCTCATCACTTTGAAAAATATCCATTTCTTCAAGTATTTCAGAAAATTTAGAACTATATGTATTTTGATTTTCTAAATTATTTAATAAAAATTCTTTATGCTTCTTAATTGATTGCTCAAAATCTTTTTCCCAGAAATTAAGCATTCTAGATGTTAAAGGATTTAGGTCTATATTATGAAAATTTTTAAGCATATATAGCTCAAATGCTTCAGCAACAGGAACGTCTTCTTTTGTTTTAAGCTGATCTTTTCTTTTACGATTAATTATTTGTGAATAGTTTTCAGAAAAATTTTTTTGAATTCCTTTCAACATTTTGCCTCCTAGGGCTTCATATCTAATCTTTTCAGCTATATTATATAAAGATCTAGAGGAAGTATTTGAAGGCAAATTTTTTCTGTAAATTTTTTCATTAGAAAACCTTTTTTTAAGTGCTGTAGAGTCTGTTTCAGCCCTTAATTTTATAAAATCACTTGGACTAGTTAGATCATTTATTTCAAAAGACGAAATATCTTTAGTCTTTTTATCTTCAGAAGATTTATTGTTTATATCAATATCATCTGCGATAACTTTTGCTGTTGAAGATAAAGCAATTCTAAATTTTTCTTTTAAATTTGTTTCTTTATTGCTCATTTAGATTTGAATATTGATCAAAGACTCAGGCAATTCTTCACCAAAACATCTTTGATAATATTCTGCGATTGTATTTTTCTCGATATCATCGCACTTATTTAAAAAGGTTACTCTAAAAGCATATCCAGTATCTTTAAAAATTTCAGAATTTTCAGCCCAATGAAGAACTGTTCTTGGGCTCATTACAGTAGATATATCTCCAGCAATAAAACCTTTTCTAGTTAAGGATGCTACTTTAATCATATTAGCAACTTTTTCTTTTCCCTTAGCATTATTTAAATTTTTATTCTTTGATAAAACTATATCCATTTCTCTATCTAGGCTTAGATAGTTTAATGTTGTTACAATATTCCATCTATCCATTTGCCCTTGGTTAATCTGCTGTGTTCCGTGATAAAGTCCAGTAGTATCACCAAGCCCAACTGTATTAGATGTAGCAAATAACCTGAAATACTTATTTTGACTAATTACTTTGTTTTTATCTAGTAGTGTGAAATTTCCTTCAGCCTCCAACACTCTTTGAATAACGAACATAACATCAGGTCTTCCAGCGTCATACTCATCAAATACTAAAGCAACTGGATTTTGAATTGACCATGGCAGAATACCCTCATTAAACTGTGTCACTTGTTTTCCATCTTTAAGAACAATTGCATCCTTACCTATTAAATCTATTCGACTAACATGACTGTCTAAATTTACTCGAATACACGGCCAGTTTAGTCTTGCAGCTATTTGCTCTATGTGTGTTGATTTTCCAGTACCATGATATCCTTGTACCAATACTCTTTTATTGAACGCAAATCCTGAAATGATTGCAAGTGTAGTATCTCTATCAAATTTATAGTTTTTATCTATTTCAGGCACATATTCATTTTTTTTTGAAAATGCATCTACTTCCATTTCGGAATCTATTCCAAAAGATTGTTTTAAAGAAACTTTTATGTCAGGTTGGATGTTAAGATTTGGAGTCAATTTTTTCCCTATAAGTGTTTTTTAGCTGTGTGTAAGCTAAAGTTATCAGTTTTAATTTTTCCTCGTATTTTTTATTTCCGGCATTCATATCAGGGTGAAATTTTTTAACAAGCACTTTGAATTTTTCTTGTATTTTTTGCCACTTTAAACCTACAGATATTCCCAATATTCCAAATGCTTTAATATCTTTATGATCAAATTTAAATTGACGCATATGATTGTAGTCTCCATTGAATTTATCTTTATCAAATTCATCTTTTAATGTTGTGTTCCACAGGACCTTAAAAAAATTATCTGAAGAACTAAAATTTTGAGTGGGTTTATGCCAAGTCATATCTGACTTTAAAAAATTGATTACCTGATTATCACTCATCCCTGAAAAATAATTCCAATTTTTGTTAAATTCTTTAACATGTTCTAGACAAAGCATTCTATATTTCCTGCTATTATCTTTCTCAATTGGTGCTCTATATTCACCAATTTCATTACAATTATTCCAGTCACAAATATTTTTCATGATATAATAATTACTATATGGATATAAATGAATTAATTGCAATTATAAAAAAAAAATTATCAGATCAAATAAATATTCAAAGTATAGATATAGAAGATAAATCTTTTCTTCACAAAAATCACAAAGGTAATCAAGAAGGTAAATATCATTTAAAGTTAAATATAGTTTCTGATGAGTTAAAAAGTATGAACAGAATTGAAAGTAATAAAAAAATTTATAAAGTATTAGATAAAGAATTGAAAGAAACTATTCACTCAATTCAAATTCAATTATCTTAAGTAATCATTAAAAAATCTTTTCAATCTTTCTTTTGGATATTCAATATTAATTTGCGGAGACCCAATTTTTTTTAAAAGCACCAAATTAATTTTTTGGGATTTATTTTTTTTATCCTTTGTCATGAAAAATAATATTTTATTTATATCTTTTTTTGTAAAAAATTTATTAACTGATATTGCTAGATTTAAATTATTGATATGATTTAATATTAGGTTGTAATCACTTTTTTTAAGCATTTTTAAATTTAAACTAAAACTTAATGCTGTCTTTATACCTAAGATTACTGCTTCACCGTGATTTAATTTCTTATTGTAATTTAAGCTTGCTTCATAAGCATGGCCAAATGTATGTCCAAAATTTAAAACTTTTCTTAAATTTTTTTCTTTCTCGTCTTTTTCAACCACATTTTTTTTAATTTTACAGCTTTCATAAATTGCTTTTTCAATAAATGGAGAGCTCAGTTTAGTAATTTTATTCATATTCTTATTTAAAAATATAAAGAAATTTTTATCTCTTATCAGAGAATGTTTTAAAATTTCACCATATCCACAAATAATCTCTCTTTTTGGAAGCGATTTAAGAAAATCAACATCTGATATAACTAAGTTTGGTTGATAAAAACTACCAATTAGGTTTTTTCCGTAATGTGAATTTATGCCAGTTTTGCCACCAATCGAAGAGTCAACTTGGGACAAAAGTGTTGTTGGTATATTTATAAATTTCATACCTCTTTTAAAGATACTAGATGCAAAACCACTTACATCACCTGTAATACCCCCACCTATTGATATTATACAGTCATCTCTAGAAAAGTTTTTATTTAATAAAATTTCTAAGATCTTATTAATAATACTAAAGTTTTTATTGGTCTCACTGGCATTAAAAAAACATATATGTATTTTCTTTTTTTTTAATGAATTTTTTATTTTAGTGATAAATTTTTTTGGTACATTTTTATCAACTACAAGAAGACATTGATTGAATGTTAAAGAATTACTCTTAATTATTTTTGATAGGTTAGTAATTAAATTTGATCCAATTATTATTGGATATTTTTGTGTTTTTGTTTCAATTTTTAATTTAATTGGTTTCATAAATTTCTTTAATTTTACCTACTATTTCATTTTTTGTAAGATTATCACATTTGATTTCATATAAGGCTTTAGAATAAATGTTAGTTCGTTTTTTAATTAAATCAATTAAATCATTATCTGTAGCATTAATTGTTAAAGGTCTTTTTTTGCTATTTTTAATTCTTTCAACTAAAATTTTTTCATTCCAATTTAACCAAAATGAATAATGATTTTTTAAAACTTCATTTCTAATATTTTTATTTGCAAAAGCACCTCCTCCAAGAGAGACAACTGTAGAACTAAGTTTTAATTTTTTAAGTGTAGTTTTTTCCTCAATTTTTCTAAAATATTCTTCTCCTTTTGTTTCGAATATTTTTCGAATTGTTGTATTTAAATTTTTCTCTATTTCTTTATCTACATCTACAAAATTTAATTTAAATTTTTTTGCTACTAAAGAGCCTATAGAACTCTTACCAGATCCCATCATACCTAGAAAAACTAGATTTTTTTTTGATTTCATAAGTTTAAATATTGAAAAAACACAAATATGTCTTAATTTGAAATTAACTAAAGTTATATGCAATTCAACAAAAATACAAGTTCAGGTAAAAAAAGTATAATCGGACTAGTTGTTAAATCTATTTTTGGACTAGTAATTGTTCTTGGCGTTGTTTTAATTCTCAATTCAATTGATTTTCCTGCTCCTAAAAAGGAAATTGAAAAAATTATTCCAAATGAAAATTTTAAAATTGTTAAGTAAAAAATTCTTTTTTATTTTTTTAAGCTTTCTAATTATTTTAAATCCTATTCACGCAGAAGATAATCCAATCGATATATGGAATCTTGAAAAAAAAGAAAATGAAACTGTTGAGGAAGCAGTTATTACTGAAGGTGAAAATAATAATGATCAAATAAGTGTTTTTGATATGCAGTCAGATAAAAACGCTGGCTCGATAGAATTAGATGAAAATTTAATATCAAAAGAAGTCAAAATAGTAGGATTATACGATCCTGAAGAACATGGTTTGACTATTGATATGTGGACAAATTCTGATGGTCAAAAGCTAAAAAATTTATTTAACAGTTTAGAGAAAATTAATCTTTCTAATGATGCATTAGAAATTATGGAAGTCTCATTATTAACTAACGCTCATTATCCTAATCAAAATATTACTGAAAATGAATTTTTAAAATTTAAATCTGACTGGTTAATTAAAAATTCTAATTTAGAACTCATTGAAGAATTTTTGGTTAATAATCAAATTGTAAATTCTCATCCCAAACTAACCAGACATTTATTAGATAACTATTTATCAGACAAAGATATAAAGAAGACCTGTGAATTTTTTACAAAAATTAAAGAACCAGTTGAAGATGAATATTTATCTAAATTAAATTTATATTGTTTAGTTAATTATGGAAAAAATGAAGAAGCCCAATTAATTCTAGATCTTAAAAAAGAGTTAGGTTTTCAAGATGAATATTTTGAAAATAAAATGAATTACCTGTTTGGTTATATTGAAGAAGCATCCAAAGAAGTTTCTGAAAGTTCAGTATTTGAGTTTCATTTAGCTCATAGGACAAATCCAGATTTTTCTTATGAACCTAATGAAAATACACCTCAATTAATTTGGAAATATCTATCAAATTCAAATTTACTACCAGATCTAAGTAATATTGACATAAATGATCAAGATAAAATCTTAATTATTGAGAAAGCTGCAAATTATAAAATTTTCTCAGAAAAAGACTTATTTGATTATTATAAAAAATTTCAATTTAATATTGATCAATTATTAAGTGCAACTGATACTTACAAGTTGCTATCTCCATTAGAAGCGAGAGCATTAATTTATCAAAGAGCACTTTTGACGAGTGAACCAGAATTAAAATTAGAATTTTTACAATTGTTGAAGCAGCTATTTGAGGACAACAACATTGGATTAGCTTTTGATATAGAGCTAAATAACTTTTTGAACGAAATTGAAGTAGATAATGTTCCCTCAGATTATTTAAGTTTTTACAATAACTTTTCAAAAAATCAGAATTCAGAGTTCAAAAAAATTCAATACAATAATAATATTTTACATCAATCTAAGTGGGTAAATTATTTTAGAGGAGATTATTCAAAATCTGAAATACAAGAAGATTTAAAAAAATTTCTTGATAGAATAATTTTTAGTAATGAAACTTTGTCCACCAAAGATATAATTTTTATAGAAAGTCTGAAATCAGACGGAGTAGAAATACCTAGCGAGTATAACAGTTTATTTTCACAAAAGCCTTATGAGCTAGATAAAAGTTTAGTGGACTTGATAGAGGCAAATGAAGTTGGAACAGTTTTATTGTCTTTAATTGAGATAATAGGTAATAACAAAATAGAAAATATTGATGAAAAAAGACTTTATTTAATTTCGAATACATTAAATCAAATAAATGCGGATTTAATAAGAAATAAACTATTACTAAAAGTTCTTCCTTTAAAAGTATAAAAATTATAATAACATGCAAATTTTATGGCGATAAGAACGATTATTACTGAACCAAACAAATTACTTCGACAAGTATCAAAACCTGTAGAAGCCGTTGGAAGCGAAGAGCAAAAATTAATGAATGATATGCTCGATACAATGTATGATGCTAATGGTATTGGTCTTGCAGCAATTCAGATTGGTATACCAAAAAGAATTATAGTGATGGATATAAGCAAGGATGAAAACAAAAAAGAGCCCAGATACTTTGTAAATCCTGTAATAAAAAATAAAGATCCGCTTAAGGCAACTTATGAAGAAGGATGTTTATCTGTACCAAATCAATTTGCTGAAATAGATCGACCGAGTAAATGCGAGGTAGAATATTTGGATTACAATGGAAAGAAACAAATACTAAAGGCAGATGGATTGCTTGCAACATGCATACAGCATGAAATGGATCACTTGGAAGGTATATTGTTTATCGACTATCTTTCAAAACTAAAAAAATCAATGATCATAAAGAAACTTTCAAAATTAAAATCAAATACTGCTGAAGTTTAAAAATGTCAAAAAAGTTAGTTTTTATGGGTACGCCCATGTTCGCTGTACCAATTTTAAAATCTCTATATCAAAATGGATATAATATTTCTTGTGTGTATACACAGCCACCTCAAAAATCAAAAAGAGGACAAAAAATTAATAAGTCTCCAATACAAGGTATTTCTGAAACTTTAAATTTAGAATATAGAACGCCACCAGTTTTAAATAATGAAGAGGAGTATAATTTTTTAAACTCTTTAGATGCTGACTTAGCAATAGTTGTTGCTTATGGACAAATTATTCCTAAAAAATTTCTAAGTTTAACTAAAATGGGTTTTATAAATATACATGCATCATTACTGCCTAAATGGAGAGGTGCCGCACCAATTCAAAGATCAATTATGAATTTAGATCAAGAAACTGGAATAAGTATAATGAGGATTGCTGAAAAATTAGATACAGGACCAGTTTGTAATAATTATAAAATTCAACTTAATGAAAATTTGAATGCGTTAGAAATTAGCGAAAAGCTTTCTAACTTAGCAGCAGAAAAAATTTTAGATAACGTAGATGATATTTTAGATGGTAAAGCAAATTTTATTGAACAAGATCATTCGAATGCAACCTATGCATCTAAAATTCAAAAAACCGAAGGTCAAATTAATTGGGATGAAAATGCTGAAAAAATTATTGGTAAGATAAACGGTTTATATCCATCACCAGGAGCATTTTTTATGTTTAATGGAGAAAGATATAAAATCTTAAAAGCTCAAATTGGAAGAGCTCAAGGAAATCCAGGGTTAGTATTGAGTGATAATCTTGAAATTGCTTGTGGTAATAATCAATCGATAATTATTAAGGAAATTCAGAGGCAAGGGAAAAGACCTCAAAATATTGGTGAATTTATTCAAGGTTCACAGATAAAAAAAGGTTCAAATATATAAATGTTTAGATATCAGCTTTTGATAGAATATTTAGGCACAAATTACAAAGGTTGGCAAATTCAAAAAAAAAATAAAACCATTCAAGGAATACTTCAAGACAAAATTAGAAAGTTATTAAAAGAAAATATTACTATAGTCGGATCGGGTAGGACAGATGCTGGTGTTCATGCTATCGAGCAGTCAGCACATTTTGATTTAAAAAATAAATTATTGAACTTAGATAAATTTATTAACTCAATTAATCACTTTTTAAAAAATGAAAATATTACAATTCTTAAAATAAGAAAAAGAACTAGTAACTTTCATTCAAGATTTTCTGCAAAAAAGAGAGTTTATAAATATTTCATTTTAAATAGAACAAGTTCACCCGTGATTGAAAAAAATCAAGTTTGGCATGTAAGAAAAAAATTAGATTTAGATTTGATGAAATTAGGGGCAAAAAAATTAGTTGGTACTAAAGATTTCTCAACATTTAGGGCTTCAAGTTGCAATGCTAAGAGTCCAATTAGAACGATGGATTTTGTAAAATTAAAATCTTTAAATGATAAAATAGAAATTCAGTTTAAATCTCAATCTTTTCTTCAACAGCAAGTACGATCTATGGTTGGTTGTTTAAAATATTTAGGTGAAAAGAAATGGGATTTAAAAAATTTTGACAAAGCTCTAAAGTCTAAAAAAAGGTCACTGTGTGCCCCTCCAGCACCACCTACAGGATTGTTTTTATCTAGAGTTTTTTATTAGATTTTTTTTATTACTCATGGCAAATTTTTTATTTATTCGCCATCTAGACTCTGCTCTTACAATGTACCCACAACAATTTTTTGACTTACACTTACATGGAAATTGTTTGTAATTTTCATCATAACCAAAACCATAATCACAGGTAAATTCTTCACCTTTTTTGATATCTTTAATAGCTTTAACCCAAATTTTTAAACCTTTACCATCATAATCACAATTATTGTCACAAGAATGATTAATTAATCCTGCAGTATTCCATGGAAAATCTCCATCAAGGTCATATCTTTTGTTGATAGTAAATAAATAGATTGGTTTACTATTGTCATATTTATCAGACTCTTCAGTTTGTTTTTTTGTAATTAGTTTACCAACGTAATCGATTATCTTTGTACCTTCTTTGATATCTTTAGTAGCATAAAGTCCTCTACCTTTTTTATCGATATCAGATTTTTTAATTTTATATAATTTCATTGAGTTTTATTTAGTTTTTTATTTGGAATTATCAATTAAATTCTATTAAAGCATCAACATGTCTTTGAGTACTATCTTGTAGTGCTTTTAAGTCATATCCACCTTCTAGTATAGATACTACATTACCTCTACAAAATGATTTTGAAATTTCTAAAGTTCTTTTTGTAATTGTATAATAATCTTCAGCATTAAGTTTTAATTGTGCTAAAGGATCATCAATATGTGCATCAAAACCTGCAGAAAACAATAGAAATTCTGGTTTAAATTCTTTTAATTTTTTTAATACTAGTTCATATGCATTTAAATATTCTCTAGCACTTGTGCCAGCTTCAAGTGGAATATTTAAAATATTATTAAATTTTCCAATCTCTTTTTCCGAACCTGAACCTGGGTAATATGGAAATTGATGAGTGGAAATATATAAAACTTTTTCATTATTGAAAAAAATATCTTGCGTTCCATTTCCATGATGGACGTCAAAATCAATTATAGCAATTTTTTTATAACCATATTTTTCAATTAAATAATTAGCTCCAACTGCAACATTGTTGTAAATACAAAAGCCCATGGCCTTCTCTTTTTCTGCGTGATGACCTGGAGGTCTTACTGCACAAAAAGCATTTTTAAATTCTTTTTCCTCCACACCATCAATCGCTGTTATAATTGATCCAACAGCATCCATTGTTGCTTCTTTGCTACCAGGGGAGACAACTGTATCTCCATCTAAAAAATTAAATCCATTTTGAGGGTATGATCGATCGACATGATCAATATATTCAGAAGAATGAGTTTTTATTAATATTGATTTTTCAAATTTTGAAGGCTTTTTCCATATTAAATTTTTGTTATCTAATTTTTTAAAGTTATCAATAACAGCTGTAACTCTGTCTATTTTTTCAGGATGTCCATCTCCTGTATTATGATTTTTGTATGTATCAGAAGTAATTAAAGCTGTTTTCACTTAAAATAATTCTTTAAAATATTTGAATAAATTAAAGTTAATTTTTTTAAATCACCTAAAGAAACTGCTTCATCTACTTTGTGCATTGTTTTTCCAACCAAACCAAATTCTAAACAGGGAGCAATCTTTCTAATAAATCTTGCATCAGAGGTGCCTCCTGTGGTTGAGAGTTCAGGCTTAATTTTAGTAATCTTTTTAATTATATCTTGGATCATATATGTAGTTTGGTTAGGTTTAGTTAAAAAAGCTTCACCAGATACACTATATTCAATTTTGTAATTTGACTTATTTTTATGACAAATTTTCTTCAATATTTTATTTATTTTTGTCTTAATTGAATTCGATGAATGTTTGTTATTAAATCTAATATTAAAAGTTGCATTAGCCAAACCTGGAATTACGTTATCGGCTGTATTATCAATATTTATTTTTGTAACTTCTAGGTTTGTTGGCTGAAAGTCTTTTGTTCCTTTATCAAATTTAATTTCCTTCAATTCTTTTAATATTTGAACAAGAGCAGTTGATGGATTGTTAGCCCTATGAGGATAAGCAACATGACCCTGAATACCTATAATTGAAAGTCTGCCAGTCATACTTCCCCTTCGACCAATTTTAATCATTTCTCCCAATTTATTTGGATTAGTTGGTTCTCCAACTAAACAAAAATTAATTTTCTCTTTTCTTTTTTTTAAGTATTCGACAACTTTTTTTGTACCGTTAATAGCCATTCCTTCTTCATCACCTGTAATTAGTAAGCTTATAGAGCCATTAAATTTTTTATTATTTTTAACAAAAATACTGACAGCAGTGACAAAAGCTGCAATAGAGCTTTTCATGTCATTTGCTCCTCTTCCAATTAAATGTCCTTTTTTAATTGAGGGTCTGAAAGGATTTACTGTCCAATCTTTTAAGTTTCCAGCAGGTACAACATCTAAGTGACCAGCGTAGCAAAAATTTGGACCTTTGGTTCCAAGTCTTGCATAAAGATTTTTTACTGGTTTAGTGTTTTTTTCTTTAAACTCTAATATTTTAGTTTTGAAACCAAGTTTTCTTAATTGTTTTTCTAAGAATTTCATTACTCCAGCATCTATTGGTGTTATAGACGGGTAACGAATTAGCTCTTTGGCTAATTGTAATTCATTAATGGTTTGCATTTTAATCTCTTAAAAGATCGTTTACTGATGTTTTAGATCTTGTTTTTTCATCAACTTGTTTGATGATTACCGCACAATATAACGAAGGTGCGGCAGGATTATTCTTATCTGGTAATGATCCAGGAACAACTACTGAGTAAGGAGGTATTTTACCGTGTGTTACTTCACCAGTTTTTCTATTAACGATTTTAGTTGATTGGCCAATATACATACCCATACTTAATACTGAACCTTCACCAACTATTACCCCTTCCACAACTTCTGACATAGCACCTACAAAAACATTATCTTCAATAATAGTTGGAAGCGCTTGTGCTGGTTCTAAAACTCCACCAATACCAGTTCCTGCTGAAATATGACAATTTTTTCCAATCTGACAGCAACTTCCTGCACGACTAAATGTATCCATCATTGTTCCTTCATCTATGTAAGCACCAATATTTACATAACTTGGCATTAGAACAACATTTTTAGCAACATATGATCCTTTTCTCATTGCAGTATTTGGTACCATTCTAAAACCTGCTTTTTCAAAATCAGTGTTTGACCATCCGGCTGTTTTTCCTTTTAATAAATGAGCTTTATCTCTCCAAGCTGAGTAGGGACCATCTAAAGTTTCCATTCCATGAATTCTAAAACTTAGCATAATTGCTTTTTTTAGGTGTTGATGAGTTACCCATTCACCATCAATTTTTTCAGCAACTCTAGATTTACCACTATCTAGATCTTCTATTACTTGATTAATAGTATCTTTTAATTTTTGATCTGAATTTTGATTAACTTGATCTTTGTTTTCCCAAGCTTCATTTATAATGTTTTCTATACTCATAGTTTTATTGGTTTTTTAATAACCTTATTTCTTTTAAAAATAAAGTAAGATTTTCAATTTTATAATCAATATACTCTTTATCAGATTCTTTTTTGCCCCATTCCTCATCATTAATTAACCAAGCAGTAATTGTTCCTCGCTCTTTACCTATCGATAAGTTTTTTGCTATATCTTCAATGTACAAAGTTTCTTTTGGATCAATTTTGAATTTTTCTACCATTAAATCGAAAGCTTTAGCTTCTGGTTTTGGATGATATTCTGCATTTACTATATCAAATATGCCTTCAAATTGGTCGTCAATTCCTAGTGTTGTAGTGATGTGCTTTACATGATTGTAACTACCATTAGTGAAGACAAATTTTCTTATATTTATATTCTCTAACTCATATCTTAATGCCGTATCTTTTTCTAAAAAAGATAAATCAATATCATGAACAAAATCTAAAAATTCTTTAGGATCAATTTCATGATGTATCATTAGACCATTTAAGCTTGTGTTATATTTGTGAAAGTAATTTGTCTGAAGTTCTTTGGCTTTTTTTAAATCTACATTAAGTTTACTTGAGATATATTCAGTCATTTTTCGACTTACTTGGCCAAATACTGCCTCTAGGTCACTATAAAGTACACCATCACAATCAAATAAAATATTTTTAATATGGCTTAAATTTTTCATTGTCTAATTAAAGTTCCAGATCCCTCATCTGATAAAAGTTCAAATAGAACAGAATGATTTTTTCTTCCATCTATTATAACAACTCCTTTTACTCCGTTACTAGCAACATCTAAGCAATTATTTATTTTTGGAATCATACCACCAGTAATTGTTTCATTATCGATTAAGTTTTTTATAGAGACTGAATTAATTTCCGGAATTAGATTTTTATTGTTATCCAAAACACCTTCTACGTCACTCAATATAATTAACCTTCTTGCGTTAATTTTTTTAGCAATAAAGCCAGCTGCAGTATCTGCATTGACGTTATAAGTTTGATCATTTTCATCTAAACCTAAGGGGGCAATAATAGGCACTTTTTTATCTGCTATAATTTTATCTATTATTGATTGATCTACATTTGTAGGAGAGCCCACAAAACCAAGCTCTTCATTTTCTTGTACAACTGTTAAAATATTATTTTCCTTGGAATTAATACTCTGACTTTCGCAATTTTGCTGATCAAGTGCATTGATAATTTCTTTATTAAAATCAATTAATACTTCTTCCACAACTTTAATAGTTTCTTTGTCGGTTACCCTTAATCCTTTTATAAATTTACTTTCTAAACCTATCTCATTAAGTTTATTGCTTATTCTTTTTCCACCCCCATGAACAATAATAGGAGTAAATCCTAGTTTATTTAGTGTTGAAATATCTTTAATAAAAATATCAAAAAGATTTTGATCAATTAAAACGCTACCACCACATTTAATAACAATATATTCATTGTTATATTTTTCTAAATATTTTTGTACTTCTACAGTTGAAGGACCATCGAGCGGTAGAATTGTTTTTAATTCTTCTTCTTTAATATCCAACATTAAGTTGTTGTTTTAACAGTGGTTCGTTTCATTATAAAAACTTGTTGTGCCATAGTTAAAATATTATTTACTGTCCAATATATTACCAACCCTGCTGGGAAAGGTGCCAAAATTATTGTTAAGAATAATGGAAAGAACATAAATATTTTTGCTTGCATCGGATCTGTTGGTGCAGGATTTAATTTTTGTTGAACCCACATAGAAACACCCATCGCAACAGGCCATGCTCCAATGACTAAAAATGATGGAACATCATATGGCAATAATCCAAATAGATTAAACAAAGAGGTTGGGTCTCTCTCAGATAAATCTTGTATCCAGCCATAAAAAGGCATTTGTCTCATTTCAATTGTTACAAATAAAACTTTGTATAAAGCAAAGAAAACTGGAATTTGTACAAGTATTGGTAAACAACCAGACATCGGGTTTACTTTCTCTTTTTTATAGAGAGCCATCATTGCTTGTTGCAATTTCATTTTGTCATCTTTGTGTAGCTCTTTTAGTCTCGCCATTTCAGGCTGTAAGGCTTTCATTTTTGCCATGCTTCTGAACGAAAAGTTTGCAAGCGGGAAAAATGCTAATCTTATACAAATTGTAATTGCTATGATAGCTAAGCCGTAATTTCCAAGTAATTTAAAGAAATAATCTATTCCAAAAAATAATGGCTTGGTAATAAAGTATAAAAATCCCCAATCAATTGTTAAGTCAAATTTATCAATGTTTAAAGATTCAGCATATCCATCAATTACATCAACTCTTTTTGCAGCAACAATGATTTGTAAGGTTTCTTCAATCAACGAATTTTCATTAAGTTCCAATGGCTCAGTTGAAACAAAGTTTGCTCTGAACTTATCTTTATAATCAAATGTTGTTTTAAATTCTTTTTCTCTAGGTGGAATTAGTGAAGTTACCCAGTACTTATCTCCAATCCCTAGCCATCCTTTTTGAGCTGTTCTTGAAAATTTCTTTTCTTGTATATCATCGTAATCTTCTTCAATAAGTTCATCATCAAGTGTTGCCACTAATCCTTCATGAAGGATATAGAAGTTAGATATATCAGGCATTTCATTTCTAATGATTTGCCCATAAGTATAAAAATCATACTTTTTATCTGTAGGATTGATTACACTTTGTTTAATTGAAAATAAATATTTGTCATCTAAGGCAATCTCTTTTTCAAATGTAATACCTTGATCATTTGTCCAAGATATTTTTATAGGAGATTGATCTGTTAATTTATTGTTTCCTGAAACTTTCCAAATAGAATTTGAATTTGGAATTTCAACATTTTTATCAGATGTAATAAAACCACTTTCAATTAAATAACCATCTTTTGAATTTCTTGGTGAAAGAAGTGTAACTTTTTCCTGTGAGTCTAGACTGACATTATATTGCTTAAAAGTTAGATCATCAATAACACCACCTTTAAGTGAAATAGAACCAACAATACTCTCATTTTCAAAATTAATTCTTTCACTTTGATTTAAAGCTTCTTCTCTAGAAATTTCAGCAACATTTTCTTTTTGATCTAGTGAAGGTGTATCACTGTTTTGTTCAACTTTATTTCCTTCAGCCATATTTTCTTTAGTAATTGGTGGAGGAGCAAAAAATAGTGAATACAAAACTATAACTGCTGCTGATAATGAAATTGCTGCTACTATATTTTTAGTATCCATACTATTTTAATTTTGTATTTTTTTTAACAGGATCAAAACCTTCACCACCACCCAAAAATTTGATTGGGTGACAAGATAAGATTCTTTTAATACTTAAAAATGATCCTTTTAACAGACCAAATTCTTTAAGTGCATCAATACTGTATTCTGAGCAAGTAGGTAAATATCTACAAGAATGTCCAAATAGAGGGCTAATCAGATATTTATAACCTTTGATAATTTTAATTAATATATTTGTAAAAATATTCATTATTTTATTTTTTCAAAATCCTGAAATAGAGTTTCTTTTATTAATTTGTATTCATTATTTAGCATAGATGACTTAGCGATAACAAGGAATGAATAGTTAAAATTTATTGATATTTTTTTAACTGCTTCGTTAAAAATATTCCTTAATCTTCTTTTAATCTTATTTCTCTTAACTGCATTCCCTAATTTCTTTTTTGTTACAAAGCTAATATTGAATTTATTATTATTTTTATTCATTAATTTACCAAAGAAAATAGTTACATACTTATTCGAGAACTTTTTTTGTTTAAGTAAATTTTTAAATTCTTCGTTTTTTGAAAGAGCAACAATTTTGCTTTTCATTAATTTACACTGATACAGTTAAAGATTTTCTTCCTCTGGCTCTTCTTCTAGCTAAAAGTTTCTTTCCACCTTTAGTCTTCATTTTTGATCTAAAGCCGTGTTTTCTTGCTCTTTTTTTATTTGAAGGTTGGTATGTTCTTTTCATAAATAAATTGATTAAATTTTATAAATTTTGCCTCTTTATATTAGCAATAATAAAAATAGCAAATAGAAGATTTAGGAATAAAATAACAATATTCATGGAAAAAACAAAAAAAATTAAACTATTTATAGGTTTATCTTACTTATTAATTGTTAGTTTATTTTTATATTTTTTCTTTTCAAAATTTAGTATTCAAGAGATAACTTCCTATGACTTCCTGAGAAACAATCGATCTTATTTTATTGAATTAAGAGATTCTAACATGTTCTTAGTTTCATTTTTATTTTTAATATTTGCAATAATCTGGATATTCCCTTTTTTAGGGTTTGGATCTCCGGTTTGTTTGTTAGGTGGATTTATTCTTGGCAAGTGGATAGGAACAATTGTTGTGGTACTATCTATGAGCATAGGTGCAACTTTTATATACTTATTTGGAAATTATTTTTTAAAAGATATAATAAGAGAAAAATTTCTTAACAAATTTGAAAATCTTGAAATTAAATTTAAAAAATCTGAATTTTTTTATTTACTTATTTATAGATTTATAGGAGGAGTTCCTTGGCAAATAAGTTGTCTTTTACCCACATTGTTTAATGTAAAAGTAAAAAATTTTTTATTTGCAACATTTTTAGGAATAATTCCCCAGGTCTTTTTGGTTGTATCTATTGGGTCTGGTATTGAAAAATTAATTGATCAAAACTCTGAAGTTCCGGGAATAACAGATATTATTTTTTCTCCTGATATTTACATTCCTCTTTTAACTTTTTTTGTACTAATTTCGATTTCAATTATTTTTAGAAAAAAATTTTATAGAAATTAATGGTGCTCCCACCCTGTACTGACCAGGGAACTAGTCATTACCAATGACTTGTTATGCCATTTAACTACAGGAGCTAAAATACATTTAGTTATTTATTGATAATAAAGCATTTTTTTCAAATTATTGCCTTAATTTTTTGATCATAATGATCTATATCTACTAAAAAAATGTTATGGGAATTCACTACGATTATAAATCTACAAAAGGCAACAAGCTTATGGAGAAGCAAGCTAAAAGAGAAAAAAAGCTTGCTGAAAAAAAAGCTAAACGTTTAGCTAAAGAAGGCCCAAAGAAAGAAGAGCCCACATCAAAACCATTAGATCCTAATAAACCAATATCGTTAGATTTTTTGACTAATCCCAACAAAGAATGAGTTCTAAAGATAAAAATGAGCGTTTGAGCTTAGCTTTAAGAAAAAACTTAAAAAAAAGAAAACTATTTCAAAAAAAAAATAAAAAAAAATCTAAGTAATGTCTATTCAGCCTGACTCGTGGATTAAGAAGATGTGCAAAGAGCACAATATGATCGATCCATTCTTAGATCATCAAGTTGCAGAAGGAAAAATATCATATGGATTAAGTAGCATGGGTTATGATGTTAGGATCTCTGATGAATATAGAATATTCACTAATGTTAATAATTCCTTAGTTGATCCAAAAAATTTTTCAGATGACAATTTTATTGAGAAAAAGGGACCACATTGCATTATTCCTCCAAACTCATTTGTTTTGGCTAAAACAGTAGAATATTTCAGAATTCCAAAAGATGTACTTTGTATATGTGTTGGTAAAAGTACTTATGCAAGAACTGGTATAATTTGTAATGTAACCCCTATTGAAAACGAATTTGAAGGAAATATAGTTATAGAGCTAAGCAACACTACACCTAATCCAGCAAAAATTTATTCTAATGAAGGTATAGCTCAATTTTTATTTTTTAAATCAGAAACTCAACCAGAGACAACTTATAAATCTAAGAACGGTAAATATCAGGGACAAACTACTATTCAGGTTGCTAAAATTAAAAAGTAAGTTATGGACAAATTTCTGATTGACGGTCCTAGCAAAATCAAGGGCAAAGTTTCAATATCAGGTTCTAAAAATGCTTCACTGCCAATATTAGCAGCTACACTACTTTTTGATTTACCGGTAACTATTCATAACCTTCCAAGAGTAAAAGATATAAGCACTATGCTTAATTTACTTAAGTCTCTTGGATCAAAAATTGAACTTTCTAAAGATAAAAAAACTGCAAAAATTTCAAACAATAAAAATATGAAAACTTTTGCTAGTTATTCATTAGTTAAAACAATGAGAGGTTCAATTTTAGTATTAGGACCCTTAGTTGCAAAATATCATAAGTCTAAAACATCATTACCAGGTGGTTGCCTAATTGGTGCAAGACCAGTTAATTATCATTTGTCAGCTTTAGAAAAACTTGGCATGAATTATGAAATTAAAGACGGTTACATTTTAGCAAAATCTTTTGGCAAACTTAAAGGAGCGTTAATTAGATTTCCAAAAATTACTGTTGGTGCAACTGAAAATTCTATAATTGCTGCATGCTTGGCAAAAGGAAAAACAATATTAAGAAACTGTGCTGTTGAGCCAGAAATAAAAGACCTTACTAACTTTCTTAATTCAGCTGGTGCAAAAATTAATTGGAAAGGGAGAACTTGTACTATTAACGGAGTAAGTTCTTTAAATTCAACAAATTATTCAGTGATGGCTGATAGAATTGAAGCTGGTACTTTTTGCGTAGCAGCAACTTTAGCTAAAGGAACTCTAGAAATTAGTAATTTAGATCCAAAAATAATAAATACAGAACTTAATTTATTAAAAAAAACTGGCGCCAAAGTAAAAGTAAGCAAAAATAAAATTCATATAAATGGACCAGACAAAATTAAGTCTATTAAAAATATTAAAACAAAAGAGTTTCCCGGAATTCCAACAGATCTACAGGCGCAATTAATGGTCTTAATGTGTAAAGCAAAAGGAAAAAGTTCAATTACAGAAAATATTTTTGAAAATAGATTTATGCATGTTGCTGAATTACAAAGATTAGGTGCGAATATTAGGACTAAAAATAATAAAGCTTATATTGAGGGTAATACGAAATTTATTGGTGCAGAAGTAATGTCTAGTGATCTAAGAGCATCAGTGGCACTTGTCTTAGCAGCTTCAGTTGCACATGGAAGATCTGTAATTAACAGAATTTATCATTTAGATCGTGGTTATGAAAAAATTGAAAATAAATTAAAAAATATTGGTGTTAAAATAAAAAGATTAAAAAGATGAACAAATATTTAGCTAAAATTATTGCTACAGACAAAGAGGGATTACAAATGATTTCGGCATGTAGTTCAGGAGCTAAAGTAAAAGTTTCAGATATTAAGTATCTAGAATCTAATAAAGTATTTTTGTTATCAATTGAACGTATTAAAGTAGAAAATGAAAATGAGGACAAAAAAGTCAATAGTATCTGCAGATTTGATTTTGTTGATAATGTAAAGTCAAAAAATATTGATCAATCAAATCAAGAATTGGTTTTAGAATTAGTAGGAATAGATTATTTGAAAAATAACGATGTTTATGAAATAAATCTCTTTTTTAGTAACAATGCTCATATTGCTTTGACCGCTGAAACGATTGAAGCAATATTAGAGGACCAAAGCGAAATAAATTAGAGATGAAGGTTTTAGATAGCAGTAAGAAAAATTTTGGTAAATTATTAGATAATTTATTATTGCAAAGAAAGAGAAAAGTTCAATCAAGCTCTGTTTCAGTCACTAACATTATTAAAGATGTTAAAAAAAATGGTGATAAAGCTTTATTAAAATATGAGAAAAAATTTAATAAAAATTCAATAATTGAACCTAGCTCAAATCAAATTCAAAAATCAATTAAATCATTAAATTCTATAGTAAAAAAATCCATCGATACTGCATACAACAGGATTTATAAATTTCACTCATTACAAAAGTTTAAAAATATTTCTTACACTGATAAATTTAAAAATAAACTTGAGTATAAATATTTACCTTTAGAGTCGGTTGCAATTTATGTACCTGGTTCAACTGCATCCTATCCATCTAGTGTATTGATGAATGCAATTCCAGCTATTGTTGCTGGTGTAAAAAGAATAGTTATGATCAACCCAGGCTACAAAGGAAAACAAAATCCTGCAGTATTATACGCTGCCAAAAAATGCAAAATTAAGGAAATTTATTCAATTGGTGGACCATCTGCTATTGCTGCAGTTTCTTATGGAACAAAAAAAATTAAAAAGGTTGATAAAATTGTAGGGCCTGGGAATGCTTACGTTGCAGCTGCAAAAAAAGAAGTTTTTGGAGATGTTGGAATTGAGGGTATGACTGCTGGTCCTTCTGAAGTTACAATAGTTTGTGACAAGTATTCAAATCCAGAATGGATTGCTAGTGATTTAATAGGACAAGCAGAACATGATGATCTTGCACAGTGCATATTAATTTCAAAAGATAAAAACTTATTAAATAAAGTCAAAACTGAAATAATTAAACAATTAAAAGAAATTCCAAGAGAATCTGTTGCAAAGAGAAGTTTGCAAAATAATGGAATTTTAATGCATGTAAATTCAGATAAAAAAATTATAGATATTGTCAACAAAATAGCTCCAGAGCATTTAGAGTTAAATGTTAAAAATTATAAATCTATTGTTTCAAAAATAAAAAATTCAGGATCAATTTGTTTAGGAAAATATGCTGTTATGGCTATGACGGATTATAATGTAGGTTCAAACCATGTTTTACCAACTAACGGATCAGCAAAATATTCAAGTGGTATAAGTGTAAACGAATTCTATAAAAGAATTTCATACATAAACCTATCAAAAAAGGGTATTGAAAGTCTCGGACCATCAGTTATAACACTTGCAAATTATGAAGGCCTGGTTGGGCATGCTCAATCAGTATTAAAAAGAATAAGGAGAAAATAAATTTGTCAAAACAAGACTTACTTGAATTCAAGGGGACTGTGATAGACCTACTCCCGAATGCAATGTTTAGAGTTAAGCTAGAGAATGGTCATACGGTTACAGCTCACACAGCAGGTAAGTTAAGAAAAAACAGAATTAGAGTTCTTCAAGGTGATAATGTAACTGTGGAGATGACACCTTACGATCTTACTAAAGGAAGAATTATCTTTAGAGGATAAATAAGGCTGAGTAGCTCAGGAGTAGAGCAGAGCCCTGAAAAGGCTTGTGTCGGAGGTGCGAATCCTTCCTCAGCCACCACCACAAAGTTTGATCTTGAAATACCTGCAAAAGAAATTAACTTAATTAATATAATAAATAACAAAAGGACGAAAAAATAAGATGAGTACACTACAAGGTAAAATAAAATGGTATAATGGTAAAAAGGGATATGGCTTTATAGAGAGAGACGACAAAGAGAAAGATGCCTTTGTACATGCTTCAGCTGTAAAAGCTGCTGGAATGAGATTTCTTAATGAAGGTGATAAACTTGAATTCACATTAGAAGACGGTCCTAAAGGTCCTTCTGCAGTAAATTTAAAAAAAATAGACTAATTTTCGTAAAATTTCTAAAGGACGTTATTTCTACATTTAGTAGATTAACGTCCTTTTTTTATTTAAGCCTTGAATATTAATAATTTTTGACTAAAACGCTGCTCATGAATATAAATATTACATACAGAATTACTTATAGAAGTACTCACAGAAACTGTTTCCATAGCCATTAGGCTATTTATTTATATTATAATTTTCATTCCACATAAAATAAGATAATAACTAAAGGATAAGCTTTGGTGGTGAAATAGTATCACGTCGGTTTGTGGATCCGAAGTCGTAGGAGCGTAACCTACCCAAAGTACCACTAAAATGGAAAAAGATAAAAAACTCAATCCTTCCTTACCATCTGGATTTGAAGATCGTTGGAATAAAAAGTTAGTTTTAAAAAAACAACTTTTAAAAGTGATTGAAAAAAATTTTTTAAAATTTGGAGCTGAACCATTAGAGACACCTTCTTTTGAGATTAGCGAAAATATTGGTTCGTTTTTAGCAGAGGACGAGGATAACCCTATGTCTGATGTATTCTCATTTAAAGATGGCGATAAAAATATTACTCTTAGATACGATCTATCCAGTCCTTTAGCTAGATTTGTTGCTCAAAACAACCAAGAGCTTCCATCAATTTACAAAAGATATGCAATTCAAAATGTTTTTAGAAATGAAAAAGCAGGAAATGGAAGATATAGAGAGTTCATGCAGGCTGATTTTGATATTGTTGGAAATGTTAATTCAGCTCAAGCTAATGCAGAACTTTGCAATTTAATCTCGAGTACACTCTTAGATTGTGGTTTGAATAAAGATCAATTTACAATCAATATTAGTAATAGAAAAATTGTACAAGGTTTAATTGATGATTTAAAAATATCTGAAGATAAGCAATTAAAAGTAATTAGAGCTATTGATAAATTAGATAAACCTGGATTTGGTTTAAAAGGTGTTGAAGATCTTCTTAAAAAAGAGAGAAAAGATGCAAGCGGCGCAGTTACAAAAGGCGCTGATCTAACAGATGAACAAGCATCGCAAATATTAAATTTTTTAAAAATAAAAGACTTAAAACAATTAAAAGAAAATTTAAAAAATCCATTGTCTCAAGAAGGAATTAAAGAGCTTGAGGAAGTTTTTGAAATTTTAGGATTTGGTTCTAATTTAGATCAAGTACAAACCAATTTTACTATTGTTAGAGGTTTAGCTTATTATTCTGATTTTATTGTTGAAACTAACTTAAATTTTAAAGTTACAAATAATAAAGGAAAAGAAGTTGATATTGGCAGCATATGTTCGGGAGGCTCTTATGCTAAGCTTATCTCAAGATTTAAAGGGGTAGATATTCCAGGTACAGGAATTAGTTTTGGTGTGGATAGATTGTTATTTGCACTTTTGCAATTGGATCAGATTAAGGTGGATGATCAAAAGCCCGTTTTAGTCTGTGTGATGGATGAAAAATATCTAAAAAATTATTACGAAATTGTAGATCAATTAAGGGAAAATAACATTAATGCAGAAATATTTTTAGATACAAAGAAAAATTTAGGCAAACAATTAACCTTAGCAAATAAGCGTGAATTAAATGTAGCAGTTATTTGTGGTGACAATGAATTTAATGAAGGAACAGTAACGATAAAAAATCTTAAAGGTGTTAAAGGTGAAAATAACAAAACATTTCCAAAATCAAATTTAATAGATGAAATCAAAAAACTTATCTGAAAGCATTCTTAGATCAGTAAAATCTAAGGGTTACAAATACATAGATTTACCATCGGTAATTGAGGCTAATCATATCGTTCAAAGGTCAGGAGAAAATTTTAGAAAATTTATTTTTTCATTTACTGATCAAAATGGAAGTGAGCTGTGTCTTAGACCAGATTTAACAATTGCATCCTGCTTAAGATATTTAGAAAATAATTTAAAAGGAAAAGAAAAAATTTTTTATAGTGGTCAAGCTTATAGAAAATCTGAAAATAAAAGTGATTCTATTATCCGAGATCAAATTGGATTTGAAATTTTAGGCTCTAAAGATGAAAAAAATGATGATAAAGAAATTATCAATACCTCATTAAAATCTCTTCAAAATATTAAATATTCATCAGGCAAATTAACAATTGGAAATGTTGAAATATTTAATTTGTTAATTTCAAAACTAAATATTCCAAAAAGATGGAAGTTAAGATTATTAAGACATTTTTGGAGAGAAGATTACTTTAACGATCTTTTAAAAAGATTAGAGACAAACTCTGATGTAGATCCAACAATCGTTGAAATAGATAAAAAGCGTTATTTAAAAATGCTGAAAGAAGATTTATCAAATGTAATAGCAGGAAGAACTATTAATGAGATATTAAATCGATTTGATAACAAAATTAAAGATCCAAGAAGAGCTAGTAAAGGTAAAGGTGTATCAAAAATTATTAAAGACTTTTTAAAAATTAAATGTCCAATCAACGAGGCTGCATCTGAGTTAAACAAATTTTTTAAAAAAAATAGAATTAATTTGGTGGTTGATCAAAGATATTTTCCTGTCTCTAACAAGAAAGTTTCAAAACTAAACGTAGTATTTTCCACTTCTTTTGGAAGACAATTAGAATATTACACAGGAATGGTTTTTAAAATTGACATTAAATCAAAAAATAAATTAAAAAATATTATTAATGGTGGTCGTTATGATCGATTAATTTCTGATCTTGGGTCAAAAAAACAAATACCAGCAGTTGGGGCTGCATTAAATTTAAATTATTAATGAAAAAAAACATTTTAAATATTGGAATTCCTAGCAAAGGCAGACTCAGAAAGGATGTCTTAAACATATTTAAAAAAAATAAATTAAATTTAATTTCAGAAAGAGGAGAAAGAGATTTATTAGGTTCAATTAAACAAAAGAAAAATGTTAAAATTTTATACCTTCATGCAAGAGAAATTATAGAAAGACTCGGAGATGGTTCATTAGATCTAGGATTTTCTGGATTTGATTTGTTGAAAGAGAGTGAAATAAATATTCAAAAGAAAATTAATGTGATTAAAAAATATGACTTCGGGAAGGCCACATTAGTAGTTGCAATTCCAGATCCTTGGATTGATGTTCAAACTATTGCTGATTTAGAGGAAATAGCATTTGAGTTTAGAGATAAGAAAAAGAAAAGATTAAGAGTTGCAACCAAATATCCAAATTTAACAAGAGAATTTTTATTTTCTAAAGGGGTTACTCAATTTAAATTAGTAGATAGTTTAGGTGCTACGGAGGCATATCCTTTTACTGGTTCATCAGAAATAATTACTGATATCACTTCAACGGGGGAAACTTTAAAAGCTAATAATTTAAGAATTTTAAAAGATGGGGAGATTTTAAAATCAGAGGCTTGTATGATGATATCTAAATCATCGTCTAAAAATAAATCTCTTCAAATTTTAGCTAGTTTACTTTCTAAGAATTAAATCTTTCCAATAAATAAGAATAATTTTAATAATATCTAGGTTTCGAAGGATTGCATAAAGACCAATTAGCATTCCTAAACCAATAATAATTTTAAATATTAATAATAATTCCATTATTAAATTTTAGACTAATTATACTCCTTATCAATAAT
The DNA here is from genome assembly GCF_052047755.1 of Candidatus Pelagibacter sp. HIMB1593. Taxonomy (NCBI): domain Bacteria; kingdom Pseudomonadati; phylum Pseudomonadota; class Alphaproteobacteria; order Candidatus Pelagibacterales; family Candidatus Pelagibacteraceae; genus Candidatus Pelagibacter; species Candidatus Pelagibacter sp. HIMB1593. The sequence goes on along the minus strand of NZ_JBNAJK010000001.1, from coordinate 83,337 downwards.
ATTTCTTAAGTTCTTCTCTCGCGCTTTCTAAAGTAAGATTGTTCCATCTTTCCCCAAGATGTGCTGGGATATTTTTTTTGCAATTTCCACATTGTATTATTTGAGTAATAGATGACCAAGGATCATTATTATTTGGTAAACCTATAGATATAAATTTTTCAGTTAAAATTTTATAACTTAAACAACTAGGACAAATAAAGTTACTCACGACTAATCATCAAAATCAAATTTCATTTGATAGCCAACATATTCTTTTCCAGTAAAATATAGATCTCTTGTTTTCCCTTTTATCATCCAATCATGATGATAAGATTTATACTGTTTATTTTTTTTTAGAGCTTTTTTAACAGCATTCATAATTTTTTTTGCCCCAAGCACAGGTACAGCCATTCCTATTTGTCTTCTTATAGACTCTTTACCACCAATAAAATTGTATGTATCAGGAAATGTTTGTAATCTAGCACGTTCTCTGTTGGTTAAGGCTCTATTCTCCTTGTAGTGATAAACATGTGTTCCTCCACCACCACTACCAGTAACAGTATAAGAAGGTTTAGAGCTATCAAGTCTTTTATAAATATGACTCATTCTTGCTTTTTTAACTCCTGGTAGTCCATCTTCATCATTGTCTAAATCCCAAACATTTTTTCCTTCAGCTGTTTTTTTCAACCTTCGTATTACCTTATCGTCATGTTTAGTTAGTTCTTGATGACTAGCCCATTCAGGAATTTTATCAATCGCTTGTTTACAAGTCACAAAAGGACCTTCAATTTTTTTTGGTTTTTCAAAGTTTATTTTATTTTCTTTAAAAAAATCCTCTCTAAATCCTACTAAGATAATTCTATGTCTAGTTTGGGGAACTCCATATTCTTCGAATTTATAATTATCAGCATAAATTCTATAACCACTTTTTGAGCAGCTAGCTAAATCTCCCATTATTTTTTTAAAATTTTGATAGTTTTGATTTTGTAATTTTTCATTATTAAAAATATCTTTAACTTTTTTTCTTACTGAAGAATTGTGTTTTAATTTTTTTCCTAGTGAGGTAACATTTTCTGCAACAAAAAATTCTGGCTCAAAATAATCTAAAACTTTGCATGCATATTTATAAAGTCCACCAAATTTTCCCTCCATCTTTTTATTTTTTCCAACTAAACTAAAGTCATTGCATGGGAAACCAAATAATAATCCATTAATATTTCCATGAGTTTTTTTAATTTGTTTAAGATAAGACGGTTTAGTAAATTCTCTTATATCCTCACAATAAGATTTGCATTTTTGATTCTTTTCAAAAGACTTGCATGAATCTTCATGATTATCCAAACCCCAAAGATGATTAAATCCAGCCTCTTTAGATCCCTGGGCGAAACCACCAGCCCCACAGAATAATTCAGCAATATTTATTATTTTGTTGACTTTCATTTGTATTATTTATATAGAATACATATAACAAATAAATACTATTGACAAGTTTATTTATTTCAAATATAATTTATAAAAATTATGGAAACAAAAAAAATTGTAGAATTTAGGGGGCCAAGACCTAGAACAAAAAACTGGTCACCAGAGAAAAAATTTAGAGAGTTTGCATCTATAAGAGTACCAAAGCTATTACGTGCTTTGAAAAATGTTCAAAATTTATCAACAGTCTACAATGAAAAAACCAAGATTGGCTACAAATATACAGAAGCAGAAAAAAGAAAAATCTTAAAAGATGTCAAAGAGGCTTATCAATCAATGCTTAAGGCTTGGGATAATGCTGGAAAAAAAATTAAAGAAAATCAAAAAAAATCTTATTGGGATGAATAAAATTTTAGAATTGATGCACGTTAAAAAGAAGAGGATGTCATACACGGTAAGCAACTATATCGTTAGAACTTATAGCAATCCTCTCACCAGAGTGCATCCTGGTTTTGTTTTATGCTTAGGTTCAAAAGTTGCAATTAGCAAGTTAACTGTGCAAATTTTAATGCGTGCGAAGCTACATCTTTTCTTCTTTCTGTGTAGCTTGCATGCGTTAAAAATTGAAAGAAAAAATAATGTTTAAATTTATTCCAGATAAACACCCTGGTGGAAAACTTATTGATCCAACCCCACAACAAAAGTTTGAAAAGCCAGATAATTGTATTTTAGAATGTGTTCAAAATGCAATCGATGCAGCACTGGTTCAGAATAAAATTAGAAAAACAACGAAATTAAAGTTTCAATTCAAGATGATAAGCAAAGATGACTGTGAGTTTTTTGATAAAAATTTTGAAAAACACCTTAATGAAAGAAGGTATAACAAAAGAACAATCTTTACATCAGAAATACCATGTCTCTTAATGGAAGATTTTAACACAACTGGAATTACAGGAGAGCCCGAAACTCTTGATGAAATAACTGAATCAGGTGAAAGAAATAATTGGTATTATTTTCTATATGATTTTGGTGGAAAATCAAAATTAGAGGATCATACTAAAGGAGGTAGTGAGGGTGAAGGTATGCAAACTTTCATGCTCAACTCAGGTATCTCCACTTTTTTTGGATTATCGGTCGACTCAACCAATAATAATAAAGCTAGTATTTTTGGAATGTCTTACTTTGGGTCAAGAAAAGTAGATGGTTTAAAATACAGTGTTTTTGCTTCGTTTGGTAAAGAAAAAGAAATAGAAGGTAACAAAGAATGTGTTCCCGAAAGTGAAATAGAAAATGTTGAAAAATTCATATCATTGTTTGGTTTAAAAAGAAAAATTGATGAACCAGGAACTAGTATAGTAGTACCATTCTATAATCAGGAGGAAATAGATAAAGATTTTATAATCAAAAAGCTTCTAGATATTTATAGAGTTCCCATTTTAAGAAATCAGCTAGAAGTAGAAGTTGGCGATATTGTCATTAATAGCCATACAATTCAAAAATTGGCAGTCGAAAATGAGGAACATTTATCAAATAAAAGATTGTGCGAAGATTATTATAATTTCCTTCAAGAACTAGAAGGTGTTTCAGACAATCAAAATGAGTATGAATATCTTTTTTATGATCAGGAAGATATAAAGAAACAGGATATAGAATCTTTTGAAAAATTAGTGGAAGATTTTAACTCTTATAAGTTAGTAAAATTAAGAGTAAAGTTTCAAGTAAAAAAATATCAAGAAAACTCTAAAACAAGAACTATAGACTCTCATACTTATTATGATGTTTATTTTAAAAAATATCCTTCTTCATTAGATAATATTAGAGAAACATTTAATGACTTTATAAGGGGCCCAATGCCACTTTATAAAAGAAGAAATAAACAATGCTCAATGTTTCATTTGGTAGATGTACAAGATAAGCATGTTGCATTGTTGTTTAAACATGCTGAGCAAGCCAATCATTCAGAAATAAGTGCTGATAATTGGAAGCTTAAAGAAGATTATAAAGGATTTAGAAAAATTATTTCTTTATCGAGAAACATTACAACAAAACTTTACAGATTAATCACTTTAGAAAATACAGAGGAAGACTTTGAGGCTACCCAAGATTTTTTTAAGGTTAATGAACAGGGATTTGGTCAAAATGAGGAAGATGAAGATTTAGGAACTGACGGTGAAAAAGACGAAAAAGAAAACAAAGAAAAAATTAAGGAGAAAGTTACTCATATTGTTATTCCACCTATTTTCAAGGGTTTAAAAAAATACGAAGTTTCACAATTCAATGAGAAGGATGGAACAGTAACATATAAATTAAAAGGAGTAACTTATACAAAAGAGCAAATTAAGGATTCTATTCAAAAAGCACAAAAATATTTAGAAGAAACAAAAAAAGTAGATATTTCAAAATATTCCGATGAGTTAGGAAAAAAACAGTTAGATTTAATGCAAAATACTATAGCAAAATACGAAAGAAGAATAATTGAGTACCAAAACTTTTTAACTGATGGTTGCACATTTTATCCAAGGAGAGTTGTAGTTGAGGCAGCTTTCGACTCTGAAGGACTATCTAACCCCTTTAAAAGATACAGCTTAAGAGATTTTGATTTTTCTGATGAGGAATTTAAAATTAATATGAAGAATGTTAAAGGTTTAGAAAAAAATAATAATCAAATAGTTTTCTTTGTGCATGACTCAAAATTTGAATTTTCCATAAATGGATTCTCTGAGGGTATAGAGGATATAAGATGGAGAGATAGGAATTATACTTTGTAATTATGACTCAAGTAGTATCAAATAGAACTGGAAGAGAAAGAATAATTACAGCTGAAGGTGAAAATACAGAATTTATAATTGAGGTAAAAAAACAAAAAAATTTACTTAGAATAAGATCAAAATCTAAATTTAACGCTGATCATAATTTCAAAGAAAATGATAAAATTTTTCTTCAAGCTTATGAGTCTGGTGGAATAGCAAAAGAGCCCTGGTCTTTAGGAACTATCGGAAAGACAGGTGAATTTGAATTTACGATAAATGACATTAGTTTTGACACACTAATGTTTAGACTCAAAGTTATTGATGAAAATAATTTTGTTAAAGGATTTGCTGATGAAATTAGACCTAACTTAGAAAGCAGCGGCAAAAATAAAACAACTAAAGACTCTGAAATTTCAAATACCTTACTTCCGATAAGAGAAACAGATAAAATTTCTTTACCATTCGCTATAGATATGAGTCCTGATAGTAAACCAATATTATTAGTGAAAAGTAAATTAAATTTGAAAGAACAGTTCAAACATGACATCAAAACAAAGGTTTTTATTTACACTTCAGTAATCAAACAAATTTTAACAATTTATTTGTCTGATAATAATTTTAAAAATTGCACCCAAAGAAAACGCTTTATTGATAAAGTAATTAGTAATACAGGAATTGATCCTGATCTTGTTGATATCCCAAATTATTTTGATGAAAATCAAAATATAAACCAGGATGCTTTAGATTGGATAGATAGTGTTACATCTGAATGTTTAAATAATCCTGTAGAATTTAAGGGTAAAAAAATAAATTATATATCGGTTTTTGAAAAACAGTGTCGAGAACAAAACTTTGAGGAGGATGATGAAGATTAAAAAATTTAATTCAGAGGGTCATAGTAAGTGGATAGAATTTTATAATGAGTTATTTTTACAAATAAAAAATAATTCAAAAGGTTCAAAGATATCACCAGACGACATTAAAAATGGATACAATGAAACTTTTAGAGAAAAATACGAACTAATTAAAAATTCAGAAAATTTATCTGAAGAATTAGAAAAAAGTAAAAAATTTGAATTAAAAACATTTAATAATTCTTATGAACTTGCAAAGAGTGTCAATTTAGCTTTATCAGAATATGATTTTTATTTAATTGATAGAGCAGAAATATGGGACTGGATTGCTATGATACTTTTTGAGCAAATTTTTGTTCCAGGAAAAATTAGAGGTGCTTCCCCTTATCGATACGCTGTAAATATAAATGATTTTTTTACAAGCTTTAGGCATTTGGTAAGAGGACCATGTTGGGCCGAAAATCAATTTAAAGAAAATTCTATGATATTTACATATACAAAACCATACCAGCAGAATGATTTTTTAGAACAGTTTATAAAAGTAGCTTTTTTAAGAGAAATGAAAGTTATGGGGAAAGTTTGTACAGAGTTATATTTTGATTTTAAAAAAAAAGAAGCTATACCGGGAACTAGCAAAGCTCCGTCAAGCAATCCAGATAAACCTGGTATTTTTCCAAGATTAAGAAATAAATTATCACAATTTAATAAAGTAAAATATCTATGGGGAATGACAGCTGATGAGATAATAAAGATGTTACCAAAAGAATTTAATTCATATAAAAAAAATATAACAAAATGATTTCTACTTTCGAATTATTAATTAAAAACTTAAAAGACTCACATAAAGAAAGAATAGAGTGGTTTCAAAATAATAAAGATAAAGAATTTGATGGATGGATTCCTAATACAACAAAAAATGAACTTTTAGCAACGAAAGCTAAGGGTATTTATAAACCAAAAGATTTAGATTATGCACTAAGTATCAGAATGACAAAGGATGGTCCCTATGAAGATAAGATTGAAAAAAATAAAATATATACCATTAAATATTTTCAAGAAAATAAAAATATTAAGGAAAGAGATATTGAATATACAAATATAGGTTTAAAAAAATGCATGAAGGACAATGTTCCGGTTGGAATAATTAAACAGTTAGAAAAAAAACCTAATAGTAAATACCAAATTATTGGAGCAGGAATTATCAAAAAATGGGATGATGGATATTATCATATCAATGTCTTTGATAATAAAGGGGAAATTTAATGTCTAATTCTAAAAACACAAAACCAGAAAAAATAATTAGGTCTTTACTTTATAAAAATGGTTATCGGTTTAGAATTCATAAAAAGGAACTACCTGGTAAACCTGATATTGTAATAAATAAACATAAAACGATTATAAACGTTCATGGTTGTTATTGGCACTATCATGGCTGCGCTCATAGCAATGTACCAAAAACAAAAACTCAATATTGGATAGAAAGATTAGAGCTTAATAAGAAAAGAGATTTTATTAACAAAAGCAAACTGATTAAATTAGGCTGGAAAGTAATTGATGTATGGGAGTGTACTTTAAAAAGAAAGAATATAAATAAAACTTTTAACACCCTTGAACGTCTCATCATTGCCTAAAGATATTTATCAAATAACTGACAAGGGTCACCTTATGGAATTGAAACTTCCAGAGCTTAAATCTGAAAACCAAAAAGAATTATTTTTTAGATATTTATCTATAGCTGAACATTATATTTCTACAGAAAATGTTAAAGAGGCAGAAAAAATTTTAATAAATTTAGGTTTTAGTAAAAAAATTATTAAATCATTTGTAAAAACCGTCCAAAATCATGTGAAAGCAGAATTTTCTGATATGCAGGAAATAATGATGGGGAAGGTTCCAAAAAGGTTACTCAACTAGTGCTTATTTTTAATTATAATTCAAAAAAAGAGCTTAAAGCTAATATAGGTAAAAAGCTTAATTTTACTGAAACGAGCGTATTTGGTAATGAATACAAATCTAATGGTGTTTTAGTTGGGAGCAATAGACCCCATTTAACAAGTAATTCTGGGAGAGAATTTTTTGCAGAAGTAACTTTAAAAAACAATTTAATCGTAAAAGTAAATTGAAAAAAACTTTAAATATAATCACGGAGGTATAACATACGAATCATGGATACAGTTTTATTAATTATTTTAGTTGTATTAACAGGAATAGCGTCAGCAATACTTTATCTAAACCTTAAATCTAAGCCTGAAGAGGATAATGAAAATAAAGAAGCTGAAGAAATAGCTAACTTAAAATCTGAAATTTCAAGTTTAAAGGATACTTTAAATACAACAATCAATAGCTCACTTGGAGCAATGTCCACTTCATTTAACAATCTGTCTACTGGAGTAACAAAAGATATGACAGCAGCTTTAACTAAAGTAGATGAAAAAGTTGGGAATTTTAATCAACAAGTTCAACTATTAAATCAAAGCCAGGAGAGTATAACTAAGATTTTGGCTGGAGTTAAAAAATATGGAACACTTGCAGAGTTTAGTTTGGATGCACTAATTAAAGATTTGCTACCAGCCTCTCAATTCATGACAAATGTGAAAATGAAAGAAAATACAAGTGAAAATGTAGAATTTGCAATCAAGCTTCAAGGTGATGTTTTAGTTCCTGTTGATAGTCATTTTCCAGTGGAGAAATTTAAAGCAATTACCGATGGTCATGACGCGGAAGATAAAAGGTTAGTTGCTGATGCTAGAGCAAAATTAGCTACTGCATTTAAGGCAAAAGCCAAAAGTGTAAATGAAAAATATATTGTACCACCAAAAACTACTGACTTTGCAATTGTGTATGCCCCTACAGAAAGTTTATACAAAGAGTTAACTGAATACCAAGACCCAAGTACAAAAGAATTATTAACTCAAGAATTAATGAAAAAATATAAAATTGTAATCTGTGGCCCTAATACTTTGTCAGCATATTTGCAATCTTTACACATGGGATTTCAATCCTTGAAAGTTCAAAAGGGAGCAACTGAAATCTATAATCATTTAAAAACAATAAGCACAAGATTTTCAAAACACTTTGACAATATAGTAGTTCTTAGAAAAAAATTAGAAGATGCTATGGGTGTAGTTGATAAATTTGGAACAGATGCAAGATCAATAAATAGAACTTTGGAAAGCATAAAAGATCCAGAGCAGGTTGAGAAAGCTGTACAAACAGACAACGTTGAAAAATTTGTTGATAAACAAAGACAAATTAAAAATTAATTTCTTTTTTTTGATAATACCATTTATAAGAAATCTCATGCAATGGAATCGTAAATATGATTATCCAAAATCTTCAAGAGCAACAGTTGATGGTATTAGAAGATACCTTTTGGGAGAAGAAAAATTACCAAGTGTTACTTCAATTTTAGATGTTACTAAATCCGAGGAGGATAAAGCAGCACTAGCAAATTGGAGAGAGAGAACAGGATATAAAGAAGCTGAAGCTATCACAAAAGCAGCAAGCAGCAGAGGCTCACAGATGCATAACTACTTAGAATCTTATTTGCTTGGGAGAGAAAATTTAAGTTTTTTTGATGATAATGAACAATATAAATTGATGGCAAAAGAAATAATAGATCATGGTTTAAAAAATAGATTGGAAGAAATATGGGGTGTTGAGTGTACACTGTACTATCCAGATAAATATGCTGGCACTGCGGATTGTGTTGGAGTTTATGAAGGAAGAGAAACAATTATAGATTTTAAACAAAGTAATAAACCAAAGAAAGCTGAGTATATCGATTCATGGTTATTACAAACCAGCGCTTATTCTTTGGCTCATAATGTTGTGTATAACTCTAATATCACTTCTTGTGTAATCTTGGTCTGCACTGTAGATAAATTATTCCAAGAATTTAAAATTCAAGGACATGATTTAATCATCTATCAAAATTTGTTTTTAGGAAGATTAAAAAAATTTCATGAACTATCTAATTTAACTTAAAATATATAAGAAAATATGGACAAATTTGTAATCTACGATACTGAAACAACTAATAGCACTATTTGGGGATCAATTATTGAGGTTGGAGCAGTTGTTGTTGATAAAAATTTAAATGAAATTGGTAAGTTAAATATCAGAGGCAGAATGCCAGAAGGAGAAGTGCCAAGTGCTAAAGCTCTATTGGTAAACTCAACAAGTATAGATTTACTTACCAAAGGAAACTATTCTCATTATGAATTTTTAGGAGCAGTTGAAAACTTCTTCTCTAAAGCTGCCCCAGCATTATTTATGGGCTGGAGTAATTTAAATTTTGATAGACGAATGTTCCATTTCAATTTCTTTAAGGGTAACAGATATCCTTACATTACTCATTCGTCTCCAAATAAAGAACACGATGGTCTTCATGTTGCAAGAGCTGCACAAACAATTAATTCTAAAACTTTAAAAACTGAATTAACAGATGCTGGAAATGAAAGTCTTGCTCTTGAAGGCTTAGCAAGACAACAAGGATTTGATACTTCCCAACAACATACTGCGTATCACGATGCATTTACTAGTTTGAAAATTTTAAGAATTATAAAAGAAAAGCATAATGATAATTGGGAAAAATTTTTAACCACTTCCACTAAGAGTAGTGTGGAATCTATTTTAAAAGGAAAGGGTATTTATTCAATTTTTGAAAATGTTAAAGGAAGAAATATGATGTATTTAGTATCAACATTACATCCAGAGCATTGTTTTCATCCATCTTATGCTTCCTGGGGATATCTTTGGGACTTAAGAAGAGATCCAGAACCTTTTTTAAACATGTCTGTTAATGAGCTTAAAGCTAATCTAAAAAAAATAAGTCCTAAAGCTTTAAGGGTTATTAAAACAAATAAAGCGCCTGTAGTATTAGATAAAAAATTTGCTTTAAAAGAAAAAGCTTATGCAGATCTTGATTTAGAGACAATTCAAAAAAGAGCCAAATTAGTTAGATCTAGCGAAAACCTATGCAAGAATATTCAAATCATTAATAGGGAAGCTGCAGAAGAAAAGGCTCAAACTCAAAATCAAGAAGATTTACTTCCTGAGGAAACATTGTATGAGAAATTTGTTCCAAACAAAGATACTGCTTTATTCAAAACTTGGCACAGTTCATCATGGGAAGATAAATTAAGATTATTAGATAAATTTCAAGATAAAAGATGTGCATGGTTTGGGCAAAAAATTATTTACCAAGAAGCACCTCACGTATTGCCACCTGATTTATATAAAAATATTAAAAGTGAGATAGCTAGAAGAATTTTAAGTAAAAATAGAGAAAAGTGGCAAACTATAGCAATGGCTTACACTGAAATAGACACCTTGAGAGACCAAGCATCTAATAGAGATGATGAAGAAGAACTAAAAAAATTGGATGAAATAAATGAATTTATTATGTCTATTGAAAAAAAATATGAAATTGCATAGTTGACTTTAAAACTTTAATTTATAGAAAGGATTTATGCTTATAGATTTTAAAGATGAAGATTTTGAAAGTAAAATCAAAAATGAAGATGTTTCAGTAATCCAGTTTTCAGCTGCTTGGTGTGGACCTTGCAAAGCTTTAAAACCAGTGATGGATAAATTAGCTGATGAATACAAAGGTAAAGCTGGTTTTTATTATGCTGATGTAGAAGATGGTGGAATTAACACTGGAAGTGCAGCTGGCATAAGAGGCGTACCAACTGTTATTATTTACAAAAAAGGTGTTGAAGTAGATAGAAAAGTTGGTGGGGTACCTGAAAGCCACATGAAAGAATTTTTAGAAAAAAATATCTAATTCAAATTAAGTATTTCTCCAGCTAGATAAAGAGAACCTGTAATTAAGATTATATCGTTTTTCTTGACCGAAATAGACTTGATTGCATCAAATATATTTTCTTTGTACTGAACATTTTTGAATGAATTTAGTTTGTTTTTTAAGTCTTTTCCGCCAATTGAATTAGGTTGGTTTGGAATATCAATAGTGGTCAAGGTTGAGATATTTTTAAAATAACTAATATACTCATTATGATCCTTGTTGGACATCATACCTAAGATTATGTGTTTATTACAATCTAAAGTTTGGAGATATTCATTTACCACTCGAGCTCCATCAGGGTTATGATCCCCAGAAATTAATAATGTATTATTTTTTACAAGTTTTTTTAGTTTTCCAGATTTAATTTCCTGTAATCTTGCAAGATTATGTATTTTTTGAATACCATTTTCTATTTCAGTATTTTGAATTCCAAGATTTAAAGTTCTTATAGTTGCAATAGCAGTTGATATATTTTCTAGTTGAAACTGACCAAGAACGTTCGGTAGAGGAAGTTTCAAACCTCCCAATTTATCCTCATAGTAAAAAAAACCATTCTCTTGAATTGAATAACTATAGTCTTCATTAAAAAATAACTTATTTGAAGAGTTGTGTTTAATAGTTTTTTTAATACATTCCATTGTCTCTTTTTTATTTTGCTTTGCGATAACAATATTTGAATTAAGTAAGGCTGATGTTTTTTCAAAAACAATTTTCTCAATTGTTTGATTTTCTTTTGGAAGCCAGTCGAGATGGTCTTTACTTATAGATGTTACTATACTTGCAAGATTACTCTTTAAAATATTGGTAGCATCAAAACGATGGAATAAACCACTTTCTATTAAGTTGATATTGTCAGGATATTGGGCAGATTTATAAAAAAAACAAGCTGATAACATTTCAAAAACAGTTATTGGTTCGTTATTATTAACTTTTTCAACCTCTTCTAATAAATCAGCTAATTCCTCGTCATTTAATTCCTGATTATTAAATACAAATCTTTCATTAATTTTTTGTATATGTGGGCTCGTATATACATTGCATTTTAAATTCTTCTCCTTAAGAATCGCATAAATAGCCTGTATGGTAGAGTTCTTTCCATTAGTTCCAACAACTGATATGGCCTTAATTTTATCTTGGGGATTTCCTAATTTTTTACAAAGATTTTGAATTCTATCTAAAGATAAATCTATTTCTTTAGGATGCAACTTTTGAAAATTGCTGAGTATCTTCTGAAGTTTCATTTTGCTCAGAACTTATAGCAGAATTTTGTTTTAACAATATTGATAATAAAGTTCCTATTTTAGATCTTAGATCTCTTCTCTCTACGATTAAATCAACAAACCCAGTTTTCTCAACATACTCACTTTTTTGAAAACCTTCAGGCAATTCTTCTTTTACTGTACCTTGAATAACTCTTGCACCTGCAAATGCAATTAAAGCGCCTGGCTCTGCAATATGAATATCTCCTAACATTGCATAGGAAGCGGTTATTCCTCCTGCGGTCGGATCTGTAATACAAACTAAGTATGGCAAACCATTTTTCTTTAATTCATTAATTGCAAGTGTGGTTCTTGTCATTTGAGATAATGAAATTAAACTTTCCATCATCCTCATTCCTCCACCAGCACTTATACATATAAATGGCGTTTGATTTTCTATTGCATTTTGAATTCCATATAAAAATGCTTCACCCTCTGCAGCAGCCATTGAAGCTCCTAAAAAGTCAAAATCAGATGCAACAGCTGTTACTTTAATATTATTGATTGTCCCAGATGCAACCATCATTCCACAATCTAATCCAGTTTTCTTACGAGCACTTTTTAATCTATCTTTGTATGATCTAGAGTCTGTCCAATTTAAAGGATCATCTTTTGGAATGGGTGTTTTAAAAACTTCATAGTTGTTTTTTCCAAACAAAATATCAAATCTTTGTTTTGGTTTAATTCTATGATGCTTATTACAATCTGGACATACCCAAAGGTTTGCTTCTAAATCTTTCTTTAGAATTGGTCCACGACAACAACTTGTCCATTCACTTTTTGCGATATCTTCTTTAGTAGCTCGTTCACGTATAGCAGTTTTTATCTTTTCACCTGCTTTAATAATTTTGGTTATCCAGTTCATTGAATTTTATTTCTTAATCTTTTTACGATATTAGTAACATTTGTGACAGTATTTTGTCTTCTTTCAATTGATTTAGATATTTCCTTACATATCGCACTACCAACTACAAGACCATCAGCTTTTTTAAGAGATTTAATTGTCTTTTCTGTAATACCAAAGCCAATCACCACATTTTTTGATTTATTTTGATTTTTAATTTTATTGTATCTTTCCAAGATTTTCTTTGGGGAAACTTTTAGTTTACCCCCTGTAGTTGATAACATGCTAATATAGTAAACCATATCATGCGAGTCCTTTATTATTTTTTTTAATCTAATTTGAGAAGTAGTAGGTGAGACCAGCTGTATAAAATTCACTCCATTCTTTTTACATCTTGATGCAAAACTTTTGTTTTCAGGATAAGGCAAATCTACAACAATTAGTCCATCTACTTTTGATTTTTTACATTTATCTAAAAATTTATTTTCATTGTACTGAAATATCATATTGTAATAACCCATTAGTATAATTGGAGTATTTTTTTTTGATTTTTTAAAATTTTTTGCAATTGAAAATACATCGTTAATTTTTATACCGTTTTTAATTGCTCTATAGGCACTAGTCTGGATTTGACCTCCATCAGCTATGGGTGTGTTGTGAGGAAAGCCCAATTCACAAATATCAGCATAGTCTGAAATAGACTTAAGAATTTCTAAAGATTTTTTTTTAGTATTATCACCTGCAACTGTATAAGTCAGTAAGGCAGGTCTGTTTTGTTTTTTTGCATTTAAAAAAGCTTTTTTAAGTAAAGAGCTCATTAATATTTTCCCAATCTTTCTCTTAAAATATCTCTATCTTTTTTTGCATCACCACAAGAGTTAACAATTATAATTGTATCTTTGCTTAATTTTGGAGCAATTTTTATTGCCTCAGCAAAAGCATGACTTGGTTCTAAACTTGGATTAAGTTTTTCAAATTTAGTTACCATTACATGTGCATTAAGTGCATCCTCATCTGTTGCATAAGTATATCTTGCTCTTTTAGTATCTTTTAAAAAGCAATGAATAGGACTAACTCCAGGATAATCTAAACCAGCACTTATAGATTCTGTATCATTAATTTGTCCTTCATTATTTTGGCAAACATAGGAAGCTGCTCCGTGCAAAATACCCACTTTTGCGTTTCTACTTAGTGGTGCTGCATGAAGTTTAGATTTTTTAGGACCTCCAGCTTCTACACCAATTAATTCTATTTGTTTTTTATCAAAATCAATAAACTCACTCCAAAATCCATATGCAGAACTACCACCTCCAACACAATTAATTAACTTAATTTTATTTGGAATTTTTTTAAATTCTTCTTTAAGCTGTGTTCTTAATTCTCTAGAAATTTGTGCAGTTGACCAACCACATATTTTTACAAAGATATTCGGTCCAACAGTACTACCAACACACATGTGTGTATTATCACAATTAGATACCCAATATCGCATGCATTCACTAACTGCATCAACTAAAGTCTGACTTCCAGAATAAACTGGTACTATTTCTGCACCGTTTTTTCTCATAGCGTCACAATTTGGTTTTTGTCTTTTAATGTCTTTAGCACCCATAAAAATTTTACATTTAAGCCCAAATTTTTTAGCTGCCATACTTAACATTTTTCCTGCATATCCAGCACCAGTATCGCCAACGATATATTTTTTACCCATAGCTTTGCAAATTAGTGCATGAACAGTGGCATTATAGATTTTATGCGCACCTCCATTTGCTTCAGAAACAACTTTTGCCCAAATTTGAGCTCCACCTAAATGATTGGACAAATTTTCTAATTTCACAAAAGAAGTTGGAGATCCAATATAATTTTTAAAATAATAATCTCTTTTTTTTAAAAAGGCTTTATTATTTCTAAGTTTCTTAAATTCTTTTGTTAAATCCTCTACTGGTTTTTTTAAAGTTTCTGGTATAAAACTGCCTCCAAATTTTCTTCCCCAAAAACCTTGTTGATCGTGTTGGTCAATTAATGGAACACCTTTTTTAAGCTTCATTTTTAATTTCATTAACTTTATTTAAAAAAAATTCTATTTTGGTTAAGTCTTTTAATCCAGATGTTTCTACACCACCAGATAAATCTATAAAATTTGCCAAATTTTTGAAATTTTTAAGCTCTTCATTGTATTGAATATTTCCAGCAATCATCAATTCCTTATTTAATTTGATATTTTTAATCAAGTTATGATCAAAAGACTGACTTTTCTCGTAGCCCTTACTATCAAATAAATAAATATCAGTATGATCAGAATATAATTTATAATTACTCAAATCAGACTTTGATTTTATTGTGAAAGCTGTAATAATTTTCTTTTGATATTTTTCTTTTATCTCTTTTATTTCCTCTGGTGTACAATCATATAGTTGATAGTAATCAAAAGGTAAATTTTTAATTTTCTCTAAAATACTTATGTTTGGTTTTACCAGAACAGCAACATAGTAACTTTGTTTTGGATTATTTATTAAAAGTTTTTTTAAATTTTCATATCCAACGTATCTAGAACTTTTTGGATAGTTGCAAATAAATCCAATAAATGTTGGTGGGTAAGGGTGATTAATTAAAAAATTTAAAGTATCAGGATCAGAAATCCCACAAATTTTACAACCCTTAATCATCAGTATAAATGATTAATTAATTTTTTAATATTATTCTTAATATTACCTTTTGTAAGAGATCTTCCAATTACCACTCCTGAAACTTTACTTTTGAAAGCATCTTTTGGTGTCATTACTCTAGCTTGATCATTTAAATTATCACCTGGCAATCTTATACCAGGTGTGATGACTAATAAATTTTTGTATTTTTTTCTAATCATTTTTGCTTCTTTTGCAGAACAAACTATCCCATCACATCCTGATTTTTTAACAATACCAGCTTGCTTTAAAACTAGTTGGTCAACTGTTTTAGTATGACCAATTTCTTTTAATGATTTATTGTTAAGACTAGTCAACACAGTAACTCCGAGTACTTTTAAATTTTTATTAATTTGTTTAGTTTTTTCCTTGATAGCTTTAAGCATATTAAGTCCACCATTTGCATGCACAGTAATGTATTTACATTTTTTTAAATCTTTCAAACTATCAACTGCTGAAAGAGCTGTTTGTGGAATATCATTTATTTTTAAATCCAACCAAAAATCTGATTTGTATTTTTCTAAAAATTTTCTTCCATTTTTTGAGTAAAAAAACTGTAATCCAAATTTTGGAATAATTTTTAACTTTTTTGTATTAATATTTTTAAGAATTTTCTTTATTTGATCTAAATTTGAAGTATCACATGCAACGAAAATAATTTTATTCTTCATTATTGATCTTTTTAAACATTTCCTTGCTCATTTTCCATGATATTACTTTCTTTTGAGGAACTGCAACTTTTTCGCCAGTTTTTGGATTTCTTCTAATGGAGGCTTTTTGAATCTTAACTCTAAATGTTCCAAAATTTCTTAATTCAACTCCATCTCCTCTACGAAGTGATCTTTTTATTTCATTTAAAATTATATCAGTAAATTTCTCTAAATCTTTTTTTAAGAAATTTGGGTAGTTTTGAGAGAGTTGTTTTAGAAGCTTTGATTTTACAATAGCCAATTTATAACTTCTTCAATTATTCTTTCTCTTCTTCTTTTTTCTTTAAATCCTCAGATAGCGATGAAAAAGGTAGGTTTTTACCAGAACCTTCAGATCCATATTTTTCAAGAGCTTCTTTTTTCTCAATTTCTTCAAGTAATCTAATGCTTAATGTTACTTTTCTCTTATTCATGTCCAAATCTGCGATCGCACAGTCTAATTTTTCACCACCTGTCCATCTACTTGGTCTAGAATCAGCAGCATTAATTGCTATTGCAGATTTTTTAATCTGGAAGTCCATTTCACAACCTTCTGGTCTTACTATAAGTCCTTTGTTATCAGTTGAAACAACTTTAACAGTTATTGTTTGATTTTTTGACTTATCTTTAAACCAGTCAAATGGATCTGCTTGAGTTTGTCTTAAACCAACTCTAATCTTTTGTTCCGAAGATTTTATTTCCAATACTTTAACTTTAAGCTTATCACCTTTTTTATACTTAGACAGTTCTTCTTCACCATTATTTAAATAAGTTAAATCATTGCAATGTAAAAAAGCATCAATATCTAAATCTTCAATTTTAACAAATAAAGAGTATTCATTTTTATTTACAACTTCTCCTTCAACAATTGTACCAACAGGATATTTTTTCTCAAATGTTTCAAAAGGATTATCTTGAGTTAATCTATGTGAAATAGCAACTCGTCTTTTGTCTTTGTCAATTTCAGTAATTACACAATCTATTTCATCTCCAACTTTAAACATTTTTTTTGCTGAAATATTTTTTTTCGTCCAGCTTAGTTCGCTTGAATGAAGCAAGGTTGTTAAGCCTGGTTCTAGCTCACAAAAAGCTCCAAAGTCCATTAATTTTACTACTTTAACTTTATAGATTTTATTTAATTCGTAATTTTCAATATGCTCAAAGGGATCTGGTGATAATTGTTTTACCGAACATCCAACCTGTAATTTTTCTTTATCAACACTGATAACTTTTAGGTCGTGTTTTTCACCTATATTAAATACTTCATCAGGATGATTTACTCTTGAATAAGAAATTTCTTGTAAATGAACCAATACATCTAATTCACCATTCACATTAAAGAAGCAACCAAATGAACTATATCCTTTTACTTCAGCACCTTTTATAATGTCACCAACTTTGTATTTTTCAACAATTTTTGCTTTATCCTCTTTTTTGAAAGATGAAATTATTTCTCTTCTAGATACGCAGGCATTACCTCTAACCTTATCTAGTTTGATAAGCGCAAATTTTTGTGGTTCATTCATTAAATGACTTATGTCTTTTAAAGGTTTATCACTAATTTGTGAACCAGGTAAAAACATAAGTGAGCCAGTGTCTATATGCTCAACTATGCATCCACCTTTGCACTTGGATGTAATTTTTCCCATGATAGGTTCATTTTTTTCGTACGCTTCAACTAATTTATCCCAACCTTTAATTTTTTGAGCTTTACTAGCAGAAACCAAAACTTCACCATGTTTATCTTCAATTTTTTCAAGTAAAACTGGAATAGTTTCACCAACTTTAATTCTTTCAGAAAGACCCATGCTTTTTAATTCATTAATATCAAGAACAGGTTCTGATTTTAAACCTTCAACAAATAAAAATACAAATTTCTCAGTAATTTTATTTATTTTACCTTCAATTATTTTACCTTCTTCTATTTGAACTTTTGAAAGCTGACTACTTAGTAATTTTTCGAATTCTTGAGATGCTGGATTAGATAAATCTTTGTAAATTTCCATTAATTATTTGTTTTCCTGTCTATTATTTTTTTTATTTTTAAAAAACATGCCCTTTTATTAAGGTTTGTCGTATTAATCAATAGTGAATCTTTTGTTTTCTTCAATGGAGATATTTTTCTATTAAAATCGCTTTTATCGCGTTTTTTAATGCTTTTTAAGACTTCTTGATAAGTTATCTTTTTTTTTAAACCCTTTAATTCCTTAAATCTCCTTAATGCTCTAGTTTTTATATTTGCAGTTATATAAAATTTAAAGTCAGCGTCAGGAATAATATTGTATGTAATATCTCTGCCATCTAAACATGAACCTTTGTATTTTTTAGGTGGGTTATATGCAAAATTGATTTGAAAAGAATGAACCATTTTTCTTATTGATTTAATTTTAGAAATTATGGAAGCTTCAGTTCCAACTTCATCAGACAATAAATTATTGTCTGAGAGATCTTTTATTTTTAATAACTTAATTTTTGATTTTATAAATTTATAATTAAATTTTTTTGGGTGTTTAATTCTTAGATAGGCAATAAATCTATAAATTTTTCCAGTATCAAGATAAAATAAATTATAATGTTTCGAAATAGCTTTTGCCAAAGTCCCAGCACCTGCTGCAGCAGGTGAATCTATAGCAATTTTTAAAACATTTTTTCTTTTAATCATTTTTTAAATCTTTGATAATTCTCAAAAAATTTGGGAACGAAGTGTTAATTGAGTCTTTATCGTGAATAGTCCATTTTCCACCAAAACTTAAGGCTGCTATCAAACTTGTCATAAAAACTCTATGATCTTTTAAATAATTTTTAATTATAATTTTTTTATTAAAGTCTAAATTTAAATCAGGATTGCCATAGATTTTAATGGAGTCATTTGTTGTGATTGTTTTTACTCCTAAACTTGCCAAAATTTTTTCAGCCCATTTTAATCTTGGACTTTCTTTCTGATTTAGTTCGCTAAGATCTCTAAAATAAGAAACACCCTTGGCTTTTGCGGCAACTAAAAATATAACTAAAAATTCATCAATTGCACCACTATTTAATTTAGGAGGGCAATTAATTGCTCTTATATTTTTTGCACTTACTATTTTTATGTCAGCCTTTTTTTCACCTTTATAAGTTTTTTGATTTTTAAAAATTATTCTTACACCCATTTTTTTTAAAATAGTTATGATACCAATCCTGGATGGATTTATATTTACATTTTTAATTATTAACTCAGAATTTTTAGACAATGCAGTTAGAACGATGAAGAATGCACTAGAACTAATATCAGATGGAATATCATAGTTTAAAGTATTAATTTTTTTTACTTTTTTAATTTTAATTTCATCAAAATTTTTATTTTTTTTAATACTTATTGGTAATTTCAAATATTTACATAATAGCTCAGTATGGTTTCTTGATTTTTTTGCTTTAATAGTTGTTGCTCCATCAGTTCTCATTGCGGCAAAAATAATTGAACTTTTACACTGAGCTGAACCTTTGTTTTCATAGTATTTAATTGGTTTCAGGTTAGATGATCCATAAATTTTTAATGGTAAAAAATTATTACTCCTTAATTTAAATTTAACTCCAAATTTGCTTAAAGGATCTGATACTCTTTTAAAATCTCTTTTTGATAAACTTTTATCTCCTATTAAACTTATTGGCTTTGGAGAATTTACCAATAGACCAAGAATAAGTCTTCCAAGAGTCCCTGAATTTTGAGCATCTATTGTGAGGTTTTTTTTATAATTATAGCCATTAATCCCTTTTCCATAAATTTTACATTCTTTTTTTTTTATAATTACTTTAATTCCCAATTTTTTTACTGCCTCTATTGCAGCCAATACATCTTCAGACATCAAAAGATTTTTCGCTTTTGATGTTCCTTTTGCCAACGAGGAAAAAAGTACCCATCTAATACTTAAACTTTTATCACCTGGAACAATTATAGTTTTTTTAAAGTATCCAATTTTCTTTTCTATCTTTACGATGTTTGTCATAAAGAGTTAATTGAACTTAAAGTTGTCACCAAAATATGCATTTTTAGCATTAGTATTATTAACTAAGTTAGAAGGTGTATCTTGTGCAACTATTTTTCCATTACTTAAAATCATTGCCATATCAACACAAACCAAGAGGTCTCTAGCTTGATGGTCACATATACAAATTGTAATTCTATGTTCGCTTTGCAAATTAACGATTATTTCTTGCAACATTTTAATAGTCAATACATCTAATGCTGCAAAACATTCATCTAAAAGCAAAACTTTTGGTTCACTTAATAAAGACAGTGCAATAACTAATTTTTTTTTTTGACCTCCAGATAAAAATTTTGCTTTAATATCTTTAAGATTATCAAGTTCAAATTTTGAAACTAAATAATCAATTCTTTCTGTTCTAAAATTTTTATTTTCCAAAACAATTTCACTTATTGCTTTTAAATTATCATGAAGTGTAAGGTCATTAAAAAAACCCCCATATTGTGGTACATATCCTACTTTGAATTTTTTAGTTCTCAAGTAGATAGGATAGTTAGTTACATCTTGACCTGCTATTTTTATTTTACCATTATTTGGACTAATTAAACCAGTAATTAGATTAAAAATTGTTGATTTTCCAACTCCATTAGGACCCAACATCCCAAAAATCTGACCCTCATTAATTTTGAAATTTAAGTTATCTAAGATCAATCTATTTCCATAAGAGAGTGAAATATTATTAAATTCTATAATAGAATTAGTATTTTTGAATGACTTTATCCTAAATTTTTTAATTATAGCCATTAGTTTTTACTTTTTATGTTTACTTTCTTTTTACTTTCATGCATGAATATTTTGGTGTCTTTAGTTTCAATATTTATCTCAATGACATCAGCTTTTAGTACATTTTCTAAATTATTATAAGTTACATTTTTAGAGATTATCATAGAATTTCTTTCTAAAGAAAAATCTAGATATTCTCCAGTAATTTTATTATTTAAATAGTTAATTATTACATTTTTTGAAAAAATAGTATCATAATTTTCTGAATTATATTTTCCGAAATTAGAAACAATTATGACATTATCTGATCCAATTAGTTTAATTGTAGCTTTAACTTTTTTAAGAAAAATAATATTTGGATTAGAAAAATCTATTTCTCCCTCTTTAGCTTTTATGAAATATTCATTACCGTCTTTATCTTTGGTTGAATATTCAACATCTTTAATTAAATTAGAATTATAAATTATTTCGCTCTCTTCTTTTTGGACTATTTTAGAATTATTTTTTTTTAAGAATTTTATATAAATAAAAAAAACTATTATTGTGCATAATGAAATGATTAAAAAAATTTTTACAAATTTTTTATTAGCCATTTAAGAAATATTGGATTGCAAAATTGTATGAATGTGCAGGACACCAACTGTTTTTTGAGGCTGTTCTTTTTTATTAACTATAAGTGAAGTAATTTTTTTATTATTCATAATCGAAAGTGCCTTCGCTGCTAATTCATCTTTTTCTATGAATATTGGTTTTTTAGTCATAATTTCTTTGACTTTATGCAAGTGAAAATCAAATTTTTTCTCAGTATACCTTCTGATCTGTCCATCAGTAACTATTCCAACTGTTTTATTTTTATCATTTAAAACAATTAAAATACCTAATTTTTTTTCAGATAATATTTTTAAAGCTTTATTCATTTTCAAATTTTCTTTAACAAAGGGTATTTTATTTCCTGTAATCATTATATCTTCAACAGTTTTAAGTTGAGCACCTAAACTTCCTGCAGGATGAAGCTTTTTAAAATCCATTTTGCCAAATTTTTTATATTTCATCGATGCTATCGCAAGAGAGTCGCCTAAAGCTAATTGTGTTGTAGTACTTGCAGTTGGAACTATACCTTCAGCTTCATCAACTTTTGGAGTAAGTAATTTTATGTCTGAAGCTTTATAAAGAATAGAGTCTTTTTTTGAAACAATTCCAATTAATAAAATTTTATTTCTTTTTGCAAATTGAATAATATTTTTAAGCTCACTTGTATCCCCTGAATTGCTAATTAATATTAGAATATCTTTTTTAGAAATCATTCCTAGATCGCCATGAGAAGCCTCACTTGCAGCAAGACTAAATGAAGGTGTTCCAACTGATGCTAAAGTGGCAGCAATTTTTGAAGCAATTAGTCCACTTTTTCCAACACCACATAATATTACTTTTGATTGACAGTTAGCTATCTCAAAAACTGCTTCACTAAATGATTTGTTAATATTTTTTTTTAAGCTCTGTAATGCTTTTATTTCAAGATTAATTACATCTCTTGCTGTAGAAATAAATTTTTTATTATTCATTAATGTGACCAAATATCATCTCTAAATAGTGCAAGATCAAGATCAACTCTCGTTTTTAGAAATTTCAAACAATCATTGTAAAGTTGTATCCTGTTTTCACGTTCTAATATTTTTTTTAATTCATTATGAATTTTATGCAAATAAATTACATCATTAGCACAATATTTAAGTTGAGCTGGTGTTAATTCACCTCCAAAATCTGAACTCTGAAATTGTTTGCTAATATCTATATTTATAAATTCTTTTATTAAAGTTTTTAAAGAATGATTGTCAGAGTAAGATCGTGCAAGTTTTGAAGCGATTTTTGTATCTAAAATATTATTAGTTTCTGTTTTTAAATAATATTTAATATGGGCCATATCTGCACGTCCATAATGAAAAATTTTTGTTATATTTTCATTATTTAATAGCTTCACTAAATTTGGTGCTTGATAATTTTTTCTATCAAATTGAACTATATGAGCATCTGAGTTGCCTGAAGATACTTGAATTAAACACAACGGATCACGTCTGACATTTAGACCCATAAACTCACCATCTACGGCAATTATATTGCCTAAATTTAAATCATCTGGTAGATCATTTTTGTGCAATTGAATATTATTACTCATTTTTAAACATATATATATGAAAGCAAAAAATTGTCTAATTTTTGGTGGTAGCGGTCAAATTGGTCGAAATCTAATTAGGAAGCTTACAAAGAAGAATTACAAAGTAACTGTTGTTACGAGAAACATTCATCAAAAAAGCTACATCATAAAAACTCAAGCAAATGCAGGTTATATAGATATTGTTGAATCTAATATTTTTGAAGAACAAAAACTTAGAAAGCTTTTTGAAAATGCAGATATATGTATAAATCTAATAGGTATTTTATTTGAGTCAAAGAAAGGAAACACATTTAAAAATATTCACACCGTTTTTCCTTCTTTGTTATCTAAACTTTCAAAAGAATACAAACTTAAGCACCTTATTCATCTATCAGCACTTGGAATAAACGAGGCCACAGACTCTGATTATGCTAAAAGTAAATTAGAGGGAGAGGAAAGAATTCTTAGAAATTTCCCGTTAGCCACAATTATAAGACCTTCTATTGTGTATTCAGTAGACGATAATTTTACTACAAATTTTATGACACTTTTAAATAGATTGCCAATATTTCCACTCTATTATCAAGGTAAGACAAAGTTTGCTCCAATTCATTGTTCAGACCTTACTGATGTTATTTTAAATGTAATTTCAAATGATGTTAATTCCAAAATAATTGAATGTGTTGGTCCAGAAATAATTACATTTAAAGAAATATTACAAAAATTATTAAATTTAATTGGAAAGAAAAGATTGTTAATACCAATGCCTCTACCAATAGCACAAATTTCAGCGAGATTTTTTGAAATTATGCCGAAACCACTTTTGACTAGAGATCAATTAAAACTTCTTAAATATGATAATGTTTTATCTGGAAAATATAAATCTAATTCTGACATATGTGTGCCAGGTTTGAGATACTTCGATGATGAAGTTAAGAGATATTGCTATATGTGGAGGGAAGGTGGTCAATTTTCCACAGAAAAATATAATTCAGATAATATAGATATTAAAACGAGTTAAGTTTCTAAGCAGATTGAATTTTCTTTTCAATAAATTCTGGAACTTCCTCTTTTTCTGTAACTTCTTCTTTTTTACCTTTTGGTTGATAAGCATAAAGTAAATGAAGTTTGCAATAAGAGAAATCTTTTAAAGAGGATCTGCCACAAAAATAAAATTCTTTTTCATCTGGATGACCTATTGGCCACTTGCATGAATTCTCATCTAGTTCTTCTAATTGTTTAGGATTTTCAGGTTCAAAATCTTTTTCGATAATCAATGATTTAAACTTACTTTTACGACCTCTTTTTGATTTAACGTTATTCTGCTCAATTGAATTTTCGAAATTTTTATTTGAAGTTGCAGTTCTTGTTTTTATTTTTGCTGAAAGATTTAATCTATGAGCTTTTCCAATTACTGCGTTTCGACTAATACCACCAATGATCTCAGCTATTTGACTAGCTGTATTGCCTTTGCCCCATAATTCCTTTAATTTTGAAACTTTTTCTTCAGTCCAACTCATATCTATATATTGTGTTAATTAATTTTAAAATGACAATATACTGTTATTAATTTAATTGAAACAATGAAAAAATTAGAGTTATCAACAATAAAAGCTTAGCTCAAATAAAATTAGTTTTTCAATCATAACTTGTATCTATGAAATAAAATTTATAAAAACAAATTTAATTTATGAGCAATTTAGCAAAAAATTATAACAGAAAAAAAATTTCATTTAAGTATGGTAAGGGAAGCTATCTTTACTCCACTGATGGAAAAAAATATCTTGATTTTGTTATGGGTATTGCCGTTAATTCTTTAGGTCATGCTCATCCAAGTTTAATCAAAACTATAAACAACCAATCAAAAAAGCTTTGGCATGTATCAAATGCTTTTCAAATTCCTGAAGGAGAAAATCTAGCAAAAAAACTATGTAAAAAAACATTCGCTGATTATGTGATGTTTCAAAATAGTGGAGCAGAAGCTACTGAGGCAGCCATTAAAGTTGCTAGAAGATATTTTTTTTCAATAGGTAAACCAAATAAAAATAGAATTCTTTGCATTAAAAATTCATTTCATGGAAGAACATTAGCTGCAATTTATGCAAGTGGTTCTAAAAAAATGACAGAAGGATTTGGCCCTAAAGTAAAAGGATTTGATCACTTTATTTTTGGAGACCACAAAGCATTAGAAAAGAAAATCACAAAAGATACTGCAGCTATAATGGTAGAAACGATAATGGGAGAGGGAGGAATTAAAGTTATTCCAGATTTCTGTTTAAAAGAGCTTAGAAAATTGTGTGATAAGAAAAAAATTCTTTTAATTCTGGATGAAGTTCAATGTGGAATAGGCAGATCAGGAGATTTCTTTGCATTTGAAAAATCTAAAGTAAAACCAGATATAGTTCCAATAGCCAAAGGAATTGGAGGCGGGTTTCCAATAGGAGCTGTTCTTATGAATAAAAAAGTAGCCGTAGGGATGACTCCTGGCACCCATGGCTCGACATTTGGAGGCAACCCACTTGCTATGTCTGTTGGAAATAAAGTAATGGATATAGTTTCAAATAAAAAGTTTTTAAATAATGTAAAAAAATTATCTAAATATTTTTTATTAAACCTTAATAAAATTAAAGAAAAATATCCTAGTATTATTAAACAAATAAGAGGAAGAGGTTTTCTAATTGGTATACAGTTACATCAAGATCAGACAAATTTTATTAAAAAATTAATGGAAAATAAATTATTAACTATTCGTGCTGCTGAAAATGTTGTCAGAATTTTACCACCTCTTAATGTTAAAAAAAGTGAGATTGATGAAGCTTTAAAAATTATAAATAAAGTTTGTAGTCAATTTAAATTATAATGAAACATTTTATAAACTTAAAAGATATTCCCAGTAAAGATTTAAGAAAAATAATTACTGATGCAAAAAAAAGAAAAAGCTCTCGAAAAAAACTTAATACATTAGAGACGGACAAAGGTGCTCCATTAAAAGGTAAAATTTTGATCCAAATGTTTGAAAAACCAAGCCTGAGAACAAGAATGAGCTTTTATTTAGCAATAAAACAGCTTGGAGGAGGTACTGTAACACTTAGATCTAATGAACTTCATTTAGGACAAGGTGGCGAAAGTATATCAGATACAGCGAAGGTTCTATCAACTTATGGTGATGGATTTATGTTGAGAACAGATAGTGATAAAAAAATTGAGGATTTTAAAAAATATTTATCTATTCCGGTCATTAATGGTTTGAGCCCATCCTCTCATCCAACTCAAGTACTTTCAGATGTTTTTACAGTTGAAGAGATTAAAAAAAAACCTATTTCTAAATTAAATATTTGCTGGATTGGAGATTCAAATAATGTGCTAGATAGTTTAATTGCTGCCTCAGTTAAATTTTCTTTTAAATTAAGTATTGGTTGTCCAAAAAACTTTGAACCAGGAAAAGAAGTGAGAAATTGGGTTAAAAAAAATAAGAGAAAAATTTATATTTATAATGATCCAAAAAAAGCTGCTAGTGGAGCAGATGTAATTTTTTCTGATAAAGTTATTTCGTTAAATGACAAAGTAAACAAAAAGAAAAAAATTCAAGCATTTAAAAAATTTAAAATTGATAAAAAATTAATGAGTTTTGCAAATAAGAAATGTATTTTTTTACATTGTCTGCCTAGAGGTAATGAAGTTTCTGAAGATATTTTCTTAGGAAAAAAATCTCATGTATGGGTACAAGCTCTTAATAGAGTTCACGTTCAAAAAAGTATTTTGTTGTATTGTTTTGGAAAATTAAGGTAGTGGAACTGGGCTATCTGAATTTTCATTTAGATACTTAATTACCGAAGCTCTATCTGCTTCTTTTCTTAAGCCTGCATAAGCCATTTTTGTACCTTTAATATATTTTGCAGGTTTTTTTAGAAATCCATTTAGCTCTTCAAATGTCCATTCCTTTTCATAAGCAGCTAATGCTTTTGAATATTTATAATCTTCAACTGCTCCAGCTTTTCTTCCAACGACATTATATAAAGCTGGACCTATAGCATTTTTCCCACCCTTAATTATTGAATGACAGGCTGCACACTTTTTAAATATTTTTTCTCCACTTGCTATATCTCCCATAGCCATTAATGCTGCAATGTCGACTTTTTCCTCTGCAGTAGTTGTTGTAGAAGATGATACAGTAGATAGTTGTTCAACTTCCACCGTGTAACCTGGAGTTTCTGGTTTTTCTACATGAAAAATTACATCAGATAATTTTCCTATACCAATAACAAGAAGTGCTACCATTAGAACTGCAGCTACAATTTTGTTAATTTCAAAAGAATCCATTTTTATAAATTTAATTTTGAACGTATAACATGATAAATTAAAATTTGACTAAAATTTAATGTATAAATTTGCCTCTATTTTAATTAGTGATTGATGAAAACTCTTATAATTATACCCTCTAGATTATCTGCAACTAGGCTTCCAGGAAAACCATTATTAAAAATCAATGATATTTCAATTATTTCACATGTATTTAATAAGGCAAAAGAGGCAAATATTGGAGAGGTAATTGTTGCTGCAGAGGATCAAGAGATTGTCAATGATGTAAAAAATAATGGAGGAAATGCGATTTTAACAAGCAATAAACATAAAACTGGTACAGACCGAATATATGAAGCTTATCAAAAACTCAACTTAGATAATATTGATTTTATAATGAATCTTCAGGGTGATGAACCGGCAATAAATATTGAGGATATTACAAATCTAAACCAAATGATGATAGATCATAAAGCAAAAATAGGAACTCTGGCTGCTAAAGTTGAAGATAAATTAGATTTAACAAACGAAAATATAGTTAAAGTTATTACTGAAAATAATTTAGAAGATGACCGGTTTTCTAAAGCAAAAATATTTTTAAGGAAATCTGAATATACCTCAAATGTTTATCACCATATTGGAATTTACTGTTATTCATCTGAAATTCTTAAAAATTTTGTTGAATTACCACAATCAAAAAATGAAATTGAAAATAAATTAGAACAACTTCGAGCTCTAGATAATAATATCAAAATAAATGTTGCACTAGCAAGCAAAGCCCCTATAGGAGTTGATACAGAGGAAGATTATCTGGCCTTAAAAAAAATAATGGAATATAAGTCCTGATGGGTAAAATATATTTTCAAGGAACATTTGGAGCTTATTCTCATTTAGCAGCATTATCAATCGACCCTGATGCTGAAATTTTACCTTGTAAAACTTTTGATGATTGTTTTAATAAAGCTTCAGAAGAACCCGATTGTAGAATAATAATTCCAGAGTCTAATAGAATTACAGGAAATATAGGAATTGAATATTTAATCTTTAAACACAGGTTGAATATTTACCAAGAGCACTTTCAAAAAATCGAACATAATTTATTAGGTCAACAGGGAGCTAAACTGTCTGATATAAAAGAAGTTTATTCTCATGCACAGGGTTTGTCGCAATGTTCAAATTTCATAAAAGAAAATAATATTGCTGAACATATAAGAGCAGATACAGCTGGATCAGCTGAGATGATTTCTAAAACAAAAGACAAAAAACAAGCGGCAATAGCATCATCTTTAAGTGCTGAAATTTATAATCTTGATGTAATCAAGAAAAATATAGAAAATGAGAGTGGAAATTTAACAAGGTTTCTTGTTATGGGAAAAAATATATCTCAACCTGAGTTTGGAGATAAAAAATATATAACTTCATTCTTATTTAAACTAAAAAGTAAACCTGCAGCTCTTTATCAATCACTTGGAGGATTTGCTATCAATGGAGTAAATCTTACTAAGCTTCAAAGTTACCCTGAAAAAAATTCTTTCGACTCTTATTTTTTCTTATGTGATTTAGATGGACATATTGAAGATCCAAAGGTTCAAAAATCTCTTGAAGAGCTAGGCTTACATTGTGAAGATTTTCACGTCCTGGGTGTTTTTGAAGCTGATATTTTGAGACAAAAAAAACAATAATCTTTTCTTGTAGATTAGAAATTTTAACTGCTATAATAGAATTGGAGGCTAGAGGTGGATGCTGCTTGAACCCGACCAGATCTTAACGGAAGCAGTCGTAGAGACAGTTATTCAGGTTCTAGTCTCCTATAAAAATTTATGAATAACAATTCAAAAGTATTGGCTCTTAAATATAGACCTCAAATATTCGATGATCTTATTGGTCAAGAAGTTGTTGCTGAAACAATTATAAACTCAATAAAAGCTGACAAAGTACCTAATGCATATTTATTTACTGGAATTAGAGGGATTGGAAAAACTACAACTGCAAGAATAGTAGCAAAAGCCTTGAATTGCTCAAATGGTATTGAAAAAATGTGTATGGATAATTTGTGTGAAAATTGTCAGTCGATTGCAAATTCAAGTCACATTGATGTACTTGAAATGGATGCGGCCAGCAAAACAGGAGTTGATGATGTTAGAGATCTAATTGAGTTTTCCAGATACGGACCTACTTCAGCAAAGTACAAAATTTTTATAATCGATGAAGTTCATATGTTAAGTAAACAAGCTTTTAATGCTTTACTAAAAACATTGGAAGAACCACCTTCATATTTAAAATTTATATTTGCCACAACAGAAATAAAAAAGATTCCTATAACTGTCGTTTCAAGGTGTCAGCGTTTTGATCTTTCAAGGATTAAATCTTCTGAATTGTTAGATTTTATAAAAAAAATTAAAGATAAAGAAAAAGGAAAAATTACGGAAGACGCTCTAAAATTAATTGTAAAAATATCAGAGGGCTCAGTAAGAGATGCATTATCTCTATTAGATAGAGCGTTATTGAGTTTAGATAATGATAAAGAACTAGATTTAAATTCTGCTCAAAATATTTTTGGTTATTTTGATAAATCACAATTAATTGATTTATTTGAATTGATATTAAGAGGAGAAGAAGAAAAGGTAATAAAAATTTATAGAAAAATATATGATCAGGGAGTTGAACCAAAAATATTTTTAAATGATTTTTTAGAACTGTTGTATTACTTTAAAAATATAAATTCTTTAACTTTAGAAAGCACAAATTTTTCTCTCAATGATGAAGAATTTAACAAAATAAAAAATATTTCTAATCAAATCCAACCAGATGTATTAATTTTATTTTGGCAATTTTCTATCAAGTCATTAGAAGAATTAGATATTGTATCAAACCAACATTTATCAATTGAGATGTTTTTGATTAGATTAATGCATTTAAGTTCTGTAAAACAAGTTAAACAAATAGATACAAAACCTAAAGAAGAAAATTCAACTAGCAAAATTGAAATAAAAACAGAGAGTAAAATTATTGACCAAATAAAAAATATTTCTCAAGAAGAAAAAAAGAATCCTGAAATACAAACTGAAGTTAAAGCAGAAATTAAAACTCAAATTAATTCTTTTGATGAATTAATTGCTACTTGCACAAGTAAAAGAGAATTAAAACTTAAATTTGAATTAGAGAAAAATGTCAATTTGGTTAAATTTGAAAAAAATAGGATTGAGATTTCATTTAATGACAGCCTTGATAAAGATTTTGTAAAAGATCTTTCCACAAAGCTTTTTGAATGGACAAAAGAAAGATGGATTATCACACTTAGTAAATCAAAAGGAGATCTCTCAGTTAGAGAAAAGAAAGAAAATGAAAAAAAAATATTAATTGAAAAAGCTAAACAAACTGAAATTTATAAAAACTTTATGGAAAATTTTCCTGATGCAGAACTGGTAGATGTTAAATCGATAACTAAGGAGGATAAGGATAATGACTGATTTTAATAAAATATTAGATAAAGCAAAAGAACTTGAAGCAAAAATGAAAGAGAGTCAGCAAAAAATTAAGGAGATTAGAGTAGAGGGTGTTTCTGGCTCAAACTCAGCAAAAATCGTCTTGGATGGAGAAGGTGAAATGCAATCAATTAAACTATCAGATGAAATAATGAAAGAAGACAAATCAATAATAGAAGATTTAATTGTAGCTGCACATAATAACGCTAAATCGCAATTAAAGTCGAAAACATCAGAAGAGATATCAAAAGCTACAGGTGGATTTGGAATACCTGGTTTTAAGTGGCCACTATAGTAGATGCAAAATATTAACGAGATTGAAGAGTTAATAAAATTAATTTCAAAGCTTCCAGGTTTAGGACCAAAATCTGCCAAAAGGATTGTTTTAAAACTCATTAATAACCGTGATGAATTAGTAAAACCAATGGCAAATACATTGGCTCAAGTTTATAAAAATGTAACTAGATGTAATTCTTGTGGTTCACTTAAGTCAATTTCAACTGGATGTATAAATTGTGAAAATACAAAAAATAAATATTCAAAGATTTGTGTTGTAGAAGACATTGCAGATCAATGGTCAATTGAAAATTCAAATATTTACCAAGGGTATTTTCATATTCTTGGAGGCACTATTTCATCAGTAGGTCAAAGAAAAGAAGATTTACTTGTAAATTCGTTGGTTGAGAGAGTTAACCGAGATAAAATTGAAGAAGTCATATTAGCCACAAGTGCAACTGTTGAAGGTCAAACAACTGCTTACTACATTCAAGATAGCCTAAAAAATTGTAATGTAAAAATTACAAAACTTGCACAGGGTTTACCTGTAGGTGGTGAAATTGAAAGTTTAGATGATGGGACTTTGTTTTCTGCTTTTAAAAATCGGTCTAATTTAATTTCTAATTCAGATTAGACTTTTTAGTAAGTCTATTTAAATGCAGTAAGGGTTCAGTATAACCAGATGGCTGTTCTTTTCCTTTAAACACCAAATCACATGCAGTTTGAAATGCAATTGAATTTTCAAAGTTATCACTCATTCTTACGTAATTAGTGTCATTTTTATTTTGATCATCAACAATTTTAGCCATGTCTTTAAGAATTTCTACAACTTGAATTTTTGTTGTAATTCCATGATGTATCCAATTTGCAATATGTTGAGATGAAATTCTAAGAGTGGCTCTATCTTCCATCAAACCTACGTTGTTTATATCTGGTACTTTGGAGCATCCAACGCCCTGATCAATCCATCTGACCACATAACCTAATAAAGTTTGAGCTGAGTTAGAAATTTCTTTATTAATTTCATCTACAGACCAATTTGGTCTATCAGCAGTAGGTATTGTTAAAAGATCATCAAGCTTTGCTTGTTCTCTATTTTCAATTTTTTGTTGTTCATCAAAAATATTTATTTCATGATAATGTAGCGAATGTAAAGCTGCAGCAGTCGGAGATGGAACCCATGCACAATTTGCACCTGCTTTTAAATGTCCAGTTTTTTGCTCCATCATATCTTTCATTTTATCAGGCATTGCCCACATTCCTTTTCCAATTTGAGCTTTTCCAGATAATCCACATTTTAAACCAATATCAACATTGTTGTTCTCATATGCTGTAATCCATTTTGAAGTTTTCATGTCACCTTTTTTAATCATCGGACCAGCTTCCATAGAGGTGTGCATTTCATCACCAGTTCTGTCTAGAAAACCTGTATTTATAAAGAAAACTCTATTTTTTAACGATCTAATGCACTCTTTTAAATTAGCCGAAGTTCTTCTTTCTTCATCCATTATTCCAATCTTGCAGGTATATTTTGGCAAACCTAAAACTTCTTCAACTTTTGAGAAAAGCAAATCAGTAAATGCAGTTTCATCTGGTCCATGCATTTTTGGTTTCACAATATAAATAGAACCAGTTCTTGAATTAGTTTTTTTCTTAATATCATGAAGGGCTGCAGCTGTAGTAATGAATGCATCCATTATTCCTTCTGGAACTTCACTACCATCTTTTAAAATTATTGATGGATTAGTCATTAAGTGACCAACATTTCTAACTAGCAGTAAACTTCTTCCATGAAGCTTTAAACCTTTTCCATCTTTTGAAATATAGCTTCTATTAGGATTAAGTTTTCTTTCAAATAATTTTCCTTCTTTTTCAAATTTTGATTTTAGATCACCTTTCATCAGACCTAGCCAATTTCTGTAACAAACAATTTTATCTTCTGCATCTACAGCAGCTACACTATCTTCGTTATCACATATAGTTGACACCGCAGATTCTAAAATTATGTCACTAATCCCAGCATGATCTTGTTGAGCTGCAAAAGCTCTTGAGTCTTTTAAAATTTCTATATGTAAATTGTTATTTTTTAAAATTATAGCAGACGGGTTGTCAGCTTCACCCCTATGGCCAATAAACTTATTCTCATCTAACAAATCATAAATATCAGCACCTTTTAAAGCTTTAAATTTTCCATACTTAACTGCAAAACTTGTAATTTTTTGCCAACTCAATCCTGCTAATGGAAAATATTT
This sequence comes from Candidatus Pelagibacter sp. HIMB1593, assembly GCF_052047755.1. Lineage (NCBI taxonomy): Bacteria > Pseudomonadati > Pseudomonadota > Alphaproteobacteria > Candidatus Pelagibacterales > Candidatus Pelagibacteraceae > Candidatus Pelagibacter > Candidatus Pelagibacter sp. HIMB1593. Next base: position 49,838 of record NZ_JBNAJK010000001.1, on the reverse strand, counting down.
ATCTAAAAAATCTCTTCCATATTTTATTACCATCTCACCTCTTAATGGGTCGTATCTTTCAGATACACTATCTTCTGATTGTTCAATTACATCTGTTCCATACAGACTATCGTACAAGCTCATCCATCTAGCATTAGCAGCATTTAATGCATATCTCGCATTCATTACTGGTACAACAAGTTGAGGTCCAGCAATACTTGTTATTTCCTCATCAACATTTTGAGTTGATATTTCAAAATCGTCACCTTCTTCTTTCAAATAACCAATTTCTGTTAGAAATTTTTTATATTCTGACAAATTAAATTCATTTCCCTTATTTTTTATATGCCAATTGTCTATTTGTTTTTGTAAGTCTTCTCTAAATTTTATTAATTCTTTATTTTTAGGTGCTAATTCATTGACTGTTTTCTCGAACCCTGACCAAAAATTATCAACAGATAGATCTGTTTCTTTTAATAGCTCGTCGCTAATAAATTGAGAAAGTTTTTCAGATACTTTTAAAGTATTTATATTTATATATTTTTCTTGCATATCACCTAAATTACCCCATCTGTATTTTTGCCTGAGAGTTTTGCTCCTTCGGCGGAATTAATTCTCTTTCCAGAGTGTTATGCAACTATCGGTCCTTTTTACCTGAGAGTTTCCGGGGTGGTTGCTCCTTCGGTGCTAAATATATTAGTCTCTCCCGATAGCAAAATATGTATCTTCTTCTAGAAAAGAGTCAATTAATAACAATTACACTTTAAATTAAATATCATTTTATTGCCTTTTTTATGAATTAACCATCCGCTATAACCATATTATGAAAAATTATCTTAATTTTGAAACTGAGATTAAAGATTTAGAGACAGAATTGGAAAAATTAAAAGATCCCTATAATCAAGAGGGATTGTCAGAAGTAGATACGCAAAAAATTTCAAAAACACAAGTTGAGTTAGATCAAAAATTAAATGATATATATTCAAACCTAGATCCATGGCAAACCACCATGGTTGCAAGACATGAAGACAGACCAAAGTCTAAATTTTTCATAGATAATTTATTCGAAGATTTTATTTCTATATCTGGAGACCGTTATTATGGCGAAGATAAATCTGTACTTACAGGTTTTGCAAAATTCAATGGTTATTCGGTTTTGGTTATTGGCCAAGAAAAGGGTGAAGATTTAGATAGTAGAATCGAAAGAAATTTTGGGATGATGCGACCTGAGGGTTATAGAAAAACTATTCGATTAATGAATTTAGCAAATAAATTTAAAATTCCAATTATCTCTTTTATAGATACGCCAGGCGCTTATCCTGGTGTAGGTGCAGAGGAAAGAGGTCAAGCTGAGGCAATAGCAAAATCAATTGAATGTTGCATGGAACTTAAGGTGCCAACTATTGCAATAATTATAGGTGAAGGTGGCTCAGGTGGTGCGATTGCATTAGCATCGTCCAACAAAGTTATCATGCTAGAAAATGCTATTTATTCAGTTATATCTCCTGAAGGCTGTGCAACTATATTGTGGAGAGATCCAAAAAAAATGCTTGATGCAGCAAAAGCAATGAAGCTTTCTGCAAAAGATTTATTAAAATTAAAAGTTATTGATGAAATAATCCCAGAACCTTTAGGCGGTGCTCACAGGGATAGAGACCTGATGCTTGATAACGTTAGAAAATCTATTTCTACAAATTTAGATCAATACAAAGAAATGACGTCAGAAGATATAATGAATGAAAGAAAAAATAAATTTTTAAAAATTGGAAGAAATGATGGTTTTATGAGCAATGTAGAAGATTTAAGCAATTTGACCGTTAAGAAAAATAATTTTGATAATATTTTTAAATCAAAAAAATTATTATTTGGTATTGGTGTAGGTTTATTGTTTTTAGCTTCTTTATTATTTCTTTTTTAAGAATTACAAAGCTCCATGGCAATGTTTAAACTTCTTACCCGATCCACAGAAGCAAGGTTCATTTCTTCCCATTTTTTTGGTTTGTGGTTTTGGATTTACTCTTTCCTCATTAGAAGATCTTTCTTCTGTTATAACTTTTAAATTAATTAAAATTGTAACGTAGTCTAATTTTAGTTTTTCTAATAAATTTGAAAATAAATCAAAAGCTTCTTTTTTATATTCAACTAAAGGATCTCTTTGACCGTAAGATCTTAATCCAATCACTTGTCTAAGTTGTTCTAAATATTGTATATGTGATTTCCAATTCAAATCTATCGTTTGCAAAAATATTCTTTTTTCAATTTCTTTTGCATGCTGCTCGTTTAGAACTTTAATTCTTTCATTACGTGTATCATTAAATTTTGAGGATATTTGCTCTTTCAGTTCATTATCTTTTGCAGAAATCAAACTTTCAAGTTCAGTATCATTAAAACTTTTCCCAACAATTTGCCTAACTTTATTGTTAAATTCATTACTTTTTGGGTTAGATAGATTTTGAATTTTTAATTTTATCAAGTCTTCTGATATTTCTTTTAAAAATTCGTCGGAATAATCAAAAATATTTTCACTATTCATTGCGTTTTTTCTTTGAGAAAACACAACATGTCTTTGGTCATTCAAAACATTATCAAATTTGATAAGTGTTTTTCTGATATCAAAATTTCTGGCTTCAACTTTTTGCTGAGCTCTTTCTAATGCTTTGTTGATCCAAGGGTGATCAATACTTTCACCATCTTTTAAACCAAGTTTTTCAAGCATATTATTCATAGATTCTGAGCCAAAAATTCTCATCAAATCATCTTCTAAACTTACATAAAACACAGAACTGCCCTCATCTCCTTGTCGTCCAGCTCTTCCTCTTGCTTGATTGTCCACTCTTCTAGACTCCATTCTTTCTGTACCAATTACAAATAAGCCACCTAGAGATTTAATTTTTTCTTTATCTATTTTTAACTGATCATCAGGAATTGATCCTTTTTTTCCACCAAGCTGGATGTCAACACCTCTTCCAGAAATACTAGTTGTAATTATCAAAGATTTTTCTTTTCCAGCATTTGCAATAATTTCAGCTTCATTTTCATGGTTCTTTGCATTTAAAACTACGTGTTTAATATTTTTTTCATTTAATAATTTAGAATAAACTTCAGATTTGTTGATACTAGATGTGAATACCAAAATTGGTTGACCAATTTCATGTTTTTCAATGATCTTATTAATTATTGCATCATTTTTTTCTTTTTCAGTTCTAAAGATCAAATCATTATAATCCTTTCGGATCATTTCTTTATTTGTTGGTATTACAACTACTGAAAGATTATATATCTCAAAAAATTCCTCAGACTCTGTGACTGCAGTACCGGTGCAACCTGATATTTTTTTATATAGTTTAAAATAATTTTGATAGGTAATAGATGCTAAAGTTTGATTTTCAACTTGTATCTGAATTTTTTCTTTAGCTTCAAGAGCCTGATGAAGTCCATCTCCAAATCTTCTTCCTTCTAAAATTCTACCAGTCAATTCGTCTATGATTTTAAGAACTCCATCTTTTACTATGTAATCTTTTCCTTTTTCAAATAAATGATTTGCACGAAGTGCTTGATTTACGTGGTGAACTAAATGAAGATTTTCTGGGTCATAAAAATTATCATTTTTTAGGATACCCGCATTAGAAAAAAGTTTTTCAACATTATTAATACCCTCGTTTGTTAAAAGTATACTTTTTTCTTTCTCATCTATTTCAAAATCTTTATTATTTAAAATTTTAACAAGTTTATCTATAGCTAGGTATTGAGCAGTCTTATCTTCTGCAGCTCCAGAAATTACAAGTGGAGTTCTTGCTTCATCAATTAAACAGGAATCTATTTCATCTACAATTGAAAATACATGAGATCTTTGAACCATTTCTTTTTGAGAAAACTTCATGTTATCTCTTAGATAATCAAATCCTAATTCACTGTTGGTTGCATAAGTAATGTCACAATTGTAGTTTTTCTTTCTTTCTAGATCATCTTGGTCATTATTTATAAATCCAGAAGTAAGGCCTAGAAAATTATATATGATACCCATTTCTATCGAATCTCTTTTTGCTAAGTAATCATTAACCGTTACTATATGAACTCCATTTTCAGAAAGCGCATTTAAATACGCCGCTAAAACAATAGTGAGTGTTTTTCCCTCACCCGTTCTCATTTCAGCAATTTTACCTTCGTGAAGAACTACTCCCCCAATAAGTTGAACATCAAAGTGCTTTTCTTGTCTTGTTCTTTTTGCAGCTTCCCTTACTAGTGCAAATGCTTCAGGTAGAATTTCGTCTAAACTTTTTCCATTTTTTAATTGATTTTTAAATTCAACTGTTTTTTTGGGAAAGTCTGTATCACTTAATTTTATGAATTGTTCCTCGTATGAATTTATTTTTTCTACAATTTTTCCAATTCTATCTAGTTCTTTTTGATTACTAGATTTGATAAACTTTGTAATTAGGTTAAGTGGGTTAAACATGACTATTTGATTTATTCTTTAAATATATGGTTTAATATATGTATTAAACAATTATTTTAAATATCATGGGTATTAATTTAACAAATTTTTTAACCTCGAAATCAAAAAATACCAGAATGATGGATTTCCAGGACCTCGATCATATAGATGGCTTATCTATTTCAGCTCTAAGCGCAGATTTATATAAAACTAAAAGAGATGATTTAGTAATGTTTTACTTTAGAGATGGCGCAAATCATGCCTCTGTCTATACACAATCAAAAATTATCTCAGAAAATATCAAATGGAATATAAATCAAAAATCAAAAAAAATTTATTCTCTTATTGTAAATACTAGAAATGCAAATGCTTTCACAGGTAAACAAGGTTATGCAAGTCTCGAAAAAATTGCTGATTTAACCTCTGAACAATTATCAAAAAAACAAGTTGAAGATGAAGATTATCCAAAGAAAATTACTTCAAATGAAATTATTTTTGGATGCACAGGTACAATAGGTGAAACATTTCCATGTGAAAAGATAATAGTTCAAATTCCAAACTTGATTAAAAAAATCAACTATACACAAAACAAATTTCTTTGGATGAAAGCAGCCTTAGGAATAATGACCACTGATACAAAACCAAAACTTGCGATGGAACAATGTAAAATTGGAGATAAAGAGGTAAAAATTTATGGTGTCGCCAAGGGTTCGGGCATGATATTTCCAAATATGGGAACCACCTTGGCATACATATTTACAGATGCCAACTTATCGAATGATATTTTAAGTAAATTATTAAAAAAAAATATTACAAATACATTTAATGCTATCTCGTGTGATGGGGACACTAGCACAAATGATATGGTTAGTATTTTTGCAACAAATAAAGCAAACAATTCAAATATTAAAAGTATTAATGATATAAAGCTAAAAAAATTTGACAAAGCATTAAACAATGTTTTATTAAATTTAGCTAAGAGAGTAGTTTCTGATGGAGAAGGAGCATCAAAATTTGTCACTATAAATATTAATAAAAGCAAAAGTGAACAAGATGCAAAGACAATTGCTTTCTCAATAGCAAATTCAGCTTTGGTAAAAACAGCTATTGCGGGAGAAGATCCAAACTGGGGACGAATAGTGATGGCAATAGGAAAAGCAGGACCAAAAATAAATTTAAATAAATTAGGTTTGAAATTTGGAAATTATCAAATAATTCAGGATGGAAAATTACACAAGAACTACGATGAAAAGTTAGTAGCTGAGTATATGAAAGGTGAAAATATAGAAATCAATGTAGATTTGTTTACTGGTCCTAAAAGCTTTACTGCTTTTACTATGGATTTTACAAAAAATTATATTGAGATTAATGCTGATTATAGAAGTTGAACATATTGAAATATAAATTTTGATAACTAATTCACCACTATGATAAAATACAAACTTTTGTGTAACAACTGTGAATTAAAGTTTGATAGTTGGTTCTCTACTTCATCAGAATATGAAAAATTAAAAAAGAAAAAACTTTTAATCTGTCACAACTGTAATTCTGAAAAAGTTGAAAAAACATTAATGGCTCCTAAGCTAATAAGTAGAAAAGCTAAAAATGAAGAAAAATTTGATACTCAGAAGTATAAAAAAATTAAAAAAACAATTAAAAATTATCAAAAGTTTATAAAAGATAATTTTAAGTACGTTGGGGATAATTTTGCATATGAAGCTAGATCTATTCATTACAATAGTAAGAAACCTGCAAAAGGGATATATGGTAAAGCCTCTCAGAAAGACGTTAAAGAGCTCAAAGAAGAGGGCATAGATACTCAATTAATTCCTTGGGTTGATGAAAAAGAAAATTAGTTTTTCTTAAATTCAGCAATATAATTTACTGATAAATCTTTTGAAACATTCCATTCATCCTTTAGAATGTTAAAATTCATTCCATCAATTTTTTTGAGATTTAGATTGTTCTTGATTAGAATACTTTTTAATTCCTCAGGCTTAACAAACTTTTCCCATTCATGGGTGCCAATAGGAAGCCATCTTAAAACATATTCTGCACCAACAATTGCAAATATATAAGATTTTAAGGTTTTATTTATAGTTGCAACAAACATTAATCCATTTTTTTTTAAAAGATTAGCACATGATTTTAAAAAAAAATCAACATCCTCAACATGTTCAACAATCTCCATGTTCAAAATTACATCAAATTTTTTTGTAGTTTTTAGTTTTTCAGGCGATGAACATATATAGTTTATTTTAAGATTGTTTTTTTTTGCATGTAGGTTTGCTATGGCAATATTTTTATTTGAAGCATCGATTGCTGTAACATTAGCTCCTAATTTACACATGGGCTCAGATAACAATCCACCTCCACATCCAATATCAAGGACATTTATTCCAGAAAGAGGATATTTTTTATTTTTAAGTTGAAATTCCTTAACTATATTTTCTTTAATATATTTTATTCTTATAGGATTAAATTTATGAAGAGGTTTAAATTTTCCTTCTGGATCCCACCATTCGGCCGCCATATTTGAAAATTTTTCTATTTCTTTTTTATTAATACTGTTCATAATATATAATTAGTTGACATAACAATTAAGATGTACTTTATCAATTTATAATTAAATTATATTAATTCAACTGATCATGAAAACTGTTGTACTAAAATTTGGCGGAACTTCTGTTGGTAGTATCGATAGGATAAAAAAAGTATGCAAAATTATAGCTGCTTATAAAAAGAAAAAAAATAGAGTTTTGGTGATTTCATCTGCAATGAGTGGAGTAACAAATGAGCTCGTAAAAAAAACGAAGCAAATTAGTAATAATTTTAGTAGATCTGAATATGATGCACTTGTATCCACTGGAGAACAAGTTTCATGTGCTTTAATTGCTGGAAGACTTACTCATGATGGTTTTAAGTCTAGGTCATGGGTTTCTTGGCAACTGCCAATAATTACTGATGGACCTTATTCTGGAGCAAGAATAAATAAGATAATTACAAAAGAATTAAATAATTATGTGAAACAAGGTGGGATCCCAATTGTTACTGGTTTTCAAGGAATTAATAATGAAAATAGAATTACCACAATAGGAAGAAGTGGTTCTGATGCAACTGCAATAATGTTAGCAAAATTTATTAAAGCTGATGAATGTATTATTTATACAGATGTCGATGGTGTTTATACTACTGATCCAAGACAACATAAAAAAGCAAAGAAAATTAAAAAAATATTTTATGATGAAATGTTGGAAATGGCATCATTAGGATCAAAAGTGATGCAACCAACATCAGTTCAAGATGCAAAGCTAAATAATATTGATATTAAAGTTAAGTCTTCATTTGTTAGTAAACCAGGTACATTAATAACAGGCTCTAAAAAAGCGTTTAGTGATCAAATAATTACCGGGATATCTTCAACTAAAAATGATGCTAAGATCACAATTGTAGGAGTTAAAGATAGACCTGGTGTTGCTGCTTCAGTTTTTAGACCACTATCAAGAAATTTAATTAACGTTGATATGGTTGTACAAAATATTTCTCAAAATGGAAAAGATACTGACTTAACTTTTACAATTAAATCTGATGATCTGAAAAAAACTGAGAAATTAATTAAGCAAAATAAATCGATATCTTATAAAAAACTTTCTTTTGATAAAAATCTTTCCAAAGTTTCTATAATTGGAGTTGGGATGATTACCACACCTGGAATTACTTACAGGATGTTTCAAGCTTTAGCTTCAAAAAAAATAAACATCTTAGTTATATCAACATCTGAAATTAAAATTTCAGTATTAGTTTCATCAAAAAATGTAAAAAAAGCAATAGCCGCTCTTCATAAAGAATTTAAACTAGATTAAACTTATGAATGTAAGACCATTTAGAAATATAAATCGAAAAAAAACTAAAGTAATTAATGTTGGTAGTATTAAAGTTGGTGGCGATAATCCAATATCAGTTCAATCAATGACTAATACTTTGACCACAGATATTTCAGCTACTATAGAACAAATAAATAAAATTCATGAAGAGGGTGCTGACTTTGTTAGAGTTTCCTGTCCAGATGAAGACTCCTCAAAAGCCTTAAAAGAAATTACAAAAAATGTTCAAATACCTGTAATTGCAGATATTCATTTTCATTATAAAAGAGCCATAGAGGCTGCAGAAAATGGAGCGAAGTGTTTAAGAATAAATCCTGGAAATATTGGTGATAAAAATAAAATCCATGAGGTCTTAAGTGCAGCAAAAAATAACGATTGTTCGATTCGGATAGGAGTTAATGCAGGTTCTCTTGAAAAAGATATTTTAGAAAAGTATAAGGAGCCATGCCCTGAAGCATTAGTAGAGAGCGCAAAAAGAAACATTAAAATATTAGAGGATCAAGATTTTTTTAATTTCAAGATAAGTGTTAAGTCCTCTGATGTATTTTTGTCGATTGCAGCTTATAGACAGCTTTCGGATGCTACTGATTATCCTCTTCATCTTGGAATAACTGAGGCTGGAAGTTTTGTATCAGGAAGTGTTAAGTCTTCAATAGGACTAGGTTCATTGCTGTTAGACGGAATAGGTGACACCTTAAGAGTTTCTTTGTCAGATGATCCTGTTAAAGAGGTTAAGATTGGAAATGAAATCCTTAAATCTTTAGGATTACGAAACAGAGGAGTCAAAATAATTTCTTGCCCATCTTGTGCAAGGCAAGCATTTCAAGTAATTGATACAGTTAAAATTTTAGAGGAAAAATTATCTCATATAAAAACTCCAATTACCTTATCTATAATTGGCTGTGTTGTGAATGGACCAGGTGAGGCTGCTTTAACTGATATTGGAATAACTGGAGGTGGAAAAGGTAACAACATGCTTTATTTATCTGGGGTACAAAGTGAAAAAGTATTAACTAATGATATAGTTAATAAAGTCGTAGCGGAAGTTGAAAAAAAGGCCTCTGAATTAGAAAATTTACAATGATACCAACAAAGACTATTGAAGAATTAATTATAAAACATTCTACACTAGAAAAAGATCTATCATCAGGAAGTTTAGATAATAAAGTATTTGCTGAAAAATCAAAAGAATATTCGGATGTTAATGAAATAATTTTAAATGCTAAAAAATATTTATCTTTCGAAAATGAAAAACAAGAATTGGAGAAAATATTAGAGGACAACTCATCAGATAAAGAATTAAAAAATATGGCCGAGTTAGAACTTGTTGATTTGAAATCTCAACATGAGATCAATGAAAAAAAATTAAAATTATTTCTACTGCCAAAAGATGAAGCAGATAAAAAAAATGCAATAATAGAAATAAGGGCTGGAACTGGTGGACTAGAGGCAAGTTTATTTGCTTCAGACCTTTTCAAAATGTATGAAAAAGTAAGTCATAAAAAAAAGTGGTCATTAGAACTTATTTCTATTTCAAGAAGTGATGCTGGGGGTTTAAAAGAGGTAATTGCATCTATTAAAGGTACAAATATATATTCTACATTAAAATATGAGAGTGGTGTGCATAGAGTTCAAAGAGTTCCGGATACCGAAACACAAGGAAGAGTGCATACATCCGCAGCCACAGTTGCTGTTTTACCTGAAGCTGAAGAAGTAGATTTAAAAATAAACGACTCTGACTTAAGAATTGACGTTTTTCGAGCGGGTGGTCCAGGTGGACAATCAGTTAACACAACAGATAGCGCTGTTAGAATAACTCATATACCCACTGGTTTATCAGTTTCTCAACAAGATGAAAAATCACAGCACAAAAATAAAGCAAAAGGAATGAAAATCTTAAGAGCAAGATTATATGAACTTGAAAGATCAAGAATTGATCAAGAAAGATCACAAGATAGAAAAACTAAAATTGGTACTGGAGATAGATCGGAAAGAATTAGAACTTATAATTTTCCACAGGGTAGAGTTACAGATCATAGAATAAATTTAACTTTGCACAAATTAGAGGAATTTCTTGAAGGTGAAGCATTTGATGAAATGATAGAGTCACTCACACTGCAAGCACAAGAAGAAAGTTTAAGTAATTTAAAATAAATGAATATTCAATCAGCAATAATTCAAGGTGCTCAAATATTAAAGGATGAATTTTGTTTAAATCCTTATTTGGACTCAGAAATTTTAATGTCAAAAGCAATTAATAAAGATAAAAAATACTTAATTCTTAATTCTCAAGAAAAAATAGAAGAAAAAAATTTAAATTTGTTTCAAAAACTAATTGACGAAAGGTCCAAAGGTAAGCCAGTATCGCATTTAACTAATAAAAAGTTATTTTGGAATTCAGAATTTTTTGTAACAGAAGATACTTTAATACCACGTCCTGATACTGAGCTAATTGTTGAAAATATTTTAAATTTAACAAAAAATAAAAGTAAACTTAGTATTTTAGATATTGGCATAGGATCTGGATGTATACTTTTGTCTATATTAAAAGAGAGAAAAGATTTTTATGGTACTGGAATAGATATAAGCAAAAATTGTTTAAAAATAGCCAATATGAATGCAACTAGTTTAAAAGTCCGCACTAGACTGAAATTATATAAATCTAATGTTGACAAATTTAGTTTGGGCAAATATGATTTGATAGTATCTAATCCTCCTTATATTAAAAAACATATTATAAAATATTTGGATAAAGGAGTTGCTAAGTTTGAACCAAAAATAGCACTAGATGGTGGATTAGATGGTTTATCAGAAATCAGAAAAGTTGTTAAAAAATCATCTGAGCTGATTAAAAGAAATGGTAAATTTATTTTAGAGATTGGTTTTGATCAAAAAAATAAAGTAATTAAATTATTAAATAAAGAGGGTTTTTATATAAATAGTGCTCTAAAAGATCTTGCTTATAATGATCGATGTATAATCTGCACAAAGATATAATTATTTAAATCATGGTAACATTTAGAAATAACAGCAATAACAATAATAGAAGAAATAATTTCAGAAGAAACGATAGAAACTTTAAGTCAAGTGGTGATAGACAGAAATTTAGTTCAAATTTTTCTAACGGTGATAATTTTAAAAGGAAGTCACCAGGTAGAAATAACCATAATGCGCCTAAATTAATTGAAAAGTATAATGATTTAGCAAGAGAGGCCTTGTCAAATGGTGATAAAATTCTTTCTGAAAATTACCTTCAGCACGCTGATCATTTTACGAGAATTCTCAATGAAAGAGAAAGCTTCAGAAAAGAGAGAAATTTAGAAGAGCAGTCTGATAAAAATGAAAAAGAAACAAATAAGCAATCAGAAAATGTCGATGTTTCTGAAAAAAATTTAAAAGACAATTCTAACTTAGATATTCATGCCGAAACACCAGCAGAGGCTAATTAATTTAAACCTATAATTTTTTCTGATTTAAGAACATCTAGTTTAATTTTATTTGTTTCAAATAATTTTCTTTCCTTACCCTTCAAAATTTTACCAGAAGGAAGTTTTAGTTTTTGAGAATTAACTTTTTTTCCGTTAACAATCACTTCGTAATGTAAATGAGGTCCAGTAGACTTACCGGTGGAACCAACGTAACCTATTGTTTGACCTTGTTTTACTCTTGCTCCTGCTTTAATGCCACGAGCAAACTTTGACATATGAGCATACACTGTTTGATAAGTTGAGTTATGTCTTATTTTTACACAGTTACCACCTCCACCACACCATCCAGCTTTCTTTACAACACCGTCACCAGATGCCATTATAGGTGTTCCTGTGGGTGCAGCAAAATCGGTACCTCTATGCATTTTATTGTATCCATCTATAGGATGTTTTCTCATACCAAAAGGAGACGAAAGTCTTGCTCCATTAATTGGAGTTTTCATTAAAGCTTTTTTAACACTCTTACCATTTTTATCATAATGACCTTCGCTTCCTTCTTTATCAAAATAATAAAACCCATTATCTTGACCACTTAATTTTAAATTAGCGAAAAGTATTTCTCCTGTTTCAATGATTTCATTTTTATTATTGAGAAAAACTTCATACATTATTTGAAACTTATCTTGTTTTCTTATATCTCTTTGAAAGTCTACTTGAAAACCATATATCCTAGCAAATTCAATTATTATATTTGCTGGTATTTTTTCATCTGTTGCAGCTTTATATAGACTTTGTAAAATTAAGTTTTCTTTGTAGATTATTTTTTTATCCAATTTAATTGATATAATTTCATCATTAAAAGTATTTTTAGAATTATCTCTTACTAAAAATATTTTTTGTTTATTTGATATTTGAAAAGTAAATTCATTAATTTGATTAGTAGTTTTATCTAAACTGAACTCAATAATTTGTTTAGTATTCAATTTATTAAGGTTAACTTTTTTTTTTAAAGCATTTTTTATTTCTAATATTTCTTTTTTTTGTATTTGATAATTCTCTAAAATTTTATCAAATGTTTCACCAGATCTTATTTTATGTTTTATTTTTTTGTATTTTGGTTCAAGGTTTTCAACTATGTGTGTAAGAGTTTTTTTAAAATAGATGTTATCAATAAAATTATTATAGATTTTTAAACCCTCATTTTTTGTTGAATTAAAATAACTAGTGGAGATAACAGTAAGAATAATCAATAAAACTAAGGCAAAAATTTCAATATTTTTTTTAATCTTACTAAATAAATTTCTAAACATTTTATATTTAAGTGAACACAATTATTAGTTTAGAGAATGGTAAAAATCAAAAAAAAGCCCTTAAAATGCGGTGTTTTTATTTAAAAATTTATTCTTAAATGCTTGATTTCCATTATTTTTAGCCTATAAGCACTGAACTTTCTCAGTAAAATTATTGTTAACACAATAAATTAGTGAGGATTATTGAGCCTTTTTTGCTCAATTAGCTATTTTAAAAGTTAAAATTTAAGAAGAGAAGTGTGGACGGTTAAGGTTACCAAAAATTTGTCGTACACACTTCAATCACATATAAATTTTATTCTTAGAATTTATATGGAAGCTAGTGTGCGCCGTTTTTAAACTTGAGAGTTTGATCATGGCTCAGAACGTACGCTGGCGGCACGCCTAACACATGCAAGTCGAACGAAGTAGCAATACTTAGTGGCAGACGGGTGAGTAACATGTGGGTATCTACCCTTTGGCCTGGAATAACACGAGGAAACTTGTGCTAATACCGGATAAGTCTTTACGGAGAAAGCTTTATGCACCATTGGATGAGCCTGCACTTGATTAGTTTGTTGGTGGGGTAATGGCCTACCAAGACTGTGATCAATAGCTGATTTGAGAGGATGATCAGCCACATTGGGACTGAGACACGGCCCAAACTCCTACGGGAGGCAGCAGTGGGGAATCTTGCACAATGGAGGAAACTCTGATGCAGCGATGCCGCGTGAGTGAAGAAGGCCTTTGGGTTGTAAAGCTCTTTCGTCGGGGAAGAAAATGACTGTACCCGAATAAGAAGGTCCGGCTAACTTCGTGCCAGCAGCCGCGGTAATACGAAGGGACCTAGCGTAGTTCGGAATTACTGGGCTTAAAGAGTTCGTAGGTGGTTGAAAAAGTTAGTGGTGAAATCCCAGAGCTTAACTCTGGAACTGCCATTAAAACTTTTCAGCTAGAGTATGATAGAGGAAAGCAGAATTTCTAGTGTAGAGGTGAAATTCGTAGATATTAGAAAGAATACCAATTGCGAAGGCAGCTTTCTGGATCATTACTGACACTGAGGAACGAAAGCATGGGTAGCGAAGAGGATTAGATACCCTCGTAGTCCATGCCGTAAACGATGTGTGTTAGACGTTGGAAATTTATTTTCAGTGTCGCAGCGAAAGCGATAAACACACCGCCTGGGGAGTACGACCGCAAGGTTAAAACTCAAATGAATTGACGGGGACCCGCACAAGTAGTGGAGCATGTGGTTTAATTCGAAGATACGCGCAGAACCTTACCAACACTTGACATGTTCGTCGCGACTCTAAGAGATTAGAGTTTTCGGTTCGGCCGGACGAAACACAGGTGCTGCATGGCTGTCGTCAGCTCGTGTCGTGAGATGTTGGGTTAAGTCCCGCAACGAGCGCAACCCTCACTTTTAGTTGCCATCATTTAGTTGGGCACTCTGAAAGAACTGCCAGTGATAAGCTGGAGGAAGGTGGGGATGACGTCAAGTCCTCATGGCCCTTACGTGTTGGGCTACACACGTGCTACAATGGTATCTACAACAGGAAGCAAGACTGCGAGGTCAAGCAAATCCTTAAAAGATACCTCAGTTCGGATTGCACTCTGCAACTCGAGTGCATGAAGCTGGAATTACTAGTAATCGTGGATCAGCGTGCCACGGTGAATGCGTTCCCGGGTCTTGTACACACCGCCCGTCACACCATGGGAGTTGGTTCTACCTTAAGGCAAGGTTTAAAACCCTTGACCACGGTATAGTCAGCGACTGGGGTGAAGTCGTAACAAGGTAGCCGTAGGGGAACCTGCGGCTGGATTACCTCCTTTCTAAGGATGAATGAAAGTAATATTTCATTCTAAATAATACACAGGTAATGTTGACCGTCCTCATTTCTCTTCTTAAAGTAGTGTTTCTCTTTGCATAGGGGCCGGTAGCTCAGTTGGTTAGAGCACACCCTTGATAAGGGTGGGGTCGAAAGTTCGAGTCTTTCTCGGCCCACCAATTTAAGATCATGGGGGATTAGCTCAGCTGGGAGAGCGCCTGATTTGCATTCAGGAGGTCAGCGGTTCGATCCCGCTATCCTCCACCAAAACACTTAGCTATAAAAAATCGTAAAAAAATTAATAATTAATATCAATATCTATATCCGAACATTAGTAATGTTATTATCTAATGTTCAAAATAAAAATTTGATTCAACACAGAATTTTTTTCTGTGCATAAATCAAGCGTTTAAGGGCGTGTAGTGGATGCCTTGGCACTGAAAGCCGATGAAGGACGTGATATACTGCGATAAGTTTCGGGGAGCTGTATGTAAGTTTTGATCCGAAAATTTCCGAATGGGGAAACCCACCACTTTATGTGGTACTTTAAACTGAATACATAGGTTTAAAGAGACAACCTGGAGAACTGAAACATCTAAGTAACCAGAGGAAAAGAAATCAATTGAGATTCCGTTAGTAGTGGCGAGCGAACGCGGACTAGGCCAGCAGTTTTGTTAAAAAAATTTGAATAGTTTGGAAATGCTAACCATAGAGGGTGATAGTCCCGTATGAGTAATGTTTAACAAAATTCTTGAGTAAAGCGGGACACGTGAAATCCTGCTCGAATATAGGGGGACCACCCTCTAAGCCTAAATACTCTTCAGTGACCGATAGTGAACTAGTACCGTGAGGGAAAGGTGAAAAGAACCCCTATTAGGGGAGTGAAATAGAACCTGAAACCGCATGCCTACAATCAGTCGAAGCTCTTTTTAGAGTGACGGCGTACCTTTTGTATAATGGGTCAGTGACTTAATTTATAAAGCAAGCTTAAGCCATCTAGGTGTAGGCGTAGCGAAAGCAAGTCTTAATAGGGCGATTAGTTTTATGAATTAGACCCGAAAACGAATGAGCTTACCATGAGCAGGTTGAAAGTTGGGTAACACCAACCGGAGGACCGAACCAGTTGACGTTGAAAAGTCTTTGGATGACTTGTGGTAAGGGGTGAAAGGCCAACCAAATTCGTAGATAGCTGGTTTTCCGCGAAAACTATTTAGGTAGTGCGTTGAATAAATAGACATTTAGAGGTAGAGCACTAAATGGGCTAGGGGGAAGAGATTCTTACCAAACCTAATAAAACTCCGAATGCTAAATGTTGTTCTTCAGCAGACAGACTGTGGGTGCTAAGGTCCATGGTCGAGAGGGAAAGAGCCCAGACCACCAGATAAGGTCCCCAAATTATGATTAAGTGTGAAAGGATGTGGAAATTCCTTAACAGCCGGGAGGTTGGCTTAGAAGCAGCCATCCTTTAAAGATAGCGTAACAGCTCACCGGTCTAATAGAGTTTCTGCGCCGAAGATGTAACGGGGCTAAAATCATATACCGAATCTGTGGATTTGTAATTTTTTCGAAAATTACAACTGGTAGCGGAACGTTCTGTAAGCCTGTGAAGGGGTACCCGCGAGGGATCCTGGAGGTATCAGAAGTGCGAATGCTGACATAAGTAACGATAAAAGAAGTGAAAAACTTCTTCGCCGAAAATCCAAGGGTTTCTGCGCAAGGTTAATCCGCGCAGAGTTAGTCGGCACCTAAGGCGAGGGCGAAAGCCGTAGTCGATGGAAATAAGGTTAATATTCCTTAACCAGATGGTAGTGACGGATCTTGTAAGTTGTGAGTTCTTAATGGATTGAGCTTGCCGCGAAAAGGTTCCAAGAAATAGCTCCATCATTAGACCGTACCCTAAACCGACACAGGTGGATTAATAGAGTATATTTAGGCGCTTGAGAGAATGATGTTGAAGGAACTCGGCAAAATGCTTCCGTAACTTCGGGATAAGGAAGACCTGTTTTTAGGCAACTAGAGATGGGTGGCACAAGCCAGGGAGAAGCGACTGTTTATCAAAAACACAGGGCTCTGCTAACACGTAAGTGGATGTATAGGGTCTGACGCCTGCCCGGTGCTGGAAGGTTAATGCGGTTGGTGCAAGCTAACTTCTGAAGCCCCAGTAAACGGCGGCCGTAACTATAACGGTCCTAAGGTAGCGAAATTCCTTGTCGGGTAAGTTCCGACCTGCATGAATGGCGTAACGATTTCTCCGCTGTCTCCAACATCAACTCAGTGAAATTGAATTCTCCGTGAAGATGCGGAGTTCGCGTAGTTAGACGGAAAGACCCCGTGCACCTTTACTGCAACTTTACATTGGTATTAGGAAAAACATATTTAGTATAGGAGGGAGACATTGAAGCATAGGCGTCAGTTTATGTGGAGTCACCAGTGAAATACCTCTTTTGTTTTTCTTGGTATCTAACTGATCGCCGTTATCCGGCATCAAGACATTGTATGGTGGGTAGTTTGACTGGGGCGGTCGCCTCCCAAATAGTAACGGAGGCGTGCGAAGGTAGGCTCAGAACGGTCAGAAATCGTTCGTAGAGTGCAATGGCATAAGCCTGCCTGACTGTGAGACTGACAAGTCGAGCAGAGACGAAAGTCGGTCATAGTGATCCGGTGGTTCTGAGTGGAAGGGCCATCGCTCAACGGATAAAAGGTACGCCGGGGATAACAGGCTGATACTGCCCAAGAGCTCATATCGACGGCAGTGTTTGGCACCTCGATGTCGGCTCATCACATCCTGGGGCTGGAGCAGGTCCCAAGGGTTTGGCTGTTCGCCAATTAAAGTGGTACGTGAGCTGGGTTCAGAACGTCGTGAGACAGTTCGGTCCCTATCTGCTATGCGTGTAGAAGAATTGAGAGGAGTTGACCCTAGTACGAGAGGACCGGGTTGAACATACCACTGGTGGACCGGTTGTAGCGCCAGCTGCAGTGCCGGGTAGCTAAGTATGGACGAGATAACTGCTGAAAGCATCTAAGCGGGAAACTCACCTCAAAACTAGTTCTTCCTATAGAGCCGTGGTAGACCACCACGTTGATAGGCTGGATGTGGAAGCGCAGTAATGCGTGCAGCTGACCAGTACTAATAGCTCAATTGGCTTGATTTATGCACTGAAAAAAATTTTAATATAGTTAATGGTAAATTTAATTATTAAATCTAAAGATGAAATTTGCTATCAATTAAATTATTGACGTAGCGCCACCATCAATGATTATGCAGTTACCCGATGAATAAGAACTTTTATCCGAAGCATAGAAATTAATATAATTCATTATTTCATTTTTATTTCCCATTCTACCTTGGATAGTTTTTCTTTTATATTTATTTTTAAATTTATTTGAAAAATTGTTGTCAATCCCACCTAGTATTAAACAAATGATTTTAATATTAGATCTAGAATAATATGCGGCTAATGATTTTGTAAATCCAATTAATCCAGCTTTTGCAACCGAATATTCTATTGGCTTAAAACCCTTATATAATGAACTGTTGCCATATAAACTTTGATCAGGCCCAATCATGCCATAAATTGATGAAATGTTAATAATAGTTCCAGTCCCTTTTTTCTCAAAAATTTTTAATGCATACTTTGAAAGCAAGAAAGAACCAACCAAATCAACTCTTAAGCTTTTTTCCCAAATATCTAAATCATAATCACTAAATTTAAAATATCTCCTTGACAATTTTTTTACATTTCCAGGGTTGATGGATGCATTATTTATTAATATGTCTAATCCAGATTTGTTAAAATTTTGATTAAAAACTTTTTTAACTTGTTGTTCGTTAGTAATGTCACATTTGATTGTGCTATTATTTATTTTTTTTAGATCTAATCCATAAAATGATGCCCCATTTTTAATAAAATTTTTTCTCATCTCTTTTGCTAAAAATCCTTCACTTCCAGAGACTAATATTTTTTTCTTTTTGAAATACATGATTTATTATAAATATATAAAATATTGAAAAAAGCTACCATAATAACTGTAAGATCAAATTCAAAAAGACTACCTTTAAAAATTTTAAAGAAAATAAAAAAAAATCACAAATCAATTGATGTGGTTATTAAAAGATCAAAAAAAATAAAATTACCAATTATTATTGCCACAACAAGAGATAAATCAGATGACAAACTTGTTGAATATATTAAACAAAATTACGATTGTAAGATTTATAGAGGGAATATAAAAAATAAGGTTTCAAGATGGTTCAATTGTATGAAATTTTATAATTTAGATAGTGCATGTTTTGTTGATGGTGATGACCTTGCTTTTGATTATGATCTTTTTAAAAAAACAATTAAAAAATTAAATACTAAATCTCCAACTATATATAAGTTTCCAACAAAAATAGTTACGGGGATATTCACTTATTGTATAAATTTTGAAGCTTTAAAAATCTTATTTTTAAAATCAAAAAAATATAAAAAATTAGAAATTATTGATAATTTAGTAGAAGATAAAAAAATAAAAGTGAATATAGTTAATGTATCTAAAAAATTATTAGATAAAAATATAAGACTTACATTAGACTATAATGAAGATCTAATATTATTTCGAAAAATTTTTAAAATTTTTCCAGTAAATGCTACGTCATCAAGTATTATTGAATATATGTTGAAACATAAAGATTTTTGCAATATAAATTTTTTCCTTAACAAAAATTGGAAAACAAATCAAAAACAGCAAACAAAAAAATAGAATAAGATAAAATTTAATTGAAATTGAAAAAAAAAATAGGCTGGAGATTTAAAGGAAACGAAATTAGATATTTAACAAAAGTTTTAAAAAATGATTTTTCAGCAGGATCAGATGCTTCGATGACTGAAAAATTTGAAAAAAAGTTTGCCAAAATACATAATCAAAAATTTGCAATTGCATCAAATTCTGGAACATCAACTTTACATCAGGCTCTACTTTCAATTGGGGTTGGACATGGACACGAAGTTATAATACCCGCGCTGACAGTTGCAATGTGTGGTTTTGCTGTATGGCAATGTGGTGCTGTTCCCGTCTATGCTGATGTTGATGAATATAGCTTTCTTATAGACCCAAAAGATATTGAAAAAAAAATTACAAAAAAGACTAAAGCAATAATGGTTGTCCATACATATGGTTTGATGTGTGATATGGATGCTATTTTAAAAATAGCTGACAAATATAAAATAAATGTATTGGAAGATTGTGCTCAATGTTTTCTTGGTAAAGATCATAAAAATAGAATTTCAGGAACCGTAGGGTCTATTGGCAGTTGGAGCTTGGAAAGTTCTAAGCACATTTCTTCTGGAGAGGGCGGTATATTAACTACTAATAATGCGCATTTTGCAAAAATAATGCGAAAGTACGGAACGCTTGGATTTAAAAATATAACTGCACAAAATGGAAAGGTAAGAATTAGTAGGGATAAATTTCAAGACCCAAATTGGGAAAGACATGATCAGTTTGGATATAATTACAGATTATCTGAGATTTGTTCAGCAGTTGCGTTGGCACAAACAGAAAAAATTAATATTTTTGTGAAAAAAAGAGTTGAAGCTGGCAATGCTTTTTTAAGGTTTATAAAAAAATCAAAGACTAGTTTATTAATACCCCAAGAAATAAAAAAAAATTATAAACATACTTTCTATACTTTTGCATGTGTGTTTAATGGAGAAAGTCGAGGAATTTCATGGCAATCTTTTAGAAAAAAATTTATTGAGAATGGTGGTGATGGAATTTATGCTGCCTGGAAAACAGTAAATAATGAACCATGTTTTGCTGATGTTAGAAAAAATGGATTATTTTCTGGTAATATGAAAATCTCAAAAAGTTATGGTTGGGGTGAGACGCCGGTTGCAATTAATTTACAAAAGAAGATTATGCAATTTACAACCAATCAAAGAAATAAAAAAGAAATTAAAAAACAAATTTTAGCACTTAAAAAAACTTTAGAATTTTATGAATAAAAAAATGAAAAAAAATAAATACTACTTAATAGGAGAAATTGGTATAAATCATAACGGAGACATTAAAATTGCGAAACAGATTATTTTACAAGCAAAAAAATTTGGATTTGATGCAGTAAAATTTCAAAAAAGAAACCCTGATATTTCTACGCCAGAAAATAAAAAATTTGAGATTAGAAATACGCCATGGGGCAATATTAGCTATTTAGATTATAAGAAAAAGATAGAATTCGATCGAAAAAAATATGATGAAATTGATAAATATTGTAAGAAAATAAAAATTGATTGGTTTGCTAGTGCTTGGGATATAGATAGTGTTAATTTTTTAAGAAAATATAAAATGCCATATCATAAAGTGGCATCAGCGATGCTAACGAATATAGATCTTTTAAATTCAATATCAAAAGAAAAAAAACCTACTTTAATCTCAACAGGTATGAGTAATATGAAAATTATTGATAAAGCAGTCAAAATTTTTAAAAAAAATAATTGTAAGTTTATTTTAATGCATTGCGTTTCAACATATCCAGCAAATGAAAAAAATTTAAATTTGAATATGATAAGTACTTTAAAGAGGAAATATAAATGTGAAGTTGGATATTCTGGACATGAAAATTCAGTTACACCAAGTCTATATGCAGCAATTTTAGGTGCTAATTACATAGAAAGACATATTACATTGGATAGGACCATGTGGGGGACTGATCACTCTGCTTCTTTAGAAATAAGTGGAATGGAAAAATTAGGTACAATGTTAAAAAATATTCCTGAAATTTTGGGCGACGGCAAGAAAAAATTTCTTTTAGATGAAAGGCAAAAATTAAAAACTCAAAAGTATTGGAAGTAATATTTATATTATCCAAATATATTTTTTGATAACCCGCCATCAAAATTTATAGTTGTTCCATTAATATACCTAATATTATTTTTGATAATTAGTGACACAAACTTAGCAATGTCTTTAGGGTCTCCTGCTTTACCAAGAGGCAAGTTATTTTCAAAAAATTTCATATTTTTCCCACCTACTAGTTTTTTTAATCTATCAGTCTTTATTGGTCCAGGAGCAATATTAATAAAGTTAATTTTTTTTTTTGAGTATAAGCTACTCACAGTTTTAAAAACACTTGATAATGCAATTCTGAAACTATTTGATAACACTAAATTATCCTCAGGACTTTTTATAGTATGTGATGATATTAGGAAAACATATCCATAATTATTAATTTTTAATTTTTGTAAAATTGTTACCAAACCTAAAAATAATTGATTAAAATATTTATTCCATTCATCGTGTGTAATTTCAAAAAAATTTTTTGCAGGAGGACCTCCGGTGTTTAATATAAGATAATCTATATTCTTTAATTTTTTAATAAAGTTTTCCACTGATTTAATATTTGATGTATCTAGTGTTTTGCTTGAAGGGCTATAAATTTTTAAATTCATTTTTGCCATTTCATTTTTTATTTCTTTCCCAATTCCTTTAGACGAACCAAGAATTAACGCTCTCTTCATGTATTAAGATCCTTTATAAGTTTATTTATTTTTTTTATATTTACTGCATGATCATCATCTGGAAAAAATTTAGCAAAGTCTGATTTTACATAAAAAAAAATAGCATATGGTTCAAATTTTGCAGAGTATTTTATTATTTCTAGATATTTAGAATGGTTGCCAAATGCAACATTTAGTTTTGTCAATTTTTTTAGTGTTTTAATTTTATTAAAATTGATTTTATTTAAATTATTTTCGAATTGAGTATGAATTAAAGTAGTTTTTTTTCTATACTCATTTTTCATGTTTAAAACCCTAGACTTAATTTCATTTATAGTAGAATTTCCAGTAGAAAGGTAAATATTTTCTACAGATGTTTTCATAGCTTTATCAATTAGTTTTGAATTGCCAAAGTCTTCACTTAAAATTTTAAAAAAATCAGCTCCATAATCATCAAATTGATTAATCTGACCAACATCTGAAATTGCAAATCCTATTTGTTTATTCTTTTTTTTTACTTTCTTTATAATTTTTTTATAAAATGAGTTTTCAAGTATTAATGAGTTAAATTTTTTTTTTTTTAACATTTCAATAAAAAAACTTTTTTCTCTAATATCTTTTATTAAAGATAAATTTTTTGTTTGATGAAATTTTTTTATATTTTTATTAAATTTGCTATTTTTGACTTGAAAGGATAAGCCATCAATATTAGTTTTTAATAGATCATTAACTAGTTTATTGGCCAATTTTTCATTCCCCAAATGATTAAGTCCAATTTCAGCTATTATCTTTATTTTCATTGCATATAACTGACTAATAAAGCAGTTTTTTATTGTTAAAATTTATTTAATACTTATAGACCAAAATTATATTAGTTACACTATAATTGTATGTATAAATAAATTCTAAAATAAAAATAAATCTAATTCATAAAAAAAATAAATTTGATCAAGCAGCTTTGTTAAAATTTTCTGGAATGAAAAATTTTTCTGAGTCTATAGAAAAAATAATTGAAGATGAAATTCCTATAGCTAAAAAGTTAAGAGTATACATTAAAAATCAAAATAATATGACCTTAAGAGTTAATTTAGATTTAAAAAAAAAATTAATAATAAATAATTAAAATAAGTGGAAAAATTTTATTTTGCGAAAATGGAGGATCTGCCGCAGACATACAACATTTTGTAGTTGAATTTATTTTAAGATTAAGATCTCATTTAATAAAAATCCCATACCCACTTTAATATTAACTCAAGATACTTCAGCTATTACTGCACGTGGTAATTAGATGTAATTTATGATTTAAAATGGAAAATTACAGACAATGGATTATATGATTTTTTAAAAAGAATAATGGTTACTTTAGATATGTGACTAAGAATATAAATTAATTTTAAAAAATTGTTATTTTTTAAAAAGTCATATAATCACATAATTGTGAACATATCAAAAACAAAACCAGTTTTATTAATTCAACTTGGTCCCTTACATCTTTTCTGGACAACAGGAGTTTATTATCTTTGGGAGCTCAAAGACAAATATGATTTTGTTTTATTGGTTAGTGATGAATATTCTAATTCAATTAATTTTGATAAAATAATAAAATATTTAGATATAAAATTTATTTATTATCAGAAAAAAGATAAGGGATTTAAACTTATTAAAAATTTATACAAAGATTATAATAAAATTTTTGAAAAATATGATCCTCATAAAATTTTAATGTACAACGTGTCTTTCATTGAAAATCAAGTGCTTTTATGCGTTTGTAAAAAAAAGAAGAAAAATTTAAAAATATTTCAATATCAGAGTTCCAGAGTTGCTTCAAACATGGTTAAAGATAGAGAGTATGAAGTTTATATCCAAGCACTTATTTTAACAAAAAAATTTAAATTTTTAAAAAATTTTTTTAGAACTTTAATTTACTCTACCAAATTTAGAAATTTAATTAAGTATTTGTATTATTATAAAATTATTCCTTTTTTTGTTTTAAAAAAAACATTTAAGCCACACTTTAATATTTATACTGGTAAGAATCATGTTAAAAAATCTCTCGATTTATACAGCAAAGTAATAAGTAAATGTTTTGTATATCTTGAATGTGAGGCAAAAAGTGCATTAAGTAATGAAGTTCAAGATCTTGAAATTATAAATCATCCTTTGTCTACTTCAGGAAAGTTTGTAAATAAAATTCTATACGGTTCAATTGAAGAAAAAAATCAGATTTTAATTTTGCCATCCTCAGGACTTTTTGATGAAGAATTAATTAAAAATAATAATTTTGATTATTTAACTAAATTTGTTGCGAGACAATATATAAATTTTTTTCAAATTATTTTATTAAAGTTTAAAAATTTTAATATAAAATTTAAGCTACATCCTAGAGAAGAGTCTACTATTTTTTGGAATAGAGTATTAAAATTAATATCTGAAAAATATAATAATATTGAATTTGAAAAATCGTCAACAAATTCCGAACAATTAATTTTGGAATCAAAAATAATTGTAAGTGATATTTCTACAGTCTTGTGGTGGAGTATTTTTCTTGGAAATAGAATTTCCATAAGCTTGGATATTTTTAATTTTGATTCTGGTAAAGAGATGTTACAGTATACTCCTGATATTTATTATGTTGATAATTTGGAAGATTTAAAAAAGTTAAATTTAATTCCTAATCAAAATATCTTTAAAGAAAAGAAAAGTGTTTCAGATATTTTATGATCTTCATAAAAATAAAAACTTAAAAAATATTTAACACAACACTGTATAAATTAATTATACCAATTCTAAGCCTGATAAAATTAACCAAAAACTAGATAAAAAAATAATTATATTTAAAAAAAATAAATATTTTTTGAAGCTTAAATGTAAAAAAATTTTTTTCCCTATTATGTAACTTCCCGCACTCAATAAGAGTATTTCAAAATTTTTTAAATTAAATACGGTTTTGTTAGATAATATATTAATTAAAATATATTGAGTTGAAGCAAATATTAGATATGAAAAAGCTATATGTAATCTTAGCAATTTTTTGCCTTTTTTTAAAATTTCTTGAAAATAAATTGATATTAATGTGCCTCCAGCATTAGTTAGTCCGTGGAATAGTCCGATTAACATGAATATAATTTTATTATTTTTTTTAAGTAAATTGCTAATGAAGTTTTTCTTTAAAAAAAATTTTATAAAAAGAACAATAAAAATGCCAATTCCGACAAATAGTTTAAAATTTATATAAAATTTATAAATGAAAATAATAAAAGTTCCTAAAATAATTAAAGGAACAGATAATATGATTACATCTTTGTTAATATTGTTTTTTGTATCATAACTATTAATTTGCAATATGCTTATTAAAATTGAACAGGGTAATAAAATACTTAATATATTAAAGAAATCATAATTTAAAATTAGAAGTACGGGAGTTCCAATTACCAATAACCCAATTCCAAAAATAGATTGAATGATCGAAAGTATAATAATTATAGTCTCTAACATAATTATCTTTTATTTTATAAAGTTTTAAAATATTAAATAAACAATTAATTTATTTTAGATATATAAATGAAAGGTATTTGGTTTTTTGGTCTATCAGGTTCGGGCAAAACTTTTGCATCTAATCATATAAAAAAAAAAATAAAAAAATCAGTAATAATTGACGGAGATCAAATAAGGCGATTCATAAGTTTTGATCTTGGTTATGCGAAAAAAGACCGATCAATTCAGGTCAAGAGAGTTTTAGGCTTAGCAATAATTTTAATTGAACAAGGCTATTTTCCAATTATATCAACAGTTTTCTTTAATAACGAAGTTCATAAAACATGTAAAAAATACAAAATAGAACCATATAGAATTTTGAGAACCGACATAAAACATGTAATGAATTCTCATCCAACTTATAAAAATAAAAAGAATGTTGTAGGAAAAGATATTTCATTTGAAAAAATAAAAACAAAAAAAATTATTAACGATGGGAGGAAAAATTTTTGCAAAACACTAAATTTGTCAATTCTTTAGTAGGAGAAAAAAAATATTTAATAGATTATGCAAATTTGAAACAAAATTTGTTTTTGTATCAAAGTAATATTTTTAATAAAAATGAAGTATACAATTTTTTCAAAAAAAAACATTTTGGTATACCTGCGCTTTTTCCAGTTAAATTAAAAATTTTTGATTACTCAAATAGTGATCAATATTTTATTAAAGGTAATTTTTTATTAAAAAATATCTATCATACTAAAAATGACAAATATAAGCCTTTTAAAGATTATGTTAGATTTGGTAATGAATTTTCTACTTTTGTAAAACCCAAAAAGAGATACCTAAATCTGGTTAATAAAATAATAAATTTTAATAAATATTCAATCAACGAAATTAAAAATATTAAAAAAAAATTTAAAAATGTATGTGCATTTCAAACTAGAAACATTCCTCATCATGGCCATGAAAAAATTTTAGATTATTTGTTATCTAAATATGACCATGTAGTAATCAATCCTTTAATTGGACCTAAAAAAAAGGGAGACATTAAATTTGATATGTTAGCTAAAATATATAAATTTTTGTTAAGAGAAAAGTACAACAAAAAAGTTAGCTACATACCTTTTATTTCAAATATGTTTTATGCTGGCCCCCAAGAAGCTGTTCATCATGCAAATTTAAGATACACTCTGGGTTTTAGAAATTTTGTAATTGGAAGAGATCATGCTGGATCTGAGAATTTATATACACCACATCAAGCTTACAATTATATTTCTAAATTACAAACCCATCTAAACATAAAAGTTGAGAAAGTTTTAGGATCTTATTATTGCAAGAAATGCGAAGATGTTGTTATTAAAACCAGCTGTTCACACAAAACATTAATAAACATATCTGGTACAGAATTTAGAAATTGCTTAAAAAACAAAAAGTATTTTAAATATGCAGATTTCAATCTTCAAAAGTTTATATTTGGACTTAAGCAAAAAATTTTTATAAATTAATAAAATGAAAATATTAGCTACCATTGGTCCTGTAAGTGAAAGTACAAATTCTATAAAAAAAATTAGCAGCTTTACTAATCTTTTTAGACTAAATGGATCTCACAATTCTTTAGCATGGCATAAAAAAATCTGTCAGAGAATAAAATTTAACAATATTGACAATAAAATCTTATTAGATATTCCAGGAATAAAGCCCAGAACAGATAATAAAGTAAATATAAATGTAAAAAAAAATGATTTAGTTATTTTTTATTTTAAAAAAGATGAAAATTTAAAAAAATACCTAAAACATATAAAAGTACCAATTACAAACCCAATTCCGAAAACTGAAAATAAAACAAAGAAGTTTAGTATTTCAGATGGATTATATTCTTTTAAGATTGTAAAGCTCAAAAAAAATATCATTATAGGAAAATCACTTCAAAGTTTCATTTTAAAACCGAAAAAAGGGCTTAATTTACCCAATTCATATTATGATAATAAACTTCAGCTGGATTTATATTTAAAGTTTTTAAATAAAATTAAATCATTTAAATTTGATGCCATTGGACTTAGTTATGTTCAAAATGAAAAAATCGTAAAAAAAATTAAAAAAAAATTCCCTAATCATTTAATTTTATCGAAAATAGAAAATATTATTGGTTTTAAAAATACTGAAAAAATTTCTGAAGCAAGTGATATGGTTATGATTGATAGGGGTGATTTAAGTGCAGAAATAGGAGAATCCAAACTTTATGAAGCAGTTATACAAATTTCAAATATTTGTAAAAGAAATGGCAAACCATTGGTCATGGCCACAGAAAATTTGGGTTCTATGATAGAAAATCCTTTACCAAGCAAAAGTGAAATTATGTCATTAGCATTTTCTAAGACATTAAATGTAGATGAGATAATGTTAAGTGATGAAACCGCTACATCAAAAAATTATCATACAACTATTAAATGGCTTTATAATTTTATTAATTTTACAGAAAATAAAAAAACAGTTGAATATAATTCAGATTCTTTTTTAAAGATTTTAAATAATCTTAATGACAGTACTTTGATTGTTTTTTCAAAAAAAGGTTATTTTATTGAAAAAGTAATAAGAAATAATAACTCATTTAATCTAATAATTTTTAGTTGTGATAAAAAAGTAATTAATACCTGTTATTTTAGAGCAAGTTGCACACCTATATTGACAAATGATTTTCCAAAAAATATGGAAAATTTCATTTTTAATAACATTAAGAGAAATAAAAATTTAGTTTTTAAAAAAAATAACAACGCACTACTTGTATTTGCTAATTTTCCAAAAAAAGGATCTAGAGCAAACACTTTAAGTCTAATTAATAAAGAAAATTTTTAATATAATTAAACAATTTAAATTTGAAGATGATTAACAAATATAAAGATGACGAAACATTATTAATATCAGATTTTGGACGTTCAGCACAAGGCTGGTTAAGTTATATGTTGTGTTATATTCTTAATGCACGTTTTATTGAGCCTTATGCTTTAATGGGAGGTATCAAATATAGTATATCAGACGTAATTGAAAAAAACACTAAAGGTCGATTAAAAGGACGTGAAAATTCACGTTATAGTATAGTTGTAAAAACACACTCCCATCCAGCTCAACAAATTGATTTAACTAAATCTATTATTTATTTAACTCGAGATCCAAGAGATGTAGCAGTTTCATATTATTATATGGTTAGAAATGCAATTAAGAAGGGTAAAATAGATAGAAAACTAATTTTTCATATGATTCCATTTTTAAGTTTTATTATTACAGCTTTTAGTTGGAGGAAACATTTTAGATCTTGGCAAAATGTACCGAGCTTCCGTGTCCGATACGAAGATCTTAGAACAAACACATTTGAAGTAATTACTTCAATACTAACAAACTTTGAGCTGGATATAAATAAAGAAACCGTACTAGAATCAATTGATATTTTTAGTTTTGAAAATTGTTATGGTCGTAAACGTGGTGATGAAGATGTAAATAATCCAGAAGCCAGAAAAGGGCAAATTGGAGATTATAGAAATCATTTTACAAAACTTCATAATATCATTTTTTGGATGATTTGTGGTAAAGAAGCAAAACTAGCAGGATACCAATTTGACGGAAGCACTAGCATTGAACCCAAAAACTAAAAGTTAATAGACGTAAATTTTAAGCAGGAATTTAACTTTTTTGATTTTTATCTCTCTTTTATTTTAAAACAGATGACAAGACACTAGACATGTGTTTTAAATTTACGTTGAATCTGTTACCCAATTCATTAGCATGAATACCGGCTGCAATGTGAGATACAATAATTTTTTCTTTTAAATTAAACTTTTGTGAAAAATTTAATGCACTAAAAGCTGAAAGAAAAATATCACCACAACCAGTTGTATCTAGGTTTTGTTTTAAAATTGTTGGAATAAAATGTAATTTATTATTATTAAGCACAAAACAACCTTTCCTACCTTGGGTTATTATTGCTAATTTTGTTTTTTTAAAAATGTGAGTATTTTTTTTAATAACATTTTTAAGTGGAGAATGCATATCTTGTGACATTAGTCTCATTTCGTTTTCATCTAAACTTAAGATTAAAGATTTTTTATATTTATTTGCTAGGTTAAATCCAAAATTGAAAGAGTTGCTTTGACAATTTACAACTAGTTTATTCGAATATTTTTGAAGTAATAAATTTAGTTCTTTAAAATTATAGTTATACCCATAATCAAAAATAATTATTTGCTTATATTTATTTATATTCTTATTTAAAATTGACAAAAATTTTTCTTTAACTTTGGAAGTTAAATTATTAGTTTCATTTTTATTTACTTGAAAGAATTTGTTAAGAGAATAATCATCAACGTATCTTATTTTTTTTATAATATTGTTTTCAGATGAAATAATTTTGATTGTAATATTTTCATTTAAGTATCTTTTAATATAATTAAGATCATTCTTATTTCCTATAAAATAATAATCTATACTTTTAAAAAATTGAGACAAAAAATTTAAAACTAAAAGTACACCTCCTAAGTTTTCTTCTTGTTTAAGAAATCTTGTGGCAATAATATTATTTTTATTTGATTTACCAGATGGTCTAACAAATCTTAAAACATCAATAATTGGATCACCAATAATAAGAATTTTTTCATTTATTTTTTTTTTGATAAATTCTTTAAATTTTGGGCCAAGTAAATAATTTTTTTCTTTTGCAAAAAATTTTTTTGCATCAGTTGTTAAAAAATCAAAATTTTGATTTATAATTGAACTTGAGGAATACAAAGGAGTATCTGTAAAAGTAAGTTTGCCTCCATATTTTTCGACCTCTTTTTTTTCCGCAAAAATATTTTTACTTAAATCATCTTTTAAGTTTTTATAATCAATTCCTTTTATATAGAAGTTTGGTTTTATCTTTTTAATATTAGGAATAGCTGTTGGATGGTTACTTTCTATAACTTTATCAATATATTTAATAGAACTTAAAAGCTTAATTCTAGTCGATGTATTAAAAATTGGTTTTCCTGGACCTTTGTTTACATATTTATCAGAAGTTACTGATACTATTAATTTATCAACTTTACTTTTTGCCTCTTTAAAATACATAATATGGCCAATATGTATGACGTCAAATACACCATGAACCATGCCAATAGATTTATTTAATTTAGTATTTTTTGCTTTATTTGATCTTTTCATGCAATAAATTTCTAGATTCTATATATTAACATCTTATAACAAAACACTAAAATTTATTAATTTACTAAAATCTATTGAGATTAAATATGTATTAATTTAATTAATAAAGCAAATGTAAATATATTTTACAAATTATAAACTTGGATACTATGAAAAAAAATAAATATTTTTGCATTTAGTTTTAAAAATAATAATGAATAAAAACACAGCATTAAAAATATATTTTGAAACACTTAGAATAAGAAATATTGAGATAGAGATTTCAAAAAAATATAGTGAACAAAAAATGAAATGTCCAGTTCACTTATCTATAGGCCAAGAAGCAATTCCAGTTGGAATATGTAAAAATCTAAATAAAGAAGATAGGGTTTTCACAGCACACAGATCTCACGCCCATTATTTAGCAAAAGGAGGCAACCTTAAAAGGATGCTTGCTGAATTGTATGGAAAAGAAACAGGCTGTGCAAAAGGCAAAGGTGGATCAATGCATTTGATAGACTTAAAAGCAGGTTTGTTTGGCGCTGTTCCAATAGTTGGAAGCACAATTCCTATTGGGGTAGGAGCCGCTTGGAGTAATAAACTTAATAAAGAAAAATCAATCATTGTAATATTTTTTGGAGATGGAGCAACAGAAGAGGGTGTTTTTCAAGAGAGCCTTGATTTTGCGTCCTTACATAGTTTACCTGTGTTATTTGTATGTGAGCATAATAATTTTTCAGTTTATTCTAATATAAAAAAAAGGCAGTCAAAAAAAAGAAATATTCTAAATATTGCAAAAGCGATTGGAATACAGGGACTTCATCTAGATGGAAACAATTCTATAAATTTATATAAGAAATCCAAAATTGTGATTAATAGAATGAGAAAAAAAAATAAACCTTTTATTTTTTTGTGTGATACTTTTAGAAATCTTGAACATTGCGGACCTAATAATGATGATAATTTAAATTATAGAAATAAAAAATATATTGATTATTGGGTAAACAAATGTCCTTTAAAAAGAATAGAAAATTATCTTTTAAAAAAAAAAATTTTATCAAATGATACTATTAAAAATCTTAAAAAAAAAATTAATAGCGAGATAAAAGAGGCATTTATATTTGCTGAAAACTCGAAATTTCCAGAAAGAAAAAACCTTTACAAAGATGTATATATCTAAAAATAAAAGAATTTTAAAATTTTCTGAGTCAATAAATGAAGCTTTATTTTTATCAATGAAAAAAAATAGGAATATTTTGTTAATGGGTTTAGGTATTGATGACCCAAAAGCAATTTTTTCTACAACTCTTAACTTAAATAAATTTTTTCCAAAAAGAGTTTTTGATATGCCAACTTCTGAAAATTCAATGACAGGATTTGCTATAGGCCTTGCTATATCTGGCAAAAGACCTATTATAACTCATCAAAGAGTTGAATTTTCATTGCTCGCTATAGATCAAATTGTAAACCAAGCAGCAAAGTGGCTATATATGAACGCAGGTCAAAAACCTGTTCCATTAGTTATAAGGTTGATTATAGGAAGAGGATGGGGCCAGGGACCTCAGCATTCACAATCTTTAGAGGCCATGTTCTCACATATACCAGGATTGAAAGTTGTATGCCCTTCAGATGCATACAGCGCTAAAGGTTTATTAGCATCCAGTATTGAGGACAATAATCCAGTTATTTTTTTTGAGCATCGTTGGCTTCATAATACAAAATCAGAAGTTCCAAAAAAATACTATAAAATAAAAATTGGTAAATCTAAATATATCACAAGAGGAAAAGATATTACGATAATCACTTTCTCTTATATGGTTATCGAAGCAATTAAAATTGCTAAAATTTTAAAAGAGAATAAAATTGAAGCTGAAATAATTGACCTTCAAAGTTTAAGACCTTTAGACAAAAGTTTATTTTTAAAATCAGCAAAAAAAACAAAAAAAATTTTAGTTATAGATAATGGATGGACTAATTATGGTGTAAGTGCAGAAATTATGGCAATTATTTCTGAAAATTTGAAGCATAAAATTTATTCTATTAACAGAATAGGAGTAACAAATACACCAATACCAAGTACAGAAGCTCTCTCTAAATTTTCATATCCTAATAAAAATACTATAATTAAAATTGTAGAAAAAATTTTAAAAAAAAAAATTAAAATCAAAAAAACTTATGATATAGATAAGAATTATAACCAACCTGACAAAAATTTTATGGGTCCATTTTAAACAAATGATAGATAATTTTTCAAATTCCATAACCCCTTCCACAGGTAAGGAATGGAAAACAAAAAGTGAAAGTCAAAGAATTAAAATAATTTCAAATTTTTTAAAATCTAATGTGGTTTATAAGGAATTTTTAGTTATGAAGGCTCCTGATAATGGTCAAATTGTAATAAGAATAGACCATTTAATACCATCTAATAAAAGAGGTGTTTTGCTATTAGATTTAGAAAATGAATTAAAAAAAAATATTGATGAAGGAATTACAATTTGGTGTGAACCAGTTGGAGATAAAAGTAAATTAAGAAAGCTAAGAGGGGTTGTTATAAAATCATGATGATAGAAAGAAATTTTGAAAATAATGAGGTTAATACAAAAGACGGAAAACTAATACTAGATTCCCACAAATTATCTTATCATTATGATAGAGTGAAAGCTTGGGAAAGTGGTGAAAGGATTGCTCCAGTTAGTGTTGATATGGCATTAACTAGAGCTTGTGGTGCAATGTGTTCATTTTGTTATGCAATGGTGCAAGAACCACAAGAAAGATCAGGCATTAAGACCAAAGATGCACTAAATTTGTTAGATGATTTTGCTGAGGTTGGGGTAAAAGCTGTTTCACTTATTTCAGATGGCGAGAGCACATTATCTAAAGCGTATGTTCCTTTCATACAACACGCATCAAAAATAGGAATTGATGTTGGCAATGCAACTAATGGCTGGGAGTGGGAGCCTGAAAAGATTGATCAAGTACTTCCATATTTAACTTGGGTGAGATTTACAGTTGCAGCTGGTACCCCTGAAGGTTATTCAAAAATCATGTTTAAAGGTCCTGATCATACAGATGTTTTTGACAGAGCAATTTCTCATATAAAATATGCAGTGGAGTTGAAAAAAAAATTAAAACTTGATGTTACACTTGGAATTCAAATGGTTTTAATGCCTGAATTTAAAGAAGAAATTATTCCGTTTGCAAAACTCGCATTAGATTTAGGAGTTGATTATGGGGTAATTAAACACTGTTCAGATGATGAGTTTGGAACATTAGGAGTTAATTATTCAGATTACGAAAGTTTATATGAGTTATTGAGCAAAGCAGAATCTTTAAGTAATGAAAATACAAAAATAATTGTTAAGTGGGATAAAATAAAAGATAAAGGCATACCCTCATATAACAGATTTTATGGCCCTCAATTTTTGTTACAAATTAGTGGTAGTGGATTAGTTGCTCCGTCAGGAATGTTTTTTAATGCGAGGTATTCTAAACTACATATAGGTAATTTTACTGATGAAAGATTTAAAGATATATTTAAATCTGAAAGATATTGGAAAATTATGAGTTATCTAGCTTCCCCAAGTTTTGATGCACAAACTATGATGGGTACTTTACCTATTCAACATTACGCAAGTGTGGCGCTTGACAATCATTTAAAAGGAATACAAAGAATAACCCAACGTGAAGGAAAAAAACCACTTCATGTAAATTTTTTATAAGAAATCTTATTTTAATTTAAAATTAAAGCGAATGAAAAAAATTTTAGTTTTAGGGGCATCCAGTTTTGCAGGTTCTAGTTTTTTTGAATATTTAAATGATAACTTCAATTATAAAATTTTAGGAACTTATAATTCAAAAAAAAATTTAACAAAGTTATTCGCTAATAAAAAAATACTCAAAAGACTTGTAAAATTAAATCTTAACAATAATAATCATAAATTAACTGAAATTGTAAAAAAATTTAAGCCAGAATATATTTTTGATTTTGCTTCAATTTGTTTAGTAAATGAAAGCTGGAATGATCCAAAGTATTATTTTAATGTAAATTTAAATTCAAAGTTAGATTTAATTAGCTGTTTACATAAAATAAAATTTCTAAAAAAATTTATTTATATAAGCACTCCAGAGGTATTTGGATCAAATAATAAATCTATAAATGAAAATAACAAATATTATAAACCTTCCACACCTTATGCATTATCAAAATTATCATGTGAACAAACTCTTTTGAATTATAATAATTCTTTTAAGAAAAAATCAATTATTACAAGATTTTCTAACATGTATGGTTTAAGACAAATGAAGCACAGATTAATTCCAAAATTAATTGATTGTATTAAAAATAATAAAAAATTTCCTCTTCAGGGAAATGGACTGTCAAAAAGAAATTTTATTTTTGAAAATGATTTTAATAATGCTTTAATTAAAGTTATGAACAAGGGTGTTAATGGACAAACTTATCATTTTGCCTCTGATGAATATTTTACAATTAAAGATGTGATAAAATTAGTTTGTAAATTATATAAGGTAAATTTTAATAATCTCATTTATTATACATCTGATAGAATTGGAAAAGATAAAAACTACTTTTTAAATTGCAGTTTTACTAAAAAAAAATTGAAATGGTCGCCTAGATATAGCTTAAAGAGTGGTATAATGAAGATGATGAGTTATCACAGATAAGCTTATGAAAAATTTTTTACCCAAACAATACAAACAAGATAAAAAATTAAATATTAATCACAATTATCTTTCTGAGCAATTTTCTGACCACAAGAAAATTTTTAAAAAAATTGAAAAAGTTGTAAGAAATAACGATTTTACTTTAGGTAAAAATGTCAATGATTTTGAGAAAAGGATAAAAAAATTATTAAAAGCAAATTATGTAGTGGCTGTTGGTAGTGGTACTGATGCATTGATGTTAAGCTTAAAGTGTTTGGGGGTGAAAGAAGGAGATGAAGTGATTACATCACCATATACTTTTTATGCAACTATAGGAGCGATTGTTACAGCTGGTGCCAAACCTATATTTGTAGATATAAATGATGACTATAATTTGGATCCATTAGAAATTGAGAAGAAAATAACAAAAAAAACTAAAGCTATTCTTCCAGTTCATTGGAGTGGGCGTATTTGTGAAATGGATGAAATTATTAAAATTTCAAATAGATATAAAATTCCAATAGTGGAAGATTCATGTCATGCAATTTTAGCAAAATATAAGAATAAAATGGCTGGAAACTTCGGAGACTTTGGATGTTTTAGTCTTCATCCTTTAAAGAATTTAAATGTTTGGGGTGATGGAGGCTTTGTTTTAATAAAAAAAAAATTTTTTTATGACAAAATGATGCTTTTAAGAAACCATGGTCTGATATCAAGAAATAAAAATCAATTATTTGGATATAATTCTAGACTTGATACGATACAAGCTGTTGTAGCATTGCATTTGTTAAAAAAAATAAAATTTATTACAAATAAAAGAATCTCTAACTCTTTGTATCTAGATAAAAAACTTTCAAAAATAACATCAATAATTCTTAAAAAAAGGCAAAAGTATTTAAAAGAGGTTTTTCATTTGTTTGAATTTAGAGTTAAAAATAAAAAGATTAGATTAAAATTGATAAAGTTTTTACAAAAAAAAGGAATAGATGCAAAAATACATTACCCTATTCCAATGCATCTTCAGCCTGCTGCTAAAATATATGGTTATAAAAAAGGAGATTTTCCAACTACAGAAAAGATATCAAATACCACAATTTCTTTACCTGTTCATGAATATATTAAAAAAAAGGATTTAAATTTCATAATAAAAACAATTAAGGGTTTTTTTAATGAAAGTTAATTTTACAGACTTAAAAAGTGAATTTGAGTTTTTTGAGGATCAACTGATATCATCCTTTAAATCAGTAGGAAAAAAAGGTGAGTATGTTTTTGGATCTGAATTAAATAAATTTGAAACAAACATAAAAAAATTTTTAAAAGTTAAGTATGTCTTAGGAGTTGGAAATTGGACAGAAGGAATGGTTATGGTTTGTAAAGCATTAAATTTAAAAAAAAATGATGAAATTATAACTGTATCAAATTCTTTTATTGCTACTTGTGGAGCAATAGCTTATTCGGGCTGCAAGCCTGTACTTGTAGATGTAGACAGTACAATGAATATTAACCCTGACCTTATTCAAAAAAAAATAAATAAAAAAACTAAAGTAATTATGCCAGTACATCTTTCTGGAATCCCAGTTAACATTAATAAAATAAAAAAAATTTGTAGAAAAAATAAATTAGTTTTTATTGAAGATGCAGCGCATGCTTTTGGTGGGAAATATAATAATAGATATTTGGGTACTTTAGGTGATATTGGTATTTTTAGTTTACACCCTCGAAAAAATTTTCATGTTTTGGGTGATGGAGGTCTCATTGTTACAAATAATAAAAATATTTATGAAAAACTAAAATTACTGAGAAATCATGGATTAAAAAACAGAAATTTGTCTAAGGTTTGGGGCACTAATTCAAGATTAGATAATTTACAAGCTGCATTCGGCAATATTTTTTTAAAAAGTATAAAAAGAATAAATAAAAAATTTTTAAAAATAGCTAATTACTATACAACAAATTTAAATAAATACGTTGAAACACCCAAATACGATCAAAAGAATACAGAGCCAACATTTCACCAATATATAATTCGAACTAGTAAAAGAAATAATTTAAAAAAATATTTGGCGTCTAAAGGTGTTCAAACTAGTATTCATTATCCAATACCAATACATAAACAAGAAGCTTATAAAAAAGTTTTTGGAAATATAATTCTCAAAAATACAGAGGAATATTCTAAGCAAATTTTAAGTTTACCAATTCATTATTTTCTTACGCAAAAACAGCTATCTTACGTATGTAAATGTATAAAAGAATTTTTTAGAAAAAATTAAATTTTTTTGAGAATTGTTTTTAGCCATTTTAACGAATGAAAATTTGGTTTTTGTTTAAGTATACTTTGATAGTAGCTATTTTTTAATTCAATAATTGCGTTCTTAATATTTTTTTTTGGCACAAAACCTATTTTTATTAGTTTGGAAGAATTAAGTTTATAACTTCTAGGATCGCTAAGATTTTTAATAATTTGAGTTTTAGACGCTATTTCCTTTTTAATATCATTTGCTATTTGAATAATACTTTTATTTTCAAAACCTGCATTATAGATGCCAGAATTTGTTTTCTTTGTTTTTATAAAAAATCGATAAAGATCACACATATCATCTATATGAATATTGGGTCTAATTTGACTTCCACCAAATACTTTAATTATTCCATTATTCAGTGCAGAAAAAGTCAATGCATTTACAGCTACATCTAATCTCATTCTAGGAGAGTATCCGCAGACTGTGGCTGGTCTAATTATGAAAACCTCAATTTTATTTGAATACGATAAAATCACTCTTTCAGTAACCATTTTAACCTTATTATAAAGAGATATTGGTTTTAATTCAGTATCTTCAGTAACATTATTTTTTTTACTAATTCCATAAACAGATCCCGAAGAAGCATAAATAATTCTTTTAACTTTTGATTTTATAAGTTTCTCCATTAGCGTATGAGTATTTAAAGCTGATGTTTCCCAACTTAAATTTTTATCTAATTCGGCCATAGGATCATTTGCAATAGATGCTAGATGAATACAACAGTCTATTTTTTTTAAGTTTATTTTATTTATATTTGATAAATTAAGCTTTAAATTTTTTAGGTTTTTATTTTTTTTTAAATAATTACCAAACCATTGCGTATCAATATTGATGATGTTATGTCCATCAGATAATAATTTAGGAATTAATACTGATCCAACGTAACCGCAACCTCCAGTAACTAATATATTCATAATATTTTAATTTAGAAAGCTTTTATTTATTATTGATATACTTATCAACAGTTAATTTAATTTATTAATGTTAAATTATTTATTTGAAACATTAATGGACTATTAATAATTATTAAGATAATTTTAATACAAAATTATAATGAAATTATTTCCTTTAAAAAAATACCTTAAAATTACTGATTTTAAAAAAGATTATTTTTATTATCTCTTCGATACTCTCGAAAAGTTAAATGATAATAAATTAAAAAAAATTTCAGATTTAATTTTAAAGACAATTATATCAAAAAAAAAAATTTTTATTTGTGGAAATGGAGGCTCAGCTTCTCTTGCTAATCATATGCTTTGCGACTTTGCAAAAACTTTAAAACAGAACACAAAGTTAGTTCCTCAAATTATTAGCTTTGCTAACAACTTGGAACTAATAACTGCCATTTCTAATGATATAAGTTATGACCAAGTATTTTCATATCAAGCTGAAAATTTGTGTGAAAAAAATGATTTGATTATTTTTTTTTCCAGTTCTGGCAACTCAAAAAATTTAATAAATTTAATTAAATTAGCTAAGAAAAAAAAATGCAAAACAATTAGTTTTGTAGGATTTGATGGGGGTTATTTAAAAAAAAAATGTGATTTGTCATTGCATTTTCCTATTGATAATTATGGTATTTCAGAGGATTGTAATCAGATAATGATGCATCTGATTTTACAATTTTTAAAACAATCACGAATAAATCAAAAAAAATTAAAAAAAAGTATTTTTTAGTTGAATTTACATATTACTATATTTAATTCTTTATTTTAAATACCCAATCTAAACTTAATTAGATCCATTATTGTTAAATATAGTTGTTTAAAGTTAAATATGTTAGATGTGCCTTTTTTTCTCTCAGTAAGTTTAATTGTTCTAATTTCATAATTATTACTAAGTTTTAGTAAATTAATAACCATTTCACCCATCCAAAATTGACTTCTTGATTTTATTTTAATCTTTTTAATCATTTTTTTTTTTATTAAAAAAAGACCGTTATAATAAGGGATATTTAATAAAAAAATTACATTTACTAAAATTGTATATCCATGAGAAACAAACTTTCTAAAAGGAGTTCTGCTCATAATATGTTTAGTAAGAATAAAGTCTGTTTTTGAATAGTCTGAAATAACTTTGGCAATTTCAATTTTTTTAACATTATTATCTGATGGTAGCCACCACACAAATTCTTTTTTTGATTTTTTAAATGCTTTAAATACAGAAATAGCTAACCCTAAATTTTTTTCATTATTAATAATTTTTACTTTATTATTTTTTTTTGAAATTTTTTTAATTATTTTTAAACTATTATCAATGCTTCCATCATTAATAAAAATTATTTCATAATCGGTTAGTTTAACAATTTTGATTGCTTTAATTAAGTTATTATAAGTATCCTCAATATTAAATTCTTCATTGTAAACTGGTATGTTTATTGAAATCGACATTAAAATCGCATTTAGTCAGATATTTTTATTAAATTCATTTAATATTAATCTTTTAATTATTAGTAAATAATTGTTTATATACATATTTTGAAATATAAAAATATTTAAATCTTTAAATAAAAAACTATAATCTTCTAAGTTCAAAATTTTTTTATAAAATGAAAACTATATGTTTTGATATCGATGGTGTAATCTGTAAATCAAAATACAAAAATTATAAAAAAAGTGTACCAATAATCAAAAATATTAAAACGATAAATTCTTTATTTGAATCTGGTTTTATAATCAAACTTTAT
Source organism: Candidatus Pelagibacter sp. HIMB1593 (assembly GCF_052047755.1). NCBI lineage: Bacteria > Pseudomonadati > Pseudomonadota > Alphaproteobacteria > Candidatus Pelagibacterales > Candidatus Pelagibacteraceae > Candidatus Pelagibacter > Candidatus Pelagibacter sp. HIMB1593. Next base: position 9,222 of record NZ_JBNAJK010000001.1, on the reverse strand, counting down.
ACAGCCAGGTGTATGGGAAGGACCTTAGATAACAGAAAAAAATCAGAGAAATTGATCAAAAAACTAACCATAAGTCAGTTAAAATTATGGAAAGTCAGTTATCACAAAATTTTTTTTGGAAAACCAAGTTTTGATATACTTGTTGATGATAAATGTTTTTTTTTTAGAGACGATTGGCCAAAAATACTTCAAAAAAAATTCTTAAAAATAAAATAGAATTTATAATGTAGTTTAAAAGTGTTGATAAATTTTATTACATCATATTTAGTTTTAATTTCATTAATTTTTTATTTTAATGAGGTTGGAAAATTTTTATCAAAAAAAATTTTTAAACAGAATTTAATTGTATATATAAATATATATCTTGGATTTGGTTTTTTTATTTCTGTTATCAATTTAATTTATTTAGCAGGATTAGGAAAATTTAAATATATTTTACTAATAGTTTTAATTCATTTCATATTATTACTATTTAAAAATTATAAGTATTTGAAATTAAGTTTTAATGTAAAAATTGGTATACTAATATTTTTATTTTTTATCTTCTCTCTTTTTGTATTTAATTATCAATATACAAATCATGATGATATTAATGGTTACTTCAATATTTATTCAACAATAATCAATGATAATTATAAGTTTTCACCAGATGCAAATATAAGAGCATGGTTATCAAGTTTTGGTTATGATTTTATACAATCAATTTTTATTTTTATAGGTGGATACACTTCACTTTATTTTTTTGATCAAGCATTTGGATGCTTTCTAATTCTAATATTTATATATGAGATAACACAAAAAAAAATTTCTAATTTAGAATTTATTTTTTTTGTATTCTTTATTTCACTATCCTGTTTGAGTTTATCAGCAACAAGTATGCCTAATATTATTGTTTTTTCTTTAAGTTTAATTTTGTTGGATGAATTGAGAAAATTTTATAAAGGTTCAGAAAATATACTTCTTATCTGCTCACTATTTTTTATTGCTTACAATTTAAGATTTAACTACTTGGTATCAACTACTTCTTTTATATTTATAATTCTTTTTTTTATAAATATTTTTAGTAATGTTAAATATTTAAATAAAAAAATTATAACAGTTAGTTTAATAGCAGTCATTTTTTTACTTCCTGAATTTTTTCATAAATTTTATTTGTATGGTACAATTTCACCAGTATTCGGAAGTAATTTTTACATCACAAATAATGAATTTTTTAAGGAAATAAATTTTATAGACTCAATCGAAATCAATTACGCTTACTTTTGGTTTAAAATTTTTGTAAAAAAACATTTAATATTTATTATTTTACTAATATTTACTGTAATATTAATTAAAAAAAAAATTTCATTTTATTTAATCATATTAATTTCTTACTTAATTAGCAGTCTAATTCTTGGTTTAATATCGTTACCAGATTTTTCAAATCCAAGAAGATATTTATTACCGATAGAAAATGCATTAATAATTTTTTTATTAATAGAAATTTGGAGCCATTTTCATATATCTTCAACCAAAAATATAACATTATTGAGAGCAAAATATTTGTATTTAACTTTTTTTGCTTTTATCTTGATTAACTTAAGTTTAGCGACTTACGATTTAAGTTTTTTCCAAAAACTTTATCTAAATAGATTTGAAAGTGTTAAGAATATTATTTATCCAGAACAAGAAATTAAAAAACCTTTTTTTTATAGAGATAAAATTTTTAATAAAAAAGATAATAAAAAATATATTAATGAATTTGAATCTTGTTTGATAGGAAAACAATTTAAAAAAGATTTACTAGTTTTAATTAAGCACGCTTATCTAGTTAAGAATAAAAATATTAACATTATAGATTACAAGTATGGATTTGTTATGTCTGAAAAAACTTATCCTTTTTTTCAATCATTTAATGATAAATTAAAATTTTTTAATGACAATTATGACCAAATTTTAATTGAGAAAAACATCTTATATAATGATCTATATGTAACCGCTTATATAAATGAATTTAAAGAGAGAAAGATTGGTAATAATTTTAGTTTAAAAAATTTTTATCCTAATTACAGCAAACATGATTTATATCCAGCAATAACCTGGCTCGATTTTGCTAAGTTTTTATATAGTTTTGTTAGGGATAATCCAAAATCTATTGTATGTGACAATAAAAATTTCTTATTGTTAAAATTTTAATTTTTTAAAATTAACTTTCTAAAATGGATTTTAAAAATTTACAAAATTATTTACTACTTAATTAGGTTTTAATAGAATAAAAATCTTACTGTGCTAATTATCTTTGAAAAATATTTTGAATTAGATAAAAGTATTTTGTAAAATAATCAAAATAAAAGTAAATGCTTGAATAATTGAGATTAAAATTATAGTTTTCAGAATAAAACATTAAAAGTATGAAAAACAAAAAAATAAATAGTGAAATAGAATCCTCTTTAATTTATTTAATTTTTAAAGAAAAATATTTGTTAATTTTTATTTTGGCATTATCAATTTCTTTTACAATATTGTTTAATCATAAACAGTCCTCAAAAATGCAAGAAATAAATACTAGTGTTTTTGTTGAACTTCCCACTAGTGGTCATGAATTATTTTATCTTACTAACTCATTATTAGGACCGAGTGTAAATGATTCAACTAATGACGGTTTTAAATATTATAGAAATAAATTATCCTATGATTTGATTTCAATTGAAAATTTGATCAACTTTTTGAATCTAGAGAAAAACCTTAAATATTTGAAAATATTTAATAAAAATAATCTCGATGCAAGGTCATATTTAGCAGGGAAATTTGAAGCAGAAATAGACTCAAAATTTGATGCAGATTTTCTAGTTACTTTTTTTTTAACGCATCCTGTAGATTTTGATGTTACTAATTTTTTAAAAGATTATATTCAATATATTTCTTTTAAAACTAAATCAGAATTTATTAATTCAAAGTTAAAATTATCTAATGAAATATTAGAAATCTTAAATAGAAAATATGAAATTAAAAAAGAAATTGAAAATAACTCGAAAAATAAAAACCAAAGTGAAAAAGATCTTAAAATATTAAATTTAGTTGATAAGTATAATAATAATTATTATTCTGTTTCAGAAATTTTTTCAGACTTAAGTTTGGAAGACATTTCGTTGCAAATTAAACTAGTTAACGAAATAAATAATAAAATTAGTAAAATTACTTTTGAACCTAATTTTAGATTTGAGACTGAACTATATCATGATCAAAATAATCTAATTAGAAATTTATTATTAAGTATTATAGTAGGTTTTGTTATTTTTTTTTCTTTACTTACTTTTAAGCAAGTTTTTAAAAAATTTTTAATTTAATAATTGTTGATTTTTAATTAGATATATGAAAATAAAAAAAGCACTTATTACAGGTATTACTGGTCAGGATGGCTCATATCTTGCTGAATTTTTACTTAAAAAAGGTTATGAAGTTCACGGTATTAAACGACGAAGTTCACTTTTTAACACTGAGCGAATAGACCATCTCTATCAAGACCCACACAATACAAAATGTAAATTATTTTTACATCACGGAGATCTAACAGACGCTAGCTCTTTAGTTAGAACTATTCAACAAGTGCAACCAGATGAAATTTATAATCTTGCAGCACAATCACATGTCTCCGTTTCATTTGAAATACCCGAATATACTGCGAACTCCGACGCTCTTGGAACTTTGAGAATTTTAGAAGCTATAAGAATGTTAAATTTGCAAAAAAAAACAAAGTTTTATCAAGCTTCAACATCTGAACTTTATGGACTAGTACGCGAAACTCCACAAAAAGAGACAACTCCATTTTATCCAAGAAGCCCTTATGCTGCAGCAAAGCTTTACGCGTATTGGATAACAGTAAATTATCGTGAAGCTTATAATATTTATGCATGTAATGGAATTTTATTTAATCACGAGTCTCCAGTTAGAGGTGAAACTTTTGTTACAAGAAAAATAACCAGAGCATTAACAAGAATAAAATTAGGTACTCAAAATAATTTTTATATAGGAAATCTAGATGCAAAACGTGACTGGGGCCATGCAAAAGATTTTGTTGAAGCACAGTGGTTAATGCTTCAAAAAAAAATTCCAGAAGATTTTGTAATTGCAACTGGCAAACAGTATTCTGTGCGTCAGTTTATTGATAAAGCAGCATCAATACTAGATCTAAATATCGTGTGGAAGGGAAAAGGTATAAATGAAGTCGGTCTTATAAAAAATAAGGTTGTGATAAAGGTTGATCCCCGATATTTTCGTCCAACAGAAGTAGAAACTTTATTGGGTGACGCAAGTAAGGCGAAAGAAAAATTAAATTGGCAACCTAAAATTACTTTTGATGAATTGGTCTCAGAAATGGTTAAAGAAGATTTAAAAGTTGCCGAAAAAGAAATATTAATAAACAAAAGTATTTAGACCAACTAAAAAAGAAAAAATTAATTTTAGTTCATTAATAAATTATTAAAAAAAATTTATAAATTAGAAAATATGATCAAAAAAATCTTATAAAAATTAATTATTAAATTTATTTAAAAAAATTTAAGATAATTATAATTTTTAATGTAACAATTTTGTTGGAGTTATATATTTTGTTAATATTTTGTTAATTTTTTTGTTAAAAATTTTAAGTAAAAATAAATAATAATCATTAAACTTTTAATACCATCTTGAAATTTAATTTTTTTTCCTGCCTCATGTTTTCTAGGAAAATATTTTATTGCAATTTCATCACACTTAAACTTATATTTTAATAATTTTAAAGTTATCTCAAAATCTGATTCAAATCCTTTTGTTTTTATTTTTAACTTTCTTAAAATATTAGTTTTGATTAATTTATGATTTGTAGCTGCATCTGTAAATGATCCTTTAAACAAATAATTGATTAATTTAGTTAAATAAATTACAGCAAGCCGATTTATTCTATAATAAAAAAAATCTTCTGTATTTTTAATTCTTGAACCAAAAACAGCATCAAGTTGATTTTTTTTTAAATAATTAATTAACTTAATATAATTTTGAGGGTCATATTCTAAATCAGCATCTTGAAAAATAGTTAAATCACCAGTCGCAGCTTTAATACCTTTTATAACCGAGTTACCCTTTCCATAATTTTTATTTTGAAAAAAAATTTTGTAATTTTTAGGTAACTTTAATTCTTTTAAATACTCTTTGGTGCCATCAGTTGAATTGTTGTCAACTATAATTACTTCTTTAAGATATGAAAATGGTAAATTAACTTTATCAATCTTTAATAAAATTTTTTTTATAGTCTTAATTTCATTAAATACACATACAATAATTGATAATTTCATTTTTATTTGGTTTAAAAATTTTTAAATAATTGAATGTTTTTCTTGTACCAATTTATAGTATATCTCAAACCTTGCTCTAAAGAGGTATTTGGTTTCCAATTAATTTCACTTTTTATTTTATTGAAATTTAATCTTTGATTTTTAATTTCAACTTTTGAATTATTTTCAATCATATAATTTTCTTTTAAAGCCATCAATTTATATATTTTTTTTACTAGCTGCAGAGTAGTTAGGTTATAGTTTGAAGAAGCATTGTAAATTAAAAGATCATTTTTAGAATTTTTTAAATTAATAAAAATTTTATAATAAGCCTTGCAAATATCACCTACGTAAACATAGTCTCTTTTCTGCATTCCGTTAGACCTTATCTTCAGTTTTTTGTCTTTAAGTATAGATATTATAGTCTCAGGAACAATCCTATTTAAATTAAAATCACATTCTCCAAATATATTACAAGATCTTATAATTGCTATTTTTGAATTAAATGTCTTGCTAAATGATTGACATATCATGTCTGATGTAGCTTTGGAACAATCATATGGATAGATTGCATTTAGGTTATCATTTTCAGTATAATATTTTTTTTTTAGATCACCATAAACTCTATCAGTTGAACTGTATATAAAAGGGACCTTGTTATTTTTTTTTCTATGAATTTCCAACAAATTTAATGTACCAATTAAGTTAGCTTTAAATGTATTGTGTGGTTTTTTAAGAGCTTTCAATACCTGAGTTTGAGAGCCTAAATGAAATATACCGCTGAAGTCGTGTTTATTAAATACTTTTTTTAATCTAGTTTTATTAATTAAATTACCATTTTCAAAAATTAAATTTTTACTTTTTATAAAAAAATTTTTTCTTATAATTAGTTTTTTTTTACTAAAAACTACAACTTTAAATTTTTTTTTTAAAAAAAAATTCACAAGTGCAGTACCAACCAAGCCAAAACCCCCAGTTATTAATATTTTATTTATTTTGCTCATTTAAGTAAACATATTTGGATACTATATTAGTATTTAATCATTGGGATGCTATCAAATATTTTGTAGCACATTTAATTTTACAATTAACTTATTTATTTATTTTATGATATTGATAGATGCATATACGTATTAAATTGTAAATGAAAATTCATAAAAATATTATAATTGGTGCAGGTCTAATTGGCTGTCATATATTTAACAAAATAAGTAAAAATTCTCTCTTAATAACGGGAAAAACTAAAAAAGTTATAAACTCTCGTAACATACATCCTAAAATTAAGCTTAAACTTAAAAAAAATACTACTAAATTTTCTGACCTTATATATTCAAAAAAAAATGATTTTTATATATACTCTTCCTCAGAGATAGGAGGCCTTTCAAATTATTGGGGTAAACAATTTTTCAATTATCAAAAAAATGATTATTGGCCAAAGTCAATTTTTAAAAAGTATTCTTCATATAAAAAAAATTTAGACGAAATTGATAAATTGTATCCATCACCACAACAAAATATAGCAAAGAATATAAAAAAAAATAATTTTCAATTTATACAAATAAATCCACCAATATTAAGAAAACCATTATTAAGTAAAAATAATATTTTAAGAAAATATAAAAAGAAAATATTAGAGGATCGAGTAATATCTTTTAAAAAAATTAATGAAAAATTGATATTAGTAAAGACAGAAAAAAAAATATTGTATTGTCGTAATTTGATTCTTAGCGCAGGCCCTATTGGCAATGCATTAATATTGATCAGATCTTTTAAAAAAATAAGTTATGCTACATTTAAAGATGATAATCCAAGAATGATATTTGGTTTTAGATTTAAAAAAAGTAATAATTTATCTAGTAATAATAAAAATTTAGTAGACTTAGATATCAAAAAAAAAAATAAATTAGTAAATTTTTGTATAATTTATGATGTAAATCCTTACCATTTTAGCAATTTATTAAAAAAAATAATTTTTTTTTTCAAAGATATACTTGGTAAATATTTTTTTTATGGCCAGTTTTGGATTAATGGTGAATATAATGAAATAAAAATTAAAAACGATAAAAAAATAATTTTATCTGCGACCACAAAAAATAAGTATAATTATGATACTAGAAGTGTTAAAAATTTAAATAAAATAGGTCTTAAAGTTTTTAAAATTTTAAATTTAAAATTTGCTTTTGGCTTTCATTATCACTGCTTGAAGATAAAGTTTAATGGAAAGTTGTTTTCAATTAATCAATTTCTAAATAATAGAAAATTAAACAAAAATGTATATTGTTTTGACTCATCTGTCATAGAAAAAATTGGCCTTAAACCCCCTACGAAAACTTACTTAGCAACAGCTAATCATTTAATAAAAAAATTTGAAGGTAAGTTCAAATAAAACAATATTTAGAATTTTGTATTTTAATTTTTAGTTAATACAATTTTTAGTTTTTTTTTATTATTAGTTAAAATATCAATTATATTTTTAATTATTGATTAACAATTATTAGATTTAATTTCAAAGAGTTTTATTTTTTGTAATTTTTCTTTTCTTAAATAATTTCTGACAGCTAATTTATAATTGATATCTTTTAATTTTCTTACGTCTAAACAATTAGGTATTATTTTTTTTTTATTTGTTATAATGAATTCTATTTTGTTATTTAAAATAAAATCATTTAAAAAATTATTTCCCAAACTTCTGTCTTTTTTTATATTGTTATTATAAACTCTTACAATATCTATAGTTCTCTCTGAAAATAAATTGTCATCAAAAAAAATTGAGTCTCTAGGCTCTACTAAATTTAATATATTTTTTTTTGTATCTATTTTATTGTATTCTTTTGAGTTAAAATATGTAAATGAAAATTTATTCATATATTTCTCTTTGTTTTTAATAACATTGTTATCGATATATGCAGAATATATGTAGCCCAATGACATGATAATAGTAGCAAAAAATTGCAGAGCTATTATCGCTTTTGGAATAAAATGTTTAGGTGTGTAGTAAAAAGATAATATCAAAAAAGATTCTAAATAATATCTTGGAATAATTTGACCTGTAAATAAAACCAAAAACACTATTACGACAGGAAAAAATTTTGTTTTTTTATTTAAGGATTTACTTAAAATCATTATTAAAAATATAATTCCAAGAGAAGTTGTTAGCGAACTTGCGTCATAAGGAATAAAAGGTACTAAATATAATTTATAATTGAATGGATCTAGTAGCCAGCCGTCAGTACTTCTTAGAGAAAAAGAGTAGGCGTTGAACAAAAAATTATTTTGACCTAAAAAATTATCTAAGAAAGGTGCTAGGATATTCTCGAAATATATTTGTTTTAATATTAATAATGGTAACCAAATAATGACAAAAGATAAAATTGAGTATGAAATTAATCTTTTCCATACCTCTTTATTTTGAATAAAAATATAAATAAATAAAGGAATTGAAAACAAAATATAGGAAGAAATCCCAGAAGAATAAAAAGCTAATAAAAAAATAATTAAAAATAATTCAAGTTTACTTTTAATTTTCCTTTCATTCACATGAATAAAAATTATTAGATATAAAATTCCAAAAAATAATTGCAGTTTTTGTACAGATATCAAATAAATGATCAAAGGACATGAGAGCAAAATTAAGTAAAAATTTTTTTTATTATTAAAGTTTGAAAAAAAGAAAAAAATTAAAGTTAATATATTTAATTGTGCACCAAAGTTATCAGAATTTAATGAAGGTGAAACAATTAGCAAGCTATGAGTATTAGAAAAAATTGAAAAAGATAAATTTTTTTCAAAATTAATATTACTTAGACCTTTTAAAAATATTTCATTAGATAAATTTTGATGTAATGCAATACTATCAGCATCAGAAATAGGTAAAATTGAAACTAAATAAAAAGTAAATAAAATTAGCAATATTGAATATTTAATTTTATTAAAT